>NZ_JALLIX010000016.1 GCF_023242365.1 Pseudomonas sp. MWU13-2100
CGATCCAGGATCTAGAGTGACTGTTCGATTGCCAGCGATGGCGTCGGTTCAAGCGCTGCGGGGCTCAAGGATTATATTTAAACGCATGCACCTATTTTTCGGGAGCGCTGGATCAAGATTATTCAGGGCCATCAAAAACGGCCTTCTGTTTCAACATGGCCAACAACCTTTCAGCCGCGACTGACAGTTGCCGACCCGCGCGGACCATCAGGTGGGCCTCAGCACTTTCGAATACTTCGCTGCGGGTCCTAAGCGCTACAAGCGTTCCTTCCGCGATCTCATTGGCTACCGCGTGCGAGGACAGGAAGGTCACCCCGAGGTGGGCTTTTACATAGCTCTTCAGAGTGGCGATTGAGTTGGTGACCAGATTGGATTCGAATTGAATGCGGTCGTGGTATTGCGCCAGCTTAACCAGATTGCTCAAGCCAAAGCCGTTGGACATCAATCCCACCGGGTAGGGGCAAACATCACCCAATGCCAGCGGCTGCTTCTTCTCGGTAAGGGGATGGCCGGGCCAGGTGATGACGCACATCGGCTGTTTGCGCAACATGACCGTACGCACGGCGGGATCGATAGGCGGACGGTATGCCAAGCCGATGTGAGCCTGATCACTTGCCAGCATCCGCACTGTGTCGACGGCGTTGGCGAACTCCAGAGTAACGACCAGCTTGGGGTGCTGCTGGCTGAAGTCCTGGAGCACCCAGCGGACTAATTCCTCGCGGAAGCCTTCGCCCGCAACAATGTGAATCTCACCTCTCTCCAGACCCTTGAGTTCAGAAATCTGAGTCAGCAGCAAGGCTTCGCTTGATCGCCGCTCACGACAATGGTTGATCACCAGCTTGGCAGCCTCTGTCGGGACGATCCCCCTACCATGGCGCTGTAGGAGTTGCACCCCCAACTCGCTTTCCAATTGATGGATTTGCCGGCTGACAACCGAGGGCTCGATATTCAGACGGTCCGCTGCGCCTCGGATCGAGCCGGTTTCTGCAACCGCTGAAAAATAGTGAAGCCGACGTTCATTAAGGCCAATTTTCTGCAATTTAGGCTCTCCTGTCTGTTGCTTTCAAAGCAACACTTGTCAGCGAATATAGCTATTGTTTGAAGTTTCTACCCTCCCCATAATCCCTGTCAATTGGGCGATGCCAAGCTCATTCAATCGACACAATAAAAACAAATGCGGAATTTGCGAGGACTTCAATATGGCTCAAGCAGCAATACGGATCACATCGATCCCCCTCGATGACCTCGCCCTGCGCAAGATGTATCGCAAAATCAGTTGGCGCCTATTACCCTTCCTGTTGTTGTGCTATGTCCTCGCCTATTTAGATCGGGTCAATATCAGTTACGCCAAGATTGCGATGCAGCAGGAGTTCGGTCTGACCGATGCCGCTTATGGATTGGCGGCAGGGATTTTCTTTATCGGTTATGTAATGTTCGAAGTGCCGAGCAATCTCTGGCTGGCACGAATAGGAATACGTAAGACGCTCAGTCGCATCATGTTGTTGTGGGGAGCGGCTTCAACCTCGATGCTGTTTGTCCATGACAGCTCTACCTTTTATGTCCTGAGGTTTTTTCTAGGGGTGTTTGAAGCTGGATTTGCTCCGGGCATGATCCTCTATCTAACCTTCTGGTTTTCAGGCAAGCGTCGCGCTCAAGTAATGGCGTGCGTCCTGTTGGCAGGCCCCGTCTCGAACGTCATCGGTGGACCATTGTCGACCTGGATCATGGGGGCTTTCGCCGACATTCATGGCTTGGCGGGATGGCAGTGGATGTTCATCCTCGAAGGGGCGCCTTGCATTCTTTTGGGTATAGCTGCGTTCTTCTTTTTGAGTGACTCGCCGGAACAGGCCAAATGGCTGAGCAAAGAAGAAAAACGTTTGCTGGCGAATGATCTGGAACAGGTGCAGGCGTCAAAACAACACACGTTCGCTGCCGCCTTGAAGGATTGGCGAATTTACTTGATGGCCCTCATTTACTTCTGTCTGATCTGCGGTCTGTATACCGTCAGTTTCTGGTTGCCGAGCATACTGCGAGACGCTGGCGTAACGAATATTTTCGAGATCGGCCTCTATTCAATGATCCCTTACAGCGCCGCCATTGTCGCGATGCTGATCAATGCCCGGAGTTCCGATCGCCTGGGCGAGCGCCGCTGGCATGGCGCAGTGCCCGCCTTTCTGGGCGCAGTAGGCTTGGTGCTGACCGGTTTCAGTTCCGGCAACCTCACGTTGGCGCTGTGCAGTATCACCCTCGCAACGCTATCCACATACGCGGCCTATGCCGTGTTCTGGGCTGGACCCTCTAGCTACCTCAAAGATACTGCCGCCGCTGGCGGCATAGCCCTGATCAACAGCATCGGTGCCTTTGGTGGGTTTGTTAGTCCATCTATCATCGGCGCCTTGAAGAACTTCACCGGCTCGTTCGCTGCGGGGATGGCCGTAATGGCCGTCCTTTTAGTGATCGGCGGTCTTTGCACGTTGACGTTGCGTTTACCGGCCCAGGCTCAACCGTAGGCGCTGGGGATGCGTCCCAATTGGCAGCACTCCTGCACTCCATTATTCACCGCTAGGAACTCACAGTGATGAAGACTGAACCTCACTACTGCAGCGTCGATGATTTACGCCCTCAAGTTGAGGAGCTGACACGTATTCGCCGCCATATTCACCAGCATCCGGAAATGGCCTACGAGGAGTTTCAAACCGCTAAACTCGTTGCAGAGCGCTTACGGGCCTGGGGGTTTAGCGTAACCGAAGGCGTTGGTGAGACCGGTGTGGTAGGCAGCCTGACGGTAGGCACCGGCAAGAGCATTGGCATAAGAGCGGACATGGATGCTCTGCCGTTGACCGAGCAGACCGGCTTGCCTTACGCCAGTGTCCATCAGGGAAAAATGCACGCCTGCGGCCACGACGGCCATACCGCGATGCTGCTTGGGGCGGCTGAATATCTGGCGCGCACACGAAACTTCCGCGGAACGGTGCACCTCTATTTTCAACCTGCAGAGGAGAAGGGTTTCGATAGCGGTGCGCAACGCATGGTAAATGATGGTTTGTTCGAACGCTTTCCCTGTGATGCCGTGTTCGGAATGCACAATCACCCCGGCGAGGCCCCGGGTACCTTCCTATTTAGAAGCGGACCGTTCATGTCGGCCAGCGACAAGGTCGCGATTACCATTCATGGTCTCGGAGGCCATGCGGCTCGCCCGCACCTTACGGTGGACCCGGTGGTGGTGGCTTCCGGCATTGTCATGTCGCTGCAGACCATTGTCGCGCGCAATATCAACCCTGTTGAACCTGCTGTGGTAACGGTCGGCTTGCTTCAGGCGGGGGTTGCTAACAATGTGATTTCCAGCAGTGCCTACCTTGAGCTGAGCGTCCGCTCGTTCAGCAAGCTGGTACGTAGCCAGTTGAAAGAGCGCATCGAAGCACTGGTCCATGCCCAGGCAAACAGCTATGGAGCAACGGCCACAATCGACTATATGGCGGGTTACCCGGTGATCGACAACAACCGAGCGCAAACCGAATTTGCTCTGCAAGTAGCACGGGAACTGGTGGGTGATGACCATGTGATTGCCCATGCCGATCAGCTCATGTCCAGCGAGGACTTCGCTTACATGCTTGAGCAGCGGCCAGGTTGTTTTTTACGCTTGGGCAATGGCGTTGGAGAAGATGGTTGTATGGTTCATAATCCGGCCTACGACTTCAATGACAAAAACTTGCCTATCGGCGCTGCCTACTGGGCGCGTCTGGTGGAACGGTATCTAAACTAACTCAAACAACCAGGCCTGCCGTAACGCCGGACTGGCTTTTTTTGGGCCGAATACCGCGATCACTCTGGCTGGGTTTTTGCTGCCCGAAAGGGATCTCGATACTGATAGGCATTGGTTGATCGGCCTGAGTTCGGGGCTCCTGTGTCATCGGAACGAAAGCCGGCAACACTGGCGCCTGACGATCACGGTAAGCGGGTATCCACTTTCTAACCAGGTTAGCGTTGATGCCGTGGCGTAGCGCTACGCTGGCCATCGACACGCCAGGTTGCAAGCATTCCTGGACGACTTGAGCTTTAAAAGGGTTTGGGATAGGTGTTCCGGCAGGGGGATTGGCCGCGCCGGAGGTGTTAAAGTCCGGCCTTCGTTTTGAATTCTCCAAGGAAGTCGGCATGCCGGACTCGACCTCACTCAACCCCGCCTTCATGGTGGTGCAGAGCAACAGCCCCGAGGAACTGCGCAGCCTGGTGATCAACGTGATGCGGCGTTATCCCCTGGCGCCCCTGGAGAACGAAATCGCCCTGGTGCAGAGCAACGGTATCGCCCAGTGGCTGAAACTCGCCCTGGCCGAAGACCCGGAAGACGACGACCAGGGTGGCTGCGGCATTGCCGCCGCCATCGATGTGCAACTGCCCGGCAGCTTTATGTGGCAGCTTTATCGAATGGTCCTGGGCCGCGACGAAATCCCGGCCAAATCCCTGCTCGATAAAGGCCCGCTGACCTGGCGCCTGATGCGTCTGCTGCCGGAACTGATCGACCAAGCGCACTTCGAGCCGCTGCAGCGCTTCCTCACCCACGACACCGATCTGCGCAAGCGCTACCAATTGGCCGAGCGTCTCGCCGACCTGTTCGACCAATACCAGGTCTATCGCGCCGACTGGCTGGAAGACTGGGCTGCCGGCCGCCACCAACTGCGCAGCGGCCGCGGCGAGATCAAACCACTGCCGCCAGCCAATTGCTGGCAGGCCGAGTTATGGCGTGCGCTGCTGTTGGATGTCGGCGCCTGCGGCATGGCCCAAAGCCGCGCCGGCGTGCACCAGCGTTTTATCGAACGAATCAACCAGCTTGAAAGCGCACCGCCAGGCTTGCCCCCACGGGTCATCGTCTTCGGCATCTCCTCGCTCCCGGCCCAGGCCCTCGAAGCCCTCGCCGGACTGGCCCGTTTCAGCCAGGTGCTGCTCTGCGTACATAACCCTTGTCGTCATCACTGGGCCGATATCGTCGCCGACAAGGACTTGCTGCGTAACCAATACAAACGCCAGGCCCGCAAGGCCGGGATGCCGCTGGCCCTCGACCCGCAAACCCTGCACCAGCACGCGCATCCGCTGCTGGCCGCCTGGGGCAAGCAGGGCCGCGATTACATCAACCTGCTGGACAGTTACGACGATCCGACCAGCTATCGCGCGGCTTTCCGCGACGGCCGTATCGACCTGTTCAGTGACAGCGTGCCGCTGACCCTGCTCAATCAATTGCAGGACGATATCCTCGAACTGCGTCCGCTCAACGAAACCCGCGAACACTGGCCGGCCATCGACCTGGCGCGGGACCCGTCGATTCGCTTCCATGTCGCCCACAGCGCTCAGCGTGAAGTGGAGATCCTTCACGACCAGTTGCTCGAACGCTTCAGCGCCGAGCCGGACCTGCGGCCGCGCGACATCATCGTCATGGTCCCGGACATCGACAGTTACGCCCCGCACATCCGCGCGGTCTTCGGCCAGCTTGAGCGCGGCGACCCGCGCTTCATCCCCTTCACCCTGGCCGACCAGGGCCAGCGCGGCCGCGACCCCCTGCTGATTGCCGTCGAACACCTGCTCAAGTTGCCCGACAGCCGCTTCCCGGTCAGCGAGATCCTCGATCTGCTGGACGTCCCGGCCTTGCGCGCGCGCTTCAATGTGCAAGAACGCGACCTGCCCACCCTGCATCGCTGGATCGAGGGTGCCGGCGTGCGCTGGGGCATGAATGCCGAGCAACGCGCCGGCCTCGGCCTGCCCGATGCGCTGGAGCAGAACAGCTGGCAGTTCGGCTTACGGCGCATGCTGTTGGGCTACGCGGTCGGCAGTGGCGAGGCTTGCGAAGGCATCGAGCCCTACGACGAGATCGGCGGCCTCGACGCCGCCTTGATCGGCCCGCTGGTGGCGCTGCTCGACGCCCTGGAAATCGCCCACCAGGAGCTTTCCGAGCCGGCCTTGCCGCAACAATGGGGTGAGCGCCTGCATGCGTTGATCCAGCTGTTTTTCCTCGCCAGTACCGAACACGACGACTACCTGCTGATCCAGCTCGAGCAACTGCGTGCCGACTGGCTGGAAACCTGCGAAGCGGTGAACCTGCAGGAAATCCTGCCACTGACCGTGGTGCGCGAAGCCTGGCTGGCCGGTCTCGACCAGGGCCGCCTGTCCCAACGCTTCCTGGCTGGCGCGGTGAACTTCTGCACCCTGATGCCGATGCGGGCGATCCCGTTCAAGCTGGTCTGCCTGTTGGGCATGAACGACGGTGACTACCCTCGGGCGCAACCGCCACTGGACTTCGACCTGATGAGCAGCGACTACCGTCCCGGCGACCGCTCACGGCGTGAAGACGACCGCTACCTGCTGCTCGAAGCCCTGCTCTCGGCCAGGCACCAGCTCTATATCAGCTGGGTCGGTCACAGCATCCGCGACAACAGCGAGCGTCCGGCTTCGGTCCTGATCGGCCAGTTGCGCGACCACCTCGCCGCGGGCTGGCGGTTGCCGGACGCCGACGGTGAGCATCTGCTGCGGGCCCTGACCCAGGAGCATCCGCTGCAACCCTTCAGCGCCCGCTACTTCCATGACAGTCATGCCGAGTTGTTCAGCTATGCCCGCGAGTGGCAGCAACTGCACGAGAGCCAAAGTCCGCATGAAACGATTGCGCCGCTCGACCCCTACCGGCAAGAGGAGCCATTGACCCTGGCTCAGCTCCAGGACTTTCTGCGCAACCCGGTTCGGCACTTTTTCAGCCAGCGCTTGAAAGTCTTCTTCGAAGCCACACAGGCACCGCTGGCCGATGAAGAACCGTTCGTGCTCGACGCTCTGCAACGCTACAGCCTCAGCGACAGCCTGCTGCAAGCGGCGCTGCTCCAGCCGGACCACCCCGACGAAGCCCTGCAGCACCAAGCTCGGCGCTTGCAAGCCAGCGGCCTGCTGCCCATGGCCGGGTTCGGTGAATTGCTGCAACACGAACTGATCGAACCGCTGCCGGACCTGTTGCAACGTTACCGGCAACTGCTCAGCCTCTGGCCAACCGCGCTGACCAGTGCCGTGCCCGTCGCCTTCGACGCCGACGGTATCCGGGTGGAGGGCTGGCTGAGCGGCCTGCATCAGCGCAGTGATGGCGGCCTGCTCGCGGTGATGACCATCCCCAACAGTATCGGCTCGCTCAAGACGCGCAAATGGCACCGCCTCACGCGGCCCTGGGTCGAGCACCTGGTGGCTTGTGCCGGCGAACTGTCGATGACCACCGCCCTGGTGGCCAGCGACGACACGTTGCTGCTGCCGCCGTTCGAACCGCGGCGAGCGGCCGAGATTCTCGGCAACCTGCTGCGGGCCTGGCAGTCCGGCATGTGTCGGCCGCTGCCGGTCGCGGTAAAGACCGCCTTTGCCTGGCTCTCCCAATCGGACCCGCTCAAGGCGCAGGACGCCGCGCGCAAGGCCTATGACGGCGACGGTGTGAACAACGAAGGCGAGCGCCGGGAAAGCGCGGCTCTGGCCCGCCAGTTCGCCGATTACAACGCGCTGATCGCCAGCGAGGAATTCGAAGGCTGGTGCGATACGCTCTATCGTCCGTTGCTCGAAGCCCCCTGGCGTTCGCTCGCCGCCGAGGAGGCGCGCTCATGACCGAGAGCAAGACACCCCTGGCGCTGGCGTTCCCGCTACGCGGCAGCCAGCTGATCGAAGCCAGTGCCGGCACCGGCAAGACCTTCACCATCTCCGCGCTCTACCTGCGCCTGGTCCTTGGCCATGGTGGCGAGGTCGCGGGGTTCGACCGCGAATTACTGCCACCACAAATCCTCGTGGTGACCTTCACCGATGCCGCCACCCAGGAACTGCGTGACCGTATCCGCACCCGCCTGGCAGAGGCCGCGCGGTTCTTCCGCGACGAGATAGCGGCCACCGATGGGTTGATCGCCCAACTGCGCGACGAATACCCGGCCGAACACTGGCCGGCGTGTGCCAACCGCCTGGACATTGCCGCCCAATGGATGGACGAAGCGGCGGTATCGACGATCCATGGCTGGTGCCAGCGCATGCTGCGTGAACATGCCTTCGACAGCGGCAGCCTGTTTACCCAGACCCTGGAAACCGACCACAGCGAACTGCTGGGTGAAGTGCTGCGCGATTACTGGCGACTGTTCTGCTACAAGATGCACGGCGATGCGCTGAACTGGGTCCGGGCCAACTGGGGCGGGCCGGCGACACTGCTGCCGCGGGTGCGCGCCCTGTTCGGCAGCGAACGCCGCAACGACAACCCGCAAGAGCCGGCCGAGTTGATCGAGGCCTGCATTCAGGAACGTCGCCAGGCCCTGGTACAGCTCAAGGCGCCGTGGCGGCAATGGGCCGCCGAACTGCGGGATATCTGCCTGCAAGGCGTGGCGAACAAGACCGTCGACGGCCGCAAGATGCAGGCGCGTTACTTCGAGCCCTGGTTCGAGAAACTCAGTGCCTGGGCCGAGGACGAGACTCAGGAACAACTGGATATCGGCACCGGCTTCAGCCGGCTGACCGCCGCGGGCCTGGCCGAAGCCTGGAAGGGCGAGCCGCCGAGCCATCCGGCCCTCGACGCCATGGGCGGCTTGAAAACCAGCCTCGATGCCTTGCCCACGCCGGACGCCGCCGTGCTCGAGCACGCGGCCCGCTGGGTCGGCGCGCGCTTCGAGGAAGAGAAGCGCCGGCGCGCCGAGATGGGCTTCGACGACATGCTCCTGCGCCTTGACGCGGCGCTCCAGGCCGACGGCGGCGAGCGCCTGGCGAGCCTGATCCGCGAGCAATTCCCGGTGGCGCTGATCGACGAATTCCAGGACACCGATCCGGTGCAGTACCGGATTTTCGAAAGTATCTACCGTATCGAGGACAACAACCCCGAGTGCGGCCTGTTTCTGATCGGCGACCCGAAGCAGGCGATCTACGCCTTCCGAGGCGCCGATATCTATACCTACCTGCGGGCGCGCCAGGCTACCCATGGTCGCCTGCATACACTGGGCACCAACTTCCGCTCCAGCCAGGCGATGGTCACCGCGGTCAACCATGTCTTCGAACGCGCCGAGCAGCGCGAGCAAGGGCGCGGTGCGTTCCTGTTTCGCGAGGGCGATGAGAACCCGGTGCCATTTCTGCCGGTGGCGGCCCAGGGGCGCAAGGAGGTCTTGCAGATCGACGGCCAGCCGGTGGCGGCGCTCAACCTCTGGCAATTGGCAAGCGAGCAGCCGGTGTCCGGCGCGCTGTATCGCCAGCAGTTGGCCGCGGCCTGCGCCACTCGTATTGTCGAGTTGCTCAATGGCGGCCAACAGCAGCGTATCGGTTTCGTCCGCGACGGCGCGCTCAACGGCGTGCTGCCTTCCGATATCGCAATCCTGGTGCGTGACGGCAAGGAGGCCCAGGCGGTCCGTGGCGAGCTGGCGAGTCGCGGCGTGCGCAGCGTTTATCTCTCGGACAAGGATTCGGTGTTCGCCGCCCAGGAGGCCCATGACCTGCTGGCCTGGCTCAAGGCCTGCGCCGAGCCGGATGTCGAGCGTCCTCTACGGGCGGCCCTGGCCTGCATCACCCTGAACCTGTCGCTGGCTGAACTGGAGCGCCTGAACCAGGACGAGCTGGCCTGGGAGCAGCGGGTCATGCAGTTCCGCCGCTATCGCGAGATCTGGCGCAAACAAGGCGTACTGCCGATGCTGCGGCGGCTGATCCATGACTTCCAGCTGCCCCGGGCGCTGATGACCCGCAGCGACGGCGAGCGGGTGCTGACCAACTTGCTGCACCTGTCCGAACTGCTGCAACAGGCGGCCGCCGAACTCGACGGCGAACAGGCGTTGATCCGCCATCTCGGCGAGCACCTGGCGTCCTCCGGCCAGGCGGGTGAAGAACAGATCCTGCGCCTGGAAAGCGACGAGCAACTGGTCAAGGTGGTGACCATCCACAAATCCAAGGGGCTGGAATACCCCCTGGTGTTCCTGCCTTTCATCTGCTCGGTCAAGCCGGTGGACGGCAGTCGCCTGCCGCTGCATTACCACGATGCCGAGCGTAAGGCCCAGGTCAGCCTGAAACCCACCGCCGAACTGATCGTCCAGGCCGACGCCGAGCGCCTGGCCGAAGACCTGCGCCTGCTCTACGTCGCCCTGACCCGGGCCCGACATGCCTGCTGGCTGGGGGTGGCCGACCTCAAGCGGGGCAACCATAACGCTTCGGTGCTGCACCTGTCCGCGCTCGGTTATCTGCTCGGTGGTGGTGCTGTATTGGGCGAGTCCCCGGGCCTTGAACGCTGGTTGTCGGACCTGCGGGAAGGTTGCCCGGCACTGGCCTGCGAAGTGCTGCCAGCGGCCACCGCCGAAGCTTTCCAAGCGCCCCGCAACGAAGCTGTCCTGCTCGCCCCGCGCCTGCCCAAGCGCAGTGCCTCCGAGTATTGGTGGATCGCCTCCTACAGTGCCTTGCGCATTGGTGAGGTACAGAGCGCTGACACTGACGAGGCGCCGGAAAGCCCTCAGGCGCAAAAACTCTTTGACGACGAACGCCTCGATCCGTCCGCGCCTCGTGATCCGGTGCCGAGCGGCACTGACATTCACCGCTTCCCCCGTGGTCCGAACCCCGGCACCTTTCTCCACGGTCTGCTCGAATGGGCCGGTGACGAAGGCTTCAATGCCGACCGCACACTGATCGAAAAGGCCGTCGCGCCACGCTGCAACCTGCGGGGCTGGAAAGGCTGGATTGCGGCCCTGAGCGACTGGCTTGCCGATCTGCTGCAAAGCCCTTTGCGCCTGGGCAACGATCAGCCACCGGTGGTCTTCAAGGATCTCAAGGCCTACCGGGTGGAAATGGAGTTCTGGTTCGCCAGCCACACGGTGGATGTGCTCAAGGTTGACGAACTGGTGCGCCGCCATACCCACGCTGGTGTCGCCCGGGCCAAGGCCGAGCCGGTCTCGCTCAATGGCATGTTCAAGGGTTTTATCGACCTGACGTTCGAACACCAGGGTCGCTACTACGTGGCGGACTACAAATCCAACTGGCTGGGCGCCGATGACGCGGCCTACACCGAGCAGGCCATGAGCCTGTCGATCCTCGACAACCGCTATGACCTGCAATACGTACTCTACCTGCTGGCCCTGCATCGCCAGCTCAAGGTGCGGCTGCCGGACTACGACTACGAGCGGCATATGGGCGGGGCCTTGTATCTGTTCCTGCGCGGCACTCGAGCGCCGAGTCAGGGTGTGTTTTTCACCCGGCCACCGCGTGAGCTGATCGAGCACCTGGACCTGCTGTTCCAGGGTAAACCGGTGCCCCGCAGTGAGCCCGCCTGGGAACAGGGGAGTCTGTTATGAAACGTTCTTTTTCACACATCCTGCCGACGGCGCTGAGCGACGACAGCCTGGCCGGACTGACGCCCCTGAGCCGCGCGGCGGACTTGTTGTTGCTGTTGGAGCGCTGGGTCGCACGGGGTTGGTTGCGGGCGCTGGACAAGGCCTTCGTGGCCTTTCTCCACGAGCTCGATCCCGAGGCCGATCCGCTGGTGCTGCTGGCGGCGGCGCTGACCAGCCATCAGCTGGGGCACGGGCATGTCTGTCTCGATCTGTTCGCCACCTTGCAGGAGCCGGACTTCGCCCTGTCCCTGCCGCCGGAAGGCGATGTTCAGGGCGGGGCGTTGCTGCTGCCGTCGCAGTTGCTGGTGGCCCTGGACGGCGAGCACTGGTGTCGATCCTTGCAGGCAAGTTCACTGGTGGCGCTGGCGGACGATGCGGGCATCGAGGCGGCACAGCGTCCGCTGGTGCTCAGCGGGCGACGTCTGTACCTGCGCCGTTATTGGGCTTACGAGCGGCGTATCGACGAGGCCTTGCGCCGGCGTCTGGCCGAACAGGAAGAGACCCCGGACGACCTGGCGCAACGTCTGACCGCGTTGTTCGGCGCGGCGCAGCCCGGTGCGCGTATCGATTGGCAGAAACTCGCCTGTGCCCTGGCCACGCGCGGGGCGTTCAGTATCGTTACCGGTGGCCCCGGTACCGGCAAGACCACCACCGTGGTGCGGCTGTTGGCCTTGCTCCAGGCCCCGGCGGTGGCGGCGGGAAAACCCTTGCGTATTCGCCTGGCGGCACCCACCGGCAAGGCCGCCGCGCGCCTGACTGAGTCCATCAGTGCGCAGGTGCGCTCGCTGGATATCGATGAGGGCGTGCGCGGCAAGATCCCCAGCGACGTCACCACCGTGCACAGGTTATTGGGTAGCCGGCCGGGTACCCGGCACTTCCGCCATCACGCGGGCAACCGCCTGCCACTGGATGTCTTGGTGGTGGATGAAGCGTCGATGATCGACCTGGAAATGATGGCCAATCTGCTGGATGCCTTGCCGGATCATGCACGGTTGGTGCTGCTGGGTGACAAGGACCAACTGGCGTCGGTGGAAGCCGGCGCGGTATTGGGTGACCTGTGCCGGGATGCCGAGGAAGGCTGGTATAGCGCGCGGACCCGTGGCTGGCTGCAAGCGGTCAGCGGCGAGGACTTGAGCGGCAGCGGTTTGCAGGAAGACCTGGACGACAGCCATCCGTTGGCCCAGCAGGTGGTGATGTTGCGCCACTCCCGGCGCTTCGGCGAAGGCAGCGGCATCGGCCAGTTGGCCCGGCTGGTCAATCGCCAGTCGGCGGACGAGGCGCGGGCGTTGCTGGCGGCCGGCAGTCATGCGGACCTGTTCGCGCTGTCGCTCAAGGGCGAGCAGGACAAGCGGTTCGAGCGCCTGGTGCTGGACGGTCAGGGCAGTGGCCCGAAAGGTTACCGACATTACCTGGGGGTGCTGCGTGGCCAGCGTCCGGCCACCGGCACTGATCTGGCGGATGCACGCTGGACCGATTGGGCGCGCACGGTGCTCCAGGCCTTCGACGAATTCCAGTTGCTCTGCGCCGTGCGCAAGGGGCCTTGGGGCGTCGAGGGTTTGAACCAGCGGATTAGCGCGGCGTTGTTCGCCCATCGGCTGATCGACAGCGACCAGCATTGGTACGAAGGGCGGCCGGTGCTGATGACGCGTAACGACTACGGCCTGGGTTTGATGAATGGCGATATCGGCATTGCCTTGAGACTGCCGGAGCGCGATGGGCCCGAGGCCGGCGAGGCGGTATTGCGGGTGGCGTTCCCGCGCAATGACGGGCAGGGCGGGGTGCGCTTTGTCCTGCCCAGTCGGTTGAACGATGTGGAGACGGTGTACGCGATGACGGTGCACAAGTCCCAGGGCTCGGAGTTTGCCCATACCGCCTTGATCCTGCCGCAGGCGTTGAATCCGGTGTTGACCAAGGAACTGATCTACACCGGCATCACCCGGGCCAAGGATTGGTTCAGTTTGATCGAGCCCCGTGCGGGGGTGTTCGAGGAGGCGGTGGGGCGCAAGGTCAAGCGGCTCAGCGGATTGATGCTGGAGCTGGGTTAGCGGTGTCAGTGCCGGCCCCTTCGCGGGCAAGCTCCGCTCCCACAGGTGCTGTGTCGTACACGAATCTGGAGTTCGACACGGACACACTGTGGGAGCGGAGCTTGTCGGATCGCCGCAGCGCCGCGAAGAGGCCCGTGAGGTCGCTCGATATCTATCAGACAGCCCCCGCGCTTCTAACCCACCATGCCCACCTCGGTTTGCGCAGGCCCCTCAATCCCCATGAATCGCCGCACCCGCTCGCCTCGCTGCTCCTCGCGGATCGCCCGCGGGCTGGCGTCCAACTGCACCACCCCGTTCTCCATGAACACCACCCGATCGGAAATCGACATGGCGAAATCCATCTCATGGGTGACGATCAGCATGGTCATCCCTTCATCCGCCAACTCGCGAATCACCTTCAGCACTTCCCCGACCAGCTCCGGGTCGAGTGCCGAAGTCGGCTCGTCGAACAGCATGATCTGCGGTTCCATCGCCAGCGCCCGGGCAATCGCCACCCGCTGCTGCTGACCGCCGGACAACTGGTGCGGGTACTTGCGGGCATGGGCCAGCAGGCCGACCTTGTCGAGCAAGGCGAGTGCCCGCTGTTCGCTCAGTTCGCGGGCCACACCGTGGTAGCGCGACGCCAGGGTGATGTTGTCGAGGATGCAGCAATGGGGGAACAGGTTGAAGTTCTGGAACACCATGCCGATGCGCCGCACGCCCTGGCGAATCTGCGGGCTATTGGGGTGATTGGCAGCGCTGATAAAGCCCTCGCCGAAGAGCACGATCTTGCCCTGGTCGATGCTTTCCAGGCCGTTTATGGTACGGATCAGCGAGGTCTTGCCCGAGCCGGACGGGCCGATGATAGAGATCACCTGGCCACTGCCGACCGCCAGATCGATGCCCTTGAGCACTGCGTGGTTGCCATAGCACTTGTGGATATTGCGCAGGTCCAGCGCCAGCGGCGTGCCGCTGACCGATTGCGCGCGCGGCGACGGGGCCAGCGCCGGCTGCGCGGCCCTGAGTCCGGCGATGGCACGCTCATCGAGGGTTTGCGGCTTGCGCTGGCTGAGGTCGAGATGCCGCTCCAGGCGTTGCAGGAGCCAACCGAACAGGCTCACGATCAGCACGTAGTACACCGCCACCGCGCCAAGGGTTTCCATCACCAGGAAATTCTGCGCGTAGAGGCGCTGGCCGACGGTGAGCAGCTCGGTGAGGGAAATCACCGAGACCAGCGAGGTCAGTTTCACCACCGTGATGTATTCGTTGATCAGGGTCGGCAACGAGATACGAAAGGCCTGGGGAATCACGATCAAGCGTTGCAGCCCGAGCACGCCGATACCCAGGGCGCGGCCGGCTTCCTTCTGGCCCCTGGCGACCGAGATCAACCCGCCGCGATGGATCTCGGCCATGTACGCGGCCTCCGTGACCACCAGCGCGAGCAACCCGGAATAGAACGGGTCGGAAAGTACGCCACCGGTGCTCGGGAACAGCTGCGGCAGGTTGTAGACGAACACCACCAGCACCAGCAGCGGGATGCTGCGAAAGAACCAGATATAGGCCGCCGCCGGGAGGCGTAGCCAGGCCGAGGCGGAGAGTTTGGCCGAGGCCAGGAAGAAGCCCAGCAGCATGCCGATAAACCAGGCCAGGGCGCTGAGTTCGACCACCGTGACGCAGGCCTGCCAGAAGGCCGGCATCGAGAACAGCGAAAAGAAATAGGGCCAATCGAATTGCATAGATACCTCGGTGTCGCGATGGAGCGATTACTGAGCGATGACATCCTTGTGGGCGCGGTGCTTGGTCCGGGCGGTGTTCCGACAACGAACGAGGCCCCTGTGGGAGCGGAGCTTGCCCGCGAAGAAGTCGCTGCGGTCGTCCAGGCATACCGCGTTATCGTTCTTCGCGGGCAAGCTCCGCTCCCACATCAACAACCCCACAGGACTCAAGCCCTGTGGGGGACCTTACTCCGCCGCTTCCAGGCTGTACTTGCTCAGTATGGCCGCGTACTCGCCGCTCTTCTTGGTTTCCTCGAAGGCCTTGAGCAACGCCTGGTACGTCGCGTCATTGCCCTTCTTCACAAAAATCCCGAGGGTCTGCGCATAGATCAGGTGCTCGCTGGTCACCACCACCCGGCCCTTGGTCTTCTCGGCGATCAGCTTCGCCGCACCGGCAATTTCCACCTGCGCCTGGACGTTGTTGGACAGCAGCGCCTGGGTCACTTCCGGTGCCGAGGGATATTCATTCACGGTGATCGCGCCCTTGCCCTTGGGCACACAGTAATCGGTCGACAGCTTCTGGAACTGCGCGACCCAGGTGGTGCCCTGTTCAAGGCCGATCTTCAACCCGCAGAGGTCCTCCGGCGTGCCCGGTTTCAGCGTGCTGCCGCTGGGCACCATGATCGCTGCGCCGGTCTTGGCGTAGGGAATGGTCATGGCCTGGGTCTGGCGCTCGGGGGTGATGTACATGCCGGAAATGATCGCGTCGTAGTGCCCGGCATTGAGACCGAGGATCAGGCTCGGGAACTTGGTGTCGACGAACTGTGCCTTGGCCTCCAGGTGCTTGGCCAGGGCCCGGGACAACTCCGGATCGGAGCCGACCACGTTCTTGTCGGCGTCATAGGATTCGAATGGCGGGTAGGTGATTTCCATCCCGACCTTCAGTTGGCCGGGGGTGGCCGTCGAGGCGAAGGCCGCGCTGGTGCAGAGCAGGCTGGTAGCGATCAGGGTCAGGCAGGTTGTTTTCTTATACATGTTCGGTGGCTCCGATGTGAAGGCTGGGGTGTGAGGGCTGGGTCAGGATGGCTGCGACTGGTTTTTCAAATGGCCGAAACTCGACGGCTTGCGGGCTTTCTCCGGCAGGGCGATCTCGCCGTCCGCCACGCGCTTGCGCAGGTATTGGTAGGTCTGCAAGGCCTGGCCGTACATGTGCTCGCCAATGGCGATCTGTTCATAGTCCTGGCCGGCCTTGGCGAAGCCCGGCAGCGGCTGGATCAACGTGTGGAAGTCGCAGGCATAGAACAGCGGGAAGGAATACCGCTCTTCGCTCACCGTGCGCACCCGGTGGGCGGTGGCGACAAAGGCACCGGCGCTCATCACTTCGAGCATGTCGCCGATGTTCACCACGAAGGCCCCGGGCAGGGGGGGCGCATCGATCCACTGGCCCTGGTCGTTCATCACTTCCAGGCCGGGCTTGTCCGCCAGCAGGATGGTGAAGCACTCATAGTCGGTGTGGGCGCCGATGCCGGGAGCGTCCTGGGCGGCACCGTCGAAGGGGTAATGGATCAACCGCAGCTTCGACGGCGGCCGGGTGACCAGGGCGTCGAAGGTGTTCTCCGCCAGGCCCAGGGCCAGGGCGAAACCGCCGAACAGCTTGCGACCGAGGGCGAAGACCGCCGCGTAATAGGCTTGCACCGCCTCCTTGAAGCCCGGCAGCGTCGGCCAGTCATTCGGTCCCAGCAGCGGCGTGCCGGCCAGCACCAGCGGATCGTCCGCCGGTACTTCGAAGCCGATATCGAAGGCTTCCTTGTGGTCCGGTTTGCCCTTGGCGTACACCTCTTCACCTTCCGGGACAAAGCCCTTGTGGGTGGCCGAAGTGCCGATGTAGTGCCGCATCTTGGTTTCGAACGGCTGGGCGAAATAGTCCTTGGCCGCCTGGCGCAGATTATCGATCAACTGCGGATCGATGCCGTGCCCGGTGATGTAGAGGAAGCCCACTTCGCTGGCGGCGGCCCCCAGTTGTTCGGCGACCGTCAGGCGGTGTTCGAGCTCGACGCTGAACAGCCCGGCGATGTTCACTTGCGGAATGCTCTTGAAGTTGGCTTGGACCGGGCTGTTGGCGGTGTTCTCAGACATGACGCAAGCACCTCACGGGTGGGTTGATTGGCTGAAACGCTGGAAATGTTCGCGCTCGGTCCGGGCCATCCAGACATTCAGCGCCCACAGGTCGGCGACCGGCACATTGGTGAAGGGCAGGTGATGCAGGTAGCCGTCGGCGCCGAACTCCGGGGTCAGCGTGGTGACCGTGAAGCCTCGCGCCTGCTGGGCGCGCCAGATACTTTCCCAGTGGGCCTGGTGGAAGGCCAGCTCGCGGGCGTATTCCGGCGCGCCGGGGTGCGGCACCTGCGGGCCCTGGTCGTAGCCGACTCGCGCCTGGATATGGTGGACGCGCTCGATAAAGGCGCTGAGGTCATCGGCGGGATCATCCAGCAGGCGTTCGCAGGTGACGATCCAGTGGCTGATATCGCTGGTGAAGCGCAGGTCGGGCAGTTGCCGGATCAGTTCCAGGGTCAGCCAGGGATTGAACAGCGAGCGCGAGCGGTGGGTTTCGAAGACGCAGACCTGACCGTGGCGTTGCGCCAGGGCCATGGCCTGACCGAAGAATTCCACCTGCTGCGCCAGGGGCCAGCGGTCGTTGCCGGCCAGCACATTGACGAAGCGCGGTTGCAGCTCGGCGGCCCAGGCCAGTTTGCGGTCCAGGTCCAGCAGGTGTTCGGCGGGGGCGGCAGCCTGGGCGGGGAGCACGTCGTAGGCGGTGAAAACGGTGCTGATATAACCCAGCTGGTTGGCCCGCAGAAAGGCGGCGAACTCGCTGCGTTCAGTGGCGTCCAGCGGCAGGCGCGCCTCGAGGCCGTCGAAGCCGGCGGCCAGCAGCTCTTCAAGGGCCTGGGCCTTGCTCGCGGTATAGCCCCAAAGGGTACGGAAAATCTCCAGTTTCATCGGTGCGCCTCAACGAAGCCTTGAACGGTTCGATGCGCGTCACGGCGTGGGCCCGGGACGAGCGGTTACGGCAGTAACAGAGGGCGTTCGTCTAGCCAGTTCTCTGCGGAGCCGGTCTGACATCAGATCAGGGGAGGGCCTTCTCCCCTGCAGGAGCGTGGTGTCGATCTTAGGCAGCCCAGTGCGCGCAGAAGAATAGGAAAGCTCAAATCCATACTTCAGAGATTTATAAACCAATAGTTGGCTATCTAGTGCTGGAGATCCATCCTGGCAATCCAAGGGGTATGCTATTGTTTCGGCATTATTCCTACGTAGTTTTAAGAGAATTCCTGCATGAACGTGGCTGTCTCGACGACAGGGCGATTTTGGGGGTGGAAGCCGTTCTGCCTGTCCGCTCTTCTCTGTTTGTCGACGCACATCAGCTTTGCCCAGGACTCCGTGCCCAGCGGCGCTGCCGACCAGCGCGCCCAGGCGGTCACCCAGGTGGTGCTGGGGATTCTCAGCTATGCGCGCTGGCCGGTGGAGCCCACGCAACTGCGCCTGTGTATCGTCGGCCCCACCGAGTACACCGACGATCTGGTCAAGGGCACCACCCAGGCCTCCGGGCGACCGGTGCTGGTCCAGCGCCTGCTGGCCAGCAGTCCGACCCTCGGCAGCGCCTGCGATGCCGTGTATATCGGCAAGCTGAGCAGTGACGAACGCAGCCAGCTCTTCAGTGCCCTGAACGGCCACGCGGTGCTGAGCATCAGCGAAGGTGGCGATCAGTGCACGGTCGGCAGCCTGTTCTGCCTGCGGGTCGCCGATAGCCAGGTGTCGTTCGAGGTCAACCTCGACTCGGTCGCCCGCAGCGGTGTGCGCATTCACCCCAGCGTGTTGCAGCTCTCGCGGCGCCGGAGCGCCCAGCCTTGATCGGCTGGATCAGGTCCGGCACGCGCCCCAGCCTGCGCTCGGTGCTGGGCCGTGGGCACCTGCTGGCGGCCATGGCCGCGGTGGGCCTGGTGAGTGTCTCGCTGACCTTTCTCGGCGTGCTGGCCCTGCGGGTCTACGCCGACCACAACCTGCACCTGATCGCCCGCTCCATCAGCTACACCGTGGAAGCCGCGGTGGTGTTCAACGACAGCAGCGCGGCCACCGAGGCCCTGGCCCTGATTGCCGAGACCGAGGAAGTGGCCGATGCCGAAGTCTTCGATGCCCACGGTCAATTGCTGGCGCGCTGGCAGCGGCCGGAAACCGGCCTGCTCTCCGAAGTGGAGATGCAACTGGCGCGCGGCCTGCTCGAACAGCCGATCCGCCTGCCGATTATCCATCAGGATCGCGAGGTCGGTAGCGTTCGCCTGACCGGGCATGGCGGCAGCCTGTTGCGTTTCCTGATCAGCGGTCTGCTTGGTATCGTGGTCTGCAGTGCCCTGGCGGCCTGGCTTGGGTTGTACCTGGCCCGGCGTCTGCTGCGCGGCATTACCGGCCCGTTGCGCAGCCTCGCCGACGTGGCCCACGCCGCGCGCGTCGAACGGGCCTTCGACCGACGTGTGCCGCCCGCGCAAATTGCCGAGCTGGACAACCTGGGCACCGACTTCAACGCCCTGCTCGACGAGTTGGAGTCCTGGCAGACCCACCTGCGCAGCGAAAACGAATCCCTGGCCCACCAGGCCAGCCACGACAGCCTGACCGGCCTGCCGAACCGGGCCTTCTTCGAAGGCCGGTTGATGCGCGCGCTGCGCAATGCCGCCAAGCAGGGCGAGCGGGTCGGCGTGCTGTTTCTCGACAGCGATCGCTTCAAGCAGATCAACGACAACTTCGGCCATGCGGCGGGCGATGCGGTGCTGGTTGCCGTGGCCACGCGGGTGCGCGCGCAATTGCGTGAAGAGGACCTGGTGGCGCGCCTGGGCGGTGACGAATTCGCCGTCCTGCTCACGCCGTTGCACAAGATCGAAGACGCCCAGCGCATTGCCGACAAGATCATTGCCAGCATGGACGCCCCCATTGCGGTGCCCGGTGCAGCCCAGGTGCTGACCTCACTGAGCATCGGTATCGCGGTCTACCCCGACCATGGCGCCACCCCGGGCACCTTGCTCAACGCCGCCGATGCGGCGATGTACCATGCCAAGCGCCTCGCCCGAGGCGGGCAACACACGGCGGAGTCGGAGCACCTCGCCGCCACTGTTCAAACCAGGAGTTGAACCCTTGTACACACTGACTCGCCGGACCCTGCGTTTTTTCACCCTGGCCCTGTTCAGCGCGCTGCTGGCGCTGGCCGGCTGCCAGACCGCGCCCCCCAAAGGCCTGAGCCCGGCGCAGATTGCCGTGCTCAAGCAACAGGGCTTCGAGCTGACGGACGAGGGCTGGGCTTTCGGCCTGTCGGGCAAGGTGCTGTTCGGCAGTGACCTGGAAGTGTTGAACAAGGAGAGCCACGACATCGTCGAGCGGATTGCCAAGGCGCTGTTGGGCGTGGGTATCCAGCGGGTGCGGGTGGACGGACATACCGATGCGTCGGGCAAGGAACCCTACAATGAACAGCTGTCCATGCGCCGGGCCAACAGCGTGGCGACGGTGCTCGAACAGTCCGGTATGAAACACGGGAATATCCAGTTGCGCGGCCTGGGCAGCCGCGAACCGGTGGCGAGCAACGACACAGTGGCCGGGCGCACCGAGAACCGCCGGGTGGCGATTGTGGTGATTGCCGACTGAGTGGCGCAGGTCCCGTGAGCGCCGCCCGGACGCGGCCTTTGGCGGCGTGGCGAAGCGCGTGCTGGCGGTTGAAATAATTGGCTTCCATCCTTTCTCCATGCACCTGCATGCGGGTATAAGGATGGGCCCTCTCAGGAGGGAGTCGACTGAGAGGATGTTTCAATGCTTCAAGTTCAATGGGCCAGTCACGCTGCGTCTGTTCCCGCGACCCTGTGGGAAAGCTGTTTCAGCGGCGTCGAAGGTCGTTGGTGGTATGAAGCCCTGGAAGACGGCGGGCTCGAAGATCAGTTCGAATTTGCCTACGCGATCCTGGAGAAAGATGGGCTGCCAATCGGCTTGGCGCCCACGTTCATCATGAACGTGCCCATGGAATTGGTCGTCCCGCCCGTGATTGCCAAGATGCTCCGGGTGATCCCCGCGCTGCGTTACCAGCGCACCCTGTTTGTCGGCTCACCTTGCTCCGACGAGGGCACCATCGGCTTGCTGCCGGGGCATTCGCTGGCGGATATCGTCGGGCCGCTGCAAGACGCGCTGAGCCTGCGGGCAAAAGCCAAGAACGCGGCAATGACCGTCTGGAAGGACTTTGGCGAGGCGCAGAAAGCGGCGTTTGAAGGGTTGTGCGAAAGCCACGGGCTGTTTCCCATGGTGAGTTTTCCGGGCACGGCGGTCGAACTGGCACCGGGTGGTTTCGAGGGCTATCTCAAGACCCTCAAGAGCCGTCACCGTTATCTGCTGAAAAAGAAACTCAAGCATGGTCTGGTGCCAGGGGCCCTGGCGGTCGAGGTCGTGCAGCAACCGGATGAAGCAACACTGCGAGAGTTGTACAGCCTCTTCCTGCAAACCTACGAGAAGGGCAAGACCAAATTCGAAAAGCTCACCTTCGAGTTCTTTCGACAGATTGCCCTCAAACCCGAGTCGCATTTCATCCTGCTGAGCGATGAAAAGACCGGCAAGATGGTGGCATTCATGCTCTGCTTCCTGCTCGGTGACAAGGCGATCAACAAGTTCATCGGCATCGATTACCAGGCGGGCAAGCAACTGCACCTGTATTTCCAACTATGGGAGCAGGCGGTGAAGTGGTCCTACAGTGTCGGGGCCACCCGCCTGGACAGCGGCCAGACCGGCTACCGGGTCAAGCGCGAACTCGGCCATCAGCTGGTCGCGCTGGATTGTTATTGCCGCCACCGCAACCCGTTGCTGCATCGGGTCTTCGGTGCGGTGGCCAAGAGGATTACCTGGCAAAGCCTGGACCCGGATCTGCAGACGATGGCCGAGGAACAGTAGGAGCGGTTATTGCCGTATCCCGTTCAGGCGCGGCGCAACGGTGTGGTCCAGCGTTCCGAAAGGATTACCCCGCCGAGGGTCAGCGCTCCGCCCAGCAGGTGATACAGCGCCAACTCTTCGTGCAGTACCGCGGCGGCGATCAGTGCGGTGAGCAGTGGCAGCAGGTTGAAGAACAGCGTGGTCCGGCTCGGTCCAAGGGTGGCCACCGATCGCATCCACGCCAGCGGCGCCAGCATCGAGGCAAGCAGGCAGGCATACAGCACCAGCCCGGCGTTGTGCAGGTTTGGCCCGACCTTCGGGGAAAACCAGAACAGCGGAAACAGCACCACCACCGCCACCAACACCTGCAGGTACAGCAACACCAGTGGTGGCAGGCGCAGTTGCCATTTTTTCAGCAGGGTGCTGTAGATCGCATAGGCCAGGGTGGCGATCAGCATCATCGCGTCGCCCAGGTTCACGCCATGGCTGAGCAGCGCCGTCAGGCTGCCGCTCGACACCACCACCAGCACCCCGGCAAACGACAGCAGCGCTCCGGCCAATGCGCCGGCGGTCAGGCGCTGGCCGAGGCTGAGGATCGCCAGGGTCAAGGACATCAACGGCATCAAGGACAGGATGATGCCCATGTTGGTGGCCGAGGTCAGGGTCGCGGCAAAGTACGCCAGGCTCTGGTAGACCGCCATGCCGAGCACCCCGAGCACGAAGATCCGGCCCAGGTTCGGGCGGATCCGGCTCCAGTGGGCGAGCACCTGGCGGAACATGAACGGGGTGAACAACAAGCCGGCCAGCAACCAGCGGTAGAAGCCGATCTCCGCCGGGAAGATCGCGCCGACCGCCATCTTGTTGACCACGGTATTGCCGGCCCAGATAAAAATTGCCAGCAGGGGAAACGCGTATTGCATGAGGGTTACAACCAGAATCGTCAATGAAGAGGGATTATCCTTGTGTCTGGATGAAAGCCTATACTTCGATCCGGTCAATCTGCGTTGGAATCCGGACAGCATGGGCAAGCGCTACATCGATATCCCCGATTTTCCCTCTTTGCCGGCCTCGGTGTACTTCCGTTATGCCGAGTTCGGCCCGGATCGCCATGCGGCGGCCCATTGTCATCCCTGGGGCTCGCTCGATTACGTGTCCCACGGCGTCATCCACTACGAAGTGGCCGGCCGGCGCTTCATGTCGCCGTCGCGCTACGCGCTGTGGATACCGCCGAACACCGTGCACAGCTCCCATAACGCCCAGGCGATTGTCTACCGCTTGGTGTACCTGGCCGAGGAGCATTGCCGCGATTTGCCCGCTGAGGCGAGCACCCTGGCCATCAGCGATATTCTCAAGTCGATCCTCAATGACTTCGCCCAGCGCGATGTGAAAATCCCTACTACCCCTGCGGACGTGCGTCTGGCACAAGTGTTGGTGGACCAATTGCACCAGGCCAAGGTGCACCACTGTTACCTGCCGTATTCCGACGCCCCGGCCTTGCTCAGGGTGCTGGAGGGATTGCAGCAGGACCCGGCGGACAATCGCCCGCTGGCACAGTGGGCCGCGCAGTTGCACGTCAGTGAGCGAACCCTGGCCCGACTGTTCGTCCGCGAGTTGGGGATCAGCTTCGGTGAATGGCGTCAGCGTCTGCGCTTTATCGGCGCACTGCAGGCGTTGGAAACCGGTCGTAGCGTGCAGGAGATGGCCTTCGACCTGGGCTACAGCACCGCTTCGGCGTTTATTGCGATGTTCCAGCGCCAGGCCGGTTGTTCACCGGAGCAGTACCGACGCCAGGCGCGTCTGGCCTAGCCTGATCTCGCTGGATGTGTAACAGCATTTGTCTACACTGAAGGCATGCCGTGCCCTTCGGTACGGTAACAAGGAGAAAACTCCATGAAGATGCTCCGTATCCCATTGTTGTTGATCGGCTTGTTACTTTGCTCGCAGGGTTTTGCGGCGACGGCTCAGCAAAGCAAGATGAGCACTTGCAACGCGGACGCCAAGACCCAGAACCTTGCGGGTGATGCACGCAAGGCCTTTATGAGCAATTGCCTGAAGGCCGCGCCTGCGGCCGCCGCGACGGCGCCTGCCGCCACCCCTGCGGTGACGCCGGCGACCAAACCGGCGACCACGGCCGCGCCGGCCAAGGCGTTGACCCCGCAGCAGCAGAAGATGAAGGACTGCAATGCCAACCGGCCCCAGGGGCTCAAGGGCGATGCGTACAAGACCTACATCAGCAATTGCCTGAAGAAAAAGTAGTTTCGGCATAGTCTGGATGTGATCAGCAATCTCAAGCCTGGCCTCGATTTGTGGTGAGCGGGCTTGTCGGAACGCCGCACCGCCGCGTTGGGGCGCGAAGCGGCCCCAAACCCGGCTGATGCGGTTTTTCAGGCAGATCGAGGTGACTGGTTTTACGACTGCTTCGCAGCCGAGCGCGGGCAAGCCCGCTCGCCACAAATCGGCGCCAGGCTTGAGACTTGCTTTTTACTGACGGGCTTTGCGGCAAGTCCCGCCGCCGCGAAATTTCATGAGGCTGCGTCGTCTGTCTGTTACAACCGCCCATTAAGATGCCAGGCCTCCGTCCTTCTGGCGCCTGCCGCTGGTCCTCCCAGGAGAAGGCTGGCAGACTGCCTGTCTTTTAACGCCGTTCCTTTTGAGGCTGTATGTCAGCGTTTTCCCAGCGTTACGTAGTCCTGGCCAGTTTGATCCTTGTTTTCGGTGGGTTGTTGCTGGCATTGCCGTTGCGGTTGCTGCCCAGCCTGTTGGCCGGTTTGTTGGTCTTCGAGCTGGTCAATATGCTCACGCCCAAGCTTGAACACCTGATTGCCGGGCGGCGTGCGCGTTGGCTGGCAGTGGCGCTGCTGGGCACCTTGATCGTCAGTGTGCTGAGCCTGATCTTTGCCGGGGCCATCAGTTTCCTGCTGCACGAAGCGGAAAACCCCGGTGCGTCCCTCGGCAAATTCATGGTAGTGGTGGACAAGGCGCGTGGACAGTTGCCGCCGTTTATCGACGCCTATCTGCCGGCCAGTGCGGCGGAGTTCCAGGTCGCTATCGGCGAGTGGCTGACCAAGCACCTGAGCGAATTGCAACTGGTAGGCAAGGACGCGGCGCATATGTTCGTGACCCTGCTGATCGGCATGGTGCTGGGGGCGATCGTGGCCTTGCAGCATGCTTCTGATGCCACCCTGCGCAAACCCCTGGCGGCGGCGATGTTCGACCGCCTGCGGCTGCTGGTGCAAGCGTTCCGTAATATCGTCTTCGCGCAGATCAAGATCTCGGCGCTGAACACCGCGTTCACCGCGATCTTCCTGGCGGTGATCCTGCCGCTGTTCGGGATCAAGCTACCGCTGACCAAGACCCTGATCGTGCTGACCTTCCTGCTCGGGCTGTTGCCGGTGATCGGCAACCTGATGTCCAACACCCTGATCACCATCGTCGGCCTGTCGCTGTCGATCTGGGTCGCGGCGGCGGCGTTGGGTTACCTGATGTTTATCCACAAACTGGAATACTTCCTCAACGCACGGATCGTTGGCGGGCAGATCAGTGCCAAGTCCTGGGAACTGCTGATGGCCATGCTGGTGTTCGAGGCCGCATTCGGCTTGCCGGGCGTGGTGGCGGGGCCGATCTATTATGCGTATATCAAAAGCGAGCTGAAGCTGGCTGAGCTGGTCTGAGCGACCGGCGTCACGCTATCCGGACCGGCTGCCGGCGATGCGGTCGAGCGGGCCGGCATGGCCTTTCCCCCCAGCACAGCGAGCTGTGCTGTTCAGAAAATTCTGAGACGAAATATGTCCTACCGCGACCCGAGCAATAGGGTGTGCAAATCAGGGGTGTGTCCGACGGCACCTGTTTAATGGGGCCTAATTCGTCCAGCACTCCTTTTACGTAACCTTCCATTCTGAATTGAGCTATTCGCCCCGCATTCCTTATTCATGCAAGTGCAGAAGTGTGCGTGTCGAAAAAGTCTCCTTTGACTTTCGCTCAGTCTCTATTTCTCAGATGGAGTCGTTTCCCATGTTCACTCAATTGATCATCACCTCTGCTGCCGTTGCCTTGATGACAACGCCCCTGTTGGCAATGGCTGCCACCTCCACCGACCCGGTTTCCCAATTCGGTATCCTGGGCACCTATAACAATTTCACACTCAAGGGCGCCGGCCCGTCCGAGAAAGACTCGCTGCCCGAGGCCGGCCTGTTCTATAACTTCGGCAACAAGATGACCGCCGAGGCCGGCTTTATCTACCAGGCGGGGGTTGATCTGAAGTCCGGCAAGGACAGCGGCGACAAACTCAGGGATTTGCAGGGCGATCTGGATCTGGGCTGGCGCATGGCCCTGGGCGAGCGTGACTCCCTCGATCTGATCGGTGGTGGTGGCTACGCGCGCAGTCGCTATACCACCAGCATCGGCCGCTACGAGATGGGTTTGCTTGGCCGCTCGCCCTTCTTCAAGGCGGCAATGGGGTATACCCACCGCTTTGATTCCGCCACCCTGCACCTGGAGGCGGGGGTTCGACGCACGACCGAAAGTGATTTGAAGCTCAAGGTCAACGGCGTGGATGTGGCGACCGCCGATTTGAAAGATCGGACCAATCCTTATGCGCAGGCGAACTTTCTATTCAATCAGCGCGGCTCGTTGCCGGTGATCACCGGGGTCTACTACAGCCAGACCGGGTATCAGTTGAATATCAACGACAACCTGGCCAGGCAGGTCAAACTCCAGCGTGATGAGTTTGGGGCCAAGGTGGGTATTGTGTTCTAACGAACTATTGAAGCCACGATCAAACCTTGCAGGCGCCGGCCGGCCGATCAGGCGATGCAAGGCTCTCTGGCCTCATCGCCGGCAAGCCGGCCCCTACAAGGGACCGCGTTTCAATTGAGGTGCCTGGGGTTTCAGCCGTAGCGCTTCTTCGCTTCGATCGCCAGGCCGCTGCCGATGCTGCCGAAGATATTGCCTTCCACATGCCGGGCATTGGGCAGCATCGCCGAGACGCTCTGGCGCAGCGCCGGAATGGCACTGGAACCACCGGTGAAGAACACCGTGTCGACCTGCGCGACCCCCACCCCGGCATCGCCGAGCAACTGGCTGACGCTGTTGCGGATCCGCGCCAGCAGGTTATCGATGGCCGACTCGAACAAGGCCCGGCTCAACTCCACGCTCAAGCCTGGCTCGATGCGATCCAGCGGCACATGGCGCTGTGCGGCATGGGTCAGCTCGATCTTGGTTTCCTCGATTTCCATCGCCAGCCAGTGGCCGGCACGCTGTTCGATCAGCTTGAACAGGCGATCGATGCCGCCGGTGTCCTCAATGTCGTAGCGCATGCTGCCCAGGGCCAGGTGGGTTTTCTGCGAGTACACCGAGTTGATGGTGTGCCAGGTCGCCAGGTTCATGTGATGGCTGGTGGGCATGTAGGCGCCGCTCTTCATCCGGCTGCCATAGCCGAACAGCGGCATCACGCCGGCCAGCGAAAGTTGCTTGTCGAAGTCGGTCCCGCCGATGTGCACGCCGCCGGTGGCGAGGATATCGTCGTGACGGTTGTCCAGGCCCCGGCGCTCCGGCGACAGGCGCACCAGGGAGAAGTCCGAGGTACCGCCGCCGATGTCGACGATCAGCACCAGTTCTTCACGGTCCAGGGTCGACTCGTAGTCAAAGGCCGCGGCGATCGGCTCGTACTGGAAGGACACTTCCTTGAAACCGAGCTTCTTCGCCACTTCGGCCAGGGTGTCTTCGGCTTCCTGGTCGGCGGCCGGGTCTTCGTCGACGAAGAACACCGGGCGACCCAGCACCACCTGCTCGAACTCGCGTCCGGCGGTGGTTTCAGCGCGCTGTTTCAATTGGCCGATAAACAGTCCCAGCAGGTCCTTGAAGGGCATCGCCGTGCCAAGCACGCTGGTGTCGTGCTTGATCAGCTTGGAGCCCAGCAGGCTCTTGAGCGAGCGCATCAGCCGGCCTTCATAACCTTCCAGGTACTCATGCAGGGCCAGCCGGCCATAGACCGGACGACGCTCCTCGAAATTGAAGAAGACCACCGATGGCAGGGTGATCTTGTCGTCTTCCAGCGCGATCAGCGTTTCCATGCCGGGGCGTATCCAGCCGACGGTGGAGTTGGAGGTGCCGAAGTCGATACCGCAGGCACGGGCCCCAGAGGCGTTGTTCATGGTGTTCGGGTTCCGGTTGCAAAACGGCCGCGCAGTGTATGCCAGTCGCGCACGGATTCGAAGGCCGGTGATCCGTTAAATAGCGGTTCTTGTAACGGATTGGACTTGAAAGACGGGCAATCGTCCCCAAACTTGCACACATTGGTTCGGCTTGTGTCTGTCGATGACAAGAAATTGCAGTGACGGCCGATAAACTTCTGCAGCGCCCCTGAGTCACAGCCTTGAGATCGGTCAATCTTTGTCGCGCCGATGCGCGCATGCTGTGTCTTGCCGAGCGGCTCGATATCGATAACGGATGGTGATCCTTAGATGGACTTCAAAGACTATTACAAGATCCTGGGTGTGGAGCCGACGGCGGACGACAAGACCATCAAGGCCGCGTACCGCAAGCTGGCGCGCAAGTACCACCCGGATGTCAGCAAGGAAAAGGACGCCGAGGCGAAATTCAAGGATGCGTCGGAGGCCTATGAAGCGCTGAAAAGCGCCGACAAGCGCGCCGAATACGACGATCTGCGCAAATACGGCCAGCACGGCCAGCCATTCCAGGGCCCGCCGGGTTGGCAGGGACGTGGCGGCTTTGGTGGCGGCGGCGCGGATACCGGCGATTTTTCGGACTTCTTCAGTTCGATCTTCGGCTCGCGCGGCAACGGATTTGGCGGTGGACAACCGGGCCGCAGCGCCGGCCGGCGGGGGCAGGACGTGGAACTGGAACTACCGATCTTCCTGGAAGAAAGCCTCTCCAACGAGTCGAAGAAGGTCAGTTTCCAGATCCCGCAGCACAATGCCGCCGGGCAGCATGTCAGCAACACCAGCAAGAGCCTGAACGTGAAGATTCCGGCCGGTGTCACCGACGGTGAGCGTATCCGCCTCAAGGGCCAGGGCGCGCCGGGTGTCGGCGGAGGGGCGAATGGCGACCTGTATCTGACGATTCGTTTCGCACCTCACCCCAAATTCGATGTCGAAGGAGAGAACCTGATCATCACGCTGCCGCTGGCGCCCTGGGAATTGGCGCTGGGCGCCGAGATCGCGGTGCCGACCCTGACCGGCAAGATCAACCTCAAGGTCCCGGCGGGCAGCCAGAACGGCCAGCGCATGCGGGCCAAGGGCCACGGTCTGCTGAACAAGGCCGGGCAGCGCGGTTATCTGTTCGTGCAACTCAAGGCGGTGATGCCGCGGCAGAACGACGATGCCGTCAAGGCGTTGTGGCAGGAACTGGCGAAAAAGGCCGCCTTCGACCCGAGAGAGCAATGGAGTAGCTAATCATGAGCAACCCCTTGAACGTTCAACTGGACATGCAGGCTTTTTGTGAGGTGACCCAATTGCCGGTTGCCTACGTGATCGAAATCGTCGAACACGGCATTCTTGAACCTCAGGGGCGCTCGCCCGAGGCTTGGCGTTTTGGCGATGAGGCGCCGGGTATTGCCCGCCGGGCGGTGAAGCTGCATCGGGATCTGGAGCTGGAGTGGGAAGGCGTCGCCCTGGCGCTGGACCTGCTGGCGGAAGTGCAGTTGCTGCGGGCGGAGAATCAGATGCTGCGCCAGCGCCTGGGGCGTTTTGTGCACGATTGAATCCGCTGTATCCAGTCGGTGCGAGTCGCTCGGTGAATGGCCGCCGGCGGCGGATCGCCGGCAAGCCGGCTCCCGCGCTCGACTGCGGTCAGGCCCGCGAAACCCTGGGCAGGACCACGGTAAAGCGTGTCCCGTCCTCGGCGCTGGAACTGACCTCGATCGTGCCCTGATGGGCCGCCACCACTTCCTTGGCAATATAGAGCCCCAACCCCAGGCTGGTGGCGGTACCCGGCTGGCCGATCTCTTCGCTGGCGCTGCGCACCAGCGGGTCGAAGATTGTCGGCAGGGCATCTGGCGGGATCGGCGTGCCGAAGTTGTGCATGGTCAGGCGGACGCTGTCGACGCCACCGTCCAGGCTCAAGGTCAGCGGCCGATGGTTGGCACCATGTTGCAAGGCATTGCCGATCAGGTTTTGCAGTAACTGCTCGATGCGCCCGCGATCCCACACCCCGTGGACATCACCCTCCACCTTCAGCAGTGGCAGGCAATCCGGCTGTCCGGCCCAGGCTTCGTTGATCACGGCTTTCGCCGCGCTGCTCAGGTCCATCGGCGCCGGGTCGATGGGCAGGCTACTGCCCAGGCGGCTGCGGACAAACTCCAGCAAGTCGCTGATCATGCTGCCCATATGCCGGGTGCCGCGCTTGATGCTGGCGATATACACCAGGCCGTCGGCATCCAGGCGATTCTTGCGCACCAGCATTTCGGTGGACATGCTCACGGCCTGCAAGGGCGCCCGCAGATCATGGCCGAGAATGGCGAGGAAAATATCCCGTGAACGATTCACCTGTTCGGCGTAGGCAGCGGTGGACTCGGTCAGGGCTTCGTCGATGGCTTCGTTGAAGCGAATCATGTCCTGAAAATGCGCCAGCTCCGGCGAGGCGAGGCTATCCACCCAGCGACGAATCACGCAGGCGCGCAGGTGCCGGAACTCCGAAGTCATCTGCATCAGGTCGAAACCGGCGGTATGGCGCAGTTCGCCATGGCTGGCGGCGGCGATATCCAGGCTCGGGCTGCTGTCCGGGTTGTCGCCCTTGGATTTGGCGGTCTGTTCGCTGGCGCTCTGCTGGGTTTCCATGTCCCGGGCGGCGGCCAGCAGGATCGATCTGGCATGGTCGCGCAAGGCGACCCGGCCCATGGAGTTCGCCGCCGGAGTCAGGGTTTTCGCGAACTGCTCCCACTCATCGACGATGCTGTCGACCTGCTGCACGATAAAGGTGGATAGGTGCATGCTCGTTATCTCGAAGGGATAGGCGCCAGTCTAACGGCTAGCTTAGCGCCTTTGCGTCCCTTTGGCGGGGACGAAAGGCGTTGCGGCCGTGCCGAGCTCATCGAGGCTCAGAACAGGAAATAGCGCTGTGCCATCGGCAGCACGTCCGCCGGCTCGCACCACAGCAGCACACCATCGGCCTTGACCTGGTAGGTCTGCGGGTCGACGTCGATGTTCGGCAGGTAGTCATTGTGGATCAGGTCGGTTTTCTGCACGTCACGGCAGCCTTTGACCACGGCGATTTTTTTCTTCAAGCCCAGGCTCTGGGGAATACCCGCGGCCTGCGCCGCCTGGCTGATAAAGGTCAGGCTGGTGGCGTGCAATGAACCGCCGTAGCTGGCGAACATCGGCCGATAATGCACGGGCTGCGGTGTCGGGATCGAGGCATTGGCATCGCCCATGAGGCTGGCGGCGATTGCCCCGCCCTTGAGGATCAACGTCGGTTTCACACCGAAGAACGCCGGGCGCCAGAGCACCAGGTCGGCCCATTTTCCCACTTCGATCGAACCCACTTCATGGCTGATGCCATGGGTGATCGCCGGGTTGATGGTGTATTTGGCAATGTAGCGCTTGACCCGGAAGTTGCTGTTGCCTTCACCGTCCCCCGGCAGCGGGCCGCGTTGTTTCTTCATTTTATCGGCGGTCTGCCAGGTCCGCGTGATGACTTCCCCGACCCGGCCCATGGCCTGGCTGTCGGAGCTGATCATCGAGAACGCGCCGAGGTCGTGGAGGATGTCTTCGGCGGCGATGGTTTCCCGGCGGATACGACTCTCGGCGAAGGCCACGTCCTCGGCGATGCTCGGGTCGAGGTGATGGCAGACCATCAGCATGTCCAGGTGTTCGTCGATGGTGTTGCGGGTGAACGGCCGGGTCGGGTTGGTCGAGCTGGGCAGCACGTTGGGAAAACCGCAGGCCTTGATGATGTCCGGCGCATGGCCGCCGCCCGCGCCTTCGGTGTGGTAGGTGTGGATGGTGCGGCCCTTGAACGCGCCGAGGGTGGTTTCGACAAAGCCGGATTCGTTGAGGGTGTCGGTGTGGATCGCCACCTGTACGTCGTATTGGTCGGCCACGCTCAGGCAGTTGTCGATGGCGGCCGGCGTGGTGCCCCAGTCTTCGTGGAGCTTGAGGCCGATGGCGCCGGCCTCGACCTGTTCGATCAGCGGCTGCGGCAGGCTGGCGTTGCCCTTGCCGGTGAAGCCGATGTTCATCGGGAAGGCATCGGCGGCCTGGAGCATGCGGGCCAGGTGCCAGGGCCCGGAGGTGCAGGTGGTGGCGTTGGTGCCGGTGGCCGGGCCGGTGCCGCCGCCGATCATGGTGGTGACGCCGCTCATCAGCGCTTCTTCGATCTGCTGCGGGCAGATGAAGTGGATATGGGTGTCGATACCGCCGGCGGTGAGGATCATGCCTTCACCGGCGATGACTTCGGTGCTGGCACCGACGGCGATGGTCACGTCGGGTTGGATGTCCGGGTTGCCGGCCTTGCCGATGGCGGCGATGCGACCGTCCTTGAGGCCGACGTCGGCCTTGACGATGCCCCAGTGGTCGATGATCAGGGCGTTGGTGATCAGGGTGTCGACGACCTCGGCGGCCAGCAGCTGGCCCTGGCCCATGCCGTCGCGGATCACCTTGCCGCCGCCGAATTTCACTTCTTCACCGTAGGTGGTGAAGTCCTTTTCCACTTCGATCCACAGTTCGGTGTCGGCCAGGCGCACCTTGTCGCCGACGGTGGGGCCGAACATGTCGGCGTAGGCTTGTCTGGAAATCTTCATTGGGTTTCCCTGAACACAAAATGGAGGCATGTGCGATTTTTTGTGGCGAGGGGGCTTGCCCCCGTTGGGGCGCGCAGCGCCCCTAAAAGCCGACACTTCGGTCTATCAGATAGAGCGCGTTCTATGATTCGACGACTGCTGCGCAGCCGAACGGGGGCAAGCCCCCTCGCCACTATCAGCAGCGTCAATCCAGGTCGCCCATCACTCGTCCGGCAAAGCCGAACACCCGCCGCAACCCGGCCAGCTCCACCAATTCAACGTCGCGGCTCTGCCCCGGTTCGAAACGCACGGCGGTACCGGCCGGGATATTCAGGCGCATGCCGCGGCTGGCGGCGCGATCGAAGCTCAAGGCGTCGTTGGTCTCGAAAAAGTGATAGTGCGAGCCGACCTGGATCGGTCGGTCGCCGCTGTTCGCCACATTCAGGCTGAGGGTGCGGCGACCGACATTGAGTTCGATGTCGCCGGGCTGGATCTGATATTCACCAGGAATCATTCGGGTTGTCCCAGGGTCTTGAAGTAAATGGCGGTGGCTTTGTAGCGACCATCCGGTGTGGCGCAGTAGTTCGGCAGTTCGCCGACCCGGGTGTAGCCCAGGGCGCTGTAGAAGGCTTCGGCTTCGGAACCGGCTTCGGTGTCGAGATAGAGCAGGCCGCGCTTGTGCTGTTTCGCCGCCAGTTCCAGGGCCTGGATCAGTTGCTGGCCTAGACCGCGATGGCGGGCCTCGCTGTACACCAGCAGTTTCTGGATCTCGGCGCGGTTCAGGCCGTTGGCCTTCCGGCACAGGCTCAGTTGCACGCTGGCCAGCACCTGTTCGTCACGCACCACCACCCAGAGCAGCAGGCTGCCGTCCTGCAGCGCGGCTTGCACCGTGTCGAAGTAGTCGCGGGCCTGGCCGGCGTCGAGGTCGGCCATGAAACCCACGCTGGCGCCGTGGCGAACGGCGTCCAGCAGCAAATCGATCAAACCCTGGCGGTAGTGCGCAAAGCTTTCGTTATTCACACGACGCAGTTGGGCGGCGTTCATGACGGGTTACTCCTGGTTGACGGCAGGCGGCTGGGCGCCCGGATTCAGAGTCAGTTGCATAAAGGTCAGGTCCAACCAACGACCGAATTTCACCCCGACCTGGGGCATCTGTCCGGTGCTGGTGAAGCCCTGGCGTTCATGCAGGCGAATGGAGGCGCTGTTGCCACTTTCGATGGCGGCGACCATCACATGTTTGCCGCAGCCACGGGCGCGCTCGATCAGCACCGCCATCAGCTGCGGGCCGAGGCCATTGCCACGTTGGTCGCTGCGCACGTACACCGAGTGCTCGACGGTGTGGCGGAAGCCCTCGAAGGGCCGCCAGTCGCCGAAGGAGGCATAGCCGAGGACGCTGTTACGGCTATCGACGATCACCAGGATCGGATAACCCTGGCCCTGGCGGGCGCTGAACCAGGCTTGGCGATTGCCCAGGTCCACCGGCTGTTCGTTCCAGATCGCCGTGGTGTTGAGCACCGCGTCGTTGTAGATGTCGCGGATCGCCGGCAGGTCGGCGTGGACGGCATCGCGGATCAAGTAGGGCATGACCGACCTCAGGCGATGGGTTGGTGGACGGTGACCAGCTTGGTGCCATCGGGGAAGGTGGCTTCGACCTGGATCTCCGGGATCATTTCCGCAATACCTTCCATCACTTGTTCGCGGCTGAGCAGCGTGGTGCCGAAGTGCATCAGCTCGGCCACGCTCTGGCCGTCGCGGGCGCCTTCCAGCAGGGCCGCCGAGATATAGGCCATGGCTTCCGGATAGTTCAGTTTCACCCCACGGGCCAGGCGCCGTTCGGCCACCAGACCAGCGGTAAAAATCAGCAGTTTGTCTTTTTCGCGGGGAGTCAGGTCCATGGTTTGGAGTCCGTTGGCAGGCAATAAAAAAAGGTCGGCATATTCATGTGTTCCAGATCCTCGGCGGCACGGCCGCGCGCCCCAGCAGGGCCGGGCGTAACAGCCGCCACAGCTCGATCAGCCAGGCACGGGCATGCAGGGCCTCGCCGGCCAGGCAGCGTGCCATCAGCAGGCCAGGCAACTGGGTCAGGTCACCGCGTACTCGCGAGGGGACTGAACGGCAGCGTTCGAGCAATTCGCTGTCGATCTCGCCGGTCACCAACAAGGTGGCGAAGACCGGCTGGCCGTCGAGGCCGATGGGGGAATCGAGCAGGCTATCACCGCCCTGGATGCGTTGGCGTTCGTGCCAGAGCAAGCGGCCGTCGCGGCGGATGTCCAGCTGCGACTGGAAATGCCCGAGGTCGAAACGCTCGCCACTGGCGGGGCGCCCGAGGGCGACCATGTCCCAGTAAAACAGCCGGGCATCGCCTTCAAGGTCGATGCCGGTGCGCAGTTCGGCCTGGGCGGCGCTGAACACGATGGTTTCCTGGGGCAGCCATTCCAGGGTCGCCCCGGCGGCGACCTGCAGGTCCAGGGTCTGGTAGGCCGGCCCGGCGGCGCGATACCACTTGGCGGCGCCGGGGCTGGTCAGCTGCGCCCAGGCATCGGTTTCGACGCGGGCGCTGATGGTCAGGCGGTCGCCGCCGGCAATCCCGCCCGGCGGGTGGACGATAATGTGCTGGCAGACGTTCGGGCCTTCGGCGTACAGGTGCTTCTGCACCCGCAACGGGCCCAGGTGGCGCCGGGTGACCGGGCGCGTGCAATCGCCGAAGCGGGCGTAGCCGAGTTCCAGCTCGGCGTGCCAGCTGGGGGTGAACAGGGCGTGAGTAGCAGGTGAATTCATGGTTTCTAATTATCGTCAGGACGTTACAGGTTAGATCGTAACCAGTCCGCGCACACCTTCGGCTTCCATATTTTCTCCGCGGCCTTGCTGGACAATCTCGCCCCGGGACATCACCAGGTACTGATCGGCCAGCTCGGCGGCGAAATCGTAGAACTGCTCCACCAGCAGGATCGCCATGTCGCCGCGGGCGGCGAGTTTCTTGATCACCGCGCCGATCTCCTTGATCACCGAGGGTTGGATGCCTTCGGTGGGTTCGTCGAGGATCAGCAATCGCGGACGGCTGGCCAGGGCCCTTCCGATAGCAAGCTGCTGCTGCTGGCCGCCGGAAAGGTCACCACCGCGGCGTTGCTTCATTTGCAGCAGGACCGGGAACAATTCGTAGATAAACGCGGGGACTTCCTTGGCTTCTGAGCCTGGAAACCGCGACAGGCCCATCAGCAGGTTTTCTTCCACGCTCAGGCGGCCGAAGATTTCCCGGCCCTGGGGCACGTAGGCGATGCCGGCGTGGACCCGCTGGTGCGGCTTGAGGTTCGTGATGGCCTTGCCCTCCCATTGCACGGCGCCGTCCTTGGCTGGCAGCAGGCCCATCAGGCACTTGAGCAGGGTGGTCTTGCCCACCCCGTTGCGGCCCAGCAGGCAGGTGACTTCGCCGACTTTCACGTCAAAGGACAGGCCCCGCAGGATGTGGCTGCCGCCGTAGTATTGGTGCAGTTTGTCGACTTGCAGCATGGTCAGGCTCTCATCAACTGTCGCAAATTCTGATTGGGGTGGATGCATGGGCTGTCTCACCTATTAACCTGTGGGAGCCGTGCTTGTGTGGGCGCGGAGCTTGTCGGATCGCCGCACCGCCGCGAAGGGGCCCTTGAGGCCGCTAAAAGCTTCGCGGGCAAGCACCGCTCCCACACAAGCACCGCTCCCACACAAGCAGCGCTCCCACACAAGCACCATTCCCCACGCAAGCACCGTTCCTACAGGGGGAATCGGTACAGCTATCGCCCCAGGTAGACCTCGATCACCCGCTCGTTTTCCTGCACCTGCTCCAGCGACCCCTCGGCCAGTACGCTGCCCTGGTGCAGCACGGTGACATGGTCGGCAATCGCCCCGACAAAGCCCATGTCGTGCTCCACCACCATCAGCGAATGCTTGCCGGCCAGGCTCTTGAACAGCTCGGCGGTGAACTCGGTCTCGGCATCGGTCATGCCCGCCACCGGTTCGTCGAGCAGCAACAGTTGCGGGTCCTGCACCAGCAGCATGCCGATCTCCAGGAACTGCTTCTGGCCGTGGGACAGCAAGCCGGCCGGGCGATTGACCGAGCCGCTCAAGCGGATGGTTTCCAGGACCCGGGCAATCCCGTCCTTCTGCTCGCCGCTCAAGCGCGCCCGCAGGCTGGCCCATACCGACTTGTCGGTCTTCTGTGCCAGCTCCAGATTCTCGAACACCGTCAGCGCCTCGAACACCGTCGGCTTCTGGAACTTGCGGCCGATCCCGGCCTGGGCGATCTGCACTTCGCTCATCGCTGACAGGTCCAGGGTTTCGCCGAACCAGGCCTGGCCGTGGCTGGGGCGGGTCTTGCCGGTGATGACGTCCATCAGGGTGGTCTTGCCCGCGCCATTGGGGCCGATGATGCAGCGCAGTTCGCCGACGCCGATGTACAGGTTCAGGTTGTTCAGGGCCTTGAAACCGTCGAAGCTGACGCTGATGTCTTCCAGGGTCAGGAGGGTGCCGTGGCGGGTGTCGAGTCCGTCGCTCCTGGCCTGGCCGAGACCGATGGCGTCGCGGCTGCTGCCAGCGTCTTTGTTTGGTTCAAGGATCGGTTCGAGCATGAACTCGGCGGTCGCAGTGACTCTCATTGTTCGCCCCTTTTCTTCAGCAACCCGATAACGCCCTTGGGCAGGTACAGGGTCACGCCGATAAACAGCGCGCCGAGGAAGAACAGCCAGTATTCGGGAAAAGCCACGGTGAACCAGCTCTTCATGCCGTTGACCATGCCCGCGCCGAGCAACGGGCCGATCAGGCTGCCGCGCCCGCCCAGGGCCACCCAGACGGCGGCCTCGATGGAGTTGGTCGGCGACATTTCGCTGGGGTTGATGATCCCCACCTGCGGCACATACAACGCCCCGGCGAGGCCGCACAACACCGCGCTCAAGACCCAGACGAAGAGCTTGAAGCCACGGGGGTCGTAGCCGCAGAACATCAGCCGGTTTTCCGCGTCGCGCAGCGCTGTCAGTACCCGGCCGAACTTGCTCCGGGCCAGGCGCCAGGCGCTGTAGAGGCTGGCGACCAGCAAGACCACAGTGGCGAAGAACAGCACCGCGCGGGTGCCCGGTTCGGTGATGCCGAAACCGAGGATGCTGCGGAAGTTGGTGAAGCCGTTATTGCCGCCGAAGCCGGTCTCGTTGCGGAAGAACAGCAGCATCCCGGCGAAAGTCAGGGCCTGGGTCATGATCGAGAAGTACACGCCCTTGATCCGCGAGCGGAAGGCGAAGAAACCGAACACCAGCGCCAGCAGGCCCGGCGCCAGGACCACCAGGCACAGGGCCCAGAGGAAGTGGCTGGTGCCGGTCCAGTACCAGGGCAGTTCGGTCCAGGACAGGAAGGTCATGAACGCCGGCAGTTCGTCGCCGGAGGCCTGGCGCATCAGGTACATGCCCATGGCATAGCCGCCGAGGGCGAAGAACAGGCCGTGGCCGAGGGACAGCAGGCCGGCGTAGCCCCAGACCAGGTCCAGGGCCAGGGCGACGATGGCGTAGCAGAGTATCTTGCCCACCAGGGTCAGGCTGTAGGCCGAGACGTGGAACAGGTTCTCCGGCGGCAGCAGCGACAGCAGCGGCAAGGCCAGCAGCAGCGCCAGCACGATCGCGCCGACGGCTATCGTCAGGCCGGGCCCGGCTTTTTGGGTCGCAGTGAGCATCAGCGGCTGGTTCATCAGTCGATCACCCGTCCTTTCAGTGCGAAGAGTCCTTGCGGGCGTTTCTGGATAAACAGAATGATCAGCGCGAGGATCAGGATCTTGCCCAGTACCGCGCCGATCTGCGGTTCGAGAATCTTGTTGGCGATACCCAGGCCGAAGGCGGCCATGACGCTGCCGGCCAACTGGCCGACCCCGCCGAGCACCACCACCAGGAAGGAGTCGATGATGTAGCTCTGGCCCAGGTCCGGACCGACATTGCCGATCTGGCTCAGGGCGACCCCGCCCAGACCGGCGATGCCCGAGCCGAGGCCGAAGGCGAGCATGTCCACCCGTCCGGTGGGCACGCCGCAGCAGGCGGCCATGTTGCGGTTCTGGGTGACGGCCCGCACGTTCAGGCCCAGGCGGGTCTTGTTCAGCAGCAGCCAGGTGAGGACCACGACGAACAGCGCGAAGGCGATGATCACCAGGCGGTTGTAGGGCAGGACCAGGTTGGGCAGCACCTGGATGCCGCCGGAGAGCCAGGCCGGGTTGGCCACCTCGACGTTCTGCGCGCCGAACAGTAAACGGACCAGTTGGATCAGCATCAGGCTGATGCCCCAGGTGGCGAGCAGGGTTTCCAGTGGGCGCCCGTAGAGGTGGCGGATGATCGTGCGTTCCAGGGCCATGCCGATCCCGGCGGTGACGAAGAACGCCACCGGCAGGGCCACCAACGGATAGAACTCGATGGCCTGGGGCAGGAAGCGCTGGAACAGCAACTGCACGACATAGGTGGCGTAGGCGCCGAGCATGAGCATTTCGCCGTGGGCCATGTTGATCACCCCGAGCAGGCCGAAGGTGATCGCCAGGCCCAGGGCCGCCAGCAACAGGATCGAACCCAGGGACAGGCCGCTGAAGGCCTGGCCAAGCCATTCGCCGATCATCAGCTTGCGGTTGACCTGCGCCAGGCTGGTTTCGGCGGCGGTATGCACTGCGGCGTCAGCTTCGACCCCGGGCTGCAGCAGGCCTTCGAGGCGGGTGCGGGCCAGCGGGTCGCCGCTGTCACCGAGCAGGCGCACGGCGGCCAGGCGCACGGCCGGGTCGCTGTCGACCAACTGCAGATTGGCCAGGGCCAGGCTCAGGGCCGCGTGGACTTCGGTGTTGGTTTCGCCGGCCAGTTGCCGGTCGAGGAATTTCAGTTGCGCCGGCTTGGCGCTTTTTTGCAGTTGCCGGGCGGCGGCCAGGCGGACCCTGGCATCGGCGGCGAGCAGTTGCTGGGCGGCGACGGCGGTGTCGATCAGGCCGCGCAGACGGTTGTTCAGGCGCAAGGTCTTGGTTTCGCCGTTGAGCGTCAATTGGCCGCTTTGCAGGGCGTTGATCAGCTCGATGCGTGCCGGCTCCGGGTGCGCGGCCCAGGTTTCCAGCAGGGCGGCCTGTTGGTTGGAGTCGGCGGCGACGAAGTCTGCGGCGTCGCCGGCATGGGCGGCCATCGGCAGCAGCAGTGCCAGGGCGAGGAGAAAACGGTATAGGGCAGTGGGCATATCAATGGCCTGGCACATGGAAAAAACGAACTTCAAGCGATCGTGCTTGTGTGGGGGCAGAGGTTATGTGGGAGCGGAGCTTGTCGGATCGCCGCACCGCCGCGAGGGGGGCCTTGAGGCCGCTAAAAGCTTCGCGGGCAAGCTCCGCTCCCACACAAGCACCACCCCCACATAACCTCTGCGCCCACACAAGCACCGCTGTTTCCCTATCGGGCTTCAGGCTTGGGGTCAGCCCCTCACTCAGTTGCTCTTCACCGCATAATCCGGCTTCTTGTCGTTACCCGGGATAAACGGGCTCCACGGCTGGGCACGGATCGGCCCCTTGGTCTGCCAGACCACGTTGAACTGACCGTCGGCCTGGATCTCGCCGATCATCACCGGTTTGTGCAGGTGATGGTTGGTCGGGTCCATGGTCAGGGTGTAGCCCGATGGCGCGGCGAAGGTCTGGCCGGCCAGGGCTGCACGGACCTTGTCGACGTCGGTGGACTTGGCTTTCTCCGCCGCCTGGGCCCACATGTGGATGCCGACATAGGTGGCTTCCATCGGGTCGTTGGTCACGGCCTTGTCGGCACCCGGGAGGTTTTTCTTCTTGGCGTAGGCTTTCCAGTCGGCGACGAATTTCTTGTTCACCGGGTTATCCACCGACTCGAAGTAGTTCCACGCCGCCAGGTTGCCCACCAGCGGCTTGGTGTCGATGCCGCGCAGTTCTTCTTCGCCCACGGAGAAGGCCACCACCGGTACGTCGGTGGCTTTCAGGCCCTGGTTGGCCAGCTCCTTGTAGAACGGCACATTGGAGTCGCCGTTGACGGTGGAGATCACCGCGGTCTTGCCGCCGGCGGAGAATTTCTTGATGTTGGCGACGATGGTCTGGTAATCGGCATGGCCGAACGGGGTGTAGACCTCTTCGATATCCTTGTCCGCGACCCCCTTGGAGTGCAGGAACGAGCGCAGGATCTTGTTGGTGGTGCGTGGGTAGACGTAGTCGGTGCCGAGCAGGAAGAAGCGCTTGGCCGCGCCGCCGTCTTCGCTCATCAGGTATTCCACCGCCGGGATCGCCTGCTGGTTCGGCGCGGCACCGGTGTAGAACACGTTCGGCGACATTTCTTCGCCTTCATACTGCACCGGGTAGAACAGCAGACCGTTGAGTTCCTCGAACACCGGCAGCACCGATTTGCGCGACACCGAAGTCCAGCAACCGAACACCACGGCGACCTTGTCCTGGGTCAGCAGTTGACGGCTTTTCTCGGCGAACAACGGCCAGTTGGAAGCCGGGTCGACCACCACCGGTTCGAGCATCTTGCCGTTGACCCCGCCCTTGGCGTTGATCTCATCGATGGTCATCAGCGCCATGTCTTTGAGCGAGGTCTCGGAGATTGCCATGGTGCCGGACAGCGAGTGCAGGATGCCGACCTTGATGGTCTCGGCAGCCTGGACGGTCCAGGTCATGCCCATGGCGGCAATGGATGCCGTCAATGTGAAAGCCTTGATCAGACTACGACGCTTCATTGGTGCGATCTCCAGATGTTCAAAGTTTTTTTGGTTGGCAGATGCAGACACTGAAGGGGCTTTTGCAAAGGGTGTGCCTAGTCGGGGAAAGGCAAGAAACAGTCGTGTTTGAAAGGCGCTGGTCTGAACAGTCGCACCAAGCGGGGGCGACATGGGCGTTGCGGTGCGCGGGGAGTGCCAGATTGGTGCTGTACCGTCTTCGCGAGCGGCTCTGCTCCCACGGATTCCGAGTCGTTCACAAAACAATGGATCGACACTAAACACTGTGGGAGCGGAGCTTGCCCGCGAAGAGGGGCGTGAGAACGCTAGAAGCTTCGCGGGCAAGCACCGCACCCACACAAGCCCGCACCCACACAAGCACTGCTCCCACACAAGCCCGCACCCATACAAGCACCGCTCCCATACTTCAGCGGCGGCGCATCAGTCCGATAAAAAACAACCCGCCGATGGCTGCCGTAGCCACGCCGATGGGCAGGTCTTCCGGGGCGATCAAGGTGCGCGCGGCGACATCGACCCAGACCAGGAACAGGCTTCCCAACAGCGCCGACACCGGCAGCAGGCGCCGATGTTCCGCGCCCACCAGGTAGCGGGCGATATGCGGCACCATCAGGCCGACGAAGCCGATGGAGCCGCTGATGGAGACCAGTACGCCGGTCATCAGCGAGGCGATCAGGAACACCTTCAGGCGCACATTGCGCGCATTCAGGCCGAGGGTCACGGCGGTCTGTTCGCCGGCCATCAGGGCGTTCAACGGCCGGGCCATGCTCACCAGCAACACCAGCCCCAGCAGCACGCTCGCCGCCGGTATCGGCAGCAGTTCCCAACGCGCCAGGCCGAGGCCGCCGAGCATCCAGAACAGCACTGCGGAGCTGGCCCGGTGGTCGCCGAGAAACAGCAGCAGGTTGGCCAGCGCCATCATCACGAAGGACACCGCGACCCCGCACAGCAGTAGCCGGTCACTGTCCAGCCGACCGTTGCGACTGGCGATGGCCAGCACCGCCAGCATGCTGCCCAGGGCGCCGATAAACGCGGCGATGGGCAAGGTCAGCAGGCCGGCGATTTCGCCCACATGCAGGACCACGATCACCGCGCCCAGGGTCGCCCCGGAGGTCACGCCGAGCAGGTGCGGGTCGGCCAGGGGATTGCGTGTGACCGCCTGCAGGACCGCGCCGATCAATGCCAGTCCGGCGCCCACCAGCGCGCCGAGGAGCATGCGTGGCACCCGGATCAGCCAGACGATATGCTCCTGTCCGGCGCTCCAGTTCACCTCGCCCAGGCCCAGGGCCTTGTAGCAGAGAATCCGCCAGACCACTTCCACCGGCACCCGGGCCGGACCGAAGCCCAGGGAGAGGACGCAGGACAGCAGCAACAGGGTGCCGAGGGCGGCCAGCAATGAGCCATAGCGGCGGTTCATCATTGTGGGTGGAAGGCCTTGGCGAGGGTTTCGATGGCCTTGACGTTATCGATGCCTGGCGTCGCCTCGACATACGGAATCACCACGAAGCGCTTGTTGCGGATAGCGTCCACCGACTGCAATGCCGGGTTGCTTTCGAGGAAGCGCTGTTTCTGTTCGGCGGTGACTTCGCTGTAGTCGACGATGACGATCACCTGGGGATTGTTCTCCACCACGCTTTCCCAGTTGACCCGCGTCCAGCTGGCATCGACGTCGTCCAGGATGTTGCGCCCGCCCGCGGCCTCGATCAGCGCCTGGGGCATGGCCAGGCGTCCGGCGGTCATGGCGCGGTCTTCGCCGCTGTCATAGAGGAACACCCGTGGACGTTCGGCCGGCAGGGTTTTGCGCACGGCGGCCAGCCGTGCCTGCATCTCGCCGATCAGGCTATTGGCGCGGTCCTGCACATCGAAGATCCGGCCCAGGTTGCGCAGGTCGTTGTAGGTGTCGTCGAGGCTGGCGCCCGGGCGTTTCATCACGAAGGCGCAGGACTCGGTCAACTCGTAGACGTTGATGCCCAGGGGCTTCAGCGTCGCCGGGGTGAGGGCTCCGCCGACCGTCATGCCGTAGTCCCAGCCGGCGAAGAAGAAGTCGACGTTGGCATTGAGCAGGGTTTCCACCGACGGGTACTTGGTCGCGAGCTCCGGCAGGCCGTCGAGGATCTTCGCCATGTCCGGGGTGACCGCTTTCCAGCCGCTGATCCCGCTGTAGCCGGCCATGCGTGGCTTGAGGCCGAGGGCGAGCATCATCTGGGTCATATTGATGTCATGGCTGACGGCGTGCCTGGGCGCCTCCTTGAAGGTCACCTCGCGGTTGCAACTGCGGACCGTCAACGGGTAGTGCGTCGACTCGGCCAGGGCGGCCATGGAGGTGAACAGTGAACCGAGGCAAAGCGCCAGGTGCGGTAGCTTCATGGTTGGGTAATCCAGGTGATTCGCGGGTAGCCGGAGAGTGGGTGGGTATCGATCAGCGCCTCGACGCCGAAGACTTCGCGCAGCAGTTCGGCGGTCAGGACTTCGGCGGGTGTGCCGTTGGCGACGATGCGCCCGTGCTGGAGCACATACAGCCGGTCGCAGAACGCCGCAGCCAGGTTGAGGTCGTGGATACTGGCCAGGGTGCCGATCTTCAATTGCCTGAGCAGGCGCAACAGCTCCAGCTGGAAGCGCGGGTCGAGGTGGTTGGTCGGTTCGTCGAGGATCAGCAGTTGCGGTTGCTGGGCCAGGGCGCGGGCGAGGATCACGCGTTGCTTTTCGCCGCCGGAAAGGGTGGCGAAGGCGTGGTCCTCGAAGCCCTGCATGCCCACCGATTCGAGGGACTGGCGGACCAGTTGGCGGTCGGACCCGGTGTCGCCGTCGAAGAGTTTCTTGTGCGGGGTGCGACCCATGGCGACCACTTCGTCAACGGTCAGGCCAAAGGCATCGGGGAATTCCTGAAGCACCACGGCGATGCGCTGGGCGCACCAGCGGGGCGATTGTTTCCAGACGTTCTGCTGTTCGAGCAGGGCCTCGCCGTGTTCCGGCCGGCTGAAGCGATAGGCGCAACGCAGCAGGCTGGTCTTGCCGCTGCCATTGGGGCCGATCAGGCCGACGAACTCTCCGGCGGCCACCCGCAGATTGGCATCGCGCAGCTGGAACTGGTGTTGGCTGCGGTCATGGCCGGGAGGCGTCCAGGCGAGATCGGTTAGGGTCAGCGAGGTCATTCGTTACTCATGGTCGGGGAATGTACGCGGAGCTTTTTGCAGGTGCTGGCTTGTCGGCGATGGCGGCAGGAAGACCGATGCAAGGCTCAAGGGCCTCATCGCCGGCAAGCCGGCTCCTGCAGGTTTCGCGGTGCACATTGTTATACTGTAACAATGTGCGTTTGCAATAGTTTCGCATTAAAAGTCTACAGATTCCCCGGTGTCGTGCCTCTCAACCTTTTCAGGTTGAAGATGAAGCGGACTCGGGTTGGCCCTTGAGGCGTGACAGCAGCGCCCAATCCAGCAGCCAGACGACGATCAGCGAGACCCCGACCAGGGGGAACAGGATCGCCAGGGCGAACATGATCACCAGGGCGGTTTTCCAGCGGGGCAGGTCGTGGCGCAGCGGTGGTGCGCCGAGACCGCCTTGCGGGCGGCGTTTCCACCACATGACCACGCCGCTGACGGCACTGAGCAGGATCATCAGGCACACCAGCAGCATGACCAACTGGTTGGGCATCCCGAACAGCTTGCCTTCATGGAGCATCACGCCCATCTCCGTGGCCCGGGCGACATTGCCATAATGCTGCCAGCGCACATCGGCCAGGACCGTGCCGCTGTACTGGTCGACATGCAGGGTGGCGTCGTTGCGCGGGTCGTCGGCGAACACGGCAATGGTGAACACGCCTTCGGCGGTGGTCGGCAGGGTGATGCTGTAGCCGGGTTCGACCTGGCGCGCGCTGGCGATGTCCACCAACTGTTGCAGGCTGATGCCCGGTGCCGCCGGGTCGCTTGAGGGGGTGCTGTGATTCATGTGTTCGGCATGGTCACCGGACATCGGCAGCGGCGTGTTTTCCAGGGCCCAGGGCACGGTCTGGCGAGTCACCTCGTTGAGGCTGCGGGCCTTGAGGTCGGACTTGGGCATGTTGTTCCACATGGCATCGGGAAACTGGTTCCAGACCTCGGCGTACTGCTTGCCCCAGACCCCGGTCCAGGTCATGCCGCTGAGCAGCATGAACAGCAGCAACCCGGCGCCCCAGAAACCGCTGACGGCATGCAGGTCGCGCCAGACGATGCGTCCGCGCTGGTTCAGGCGCGGCCAGAACACGCCGGCGCTGGAACGGCCCCGCGGCCACCAGAGATAGAGGCCGGAGACCACCAGCATCACGCCCCAGCCGGCGGCCAGTTCCACCAGGCGGTCGCCGAGCGTGCCGATCATCAGTTCGCCGTGCAGGGCCCGGGCGACGGCTTGCAGGTTGAGCTTGGCATCCTGCTCGCCGAGGACGTTGCCGCGATAGGGGTCGACGAACACGTTGAGCTCGCGACCGTCGCGCACCAGCACGAACTGTGCACTGCGTTCGGCGTTGATCGGTGGCAGGTACTGCTTGATCCGCGCTTGTGGATAGGCCATCTCGATGCGGCGCATTTGCTCGTCGGCATTGAGGCGGTGATGACCGGCCTGGACCGTCATCAGGTCGCGGTACAGCAGCGGGTCGAGTTGCGGCTTGAACAGGTAGATGATCCCGGTCAGGGCCAGCAGGACCATGAACGGCGCGACAAACAGACCGGCATAGAAATGCCAGCGCCAGGCCAGGTTGTAAAAGGAGATTTTAGGTTGGCTCATCAGGAGCGCTCCGCAAAGTATTGGTCATTGGATATACGGTGACAGTGCGGCGAGCGGGCTTGTCGTAATGTTGTCCAGTTAAAAACGATCTTAAGTCTGGCCGAGATTTGTGGTGAGCGGGCTTGCCCGCTCGCCACAAGTCCGCGTTCGACTTCAAATTGCCTTAACTGAATGGCGTCCCGACAAGCCCGTTCGCCACCATTGCGCTTAGAAACTCATGTCCACCTTGGTCCAGAACGTGCGCCCCGGTTCGTTGATGGCCCGCGGGTCATTGGCCGGGTAGCCGAAGCCGGCGTTGCCCGCCAGGTTCAGGTGTTCGGCGTAGGCCTTGTCGAACAGGTTGTCGACGCCGCTGCTGAGCTTCACGTGGCTGTTGACCCGATAGGCCGCGTTGAGGGAGAACACGCCGAAGCCGGCACTTCTGGAAAAGTCCCTGCCGACCACATTGCCTTCGTTCCGGTCGATGCGGTTCTGTCGCGCGACCACCCGCCAGAGGCCCCCGGCACTCCAGTTGTCCTGGCTGTAGGTCAGGCCCAGGCGGCTGTCCAGCGGCGGCATCTGCGGCAGTGCCTTGCCATCGCTGGTGTTCTTGCCCCAGGCGTAGGCCAGGCTGGCATCGGCTTTCCAGTTGGAGGTCAAGCGGTAGGCCGCGCCGAGTTCGCCACCCATGATCCGCGCGTCGACATTGCGCGCCTGAGAGGTCGTGCCCATCATTCCCGGCTGGTAGTTGAACAGGATGAAGTCGCGCACCTGGCCGACATAACCCGAGGCCCAGGCTTCCAGGTCTTCGGTCTTGTACTGCAGGCCGATATCCAGCTGGGTGGTCTTTTCCGGCTTGATGGCATCGAAGGCATTGAGCGAGCCGCTCGGGCCCAGGTCGGGGGAGAACAGTTCCCAGTAGTCGGGGAAACGTTCGGCGTGACCCAGGCCGGCGTACAGCGTGGTTGGGGTTTCGGCCAGGTCATGTTCGTAGCGCATGAAACCGCTGGGCAGGCTCTCGGCGCGGGTCTGGCCGGCGGTCGGGTTGGGCTGGGCGCTCATCCCGGAACCGATGCGCTGGCGAAAGTCCTTGGCCGAGGCCCGGTCCAGCCGGGCGCCGCTGATCAGGCGGTCGCGCTCGGCGGCGTACCAGGTCAGCTCGCCGAAGAGGCCGTAGTTGTGAAACTCGGCATCCCGGTTGCGCGGCAGGCTCTCGTAGGTGTCGATGCCCATGCTGCTGCGCTGGCGGTGTTCGTCGGTCTGCCCGTCGAGGCCGCCGATCAGTTGCCAGTCGGCCCAGCGCCAGGTGGCCTTGAGCCGCGCGCCGAGGCTGCGGCGGTCGACATTGGAGGCCATGGGCCCGGCCATCATCCCGGTGCCGGAGGGCTGGCGCAGGCTGTAGTTGTCCATCACGTGGTCGGCGTAGTTGTAGTAGACCTGGGCCTCGAGCTTGTCGAGCACTTCGCCAAGGTTCGACCTTTCAAAACGCAGGCCGAGGCTTTCGCGCTTGAACTGCGAACCGTCCATGCTGCGCCCGGCGTAACGGGCTTCGCCGTCGCCCTTGCCGGCAGTCAGTTCCAACAGGGTGTCGGGATCCGGCGTCCAACCCAGGGCGACGTCGCCATTCCACTTGTCGTAGCGCGAGGGCACGCTGTCACCGTTGCCATCCTTGTAGTCGCCGGCGCGGGCCTGGTTGCCGATCACCCGGGCATAGCCCCGCGGGCCGCCGGCGGCGGCATCGACCACCTTGTCGAAACGCCCGTTGGAGCCGGCCAGCACACTGGCATTGACCCGCGTGCCGAGTTCGCCGAAGTGTTCCGGCTCACGGTCGAAGAGAATCGTGCCGGCGGAGGCGCCCGGCCCCCAGAGCACGGTTTGCGGCCCCTTGATCACCGTCAACTTGTCGTAGGTTTCCGGGGCGATGTAGGAGGTCGGTGCGTCCATCCGGCCGGGGCAGGCGCCGAGCATCTGGCCGCCATTGGTGAGGATATTCAGCCGCGAGCCGAACATGCCACGCAGCACCGGGTCGCCATTGGTACCGCCGTTGCGTACCAGGGCAAAGCCGGGGATGGTCTTGAGGTAGTCGCCGCCGTCACTGGCGGGGACCGGCTGGCGCGGATCCTTGGGGTCGGTGATCACCGTCAGCGGCGAGCTCGGGGCGATGGCGGTAATGACTGTCGGGGCGATTTCCCGAGCGGTATCGTCCGGCGAGTCGGCGGCGAAGACGGCAGGGGCGAGCAAGGCGCCGCACATCAGCGCGGTGCCCTGGCGCAGACGAGCACGGGCCTCGTTCAGGGCGAACAGGGAAGACGCCCGGGCAGCGCGCGGGCGAGTGTTTGCAGTGGACATAAGCGTTCCATCATTCAAGCGAATACAACACGGCCGCCGCCCCGGAACTGTGGGTTACAGTCCAGGCGGGCCGGGTGAGAAGGTGGTGTGTCGTGGCTTAATGGAACGCGGGCGGGGCGCGGGTGCGGGCACCGGGGAAGGTGGTTTGCCGGGCGTGGCCCAGGCAGGTCTGGGGGGCGCCCGTGATTGTCGGCCTGGGGCCGTCAAGGGCGGCGAAGCCCGGGGTCTGCGGCAGGGCCGGGCAACTGAACAGCAGGGTGCAATAGCCGCATTTTTCCCATAGCGCGTGGTGCTCGGCGCTGGGGGCGTGATGCTCGTCGGCACCTGGTGCCATGACGATGCCTGCCTGCCCAGGCATCTCCATCGACATGTCCATGCTCATCGACATGGGCATGCGGTGATCCATCGGCATCGCCTGGGAAATCAGCGGTCCGATAAAGATCATCAGCATGGCGAACAGGCTCAGCCAGCTGCCGCGTATTTGCGCGCGGGAGCGGGGTGACCTGAAGCGTGCGGTGCGCATGGCGCTCAAGGGCGTTGTCGGTTATTGAGCGTGCGCGTGGTCCATATGGCTCATCTCATCCGTCCCGGCCGGCGGCTGTTTCTGCACCGACACCTCGACGGTCACCGCGCCGGCCTTTGCAAAGTGCAGGGTCAGCGGGAAGTGCTTGCCATCCTGCAACAGGCTGCGGTCCTTGAGGTCCAGCAACATCACATGATAGGCCATGGGCGCGAATCTCACTTCGCCGCCGGCGGGCACGTCGACGCTGGCGACCTGCTGCATTTTCATCAGGTCGAGCTGCATCACATGTTCATGCAGTTCGGCCTTGCCGGCGATGGGACTGTCGACGCCGGTCAGGCGGTCGGCCGTGGTGCCCGGGTTGTGAATCACGAAATAGGCCGCCACCGTCGGCGCGTTGGATGGCAGTTCCTGGGACCAGGGATGGCTGATTTTCAGCTCGCCGACCTTGAATTCATCAGCATTGGCAAAGCAGGCGGGCAGCAGCAGGGCGGCCAGCAACAGGGCATTCTTGAACATGGTGGTTCTCCATAACGATTCATGACGCACACGGACTGCGGGTGTGAGTCAGGCTAGCGGAGAAGCCCTGGGGTTGAGCGAGGGCCATTGCTGGCGCGGGGTGGGTGGGGCGATATCGGTGGCGTGCCGTGCCCGAAGGGTTTCGCTCTGCACCAGCGGCAGTTGGGCAATATGGCCGGGCAACGCCAGCAGTGACGCGTGGCCGGCGCAGCACCAGCAGTGCTGCATGTTGGAATGGTCGTCGTTCTGCGGAGCTTGCTGTTCCAGCTTGCCGAGGTCGATGGCCACCAGCCGGGTGCCACTGGCCGAGCAGAAACTGCCCCACAGCAGTTGCTCCGGGATCGAGTTTTCCGAGGCCTGCGCCATGGCTCCGGACATCGGCATGGCGAGCAGATTGAACAGCACTGCGAAGCAGGCGATCCAGGCAATTGCTAGCCGTTGTCGGGACATGGAAGGATTTCCGTGAGGGTTTTCAAACAGATGGGTTATTTAGCCTGAACGTCCTTCATAAGTAAAAGCGCGAGCTGCGGTGAAAGGTCGCAAGCTTGTGTAGGGCTTGTCGGTGATTCTTGTGCACAAGCGTAGCAGGATGCCGTCACTGCGCCGGAACGGCATGGACCTCGATCTTCACGCCCAGGGTGGCGGCTTCATCCAGCAATGCCTGGGCGAACGCCGGGTCGCGCTGCGCCCGCTCGGCGATGGTCTGTTTGACACTGCGAGTAAGGGCCATGAGGTTTGTCGACATTGATCATTGTGTTTTAAAGGTAACGTTTAGGTTGCTGTTGTGGCAGGTACTTTGCCAACGCCGCGAGTGTTTCACCTAGCGTCTGGAACTCCCGCTCCACCGCTGGCAATGCCGGTCGCTGGAGAATCAGCACCGGTATTCCGAGTTCCCGAGCCACCTGTAGCTTGGGTTCGGTTGCGCTGCTGCCGCTGTTCTTGCTGATCAGCACGTCGATGGCACGGCGCTCGAACAGGGCGCGCTCGTCTTCCAGCAGGAAGGGCCCGCGTGCACCGATGACTTCGCAGCGGGCATTGCCCGGATAAGTATCCAGGGCGCGCAGGGTCCAGAATTGCCCGGCGGGAATTTCTTCCAGATGTTGCAGGGGCTCGCGGCCGAGGGTGAACAGCGGGCGCTGGAAGGGTTTGAGGGCTTCGACCAGGTCGGCCCAGTCGGCAATTTCGCGCCAGTCGTCGCCAGGTTCCGCAACCCAGGCCGGGCGTCGTAGCGCCCAGCAGGGGATACCGCTCAGGCGGGCGGCCGTGGCGGCGTTGCCGCTGATTTGCGCGGCATAGGGGTGGGTGGCGTCCAGCAGCAGGTTGATGCCCTGATCCTTGATGAATTGCGCCAGACCCTCGGCGCCACCGTAACCGCCGACCCGGACCTGGCACTGCAAGTCCGTGGGGACCCGGCCGACACCCGCCAGGCTGTAGATATGCTTGGGGCCCAAGGTCCGGGCAATCGCCAGTGCTTCGGTGACGCCACCGAGCAGCAACAGGCGTTTCATGACAGCCCTCCGGCATGACCGACGACACCGCCCTGGCGGTCGATGGCGAAGACTTCCACCTGGACCTGTCTGGGGACCACGCCGCGGGCGAAGTCGCGGGCTCGCCGACAGACCGCGTCACCCAGGGCGATGCCCGCCGCGCTGGCCATGGCCAGCGCCTGCTGGCTGGTATTGGCCTGGATAATCGCGTCCTGCAAGGCCTGGTCGGCGCCAACCTCGGCGGCCCATTCGGCCAGTTGCGCCAGGTCGATGCTCGAATGCCGGCTGTGCAGGTCCATGTGCCCGGCCGCCAACTTGCTGATCTTGCCGAAGCCGCCGCACAGGCTCAGTTTGTCCACCGGAACCTTGCGCAGGTGCTTGAGCACCGCGCCGACGAAGTCGCCCATTTCGATCAGGGCGATTTCCGGCAGGTCGTAGACGCGGCGCATGGTGTCCTCGCTGGCGTTGCCGGTGCAGGCGGCGATATGCAGGTAGCCGTTGCTCTTGGCGACGTCGATGCCCTGCTGGATCGAGGCGATATAGGCCGCGCAGGAAAACGGCCGGACGATGCCGCTGGTGCCAAGGATCGACAGCCCGCCGAGAATGCCCAGGCGTGGGTTCATGGTTTTCAGCGCCAGGGCTTCGCCGTCGCGGACATTGACGGTGACCGCGAAGCCGCCGGTGTGGTCCAGTTCGGCGGCCAGTTGCAGCAGATGGTCAGTGATCATCCGGCGTGGCACCGGGTTGATCGCCGGCTCGCCGACGGCCAGGACCAGGCCGGGGCGGGTGACGGTGCCGACGCCTTTCCCCGCATGAAAGCTTACGCCGGGTTTGGCGGTCAACCGCACTTGCGTGTAGAGCAGGGCGCCGTGGGTGACATCCGGATCGTCGCCGGCATCCTTGATAGTGCCGGCCTCGGCGCCGTCGTCATGACGGCGACAGAATTCCAGGCGCATGTCCACGCGCTTGCCCTTGGGCAGGGTGATCTGCACCGCATCGCAGCTGATGCCGCTGAGCAGCAGGCGCGCCGCCGCCAGGGCGGTGGCGGTGGCGCAACTGCCGGTGGTCAGGCCACTGCGCAGGGGCGCGGGTTGTTCGGCGGTTTCATCACGCATGACCTATCACCTGCGGGGCCGGGCTGCCCGGTGTCGAGGGCCTTGGGGCTTGTGGCGAGAGTGGCGACGCCATCGCCAGCAAGCCGGCTCTTACAGAGGTGTGGTGTGTGTTCGGGCTGTTCACGGTTTGACCACGTCGAGCAGGGTGATCGGCAAGGCCTGGCGCCAGGTGTCGAAATCCCCCAGCGGTTGGGCCTGGGCGATATGGATGCGCGTCAGTTCGCCGCCATGGGCCTGGCGCCAGTTCATCAACAGCATTTCGCTTTGCAGGGTCACGGCATTCGCCACCAGCCGGCCTCCCGGCTTGAGTCGGGCCCAGCAACTGTCCAGCACCCCGGGACGGGTGACGCCGCCGCCGATAAAAATCGCGTCCGCTGGCTCCAGCCCTTGCAGAGCTTCAGGCGCACTGCCGCGGATCAATTGCAGGCCCGGCACGCCGAGGCTGTCGCGGTTGCGTTCGATCAACTGTTGGCGCCCGGCATCGGCCTCGATGGCAATAGCCCGGCAACTGGGGTGCGCACGCATCCATTCGATGCCAATCGAACCGCTGCCCGCGCCGACATCCCACAACAGTTCGCCCGGCACCGGGGCGAGGCGGGCGAGGGTGATGGCACGGACATCGCGTTTGGTCAGCTGTCCATCATGCTCGAAGGCACTGTCCGGCAGCCCGCCGATGCGCGACAGGCGCGGCGTGCCTGGCGCGGCCAGGCATTCGATGGCGACCAGGTTCAGGTCGGCGATCGGCGGGTCGCTCCAGTCGTCGGCCAACCCGTCGATCCGCCGTTCCGCCGGGCCGCCGAGGTGTTCCAGCACGCTGATCCGACTCGGACCGAAACCCCGTTCACGCAGCAGCGCGGCAATCGCAGCGGGACTCAGGCCGTCATTGCTCAGCAGCAGCAGGCGCATGCCGCTGTGCAGGTGCGCATTGACGGCGGCCAGCGGACGGGCGACCACCGAGAGCGTCACCACATCCTGCAAGGCCCAACCCATGCGGGCGGCGGCCAGCGAGCAGGAGGAGGGCGCGGGCAAGACCTGTATTTCCTCGGCGGCGACCCGGCGCGCCAGGCTGGCGCCGACACCGAACAACATCGGGTCGCCGCTGGCCAGCACACAAGTCGGCTGACCCTGCAGCGCCAGCACCGATTCCAGGGAGAACGGGCTCGGCCAGTTCAGGCGCTCGGCACGGATCCCGGCCGGCAGCAGGTCAAGCTGACGCTGGCCGCCGAATATCCGCGAAGCCGTCGACAGGGCCGCTCGGGCCTGCTCGCCGAGGCCACTGAAGCCGTCTTCACCGATCCCCACGATTGTCAGCCAAGGCACCATCTGAAATCCTCAAAACACAGCGGTTCCGACAGGCAGGCTTTTCATGCCATCGGACAAAGCAGGCATAATACCGCGCCTGCGAGGGCGAAATGCTCTTCAATAGCAGCCTATACCTTTCCTTTACTGCCGGTCGCCCCTTGAACCAACGTCCGCCCGTCACCGCTATTCGTCCCTCGGCCTGCCCGGGATTGCTGCGTATCGTCCCGGCGCTGGACGGCGGTATCTGCCGGATCAAGCTGGCCGGCGGGGTGATCGGCAGCGCCCAGGCCCAGGCCGTGGCCCGGGCGGCTGAACGCTATGCCGGTGGGGTGATCGAGGCGACCAACCGGGCCAACCTGCAGATTCGCGGTATCGGTGATCAACAGGCCGCGCTGATCGACGAATTGCTGGACGCAGGCCTCGGGCCGACCACGCCGGCGGGCGACGACGTGCGCAACCTGATGCTCAGCCCGAGCGCGGGTATCGACCGTCAGTTGTTGATCGACACGCGGCCTCTGGCTGAACAGATCCTGGCGACCTTGCAGACTCATCCGCGTTTTCATGAACTGTCGGCCAAGTTCGCGCTGCAACTGGACGGCGGCGAAGCCCTGGCGATGCTGGAGCATCCCCACGACCTGTGGCTGTCGGCGTTGCTGCTGGACGATCAGCCGTACCTGGCGTTCGGCCTGGCCGGCTGTCCGGCCAACGACCTGGCGCTGGCCGCCGTGCCCCTGGCCGAAGGGCATGGGCTGGTGCTGGCGGTGCTGGAGCTGTTCCTTGATCTGGCTCGTCCCGAGCAGACGCGCATGCGTCATCTGCTGGCTGAAATCACACCCGCCGAGTTTCTCGCGCAGTTGACCCCGCGCCTCGGTTTTGAGCCTGTGACGGTGCCGTCCTGGCATCGAGCCGCGGCCCCCGGCCTGCTGCATATCGGCACTTATCCACAGCGCCAGCCAGGACGTGTTTGCATTGGCGCGGTGGCGCCCCTGGGCCGGCTCGACACGGCGATGCTCGACGGCGTGGCCCGGCTGGCCAGTGAATATGGCGATGCCAGCCTGCGTCTGACGCCCTGGCAGAGCCTGTTGCTGCCCAATATCCGGGCCGAAGACGCGGCCGCCGTGACCACGCGGCTGCAAGACCTCGGGTTGTTATGCGACGCGGCTGACGCCCTGGCGCAACTGATCGCCTGCACCGGCTCGGCAGGTTGCGGCAAAGGCCTGGCCGAGACCAAGGCCGACGCCCGCACGCTGGCGCTACACCTGCAAGATCAGCCCCGGGGCGTGCACCTGTCCGGTTGCGCACGTTCCTGCGCGGCGGCCCATGTCGCGCCGGTTACCTTGCTGGCAGTTGCGCCCGGCCATTACGACCTCTATTTCCGCGATGCCGCGCACCCGGGCTTCGGCCGGTTGCACGCCCGCCACCTTACTATTGATGCGGCGGGCGCCCTGCTGGCAGCCCGCTCACGGAGCAACACCGATGATTGATTACATCCGCGACGGTCAGGAGATCTATCGCAACTCCTTCGCGATCATTCGCGCGGAAGCCAACCTGGCACGGATTCCCGAGGATCTGGAGAAGCTCGCCGTACGGGTGATCCACGCCTGCGGCATGGTCGACGCCATTGACGGCCTGCAATTCTCCCCGGGCGCCGGCAAGGCCGGGCGCGAGGCCCTGGCGGCCGGCGCGGCGATTCTCTGCGATGCGCGGATGGTCAGCGAAGGCGTGACCCGTGCGCGCCTGCCGGCCGACAACCCGGTAATCTGCACCCTGCGCGACGAGCGCGTGCCCGAGTTGGCCCAAGCGCTGGGCAATACCCGCTCGGCGGCGGCGCTGGAACTGTGGCGGCCATATCTGGAAGGCAGCGTGGTGGTGATCGGCAACGCGCCGACGGCGCTGTTCTACTTGCTGGAAATGCTCGATGCCGGCGCGCCGAAGCCAGCGTTGATCCTCGGTTTCCCAGTGGGCTTTGTCGGCGCCGCCGAATCCAAGGCGATGCTCGCGGCCGACAGCCGGGGCGTGCCGTTCGTGATCATGCAGGGCCGGCTCGGTGGCAGCGCCATGGCTGCCGCGGCGGTGAATGCCCTCGCTACGGAGATTGAATGATGCAGCAGCCTGGACGTCTGATCGGCCTCGGCGTGGGCCCCGGTGACCCGGAACTGATTACGCTCAAGGCCTTGCGCCTGCTGCGTGAGTCGCCGGTGGTGGCGTACTTCGTCGCCAAGGGCAAGAAAGGCAACGCGTTCGGCATTATCGAGGCGCATTTGCAGGAGGCCCAGGGCCTGTTGCCGCTGGTCTATCCGGTGACCACCGAGGCGTTGCCGGCGCCCTTGTCCTATGAACAGGTGATCAGCGATTTCTACGACGCCGCCAGCCTGGAGGTGGCCGCGCACCTCGATGCCGGCCGCGATGTGGCAGTGATCTGCGAAGGTGACCCGTTCTTTTACGGCTCCTACATGTACCTGCACGACCGCCTGGCCGAGCGTTATGAGACCGAAGTAATTCCTGGCGTGTGCTCGATGCTCGGTGGTGCCTCGGTGCTCGGAGTGCCGTTGGTGTACCGCAACCAGAGCCTGTCGGTATTGTCCGGCGTGCTGCCCCATGACGAACTCAAACGCCGCCTGGCCGATGCCGATGCGGCGGTGATCATGAAACTGGGGCGCAACTTTCCCAAGGTTCGTCAGGTGCTGGAAGAGTTGGGCCTGGCCGACCGCGCCCTGTATGTGGAGCGGGCGACCATGGTCAACCAGAAGATCGTCCCGCTCTATGAGGTCGAGCCGATGTCTTCGCCGTACTTCTCGCTGATCATCGTGCCCGGCGAACGGTGGCAGGGATGAGTCGCACACAACCGGCCATTGTCATTCTCGGCAATGGCAGTCTGGCGACGGCCCGGCGGCTGCAACGGATTTATCCGGATGCGCTGGTCTACGGCCTGGCGGAGCGGGTCGACGGTGCGGATCGGCTGTATCACGAGTTTGGCGCGACCCTGCGCCAGCTCTATCAGCAGGACACGCCGATCATTGCCCTGTGCGCCGCCGGTATCGTGATCCGCACGCTGGCCTCGGTGCTGCTGGAGAAAGGTGCCGAGCCGCCGGTGCTGGCCGTGGCCGAAGACGGCAGCACCGTGGTGCCGCTGTTGGGCGGGCTGGGCGGGGTGAATGTCATGGCCCGGGAAATGGCCGCCGGCCTCGGTGTCGCGGCCGCCATCACCACCAGCGGCGAGCTGCGTTTCGGTACCTGCCTGCTGAACCCGCCGAGCGGTTACGCCCTCGGTGACCTGGAACTGGGCAAGCGCTTTGTCTCGGACCTGCTGGCCGGCGAAAGCGTGCGTATCGAAGGCGCGGCGCCCTGGTTAACGCAGGCGCATTTACCGGAGGATCGCCAGGCGCGCCTGTCGATTCATATCGGCAGTGCCGAGCGTGCGCCGGCGGCCAATGAATTGCTGATTTATCCGCGCAGCGTGCTGGTGGCGGTCACGGCTCGTGTGCCGGAACTGGTCAACGCGGTTCGCGACGCTCTGCACGGTGCGGGCATCGCCCGGCAGTCGCTGGCCTGCCTATTGGCCGCGGACAGTGAGATGGCCAGTCCCGTGCTGCGTGAAGCGGCTGTCGAGTTGGGCGTGCCGTTGCGTTTTGTTGCCTCGTCCGGCTCTGTCGTTGATATGGCGCAACAGGCGATATTGCAGCTGCTGCCGCCGATCTCTGTCGGCGAGGGCCTGGCGATCGCGGTCGCCAGCCAGCCGTTGGAGCCGGAGCGTATCGGTCGTCCTCGCGGTCGCCTGGCGGTGATCGGCCTCGGCCCCGGTGCCGCCGAACTGATGGTGCCGGCGGTGAAGGCCGAGTTGGCGCAAGCCAACGACGTGCTGGGCTATGAAACCTACGTGCGCATGGCGGGGCCGTTCCGCGCCGATCAGGTGCTGCATTGCACCGACAACCGTGAAGAGATGCAGCGCGCCCGACACGCCTTTGAACTGGCGGCCGTGGGGCGTTCGGTGGTGGTCGTGTCGTCCGGCGATCCGGGGGTATTCGCCATGGCGGCGGCGGTGCTCGAAGCCCTGCACGAGTCGACTGACCCGAGCTGGCACAGCGTCGACCTGGAAATCCTGCCGGGAGTGTCCGCCTCGCTGGCGACGGCGGCCCAGGCCGGTGCGCCGTTGGGGCATGATTTTTGTGTGATGTCGCTCTCGGACAACCTCAAGCCCTGGAGCATCATCGAGAAGCGCCTCGACCTGGCGGCCCAGGCCGACCTGGCCCTGGCTTTCTACAACCCGATCTCGCGTTCCCGTCCCTGGCAGTTGGGCCGGGCCCTGGAGATTGTCGCCGAGCATCGCACGGCACAGACGCCGGTGGTACTGGGGCGGGATATCGGCCGGCCGGGACAGACCTTGCGGGTGACCAGCCTGGGTGAACTGACGCCGGACCAGGTGGACATGCGCACGATGGTTATCATCGGCTCGTCCACCACCTGTACTTTCCCCCGTGCCGAGGGCGGCGAGTGGGTCTACACCCCGCGCTGGTACGGTGAAAAGCCCTGTTCTTGAGAGGCTGCGGCCTCATGAGGAGCGGCCTCTATAATTCTCTATAATCGTCTGTAATTGGCTACGAAACGGCTTCTCTATAATCATCTATAATTGACTATAATTGACTATAAAGGAGCCTGCCATGCCCTCCCATCAACCGTTTTTCCATCGTGCAAGCCAGGCCCAGGCGTACACCAAAAACATCCTGAGCACGGCTATCGGCAGTGCTGCCAGCTCCGGTCTGTTTTTCGCGGCACCGCGTCGAACCGGCAAGTCCACCTTCATGCGTGAAGACTTGCGCCCGGCGCTTGAGGCGGCTGGGACCCTGGTGGTGTACGCCGACCTCTGGGAAAACATGTCGGCCGATCCGGGGACCGTCATCCTGAGTGCCATTCGTAGCGAACTGGCAAAAAACGAAGGGGTTATCCAGCGCTTGGCCAAGGGCGCCGGAATGGACAAGCTCAAGGTTGGCGGGCTGTCGTTCGATCTTGATCGTATCGGCCTGGGCAAGGATATTTCCTTGAGCGCCGCATTGGCGGCACTCTCGGATGAGACGCGCAAGATGATTGTGCTGATCATCGATGAAGCTCAGCACGCGATCACCACCGAGGCGGGAGTGGCGACGATGTTTGCCCTCAAGGCCGCCCGCGACGAGCTCAACAGCAGCCGGCACTTTGGTTTGCGCGTGGTCTGTACCGGGTCCAACAGTGACAAGTTGGCGATGCTGCGCAACAGCAAGGACCAGGCATTCTTCGGCGCGCCGCTGATCAAGTTCCCGCCATTGGGCGCCGATTACATTGAGTGGTTCTGTGCCAATGTGGCTTTGCCCTTCTCTCTGGAGCCCAGGTCGGTTCTCGAATTGTTCCGGCAGGCCTCAAGCCGTCCCGAGGTGCTCGCGGCGGCGGCGGGAGTTTTACAGTACGAGTTCGACCTGACCGATGAGAATGGTCCTGCGCGCTTTGCCGAGGAAGTGCTCATTCAAGCGCGGGGCATGAACCAGGAGTTGATGCGTGTGGTGCACAGCCTCACCCCTATTCAATCCGCGGTGCTGCGGGTGATGGCCGCTGCGGGAGCGGCCTACGCCCCTTTCGAGAGCCAGACCATGGTGCTTTACGGTATTGCACTGCGGGCTGCCGGCATTGCTGCCGATGTGGCGAAAGCCGATATCCCGGGGGTGCAACAGGCGCTCGTGGCATTGCAGGATAAGAAGCTGGTATGGCGGGCGGCACGGGGGGTCTACGCCGTCGAGGAGCAAAGCGTCGTCGCCGCGCTGGAGGAGGAGGGGTTGCTCCAGGGACTCAAGAGCGACCGCACTGAGTCCTGATTTCAAGGCAGCAGATACCCACGCACCCCGGTAAAGATGATCTGCGCCGCCAGGGCACAGACGAACAGTCCCATCAGGCGGCTGACGATCTGCAAACCCTGGTCGCCGAGGATGCGTTCGATCCGGTTGGACAGGTACAGCACCACGCCGACGGTCAGGCTCGCCAGGGCGATACTGATAATGGCAAAGAGCTTGTCGTCCCAGTGCGGCTGGCTGACCCCCATGACCAGCAGGGCACCGATGGTGCCGGGGCCGACGGTCAGGGGGATGGTCAGCGGGACGATGGTCACGTCCTGCTGCACGTTGTCGGTCTGCACCGCCGATTTACCCTGGGCCATGCCCAGCGCCGAAATGAACAGCACGCTGCCCGCACCGATGCGGAAGGCATCCACGGTGATGCCGAACACGCTGAAAATCACCCGCCCGAACAGATACAGCAGCACGCTGGACACCAGCGTCGCCAACGCGACCTTCCAGGCCAGGCGCCGCCGCTCCCTGCTGGAATAACCGCGGGTCAGGCTGATAAAGCAGGACAGGACGAAGAATGGGCTGTAGAGCACCAGCATCTTCAGGTAAACGCTGAATAACACGTGGAGCATGGCGTGGGCTCGTAACGGAGGAGGGCGACGGCAGTCTATCAGGGGTTGCGCATGCTGTCGGCTCTGTCCGGGCACGAGCCGGGAGGATTCTCACGGGGCGGTTTTGTGTCCCGCCGTCAGGGCGTCGGAACCTGGGCCTGCTGCTGCGCGCGCTCGGCCACCCAGTGCTCCACCAGCTCGCGCAATTGTGACAGTTCCACTGGCTTGGCCATGTGCCCGTCCATCCCGGCCTGGCGCGCGCGTTCCTTGTGCTCGGTGAGAATGTGTGCGGTCAGGGCCACCACCGGGGTGCGCACCCGCTGGTTGCCGACTTCCCAGGCGCGTAGCTGCTGGGTGGCGGAAAAACCGTCGAGGATCGGCATTTCGCAGTCCATCAGCACCAGGTCGTAGCGCTGGGCTTTCATCGCCCGCAGGGCCTCTTCGCCGTTGCTGGCGGTGTCGGGCTTGAGGTTGAGCTTGCCGAGCATGCCCCGAATCACTTTGGTGGAAATGCTGTTGTCTTCGGCCACCAGGATGCGGAAGTCGCTCGGTACGGTGATCGGCTCCACCAACTCGGGACTCGCCGCGGGCGTCGGCGTCGGTCCCTGGCCCGGTCCCTTGTCGCGCTGGGCCAGTTCGTCGGCCAGGGTGGTCTTGAGGGTATAGCCGGCCACCGGCTTGGCGAGGATGCGCTTGACCCCGGCATTGCGCGCGATGATCTTGCTCGGCGCGTTGCTGATCCCGGTGAGCATGATCAGCAGGATGTCGTGGTTCAGGCTCGGGTCTTCCTTGATTTTCGCCGCCAGCTGCATGCCGGTCATGCCGGGCATGTTCTGGTCCAGCAGCACCGCGTCGAAGTAGTCGCGCAGGTGGGCCTTGGTCCGCAGCAGTGCCAGGGCTTCCTTGCCCGACGGCACGGCACTGACGTTCAGGCCCCAGGCGCTGCATTGCTGCACCAGCACCTTGCGGCAGGTGTCGTTGTCGTCGACCACCAGCACCCGCGCGCCGCGCAGCGGGCCGTCGAGATCGGAGGTCGGGTTCTCCAGGTGCAGCGGGTCCAGCGGCAAGGTCAGCCACAGGGTGCTGCCCTGGTGGGCGCCGCTCTTGATGCCGAACTCGCCCTGCATCAGTTGCACCAGTTGGCGGGCGATCACCAGCCCGAGGTTGCCGCCCAGACGGGTCGCGGCGAGGAAGTTCTTGCTCTGCAGTTCGGCGTGGAGCAGGGCGTCGCGTTCTTCGTCGCCCATCGGCACGCCGCTGTCCTGGACCGCGATGCGCAGGCGCGGCTGGCCGCTGCGTTCGTCGAGGGCGACGACAATCAGGATCTCGCCCTCGTCGGTTTTCTTCAGTGCGTGTTCCAGCAGGCTGAGCAGGGTCTGGCGCAAGCGCGTCGGGTCACCGCTGATCACCCGCGGCACCTGAGGCTGGATAAAGCTGATCAGCTCGACATTCTGCTGTTCGGCCCGGGCGCGGAAAATACTCAGGCAGTCATCGATCAGGGCATTGAGGTCGAACTGCACGTCATCCAGTTCGATCTGCCCGGACTCCAGCTTGGAGATGTCGAGGATCTCGTTGATCAGGGTCAGCAGCTCGTTGCCGGCGCTGTGGATGGTTTGCACGTAGTCGCGCTGCTTGACCGACAACGGCGTGCCCAGGAGCAGTTCGGTCATGCCCAGCACGCCGTTCATCGGCGTTCGGATCTCGTGGCTGATCTTCGCCAGGAACTCGGCCTTGGCGGCGATTTCCGCGTTGCTCGCGGCCAGGTCGCGGCTGAGGCTGAACTGGTCTTCGGTGATACTGCGGCGGCGCTCGCCCAGGGCCACGCTCATCAACAGGCCGCTGATGCAGATAAACACCAGCAGCGCGACGATCAGGCCTTGCGGTGCTACCAGGGTCAGTCCCAGCAGCGCGGGGAGGATCACCAGCGTGCCGATGTTGAAGACCACCATGGCCACCACGAACAGGCGCGCCGGGCGATAGCCCTTCTGCCAGTGATAGGCGGAGACCAGCAGGATGCTCAGGCTGGCCAGGCCCACCAGGCCGTAGGTCATGATGTTCAGCGGCAGGGTATCGATGAACAGCAGCAGCAGGCCGCCAAGGCAGATGACCAGGATGTCGCCCAGCAGCAGCTTGTTCAGGGGATGCGGGCCCAGCTGCGAAAAGAACGAGTAGGTGAACATCAGTCCGCAGGGGGCGGTCAGCAGCAGCGCCACATAGGAGGCCGGAGTCTGCGCGCCGTGCCAGTCGGGCAGCCAGGGGCCGATCAGGTTCAGCAGGAACAGCGCGCTGAGCAGCAGGAAGCCTTCGCAGGCGGCCAGCCACAGGCTACTGCGCGAGCGGGTGTAGGCGAAGCGGATCAGGTTGTGCAGGATCAGCATCGTCAGGCAGCCGAACAGCAGCCCGTAAAGCAGTGTCTGGCTCTGGTCGGCGGCGACCGCGATAGCCGGCTCGAGGGTAATGTGCGGGCGCAGCTCGTGCTTGGACACCAGCCGCAGGTAGATATCCAGTGGTCGGCTGCTTTGCACCAGCGGCAGCATGAAGTCGCTGCTGGGCAGTGGACGTTCGGCCTGGGGCAGGTCGTTGCCGGTGCGCACCTGGGCGATCAGGTTGTCGCCGTCGAGGGTGTAGAGGTCTAGACGCGCGAGGTCAGGAGCGAAGACCCGCAGAACTTGTTCATGGCTGCCCGGTTGCAGGCGAAAGCGCAGCCACAAGGCGCCCTCGGGCTGGGCGGCGGTCAAGCGTTCGAGCTCGACCGGACTGAATTGGTTGGTGTAGCGCGAAGAGCGGATATCGCTCAATTGCAGGTCGGCCTGGTCGTCAAACAATGACGCCCAGCCAATGCCTTGCGAGGCCTGGGCCGGAGCAAGGCAGAGCAGGGTCAGCAAGCTGACGGTGAAACCTATGGCGATCCTGAGCCAGCGCACGGCGAAATCCCTTCGTAGGTTGATGCCCGGTGATAACTATGCGCAGGGCCGGAATAGTTCGGCAAGGGCTGAAGGCCCTTGCCTATCCCTTCGGATAGCTTATTCCTTTGACTCTGCGCGTTCGCGTGCAATTGCACGATAGCCGATGTCGCTACGGTAGAAGCAGCCGTCCCAATCAATCTTAGCTGCGAGCTTGTAAGCTTGCTGCTGCGCGGCGCCAACACTGTTGCCCAGGGCGGTGGCGCAGAGTACGCGACCGCCGGAGGTTACTACCTGGCCGTCCTTCAGTGCGGTACCGGCGTGAAAGACTTTGCCTTCCAGGCCCGCGGCCGCATCCAGGCCGTTGATCACCGCGCCCTTGGCGTAGTCACCCGGATAACCGCCGGCAGCGAGGACGATGCCCAGGCTCGGACGCGGGTCCCATTGGGCTTCGATCTTGTCCAGGGCCTGGGCCAGCGCGGCCTCGATCAGCAGGATCAGGCTCGATTGCAGGCGCAGCATCACCGGTTGGGTTTCCGGATCGCCGAAGCGGCAGTTGAACTCGATGACTTTCGGGTTGCCGGCCTGGTCGATCATCAGTCCCGCATAGAGGAAACCGGTGTAGACGTTGCCTTCGGCGGCCATGCCGCGCACGGTGGGCCAGATCACCTGGTCCATGACCCGCTGGTGCACCTCGTCGGTGACCACTGGCGCCGGCGAGTAGGCGCCCATGCCGCCGGTGTTCGGGCCGCTGTCGCCGTCGCCGACGCGCTTGTGGTCCTGGCTGGTGGCCATGGGCAGGACGTTCTTGCCGTCGACCATGACGATGAAGCTGGCTTCTTCGCCGTCGAGGAATTCCTCGATGACCACCCGCGAACCGGCTTCACCGAAGGCATTACCGGCGAGCATGTCGCGGACGGCGTCTTCGGCTTCGCCCAGGGTCATGGCGACGATCACGCCTTTACCGGCGGCCAGGCCGTCGGCCTTGATCACGATCGGTGCGCCTTTTTCACGCAGATAGGCCAGGGCCGGCTCGATCTCGGTGAAGTTCTGGTAGTCGGCGGTAGGGATCTTGTGACGCGCCAGGAAGTCTTTGGTGAAGGCTTTGGAGCCTTCGAGCTGGGCGGCGCCAGCGGTCGGACCGAAGCAGTCGAGGCCACGGGCGCGGAACAGGTCGACCACGCCGGCCACCAGCGGTACTTCCGGACCGACGATGGTCAGGGAAACGTTTTTCTCGGCAAAGTCCGCCAGCTGCTCGAGGGCCAGGACGTCGATGGCGACGTTTTCGCACTTGGCCTCGATGGCGGTACCGGCGTTGCCCGGCGCCACGAAGACTTTCTCGACACGCGGGTCCTGCGCCACTTTCCAGGCCAGGGCGTGTTCACGGCCACCGCTGCCGATGATCAAAACATTCATTTCAAAACCTCGATGACGCTGAATTCTAAGAGAGCATTGTGGGAGCCGGCTTGCTGGCGATAACGGCCGCAAGATCAATGCAAGGCTCGCTGGCCTCATCGCCAGCAAGCCGGCTCCTACAGGGGGCGGTGTTATCAGTGGCGGAAGTGGCGCATTCCTGTGAACACCATCGCTATGCCGGCCTCATCAGCCGCCGCAATCACTTCATTGTCACGCATCGAGCCGCCCGGCTGGATCACCGCGGTGATTCCGACCTTGGCCGCATTGTCGATGCCGTCGCGGAACGGGAAGAACGCATCCGAGGCCATGACCGCCCCTTGTACCTGCAGGCCAGCATGCTCGGCTTTGATTGCAGCAATGCGAGCGGAGTTGACGCGGCTCATCTGGCCGGCGCCGACACCGATGGTCTGACGGTTCTTGGCGTAGACGATGGCGTTGGACTTGACGTACTTGGCGACTTTCCAGGCGAAGATCAGGTCGTGGATCTCTTGCTCGGTCGGTGCGCGCTGGGTCACGACTTTCAGGTCGTCGCTGCCGATCATGCCGATATCGCGGCTCTGCACCAGCAGGCCCCCGTTGACGCGTTTGTAGTCCCAGGCCGGGGCGCGGTTGGCGTCCCACTGACCGCAGACCAGCAGGCGCACGTTGGCTTTGGCGGCGACAACGGCACGAGCCTCTTCACTCACGGATGGGGCGATGATCACTTCGACGAACTGACGCTCGACGATGGCCTTGGCGGTTTCGGCATCCAGTTCGCGGTTGAAGGCGATGATGCCGCCGAAGGCCGATTCACTGTCGGTGGCGTAGGCCAGTTCGTAGGCCTGGCGGATGCCACCTTCGGCGTCCGGGCTGACCGCCACGCCACACGGGTTGGCGTGCTTGACGATCACGCAGGCCGGCTTGACGAAGCTCTTCACGCATTCCAGCGCGGCGTCGGTATCGGCCACGTTGTTATAGGAGAGTTCCTTGCCTTGCAACTGGGTGGCGGTGGCGATGCCGACTTCGGCGGGCTTGGCTTCCACGTAGAACGCCGCGCTCTGGTGCGGGTTCTCGCCGTAGCGCATTTCCTGGGCCTTGATGAACTGGCTGTTGAAGGTGCGCGGGAATTCGCTGCGACCTTCCGTGCTCAGGGTCTCTGCGGCCTGGTTCACGGTGCCCATGTAGTTGGCGATCATGCCGTCGTAGGCGGCGGTGTGTTCGAAAGCCTTGAGCATCAGGTCGAAGCGCTGGGCGTAGGTCAGGCCACCGGCCTTGAGGTTTTCCAGGACCTGGCCGTAATCGCTGGCATTGACCACGATGGCCACGTCCTTGTGGTTCTTGGCCGCCGAGCGGACCATGGTCGGGCCGCCGATATCGATGTTCTCGATGGCGGTCGGCAGGTCACAGCCGGGTTTGTTGATGGTGGCTTCGAACGGGTAGAGGTTGACCGCCACCAGGTCGATCGGCTTGATGCCGTGCTCGTTCATGATGGCGTCGTCGATGCCACGACGACCGAGGATGCCGCCGTGGATTTTCGGGTGCAGGGTCTTCACCCGGCCGTCCATCATCTCCGCGAAGCCGGTGTAGTCCGCAACTTCCACCGCGGCCACGGCGTTGTCTCGCAGTAGCTTGAAGGTCCCGCCGGTGGAAAGGATTTCCACACCCAGGGCTTCCAGCTCTCGGGCGAATTCGAGGATCCCGGTCTTGTCGGACACACTGATCAAGGCACGGCGGATCGGCAGGCGGGTAGTCTGGTCGGTCATCTCAATTTCCATCAAAAGCAAAGGAGTCAGCAAAAAAGGCGACCGGTTCTAAGCGGGCGCCTTTCTGGTTTGATTGAATGCTTACAGCAAATCGTACTGTTTGAGTTTCTTGCGCAGGGTGCCGCGGTTCAGCCCGAGCAGCTCGCTGGCTTTGGTCTGGTTGCCCTTGACGTAGTTCATCACGCTTTCGAGCAAAGGCGCCTCGACTTCCGAGAGCACCAGGTTGTACACGTCCGTGACGGCCGCGCCCTCAAGGTGGGCGAAATAATTGTGCAGCGCCTTCTCGACACTCCCGCGAAGGGTCTGGCCTTCTTCGCTCGGCGTGTTGAGGTGCTGTTTCAAATTGACGTTGTCGCTCACGGGCGTTGTTCCACTCACTAAAGTCTCGGTCATCATCGTCATGCGGCCACCCCTCTTCCTTCCCCTGTCACCAGGCTCTTGTAACGTTCGGCGAAGAACTCACGAACGTTGGCGCATTGTGCTTCCGTATCTTCCACACGATTGAAGTGGGCGCGAAACTCCTTGGCGCCCGGCAAGGTTGCGAGATACCAGCCAACGTGCTTGCGGGCGATACGCACACCCATCACCTCCCCATAGAAGGCATGCAACGCGGCCAGATGCTCTAGCAGAATGCGTTCCACTTCGAACAGCTCCGGTGCCGGAAGGGTTTCGCCGGTACGCAGAAAATGCTCGATCTCACGAAAAATCCATGGCCGCCCCTGGGCGGCCCGGCCGATCAACAGGCCGTCGGCACCGGTCGCGTGCAGTACGTGCCGGGCTTTCTCGGCCGAATCGATGTCGCCGTTGGCGAAGACCGGGATCGACACCGCCTGCTTGATAGCGGCAATGGTGTCGTACTCGGCTTCACCGGTATACAGGTCGGCGCGGGTTCGCCCGTGCACCGCCAACGCCGTGATTCCCGCCTGTTCGGCAATTTTCGCCACCGTCAGGCCGTTCTTGTTCGCCCGGTCCCAGCCGGTGCGGATCTTCAGGGTGACCGGTACGTCCACCGCCGCGACCACGGCGTGGAGGATCTCGCTCACCAATGCTTCGTCTTTCAGTAAAGCGGAGCCGGCGGCCTTGTTGCAGACCTTCTTGGCCGGGCAGCCCATGTTGATATCGATAATCTGTGCACCCAGCTCGACATTGGCCCGGGCCGCATCCGCCAGCATCTGTGCGTCGCCACCGGCGATCTGCACCGAGCGGGGCTCGGGATCGCCTTCGTGGATCATGCGCAGACGCGATTTGCGGCTGTTCCACAAGCCCATGTCGCTGGTGACCATTTCCGAGACTACAAGACCCGCGCCCAGGCGTCGGCACAACTGACGAAAGGGCTGGTCGGTGACACCCGCCATGGGGGCGAGAATCAAGCCGTTCTGCAATGTATATGGGCCGATGCGTACCGCCGACATAGGACTTCCCTGTTGTGGGGACGGATCATTAGAGTTCGAAAAAAGGGTTGGCATGATACCCGCTCTCGATGACCGGATAAAGGCAAAATTGGATAAAATCTGAACAGTTATTCGCTTATCGCTGGCGGTTTGGTTGCCGCCAGAAAACCGCCGTGCCACCGGGTTACTCGGGCGAGTGGAAGCTCAGGCTGTAGTTCACGGCTTTGGCGCCCGGGTCGAGGATATCCAGGGCGATATGGATCGGTGTCTGTGGCGGCATTTCACCCTGTCCGGCAAGGTCGCCGCTCAGGTACTCGGCGGGTTTGAAGCGGCGGCTGGCGATCAGATGGCCGTTGAGGTCGGCGAAGCGCAACTCCAGCAGCGGGAAGGGCTGGGAGAACGGCGCGCGGTTGTAGATGATCGCATCCACCACCAGGGCGCCGGCGAAGTCCGGGTGGCTGCGCACGATCAGGTTGCTGCTCTTGATCCTGGCGATATCGACTTTTGAGGGCACCTTGCAGCCGATTTCCGGGCACAGTTGCTGGAACCAGGGGCGGTACTGGTCCTGGCGCGCCAGTTCGTCAAAGTGGTAGCCGACGTATTGGCCGACCAGCGCGCCGGCGGCCAGCAGTACCAGCAGCAGCCAGAGCAGGCGTCGGCCCCAGGGCGAGCGACGGCGCTGCCAGTCGAGTTGAATCGGGTCGTCGACCAGGTCCAGCAGCACGTCGTCGTGCAGGCCGGGCTCGTTGCGTTCGCGCTTGGGCTTGGATTTTCTGCGCTCGTCTTCGACAGGCGCATCGTCGGCCTGCTCGGTGGCCGGTGGGGCATGGAAGGTGTCGTCTTCCAGCTCGTTGTGTTCAAGCTGCAGGCGCGGGACCGGCGGTTCGTCGTCGAGGTTGGCGAGGTCGAAGGACAGCGAAGGCTCGGTGCGCGCCGACTTGGCTTGTTCGACCTTCTTTTCCGGTGCCTTGGCCGGGGCCGTTTCGCCATCGTCGGCCGGGGCGGCGTCGAGGTGCTTGCCCGGCGGTTCGCTGAACAGGCTGTCGGGCCATTGCTCTTCTTCCGTGTCCGGGCCGTCGCGGCGGGCACTGAGGGACTCGCCCTTGCCGCCGCGGTCCTGGCCGAACGCCTTGGTCGGCTGGATTTCCCTTTGTTCCAGGCGCGCCAGTTCTTCGTCCAGGTCGAGGCTGTCCAGGTCCAGCTCTTCGGCCGACCACTGCCGCTGGCTGATGGCCCGTGGCGGTTCTGGCGGCTCTGGAGGAGGGGGCGGCGGCGCGGGAGGTCCCGGCTTTGGTGTCGGTGCCGGCATGGCAGCCGCGGCAGCGCTCGCCGCTTCCCTGGCGGCGCGTTGTTCGAGCAGTTGTCGCGCAGCGTTGAACACCTGCAGGCAGGAGCCGCAACGAACCACTCCACGGGCCACGCTCAATTGAGCGTGACTGACGCGGAAACTGGTCTGGCAATGCGGGCACTGGGTGACGAAGCTGTCGGTCATGCGGCGATCCGGTTCATGCAGGCGCCCATTCTAGCGCCGACGACCACTGATGCGCACCCAGCCATCGCGATCGGCAATCGGGTCGAGGTCGAAATCCTGGGCATAAGCGGCAGCCACTTGCGCGCCCTGTTCGGCGAGGATCCCCGAGAGTGCCAGGCGACCGCCGGGCTTGACCAGCGTGGACAACTGCGGCGCCAGGGACACCAGCGGGCCGGCGAGGATATTGGCCACCAGCACGTCGGCCTGGACCTGCGGCAGGTCTTGCGGCAGGTACAGCGGGAACAGCGCCTCGGCGATGTGGTTGCGCCCGGCGTTATCGCGGGAGGCTTCCAGGGCCTGGACGTCGATATCGGTGCCGACCGCTTCCCTGGCGCCCAGCAGCAGGGCGGCAATCGCCAGGATCCCCGAGCCGCAGCCGAAGTCCAGGACGCTGCAGTCCTTGAGGTCCTGGCCGTCGAGCCATTCCAGGCACAGGGCGGTGGTCGGGTGGGTGCCCGTGCCGAAGGCCAGGCCCGGGTCGAGCAGCAGGTTGACCGCTTCCGGTTCCGGCGCGGCGTGCCAGCTCGGGACGATCCACAGGCGGCGGCCGAAGCGCATCGGCTCGAAGTTGTCCATCCAGCTGCGTTCCCAGTCCTGGTCCTCGATCACTTCGCTGTGGTGCTCGGGCAGTGGTGCGCCGGTCAGCAGTTCCAGGTGCGCGAGCACGCTGGCCGCCTCGGTACCGCCTTCGAACAGGGCCAGCAGGTGGGTGTGGGACCACAGCGGGGTGGTGTTGAGTTCCGGTTCGAAGATCGGCTGGTCCTCGGCATCCATGAAGGTGACCGAAACGGCGCCGACTTCGAGGAAGGCGTCTTCGTAGGTTTCGGCTTGTTCCGGGCTGATGGCCAGGCGTACTTGCAGCCAAGGCATGGCGGGGCACCTTTGCAAAAATGGAGTGCGCAACCGCAAGGGCTGCGAGAAACGCGCAAGTCTACTTGAGCAGCGCCTTGGACGGTATTCAAAAAAGCGAACCCGAGCCTGGCGCAATCCCCTGTAGGCGCGTGGCTTGGTGGGAGCAGAGCTTGCCCGCGAAGCTTTTGGCGATCTTGAGAGCGCCTTCGCGAGCAAGCTCTGCTCCCACAAAGGCAGCAAAAACAACAAGGCCGCAATTAAGCGGCCTTGTCGATGGGATCACGCGCTCACTGGTTGGCGAGCTTGTGTTCCAGGTAGTGGATGTTCACACCACCCTTGCAGAAGCCTTCGTCGCGAACCAGGTCGCGGTGCAGCGGGATATTGGTCTTGATCCCGTCCACCACGATTTCGTCCAGGGCGTTGCGCATGCGCGCCAGGGCTTCATCACGGTCCTTGCCGTAGGTGATCAGCTTGCCGATCAACGAGTCATAGTTCGGCGGTACCGCATAACCACTGTACAGGTGCGAATCGACGCGAACGCCATTGCCGCCCGGTGCGTGGAAGTGCTTGACGGTGCCCGGGCTCGGAATGAACTTCTTCGGGTCCTCGGCGTTGATCCGGCACTCCAGGGCGTGACCGCGGATCACCACGTCGTCCTGGGTGTAGGACAGCGGGTTGCCGGCGGCGATGCTGAGCATCTCCTTGACGATGTCGATGCCGGTGACCATTTCCGATACCGGGTGTTCCACCTGCACGCGAGTGTTCATCTCGATGAAGTAGAAGTTGCCGTTCTCGTAGAGGAACTCGAAGGTGCCTGCGCCACGGTAGTTGATGTCGATGCACGCCTTGACGCAGCGGGCGAAGACTTCCTGGCGGGACTTTTCATCGATACCCGGGGCCGGTGCCTCTTCCAGTACCTTCTGGTGGCGACGCTGCAGCGAGCAGTCGCGGTCACCCAGGTGAATGGCGTGGCCCTGGCCGTCGGACAGCACCTGGACTTCCACGTGACGCGGGTTGGTGAGGAATTTTTCCAGGTATACCATCGGGTTGCCGAACGCCGCGCCAGCTTCGGTGCGGGTCAGTTTGGCCGAGGAGATCAGGTCTTCTTCCTTGTGCACCACGCGCATGCCGCGACCACCACCGCCACCGGCGGCCTTGATGATCACCGGGTAGCCGACTTCACGGCCGATGCGCAGGGCTTCTTCCTCGTCTTCCGGCAGCGGGCCGTCGGAACCGGGAACGGTCGGTACGCCGGCCTTGATCATGGCGTGCTTGGCCGAAACCTTGTCGCCCATCAGGCGAATGGTGTCGGCTTGCGGGCCAATGAAGGCGAAACCGGATTTCTCGACCTGTTCGGCGAAGTCGGCGTTTTCCGCGAGGAAGCCGTAGCCCGGGTGGATCGCCGTGGCGCCGGTCACTTCCGCGGCCGCGATGATGGCCGGGATGTGCAGGTAGGACTGGGCGGCAGGCGCCGGGCCGATGCACACGGACTCGTCCGCCAGGCCCAGGTGCATCAGCTCCTTGTCGGCCTTGGAGTAGACGGCGACGGTCTTGATCCCCAGTTCCTTGCACGCGCGCAGGATCCGCAGTGCAATTTCACCGCGGTTGGCGATCAGGACTTTTTCCAACTTCGCAGGATTCGACATCGTTGGCTCTCCGCGCTTCAAACGATGGTGAACAGCGGTTGGTCGTACTCAACCGGCTGGCCGTCTTCGACGAGGATGGATTCGATCACACCGCTGGTTTCAGCTTCGATGTGGTTCATCATCTTCATGGCTTCGACGATGCACAGGGTGTCGCCTTTCTTCACGCTCTGGCCGACTTCGACAAACGACGGGGCGGCAGGCGAGGATTTGCGATAGAAGGTGCCGACCATCGGCGAACGGGCTACGGTGCCGTTCAGCGCCGGGGCGGCAGCGGCGACCGGAGCGGCGGCCACTGGGGCTGCGGCCGGAGCGGCGGCGACCGGGGCGGGCATCGGTGCCGGCGCGTAGTACTGCTGCGCCGGGGTCTTGCTGTGGCGGCTGATGCGTACGGACTCTTCGCCTTCTTTGATCTCGAGCTCGTCGATACCGGATTCTTCCAGCAATTCGATCAGTTTCTTAACTTTACGGATATCCATTAATCGTCAACTCCCAAGGGTCGGTCAGGGGTGTTTAGCCTGTGATTCAAGCTGTTCCAGGGCGGCCTCCAGGGCCAGTCGGTAACCGCTGGCGCCAAGGCCGCAGATCACTCCCACAGCGACATCTGAGAAGTAGGAGTGATGGCGGAAAGGTTCGCGTTTGTGCACGTTCGACAAATGCACTTCGATGAATGGGATGCTCACCGCCAGCAGCGCGTCACGTAATGCGACACTTGTATGCGTAAAAGCCGCCGGATTGATCAGTATGAAGTCCACGCCTTCGCCACGGGCTGCGTGGATCCGGTCGATCAGTTCGTACTCGGCGTTGCTTTGCAGGTACAGCAGATGGTGCCCGGCCTCGCGGGCCCGACGCTCGAGGTCCTGGTTGATCTCGGTCAGCGTTACCGCGCCGTAGACGCCCGGCTCGCGGGTGCCGAGCAGGTTCAGGTTGGGTCCGTGCAGAACCAGTAGGGTCGCCATCGGTTGTTCCTTGTTATTCATGTGCAGTTGTCGGTGCGGGCCGACTATGCCGGAAAGCTTTCATGACTGTCCAGTTCTCTGCAATAGCCAGCACGATAACCGATGTTGACGCAAAATTTGTGACCATGGCCTTGGATCCGGTCACCTGGTACCTCCTGGAAACCAGAGCCTGCGCCGTCATCCACAAAAGCGCGGGGGCGCCCTGACCGCCACTCGCTCAATCACCGCCGAGGAGTTGCGCGCAAATAGATATTCACGGGTGTGTAGTCGATACCATTGGCATGTCGATAGAGTGTATGGCTGTGATAGTCGTAGACTTCTTTATCAACCAATACGGTAATCGTCGAGTCTTGGATGTCGACGGTTATTGAGTCATCCCGTGTGACGAGGAATGCGGTCGCGGCTTTCAGCTCGGACAGGATATTGCTACCGGCTGCTAGTGTCCGATACACGTAATACCGATAGCTGAAAGGAGCCGTCGCTCCGCCACGTTCATCCTTTACTCCGTAAATAGGGCCTTGCCCCCACCCAGTGCCAAATTCTTCGCTGGTTGTTCCTGCCCGGCTCTGGGCAAAACCTGCTGCTCGTAAAAGAACGCCTTCGCTGATGAGTTATTTCTGTTTTGTTACAGGGTCATGACTGAGTCGGTGGAATCCGATGAAAAGCCGGCACTTTGCCTTGCCGCTTGCACGCGGTTGCGTCCGGCATGTTTGGCGCGATAGAGGGCTTCGTCGGCCTGGCTGGCCATCATCAGGCTGTCGGAATCGGCCTGCAGTTCCACCACCCCGGCGCTGAAGGTGCACCACAGATCCTGGGGTTGCGCCGGGTAGTGGATTTCGGCAAAGCGCTGGCGAATTTCATCCAGCACGTTATAGGCCGACTCGATATCGGTGTCGGGCATGACGATGGCGAACTCTTCGCCGCCATAACGCCCGATAAAGTCGGTCTTGCGCAGGCGTTGTTTGAGAAACAGCGCCAGACTCTTGATCACCCGGTCGCCCATGGGGTGGCCGTGGCTGTCGTTGACCCGCTTGAAGTGATCGATATCGAGCATCGCGAAGCTCAGCGACTTGCATTCGCGACGGGCGCGGAAGCTGCAGTCTTCGAGCAGTTGCAGGATATGGGTGTGGTTGTACAGGCCGGTGAGGCTGTCGCGGACCATCCGCGCCTTGAGGTGGCGGGCGCGGGAGGCGCGGTTGCGCACGGTGGTGATCAGGTGGCGAGGCTTGATCGGCTTGGTCAGGAAGTCGTCGCCGCCCTCGCTCATGGCGTCGAGCTGCTTGTCCAGGTCGTCTTCGGCCGACAGGTAGATGATCGGCACGCTGACATAACGGTCGTTGTGGCGGATCACCTTGGCCAGTTCCGTGCCGGTGCAGGCCGGCATGTACATGTCGAGGATGATCAGATCGGGCTGGAAATCCGCCAGTTCGGCCATGGCCTGGATCGGGTCGATCAAGGTCCGGGTGACGATCCCGGCGCTGTTGAGCAGGCGTTCGGTGTGCAGCGCCTGGGCCCGCGAGTCGTCGATGATCAGCACCTTGTACGGATCGTATTGGGCGACGCAGGTGAGGATTTCGATCTTCTCCAGCAGGCTGGAGGCTTCCAGGGTCCCGGTGAGGAACTCCTGGCCGCCCGCGCGCACGGCGGCCAGGCGGGTCGGGGTGTCGGTTTCGTGGAGGCTGAAGAACAGCAGCGGCAGTTTGTGTTCCAGGCCCAACTGCGCTTCGGCGGCCAGGTGCAGGCCCATGCCGGCGCCACTGAAGTCGACGTCCATGATAATCGCCGAAGGCAGGCGCTCGGCCATTGACGAGCGGAACGCCGCGACACTGTCCAGCGACTGGGCGCTGAGGCCGAAGAATTCCAGCTGCTTGGCCAGGCGCTCGGCGCGATCGTGGTCTTGCAGCATCACGTAGACCGGCTTGCGCAGCGGCGGCAGCAAGGTGTGTTCGAGCTGGTCGCCGTGGCGCAGGCCGGTGCGCGACAGGCGCTGCATGAGGCGATTGAGTTCGGTGATCAGGCCGCTGCTCAGGCGCCCGCGGTTGGCCTCGACCTGTTCCAGGGAGTGGCTGATGTGGCGGGCCAGCAGGCTGTGTTCGGGTTGTTCGAAACGTTCGGCGAAGCGCAGCAGGCGCAGGTTGGCTTCGCTCAGTTCGGACATGTCGGCGATCGACCATTCGCTGCGTTGCAGGCGTTGCCAGATCTCGAGGATTTGCCGGGCCTGATGAATGACCCGCTGGGCAAAGTGCTGCTTGAGGCGCTCGCGGCTGGGGTCTTCTGGCTCGGTCATGTCCTGACTACTAGTTAGGGGAACGGCTGGGATCGACTGGTGGCTCTATGCTAGCAGCTCTTTTCGTCAATAGCGGTGTCATCCGTCAATTAACCTGATTCATTTGATGACCCATGGGTTTCGCTGTATTGGATCTCACAACAAGACCGCAGAGGTCGTATCGAGGAGGCGTCCTGCCGGGGCTTGATTTATAGTGCTCGCACGGATGGCAACGCTGCCGTGCCCTTGACCTTGCGCAATGACAGGAAAGGCACGATGGAGCAGGGTTGTGGTCGAACCGATGAATTCAGGAAAAGGATAGAGCCATGCTGGACTGGAAAAAACGCCAAGACAGCGCGCCGGAGCGCGCCGCCGAACCCAAGTCGGCGACCCGCGGTTATTTTCGCGGGATGCTGTTCAGTCGTGCACTGGCGACCCTGGTGGGCTTGTACCTGCTGACCACGATTCTCATCGGTTGGTACTGGAGCCAGGAGCCGGCGCTGTTTCCGGTGCAGCAGAATGCACAGCTGGCCGCCGAGAAAGAAGGTCGCAAGATGGTGGTGGGCTACACCACGGTGGAAACCCTCAAGAGCGTGGCCGGTACCTTGCTCAACAAGCCGGGCGGCTACCTGTCCAATGATCGCTTTCCGCCAGGTGTCTGGCTGGACAATATTCCCAGCTGGGAATATGGCGTGCTGGTCCAGGTCCGCGACCTGACCCGCGCCTTGCGCAAGGACTTCGCTCGTTCCCAGTCGCAATCGGCTGAAGATGCCGACCTGGCCAAGGCCGAGCCGCGCTTCAACTTCGACAACAAGAGCTGGATGCTGCCGTCCAGCGAATCGGAGTACCAGGAGGGGATCAACTCCCTGAGCCGTTATCAGGCCCGGTTGTCCGACCCGAACCAGAACAACGCGCTGTTCTATGCCCGCGCCGACAACCTGAACAACTGGCTCGGCGATGTCGCGACCCGTCTCGGCTCGCTGTCCCAGCGCCTGTCGGCCAGTGTCGGGCGGGTCAAGCTCAACACCGCACTGAAAACCGAAAGCGTGATCCCGGGACAGGTGCCCCAGGTTGACGAGGAAATCGTCGAAACCCCATGGTTGCAGATCGACAACGTGTTCTATGAGGCGCGTGGCCAGGCTTGGGCGCTGTCGCACCTGCTGCGGGCCGTCGAGGTTGACTTCGCCGACGTCCTGGCGAAGAAGAACGCCACGGTCAGCGTGCGTCAGATCATTCGTGAACTGGAGGCCTCCCAGCAGCCGGTCTGGAGTCCGATGATCCTCAATGGCAGCGGCTTCGGCATTTTGGCGAACCACTCGCTGGTGATGGCCAACTATATTTCCCGGGCCAACGCGGCGGTGATCGATTTGCGCCAACTGCTGAACCAGGGTTGAACCATGGACAATGCTTCGAAGGAGGCCCGGCACCGCGCTGCTTCCGATGCCGAACAGATCGCCTGGGTCGACGCCGATGACCAACTGCTTGGTGCCCTGGCCCGAATCGAGTTGCGCGAGCGCGGCCTGATCGGGCGCGGCACCTATATCCTGCTGTTCAACTCCGCCGGTGAGCTGTGCGTGCACCGGCGGACCTTGAGCAAGGCCATCTACCCGGGTTACTGGGATGTGGCCGCCGGCGGCATGGTCCAGGCTGACGAAAGTTATGCCGAGTCCGCCGCCCGCGAGCTGGAAGAGGAGTTGGGGGTCAGTGGCGTGCCGCTGACCGAACACGAGCATTTTTTCTTCGATCAGCCGGGCAACCGGCTCTGGTGCGCGGTGTTCAGCGCGGTCTGGGACGGGCCGCTGCGGCTGCAGCCGGAAGAGGTCCTCGAGGCGCATTTTGTCGCGGTTGACCAGGCGCTTCGCGAAACCCTTGAAAAGCCCTATTGCCCGGACTCCCTGGCAGCCTTGAAACGTTATCTGCAATAAGACCGCGGCGACGTCGCAAAAGCTTCATCAATTGGCGCTGTTTGGCTATTGGGCCGGGGGCTTTTTGCCGTTACACTGCGCGACTTTCAAAGCTGCGGCGGCGTTGCCCGCCGCAGTTGCGCTGCCCCTGCCTGAGTGGGGCTTCGCGGTCGCAGGCCCCTCCCGGGGGTGTGACCAGTCTTTAGTCCTCCCAAGAGGATTGCCGGTGGCCAAAAAAGCCGCATCCTTCGCCGCCCTCGGTGGCCTGGTGTTTTCCACCGACGCAGGTCGACATTGTCCGGACTGTAGCCAGCCGGTGGCTGCCTGTATCTGCAAACAAAGTGTGCTCCCGGCCGGTGACGGCATTGCCCGCGTGCGTCGCGAAAGCAAGGGCCGTGGCGGCAAGACGGTGACCACCATCACTGGCGTGCCCTTGGCCGAAGACGCCCTCAAGGACCTGGCGACCGCGTTGAAGAAACGCTGTGGGACCGGTGGTGCCTTGAAGGACGGCGTGATCGAGATCCAGGGCGATCACGTCGAGTTGCTGCTGGCCGAGCTGGAAAAACACGGTTTCAAGGCGAAGAAGTCCGGCGGCTAGCAGCCTCTGTGAAAACCACCGTGAAGTTGACCCGCCGGCCCGGCTGAACGAGGCCGGGCTGTCGTCCCCATGGTTTTCACAGAGCCTGTTCCCGAACAGTTTCTAAACTCGGTGCTGGATCCAGGGTCTGAAGGCTCTGTATGCAGGCGAATCGTCATTTTCATTCTTTAGACTGCGCGCAGCCTGGACCCAGGCGGCGCTATTTGACTTCTTTATAGGGGACTTCGATGTCCGTACGACGCACACGCAAAGACGATGGCAGCCAATGGACAGTTGCGGACAGCCGCAGTGTTTATGGGATTCGCCATTGGGGGGCCGGGTATTTCGCGATCAATGACGCCGGTCGCGTCGAGGTTCGTCCGAACGGTCCGAGCAGTTCGCCCATCGATCTCTTCGAGCAGGTCGACGAACTGCGCAAGAGCGGTTTGTCCTTGCCGTTGCTGGTGCGCTTCCCGGATATCCTGCAGGACCGTGTCCGCCAGTTGACCGGGGCCTTTGACGCCAACATCGAACGCCTGGAATACCAGAGCAAGTACACCGCGCTGTACCCGATCAAGGTCAACCAGCAGGAAGCGGTGATCGAGAACATCATCGCCACCCAGAACGTCTCCATCGGCCTGGAAGCCGGTTCCAAGCCGGAGCTGCTGGCGGTGCTGGCGCTGGCGCCGAAGGGCGGCACCATCGTCTGCAACGGCTACAAGGACCGCGAGTTCATTCGCCTGGCGCTGATGGGCCAGAAGCTTGGTCACACGGTCTTTATCGTGATCGAGAAGGAATCCGAGGTTGAACTGGTGATCGAAGAGGCGGCGGCCCTCAAGGTCAAGCCACGGATCGGCCTGCGGGTGCGCCTGTCGTCCCTGGCCTCGAGCAAGTGGGCAGACACCGGCGGCGAGAAGTCCAAGTTCGGTCTCTCGGCGGCGCAGTTGCTGTCGGTGGTCGAGCGTTTCCGCGACGCCGGCCTGGACCAGGGCATTCGCCTGCTGCACTTCCACATGGGTTCGCAGATCGCCAACCTGGCGGACTACCAGTACGGTTTCAAGGAAGCGATCCGCTATTACGGCGAACTGCGCAACCTCGGCCTGCCGGTGGACCACATCGACGTCGGCGGCGGCCTGGGCGTGGACTACGACGGTACCCATTCGCGCAACGCCAGCTCGATCAACTACGACATGGACGACTACGCCGGTGTCGTGGTCGGCATGCTCAAGGAGTTCTGCGATGCGCAGAACCTGCCGCACCCGAACATCTTCTCCGAGAGTGGCCGCTCGCTGACCGCCCACCACGCCATGCTGGTGGTGCAGGTGACCGACGTCGAGAAACACAACGACGACGTGCCGCAGATCGGCAACCCCGAGAACCTGCCGGAAACCGTGCAGTGGCTGGTAGAGCTGCTGGGGCCGACCGATATCGAGATGGTCACCGAAACCTACTGGCGCGCCACGCACTACATGAGCGATATCGCCACCCAGTACGCCGACGGCAAGCTGACCCTGGCCGAGAAAGCCCTGGCCGAGCAGTGCTATTTCGCCGTCTGCCGGCGCCTGCACAACTCGTTGAAGGCGCGTCAGCGTTCGCACCGCCAGGTGCTCGACGAACTCAATGACAAGCTGGCCGACAAGTACATCTGCAACTTCTCGGTATTCCAGAGCCTGCCGGACACCTGGGCCATCGGCCAGGTCCTGCCGATACTGCCGCTGCACCGCCTCGACGAAGAGCCGCTGCGCCGTGCCGTGCTGCAAGACCTGACCTGCGACTCCGACGGCAAGATCAAGCAGTACGTCGACGAGCAGAGCATCGAAACCAGCCTGCCGGTGCACGCCCTGAACGACGGCGAGGACTACCTGCTGGGGATCTTCCTGGTCGGGGCCTATCAGGAAATTCTCGGTGACATGCACAACCTGTTCGGTGACACCGACTCGGTGAACATCTACCAGAACCCGGATGGCAGCGTGTACCACGCCGGTATCGAAACCCATGACACCATCGAGGACATGCTGCGTTATGTGCACTTGTCGCCGGAGGAGCTGATGACCCACTACCGCGATAAGGTCGCCAGTGCGAACATCAGTGTCAAGGAGCGTACCCAGTACCTGGATGCCCTGCGCCTGGGGTTGACCCGCTCTTCGTACCTCTCCTCATAAGGCGGCGCCAATAGTTCCTAGGAAATGGCCTTGTTTTGATTTGGTCTTTTCCTGGGAGCTTGTAGGCAATATCTGTTTGTGAGAAATCCCACCCTCTGCGGTGGGTTTTTTATGCCCTGAAGTCAAGATGATGGCTTCCCTTGTTCCGTGTTTTGCGTAGGTCTTTTCTCTAACACTGCTTCAGCCCTCTACTCGACCTTGTCTCTCGGCGAGAATCCCTGGTCGGTGCCATGAATGAGGAAAGCCAATGTTCGATCCAGTCAACGAGCCGTTTTTTCGGCTGGATGTAGCGGGCTTGTCCCATCCGCTGATTGTCACCGCCTTTAGTGGCACGGAGGCGGTCGATGAACTGTTTGCCTTTGAGCTGGATGTTCTCGACGAGGAAGGCGAGTTGGACCCGGGCGGGTTGATGTACCGCAGTTGCTACCTGGCGCTGGGGACTGAGAATGCTGGATTTCACGCGCAGATCCAGGGCGTCAACCTGACGCTCCAGGGGCTGGCGCGGGGCCATTGCCGCCTGTCCCTGGGGCCGCGCCTGGGTTGCCTGGCGCAGCGCGTTGGCCGGCGTCTGTTTCAGCACTGCTCGGTCCCGGTAATCATTGCCCGGGTCCTCGAGGAACATGGCCTGGGCGACGATGCCGTGCGCTTCTCGCTCAAGGGCCACTATGCCCGACGCGCCTATTGCGTGCAGTACGAGGAGTCGAGCCTGGCGTTTGTGCAGCGGCTCTGCGCGGAGGAGGGCATCCACTATCATTTCCAGCACAGCCGGGACATGCACCTGCTGGTCTTTGCCGATCACCAGGGAGCATTTCGGCGGGTTCATCGAGCGCGCTTCGCCGATGAGACTGGCCCGGGCGTGCTTGATCTTTGCGTCACGCTGGCCGATAGCCGCCGACGAGGCGGTCGTGGAACTCAGGTAGCGGAGGGGGAAAGCGATCTGGCCGGTCTGGCCAGCGGTACGTATCTGCCCGTTTCCGGTCACCCTTGCGCGGCCTGGAACCGTTTGTGGCTGGTCACTCGGCTTCACCACCGTGGCGGCAGCCTGCCCGGTGAGTCCGCGGATTGCGGGCCACAGGTGCGCTATGGCAATGCCTTCGCGGCGACTTCCTGGGAGGTGGCTTTTCGTTCCCGCAGGCGCGGGCCTTGCCCGGTGTTATCGGGTTTGTTCCGGGCGCAGGTAGTCGACGCCGACGAGCAGGGGAGCTTTCGTGATGGAGAAGGGCGGGTGGCGGTGCGTATTGACGCCTTTACCCACGGCAGCGCTTCGCCACGGGTGACTTGCTGGCTGCCGTTGGCCGGCTCGCTGCAACGTGAGTGCGAGGAAATTGGTTCGGCACTGACGGTGGGCATGGCGGTGTGGGTGCGCTTTCAGGACGGCGATCCGCTGGCACCGCGAATTGTCATGCGTGGCGATGGCCGTTTGCCGAGGCCGCTGCCCAGTGGCGCGCAACCTCCGCGTCGGGAGCCGATTCTCGCGTCACTGCATGCCGGTTACCCGCTGGTGCTGCTGTGTGGGCTCCCCATGGACGGCAGCGAGCGTCACGGTGTGGCGCAGGATTGCGCTTGCCACGGCGCATTCGCGCGAAGGGGCCTGTCATGAAGACGACGGACGATTGTCGCCAGTGGTTGTTGTTGGATGTGCCCGCTGCGCCGGGAGCGGTCGAGGCGCTGAAGGAGCGTTACGCACGCTATCTGGCCTATAACCTGTTCGAAGGTACGGCGTTTCAGGGCCTGGGCGAAGTCGCTCCACGGCTGTTGCAACTGGCCGGGGATTGTCCGTTGAGCCGCCTCAGCCAGGCCAACCCGAGTCTATGGCCCGGATTGTTCCTGCACAGCCGGGCGCCGGTGCGGGCATTGCTGGCCCATCTGCGGCAGATATTGGTAGTGGGTTTCGACGACCAGCATCGCGGCTTGCTCAGTTACTACAACCCGCAGACCGCCAGCTATTTCTTCGACTCGTCGGATCCCCACGAACTGAGTGGCTGGCTCGGCCCCATCCACTGCCTGTACTGGCATGGCGGGACCTGGGCGGACAAGGCCATTGGCAGTATCGGTTGGCAGCAGTTGTTCAACCCCGGGCTCGAGGTTCCCGCCCTCGCCACGCCGCCGGTCCTGAGCAGCCGCCAGCAGCGCCGGTTGCAAACCTGCCTGCTGGAGCGCCACGCCTACCAGTGGAGCCGCTGCAGCGGGCATGAATACGACCGGACCTGGTGCCATGTGCAGGAGGGTATCGCCCAGGGCTTTCGCGAGTACGGCCTGCTCGATGGCTGGCTGCATCTGCGCGCGGAGTATCCGGCTGCGGCCATTCCCGCAGGCCTGCGGGGAGACTCCCCGGTCGAGCGTCTGGAAAACCTGCGCCGCGTCTGGAGCGGCAGCTCAGATTGAGCCCGCCGATAGCCGCCTAGTGCGCGGCCTGGCTGAACCAACCGTCGTTGCGCCGCAGTTTCAGGGCGTAGAGGCCCAGGATCAGGCTACGCAGGGTCATGAACAGCAGGAAACTTATCCACAGGCCGTGATTGCCAAAACCGCTCAGCCACCAGGCGCAAGGCAGGCTGAGGAGCACGCTGAGCAGCATGCTGTCGCGCATTTCCCGGGCGCGGGTGGCGCCAATGAACAAGCCGTCGAGCAGGTAGCTCCAGACCGCGATCAGCGGCAACAGCGCCAGGTAAGGCAGGTAGCCGAAGGCGGTGTCGCGCACGCTGGGGATGTCGGTTTGCAGGCTGACGAACAGGTGGCCGCCGAGCAGGAACAACAACCCGAAGCCCAGGCTCGCCAGCAGTGACCAACCGGCCGCCACTACCAGGGAACGGCGCAGGGTGTCGCGATCGCGGGCGCCGATGGCGTGGCCACAGAGCGCCTCCACGGCATGGGCCAGCCCGTCCAGGGCGTGGGCGGTGAGCAACAGGCCATTGAGCAGCAGGGCGTTGGCCGCGACAGTGGCGTCGCCCAGGCGCGCGCCCTGGACGGTGATCAGGAAAAACACCGATTGCAGCGCCATGCTGCGAATGAAGATATCGCGATTGACCGTCAGCAGCGGGCGCCAGTTGCGCCAATGTCGGAGTGCCGCCCAGGCGATGTGCCTGGGGTAGGCGCGCAGGGCCTTGCCGGTCAGGCTCAGGCCGAGCAGGGCGCCGGTCCACTCGGCGATCACCGAGGCGCGGGCCGAACCGACCACACCCCAGTCCAGGCCGAGGACGAACCACAGGTTCAGGGCAATATTCACCAGGTTGGTGGTCAGCAGGATGGCCAGCGGCGCGCGGGCGTTCTGGGTCCCGAGGAACCAGCCGACCAGGGCATAGCTGGCCAGTGCTGCCGGCAGCCCGAACAGCCGGGTATGGAAGAAGTCCAGGGTCAATTCGTGCAACTCGGGCGAGGGTTGCATAAAGGTCAGCGCCAGCTCGCTAAATGGCACGGCGATGGTCCCGAGCAACAGCGCCAGCACCAGGCTCAGCAGCAGTCCCTGGGCAAGCACCTGGCGCAACGCCGCGCCGTCTGCGCGTCCAGCGGCCTGGGCGGCGAAACCGGTGGAGCCCATGCGCAGGAAACCCATGGCCCAGGCGAGAAAGATATACAGGCTGGCGCCGACCGCTACGGCGCCGAGTTGCTGGGCGTGGGGCAGGTGGCCGATCACGCTGCTGTCGACCAGGGCTACCAGGGGCACGGAAATATTCGACAGAATCATGGGCGCGGCGAGCGCCCAGACCCGGCGGTGAGTCGGGCGGTCTCGCCAGTCAGCGATCAGGGGGGACATGCGGGCTCCTTGAAAGAGCGGGCATTGTAGCGACTAGTGAACGACCCAGCTCAACAGCCAGAGCCCGAGCACCAGCCAGATGATGCCGAGGATGATGGAGGCGCGCATGAAGGCGCGGACCGCCGAGTAGAGCAGCATCAGGCCGGCGATCAGGATCAGGATGCTGAAGAACGAGGGGCTCATGCCCAGGGAACGGGCGAAGCCGTCGATAAAGTTGCCGCCGGCATGAGTCAGCGCGTGGAAAAAGCCGCTGAGGCCATCGATGATAAAGCGGATCACCGAGCCTAGCGCCTGGCCCAGCCATTCGAAGAAACTTTCTACCTGCATAGATACCCCTGATGAATAAGCCGACTGATGCGCCGCCCTAGCAGGGAGCAGGTTTTACAGGCGCACTCGAAGGTTGTCCAGGCGGTCTATCAAGAAGGATTGACCAGATGCATCCTGGGTTGTGGAAACAGGTTGTTGAGGGTTTCCAGCAGGCGCACGTGGTAGATGGGTTTACGGAACAGGTCGAGGACCTGGAGCCGGAGCATATCGCTGACATCGTCCATGTCGGCATGGCCGGACGTGACGATCACCGGCAGGTGCTGGCGCGAGGTGTGTTCACGCAGGCGCTTGATCAGCGACATGCCGCTTTCTTCCGGCATGCGCAGGTCGGTGATCACCAGGGCGATATCCGGGTGATGGGTCAGGTGCGAGAGCGCGAGCTTGACGGAGGTGGCGGTGAAGCAGCAGAAGCCTTCGCCCTCCAGCAATTCGGCCAGTTCCAGCAAGGCGTCCTCTTCGTCGTCCACGAGGAGGAGCTGTTGGCGTGGGGGGGAAGAGACGTTCATGGGACCATACCTGTCGTTGAGTCGTCTTGAAACTCTAGCTCCTTATTAAAGACTCTGGTGGGGGAAGCTCGTCAAGTCCCTATACCGGTTTGTACCGATGTGAAGATCGACTTCACCTTGCTACTGATAGGGTCCATGAAGACCCCTATGACCGCCGCCACCATGGCTGCGACAATCGCGTATTCGATGCCCGAGGCCGCTTCTTTGTCTTCGACGAACAGCTGGGCTTTGATGAACAGCCTGAGGACGATATTCAGCAACATCTGGCTTCTCCTTGCGCCTGAAAGGCGCCGTGCAGCGGTCGTGCGGCGTAATTTGCCTACCGTCAGAGCATTGTCAACAAAGCTGCCCTCTACAACTGTAAGAACGGATTAATCACAAAGGATTAGTCCGCGGGTTGGCGCCAGAAACTGAGGATTTTTCCATTTGAACGAGGGGATATTTGGCGTTGGGTAATGGCGTTTTGGTTTAGCTGCGCTACCGTCCAATAGCGAAATAGTTGATATGCATAGCTGCCTGATTGCGAAGGTTTCATGGCCTTGGGCGTAGCAGGATAGGGAGAGCCGTCGTGAACAGTCGCGTTACCATGGGGCTGGCCGCCCTGTTTCTGATCGCGGCCATTGTCGTCGGTTATTGGGGCTTGAGGCTGAGCCGTCAGCCGGTCCCCGCGGCACCTGTCAATGTGCCGGTGGCCACCTCCGTGGATAAAACCGTGGGCGGCGCAGAGGATGCGATCCGCCAGCCGGTGGTGGTTCTGGCCCGCGATGTTCCCCCTTTTGCTCCCCTGACGGCGGCCGACCTGACTGTTGAATGGCTGCGTACCGCGCCGGTCGGCAGCCTGAGTTCCCCGCAACAGGCGGTGGACCGCGTCCCCTGGCGCGCCTTGAAGGCGGGCACCTGGCTCGGCAATGAGAGTTTCGAGGCCGGCGGTCCCCTGGCACGGATGATTCGTCCCGATGAGCGGGCCCTGGCGGTGGCGGTGGATGAGGTCAGCGGTGCCGGTGGCCTGTTGACGCCAGGGGACTACGTCGATGTCCTGCTGTTCCTGCACCAGGATGCCGGCAACCCGCAGCAGTCGGCCCAGGTGGTGGTGCCGGCGATGCGCTTGCTCAGCGTCGGTGATCAACTCGGGCTGACCAACGATGGCTTGCCGGCCACGCCGTCGTCCACGGCCGACGAGCGCTTGCGCCAGGACTCTCGCCACGCTAACGCCCGCACGGTGGTGCTGGCCGTTCCGGAACCGTTGCTCAGCCGCCTGATGCTTGCCACTCAGGTCGGTACGTTGCGCCTGGCGGTTCGCAGTGTCGACGAGCATCTGTTGCCGCGTTACTGGGCCGGGGAGCGCGCGGCCGCCAGCGTCGAAAGCACCAATCACAGTCTGTTCCAGTTCAACCAGTTGGCCTTGGCCGGTGCGCCCAGGGGCCAGGCAAGCGCGGTTCCCGGCGCGACGAAAAGCCGGGGAATCGAGGTGATCCGCGGCAATCAAGTCAGTCAACAAACACCCTGATCGGTCAGCAAGGAGGTCGCGGATGAGTCGATGTGTGTCGAGATTCAAACCCATGATCGGTTCCCTGGGACTGGGGGGGCTGGGCTGGGATGTCGCCCTGGCAGCCGATGCCCGGCTACCCGGCCTGCCGAGGGAGAAATGGCGCGAATACGATCCGAACGGATTCCATCTGTTTTTCCCGGATCACGGCAACTACGATCGCCGCAGCGGATTATCGAAATGAGCCAGAACCTGAGCCAGACCTTTCTGGCAATCACCCGCAACAACATTGACCTGGAATGGCTGCAGGGCGCGCTGGTGCCCCTGGGGCAGGTGGTCAGCGCCGGTGGCAGCCTCGACGAGTTGCTCTCGCTGGTGGATGTCACCTTTGCCAACCTGATCTTTGTCGGTCTGGACCGGGAAAACCTGGTGGCCCAGAGCGCCCTGATCGAAGGAGCTCTGGAGGCCAAGCCGATGCTGGCGATTGTCGCCCTCGGCGATGGCATGGATAACCAGTTGGTACTCAATGCGATGCGCGCCGGTGCTCGGGATTTCGTCGCCTATGGCTCGCGCTCCAGTGAGGTGGCCGGTTTGGTGCGGCGCCTGAGCAAGCGCCTGCCGGCGGTGACCCCCAGTACCCAACTGGGTGGTTTCACCGTGCTCTATGGTGCCCAGGGTAATGCCGATGGCGCCTTGCTCGCCAGCCACCTGGCGCTGATGGTACAGAAAAGCGACCAGCAAACCCTGCTACTGGACCTGGGCCTGCCCCGGGGCGACAGCCTGGCGCTGCTGGGGCTGGAAAGCTCGTTCCACTTCGGCGATGCCCTGCGCCATCTGCGCCGCCTGGACGCGACTCTGATAGACAGCGCTTTCACCAGCGCCGAAGCAGGTCTGCGCATCCTCGCCCATGCCATTGCCGACGAACCCCTCAAACGCACCAGCGCGGCGGAGTTGTACATGCTGCTCAGTGCCCTGCGCCAACATTTCCAGCATATCGTCGTCAACCTCGTTGGACAGCCCGACAGTGAGGCCTTGCGGACCTTTGTCAGCCATTGCGACAAGCTGCTCTGGTATACCGACCAGAATGTGCTCGATTGCCGGCGCGGCCTGGCGGTGCTCAATCTCTGGAGGGAAAAAGGCATGAAGCTCGATCATGCCCGTCTGCTGGTCGACCGCTACCTGCGTGGCGTGTCGCCCGACTCGGAAACCCTGGGCAAGACCTTCGGCCTGGAGCTGATTGCCGTGCTGTCGTACAACCCTGATGTTCGCCTGAATGCGAAGAACCAGGGCCAGACGCTGTTCGACCTGTCGCCCCGGGAACCCCTGACCCAAGGCCTGAAAAACCTCGGCGAGCTCCTGGCAAAGCGCTCCCAGGGCCTGACCAAGTCCTCCGAAGGCTGGTTCAATCGCCTCTGGGGGCATAAATAATGGTGGAGAAACTGTTCGGCGGTCAGTCCCGCGGCGGGACCGGCAATAGCGACCATGACGGTCTGAAACTGGTGCTGCATCGCTACATCATCGACGCCATCGAGGAGTCGGGAAAAAACCTGCTGGAAGGCTCGCGACCGGCCCTGGCGCAGTTTGTCATCGACAAGGTCGGCGAATATGTCTCGCGGTTGCACCTGGCGGTGTCGCGGTATGAGATGGAGCGGCTGGCGGAGGAGATCGTCGATGAACTCACCGGTTTCGGGCCGCTGGAGGTCCTGTTGCGCGACAGCACGGTGACCGAGATCCTGGTCAACGGTCCGCATCGGGTATTTATCGAGCGTGATGGTGTCCTGTACCAGAGCGACCTGCGGTTTATCGACGACCAGCATGTGGAGCGGGTTATCCAACGGATTCTCGCGCCCCTGGGGCGGCGCCTGGATGAGTCCTCGCCGATGGTCGATGCGCGGATGCCCGATGGCAGCCGGGTCAACGCCATTATTCCGCCGATCGCTCTCGACGGTCCGTGCCTGTCGGTGCGCAAGTTTCGCAAGGACATGCTCAAGAGCAGCGACCTGATGGCGATGCAGACCATCGACCTGGCGATCTTCGAGTTTCTCCAGCTGGCCGTGGGCAAGCGCTGCAATATCCTGATCAGCGGTGGTACTGGCACCGGCAAGACCACCCTGTTGAATATCCTCAGCCAGTTGATCAACCCCCATGAACGACTGGTTACCATCGAGGACGTGGCCGAACTGCAACTCAACCACCCTCATGTGGTGCGCCTGGAAACCCGCCCGCCGAATGCCGAGGGCCACGGTGAAGTGAAGTCCAGCGACCTGATCCGCAACGCCCTGCGGATGCGTCCCGACCGGATCATCCTCGGCGAGATTCGCGGTGTGGAAGTGCTCGACGTGTTGACGGCAATGAACACCGGCCACGACGGCTCGATGAGTACGGTGCACGCGAACAACGCCCAGGATGCCCTGTTGCGCCTGGAAACCCTGGTGGGGCTGACAGGGCGGCAGATCGGCGAAAAGACCCTGCGGCAGATGGTCTGTGCGGCACTCGATGTGGTGATCCAGCTGACCCGCCTGCCCGATGGCCGTCGTTGTGTCAGCGAAGTGGTGGAGGTGCTCGATGTGCGCGAGGACATCTATGTCACCAACACCCTGTTCCGCCTGGACCGGCGCAGTGGCTTCGGTTTCCAGCGCGATGCGCTGAACCCTGGCGGCGAGAAGTTGCGCCGCGACTCGTCCTTGTCCTTCGGTTGAGGAGGGGCGCCGATGTTGGTTCCCCTGCTGTTCGGCTTGATCAGCCTGCTGCTGCTGGGCTTGTCGATACACTTGTTCTACACCAGTCTGCGCAAGACCGGCCGTGAGCGGGTGCTGAGCCGCCTGGGCCAGGGCCGGCCGGTCCTGGCGCCGGTGACCAAAACCACGAAAAGCCGCCTGGATCGCCTGTTCGTGCGGGCCGGTCTGAATCGCCCCGGCGAGCGGCAGGGCCTGTGGCTGGGCGTTTGGGCGGTTCTGCTGCTGATTGGTGCTGTGCAGGTTGGTGTCGCCGGACTGTTGCTGATGCTGGTGCTGCCACCCTTGGCCTTGCGCCTGTATCTGACTTGGCGCTACCGGCGGCGGGTTCGGCGGATGGTCGAGCAACTGCCGTCCCTGCTTGATCACGCCGTGCGCAGTCTCAAGTCGGGACGAACCTTGGCCGATGCGCTTCTGGGCGGTATCGAGGCGTCCACCGATCCCCTGCGCGAAGCCATGGGCCGGATACGACGCAATGTCGAGTTGGGGGTCGGCCTGGCGGAGGCGGTGAAGGACTTCGCCGAATTCTACGAGCGCGACGAGTTCCGTTTCCTGGCCCTGGGATTGAAGGTCAACCATCGCTACGGTGGCAACGCCAGCGAGTTGCTGGAAAACCTGATCAAGCTGATTCGCGAGCGCGAGCAAGGGAATCGGCAACTGCGAGCCATGACTGGGGAAACCCGGATGACCGCCGTGGTGCTGGCGTTGCTGCCGGTGGGCATGGCGGGTTTCTTCCTGGTCTCCAACCCGGGTTACCTGATGCACATGTGGGATGACGGCAGCGGCCGACGCATGTTGCTGATGGCGTTCGGGTTACAGGTGTTCGGTTGCCTGGCGCTTTGGCGCATGTTGCGGAGCGTGTGAGATGGTGATCCTGGCCAGTGTCCTGCTGTTCCTCGGCGCCTTGACCCTGGTGCTCGGCCCATGGTTGCAGCGGCGCCGGCGCGCGCGCGCGGTGAATCAGCGTCTGCTCGGCCATATGAGCCGCGACAACTGTTTCGGCAGCCTGCTGCGCAGGCTGGGCGAGTCGCGTTTCGGCCAGCGTTCGATCAGCCTGGATAACGAAACCCAGGCGCTGCTCAATCGTGTCGGTTGGCGTAAGGTCAGCCAGCGCTCGCTGTTTGCCGCCAGCCAGATCGCTACGCCGCTGCTGGCGCTGGGGATCGTGTCGCTGGTGGAAGGGCTGGTCTTCCCCGCTACCACCTCACCCTGGATCGCGCCTTTCCTGGCCCTGGCCGGCGGCTATCTGTTCCCCAAGCGACTGTTGGTGTTGCTGGCTCGGCGTCGGCAGAAACAGATTGTCCAGGAGGTCTCGACCTTTATCCCGCTGCTGCGCGTTCTGTTCGAGTCGGGCATGGCGGTGGAGCAGGCCTTGCGGGTGCTCTCCCAGGAGGGCCGGGAGCTGCTGCCCGTGGTGACCGGGGAGTTGCGTCTGGTATTGGCACGGGTCGATTCGGGCCTGGAGCTGGGAGAGGAGTTGAACAAGGTGGCCGGTCTGCTGGCGGTGGACGAATTCGATGATATCTGCGTGATTCTCCATCAGTTGATCCATCAGGGCGGCGGCGCGATGAAGTCGTTGCTGGCCCTCAAGCAGTTGCTCGATGATCGGCGTTTGACCCGTCAGCAGGAATACATCTCCAAGCTATCGGCAAAGATGTCCGTGGTGATGATGGTATTTCTGTTCCCGGCATTGTTGATTGTCCTGGCCGGGCCGGGCTTTACCGCCCTGGCCAAGGCCTTTGGTGCGTCCTAGGGAGGGGCTGCGATGGCGCTCGCGGTGGGATCAGTGCTCGGTGATCCCCCTGTGGCGGGCGCTGGCGGGTGACAAGGCCAGTGCCAGTTGGGTGCGGTTGTGCATATGGGTCAGGCGCAGCACCTGCGACACATAAAGCTTCACCGTATTTTCGGTGATGCCCAGTTCACAGGCGATCTGGTAGTTGGTCTGGCCCTTGCCCACCAGCCGCGCGACGTCCAGTTGCCGCGGCGACAGCTGGCTGACGATTTCAGGCAGGATCTGTGCCGAGTCGGGATCGGCCTCCTCGCTGCTGTCGGCGGGCGAGCGGCCCCGGATCCTGTTCAGGTCCTGGTACAGGTCGTCGATGGATTCGGCGAGGAACTGCAGCTTCTGGTTCAGATGCCCCAGGCTGTCGGAGCGGCTGCGCTCGGCCAGTGCCTTGTCCTGGCGATGGATGCCATCGAGCAGTTCGTGCAGGTCAACCGGCTTCTGGTAGTAGTCGGCGATGCCGGCGCGCAATGCCTTGATCACGTCCTGCTTGTCGGCGCGCCCGGTGAGCATGATGGCTTCGAAGGCCCGGTGTTTACCGGCAATCCGTTGCAGTTGGCGCACCAGCTCGATACCGTCCAGCTCCGGCATCTGCAGGTCGCAGAGCACCAGGCCGATCGCGCTGTCTTCGCGGAAGCGCTCGATGGCCTGTCGACTGGACAGGCAAGGGACGCATCGATAGCCGTTGCTTTCGAGAAATTCGCAGATTTCTTCGACGATCAGCGACTGGTCATCCACCACCAGCACTTTTACTTGAGAGACAGGTATGTTCACGCGCTACTCCATGCTCTACCAGCCAATGACCACGGGCTCCTGGCCCACGCGCGCAGTTTCGCAGGGCTTGTTTTTCAAAAGTAGACGCACTTCGCCACTCTGTACATTTAGAGTCATGACTAATAGAAATTGATTGACATGCCAAGCAGGCCGATCAGCAGAAAGGGCGCGAAGGGGTATTTCCCCACGGTTTCCGGGGCCAGGTGGTGAAGGCTTGCCTGCGGCCCCCGTCCGAGTAACGGCCACAGTCGTGGCGCCAGCCAGAGCCAGAACAGCGTTGCGGCGCCGGCGCCGATAAAGGTGCCGAGCAGTGTAGACGGCTCGCTGGCCAACGCCAGCGCCGCCAACAGCTTGACGTCCGCAGCGCCCAGGCGTGCGGCGACATAGCCGGGCAACGTCAGCAGCAAGGCCAGGAGCAAGGCCGTACCGCCCTGGGCGGCCGGCGCGCCCAGCCAGGTGCTGCCGCTCCAGAGCAGATAGGCCAGGGCCAGTGCACCGCCACCAAGGGTCAGGCTATTGGCGATTTGCCGGTGGCGCAGGTCCTGGGTTGCACAAAGTGCGAACCAGGCCAGTAGGACAAGGCTGTGCATTGGCTAAAAAACGTCTCTTCCCGGCGAATGATTCTATGCTGATAACAACATGCAGTTGTCAGGGTAGACCTTGCCATGAACCCCAGCCTCCCTCGAAAGCAAAAAGGCGCCGCGGCCATCGAGTTCGCGCTCGTGTTCCTGGTTTTTTTCGCGGTGTTCTATGGCATGGTCAGCTACTGCTTGCCACTGCTGATGGTGCAATCGTTCCATGAGGCGACGGCCGAGGCGTTGCGCAGTAGCGTGGCGGTCGACCCGGTGGCGGCTGGCAGCGGCTATACGAGCCTGGTCCAGAGCACCGCCGTCCAGGCCGCCGCCACCCGGCTGGTCTGGATTCCCAGCAGCTTCAACTTCAATGCCGCCAACAATATTACGGCGGTCTATACGGGCGGCATCCTGACGGTCACCATCACTTACCCTACGGCCCAACTGCGCAATGTTCTGCCGTTTCTGGTGTTGCCTGGAATCGGTACGGTGCCCAGCCTGCCCACGAATCTGACTGTCATGTCGAGTCTGCAGTTTTGAGCGCAGGGGACAAGCTGTTCGGGCGCTTGCTGGGACGCGCTAGCGAGTCGCCGCCCGAGCCCATGGGCAAACGGTCCGCTCCGACATTCGGCTTGCTGCTGCTGTTGGATGACGACGGTCGGGTATTGAGTGTCGACGGTCCCTTGCGCCATGACCTGGCACTGCAGGAAGCCGGTTGTGAATTGCGCAACTTGTTGCTGCTCTCCAGTCGCCTGTGTGTTGAAGGCGTGCCGGCGGATTGGCTCGGGCAGAGCCTCGACCTGGACTTCAGCGGGCCGGCCGGGCAAGTCCTGCATACCCGCGCCTGGGTCCAACCCGCCAATCCGGGTTGGTGGCTGCAGGCCCTGGATATCGGTGACCTGCTAGAGCACAACCTGCGTTCATCGTTGCGTGAGCAGTTGCAGCAGGTCGCCGGGCAAATGAGCGAACAATTGCGCCTGTGCAGCCTGGCGCGCCTGCCTCAAGTGCTGAACGAGCAGTTGCAGGGCTTGTCCCAGCGCTGGCGGATTCCCTGTGTCGCCCTGGCACTGCTCGACGAACATCAACAGCAGTGGATGGTGCACAGCCAGTATCGGGCTCATGACGCCCCGGTCCTGTGGCAGACCGGCCAGGCCCTGGGCAGTGGCCTGGACAGTCTCAACGGCATGGTGCCGCTGTACTTCAGCGCGCAACAGGGTCTGAGCGAGCACCTGCGCCTGCAAGGGGTGATGGGTAATGCCGATGGCTTGCTCATTCCTTTCTGTGATGACCATGGGGTGGCGGCGTGGTTGCTCGCCGGTTTTTACCCGGCGCATCTGCGGCCGGCGCAGTTGGACGACCGTGACTGGCTGCAACTGGCCGCGGCCCTGGCGGCGCCGTTGCTGGCGCGCCTGCGCCAGCAAGTACATCATCATCAACTGGAGCGCCTGGAGGTGCTGCAAGGTTTGTTGGGCACCGGCTGGTGGGAGTGGACGCCAGCCCTCGACGAACTGCAACTGGCTCCGCAACTGTTGCTGGGGTTGGGGCTTGAGGGTTCGCACGGGGTGGTGTCGCTGGAAGGCTGGCTGGAACTGTTCCATGCCGCCGATCGCCAGGAGCTTTCCAGCCGCATGTACGACCTGCAACAGGGCAATCCGCTGCTGCTCTGTGTCCGGCGGAATGCCGATGACCCGTTGCGGGCCCCGCAGTGGTATCGCCTGCAGGGGCAGGTGATGGGTATCGGCGACAGCCTGCGGATCATTGGCTTCATGCTCGACATCAGTGACGTCAAGAACCAGGAACAGGCCGCCGCCGCCGCCCATGCCCGGCTGGACAACCTGATCGCCAGCTCGCCGGCGGTGATTTATGTGCAGCGCTATGTCGAGGGCGCGTTGCAGCCGGTGTTCTTCAGCGACAGCCTGTTGCCACTGCTGGGCTGGACCCTGGGCGACTGTGCCGACGGCAGCCTGGCCCAGTGGATTCACCCCGAGGATCGCGACGGTTATTTCGAACGCACCCGCCAGTTGTTGCGCGAAGGTAACGTCAGTTGTCGTTATAGGCTCCGGGACAAGGGCGGTGCCTACCACTGGCTGCTGGATGAAGCCCGCCTGTTGCGTGATGACCTCGGTTTGCCGGTGGAAGCGGTGGGCTTGTGGCTGGATGTCACTGAAGCGACCCTGGCCGCCGAGCAGATCGAGCAGAGCGAGGAGCGCTATCGCATCCTGGTGGAGGATTCGCCGGCGATGATCTGTCGTTACCGCCCGGACCTGACCCTGACCTTCGGCAACAAGCCGCTTGCGGCCTACCTGGAGTGCTCGCCCGAGCAATTGCCGGGGCTTGACCTGGGTAATTGGCTGTCGCCCGAGCAGCGCGCGGCGTTTGTCCGGCGCTTGGCGCAGTTGACCCCTGAACTGCCGGTGAGCACTGCGGAAATCAGCCTGCAATTGCCCGGCCGCGAGCATGCCTGGTGGGTCTGGTCGGATCGTGGGGTGTTCGATGAACAAGGCCGACTGCTCGAGGTGCAGGCGGTGGGGCGTGACAACACCGAGGTGCGGCGCTCCCAGCAGCAACTGACCCAGAGCGCGAAAATGGCCACCCTGGGTGAAATGGCCACCGGCCTGGCCCATGAGATCAACCAGCCGCTGAACGTCATGCGCATGGCCATCGTCAATGTGCTCAAGCGCCTGGGCAATGGCGATGTGCAGATCGATTACTTGCAGGACAAGCTCAATCGCATCGACGCTCAGGTCCAGCGAGCGGCGCGGGTGGTCGATCATATGCGGGTGTTCGGCCGCCGTTCGGAAGTCGAGCAGGCACCGTTCAACCCGATGCAGGCGGTGGAAGGCACGCTGTCGTTGCTCAGCGAAGGGATGAAAGGCAAGGGCGTGGAGCTGCGAGTGGCACCTATCGGGTTCGAGGTGCGGGTGCGGGGCTTCGTCGACCAGTTGGAGCAGGTGCTGATCAACCTGATGGTCAACGCCCGGGATGCGCTGCTGAGCAAGCGTGAGAAGCGCCGCGATTTCGAGCCCTGGATCGCCCTGACCGCCGAACGTGACGAGCGGGCGGTGCGTCTGTTCGTCGAGGATAACGGCGGTGGTATCGACCCGCGGTTGCTGGAGCGGATCTTTGAACCCTTCTTCACCACCAAGCCGATAGGCATCGGCACCGGGCTGGGGTTGTCGGTGAGCTACGGGATTGTCGAGAACATGGGCGGGCGCCTCAGCGTACGCAATGGCGACGCCGGAGCGCGGTTCTGTGTGGAGCTGCCGATCGCTTCAGATCACCAGGTAGGCCTTGCCGGGCTGGCCGCAGGTGAGGTGGCCGTCGACGGAGATCTGCCCGACAGTGATACCCAGCCCCGCCAATAACGTGTTGATCAGGTTGTCCAGCAGGGGGCTGAGCAGGCCGCTCAGGGTCGAGGTCAGCAGGCTGAACACGCTGTTGAGGGTGGCCGTGAGGGTTGCGAAGACGACGCTCAGGAGCGTCGGGGCGGTATAGGTCGGAGTATAAGTTGTCAGTTGTATGCCGTTGACGGATTGGGTCAGGCTGGCAATCGGATCGGACATCGACAGTGTGTAGGGCGGATAGGCGGGGGTCGGCGTCACGTTGACATCGGGTGGGTTGATAAAGGTATAAGTGCCGGTTGTTTGCAGCGCCGGGCTGCTGATCATCAGGGATGCGCCTCCGGCGGCAAAAGGCGCCGTCGCCGTGCCGATAGAAACCAAAGTGAAAGGCGTGACGGTCAGCGGTCCCGTGTTGCTCGCCCAGTCCGAATTGACATTGCCCACCCGCAGGTAGGCCGTATCGGTGGTGGCGCTGATCGACAGGCTTTTATTGGTCTCGCTGACGCAGGTGTAACCCGTGACATAACTGCTGCCGCCACCGGCTTCCAGGCTGATGTCCAGGGTCGGATCGGGCAGTACATGCAGGGTCAGTCCCAGCAAATTGGTACCGGCCGAAAGCAGCCCTGAGACTACGCTCAGTAAATTGCTCACCAGTGACAGGTCCAGGCTCACCAGTGTGCGGATCTGTGCCGTGCGCACATAGATGCCACTGGGGCCTTGCGGGTTGAGCGCGGCGAGGGCCGGGTTGCCGATCGCCGAGAACTGCGGCCCTTCGATGACCTTGGTCTGTACCGTCGCCCCGACTCCCAATCCCAACAGGCTGGCCGGCAGATTCACCGCCAGGCCGTTCTGGTTATTGGCCACTTCGACAATCGCCTGGACCAGTTGGAACAGTTGCAGATTGGCATTGAGCTGCGAGGTCGGCGTGATCGTCGACAGGTTGAGAAAACTGCCCAGTTGGATGCTCCCGGCCGTTTGTGCGGCGACTTTCAGGCCGCCCAGCGCGGTCAGGACATCGGCGCTCGCGCCATTGGCTTGGGAGACCGTGATGGCAGTGCTGATCAACTGCGTGACGCTGGTGTTGGTGGACAGCAGTTGGGTGTAGTTGCCGGCCGTCACGTTCAGATCGATGGCCAGTTGGTTCAGGTAGCTGAGCAGGTTGATATCGGTGTTGAGCAGGCCGTTCCAGCCGGCTGCGGTGAGATTGATTGAGCCGCCGAGCAAGGGACCCATGACCGAGTTGAGCAGATTCACATTGGCGATGGTGCTGCGGATGCTCAACTGCGCGACGGGCGGCAGGGGCGCCGCGGCTACCGCCGTTGCGGTCAGTTGGGTATTCGGACTGAAGGTCCCGGGCGACACCAGGGCGTAGATCCCGGCGGCCACGCTGGTTTGCACGGAATGGCTGGCGACCACGCGAATGGCCGAGGATTGCGTGGCATCCACGGCAAAGGTGCGCAGGTTATTGGCCCCGGTCACCAGGGTGCCGCAGGTGGTGGTCAAGGTGTTGCCGTTACCGACGGAGAAGGCGTTGCGGCTGGCACTTTGAGTCGCGTAGCTGGCGGCGCTCAGGCCGGCCAGGCAGTTCCCCGCGCGACTCACCGCTTCCAGCGCCGAACCATCCGCTATCCGTTGCAACTTGCGCTGTTCGAGATAGAGCCGGCCGGTATCGACCACCACCACCATCAAGAGCAGGGCCAGACCAAGGGTGATGGCCGCCATCAGGCTGATTGCCCCGCGCTGCCCGGACGGCCCCTGAAAACCGATGACACGACTGGGGAAAGGCATCGAGCACTCCCTTGCCGGCCGCTGGCCGAGCGCTTACTTTCCAGTGTTGTCTGCCAGTGTAGCCAAGGTTGGGCTATTCGAGACGCCCCCTGCTGGGCAGGGAGTGTTGCAACTATTTGGGCGGATACGCCGTCATCAACTTGGCCACCGCCTGGTTGATCGCCGCGCTACGCTCGGCCGGTGTCGAACGGTCGTTGACCGTCTGCTCGGCACTGCCACGCCAGACCAGCTTGCCGTCCTTGCCATCGAGCAGGTCGACCTGGATCGTCGCGACCTGATAGTCGACACTGCGGGTTTCGGTGTACCCCGGGCCGCCCCAGAAACCGCCTTGCCAAGGACCGCCCCAGCCACCGCCGTAGCTGGTGCTGACCTGCTGCTGGCGGTTGTCGACGATCAGGTACGCCTGGACCGTCACATCGGCCTTGCCGCCGGCCACGGCAGGGCGCAGTCCGCGTTGGTCCAGCTGCTCGCCGACCGCCTGGCGAATCCGCTGTTCGGTGAGGTCGCTCCTGATCCGTGGATCGTCCGGTCGGTACTGCAATGCGGGTTCTTTCCAGCTCCAACTGCGGTAGCCGGCGAAATCGCGGCTGGCGTCGAAGTCGTGGTTGACCTGGGTGGTTTCGCAGGCGCTGAGCAGCACGGCAAAAGCCACTAAAGCGAGACGGCGGAACATGATTTTTCTCCGGGTGTGGTCTAGCTGGGTGGATAACTGGCCAGGGCCTTGTTCACGGCATCGCGCAAGGCATCCGCGCGTTCGAGTTGATTGCCCTGGGTGCCGGTCTCGGCGCTGGCGCTCCAGACCGGTTGGCCGGTGCCGGCGTCGAACAGGCTGATCCGCACCACGAGTACTTGCACCTCGTAGGTGCGCACGATCGGGGCGCTGGGGTACATGCCATAGCGGTAGCCGTAGGGACCGCCGGCGTAACCGTAGTCTTCCTGGACCTGGCGCAGGCGTTTCTCCACATGCAGGTCGGCGCTGACCCGCAGGTCCGGCGGCGTGGTATCGCGGCGTGGACGCAGGCCCTGCTGTTCGAGGGCATTGCCCACCACTTCAGCCAACTGCGCCGGATCGGCCCAGGTGGTGCCGGCGGGCAGCCGGTCATTGCTCCAGGCCCAGGTGCGGTAGCGAGCGTAGTCCCGTGGCGGTGCCGGGTAGGCGCTCAGATCCGGGGTCTGGGCGACCTGCGCCGGGGCGGGCGGCAGGGGCATGGAACTGGCGGTGTAGGGGTTGTTGCTTTGGCAGGCAGTTACTCCCAGGCACAGCGCGAGCAGACAAAAGCGGCGACTCATTGCATCCTCCGTATTCAGACCGGACGGCAGATCCAGTGCAGGTAACGTCCCAGCCCGGCAAAGCCGGGGTGGCGACGGTGGGCCAGTTCCATTTCCAGCAGGTCCGCCAGGGCGGCGCGGGCCTGGAATTCAACCGGCATGTAGTCGTGGAATACCCGTACGCCACTCCGGGTCTCGACCCGCCACAGACCTTCAAGTTGCGCCGCCAGTTCCCGTGGATCAAGGGGTTGTTGCGGGGTCAGGCTGTGCTTTTCACCGGCCATGTCATTCTTGCGCATCTTGCGGAAATGGCCCTTGAGCAAGTTGCGATAGATCAACGCATCGCGATTGTAGAAGGCCAGGGACAGCCAGCCATCCGGCGTGCACAGCTGGTGCAGCACCGGCAGGATCGCATGGGGTTCGGCCAGCCATTCGAGCACGGCGTGGCAGAGCACCAGGTCATAGGGTTCGGTGAGCTGGCCGAGCAGTTCCTGCCACGGTGCCTGGATAAAGGTCGCGGTTTGTCCGGCGTCGGCAAAGCGCTGGCGTGCGCCTTCGAGCATCGGTTCTGCGGGCTCGGCGAGGGTTACCTGGTGACCGCGCTCGGCCAGCCACAATGACATATGGCCCAGGCCCGCGCCGATATCCAGCACCCGCAACGGGCGCTGCGGCAGGCTCTCGATCAGGTCGGCCTGGAGCACGGCGAGACGGATCGCACCCTTGGCCCCACCGTAGATTTTCTCGGCGAAGCGGGTGGCCAGTTGGTCGAAATGACGGTCGCTCATTGGGCAAAACGCCGTTCGCTGTCGGCCAGTTTGGCGCGAACCACCTCATTCATGTCCAGCCCCAGTTCGCTGCACAGCAGCAGCAGGTAAAGAACGATATCGCCGACTTCCTGTCCGGCATGGGCGAGCTTTTCCGGTGGCAACTGGCGCGATTGATCCTCGCTGAGCCACTGGAAAATCTCCACCAGTTCGGCCATCTCCACACTGGCGGCCATGGCCAGGTTTTTCGGGCTGTGGAAGGTTTTCCAGTCGTTGCGATCGCGGATGCCGTGCAGGCGTTGGGTCAGTTCGTCGAGGTTCATGCGGGTGTTCTCCTTCAAGGCGTCTAGCTTCCGGTGGATGAGAACGGGAAGCAAGGGCCTTGCTGTAGGGATAACACCTGGAGCCGATGAAATATTCGTCAGGGCGGCTAGGCGAGCGCTGCTTAGCCGCGATCAGCGGCGCTTTCCACGACGTTTGTGGAGCCGATGAAGCTCTTCTCGTTGCTGACGGATCGTTACGAGCACACCGCGCATTTCGCGGTGGCGCTTGCTGTTGACTAGCAAAAGTCCCAGTAACGGAAACAGCAAAGCGCTCACATAGGCGCCCAAATGCGGCCTGTAGCCGAAGGTGGAAAGGACTGCAAGAAAGCCAAGCAGATAGAACCCCACGATGATAGAAATGCCCCACTTGCGCCCTCTGATCATGGCAAAGTGGCTAAACGCCAAAAACAATCCCAGAACCAGTGCCGCCAGAAAAGCATAGCGAGCCCGCTCGGGGTCACCGCGAAAGTAACTACTGGACACCAATGAAATGGCGCCGCCAAGCGAAAAGCAAGCGAGAAAAAAAGCACAGATAAACGTCGGAAAATAACGAGCCAAAAACGCACTCAATGAGTCTTGGTGGTCCATCATTCAAGGCCCTCATACAAGCCAAGCGCGAGCGTTCGTATATTTCCGGACAAGGCACTGCTTGTAAAACCCATGGTTGCGCCCAAGGCGTCACGAATTTGAGTCACTGTGGCGTGATTGATCTCGGTCGCTGTATAGCGTTTGACCAACGCCCCTGAACGCTGGCGAAGCTTCAACAGCTTATTACTCAAACGAGGGTCTTTCAGACTGAGCAGTTCTTTAGTCAGTGCGCTTCTCTGTTGGCGAGTCAGACCTTTTGACAACTCGTACCAACTTCTGCCGGTCGACGCCTTTCTGGCCTGCAACAACCTCAGTGTTGTCAGGGTAGAAGCACCTGCTCCCAGCAAGGAGGCGGCATCCAATACTGGCATTGCGTAGCGATACCATTCCTCATTATCCATGGCATCGTTAGCAGCAGGGTCGTTGAGTTCGTAATAGGTCCTCGCAACACCCACCACGCATTGCACAGTACTGGCAGTGGCGACTGTCGCACCAATACCGGCAACTGCCAGACTCGCGCCCGCGGTAAACGGAACTGCGACGGTCCCACTAAAAGCCGCAGTCCATCCAAGAATGGCGCCGGCACACGACAAAGAGGTATTAATCACCTCCATCACCAGTCGCGACTCCCGTGGCTGCGTCTCCAGCGACCGGACAAACTCCAACGGTGCTATATGCCTGGGCGCCTCACGCAATACGACCTTCTTCGGCACGATGCTGCAAATCACCCGGAACTCCCGCAGCGTCACCACCGTGAAGTCACTTTCGATGTACACCACGCCAGCACCGGCAATCGTCGGATCCGTATCAATGGCTCGGAACAGTCGTGGCAAATCGACTTTGCTCTCCACACGTTGACGAGCATTGTTGTGCGCGTTGGGCACACCGCTTTTTAAAAAATCGGAAATCATCCCGGCCCCTCCCTGACCTGTTATCACGATCAGGGAGCATAAGCAGCTCAATCATCCGAAAATGTAGGACTTGCGAGTTAATAAAGCAGGTCATTTCCCTTTCACTACTCAACACCTTGCTCAAGGCACGCGCTTACGAAGAAAGTGCCTTCCGGCGCCAATCCGGCGTGAATCAACGACAGGGAGTGGGTATGGCAACCGATATGTTTTTAAAGCTGGGTGATATCAAAGGTGAATCCAAAGACCAGCAACATCGGGACGAGATCGAAATAAAATCGATTCAATGGGGTATGAACCAGTCTGGCTCCATGCACACTGGTAGCGGCGGGGGCTCGGGTAAGGTCAGTATCAACAATCTGTCTTTCGGCAAGTCCATGGATAAATCGTCGCCCAACCTGATGGCGGCCTGCTCCAGCGGAAAGCACTATCCCGAGGCGACGCTCACCGTACGCAAGGCCGGTGGCACCAACCCGGTTGAATATCTGGTGATCACACTGAAGGAAGTCATGGTGGCTTCCTACTCTACCGGCGGCGACCAGGGCGCAGACACCTTGCATGAGGATGTATCGCTGAATTTCGCCAAGGTCGAGGTCAGCTACCAGCCGCAAAAATCCGATGGCGGCAAGGACGGCGGCGCCATCAAGTACGGCTGGAATATTCGTGAGAACGTGAAAATCTGAGTCGTTGGCCACGTTGTAGCAACTTCAGTGCACGCAGCTTTCTCTCTATAGCTCGGCAGCTTCAGCACGGCAACCTGACTCAGGTTACCGTGCTGAATTGACGGTTACGGCAATTTAGACAACGGTCTCTACTCCGGTACAGGCGTCACCACCCGCAACAGTAGAGGTCAATCTACCACTGCGCACAGCCTCCAGTGTCCTCGTCTCGACCACCTTCCAAATGTCATATCCATCACGCAGCAGCAAGGCAGCGCCCTGAATGAAATGGGTCAAGAATGGGTCAAGTCTTCGTCGTCGATTTTTCTGAGGGACATGCAGGACAGACTATCGATCATGTCCTTTCCAGCTCGCATGCGCTCGCTGCCATAGGCATGCAAATCCACGATCGAAGCGTGGGTGTTGATGAAGAGAATATGACGGTTAGTGCAGGTCGGAGTTAGCGGTATGTAGCCCATCTGAAATTCCTTCTCGGTGGAGCTGACACCTTTCGCGGCCAAGCGAAGACGGGTGGCAGCTGTACGCGGGTTGGCCGACCGGGGAAAAGGACCCGGCACACCCGAAGGTGTCCCACGCACAGCCGCCATAACACGAATGTGCGGGCACAAAAAAAGCGCCTGCAATTCGGATGGTGGGCGCCTGTGCGCCTTTTCTCATCGACCGGCCAAGGTCTAGTCGTTGAATTGGCAACGACAACCTGATCATAGACGCCAGGTCGGGCGAAGCGCAACCGTCCCCCAAGCAGGAAGTTGCATCTTCAGGTGTACGTCGGTCAGTAAGGGTCTAGATCAGGAAGCATGGAGATACGAAGAAAAAATCGAGGGTAGGGGATGCGACGTTCCGATGAGAGAGGTCTGTCAGGCGATAGGTCGCCAACGCCCGCTCAGGTGTTCCAGTCCCTTGGCACCGGACAATTTGAACGCGCCGTTCGAGCCCGGTGCACTGACCCACAGGCCGACCTCGCCGGGCAGGCGCACCGGTCTTCTGAACGCCACCTCGATCTCGATATTGGCGCTCGGCAGGTGCTCGTGCAGGGCCGCGAGGATCCGGGCCTTGTTCCACAGGCCATGGGCGATGGGCCGGGGGAAACCGAACAGGCGGGCACTCAGGGCTGTGAGGTGGATCGGGTTGTAGTCACCGGAAACCCTGGCGTAGCGCCGACCGATATCGACCGGCACCTGCCAGCGCGACAGCTCGGTCAGGGGCGGGGCCGAGGCCTTGTTTTTCCGCGCCGGCCTGGCGTCCAGGGTGACGCCGCGGCAGAGTAGCCGGCTTTCGGCTTCCCAGAGCGGTCCGAGGGCATCGTCGATCTCGGTGAGCAGATCGAAGGTCGCGCCCTGGACATGAGGCTGCAGGTTGCGCACCTGCACGCCGATCCGCAGATTGCTCATGCCGCCCAAGGGCCGCAGCAGGCGGATACGATTGTTCAGGTGAACCAGGCCCGGCAGCGGAAAGGGAAACTCCTTGGCCGTCAGCAGCTGCAGTTGCAGCGGCAACGCCAGCACATGGGGATAGGTCGCCGGCATCGGGCTGCCCTCGGCAAAGCCGCAGACCCGGCGATAGGCGGCCAGGCGCCGCTCATCGACGGTCACCCAACTGCGCAGCCCCTGCTCAGGCAAGTGTTGGCCACTGATGATGCGGCGTGTCGCGGCGCGCAGGTAAAGCGCCGGCAGGCTGGGGGCGGCGGTCAGGTATTGCCAGTTTACGGGCATGCACGGGCTCTCCATGAGCGGTCGCTATAATTTGTGGGAAATGTCTTTATTTTTTGTGGGCAATATCCTCGGCATCATAGGACGGATTCGTTGCCGTGTATTGCTCTGATCCCAGACGTGAATCACTGTCGGGTGCGCGGGGCCTGCTATTGCCGTGTTGCGCCTCAACGATTTGCCGGCAGCCGGCCGTGCGGCTCCTGTCGGCATTGTCAGAAGTGCCTGCTTGGCCTAAGGTCGCAGCTTGCAAGCCATCTTGCGACATAAGGTCTATCTATGCCGACTAACGGACAACGTGGCCCCCAACGCCAGATTCCGACGCTGGCGTCCCTGCCGCGCCCGCTGTACGCCCGTGCCGAGAGCCTGAGCGCCGGCTCGTGGACGCCACGTCATCGCCATGACTGGGTGCAGTTTTCCTACGCCATCAGTGGGGTGCTGGGGGTGCATACCGCTGAGGGCAGCTTTTTCGCGCCGCCGCAATGGGGGGTCTGGATCCCGGCGGGTCTGGAGCATGAGGTGGTGACTTCGATGCGCGCGGAAATGCGCAGCCTTTATGTACGCCGCGAGGACTGCCAGTGGGCGCCGTCGCGTTGCCGGGTGCTGGAGGTGACGCCGCTGGCCCGGGAATTGATCAAGAGTTTCTGCCTGTTGCCGGCCGATTATCCCGAGGAAGGAGGGAGCGAAGGACGCCTGGTGCAGGTGTTGCTGGATCAGTTGGCGGGGCTGCCGGAGGTGGGATTCTCGCTACCGCTGCCGCGCCATTCGCGTTTGCTCGACTTGTGCAATGAGTTGATTGAGAACCCGGAGTTGGGGGTGACCCTGGGGCAGTGGGCCGGGCGCCTGGGCATGTCGGAAAAAACCTTGATGCGGCTGTTTCAGCGGGAGACCGGATTGAGTTTTCGGGGCTGGCGCCAGCGTGCGCGATTGCTCTCGTCGCTGGGGACCTTGGAGGCGGGTGACAGCGTGACTCGGGCCGCGCTGTCCTGTGGTTATGACTCGACGTCAGCGTTTATCGCCGCGTTCAAGGGCTTGTTCGGCTATACGCCAGGAGAGCTGTTCCGCCACTGAATACCGCGAAAGGCCCAATTGTGGGAGCGGAGCTTGCCCGCGAAGCTTTTGGCGGCCTGGAGGGCCCCTTCGCGGGCAAGCTCCGCTCCCACACAAGCTCCGCTCCCACACAAGCTCCGCTCCCACACAAGCTCCGCTCCCACACAAGCTCCGCTCTGACATTGGGTTTTGCGGCGGTCTAAAGATCGGCGATCAGGTGCGGAACCGTTTGACCAACGCGTCCAGCTCGCTGGACAGCCCCGCCAAACCCTGGGAGTCGAGTCGCGCCGAGTTCGCCAGTTCCGCCACCAACTGCGCATCACCATGGATCTGGCTGATATGCCGGTTGATGTCTTCGGCCACATGGTGCTGCTCTTCCGCCGCAGTGGCGATCTGGGTGTTCATGTCGCGGATCACGTCCACCGACTCGCGGATCTGCCCGAAACTGGTGCGCGCCAGGCCGATGCGGTTCACCGATTCCTGTGACACCTCAAGGCTGGCATGCATCTGCTGGGCGACCTGGCTGGTGCGCTTGGCCAGATTGCCGAGCAGACCGTCGATCTCCGCCGTGGAGTCGGCGGTGCGCTTGGCCAGGGCCCGCACCTCGTCGGCGACCACCGCGAAACCACGGCCTTGTTCACCGGCCCGGGCCGCTTCGATGGCGGCGTTGAGCGCCAGCAGGTTGGTCTGTTCGGCGATCGAGCGAATGGTGCCGAGAATCGACTGGATATTGTTGCTGTCGCTTTCCAGTTGCTGCATCGACTGGGCCGACTGGGAAATTTCATGGCTCAACTGGTCGACGCTGCTCACCGCCGCATCGATCTGTTGCTGGCCCTCGCGAGCCTGGCGCTGGCCGCTGTCGGCCGATTCGGCGGCCTGGCTGCAGGAGCGGGCGACTTCGTTGGCGGTGGCGACCATCTCGTGGAAGGCCGTCGACACCATGTCCACCGCTTCGCGCTGGCGCCCGGCGGCGTCGGCCATATCTTCGGACACCCGGGTGGAGTTATGCGACGAATCGAGAATCTTGTTGGCCGACTGGCCGATGTGCTGGATCAGGCTGCGGATCGCGCCGAGGAACTGGTTGAACCAGTTCGCCAGTTGCGCGGTTTCGTCGCTGCCACGGATCTGCAGGTTCTGGGTCAGGTCGCCTTCGCCCTGGGCGATGCCTTCCAGGCCACTGGCCACGCTGCGGATCGGCCGCACGATCAGGCTGGCGAAGCTGGCGCCGACGATGGCGAAGATCACCGCGAGCACGGCGGCGATGATTGCCACCAGCCAAGTCAGTTGGTTGGCCGAGGCCATCACTTCGCTCTGCTTGATCAGGCCGATAAAGGTCCAGCCCAACTGCTCGGATGGCCAGACATTGGCCATGTAGTGCTCGCCGTTGATATCGACTTCCACCAGGCCCTTGCCGGCCTTGGCCAGGTCGGCGTAACCGCCGCCGAGACTGCCCAGGGCCTTGAAGTTGTGTTCCGGCTGCTTAGGGTCCACCAGCAGGTTGCCGCTGCTCTCCATCAACATCAGATAGCCGCTTTCACCGAGCTTGATCTGCTTGACGATCTCGGTCAGTTGCTTGAGGGTCACGTCGACACCGATCACACCGCCCTGGGAGCCCAGCTTGTTGTCCACGGTACGCACGGTACCGATCATGACGGCGTCGTCGGCCGCCCAGTAATAGGCGGAGGTGCGCAGGGTCTTGCCGGGATTGGCTATCGCGGTCTTGTACCAGGGACGGACACGTGGGTCGTAGCTGGCCAGTTTCGGGTCGGCTGGGGTCGAGACGTAGCCACCGTTGCCAACGCCGTAGGACACGTAGGAATAAGCCGGATGGGCCAGTCGCATGCCCTCAAGCAGGTCGTAGATCTGTTTGTCCTGCTCGTTAAGGGGCGTTTGCGCGGCATCGGCGCTCACGTAGCTCTTGAGTACGCCATCGGAATTTTTTATCAGCGGCTGGTTCGTCAGGTATTCGACGTTCTGGCTGACGCCGTCGAAGAACAACTGCATGGCGTTGCTGACCTGGCGGATCTCCCGGCCGCTACCATCGACAAAATTGCTGCGTGCTTCGCTGCGCAGGTTCAGCACCACCAGTGTGGCAACCAGCACCACCGGCAAACAGGCGACGATTGCAAACGCCCAGGTCAGTTTCTGCTTGATGTTCATCCGCGCTCCAGATTTTTCTTGTAGACCCCAGACGTGCTGATCACGTGTGGTCGGTATAGGGCAGCTGTGAAAGTGATGGGGGTGCTGAAAATCCGTTTCGCTGGTGGCGTAGCTGATTGTCCGACAAAAACGCCATTGTCCTAGAGCGCTTCGGCTGGCGCGGAAAAAAGTTGAGGCGCAAGGCGAATATTCTGATTTTTTCTTAGCATCAGGCTGTCGGCCGTGGTCGGAAATAACAAGGTGCTGCCTGAACAATAGCTTGATAATCGTCGGCTATTCTTTGGAGTCGCGGCTTTCACCTGGCCGATTCGTCGGAATAATCTGGCACATTGAGTGCATTGGAGAGTATTCGAGGTCGGCATCCTCTCCCCGCTGTGAGAGGATTGCCGTATAACGAGTGACATTCGCGTGTTTGGCAATAAAGGACCCACAATAAAAGCTGATGAAGACTCCAAAACGCATTGAACCCCTGATCGAGGACGGTCTGGTCGACGAGGTGCTGCGCCCACTCATGAGTGGCAAAGAGGCAGCGGTTTATGTGGTGCGCTGTGGCAACGAGCTGCGTTGCGCCAAGGTCTACAAGGAGGCGAATAAACGAAGTTTTCGTCAGGCGGCCGAGTATCAGGAAGGCCGCAAGGTGCGTAACAGCCGGCAGGCCCGCGCCATGGCCAAGGGGTCCAAGTTCGGTCGCAAGGAGACCGAGGATGCCTGGCAGAACGCGGAAGTGGCGGCGTTGTTCCGTCTGGCCAGTGCCGGCGTACGGGTGCCCAAGCCGTTCGACTTCCTGGAAGGCGTACTGTTGATGGAATTGGTGGCGGACGAGTACGGCGATGCCGCGCCACGCCTCAACGATGTGGTGCTGGAGCCGGATCAGGCGCGCGAGTATCACGCGTTCCTGATTTCCCAGATCGTGCTGATGTTGTGTACCGGCCTGGTGCACGGCGACCTGTCGGAGTTCAACGTGCTGTTGACGCCTCAGGGGCCGGTGATCATTGACTTGCCCCAGGCGGTGGATGCGGCGGGCAACAACCATGCCTTCAGCATGCTGGAGCGGGACGTCGGCAACATGGCGTCGTACTTCGGGCGTTTTGCCCCGGAGCTGCGTGGCACCCGCTATGCCAAGGAAATGTGGGCGTTGTTCGAAGCCGGCACCTTGCATCCGGGCAGCATTCTGACGGGTGAGTTCGACGATCCGGAAGAGCTGGCGGATGTCGGCAGTGTAATGCGCGAGATCGAAGCGGCACGGTTCGAGGAGGAGCGCCGGCAGGCGATCCGCGCGGCGGATGACAAGCCGCCGAGCAAGGCTGAAGAACCGCCTCCGCCGTGGATGCAGCAATGACGTGGGAGTGCAGCTTGCCCGCGAAGAGGCCCTTGAGGGCGCTAAAAGCTTCGCGGGCAAGCTCCGCTCCCACATTAGGCGATGTGTTCGGCTTTAAGTGGATAGCATCCTGACTGACGGCGGATTTTTCAATTGCAGCAGCCTCCCGATTCCAGGTCCTTGAGGATCGGGCAGTCGGGACGATGATCGCCGTGGCAGTGCTCCACCAGGTCCTGCAAGGTGTCGCGCAGGCCGGCCAGTTCCTCGATCTTGCGGCTCAATGCCTCGATATGTTCACGGGCCAGGGCTTTGACGTCGGCGCTGGCGCGTTGGCGGTCCTGCCAGAGGGCCAGTAGCTTGCCGACCTCCTCCAGGGAGAAGCCCAGGTCCCGGGAGCGTTTGATAAAGGCCAGGGTGTGCAAGTCCTGTGCACTGTACAAACGGTAGCCGCTGTCCGTACGGTTGGCGGCCCTGAGCAGGCCGATGGACTCGTAGTAACGAATCATCTTTGCGCTCAGGCCGCTCTGGCGGGCTGCTTGGCCGATATTCATGGCAACTCCTTCAGTCGAGGTCTTTGGGTTTCCAGGTCTTGAGCAGCAACGCGTTGCTCACCACGCTGACACTGGACAAGGCCATGGCCGCACCCGCGAGTACCGGGTTGAGCAGGCCGAAGGCGGCCAGGGGAATGCCGATCAGGTTATAGACGAACGCCCAGAACAGATTCTGGCGGATCTTCCCATAGGTCTTGCGGCTGATCTCCAGGGCTGCCGGTACCAGTCGCGGATCGCCGCGCATCAGGGTGATGCCCGCCGCGTGCATGGCGACATCGGTGCCGCCGCCCATGGCAATGCCGATATCAGCGGCGGCCAGCGCCGGGGCGTCGTTGATACCGTCGCCGACCATTGCCACCACCCCATGTCGCTTCAACTCGGCGACGATGGCGGCCTTGTCCGCCGGCAGCACTTGTGCGTGGACATCATCGATACCCAGGGCTTCTGCGACCGCCCTGGCGCTGCCGCGGTTGTCGCCGGTCAACAGGTGGCTGCTGATCTGCCGGGCCTTGAGCTGTTGGATGGCTTGCAGGGCGCCGTGCTTGAGGGTGTCACCGAAGGCGAACAGGCCGAGCACCCGTGGTTGCGGGCTTTGCTCGATCAGCCAGGACAAGGTCCGGCCTTCGGCTTCCCAGGCGCTCGCCGACTCGGCCAATGCGCCCGCGCTCAGGCCGCTTTCATCGAGCAGGCGCTGATTGCCCAGGGCCAGGGCGCGCTCGCCGAGGCAACCGGCAATGCCGCGTCCGCTCAGCGCGCGGCTGTCACTGACATCCGCCAGGGCCAGGCCGCGCTCCGCGCAGGCGTCCAGCACGGCCTTGGCCAGCGGATGTTCGCTGCCGCGCTGGAGGGCTCCAGCCAGTTGCAGCACGTTGTCGTCGTCATCTGCCGTGGTGATCAGGTGGGCGATGCGCGGCGCGCCGGACGTGAGGGTGCCGGTCTTGTCGAAGACGACAGCGCTGACTTCATGGGCGCGTTCCAGGGCATCGGCGTCCTTGATCAGGATGCCGTGGCGCGCGGCCACGCCGGTGCCGGCCATGATCGCCGTCGGCGTGGCCAGGCCCAGGGCGCACGGGCAGGCAATCACCAGCACCGCCACCGCATTGATCAGCGCGGTTTCCAGCGGTGCGCCGTGCAGCCACCAGCCGATCAAGGTCGCCAGGGCCAGCAACAGAACGGTCGGGACAAATACCTGGCTGACCTTGTCCACCAGTTTCTGGATCGGTGCCTTGCCGGCCTGGGCGTCCTCCACCAGGCGGATAATCCGCGCCAGCACGGTTTCGGCGCCCAGCGCGCGGGTTTTCACCAGCAGCCGACCTTCGCCGTTGATGGCCCCGCCGGTAACCGCGTCGCCGGGCTGCTTGGGCACCGGCAGGCTTTCGCCGCTGATCAGGGCTTCATCGGCGTGGCTGCGGCCCTCGACCACCTCGCCGTCCACCGGGAAACGTTCACCGGGTTTGACCAACACCAGGTCATCAAGACGCAGGGCGCTGATGGCGACGTCCTGCTCGCGACCGTCGATCACCTGGATCGCCCGCTCCGGACGCAAAGCTTCCAGGGCGCGAATGGCGCTGGCGGTCTGGCGCTTGGCGCGGCTTTCCAGGTATTTGCCCAGCAGCACCAGGGCAATCACCACCGCCGAGGCTTCGAAGTACAGGTGGGGCATACTGCCGGGGGCGGTGTTGGCCCATTGATACAGGCTCAGGCCATAACCGGCGCTGGTGCCGAGGGCGACCAGCAGGTCCATATTGCCGGCCCCGGCCTTGACCGCTTTCCAGGCGGCGACATAGAAGCGCGCACCGAAGATGAATTGCACCGGAGTGGCCAGGGCCCATTGCAGCCAGGCCGGCAACATCCAGTGGTAGCCCAGCGGCTGGAGCAGCATCGGCACCACCAGCGGCAGGGCCAGGGCGATCGCCAGCATCAGGGACAGGCGTTCGCGGTGCAGGCGGCGTTGTTGCTCCTGGGCGCCAGCGGCTTCGCTTTGTCGCAGGCTGGCGCTGTAACCGGCACCCGTGACCGCGGCGATCAGCGCGGCGGGATCGACCTGACCGAGCAGATCCAGATGGGCCCGTTCACTGGCCAGGTTGACGCTGACCTGCTGCACGCCGGGCACCTTGGTCAAGGCCCGTTCGACCCGGCCGGCACAGGAGGCGCAGGTCATGCCGCCGATATCCAGCTCCAGAGTCTGCGTGGGCACACTGTAGCCGGCCTGCTCGACGGCGCGCAGCAGCGCCGGCAGGCTATCGGCCGGGGCTTGGACGTGGGCTTGTTCGGTGGCGAGGTTGACGCTGACGGCAGTGGCGCCGGCGACCTTGCTCAGGGCTCGCTCGACACGCCCGGCGCAACTGGCGCAGGTCATGCCGGCGATTGGCAGGTCGAAGCGGATGGAGGCGAGCATGGGCAATACTCCTGGAGAAGTTGCCCCAAGGATCAACCTTGTCCCCTTGGCAAGGTCAAGCCTTTATTGATAACCCAGCGATACTGGCTTCAGGCGCAGGCCTTCCGGGCCACCGACAATGGCAAACTTGCGCACATCGCCGCCGCTGAGCTTGATCACCTGTTCGGGGGTGGTCAGCATGCCGGCGGCACAGCCCGGGGTCTGTCCGGGTAAGTACTTCAAGCGGATGGAAACGTTGCCTGGCGGCAGGTTGAAGGAGCTGGACTGTTCCTGGAACAGCCGGCCGGACAGTTGATCCTGGAGATAGATGCCGATCTCGCAGGAAGTGGAGACTTCCAGGCGCTCGCGAGAAATGATCAGTACGGCGTAGTTCTCTCCGGCCGCACTGGCGAAAGGACTCGCACCGAAAATACTGAGAAGGCCGAACAGGCTGAATGCTGACCAGCGCATGGCTGAATCTCCTACGGTTTGATCGTCGATGCCGAAGCTTGGCGCAGGCTCGCGCTAAATGCCAGCCCGGCAATGTTGCCAGGAACTTGACCTTGCCACCGTGGCAAGCTTGAGACTGCAAGCATTCCCCCATGAAAGGAGCCGTGTCATGCAAGTTTTCAATGTCCAGGGTATGTCCTGTGGTCACTGTGTACGGGCCATTACCCAGGCGGTCCAGGCCCGCGATCCGGCGGCCGAGGTGCGGGTCGACCTGGCGGCGAAGGAAGTCAGCGTCAACAGCCGGCTGTCGGTGGAGGACGTGCTCAGCGCCATCAGCGAAGAGGGTTACCAGGCGAAGCTGGCCGGCTGACGCGGATCTGCTCGATAGCGCCGCAACCACGGCCAACATAGTCAACTGTAGGAGCCGGCTTGCTGGCGACGGCGGCCGGATAATCGATGCAGGACTTATTGACCTCATCGCCAGCGAGCCGGCTCCTACAGGTTGTGTTGTGTTCTGGTTTTTTTAATAGTTAGCGACCTATCAGATTGTTCAAGGCCTCCTCGCGCCGCTAGACTAGCGACCCGCGCCGATCTTCCCTGGACACCTGATGAACCTGCGAACCATCCTGATTCTTGGCGCCCTGAGCGCCTTCGCGCCCCTGGCCATCGACTTCTACCTGCCGGGCTTTCCGGCCATGGCCACGGCGTTCGGCACCGATGAAAAACATATCCAGCTGACCCTGGCGGTGTATTTCCTCGGTTTGTCCATCGGCCAGCTGGCCTATGGGCCGGTGGCTGATCGTTTCGGCCGGCGGCTGCCATTGCTGGTGGGGGTGGCGCTGTTCACCGTCGCGTCCCTGGCCTGTTCCTTCGCCCCGAGCCTGGACTGGCTGATTGCCGCGCGTTTTGTCCAGGCCCTGGGTGGCTGCGCCGGGATGGTGATTTCCCGCGCGGTGGTCAGCGACAAATGCGACGCGGTGGGTTCGGCCAAGGTCTTCTCACAGCTGATGCTGGTGGTGGGACTGGCGCCGATCCTGGCGCCGATGCTCGGTGGTGTACTGGTCAACCTCTATGGCTGGCACTCGATTTTTATCGCCCTGACGATCTTCAGTGCAATGGCGGCCATTGCCGTGATGCTTGGCCTGCCCGAGAGCCTGCCGGCCAAGCAACCACGTGCGCCGTTGTCGGGTGCGTTGCGCCAATACGCTCGCTTGCTGGGCGACCGTCTGTTCCTCGGCCACGCCCTGACTGGCGGCATTGCGATTGCCGGCATGTTTGCCTATATCGCCGGCTCGCCGTTCGTGTTCATCAAGCTGTATGGCGTACCGGCCGAGCACTACGGCTGGTTGTTCGGCACCAACGCCGCGGGTTTTATCCTGACCGCTCAGGTCAATGCGCGCCTGCTGGCCAAGCGCGGCCCGGCGTATCTGCTGGTACGTGCAGTGTGGGTCTACCTGGCAGCGGGTCTGACGCTGCTGGCGATCAGCAGCCTGCACCCGGAGCAACTGTGGCCATTGCTGGTGCCGTTGTTCATTTGTATTTCCAGCCTGGGCTGCATTCTGCCCAACGCCTCGGCCTGTGCCATGAGCGGCCAGGGCGCGCGCGCCGGCAGCGCATCGGCAACGCTGGGTTGCCTGCAGTTCGGCGTGGCGGCGGCAGCTGCCTCATTGGTCGGCGTGCTGCACGATGGCAGCGCCGTGCCGATGGCCCTGGTCATCAGCCTGTGCGGTGTGCTGGTGGTCACGCTGGCCATGTCGACTCGTCGCGTGTACAACGCGCGAGTCATCCAGGGCTAGGTTTGCGAATGGGATCAGCCGACGGCGAGTTGTTGGCGTTCGGGGAAAGGGTGGGGGGCCTGCAACCTGACTTGCAGGGTGCTGACAAAGGCGCGGGCTTCAGCCTCGCTGCGGAAGGTCACCACGTGCTGGTCCAGACGGACCTGCCATTGATTGCCGTGGGGCCGGGGCAGTTCTTTAACCAGTATCTTCATTGCCGACTTCCTCCTGTTGGTAACGACTCATTCTCTGTTGCTTGAAAATGACTGCATTAAAACCAAAACAGCAGTGAGGATTCGATTGTAGCGCTGATTTCCTACTGGTAGATGACCTGGCTCAATCATCTGACTGGTGGTCGCCCGGATTGTGTTGCAGGTGCAATCTTCCTCCCCAGGTCATTATTCTGAAGGTGCCACTAACCCTGTAGGAGCCGGCTTGCCGGCGATGAGGCCCTTGAGCCCTGCAGCGTCCTGGCGGACGCCATCGCCGGCAAGCCGGCTCCTGCAGGAGGGGCTGTCAGGTCGACAGGTGCACGGGATTCGACTCAGAACCCTTCCAGCACGATCTTGCCCTTGGCCTTGCCACTTTCCAGCAGCTCGTGGGCACGGCGCAGGTTGGCGGCGTTGATCCGGCCGAAATGCTCACCCAGCGTGGTTTTCAACACCCCGGCATCAATCAGTTCGGCGACGCGGTTGAGCAGGTTGTGCTGTTCGATCATGTCATCGGTCTCGAACATCGAGCGGGTGTACATGAACTCCCAGTGCAACGACAGGCTCTTGCGCTTGAGCTTGCTGATGTCGAGGCCTTTCGGGTCGTCGATCAGGGCCAGCTTGCCCTGGGGCTTGAGGGCGTCGACCAGTTGATCGAGGTGACTGTCGGTCTGGGTCAGGCTGGCGACATGGGTCACCTGCGCCTGGCCATGGGCCTTGAGTTCTTCGCTCAATGGCCGGCTGTGATCGACCACCAGGTCGGCGCCCAAGGCCGTTACCCAGTCCCGGGTTTCGGCGCGTGAAGCCGTGCCGATGACTTTCAGGCCGGTCAACTGGCTGGCGAGCTGGGTCAGGATCGACCCCACGCCACCGGCCGCGCCGACGATCAGCAGGCTCTGGCCTTGATCGGCCTTGTCCTCGGCGATCCGAAGGCGTTCGAACAGCAGCTCCCAGGCAGTGATAGCGGTCAGCGGCAAGGCGGCCGCTTCGGCAAAGCCCAGGCTTTTCGGCTTGTGCCCGACGATGCGCTCATCCACCAGGTGCAGCTCGCTGTTGGCGCCAGGACGAGTCAGGGAACCCGCATAGAAAACCGGATCGCCGACCTTGAACAGACTGACTTCGCTGCCCACTGCCTTGACCACACCAGCCACGTCCCAGCCGAGTACCTTGGCCTCACCGTTTTCCGGCGGCATGAATTGACGGACCTTGGTGTCTACCGGATTGACGGAGATCGCCTTGACCTCCACCAGCAGGTCGCGGGGACCGGCGACCGGGGCGGGCAGTTCGATATCCTGCAGGGACAGCGGGTCATCGACGGGCAGGGATGCGTAGAAGGCAATGGCTTTCATGTGAAAACTCCAGAGGGCAGCGATTTCGATGGCGCCATGATTGGCTATTTCACTTGAAGATAAAACCGGCTAAAACAGCAGGCTCTTTCAATTTTTTTTTGATAATGCCGAGGTCGCGATGCTGCGTTTCGATGACTTGCAGTTGTTTGTCCGTGCCGCCGACCTGGGCAGCCTGTCGGCGGCGGCGCGGGTCATGGACATGTCGGCGGCGGTGGCCAGCGCGGCTCTGAAGCGGATCGAGCAGCAACTGGGCGCGCGCCTGCTGGCGCGCTCGACCCGCAGTCTGAGGCTGACCGCCGAAGGCGAGGGCTTCCTTGAATACGCCCGGGGCGCGTTGAGCCAACTCGATGAGGGGCGTCGGCTGTTGGCCCGCGGTCAGGACCAGGTCAGCGGCGTGTTGCAGTTGTCGGCACCCTCGGACTTCGGACGCAACCTGCTGCTCCCCTGGCTGGACGAGTTCCAGCGCGAGCATCCGCAACTGACCGTGCGCCTGCTGCTGGGCGACCGCATCGCCGATCTGTTCCGCCAGCCGGTGGACATTGCCTTGCGCTATGGCGACCCGGAGGACTCCAGCCTGGTGGCGCTGCCCGTGGCACCGGATAACCGCCGGGTGCTGTGCGCGGCACCGGGTTATCTGGCGCGACACGGCGAACCCCGTACGTTGGCACAATTGGCACAGCACAACTGCCTGCTCTATATGCTGAGCAGCCGGGTGCATGACCATTGGAGTTTTCACGACGGCAAGCGCGAAGTCAGCCTGACCGTCAGCGGCGACCGTTTCAGCGACGACGCCGACGTGGTGCGGCGCTGGGCCGTGGCCGGGGTTGGCATCGCCTACAAATCCTGGCTGGATGTGTCGGCCGATGTCCTCGCGGGACGCTTGCAGGTGCTGTTGCCGGAGTTGCGCTGTGAGCGCGCTCCGCTGAATTTGTTGTGCGCCCATCGCGCGCAATTGAGTAAGCCGGTGAACCTGTTGCGCGAGCTGCTGAGCCGGCGCTGCGCGCAACTCGGGCGCCTGGCGCCGGTTTCCCAGGCATAGGACACGCGGATCTCGAAGAGGTTCTGTTACAACCCGTTCAGGAATAAAGGTCGGCTCGGTGCACATTGTGGTTTAGGCTGAAGACATTGGATCCAATATCCTTTCGACGGATGACGTATTTTGTTTCATTCGCCGCTGTTGATTGCCAAACGCTGAAAAAATCGCCCACTTTTTGGCATTTTCGCGTCTTGGCTTGGGCGGGATTACTCCTCAGTATGCCCCGTGTGCGTTCGATCAGTGTTTCAACAGGGAGTGAAGACATGGAATATGCACCTTGCGTCAGTCAGATTGCCACGTTGCTTGCCGACCCCAAGCGCAGTGCCATGATGTGGGCGTTGTTGGATGGCAGCGCCCGGGCTGCCGATGAGCTGGCTTTGTCCACGGGCCTGTCGCTGTCGTCGGCCAGTGCCCACTTGGCGCGTCTGAGTTCAGGCGGCCTGGTCCGTATCGAGGAGCGCGGGCGCAAGCGCTTCTTCCGCCTCGCCGCCCCGGAAGTCGGCACGGCGGTACAAGCCCTGGCCAGCGCGTCATTGGCCAGTGCGCCGTTGGCGATGGCCCATGCGGTCAAGGCCCTGGCCCCCGATGCCGACGCTTTGCGGCATGCCCGGGTGTGCCACGATCACCTGGGCGGTGAGTTGGCCTGTGAGCTTTACCAGCGCTTGCTGGGAGCGGGCTGGGTCGAGCAGCAGGAGCTGCGGTTGCGGGTTACCAGCAAGGGCGCGGCGCGCCTGGCCGAGCGCGGCCTGTACATCCAGGCACTGGCCCATGGGCAGCGCGAGATCGCCTGTCTCTGCCATGACCTGCAACGTCGTCCCCACCTGGGTGGTGCCTTGGGCGCCGGGTTGCTGCAACTGTTCCTGCAATCCGGTTGGCTGGCCTCGCGGGAAGACTCTCGGGCCTTGCAGGTGTCCGCGCTCGGGCAGCGGCAGATCGACAAGCTGGCCGCTGAAGTCGAGCTCGAATTGGTCGGTTGAGTCCCGGTGGCCTGCCGCATGGACGCGGCGGGCGTCGCCCAGGACTGCGAACAGGTCGTATCCAGAAACAAGCCCTCCTGACGATACCGCACACTCGATCGATGATTCGACTCGAGGGATATCCCATGGAAACTCAAGGCTACAGCGCGGCGGAACGACTGGAACGCTTGCCCATCAGCGGTTATCACCGGCTGATTTTCATCATCATTGCCCTGGCGTTTTTCTTCGACTCCATGGACCTGGCGATGATGACTTTCCTGCTCGGCTCGATCAAAGCCGAGTTCGCCCTCAGCAGTGCCCAGGCCGGTCTGCTGGCCAGCTCGAGTTTCTTTGGCATGGTGGTCGGGGCTTCATTGTCGGGCCTGCTTGCCGATCGTTTCGGACGCAAACCGGTGTTCCAGTGGAGCATCGTGCTCTGGGGCGTGGCCAGCTACCTGTGTTCCACCGCGCAGACCGTCGAGACTCTGACGCTGTTTCGCATCCTGCTGGGGTTCGGCATGGGCATGGAGTTTCCGATCGCCCAGTCAATGCTTTCGGAACTGATTCCGGCCAAGCGTCGCGGGCGTTATATCGCGCTGATGGACGGTTTCTGGCCCCTCGGCTTTGTCGCGGCGGGGGTGCTGTCGTATTTCCTGCTGCCGCTGGTGGGCTGGCGTGACATTTTCCTGGTGCTGGCGATACCGGCGGTGTTTGTCCTGGCGATTCGCTTTTTTATCCCCGAGTCGCCGCGCTGGCTGGAGCAGGCCGGGCACCATGGGGCGGCTGACAAGGTGCTGGACGATATCGAGGCGCGGGTACGGACCTCGCTCAAATGCACGTCGCTGCCAATTCCGCTGCGCCTGCCCCGTGGCGTGGACCGCGCGCCGAGCTTCTTTTCGGCCTTTCAACAGTTGTGGTCACCGGTGTACCGCCAGCGCACGATGATGATCTGGAGCGTCTGGTTCTTTGCCTTGCTCGGCTTCTACGGCTTGACCTCCTGGCTCAGTGCCTTGCTGCAGCAGTCGGGTTTCGCGGTGACGCAGTCGGTGTATTACACGGTGCTGATTTCCCTGGGCGGGATACCGGGGTTCCTGATGGCGGCCTGGCTGGTGGAACGCTGGGGGCGCAAGCCGGTGTGCATCGTCACCTTGCTCGGTGGCGGGGTCATGGCGTTTTTCTACGGGCAGAGTGCGGTGTTCGGCGGCAATGTCGGCCTGCTGGTGGGCTCGGGGTTGTTGATGCAGTTCTTCCTGTTCGGCATGTGGGCGGTGTTGTACACCTACACGCCGGAGTTGTACCCGACGTCGGCGCGGGCCACGGGGGCCGGTTTTGCCTCGGCGGTGGGACGGATCGGTTCGTTGCTCGGGCCGTTGGTGACCGGGCTGGTGTTCCCGGTGACGGGGCAGGGCGGGGTGTTTGCCCTGGGGGCGCTGTGTTTCGCGATTGCCGCGGCGCTGGTCTGGCGCTTCGGCATGGAAACCAAGGGCAAGGCGCTGGAGGAGTTGAGCGAGGTGGCAGGGGGTTAGCCTGGTAATCCTGCGGGCGCGGTATTTGTGTGGGAGCGGAGCTTGTCGGGACGCCGCATCGCCGCGAAGGCGACACCGCGGTTTTTCAGACAGACCGCGTTATCGTTCTTCGCGGGCAAGCTCCGCTCCCACAAAAGCTGTGTCGCTCTCACCGTTTCCGGCGCCTCATCAGGATTTCACCAACCGCGCGTCGAGGCTGTTCTGCGCCAGGCGTTGGGCCTGTTCCCGGGTCATGCCCAGGTCGGTGTACAGGGCGTGGAAGTTCTCGGTGACATAGCCGCCGAAGTAGGCCGGGTCATCGGAGTTGACCGTGACTTTCACGCCGCGCTCAAGCATGTCGAGGATGTTGTGCTGCGACATGTGCTCGAATACGCGCAGCTTGGTGTTCGACAACGGGCAGACGGTCAGAGGAATCTGTTCGTCGATGATCCGCTGCATCAGTCGCTCGTCCTCGATGGCGCGTACGCCATGGTCGATACGCTGGATCTTCAGCAGGTCGAGGGCTTCCCAGATGTACTCCGGCGGACCTTCCTCACCGGCATGGGCGACGGTCAGGAAACCTTCGTCACGGGCGCGATCGAAGACCCGCTGGAACTTGCTCGGCGGGTGACCCATTTCCGAACTGTCGAGGCCGACCGCGACAAAGGCGTCGCGGAACGGCAGCGCCTGGTCCAGGGTCTTCTGCGCTTCATCTTCACTGAGGTGACGCAGGAAGCTGAGGATCAGGCCGCTGCTGATGCCCAGTTGCTGTTCGCCGTCCTTGAGCGCCGCGGCAATGCCGTTGAGCACCACTTCGAAGGGGATACCCCGGTCGGTGTGGGTCTGCGGATCGAAGAAGGGCTCGGTGTGGATCACGTTCTGTGCCTTGCAGCGCAGCAGGTAGGCCCAGGTCAGGTCGTAGAAGTCCTGGGAGGTGCGCAGCACATCGGCCCCTTGGTAGTAGAGGTCGAGGAACTCCTGCAGGTTGTTGAAGGCATAGGCCTTGCGCAAGGTATCCACATCGTTCCACGGCAGGGCGATCTTGTTGCGTTCGGCCAGGGCGAACAGCAGCTCCGGCTCCAGCGAGCCTTCCAGGTGCAGGTGCAGTTCTGCCTTGGGCAGGGCATTGAGCCAGTCGTACATGGTCTTTTTTCTCATCAGGTGCAGATGATCGGCATTCTACAGGTGTCGTCGAGACACCGGCTAAAACCTGATCGAATTCGCGCCCCGCCGATATCCGCCCTTGGCCCGGCTCTACGATTATGCGCAAAACTGTAGAGCCGGCTTGCTGGCGATGGTGGTCGAATAGTCGATGCCAGTCTTGCTGGCCTCATCGCCAGCAAGCCGGTATCTACAAGGACGCCGTGAGCGCAGATCCTGCGTCGTCGGGGCTGTCGCTTACCAGGGAATGGTCTCGCCCTTGTAATTGATGAAGTGATGCCCGCCCCGACCGGAATAGGCATTGACCTGGTCGATCAGGCCGCGAACGCTGGTCGCCACGTCGATGTCCGCGCCGTCGCCGCCCATGTCGGTTTTCACCCAGCCCGGGTGCATCGACAGGACGGTGAAGGTCGGGGCCTCGATTTCGCTCAGGAAGGTGTTGGCCATGGAGTTCAATGCGGCTTTGCTTGCTTTGTAGAAGGCCAGATTCGGCGCATCGGGAGTGGTCACGCTGCCGAGCCCCGAACTCATGAAGGCAATCAGCCCATTGCCCGGGCGGATCTGGCCGACGAAACGCTGGGCCAGGGCGACCGGGGCGACAGCATTGGTCATGAACAACTGGCCGATCTCCGTCGGCGAAGCGTGGCCCGGGCGCTGGTCGTCAGGGCCCTTGACGCCGGCATTGACGAACAGCAAGTCGAAGACCTGGCCTTCCAGACGTTGCGCCAGCGCCGCCACCGCGGCGTGATCGTCCATGTCCAGGGCTTCGATGCGCACCGGTCCGCTGGCCTTCAGGGCATCGGCCTTGTGGATATTGCGTACGGTGGCGGTCACGTCCCAGCCGTCGGCCAGCAATTGTTTGGCCAGCCCGAGTCCGAGGCCACGGGAGGCACCGATAATCAACGCGTTTTTATTGCTCATGAGCAAACTCCTTGTCAGATGAAAGTCCGGTTCTCAGAGGACAACTTTGTTGCAGGCGATGCTGCAATTCCAGACGCAACTCGCCCAGGTCGGCGATGCGCGCTTCGATCAGCACGAGTTTGTCTTGCAGCAGTTGCGTGACGGCGCTGTCGGCATCTGTGGCATTCCACACCCCGGCGACGCTGCTGCCGATTTCCCCCAGGCTGAAGCCCAGGCGCTGGGCGGTCTTGATGTACTGCACCAGTTGCACCATCTCGGGAGGATAGTCCCGATAACCGTTGGCGCTACGTTGGGCCACGATCAAGCCGCGTTGCTCGTAGAAGCGCAAGGTGTCGCAACTGACGGCACAGGTCCGGGCCAGTTCACCGATACGCATGCTGTTCGCTCTCTGGAAAGGCTTGACCTTGGAGCATACTCCAGGCTTTAGCCTCTGTGCTCCTTGAATCGTTATGGAGATGACTTATGTGGAGCACAGCACAGTACCGTCGACTGGTTCGGGCCAGCGGTTGGTATGACTTGATCGTGACGGCGGCCTTTGTCACACCCTGGAGTTTTCTCGCCTTGCACGCTGCCCTGCTGGCGCTGGCCGCCACGCTGAACCTGCCGGGAAGCTTGCCGCCGTTCGCGCCCGCGCACCTGTTGATGGCGAATCTGTTGGGTTCGATCGTCTGCGTCTGGGCGGTCTTGCGTATCCGCGATCCACAGCAGGCATTCGGTCGCTATGACGCGGTGGGCCGGATGTTGTTCGCAACCTGGCAGGTCTACGCCCTGAGCCAGGGAGCGAGCATGATCATCGCCGTGTTCCTGTTCTTTGAACTGGCTTGGGGGATTGCACAGCTATTACCGGTACGCGCGGCGTTTTCAGCTGACGCACAAACCTTGTAGATACCGGCTTGCTGGCGATTACGATATCAGTTTCACCGCCGCCATCGCTGGTAACCCCGATTCGTGCAGGCGCCCGATCAGGCATATCGGGCCATAGAATCTGATCAAAAAACGACCAACTCCCCGCAAGCTTGGCTGGATCGGCTACCCGGCCACCCTTGCACGGCTTATCCACAGGTTGCTCCACAGTATTTGTGTGCAAGCTCGCGGCTTGGGCATATAGGCCATCGGGCTATTTTCAAAACGCGATAAACCCTTGTAACCCGCTGTTTGCAGGATGATTTTGCGCCGTTGGCGGGTCATTGGACAAAAACTGATCAGCAGCCGCAAAGCCACGTTGCAGAAGGGTTACAGCCGGATGTGCTCAGGTTATCCACAGTCAGGTGCACAGTGACTGTGGGCAACCGCTCGGTGTCCGGGGGTTATGAACAGGGGGCGGTCATGCCTGGCGCTGCAAGAGAATGCGCCCGCGGCTGAGATCGGCCAATTGCCGTTGCAGTGTATCGATCTGTGCTTCACCCACCGCCAGTTGCAGTTCCACGCCGTTGGCGGTGAACTGTTCTTCCACGATCAGGCCGCCCAATTCGGCCACCCGCAGTTTGACCAGCGCCAATTCGCTGAAGCCGCAGGCGCAGCTCAACGCGACCCGGCTGATCAGTGGCAGTCGTTCGGCGTTTTGCAGGCACTTGTTGGCGCCGCCGCCATAGGCGCGGGCCAGGCCGCCGGTGCCCAGTTGGATGCCGCCATACCAGCGAATGACCAGTACCGCGACCTGATCGCAATCCTGGGCTTCGATGGCGGCCAGGATCGGTCGGCCCGCGGTACCGCCGGGTTCGCCGTCGTCACTGCTGCGGTACTGGTCGGCGAGCTTCCAGGCCCAGCAGTTGTGGGTGGCATCCAGGTCACTGTGTTGCTCGATAAAAGCCTGGGCTTCGGCGACGCTGGTGATCGGGGCGGCGAGGGTGATAAAGCGGCTTTTGCGAATTTCCTCGCGGTATTCGCAAAGGCCGGCAAGGGTAAAAGGCATACGGGATTCGGCTTCAGTTCAAGAGGGTCAGAGTGGCGGCGTCAGGCCGCAGCCCTTGAGGATAATACGGATCAGGTTGTTGCTGGCGTCCTCCATATCCTGCTTGGTCAGGCGCGGGCGACCGGTGACCCGGCAGATCTGGGTGGCGAAGTCAGCGTAATGCTGGGTGCTGCCCCAGAGCAGGAAGATCAGGTGCACCGGGTCGACCGGGTCCATCTTGCCAGCGTCGATCCAGGCCTGGAACACGTTCGCCCGCCCCTGGAACCAGGTGCGGTAGTCCTGGTTGAAGTGCTCGGTGAGGCATTCGCCGCCACTGATGATTTCCATGGCGAAGATCCGCGAGGCCTGTGGCTGGCGCCGGGAGAACTCCATCTTGGCGCGAATGTAGCGGGTCAGCGCCTGCGCCGGATCGTCTTCGGCGCTGAGGTGATTGAAGGTGCTGTCCCACTGTTCGAGGATATTGCTCAGTACCGCGATATACAGACCCAGCTTGTTGGTGAAGTAATAATGCAGGTTGGCCTTGGGCAGCCCGGCGTTCAGGGCAATGGTGTTCATGCTGGTGCCTTTGAAACCGTGGCGGGCGAACTCGTCTTCGGCGGCCTTGATTATCGCTTCCTGGTTTTTCTGGCGAATTCGGCTGGCGGGCTTTCCGGCATGGGCAGGGGCTTCAACGGTCATAGGCAGTTCCGAACGGGTCTGTGGGTGCAACCCCTGCACAGATAGCGTACCCGGTGGGTTGAGACAAGTCCTGTGATCATATAAAGCCTTGATCCGGGCTGATTCGGTCGCTTTCGGGGCAACTACGCGCGGCAGTGGGTTGGGCGCGATATTTTGCTGGCGCCGGCTTGTTGGCGATTGGGGGGCCTGGCGTTGTCCTTGAAGACGCCTTCGCGGGCAAGCCCGGCTCCTGCAGTGCTTTGTCGTTCATTCATTTTGCGCATGACTCGAAACTGTAGGAGCAG
>NZ_JALLIX010000160.1 GCF_023242365.1 Pseudomonas sp. MWU13-2100
CCCGGAGTCGGCGCGGATCATCTGCCCCAGCATGGCCAGCGAGGCGTCACTGGCGGTGTTGGCAAAGGGGTAGCGGCTGGCAAAGGCGCCGTGCCACTGGTTGACAATGCCTTGCTGCCACTGGCGGTTAAGACTGGCCGCCGAGGGTTGCAGCAGCCGTTGCCAGGCTTGCTCCAACGGCTGCACGAAGAGGGTCTGGCCAAACCCGTCCCACTCGGCGCCGAGGCTCGCGGCAATCAGGCGGCCATGGGCCTGGGTGTCGGTCAGTTCGATGTTCTTGCCCTGGAACACGCTTTGCGCCAGGGCCTGGGTCATGGCCTGCGGGTCGGGGGCGTGGCTGATCTGCTGCAATTTCAGGCGCACGCGGGTCACCTGGGTGAGGAAGGCTTGCAGGCTCAGGCGCTCAGTGCCGTTCTGGCCTTC
>NZ_JALLIX010000161.1 GCF_023242365.1 Pseudomonas sp. MWU13-2100
CACCTCGAACAGTTCCTGCGCGGGCAACTGAACGGGGTGCTGCGCAAGGAAGGCAGCCGTTGGGTGGTCGATCCCACTCATAGCCAGGGCCTGCGCTTCACCCCGCAGTTTCTGACGGCGATCAACCAACTCAGCCATTTGGCCGACGTGCTCTACACCGATGGCGGCCTGGGACTGGGCTTCGAGTTGCAGGGCAAGGCCGCGCGGGACGTGGTGCAGACCACCTTCATCCTCAATGGCGAGAAGCATCATTACTTCAACCAGAAGGAAAGCTGGCAACGCTTCAACTGGCCGGGTCGTGGCGACTACCCGGGCGTCAGCCTGACCTGGACCAGCGTGCGGGCGGGTGAGCGCCTGTTCGGTGATTACTCGGGTACCTGGGGGCTGATCCGCTGGCTGGAAAAGGCCCAGGTCACGCCGT
>NZ_JALLIX010000162.1 GCF_023242365.1 Pseudomonas sp. MWU13-2100
CCCCCAGGTCCCCGAGTAATCACCGAACAGGCGCTCACCCGCCCGCACGCTGGTCCAGGTCAGGCTGACGCCCGGGTAGTCGCCACGGCCCGGCCAGTTGAAACGTTGCCAGCTTTCCTTCTGGTTGAAGTAATGATGCTTCTCGCCATTGAGGATGAAGGTGGTCTGCACCACGTCCCGCGCGGCCTTGCCCTGCAACTCGAAGCCCAGCCCCAGGCCGCCATCGGTGTAGAGCACGTCGGCCAGGTGGCTGAGTTGGTTGATCGCCGTCAGAAACTGCGGGTTGAAGCGCAGGCCCTGGCTATGAGTGGGATCGACCACCCAACGGCTGCCTTCCTTGCGCAAGACCCCGTTCAGTTGCCCGCGCAGGAACTGTTCGAGGTA
>NZ_JALLIX010000163.1 GCF_023242365.1 Pseudomonas sp. MWU13-2100
ATTGATCTCTTGCTTCAACCTCACCCACTGGGCGTTTTGATCACTGAGTGTGGCTTGTTCTTCCACTAGCAACACAGCTAACGCGGCCTTGCCTTCAAGGAGCGCTGGTTCAGTTTTTTCCACGTTCTCATTCCAGTACTGCCACTGGCTGATCAGCTCTCTCCAGCCATCGATATCTTGAATCGACTTTTGAAGGATTTTGATTTTTGCCTCCAAGCCCCCAATGACATCGACATCCGCACCAGCGCCTTTGAGATCCTTATTTTGGTTTTCCCTAAGTTCCTCGACCGCACGAGCTGTGGCGATGGATTGCAAACGAACGCTGTCCTGGATGGCCGCAACCTTTTGGGCGCTAGCTTCAGACAGCCTCTTT
>NZ_JALLIX010000164.1 GCF_023242365.1 Pseudomonas sp. MWU13-2100
CCGCAAGGACGATTTAGATATATATATCCATATAAAGACAAGGAGGTCGTAGAAGAGACTGTTCGCTCACCATTATTTCGCATTGCTCACTTTTCCGCGTCAGTCGACGGTGTGATTCAAGAAAAGTCTTTCCTTTATGATGATTACGGTGGCTCGGAGCCGAGTTTGAATAATTCAAAAAAAATGTACTTGATCAAAGGTGATCGGGTCACTGTGGAAGAAGCGAGGGCAGGGTGGTGCAGGGTCTTGTACGCGGGGAAGGGGAAACCAATAACTAGATGGGTGCAATGCAAAACAATAAATTTCCCCAAAGGTTAACCAGTACGTTATGAGCACTCTTATTCGTATTGATGACAAAACCACCAGGGGTGA
>NZ_JALLIX010000165.1 GCF_023242365.1 Pseudomonas sp. MWU13-2100
CAACACCGTGAACTTCCTGACCTGGGCCCACGCCGCTTTCAACGGTGTCAGCGATCACACCACCCCCCTGAATCACACAAAAGCTGTGGGAGCGCCAGCAATCGAGCATCGACCGGTGCTCCTACAGGGACCGGGTTCGGCGCTGGACAAAACGTTGTTTTCGACCTCGCTGAACTTCGACCTGGCGGTCTACGAGTGTTTTGCACCCTTGACCTCGGGCGGCCGCATCGAGGTGGTGAAAAACGTTCTGGAGTTGCAACACGGCGAACACGATATCGGCCTGATCAACACCGTGCCATCGGCGCTCAAGGCCTTGTTGGAAGTCGATGGCCTGCCGGAATCCGTACACACGGTCAACGTCGCCGGTGAAGC
>NZ_JALLIX010000166.1 GCF_023242365.1 Pseudomonas sp. MWU13-2100
ACTTTTGGGGATTAGGAGGTCGGCACCACTGAGGGGGCTGTCGTCACTTAAAATGGGCCGTGTAGTGGCACTGTAATGCTCTCGATGGGGCACCACGACAGTGCCCTTGGCCAGTTTCAGCCAGGTCTTGTCAGTGGCCGGCAGGCGCTCTGCCCAGGCACGGCTGGCTTCGATGAAGTCGTCCACGCCCTCGCCACTGAACACTTCCAGGTGCAGCTTCCTTTCCGGTTGTTCCGCATAGCATTTTTGATAGCAGCCGATATGGCCGATCAAATCACCCGCCTTGATCGGCACGGGCTGATCGAGCACCACCACCTGACCCGGGTTCAGCGGTTCGCGCGCGCCTTGCAACGAGCCGAAATGCACG
>NZ_JALLIX010000167.1 GCF_023242365.1 Pseudomonas sp. MWU13-2100
CCACCTCTGGTGGTTTTGTCATCAATACGAATAAGAGTGCTCATAACGTACTGGTTAACCTTTGGGGAAATTTATTGTTTTGCATTGCGCCCACATTGTGATTGGCTTTGCCTTTCCCGCATACAAAACCTTGCACCAACCTGCCGTCACATCTTTCACAGTGACTCGATCACCTTTGATCAAGTACATTTTTGTTTTATTTCGCGAACTCGGTTCCAGATCACCATTATAAAGAAAGGACTTTTCCTGAATCACACCTTCGACTGGAGTGGATAAATGAGCAATTCGAAACAGGGGTGAGCGGACCGCTTCCACTACGGCCTCTTTATCTTTATAAGGGTATATATACGTTGGTCGCCCTTGCGC
>NZ_JALLIX010000168.1 GCF_023242365.1 Pseudomonas sp. MWU13-2100
TATCGAAACGCCCGCCAACAACGCCTCGGTAGCCGACTGCGCCAGCACTGCCGCCGGAGCACTGTCCTGCAACATATAGGCAATCCGCTCCGCCGGGTAAGCCGGGTCCAGCGGCACATAACCGCCACCCGCCTTGAGAATCGCCAGCAAGCCGACGACCATCTCGGTCCCACGTTCAACACAGATCCCCACCCGCGAATCCGGCTGCACGCCCTGTTTGCGCAAGGCATGGGCCAGACGGTTGGCCTGTTCGTTGAGCTCGCGATAGCTCAACCGTTTCCCGCCATGCACCAGCGCCAAGGCATCCGGCGTACGTTCCACCTGCGCTTCGAACAACCCGTGAATGGTCTGTGCC
>NZ_JALLIX010000169.1 GCF_023242365.1 Pseudomonas sp. MWU13-2100
TGGGTGGTTCCTGTCCTTGAACGGATGGCTCCAGTGTTTCAGCGGCGCCAGTGTGTCGGTAAGGCTGGGGACCGCTGGCGGCAAGTCGGGGGCCGGTGGGAGAGGCCTCGGCGCGGGCCGCGCGTGAGGGTTTCCAAAAAGCCAAGTGAACAGGGACATCCTGGGCGTTGCTCCTTTTCCATAAACCGGGCATTGACGCAAGGCACGTCCGCCAATTCGCTGAACAGGAGCAGTCAGGGGAAATCAGTGACCTCCACACCCAAGAGCGAACTAACGATGGCTTCCTTGAATCGTTCGTGGCCAGTGTGGAGAAGAAACTTCAAAAGTGGATCCACTCAATATGACTTAAGGAAA
>NZ_JALLIX010000017.1 GCF_023242365.1 Pseudomonas sp. MWU13-2100
CTTTCACCTTGGATATAGCGCATAAGAAAAATGCCCGTATCTTGCGATACGGGCATTTTCTTTAACCGGCCAGCAGATTGCTAGGTTTTCGCACAGTCTGGTCTTTGCGGGCTTTTTCGTTGTGGGGGATTCTTGACAGCTTGCTACCGGCTTCTCTAGGATAAATACATGCGCCGATTTAAACAGCTACTTGCGGGGCGCCAGGCCGGTCGAGAGACCGCCGACAGAAGCTTGCGACAGGCTTCGAAATACCGCTAAAGCGCTGGTTCGGTGTTGCCTCACACCTGCCCGGCAGATCGTTGAGGCGGAGACACGCACTTTGAACAACCCACGCCCCGTTGTACGTCTTGCGCCGATTACGGCGAGCCTGCCTTTACGCAACCCTAAAATCCTCCTCGGCGGTCAACATCAGCCCACGCTACTGCGTTATCTCGACGGCTGGCCGCGACGCAAGGGCCGTGCTTCGGCCTTCCTGATCCAGTTTGTCAAGGATGGCGATTCCCTGGCCCGTTTCGCGGATAACAGCTTTGATCTGGCGGTGATCCAGGCACCGGACACCGAGCACGCCGAAGCCGTGATCCGCCAACTGACCCGCGTGGCGCGGCAAGGTTTGATCACTCGGCGCTAGTGGTTGTTTCAGGGCATTCGCGCGGGGTTTAGAAACGAGCAATCTGCTGGCGTCGGTTTGCCGTTCTCTGACTACTGGTCAAAATCGACCTTTTACAGTTTTATTTGTGTAATAGTGGGTCGGTTTTGACCAATAGCCTGTGAGGGTTAAGCGATGTCACTCATGCATTCTCTGTACTCCCCAGGGCAGATCGCCCGTGAGTTGGGGAAAAATGCCGAGTCATTGCGCCTGTCCAAGAATCTTTCCCGCAAGACCTTGGCCGAGCAATCCGGGGTCTCTGAGTCCTCCATCAAGCGGTTCGAGTACACCGGCTCCATCACCCTTGAGTCGATGATTCTTCTGGCCACGGCGCTCGACGAACTGACCCCGATGCTGAGTTTGTTCAAGCCGTCGAACCCGGACTCAATCGATGAGCTGAAAAACCTCAAGCGAAAACGGGGTAACACATGAGTTCACTCACCCCCAGGTTCAAGCCCACCGAGTGACTCACCGTCACCGCTAATGGCATGAGGATGATTCATCAGTGAGAATCCGGTCTTGAGTACCAATATCATCACCCAGGCAGGCCATGAAGCTCTGAAGCAAGAGCTTGATTACCTTTGGCGAGAGAAACGTCCCGATACCACCAGAAAGGTCACCTGGGCCGCATCGCTGGGAGACCGTAGCGAAAATGCCGACTACCAGTACAACAAGAAGCTGCTTCGGGAAATCGATCGGCGAGTCCGCTACCTTCGCAAGCGTCTCGAGGATGTCCGTGTAGTCGCGTACTCACCTGAGCAGGAAGGCCGGGTTTTTTTCGGGGCTTGGGTCGAGATCGAAAACGAGGCGGGTGAAACCAAGAAGTTCAGGGTCGTGGGCTACGACGAAATCTACGGCCGCAACGACTACATCTCGATCGACTCGCCGATGGCGCGCGCGCTTTTGAAAAAAGAGGTGGGCGATGAGGTCGTTGTGCAGACCCCAAGTGGTGAAGTGTTGTGGTGGATCAACGAGGTCTTTTACGAAAAATAAGCTCGGCGCGCAGGCCGGCCGGGCGCTTGGACGTGATCGGGACGGGACGCGGAGAGTACTGATGACTCATCCGCTGTCCTGGAGTCTTGACTGACTCCATCAGCCCTCGCGCAGCACTGTCAGCGGGCTGACATTCAGTGCCCGGCGGGTGCCGAACACACCGGCGCCGCCAACCATCAGCGCGCCGATCAACGGCAGCAACAACAGCCACGGATGCAGGTGCCAGGGCAGGTCGAAGGCGAACCGGTACAGTACCCAGCTCACCAGCTCCGTGCCGAGGGCCGCGAGCAGGCCGCTGGCCGCGCCGAGCAGGCCGAACTCGATCCGCCGGGCCTTGACCAGCAGCTTGCGCTCGGCCCCCAGGGCCCGCAGCAGCGCGCCTTGGCGGATGCGTTCATCGAGCGTCGCCTGCAAGCCGGAGAACAGCACCGCCATGCCCGCCGCGAGGACGAACAGCAGCACGTACTCCACGGCAATGGTGACCTGAGCCAGGATGCTGCGCAGTTGCTCCAACAGCGCCTCCACCTGCAGGATGGTCACCGCCGGGAAGGCCCGGGACAGTTCGACGATGTCCTTGTCGTGCCCCGGTGCCAGGTAGAAGCTGGTCAGGTAGGTCGCCGGCAGGTCCTGCAGGGTGCCGGGCTGAAAGATCATGAAGAAGTTCGGCTGGAAGTTGTCCCAGTTGATGGTGCGCAGGCTGCTGACCACCGCTTCGCGGTTGACCCCGCCGACGCTGAACACCAGGTGATCACCGAGCTTGAGCTTCAGGCTCAGGGCGACCTTGGCTTCCACCGAGACGCCGGGAATGTCGCCCGTGGGCTTGTCCGGCCACCAGCTGCCTTGCGTCAGGATATTGCCCGGCGGCAGGTCGGCGGCCCAGGTCAGGCTCAAGTCGCGCTGGGTCGCGCGATCGCCGCCGGAATCCTTGCTGACGATCTCCTGCACCGGGGTGCCATTGATGCTGATCAGCCGGCCGGGCACCACCGGATAGATCGGCGCCGAGGTGGCCGCGAGCTGGATCAGGTGCTCGCGGAAACCGTCCTTGTCCGCCGGCAGGATGTTCAGGGCGAAATAGTTCGGCGCATTTTTCGGCAACTGGTTCTGCCAGGTGTCGAGCAACTCGCCACGCAGCAGGGCGATCAGCGCCATGGACAGCAGGATCAGGCCGAACGCCAGGGATTGCCCGGCCGCCGCCAGCGGGTAGCGCAGCAACTGGCCCAGGCCCAGGCGCCAGGGCAGCGAGGCCCTGGCCAGCAGCCGACGCAGGCTTTGCAGCACGAGCAGCAACAGGCCGCCGAGCAGCAGCGCGGCGATCACCCCGCCGCCCAGCAGGGCGAAGGTCAGCAACAGGTCCAGGCTCAGGCGCCACATGATCAGGCCCAGCGCGAGCAAGGCGGTGCCGTAGACCAGCCAGGTGCTGGCCGGGATCGGCAGCAGGTCGCGGCGCAGGACCCGCAGCGGCGGTACCCGGCCGAGGCCGGCCAGGGGCGGCAGGGCGAATCCGGCCAGGGCCACCAGCCCGGTACCGACACCGGCGAGCGCCGGCATCAACCCGCCCGGAGGTACGTCGGCGGGCAGCAGGTCATGCAGCAGGGCGAACAGGCCCAGTTGGGCCAGCCAGCCGAGCAGGGCGCCGCTGACACTGGCCAGCACTCCGAGCATCGCCAGTTGCAGGCTGAACAGGGTCATGGTCTCCCGGCGCGACAGGCCCAGGCAGCGCAGCAGCGCGCTGGCATCGAAGCGCCGGGCGGCGAAACGGCTGGCGCTGAGGGCCACGGCGACACCGGAGAGCAGCACCGCCACCAGGCTGGCCATGTTCAGGTAACGCTCGGCCTTGCCCAGGGCACCGCCGATCTGCTGGTTACCGTCGCGGGCATCGAGCAGGCGCTGGTTCGGTGCCAGGCCGGGCTTGATCAGCTCGCGATAGGTCGCCAGGGTGTTGGCCGAACCGCGCCACAGTTCGCGGTAGTCGACCCGGCTGCCAGGCTGGACCACACCGGTGGCGTCGAGGTCGGCGAGGTTGATCAGCACCCGTGGGGTCAGGCTGTAGAAGTTGCCGGCGCGATCCGGCTCATAGGTCAGGACCCGGGCCAGGCGCACGCTCTTCATCCCGACATCGATGTGGTCGCCGATCTTCAGGTCCAGCGCGGTCAACAGTCGCGCTTCGACCCAGGCCTCGCCCGGTGCCGGTCCGCCGCCGACGGTCTCGGCGCCGAAAGGAGCGGCGGCGCTCTTCAGTTCGCCACGTAGCGGGTAGTGTTCGTCGGTGGCCTTGATGCTCGACAGCTGGATGCCGGTGTCGGTGGCGATCACGCTGGAGAACTCGACCGCCCGCGCATGGGCAAGGCCCAGCTCGCGACCGGTCTGGAGCTGTTCCGGACGGGCGCTGGAGGTGCCGTCGAGCACCAGGTCGGCGGCGAGGAATTCGGTGGCCCGCAGCTGCATCGCGCCGTTCAGGCGGGCGCCGAAGTAACCGATGGCGGTGCTGGCCGCGACCGCCACCAGCAAGGCGAAGAACAGCACCCGCAATTCCCCGGCGCGGGCGTCGCGCAGGAGCTGGCGGGTGGCGAGGCTGAACAGGCGCAACAGCGGCAGGCGTGCCATCAAGGCTCCAGAGGGCCGACCAGATGGCCGGCGTCAAGACGGATCAGGCGCCGGCAGCGATGGGCCAGGCGTTCGTCGTGGGTCACCAGCACCAGGGTGGTGCCGCGCTCCTGGTTCAGTTCGAACAGCAGATCGCTGATGCGCTGGCCGGTGTGACTGTCGAGATTGCCGGTGGGTTCGTCGGCGAACAGTACGTCCGGCTCGGCGGCGAAGGCCCTGGCAATGGCCACCCGTTGCTGCTCGCCACCGGACAGTTGGCGTGGCGAGTGCGTCAGGCGCTGGCCCAGGCCGACCCGTTCGAGCAGGCCGCGGGCGCGTTCGCGGGCATCGCTGCGGCCATCCAGCTCCAGGGGCAGCATGACGTTTTCCAGGGCGTTGAGGCTGTCCAGCAATTGGAAGCTCTGAAACACGAAGCCGACATGTTCGGCGCGGATCCGCGCGCGCTGGTCCTCGTCCAGGGTGCTCAGGGCCCGTCCGGCGAGGATGACTTCGCCGGCGCTGGGCAGGTCGAGGCCGGCGAGCAGGCCCAGCAGGGTCGATTTGCCCGAACCCGAGGCACCGACGATGGCCAGGCTGTCGCCCTTGTTCAAGGTCAGGCTCAAAGGGTGCAGGATGGTCAGTTCACCTTCCGCGCTGGGAACCACTTTGCTAAGGTTCTGCGCGGTGAGAATACTTTCGCCCATGGAGAATCCGATGCGAGTGTGGTTTTTGAGTGCCGGTCTGGCCTTGATGTGCATGGCCCAGAACGCGGCGGCGGGTACAGTGCTGATCGTGGGCGATAGTATCAGCGCAGGTTTCGGCCTGGATACCCGCGTGGGCTGGGTCGCCCTGCTGGAAAAGCGCCTGAAGGCCGAAGGTTTCGCCGACCAGGTGGTCAATGCGTCCATCAGTGGCGACACCAGTGCCGGTGGCCAGGCGCGGCTGCCGGCGCTGCTTGCAGAGCATAAACCGCAGGTGGTGGTGCTCGAATTGGGCGGCAATGATGGCCTGCGTGGGCAGTTGCCGACGCAATTGAAACAAAATCTTGCATCAATGATCGACAAGTCCCAGGCCGTGGGTGCAAAAGTCCTGCTGCTCGGGATGCAGATTCCGCCCAATTATGGCCCGCGTTACACCCAGGCCTTTGCCAAGGTCTACGGTGAGCTGGCCGCGGAAAAAAACATCGCGCTGGTGCCGTTTTTCCTCGAGGGCATCGGCGGACACCCCGAGTTGATGCAGGCCGATGGGATTCATCCGGCGCCCGCGGGCCAGGGGATGTTGCTCGATAACGTCTGGCCGAGGTTGAAACCGCTGCTTTGAGCTTTTCTAGCGGCCGGCTTTCGGCTAAGGTGGCGCCCCGATTTGGAGCCCCCGATGCAGCGTCCCGCCTGGTCCTTGTTTGCCTACCAACTGATCGAACCCGACGAGCAGCTCGATCTGTTCGCCTGTCAGGAAGTACGCGTGCACCTGGTCACCCGGCAGTTGGAACTCGGCGGTTCGGCCGATCGCACGCTGTGCGGTACCCTGTTGCCGGCCCAGCCGCGTTGGTCGGGGGTGGACCGCTCGATTTTCCAGGACCAGCGCCTGTGTCCCCTGTGCCGGGCGATTCTCGAATCGCAGAAGCGCGGCACGCCGCCGATCTGGCCGGAGCTGCGCTTCGAGCTCTGAGCCCGGCAACCTGTACCGGACCTGTCTCGTTACGATTGTCCCGGCGGGTCGTCTCCCTGGCTGGCGCGGTGTCGGTGTACAATCGCTGTCTATTTACTTACGTCGATCTATGCGAAGGATGTCCCGGATGTTGTCGCGCTTTCCTGCCGTTGCCCGTTGCCTGTCTGTTGCCGCCCTCTGTGTGGCGGGTCCCGTTTCGGCATTGGAACTGCCGTTGCCTCCTCCTGGCGAGGATATTGTCGGCCAGGTCCAGGTGATCAAGGCCAAGTACGAAGATACCTTCGCCGACCTCGGAACCACCTACGACCTGGGTTATTCGGAGATGGTCGCGGCCAACCCGGGCGTCGATGCCTGGTTGCCGGGCGCGGGGACCGATATCGTCCTGCCGACCCGCTTCATCCTGCCGCCGGGACCGCGCGAAGGCATCGTGATCAACCTGGCAGAGTACCGCCTGTACTACTTCCCCAAGGGTCGCAACGTGGTCTACACCTTCCCGTTGGGGATCGGTCGTGAAGGCTGGGGCTCGCCGGTCGCCCACACCACCATTACCGCCAAGATCCCCAATCCGACCTGGACTCCGCCGGCTTCGATCAAGGCCGAGCACGCCGCCGAAGGTGATCCCCTGCCCAACGTGGTCCCGGCCGGTCCCGACAATCCGCTGGGCCCGTTCAAGTTCACCCTGGGTACGCCGGGGTATCTGATCCATGGTTCGAACATGAAGTTCGGTATCGGCACCCGTACCAGCCACGGTTGCTTCCGCATGTACAACAACAACGTGCTGGAAATGGCCGGCATGGTGCCGGTAGGCACGTCGGTGCGGATTATCAACGAGGCCTACAAGTTCGGCGTGAGCGGCGGCAAGGTGTTCCTCGAAGCCCATACGCCGCTGGACGACAATGGCAACCCTTCGGTGGTCGACAAGCACACCGCGGTGATCAATGCCTTGCTCAAGCGTGAAGACCTGGCGAACAACCTGCGGGTCAACTGGGACCAGGTGCGTGACGTGGTGGCGGCCGAAGACGGCCTGCCGACGGAAATCGCCATGCCGGGGGCACCGTCGATGGTCTCCAACGCGCCCGATCTGCAGCAGTAAGGGCGTTGTAAACGACCCGTCCAGGCCTTGAGGTCCGGGCGGGTTTTTTTATGCCGGCGCGCCGGCCACTTTCTGCCAGGCAAAAAAAAGCCGATCCAGTGATGGATCGGCTTGATAACAACCCCGAAGGGTTATTACTTCTTGCTTGCTTTTTCGAGCATACGCAGAGCGCGCTCGTTAGCTTCGTCAGCAGTCTGTTGTGCTTTTTGAGCAGCAGCCAGAGCTTCATCAGCTTTGCGGTAAGCTTCGTCAGCACGAGCCTGGGCACGAGCAGAAGCGTCTTCAGTAGCTGTCAGACGAGCTTCGGTTTCTTTGGAAGCGCTGCTGCAACCAGTGGCCAGAACGGCGGCCAGGGCCAGAGCAGAGAATTTCAGAACGTTGTTCATCGTGTTCCCCTTCAAGGACTTTCTATTAATAACCATCTCCCCAGAGTGGGGATATAGTCGGCATACATACTACCCATTACTTGTAGTAAGTAAACTGACGTAGCGCAAGAAGCAAAAAAAATTTTTGGAAGAGAATGTTTTCAGCTAACTTTTCATCATCCTGTATGAAAAATGTGCAGCAACCGGGCGCGATTCGGGCGCTTTGGGCAAGTCCGATCTGCACTAGTGTGCCAGTCACGGAGACTGTCCGCTGCTCATACAAGCGTCGCGCTAGTCGCGGCGAATGACTCTTTTCTTCTACCGTCGGCAGGGCGGGGAGGCATCTTTGCCAATTGAAAAGTGACTTTAAGAAGCACTGTTCGTCTTACAACATAACATTCCGGCGATCTGCAGCCGCCGTTCAGGTTTTTCAGCGAAAGGGCCCAGGCGGCCGGGCTACCATGAGCCGGCCGGAGCATATGACGAGCGTGTCTTGAGCAGGGCAGGCAGGACGCCTACTATCTGTCAGGTGCCCACTTGTTCAAGAGCTGTCGGCTCTTCTCGTTGTCCAACCAGGCACGGGGTGGCGTAGGATATTTGTGATTATTTGGCTGCTGTAGCGATTTTTCGTAGGAAGCCAGGTGGTCCCTTCGCCGGAAAAACATGTAAGGTAGGGTCAGAACCCAAGACCCGCGAGGAGTAGCGATGAGCGAGGCGTTGTCCATCCACCATGACCAGGCAGGTCATCAATTCGAGACCAATGTGGACGGTCATCGTGCCTACCTGACCTATATGGACCTGGGTAAGCAGACCCTGGATATCTACCGTACCTTCGTGCCCAACGCCTTGCGCGGCCGAGGCATCGCGGCGGCGCTGACCGAGCACGCGCTGGCCTATGCCGATCAGATGGGCTACACGGTGATTCCTTCCTGCTCCTATGTCGAGCGTTACATGGAACGCCATCAGCGGCACGCCGCGAAGATCTGAGTCCATGACGCACACAAAAACGCCGGGCGATGCCCGGCGTTTTTGCGTCTGCCTGTCGCGATCAGTCGCGCTGGCGCTTGGGCAACACGTCCTTGAGCTTGGCATGCATGCTGCGCAGGGTTTTTTCGGTGGTGTTCCAGTCGATGCAGGCATCGGTGATCGACACGCCGTATTGCAGGTCGGCGAGGTCTTTCGGAATTGCCTGGCAGCCCCAGTTCAGGTGGCTTTCGACCATCAGGCCGATGATCGACTGGTTGCCTTCGAGGATCTGGTTGGCGACGTTCTCCATCACCAGCGGTTGCAGGGCCGGGTCCTTGTTGGAGTTGGCATGGCTGCAATCGACCATGATGTTGGCCTTGATCTTGGCCTTGGCCAGCGCCTGTTCACAGACCGCGACACTGACCGAGTCGTAGTTCGGCTTGCCGTTGCCGCCGCGCAGGACCACATGACCGTAGGCGTTGCCCTTGGTGGTGACGATGGACACGCCGCCTTCCTGGTTGATGCCGAGGAAACGATGTGGACTGGACACCGACTGCAAGGCGTTGATCGCCACGGTCAGGCCGCCGTCGGTGCCGTTCTTGAAGCCCACGGCCGAGGACAGGCCCGAAGCCATTTCGCGGTGGGTCTGGGATTCGGTGGTGCGCGCGCCGATGGCCGACCAGCTGATCAGGTCCTGCAGGTACTGCGGCGAGATCGGGTCGAGGGCTTCGGTGGCGGTGGGCAGGCCCATTTCCGCCAGGTCCAGCAGCAACTGGCGACCGATGTGCAGGCCGTCCTGGATCTTGAAGGAGTCATCCAGGTAAGGGTCGTTGATCAGGCCCTTCCAGCCGACGGTGGTGCGCGGCTTCTCGAAATACACGCGCATCACCAGGTAGAGGCTGTCGGACACTTCGGCGGCCAGGACTTTCAGGCGCTCGGCGTATTCGTGGGCCGCCTTGATGTCGTGGATCGAGCACGGCCCGATCACGACGAACAGGCGATGATCCGTGCCATCGAGAATATTGCGGATCACCTCGCGACCTTTGGTCACAGTGCGCAGGGCGGTCTCGCTCAGGGGAATTTCACGCTTGAGCTGATCGGGAGTGATCAGCGTCTCGTTGGAGGCGACGTTAAGGTCGTTGATCGGTAAATCAGCCATCGTGTTACTCGTCAGGTCACGGGTGCCGGCCGCCAGCGATCCCCGCGCGGCGGAGCGCAGCAGATTTAAGCGCGTCGGGGAGCCGAACCTTAGCGCGTTAGACGGGGCGCGGGCAATGGCCTGGCCGGTTTAATCGAGCAAAGCGCGCACATAAGGGTGCTCCAGGCTGGCCCGGGAGAAGTCGCCGGCGTGTTCCCGGACCCATTCCAGGGCGATGACTTCGATGTTTTGTCGATCTTCGCTTTGTCGCCCGCGGGTTCGCTGGTAGCGTTCGATCTGGCAGACCTGCTCGCCCATGCGGGCGCCGAACAGGGTTTGCTCGTCGACAAAGGCAATGCCCACCCGGTAGCCGTGCTTGCGTTTCAGGCACCAGGCGACATAGCCGGGATAGCAGGCGGCTTCGCCCAGGCTCGGAATACGCATTTGCAGCGCCGAGCCCTTGCGCCAGCCGCGCGCCGAGAGACAGGAGACGCCGCCCAGGCTGATGCTGTCGAGCCGGTGGCGGGAGATGCAGGAATGCTCGAGCAGGGTCAATGTGACGGGAATGTCATCGGGATGAGGAAGAAAGCGCACCATGAACAACGGCTCCCTGCGTCGATCAGTGGAAAAACTTTCCAACAGTATAGTGAAGGGCCTGGAGTTGACGGATTTTGATATCGACCGGAGTCTATTGGACTTGCCAGGCGTTTCATTACTGATATTCACCAGTGTCGGCTGTGCCTCCTGCCGTTTCGCCCGGGAGGTATTGCCGACCCTGGCCTTGCCGGTCGAGCGCTTGTGCTGGATCGATGCGGGTGACAACGGCGGAGCGGTACAGCGTTACGGGGTGTTTCATCTGCCCGCGCTGTTTGTGGTCAAGGACGGTGGCTTTCATGGAGCAGTGCAGTCACGCCTGGCTGTGAACGAGCTTGCCGACGCGGTTCGGCAGGCCTTGAGTCTTGTACCAGAGGAGTTGCCATGACAGGTTCAGTGAGCAGGCCGCGTATCGGCATTATCGGCACCGGTGCGATCGGTGGGTATTACGGTGTAATGCTGGCGCGGGCCGGCTTCGACGTGCATTTCCTGCTGCGCAGCGAATTTTCGGCAGTAGCCGAAGACGGTCTGCGGGTCGACAGTGCGGTGCACGGCCCCCTGCATTTGAAGGACGTGCAGGCCTATTCCCAGGCCGCCGACATGCCGCCCTGCGACTGGTTGCTGGTGGGGGCCAAGACCACCAGCAACACCAGTCTCGCGCCGTTGATCGCCCAGGCCGCGGCCCCGGGGGCGAAGGTGCTGGTGCTGCAGAACGGCCTCGACGTAGAGGATGAGCTGCGTACGCTGCTGCCCGAGTCCCTGCATCTGTTGGGCGGGCTGTGTTTCATCTGCGTGCACCGTGCCGGCCCCGGGGCCATCGTGCACCAGGCCCTCGGCGCGGTGAACATCGGTTATCACAGCGGCCCGTTGCTGCATGACGCCACGGCCCGCCAGGCCCTGGTCGAAGCGGGCGCCGCCTTGTTCCACGGCGCGGGCATCGAGTCCCAGGCCATGGTCAACCTGCAGCAGGCGCGCTGGCAGAAGCTGGTGTGGAACGTGCCTTACAACGGTCTGTCGGTGTTGCTGCGCGCCAGCACCACGCCACTGATGAGCGATGACAGCAGTCGCGAACTGGTCCAGGCGCTGATGGCCGAGGTGGTCCGGGGCGCCCAGGCCTGTGGTCATGAGCTGCCGGCCGGTTATGCCGAGCATCTGTTCAAGGTGACGGAAAAGATGCCGGACTACTGGCCGAGCATGTACCACGACTTCGTCCACAAGCGGGCGCTGGAGCTGGACGCCGTCTATGTCCGGCCGCTGGCCGCGGCGAGTGCCGCCGGTTGCGAATTGCCGAAGATCCGGGCGCTGTACCAGGCCCTGGCGTTTATCGACGCGAACAATCGTCAGGGCTGAATACGGTTCTGTAGGAGCCGGCCTGCTGGCGATAGCGGTTTACCCGGCAACAAGAATGTCGACGGTCAGATCGCAATCGCCAGCAGGCCGGCTACAGGTTTTGTGGGGGATTCAACCGCGTGTTCCTTCAGGGATGAGCAACGGGGCCGGCCCGACCAGCCGCGCTCCGAGGTCTTCGGGGCGCTGCTAAGCTCAACTGAACTCCGCCATTCTGGCAGTCGAGGAGGCCCCATGATCCATTCGATGCTGTACGCCACCGACCTCGGTCTGTATGCGCCTTATGTCATGCAGCATGCCCTGGGGTTGGCGCGGACGTTCAAGGCCGATTTGTACGTGGTGCACGCGGTCGAGCCCATGGGGTTGTTCGCCGAGTCAGTGTTGCAGAGCTACCTGGACGAGCAGGCATTGAACGAATTTCACCGCCAGGGTCTGAACACTGTGATGGCGACCATCGAGCAGCGGGTGCTCGACAGCTTTCGCGAGGAGTGCGCCGACGGGCTGCAGGACCTGAGCATGATCCAGTCGATCAAGGTCCTTCAGGGCGACCCTTCGCAGGTCATTCTCGAGCAGGCCCGGGCCCTCTCGGTGGACCTGTTGATCGTTGGCAGCCACAGCCATGGCTGCGGCGGCGAGGGGCATTTGGGGCGTACCGCCGCGCGGGTCCTGCAGTTGGCCCAAGTGCCGGTTTACCTGGTGCCGCTGTTGCAACGCCGTCGCTATGGCGATATCTGAGCCGGAAAGTCTGGGTTCTGATAAAAAAGTTCTAGATTTATTCTTAAAACCATTCATATAGTTATATATCGCCGCTGCTACTGTGGCGTTTACCTGCTTTGAGGGATGCATATGAAGCTTCAGCAACTGCGCTACATCTGGGAAGTGGCGCACCACGACCTCAACGTTTCCGCCACCGCCCAAAGCCTTTACACCTCTCAGCCGGGTATCAGCAAACAGATCCGCCTGCTCGAAGACGAGCTGGGTGTCGAAGTCTTCGCCCGCAGCGGCAAGCACCTGACCCGCGTCACGCCCGCCGGTGAGCGTATCATCACTACGGCCGGCGAGATCTTGCGCAAGGTCGAGAGCATCAAGCAGATTGCCCAGGAATTCTCCAACGAGAAGAAAGGCACCCTGTCGATCGCCACCACCCATACCCAGGCGCGTTATGCCTTGCCGCCGGTGATCAGCAGCTTTATCAAACAATACCCGGACGTGGCCCTGCACATGCACCAGGGCTCGCCGATGCAGATCGCCGAGATGGCCGCCGACGGTACCGTGGATTTCGCCATTGCCACCGAAGCCCTGGAGCTGTTCGGCGACCTGGTGATGATGCCGTGCTATCGTTGGAACCGTTGCGTGGTCGTGCCTCAAGGGCATCCGTTGACCAAGCTGCCGAAGCTGACCCTGGAAACCCTGGCGGAATATCCGATCGTCACCTACGTGTTCGGTTTCACCGGTCGTTCCAAGCTGGACGAAGCTTTCAGCCATCGCGGCCTGACCCCCAAGGTGGTGTTCACCGCGGCGGACGCCGACGTGATCAAGACCTATGTGCGGCTGGGCCTGGGTGTCGGCATTGTCGCCAAGATGGCGGTGGACCCGGTGCTCGACAAGGACCTGGTGGTGCTCGATGCCAGCGAGTTGTTCGAATCCAGCGTGACCAAGATCGGTTTCCGCCGCGGGACCTTCCTGCGCGGCTTCATGTGCGACTTCATCGAGAAGTTCGCCCCGCACCTGACCCGTGAAGTCATGGCCAAGGCCATCCAGTGCCATAACAAGCAGGAGCTGGAAGAGCTGTTCGACGGTGTCGAGCTGCCGGTGCACTGAGTTCCCCCGGACATGAAAAAGCCCCGACTGGTTCGGGGCTTTTTTGTGCGCGCTGTCAGGCACGTGTTCTCTCGAACGGTACTTCAACTGTGGGAGCGGAGCTTGCCCGCGAATAGGCCCTTGAGGTCGTCAAAAGCTTCGCGGGCAAGCTCCGCTCCCACAAGCTCCGCTCCCACAAGCTCCGCTCCCACAAGCTCCGCTCCCACAAGCTCCGCTCCCACAAGCTCCGCTCCCACAAGCTCCGCTCCCACAAGCTCCGCTCCCACAAGCTCGGGTCCCTTGTTCAGGATCTGCGATCAGCCTGCCGGCCTTCAGGCAGCTTCAGATCTTGGCGATCAGGTTGCCCGAGTGCAGGCCGCATTCCTTCTGCGTGGCTTCTTCCCACCACCAGCGGCCTTCGCGCTCGTGCTGGTTCGGCAGCACCGGACGGGTGCAGGGCTCGCAGCCGATGCTGATAAAGCCGCGTTCGTGCAGGCTGTTGTAGGGCAGTTCGAGCATGCGGATATAACCCCAGATCTCTTCGCTGCTCATCTGCGCCAGCGGGTTGAACTTGTACAGGGTGCGTTCCGGGGTGGAGAAGGCGCTGTCGATTTCCAGTGCCGCCACCTGGCTGCGGGTGCCCGGGCTCTGGTCGCGACGCTGGCCGGTGGCCCAGGCGCTGACACCGGACAACTTGCGGCGCAGCGGGGCGATCTTGCGGATACCGCAGCATTCGCCGTGGTTGTCCTTGTAGAAGCTGAACAGGCCCTTGGCTTTGACGAACGGCTCGAGCTCATTGTGATCCGGGGAGATCAGCTCGATGTCGATCTTGTAATGCTCGCGCACCTGATCGATGAAGCGGTAGGTCTCCGGGTGCAGGCGCCCGGTGTCGAGGCTGAAGACCTTGACGTTCTTGTTCAGTTTCCAGGCCATGTCCACCAGCACGACGTCTTCCGCGCCGCTGAAAGATATCCACAGGTCGTCGCCAAACTGGGCGAAGGCCAGCTTGAGGATGTCCTGGGCGGACTTGTTGGCGTATGTCGCGGCGAGTTCAGCGACGTCGAACGGTTGGCTCATCAGGCGGTTCCTACAGTCAGTGGCGCTTGGCGCTCGAATAGGCGAATAGTAACAAAATCCTTCGGCGACGGCCCCCTGTCCGTACGCGCGCCCTTGTGGGAGCCGGCTTGCCAGCGATAGCGGCCGAATAGTCGATTTACTGGCCTCATCGCCGGCAAGCCGGCTCCCACAGGTGTGGTGGCGTTCTGAGAGGGCGACGTTTCACAGGCCTTGCAGGGTGTCGAGCAAGACCTTCACCTTGGTGATGGACTCCTGGTATTCAGCTCGCCAGTCGGAGTCGGCGACGATGCCGCCGCCGCCCCAGCAACTGACCTGGCCATCCTTGACCAGCAGGCTGCGGATGGCAATGGAGCTGTCCATCTCGCCGCGCACATCCAGGTACAGCAGCGAACCGCAATACAGTGCCCGGCGGGTCGGCTCCAGCTCGTCGATGATCTGCATGGCGCGGATCTTTGGTGCGCCGGTGATCGAGCCGCCGGGGAAGCTGCCGGCAATCAGGTCGAGGGCGTCGCGGTCGGCGGCCAGGGTCCCGGTCACGCTGCTCACCAGATGGTGCACGTTGGGGTAACTCTCCAGGCTGAACAGTTCCGGGACCCGCACCGAACCGATACGGCAGGTGCGCCCCAGGTCGTTGCGCAGCAGGTCGACAATCATCAGGTTCTCCGCGCGGTCCTTGCTGCTGGCCAGCAGTTCGGCGGCATTGGCGGCGTCTTCGGCCGCGTCGCGGCCCCGCGGGCGGGTGCCCTTGATCGGTCGTGTCTCGACCTGGCCCTGGCTGACCTTGACGAAGCGCTCCGGCGACAGGCTCAGCACCGCACCGTGCTCGGGCAGGCTCTGGAAGCCGGAGAAGGGCGTCGGGCAGGCGGCGCGCAAGGCGCAATAGGCGACCCACGGGTCGCCCTGGCAGGCGGCCCGGAAGCGTTGGGCAAAGTTGACCTGATAGCAGTCGCCAGCCTGGATATAGTACTGGATGCGTTCGAAGGCCTGATGGTAGGCCTCGGCGCTGAGGTCCGCGGTCATCGGCCCCTTGAGCCGGAACTCGCTGCTGTCCGGGCCGGCCGGCTGGCTGAACAGTTGGATCAGCCGCTCGCGTTCGGCGGCTGCGACGCTGGGATGGAACACCAGCTGGCTGCTGCCTTGCTGGTGATCGCTGATCAAGGCCCAGGCGTACAGGCCGAAACGCGCGTCGGGCAGTTGCAGGTCATCCCGTGCCTGCTCGGGCAGGTTTTCCAGATGGCGGCCGAAGTCATAGCTCAGGTAGCCGATCAGGCCGCCGGCAAACGGCAGTTCGCAAGCCGCCGGCAGTTGCGCTTCACCCAGGCGCGCCAGGTTGTCCCGCAGGCGTTGCAGGAACGCCGCGCCACGTTCGTCCGGCAGCATCGCCAGTTGCTCCAGCGGCCAGGCGCTGAGCAGGTCGTAACGTCCGCGTTCGGCCTCGGGACGGCCGCTGTCGAGCAATACGGCACCGGGCGCATGGCGAACCGCCGCGAAGTAATGGGCGGGATTGGCGTGATAAGGCAGCGGATGTACGGAGCAGGTCAACATGGGGGGCGGTTCAGCCATGGGAGCGCGGTGCGCGATTGTAGTCCCCCGTAGGCGTTGCTCCTAGGGGCATGTCGCGGGATCGTGTAGGAGCCGGCTCGCTGGCGATGGCGCTCGCAGGATCAGCGCAAGGCTCACCGGCCTCATCGCCAGCAAGCCGGCTGCTACAGGGGAAATGTTGTGAAGAGAGTGGATCAGTCGCCGATCGTCGGCACATGTCCGAACAGTTCCTGGACAAAACGCACCCGTTGCTGCGGTGTCTCGGTGAGGCCCTCGGCAGCCAGTTCCGCCAGGTGTGCCTCCACGGCATGCGTGCGGTGGGTCAGGCCGCAGTCGTTGGCGATCTGGATGTTCAGGCCGGGGCGGGCGTTGAGTTCGAGGATCAGCGGACCCTTGTCCTGGTCCAGGACCATGTCCACGCCGATATAACCCAGGCCGCAGAGCTCATGGCAACCGGCCGCCAGTTGCATGAAGCCGTCCCAGTTCGGTAATTGCACGCCGTCCACCGGGTGGGTGGTGTCCGGGTGCTTGCGGATGATGTTGTTCAGCCAGGTGCCGCGCAGGGTAATCCCGGTCGCCAGGTCCACGCCGACGCCAATGGCGCCTTGGTGCAGGTTGGCCTTGCCATGGGACTGGCGGGTCGGCAGGCGCAACATGGCCATCACCGGATAGCCCATCAGCACGATGACGCGGATGTCCGGCACGCCTTCGTAGCTGATGCTCTTGAAGATCGGGTCGGGGGTCACCCGGTATTCGATCAGTGCGCGGTCGCGGTGCCCGCCCAGGGAATACAGGCCGGTGAGGATGCTGGAAATCTGGTGCTCGATTTCCCCGTGGCTGATCAGCCGCCCGGAGATCGAGCGATAGTGGCCCTCGAAACGGTCGGCGATCACCAGGATCCCGTCGCCGCCAGCGCCCTGGGCCGGTTTGATGACGAAATCACGGCGACCGTCGATGATCGCTTCAAGTCGGTCGATTTCCTTTTCCGTGGAAATCACCCCGTACATTTCCGGCACATGGATGCCGGCGGCGATGGCCCGTTCCTTGGTGATGATCTTGTCGTCGACTATGGGGTAGAGGCTGCGCTTGTTGTACTTGAGCACATAGTCCGCGTTGCGTCGGTTGATGCCCATGATGCCCCGGGCTTCCAGGGCCTTCCAGGTTTTCCACAGGCCGAACATCAGGCGTTTTCCTTGAGGAACGCCTTGAAACGCACCAGCTCGGTCAGGCGGTAACCGCGGTAACGTCCCATCGCCAGCATGAAGCCCACCAGGATCAGCAGGATCGCCGGGAAGGTGAAAACGAAGTAGATCAGTTCCGGCACGGTCATGATCAGGTGCGCCAGGGACGCCGCGAACAACGTGCCGATGGCGACTTTCAGGGCATGGTTGGCGCCGCGCTCTTCCCAGGTGATGGACAGGCGCTCGATGGTCATGGTCAGGATCACCATCGGGAACAGTGCCACCGACAGGCCGCGCTCCAGGCCGAGCTTGTGGCTGAACAGGCTGATGGCGGCGATCAGCACCACGACGAAGGTCAATACCACCGACAGCCGTGGCAGCATCTGCAGTTTCAGGTGTTCCAGGTAGGAGCGTAGCGACAGCCCGAGGGCGGTAATGATGGTGAACAGGACGATGCCGAAGCCCAGTTGGGTTTCGCGGAAGGCCAGGGCGATCAGCACCGGGGTAAAGGTACCAAGGGTCTGCAGGCCGATCAGGTTGCGCAGGATCAGGATCACCAGTACGCCGATGGGGATCATCACCATGATCATGAAGGTCTGCTGGGTTTGCAGCGGCAGGCCGTAGAGCGAATATTCGAGGAAGTTGGCGTCGGAGTTCTCGTCGGTCAGCTTGGCCAGGCGGATCGCGTTCATCTCGCTGTTGTTCAGACTGAAGGTGACGCCGGCTTTCTTGCCGCCCTCGACACTGATCAGGTTGTCGGCGCCGGTCCACCAGAGCAGGCGGTCGGACGGCAGGCCTTGTTCACCGGTGTCCGGGTTGAAGTACAGCCAGTCGTTGCCGTTGAAGCTGCGCAGCCAGAGTTCCGGAGTCTGCGGTTGATCGGCCACCAGGCGCAGGGTGTGGGCGCGTTCCATCGGCACATGGGCGATGGACAGCAGCAGCTCGATGATCTGCGCCTTGTGCGGGGTCGACGGATCGCCCGCCAGCAGCAGCTTGACGTTGTCATCGTTGAGGTTGTTGACTCGCTTGATGGTTTCGCCAATGAAGGACTCGACATCCGCCGAGTGCTGGCGGATCGGCGCGAGCAAGGCGTCGGCGGCGATTTTCTCCGGACCCCCGATCGCCATGCTGTCGCGGAAGGTCGGGCCCTTGACCTTGGGTTTCTCGCCGGTGTAGCGCTTGGTCAGCACCAGGCGGTAATACAGGGTCTGCTTGCCACTGACCTTGCGTGCCGACCAGGTCACCTTGCGATTGCCGTCCGCGCGGTTGACGCTGACCCCGTAGTTGTTGGAAATGAAGCTCTCGTTGAGGCTGACGTAGTCGCGGCTCAGGGGCGGCACGAACATCTGGATCTTCACCGGTTCCTTGTTGCTGGCGACGAACTCGACCTTGGCGTCGATATTCCACAAGTCGTCCGTGGCATCCTCGGTGACGGGAATCCCCAGCACGAAAATCTGATAGGCCGTGACCGAAGCACCCAGCAACACCAGTACGGTGATCAGGATTTTCAGGTGGAGGGTGAGAGAACGCATTCGGATTACTCGGCGGTTTGAGCGTCGTGGTTGCAGGCGGGTTTGCCGGCAGCGTATTTAAGACTGGGGTCGACCAGCGCATCGAAGCGCTTGAGGGCTTCGGAGCCGATCAGCAGCGGGTATTGGAAGCTGCTGCGGTCGGTCAAGTTCACTTCTATGCTGCGCAAGGCGCTGCCCATGCAGATTTCCAGGGTGATCACCGGGCGCGCGGTATAGGCGTTGCCCTCATCCGGGTCATAGTCGCCGGCGCGGCGCTTGATCTTGCTGACGCGGGCCAGGGGCAGTTCGATCGGGTGCGAATGGGCGGCGTCGATCGCCAGGTAGAAGCGCACCCAGCTTTCGCCGTTGCGTTTGAACCGGTGGATGTCGCGGGCACTGAGGGAGGCGGTCTTGGCGCCGGTGTCGAGCTTGGCCGGCACTTGCAGGTCGATCCCGGCCAGTTGCGCGTACTCGTTCAGGCCGTACACCGTCTTCTCTGTCGCAAGGCTCGTGCCTGGCAGGCAAAACAGGCAGAGAAGCAGTAGGGGGAAAGGCTTGGGTCTCATAAATCCTGGCGCGTATCGGGCAATCTTGATTCAAGGGGACTGGCAATATCGCGCAAGCATCCTCGTACGTCTGTCAGAGAAATATGACAGGCAGCGCATCGACGGAAGCGCGCGGCATTCTAGCATGCTGGACTTGTCGCGCCAGCGCCGGGCGCCTGCCTCGTCGGATAGCCCGAGGTTTTTCCCATGCCGCGTGCAGTGCACGACGCTTCTTAGACTATTGTCGACAATATCAATTAATTCTTTGACTGATTTGCTGGTATTGGCTAATTTTAGCGCCATTGAAGGATGAGGTGTCGACAATATGCTGCATGAGCTGGAGCCGCCCGTGATTATCCAGGACGATTCGGAGACTTTGTCCGAGAACGTCTTCCGGCGCATTCAGGCCGCGATCGTCAAGGGCGAGATCGCCCCCGGCAGCAAGATTTCCGAGCCGGAACTGGCGCGTACCTACGGCATCAGCCGTGGCCCGCTGCGCGAGGCCATTCACCGTCTGGAGGGCCAGCGCCTGCTGGTACGCGTGCCCCATGTCGGAGCGCGGGTGGTGTCCCTCAGCCAGGCCGAATTGATCGAGCTCTACGAAATCCGCGAGTCCCTCGAAGGCATGGCCTGTCGCCTGGCGGCCGAGCGCATGACGGCCGAGGAAATCGAAGAGCTGAGAGAGGTTCTCAATACCCATGAGCGCGACGCGGCGTTCCAGGCCGGGGTCGGCTATTACCAGCAGGAAGGCGATTTCGACTTCCACTACCGGATCATCCAGGGCGCCGGCAACCGCACCCTGACCCAAATGCTCTGCGGCGAGCTGTACCAGTTGGTGCGCATGTACCGCATCCAGTTTTCCGTCACGCCGAATCGGCCACGCCAGGCGTTCGCCGAGCACCACCGGATTCTTGATGCCATCGCCGAACGCGATGGCGAATTGGCCGAACTGCTGATGCGCCGCCATATCGGCGCGTCGAAACGCAATATTGCGCGTCATTATCAGGACGCCGTCCAACCGACAGCTACGAAGCGAGGTGAGTCATGAGTCAGGGTTCCAACAAGAGCACGCCCGGTCAGCGTTTCCGCGATGCGGTCGCCAGCGAACAGCCTTTGCAGGTGGTCGGTGCGATCAACGCCAACCACGCCTTGCTGGCCAAGCGCGCCGGCTTCAAGGCGATCTACCTGTCCGGCGGTGGTGTGGCGGCCGGTTCCCTCGGGGTGCCGGACCTGGGCATCACCGGCCTGGATGACGTGCTCACTGACGTGCGACGGATCACCGATGTCTGCGACCTGCCGCTGCTGGTGGATGTCGACACTGGCTTCGGCGCCTCGGCGTTCAACGTGGCGCGCACGGTCAAGTCGATGATCAAGTTCGGCGCGGCGGCGATCCATATCGAGGACCAGGTCGGCGCCAAGCGCTGTGGCCACCGTCCGAACAAGGAAATCGTCACCCTGCAGGAAATGGTCGACCGCATCAAGGCGGCGGTGGATGCCCGCACCGACGACAGCTTCGTGATCATGGCACGGACCGATGCCCTGGCCGTGGAAGGTCTGGAGTCGGCCCTGGAGCGAGCCGCCGCCTGCATCGAGGCCGGCGCCGACATGGTCTTTCCGGAGGCCATCACCGAATTGGAGATGTACAAGCTGTTCGCCAGCCGCGTGAAGGCCCCGATCCTGGCCAACATCACCGAGTTCGGAGCGACGCCGCTGTTCACCACCGAACAACTGAAGTCCGCCGATGTGTCCCTGGTGCTGTATCCGCTGTCGGCGTTCCGCGCGATGAACAAGGCGGCGGAAAACGTCTACACCGCGATTCGCCGCGACGGCACCCAGGCCAACGTGATCGACACCATGCAGACCCGCATGGAGCTTTACGATCGTATCGATTACCACACCTTCGAACAGAAGCTCGATGCGTTGTTTGCGCAGAAGAAGGGCTGATCGTTTTTTGTGGGAGCGGAGCTTGTCGGATCGCCGCTCCCACGGTTTGGGTGTGCACCCTCTTGAGGCGAACGCCCATTGATTGAATTGCCGAGTCCCTGACAACATCAAGAATTGGAGAGAGCAATGGCTGAAGCAAAAGTACTGAGCGGTGCCGGCCTGCGTGGCCAGGTCGCCGGGCAAACCGCCTTGTCCACTGTCGGTCAGGCCGGTGCCGGTCTGACTTATCGTGGCTACGATGTGCGTGAATTGGCCGCCGAGGCGCGTTTCGAAGAAGTCGCCTACCTGCTGCTGTACGGCGATCTGCCGACGGCCACCGAGCTGGCGGCCTACATGGGCAAGCTGCAGACCCTGCGTGACCTGCCCCAGGCGCTGAAAGAAGTGCTGGAGCGGATTCCCGCCGACGCCCATCCGATGGACGTGATGCGCACCGGTTGCTCCTTCCTCGGCAATATCGAACCCGAGGGCGACTTCGCCCGCCAGCATGAAGCCACCGACCGGCTGCTGGCCGCGTTCCCGGCGATCATGTGCTACTGGTATCGTTTCAGCCACGAAGGCCTGCGCATCGACTGCGTGACCGACGAGGCCTCCACCGGCGGGCACTTCCTGCACCTGTTGCATGGCAAGGCGCCGAGCGAACTGCACCGCAAGGTCATGGACGTGTCGCTGATCCTCTACGCGGAGCACGAGTTCAACGCCTCGACCTTTACCGCGCGGGTTTGTGCTTCGACCCTGTCTGATCTGTTCTCCTGTGTCACCGCGGCCATCGGTTCCCTGCGTGGCCCGCTGCACGGCGGCGCCAACGAGGCGGCGATGGAAATGATCGAGCGTTTCAGCTCACCGCAGGAGGCCGTCGAAGGCACCCTCGGCATGCTGGCGCGCAAGGACAAGATCATGGGGTTCGGCCACGCGATCTACAAAGACAACGATCCGCGTAATGAAGTGATCAAGGGCTGGTCGAAGAAGCTCGCCGATGAAGTCGGTGACACCGTGCTGTTCCCGGTCTCCGAAGCCATCGACAAGACCATGTGGGAGCAGAAGAAACTCTTCCCCAACGCCGACTTCTACCATGCCTCGGCTTACCACTTCATGGGCATCCCGACCAAGCTGTTCACGCCGATCTTCGTCTGCTCGCGTCTGACCGGCTGGGCCGCCCACGTGTTCGAGCAGCGTGGCAACAACCGCATTATCCGTCCGAGCGCCGAGTACATCGGCGTCGAGCAGCGCAAGTTCGTGCCAATCGAACGTCGCTGAATCCTGGCTGTGGGAACCTTGTTTGTCCGTGAAGATTTTTGGCGCTCCCAGGGGGCCTTTCGCGGGCAAGCTCCCACAGTATTTGAGTCGAGCCTGAACCTGTGTACAGCATGGACGTTGTGGGAGCGGAGCTTGCCCGCGAATGGGGCCTCAAGGTCGCCGCAAGTTTCGCTGGCAAATGCAATTCCTACAGGTTCTGCGTCCACTCTTGACCCTACCGTGACCGAGTCCTGACGATGAACACTCAATACCGTAAATCGCTACCCGGCAGCCACCTGGATTTCTTCGACGCCCGCGCGGCGGTCGAGGCCATTCAACCCGGCGCCTACGCGACCCTGCCTTACACTTCCCGGGTGCTCGCCGAGAACCTGGTGCGGCGCTGCGACCCGGCGACGCTGAGCGATTCCCTGAAGCAACTGATCGAGCGCAAGCGCGACCTGGACTTCCCCTGGTTCCCGGCCCGTGTGGTCTGCCACGACATTCTCGGCCAGACCGCCCTGGTCGACCTGGCCGGCCTGCGCGATGCCATCGCTTCCCAGGGCGGCGATCCGGCCCAGGTCAACCCGGTGGTGCCGACCCAACTGATCGTCGACCACTCGCTGGCCGTGGAGTGCGGCGGTTTCGACCCGGACGCCTTCACCAAGAACCGCGCCATCGAAGACCGTCGCAACGAAGACCGTTTCCACTTTATCGACTGGACCAAGAAGGCCTTCAAGAACGTCGATGTGATCCCGCCCGGCAACGGCATCATGCACCAGATCAACCTGGAGAAAATGTCGCCGGTGATTCAGGTGCGCGACGGTGTGGCTTTCCCCGACACCTGTGTCGGCACCGACAGCCACACCCCCCACGTCGATGCCCTGGGGGTGATCGCCATCGGTGTCGGCGGTCTTGAAGCCGAGAGTGTGATGCTCGGCCGTGCATCCTGGATGCGCCTGCCGGAAAGCGTCGGCGTCGAACTGACCGGCAAACTGCAACCGGGCATCACCGCCACCGACATGGTGTTGGCGCTGACCGAGTTCCTGCGTCAACAGAAAGTGGTCGGTGCCTGGCTGGAGTTCTTCGGCGAAGGTGCCTCGGCCCTCACCCTCGGCGACCGCGCGACCATTTCCAACATGGCCCCGGAGTACGGCGCCACCGCGGCGATGTTCTATATCGACCAGCAGACCATCGACTACCTGAAACTCACCGGGCGTGAAGACGAGCAGGTCAAGCTGGTGGAAACCTACGCCCGCCACACCGGGCTCTGGGCCGACAGCCTGAAAGGCGCGGATTACGAGCGTGGCTTGAGCTTCGATCTGTCCTCGGTGGTGCGCAACATGGCCGGCCCGAGCAACCCCCATGCCCGCGTCGCCACCAGCGACCTGGCGGCCAAGGGCATTGCCGGCCAGTGGGACGATGTGCCGGGGCAGATGCCCGACGGCGCGGTGATCATCGCCGCCATCACCAGTTGCACCAATACCAGCAACCCGCGCAATGTCATCGCCGCCGGCCTGATGGCGCGCAACGCCAACAAGCTCGGCCTGACCCGCAAGCCATGGGTCAAGTCGTCCCTGGCGCCGGGCTCCAAGACCGTGGCGCTGTACCTCGACGAAGCCGGACTGACCCAGGAACTGGAGCAACTGGGCTTTGGCGTCGTGGCTTTTGCCTGTACCACCTGCAACGGCATGTCCGGTGCGCTGGACCCGGCGATCCAGCAGGAAATCATCGACCGCGACCTCTACGCCACGGCCGTGCTGTCCGGTAACCGCAACTTCGACGGGCGTATCCATCCGTACGCCAAGCAAGCCTTCCTCGCGTCGCCGCCGCTGGTGGTGGCCTACGCGATCGCCGGGACCATCCGTTTCGATATCGAGAAGGACGTGCTCGGCCTCGACGCCAATGGCAAGGAAATCCGCCTCAAGGACATCTGGCCGAGTGACGAAGAGATCGACGCGGTGGTCAAGGCCTCGGTGAAGCCGGAGCAGTTCCGCAAGGTCTACATCCCGATGTTCGCCATTCACGCCGACACCGGTCCCAAGGTCGCGCCGCTCTACGACTGGCGGCCGATGAGCACCTATATCCGTCGTCCGCCGTATTGGGAAGGCGCCCTGGCCGGTGCACGGCCGCTCAAGGGCATGCGCCCGCTGGCGGTGCTGCCGGACAACATCACCACCGATCACCTGTCGCCATCCAACGCCATCATGCTCGACAGCGCGGCCGGTGAGTACCTGGCGAAAATGGGCCTGCCGGAAGAGGACTTCAACTCCTACGCGACCCATCGGGGTGACCACCTCACCGCGCAGCGCGCGACCTTCGCCAACCCGAAACTGTTCAACGAAATGGTCGTGGAAAACGGCAAGGTCAAGCAGGGTTCCCTGGCGCGGGTCGAACCGGAAGGCCAGGTGATGCGCATGTGGGAAGCCATCGAGACCTACATGGAGCGCAAGCAGCCGCTGATCATCATTGCCGGCGCCGACTATGGCCAGGGTTCGTCCCGTGACTGGGCGGCCAAGGGCGTGCGCCTGGCGGGGGTCGAGGCGATTGCCGCCGAAGGCTTCGAACGTATCCACCGCACCAACCTGGTGGGCATGGGCGTGTTGCCGCTGGAGTTCCAGCCGGGGACCGATCGCAAGACCCTTGGTATCGACGGTACCGAGACCTTCGATGTGATCGGCGCGCGCACCCCGCGCAACACCCTGACCCTGGTCATCAATCGTCGCAACGGTGAACGTCTCGAAGTGCCGGTGACCTGCCGCCTGGACACCGCCGAAGAGGTCTCGATCTACGAGGCCGGTGGTGTGTTGCAGCGTTTTGCCCAGGACTTCCTGCAATCGGCCACGGCCGGTTGAAGGTCTGGCCGGGGCGACAAGCGAAGCCCCGGCCTTGTTCATGACAGGCCGGTCTGCCAGTGACGGCGGCGCAGGATTCAGCGCCGCCATCGCCAGTAAGCCGGCATCTAGACATTGGCGTTTCGCCGCGAAATCGCATCGCGTCCAGACCCAGCAGGAGACTTCATGGCCCACGTAGCGCAAATCAAGATCCCCGCCACCTATATGCGTGGCGGCACCAGCAAAGGGGTGTTTTTCAACCTCAACGACCTGCCTGAGGCGGCGCAATTGCCCGGTGCGGTGCGGGACGCGTTGTTGTTGCGGGTGATCGGCAGCCCCGATCCCTATGAGAAGCAGATCGACGGCATGGGTGGGGCGACCTCCAGTACCAGCAAGACGGTGATCCTGTCCAAGAGCATCAAGGCCGATCACGATGTCGACTATCTGTTCGGCCAGGTGTCCATCGACAAGCCGTTTATCGACTGGAGCGGCAACTGCGGCAACCTGTCGGCGGCGGTCGGTTCGTTTGCCATCAGCGCCGGCCTGGTGGATGCCGGGCGGATCCCGCGCAATGGCGTGGCGGTGGTGCGGATCTGGCAGGTGAATATCGGCAAGACCATCATCGCCCATGTGCCGGTCACCGAGGGGCAGGTGCAGGAAACCGGTGATTTCGAACTCGACGGTGTGACCTTTCCGGCCGCCGAAGTGCAGCTGGAGTTCATGGACCCGGCGGCCGAGGAAGAGGGCGCCGGCGGTTCGATGTTCCCCACCGGCAATCTGGTGGACGACCTGGAAGTGCCGGGTGTGGGCACCTTCAAGGCGACCATGATCAATGCCGGGATCCCGACGATTTTCGTCAATGCGGCGGATATCGGCTATACCGGTACCGAGTTGCAGGGCGATATCAACGGCGATCCCAAGGCCCTGGCGATGTTCGAGACGATCCGTGCCTACGGTGCGGTGCGCATGGGCCTGATCCAGCGCATCGATGAAGCGGCCAGCCGTCAGCACACGCCGAAGGTGGCGTTTGTCGCGGCACCGGCGAGCTACACCGCGTCGAGCGGCAAGCCGGTGGCGGCGGCTGATCTGGACCTGCTGGTGCGGGCCTTGTCCATGGGCAAGCTGCACCACGCCATGATGGGCACGGCGGCGGTGGCCATCGGCACGGCGGCGGCGATTCCCGGCACGCTGGTGAACCTGGCGGCGGGCGGCGGCGCGCGCAGTGCGGTGCGTTTCGGCCATCCGTCGGGTGCCTTGCGGGTCGGTGCCGAGGCGACCCGGGTCAATGGCGAGTGGACCGTGGTCAAGGCGATCATGAGCCGCAGTGCGCGGGTGCTGATGGAAGGCTGGGTACGTGTCCCGGGCGATGCTTTTTGAGCTGGACCACCTAGAGTGAGTCGAAGATGAGTGCCAACGTCGATCTGAACATCCGTCCCGATTACGACCGGGTCCTGCAGGACATCGCCGACTACGTACTCGATTACTCGATCGAGTCCGCGGAGGCGCTGGATACCGCGCGCAACTGCCTGATGGACACTTTGGGCTGCGGCCTGCTGGCCCTGCGCTTTCCCGAGTGCACCAAGCATCTCGGGCCGCTGGTCGAGGGCACTGTGGTGCCGTTCGGCTCGCGCGTGCCGGGGACGAGTTTTCGCCTCGATCCGGTCAAGGCCGCCTGGGATATCGGCTGCATCGTCCGCTGGCTCGACTACAACGACACCTGGTTGGCGGCCGAGTGGGGCCATCCCTCGGATAACCTTGGCGGGATTCTCGCGGTGGCCGATCATCTGTCGCAGAGGCGCATGGCCAACGGCGAGGCGCCGCTGAGCATGCGGGTGGTGCTGGAAGCGATGATCATGGCTCATGAGATCCAGGGCGTGATCGCCCTGGAAAACTCCTTCAATCGGGTCGGCCTCGATCACGTGCTGCTGGTGAAAGTCGCTTCCACGGCGGTGACCGCCAAACTGATGGGCGCCAGCCGGGAGCAACTGCTGGCGGCGCTGTCCCATGCCTTTGTCGATGGCCAGGCGTTGCGCACCTATCGTCATGCGCCGAATGCCGGTTCGCGCAAGTCCTGGGCGGCGGGCGACGCGACCAGTCGTGGCGTGCGCCTGGCGGATATCGCCCTGCGCGGGGAGATGGGCATTCCAGGGGTGTTGAGCGCGCCGCAATGGGGCTTCTACGACGTGCTGTTCAGCCACACCAACAAAGACCTGGCGCTCAAGCCCGAAGACAAGCGCACCTTCAGCCTTTCCCAGCCGTATGGCAGCTATGTCATGGAAAATGTGCTGTTCAAGATCAGTTTCCCGGCCGAGTTCCATGCCCAGACGGCCTGCGAGGCGGCGGTGACGCTGCACCCGCTGGTCAGGAACCGCCTGGGCGAGATCGACCGGATCGTGATTAGCACCCATGAGTCAGCGATTCGGATTATTTCCAAGGTCGGCAAGCTGGCCAACGCGGCTGACCGTGACCACTGCCTGCAGTACATGACGGCGGTGCCGCTGGCTTTCGGCGATCTGGTGGCCGAGCACTATGAAGATGATTTTCACGCGAGCCATCCGATCATTGATGTGTTGCGCGAGAAAATGGTGATCGTTGAGGATCCGCGTTACACCCGTGAATACCTGGAGGCGGACAAGCGCTCGATTGCCAATGCGGTGCAGGTGTTCTTCAAGGATGGTACGAGTACCGAGCAGGTGGCGGTGGAGTACCCGATCGGCCATCGGCGTCGTCGGGCCGATGGCATTCCGTTGCTGGAGGACAAGTTCAAGACCAACCTGGCGACGCGCTTCACCGCCCAGCGCAGCGCCGAGATCCTCGCCTTGTGCAAGGATCCGGCGCGCCTGGAGGCGACGCCGGTGCATCGGTTTGTCGATCTGTTTGTGATTTAGGTGGTCTGTGCCGGCCTCTTCGCGGGCAAGCTCCGCTCCCACATTAGGTTCTCGGTTGTACGCAAAATTCCGGCATGACTCGGACAGTGTGGGAGCGGGGCTTGTCGGAACGCCGCACCGTCGCGAAGACGTCGGTCCCAACGATGCGGGACTTGCGGTCTAATAGTGTTACTTGAAGCGCCGCTCCACGCCTTTCTCCACGAGGATCTTCGCGGAAATCTCTTCCACCGAGAAGTGCGTGGAGTTGATATGGGCTATGTTCTCTCGGCGGAACAGGTTTTCCACTTCGCGCACTTCGAACTCGCACTGGGCGTAGCTGGAGTAGCGGCTGTTGGGCTTGCGTTCGTTGCGGATCGCGGTGAGGCGGTCCGGGTCGATGGTCAGGCCGAACAGCTTGTGCTGGTGGGCGCGCAGGGCGGCCGGCAGTTGCAGGCGTTCCATGTCGTCCTCGGTCAGCGGGTAGTTGGCCGCGCGGATGCCGAATTGCATGGCCATGTACAGGCAGGTCGGGGTCTTGCCGCAGCGCGACACGCCCACCAGGATCAGGTCGGCCTTGTCGTAATAGTGGGTGCGGGCGCCGTCGTCGTTGTCCAGGGCGAAGTTCACCGCCTCGATGCGCTCCATGTAGTTGGAGTTGCCGCCGATGGAGTGGGACTTGCCCACCGAGTAGGACGAATGCTCGCTCAGTTCCTGTTCCAGCGGGGCGAGAAAGGTGGAAAAGATGTCGATCATGAAACCATTGGACGTGGCAAGGATCTCACGAATGTCCTGGTTGACGATGGTATCGAAGATGATCGGGCGAAATCCGTCCTTTTCGGCGGCGATATTGATTTGTTGTACCATGGCCCGGGCCTTGTCGACATTGTCGATGTACGGACGGGTGAATTTGGCGAAGGTCACGTTTTCGAACTGCGCCAGCAGGCTTTGACCCAGGGTTTCGGCGGTGATGCCGGTGCCATCGGAGATAAAGAAAGCAGATCGTTTCATTTGCGCCTTGGGCCTTAAGCTGGTGACGATTCTTGGATATGATAGGCGCGGTTTGCCGGCCTTGAGTGGCCTGCATTCTCACTTATTTTCCAGGTCCAGGCCACATAGCGGATTCACCTGCCACAGAGCAGCCCGCTCCTGAGCTTTTCCAATACAGTTACAGTTAGTGGAGAGATCACCTTGGTAGAGTACGTAGTTTCCCTCGATAAGCTCGGCGTCCATGATGTGGAGCACGTAGGGGGCAAGAACGCATCCCTGGGCGAGATGATCAGTAACCTCGCGGGTGCCGGTGTATCGGTCCCCGGCGGCTTTGCCACTACGGCTCAGGCGTATCGTGATTTTCTCGAACTCAGTGGCCTGAACGACCAGATCCATGCGGCACTGGATGCGCTGGATGTCGATGACGTCAACGCCCTGGCCCGAACCGGCGCGCAGATCCGCCAGTGGATCATGGAAGCCGAGTTCCCCGAGAAGCTCAACGCCGAGATCCGTACCGCCTTCGCCACCCTGTCCGCGGGCAACCCGGACATGGCCGTGGCCGTGCGTTCCTCGGCCACCGCCGAAGACCTGCCGGACGCGTCCTTCGCCGGCCAGCAGGAAACCTTCCTGAATATCCGCGGCGTGGAAAACGTGATCCGCGCGGCCAAGGAAGTCTTCGCCTCGCTGTTCAACGACCGCGCCATTTCCTACCGCGTGCACCAGGGCTTCGACCACAAGCTGGTGGCCCTGTCCGCGGGTGTGCAGCGCATGGTGCGTTCGGAAACCGGCACCGCCGGCGTGATGTTCACCCTCGACACCGAGTCGGGCTTCCGTGACGTGGTGTTCATCACCGGCGCCTACGGCCTGGGTGAGACCGTCGTGCAAGGCGCGGTGAACCCGGATGAGTTCTATGTGCACAAGGGCACCCTCGAAGCCGGTCGTCCGGCCATCCTGCGCCGCAACCTGGGCAGCAAGGCGATCAAGATGATCTACGGCGACGAAGCCAAGGCCGGCCGTTCGGTCAAGACCGTCGATGTCGACAAGGCCGAGCGCGCGCGTTTCTGCCTCAGCGATGCCGAAGTCAGCGAACTGGCCAAGCAGGCGATGATCATCGAGAAGCACTACAAGTGTCCGATGGACATCGAGTGGGCCAAGGACGGTGACGACGGCAAGCTGTACATCGTCCAGGCGCGTCCTGAAACCGTGAAGAGCCGCACCCAGGCCAACGTCATGGAGCGCTACCTGCTCAAGGAAACCGGTACTGTGCTGGTGGAAGGCCGTGCCATCGGCCAGCGCATCGGCGCCGGCAAGGTGCGGATCATCAAGGACGTGTCCGAGATGGACAAGGTCCAGCCGGGCGACGTGCTGGTCTCCGACATGACCGACCCGGATTGGGAACCGGTGATGAAGCGCGCCAGCGCCATCGTCACCAACCGTGGCGGGCGTACCTGTCACGCGGCGATCATCGCCCGTGAGCTGGGGATCCCGGCGGTGGTCGGTTGCGGCAACGCCACTCAGCTGCTCAAAGATGGCCAGGGCGTGACCGTTTCCTGCGCCGAAGGCGACACCGGCTACATCTTCGAAGGCGAATTGGGCTTCGATATCAAGAAAAACTCCGTCGATGCCATGCCGGAGCTGCCGTTCAAGATCATGATGAACGTCGGCAACCCGGACCGCGCCTTTGACTTCGCGCAGTTGCCGAACGCCGGCGTGGGCCTGGCCCGCCTGGAATTCATCATCAACCGCATGATCGGCGTGCACCCCAAGGCGCTGCTGAACTATGCCGGGCTGCCGCAGGAGATCAAGGACAGCGTCGACAAGCGCATCGCCGGTTACGACGATCCGGTCGGTTTCTATGTCGAGAAGCTGGTGGAAGGCATCAGCACCCTGGCGGCGGCGTTCTGGCCGAAGAAGGTTATCGTGCGCCTGTCGGACTTCAAGTCCAACGAATACGCCAACCTGATCGGCGGCAAGCTCTACGAACCGGAAGAAGAAAACCCGATGCTGGGTTTCCGCGGTGCATCGCGTTACATCAGCGAGTCGTTCCGTGACTGCTTCGAACTCGAATGCCGTGCCCTCAAGCGCGTGCGCAACGAGATGGGCCTGACCAACGTCGAGATCATGGTGCCGTTCGTCCGTACCCTCGGTGAAGCCAGTCAGGTGGTCGACCTGCTCGCCGCCAACGGCCTGGCCCGTGGCGATAACGGCCTGCGGGTGATCATGATGTGCGAGTTGCCGTCCAACGCGATCCTCGCCGACGAGTTCCTCGAGTACTTCGACGGTTTCTCCATCGGTTCCAACGACCTGACCCAACTGACCCTGGGCCTGGATCGCGATTCCGGGATCATCGCGCACCTGTTCGACGAGCGTAACCCGGCGGTGAAGAAGCTGTTGTCCAACGCCATCCAGGCCTGTAACAAGGCCGGCAAGTACATCGGCATCTGCGGCCAGGGGCCTTCCGATCACCCGGACCTGGCGCTCTGGTTGATGGAGCAGGGCATTGAAAGCGTGTCGTTGAACCCGGATTCGGTGTTGGAAACCTGGTTCTTCCTGGCCGAAGGGCAGGCCCAGGCCTGATAGAGCGCGGCACCTTTCCCCTGTGGGAGCGGCCGGTAGCGATGGTGATGTAACATTCATCACCGCTATCGCTGGCTTGCCGGCGATAGCGTCCGTGAGGGCGCTAAAAGCTTCGAGGCCAGTCTCCTACCGACTTATGTCGTAAATAGAATCTGTGTGCGACGTTGTAAAATCTTATTTTCAGGGCGAGTCCACTTGGGTCGCCCTTTTTTGTGCAAGAGCCTTATGCAAAGCAGCAGCAATCTTTTTCCGGTGGCTTTGATCAGCGCCGAGCGTCGTGGCGATCTCTGTGAAGACGTCTATCGTTTGAAACCGGGCAACAGCCCCGACGGCACGGTCGAACTGGCGGTCACCCGCCTGGGGCTCGCCGACGAGCCCCAGGCGCGTGGCGTACCGGTCATCCTGCTGCATGGCAGCTTTTCCAATCGGCGTTTCTGGTATTCCGCCAAGGGCATTGGCCTGGGCGCCTATCTGGCGCGTGCCGGGTTCGACGTGTGGATCCCGGAAATGCGCGGTCACGGGTTGTCGGCGCGTAACCATGGCTATCGACGCAATCGCGTGGCCGATTACGCCCGCTATGACCTGCCGGCCATCGCCGCGTTCGTGCGTGAGCAAAGTGGGCAGATTCCCCACTGGATCGGTCATTCCCTCGGTGGCACCACCCTGGCGGCCGCCCTCGGCGGCCAATACCTGGGCGCCCCCGCGGTGGCGTCGGCGGCATTGTTCGGCTGCCAGGTCAGTCGCACCTACTGGCCGTTGAAGATTCCGCCGGTGGAGTGGGGCGGTCGCTTGCTGCTCCGGCGTTTTGCCCACCTGTCCGGTTCGCGACTCAAGCGCGGCCCGGAGGACGAGCCCATCGGCCTGGCCCTGGAAAGCCTGCGCTGGTATGGCCTGTTCGGACGTTTCCGGGATGCCGAGCGGGACTGGTGGGGGGGGCTGGCCGAAGTGGATGTGCCGGTGCTGGCCGTCACCGCGACCGGCGATCACCAGGATCCGGCCTGGGCCTGTCGCAAGTTGTTCGAGCAGATCGGCTCGCCGCACAAACATTTTCTCTGCCTGGGACGCGAGCAGGGTTTCAGCTCGGATTTCGGCCATGTCGAGATGTTGGTGAGCAAGCCGGCACAGGCCGAAGTCTGGCCAAAGGTGGTGGATTGGCTGCGCGATCAGCAGGCGTTCCTGCTTCGTGAGTCAGCCATCGTTCAGGAAACGCCCTGACAAGGGCATTCCGCTGACGGGCGGTAAAGGCTAAGATATGACGCATTGAGCGGTTTGGGTCATTGTCTAAACATTCGACCGGGGCAAGCGTTTCATCTTGTAGCGCGACCTGCGTAGTCTGGCATTCTCGATTCCACCTACAGGAGTTTACCCATGAACCATTACATCACCCCCGACCTGTGCGACGCCTATCCGGAGTTGGTACAGGTGCTTGAGCCGATGTTCAGCAATTTCGGCGGCCGCGATTCCTTTGGCGGTGAAATCGTCACCATCAAGTGCTTCGAGGACAATTCCCTGGTCAAGGACCAGGTCGAGCTCGATGGCCAGGGCAAGGTGCTGGTCGTCGATGGTGGTGGTTCCCTGCGGCGAGCCCTGCTCGGCGACATGCTGGCCGAGAAGGCGGCGAGGAACGGCTGGGAAGGCTTGGTGATCTATGGCTGCATCCGTGATGTCGACGTGATCGCCCAGACCGACCTCGGGGTGCAGGCCCTGGCCAGTCATCCGATGAAAACCGACAAGCGTGGCATTGGTGACCTCAATGTCCCGGTCACCTTTGCCGGCGTGACCTTTCGCCCGGGCGAGTACATCTACGCGGACAACAACGGCGTGATCATTGCGCCGAGCCCGCTGAAGATGCCCGAGTAAATTTTTGCAGCACAATGGAGTAAGGATGTTCGAGGAAGAAAACGCGCAGTGGGGGCTGGTTCATGCCCTGGTTCTGGATGGTAGGGGCGGTGCGCGCTCGATTGCTCGGACGGAGCTCGATGGTCTGCAGTTGCGGCCCGAGGAAAGCCTCTGGCTGCACTGGGATCGCAGCCATCCGCAGACCCATGCCTGGTTGCGCACCTCCAGCGGTCTGAGTGAATTCAACTGTGACCTGTTGCTGGAAGAAAATACCCGGCCACGCCTGTTGCCGTTGCCCGAAAGCGAACTGCTGCTGTTTCTGCGCGGGGTCAACCTCAACCCCGGTGCCGAGCCCGAAGACATGGTCTCGGTGCGGGTCTTTGCCGCCCATCAGCGGGTGATTTCCCTGCGCCTGCGGCCGTTGCGCGCCACCGATGAGTTGCTGGTGCAGCTGGAGCAGGGCAAGGGGCCGAAAAACGCCGCCGAACTGATTCTCTACATCGCGCAATACCTCACCCTGAAGGTGCAGGATCTGGTCAGCGACCTCTCGGAAGTGGTCGATGACGAAGAAGAAAAGATAGATGCCGACGAACGGTATAGTCCCGAACATGGCGCCATCGTGCAGATACGTCGTCGAGCTGCCGGGCTGAAACGTTTCCTGGCGCCACAGCGGGATATTTTCGGCCAGTTGAGCCGGATCAAGCTGCCCTGGTTCGCCGATGAAGAGGCCGGTTACTGGAACGAATTGAACAACAGCCTGACCCGTTACCTGGAAGAGCTCGAATTGACTCGCGAGCGCGTGGGGCTTGTGCTTGAGGCCGAGGACCGGCGTCTGAACGTGCGCATGAACAAGACCATGTACCGTTTCGGGATCATCACCGGGATCTTCCTGCCGATGAGCTTTCTGACCGGGTTGCTGGGGATCAACGTCGGCGGTATCCCGTGGTCCGGCGACCCCTACGGTTTCGTGATCGCATGTCTGCTGATCGTCGCCGTTGCCGTCGGACAATGGTGGCTTTTCCGACGTTTGCGCTGGGTTTGAAACATGTTTCATGTGACCTGCAAAAAACTGATCGCGTCTTTCACAGATATACCGAGAGGTGCGTATGCACGATCCGTTCGAACAATCTCTGCGTGACATGCTCAAGGCCTTGCCGTCCACCCGTGACGACGACGCCTGCCTGGGGCGTGTCCTGAAAACCGCCAATCGGCAGGTCGGCGCCGGTGATCTCTTCAGTCTGATGGGCCGTTGGCTGCAGGCGTTGATGATCGCCCTGAACAATGGATCGGCCCACGTTTCACCGGTTTCCCGTCGTACCCCTATTGCTCGCTCCACGGATAAGGCTGACTGAATATGGAACTTGATCTCTGGACCCAGAGCCTTGTTACGGCAATGACTGCCTTGTGGACCAAAATCGCGAACTTCATTCCCAATCTGTTCGGGGCGCTGGTGGTGGTGCTGCTGGGCTTCGTCGTGGCCAAGCTGCTTGACACTCTGCTGTCCAAGCTGCTGGCCAAATTGGGGTTGGATCGCCTGATGGGCGGTACCGGACTGACCAAGCTGCTCGGTCGTGCCGGTCTCCAGGTACCGATCTCGACGCTGATCGGCAAGATCGTCTATTGGTTTATTTTGCTGATTTTCCTGGTTTCAGCGGCCGAATCCCTTGGACTTGAGCGAGTTTCAGCTACGCTCGACATGCTGGCTCTGTATTTGCCGAAGGTGTTCGGCGCGGCCCTGGTGCTGCTGGTGGGGGTTTTGCTGGCGCAGTTGGTCAGCGGGCTGGTGCGCGGAGCGGCCGAAGGGGTCGGTCTGGATTACGCCTCGGGCCTGGGGCGGGTTGCCCAGGGCTTGGTGATTATCATCAGTATTTCGGTGGCGATCAGTCAGCTGGAGGTCAAGACCGACCTGCTGAACCATGTGATCGTCATCGTGCTCATTACCGTTGGTCTGGCCGTTGCGCTGGCCATGGGGCTGGGTAGCCGGGACATCGCCGGGCAGATCCTGGCGGGAATTTATGTGCGTGAGTTGTATCAGGTTGGGCAACAAGTGCGTGTGGGAGAGGTCGAAGGACAGATTGAAGAAATTGGCACGGTCAAGACCACATTGCTGACCGATGAGGGGGAGCTGGTCTCTCTCTCCAATCGGATCCTGCTGGAGCAGCATGTGAGCAGCCGCTAACCCGGCAAACCCTGCTAATCTATGCCGCCGCAAAAATGCCCGCAGCCATGGGCTGCGGCGGACATTGACCTGACTGTCGGCCCGACTCGTTTTGAATAAAGCCCAATCGCTCTCCATGCGCTACGACCCCCGTGAACTCACTGATGAGGAGTTGGTGGCGCGTGCGCATTCGGAGCTGTTCCATGTGACCCGCGCCTATGAAGAGTTGATGCGGCGCTATCAACGAACCTTGTTCAGCGTTTGTTCAAGATATTTAGGGAACGAACGCGATGCGGACGATGTCTGTCAAGAAGTGATGTTGAAGGTGCTGTATGGCCTCAAGAACTTTGAGGGTAAATCGAAGTTCAAGACATGGCTATATAGCATCACGTACAACGAATGTATTACGCAGTATCGCAAAGAGCGCCGAAAGCGGCGCTTGATGGATGCGTTGAGTCTCGACCCCCTCGAGGAAGCGTCGGAAGAGAAGACGCCGAAACCTGAGGAGAAGGGCGGACTGGATCGATGGTTAGTGCATGTGAACCCGATTGACCGGGAAATTCTGGTGCTACGATTTGTCGCAGAGCTGGAGTTTCAGGAGATCGCGGACATCATGCATATGGGCTTGAGCGCCACGAAAATGCGCTATAAGCGGGCCCTTGACAAATTGCGTGAGAAATTTGCGGGTATCGCTGAAACTTAGTTCAGCGCAAATGTCTCTTACGTGTAGGCAAGTTCTGCTACACTTGCCGCCGAGTTGTCCCCCGGTTTGTGGGACTGCTTTACAATCACCAGATGGGGATTTAACGGATGAAACTGAAAAACACCTTGGGCTTGGCCATTGGTTCTCTCATTGCCGCTACTTCGTTCGGCGCACTGGCACAAGGCCAAGGCGCGGTCGAAGGTGAAGCGTTCTGGGGCAAGACCTGGAACCACAGCGTCGATTCCTACCAGAACGGTCGCACTCCTGGCGTCTCGATCGGCTACTTCCTGACCGACGACGTTTCGGTGAACCTGACCTACCGTAAGGACGACTACACTCGTTCGAGCACCGACACTGGCAACCAGCGTATCCGCGGTGACCATTTCGGCCTGAAATCCCAGTACCACTTCGGTCAAGTCGGCGACATGTTCCGTCCTTATGTTGAAGGCGGCGTGTCCCACGGCAGCATGACCAACGTAGCTGCTGATGGCCACACTGGCCGTGACGGTTCGACCTACCTGACCACCGGTGCCGGTGTGAAGATGTACATCACCGACAACCTGTACGCTCGTGCCGGCGGTGAAGCTGACTACAAACTGGACAACGGTCGTTGGGACTACCAGGCTCTGATCGGCCTGGGCGTCAACTTCGGCGGCAGCGGCGGCAAAGTAGCTCCTGCTCCAGCTCCAGCTCCAGTGGAAGCGGCTCCAGCTCCAGTAGCTGAATCCGCTCCAGCTCCAGAAGTTGTCAAGGTTGAGCTGGACGTCAAGTTCGACTTCAACAAGGCCGTGGTCAAGCCTGGCAGCAAGGGCGACGTTAAGAACCTGGCTGACTTCATGAAGCAGTACCCACGTACTACTACCACCGTTGAAGGTCACACTGACAGCGTCGGTCCAGCTGCTTACAACCAGAAACTGTCCCAGCGTCGTGCTGACGCTGTGAAACAAGTTCTGGTCCAGGACGGCGTAGCTCCTAACCGTATCCAGTCGGTTGGCTACGGCAAATCCCGCCCAGTGGCTGACAACGCCACTGAAGCTGGTCGCGCGATCAACCGTCGCGTAGAAGCTAAAGTAGAAGCCCAAGCTCAGTAATTAGCTTGCGCTAAGAAAAAGCCCGGCTCAGGCCGGGCTTTTTTTCGCCTGCGATTTGAGTGCCGCGCCGCTATCGACCTGCGGCGGGGTGATTTCGGACAGCCCTTCATCAGATTTTCATCATGATTGGCTGGCGCCACCCGGCCATCATCGCACCGCTCAATAAGAACGAGACGGGGCGCAGCGTGCAGATTGATCAACTATCCGCGACCAGGTGTCCGGGCTATTTATGTGGCGAACAAGTCATACAGGTACAGGCGGGGGAGGCCGGCGTGTGCCTGGCCCATGACGAGGCGAACGTGTCCTGGTGCCTGCCGGGGCACTGGCAGGGTTTGCTGGTGGCGCGGGGCATGTTGCGGGTGATTGGCGGTGACCTGCTCAGCGAGCGCCCCGTGGAGGCGAGCCTGGTCAAGCTGCAGGTATTTATCGATCAGGGCATGAGCTTCGAGCGGGCGCGCTCGGCCGCCGCGCCCTGGGCGGTACTGCCCCTGGCCTCCGGGGTATCGGCCAGCAGGACTTTGCTGGAACCCTGGTACATCGGGTGCGCCTTGCGCGCCGATCCAGCCTATCAACGCTTTGCCGAAGTCCTGCGGCAAAGTCCGAACTACTGGCTGGTGCGTTTTCTTCTCGAGCAGGGCACCGCCAGCGAGAAGCTGATTGGCCTGGCCAAGCGCTATGGCGTGTCGGTCTCGCATTTTCGCCGCTTGTGCCATCAGGCCCTGGGCTGTGCGGCCAAGCCTGAGTTGCGTGACTGGCGCACGGCCAAGGCTCTGCTGAGCATGATCGGCAGCGAGTGTTCGCTGACCGATGTGGCGCTGGAGTTCGGTTATGCCTCTTCATCGCACTTTTCCAAAGAGGTCCGCGAACTGCTGGGCGTGGCCCCCAGTCGCCTCTGCGATATTCAGGCATCCATGGGTTCGATGATCTCGTGACAGTCAAGGCGTCAGTCACTGGCGTGTTCCTCGGGGGGTGTGGCGATGAGTAGCCCGAAAGAGGCGCTCAAGGAGATGAGCGAAACCGGTAACGAACAGGTGCAGGGGCTTTATGCCCACGCTTGTCAGTTCCAGGAGCAAGGACGCCTGGAGGAAGCGGAAAAACTCTTTCGTTTCCTGTGTATCTACGATTTTTACAACAGCCATTACTGGATGGGGTTGGCGGCGGTCTATCAGGTCTCCGGGCACTACCGCAAGGCGATCGAGCTGTACGCGGTAGCGTTTGCCCAGAACCGTGGCGACTACCGGCCGATGTTCTATACCGGCGAGTGCCAACTGGCGCTCGGCGCGCGCGCCAAGGCCCGGGATTGTTTTGACTATGTGCTCAGGCAGGCGGTTCACGGCGAACTGCCGCAACGCTCGCGAGCCTATCTAGAGGATCTGCAGTCGGACCCCATGCCGGCATGTTCCGGCACGCTTTGCGGGAAAATGAACCTATGAGCTACCTGGTTCCGGGGGAGTGTGACTACTTTATCGAGCAGCAGGTGATGGTGTTGCTGGCCGGGCATTTTTCAATGCCGCGCAGAAAGATCCGCTTCGAGTCGAAACTGTTCGAAGACCTGGGGGTCGGTGATACGGACCTTGTCGAGCTGGTTGAGCGGCTCAATGCGGCGTTTCATATCGCGCTGTCGGTCAGCGAGGTCGCGCGTTGGCGGACCGTGGCTGATCTGTGTCGTCTTGTAGGAAACGCCCGGGGAGAGGGCGAGGGGCGACGAAAACTCCTGCTTTGAGGTGCAGTTTGTATGAGGGAATCGGCCTTGGGTGCGTAGGTTTTTTCTGGCCTGCGGTCTTGTTGAATATTCCTTTTCCATGCGGGAAATGTCCTACCGACATGGCTCGATGCGAATTCCTATAGTCGTGACGTTCCTCGTGAATAAGCCCTTTTCCCGGGTTTATTTTTGAATGGTCGTACATCTCTGTAGAGGATTGCGTCGAGGTTATGGACAGCGCCACTGGAAAGACTCCGCGACAAACCTTCGTCTTTGGCCAATGGATATTGCAAAGCGATGGGAATCTGGTGAGATGCGGTCGGGATGTCCACCTGCCGCCCAAGGAGTTGCAGGTGTTGCGCCTGTTGCTGGGTTCGGCTGGGCGGCTAGTGACCAAGGATCGTCTGCTCGACAGCGTCTGGCCGGGCATGGACGCGGCCGAGGAATCGCTGACGCGCTGTATCTATGTGCTGCGCAAGTTGCTCGAGGAAAGCAAGGGCTACATTGCTACCGTCTACGGCAAGGGCTATCGCTTTACCGGCCCGGTGGTGCCGTTGCTACCCGTGCTGATCGAGCCGGCGGCCGTCTCGGCATTGGCGGCGGCGCCTGTTCGGTGCCTCGATGAAGGGCTGGCAGGGCGCGCGCAGGAGGCCGTGATCCGGCAACTGACGAATCTGTTGGGCGACAGGCTGAGCGTCTTGCCGGCGGAGTTGATGGCGGCCTGCTGCGAACCCTGGAGCGCGCTGCAACTGGCCGATACCTGGCTGGCCTTGTCGATGTTGGGGCTGTGTGATCGCGGCGCCGGGGTCGAACAGGCGCGGGCAGCGGTCGCCCGGGTCCTGGAGTTGGAAGCCGGCAATCACCAGGCGCTGGCCCGCCTGGCCCTGGTGACCAGCCTGCAAGGCTGCGCCGAGACGACCGCGTTGCCGCCTTGCGGATAAGCCGGGCTCGTGGTGTGCCTATGGTTTTTGCCGGGTCCCGGCTATAATCGCCGGCCTCTATCGCCGCCATTGAGTCAAGCCCGCCCATGTATAACCTGGCCCGCCAGCTGTTGTTCAAGTTCTCTCCGGAAGTCTCCCACGATTTGTCCCTGGACCTGATCGGCGCCGGCGGCCGCCTGGGGCTTAACAGCCTGTTGTGCAAGGCCCCGGCGTCGAGCCCGGTGACGGTCATGGGCCTGGATTTTCCCAACCCGGTGGGCCTGGCCGCGGGGCTGGACAAGAACGGCGCGGCCATCGATGGTTTTGCCCAACTGGGCTTCGGCTTCGTTGAAATCGGCACGGTGACGCCACGGCCGCAGCCGGGCAACCCGAAACCACGGATTTTCCGCCTGCCGCAAGCCGAAGCGATCATCAACCGCATGGGCTTCAACAACCTGGGGGTGGACAACCTGGTGTCACGGGTTCGCGCGGCGCGCTACAGCGGCATCCTTGGCATCAATATCGGCAAGAACTTCGACACGCCGGTGGAGCGCGCCGTCGATGACTACCTGATCTGCCTGGACAAGGTCTATGCCCATGCCAGCTATGTGACGGTCAACGTCAGCTCGCCGAACACCCCGGGCTTGCGCAGCCTGCAATTTGGCGATTCGCTCAAGCAACTGCTCGAGGCCCTGCGCGTGCGTCAGGCGCAGTTGGCCCAGCAGCATGGCAAATACGTGCCGTTGGCGATCAAGATCGCCCCGGACATGACCGATGAAGAAACCGTGCTGGTGGCCCAGGCGCTGCTGGAGTCGGGCATGGATGCGGTGATTGCCACCAACACCACCCTGAGTCGCGTCGGTGTCGAAGGCCTGGCCCATGGCGACGAGGCCGGTGGCCTGTCCGGTGCGCCGGTGCGCGAGAAGAGTACCCATACCGTCAAGGTGCTGGCTGCTGAGCTGGCCGGGCGGTTGCCGATCATCGCGGCCGGGGGGATCACCGAGGGCGAGCACGCGGCTGAGAAAATCGCCGCCGGGGCGAGCCTGGTGCAGCTGTATTCAGGGTTCATCTACAAGGGCCCGGCGCTGATTCGCCAGTCGGTGGATGCCATTGCGGCGTTGCGGCGCTAAACCTGCGGCATTAAAAAGGGCTCCGTAGGAGCCCCTGGGCCGAAGCCCGCCGCCCGGATGGGGCGTGCATGGTAAGTCGGTTGTTGCTCAAATTGTCATGTCGGAATGTGCCCTGATCAGCCGACAGCGTGAAGTTCGTTGAGTCTGTGGATTCCCGCAGTGCCGGTCATACCGTCCCAGTTGTCGCCGCGTCCTTCTCGCCAGCCATTGATCCAGGCTTGGCGTACCGACGGTAGAGTAAAGGGGCAAAGCTCGCGGGATTTGCCATGAACGCCGTATTGATATCCGCGTAAAAATGCTCTTTCCAACGGATCACGCTTAAGTCTTCTCATAGGGTGTTGCCCTCACTGGTTGACTGTTATATGTCCCGTCGACCTCTCGGCGAGGTCGGGCAGAATGCATCTGCCGTTGGTGCTCGCTGCCGGCGTGGCGAGCTCCGCCCTGGTGCGAAAAAGCCCTTGGGCGATTTCGCTGGTAGGGCGGGGTGTTGACGCCATTGCGACGTCAACCTGTGGTGAGTTCTAACCAATGCGCAGGGACGTGTGAATGATCGTTTTGTCATAAGGACGTAACGATAATGGTGTTAAGGCCATAAGGTATGATGGCCGTTGGCTCGAGTAGCAGGAGAAAATCCAGCTATGATCAGCCCTTAGATGAATGATGAGTTTCATTCTCTACTGCGAATGCCGACCTGTTGTGCTCAGGTATTATTCGACGAAGGGTCACGATGTGACTTTTTGTTACGAGAGTTTTTGTTAAAAAAGGTTTTTATTACGAGAGTTGAGCTGTCCAGGCATCAGAGTTCTTTCAACCCCCGGGTTGCAGGATCTGCCTGGGTGGACAGGCGCAATGGTGCGCCACACGAGCGCTCTTCAAGAAAAGCGCTTGATCGAAACCGAGCGGGCGATGCGTTTGCCCGTTCCTTGAAGGCTTGAAGCCCTGGAATTCCCATGTCGGATCGTTACGAACTCTTCCTCACTTGCCCTAAGGGCCTTGAAGGCCTGCTCATTGAGGAAGCCGTCGGGCTTGGCCTTGAGGAGGCGCGCGAGCACACCTCGGCCATTCGTGGCATGGCCGATATGGAGACCGCCTATCGCCTGTGTCTCTGGTCGCGACTGGCCAACCGCGTGCTGCTGGTGCTCAAGCGCTTTCCCATGAAGGACGCCGAGGACCTCTACCACGGCGTGCTTGACGTCGACTGGCAGGACCATATGGTCAGCGACGGGACCCTCGCCGTTGAGTTCAGCGGCCATGGCTCGGGCATCGACAACACCCATTTCGGCGCCTTGAAGGTCAAGGATGCGATTGTCGACAAGCTGCGCACCCCGACCGGCGAGCGCCCGTCCATCGACAAGATCAGTCCGGACCTGCGCATTCACCTGCGCCTGGACCGTGGCGAAGCGATCCTCTCCCTCGACCTGTCCGGTCACAGCCTGCATCAGCGTGGCTATCGTCTGCAGCAGGGCGCCGCGCCGCTGAAGGAAAACCTCGCCGCGGCGATCCTGATCCGTGCCGGCTGGCCTCGGATTGCCGCCGAAGGCGGGGCCCTGGCCGACCCGATGTGCGGTGTCGGGACCTTCCTGGTGGAAGCCGGGATGATCGCCGCCGATATGGCGCCCAACCTCAATCGTGTGCACTGGGGCTTCGATGCCTGGCTCGGTCACGTCCCGGCGCTGTGGAAAAAACTTCACGAAGAAGCCAGCGTCCGCGCCGAAGCCGGCTTGGCCAAGCCGCCACTGTGGATTCGTGGTTATGAAGCCGATCCACGACTGATCCAGCCCGCGCGCAACAACATCGAGCGCGCCGGCTTGAGCGAATGGATCAAGGTCTACCAGGGCGAAGTGGCGACCTTCGAGCCGCGCCCGGACCAGAACCAGAAAGGCCTGGTGATCTGCAACCCGCCCTATGGCGAACGCCTGGGCGATGAAGCCAGCCTGCTCTACCTCTACCAGAACCTCGGCGAGCGCCTGCGCCAGTCCTGCCTGAATTGGGAGGCGGCGGTGTTCACCGGTGCCCCGGACCTGGGCAAGCGCATGGGTATCCGCAGCCACAAGCAGTATTCGTTCTGGAACGGCGCCTTGCCGTGCAAGCTGTTGCTGATCAAGGTCGTGCCGGATCAGTTCGTCACCGGCGAACGGCGCACCCCGGAACAGCGCCAGATCGAACGCGAACAGGCCGAGGTCCTGGCGCAGGAAGTGGCTGAGGCACCGAAGTTCAACAAGAACGGTAATCCGATCAAGCCGGCACCGGCTCCCGCACCGGTGGTCGAGCAGGCCCGCCTGAGCGAAGGCGGGCAGATGTTCGCCAACCGGTTGCAGAAAAATCTCAAGCAGTTGGGCAAGTGGGCTCGACGCGAAGGCGTGGACTGCTATCGGGTGTATGACGCCGATATGCCGGAGTACTCGCTGGCCATCGACCTGTACCACGACTGGGTACATGTCCAGGAATACGCCGCGCCCAAGTCCATCGACCCGGAAAAGGCCCAGGCCCGCCTGTTCGATGCCCTGGCGGCGATTCCCCAGGCGTTGAACGTTGACAAGAGTCGCGTGATCATCAAACGCCGCGAGCGCCAGAGCGGTACCAAGCAATACGAGCGCCAGAGCGCCCAGGGCAAGTTCACCGAGGTCAACGAAGGTGGCGTGAAGTTGTTGGTCAACCTGACCGACTATCTCGATACCGGTCTGTTTCTCGACCACCGGCCGATGCGCCTGCGGATCCAGAAAGAGGCGGCCGGCAAGCGCTTCCTCAACCTGTTCTGCTACACCGCGACCGCCAGTGTGCATGCGGCCAAGGGCGGTGCGCGCACCACCACCAGCGTCGATCTGTCGAAAACCTACCTGGACTGGGCGCGGCGCAACCTGTCGCTCAATGGCTTCTCGGACAAGAACCGTCTGGAGCAGGGGGATGTGATGGCCTGGCTGGAGAGCAGTCGCGATGAGTTCGACCTGATCTTCATCGACCCGCCGACCTTCTCCAACTCCAAGCGCATGGAAGGCGTGTTCGACGTCCAGCGTGACCACGTGCAGTTGCTCGACCTGGCCGTGGCCCGCCTGGCTCCGGGCGGGGTGCTGTATTTCTCCAACAACTTCCGCAAGTTCCAGTTGGACGAGCACCTGGCGACACGTTATGCCGTCGAGGAAATCAGTGCCCAGACCCTGGACCCGGATTTCGCCCGTAACAGCAAGATCCACCGCGCCTGGAAAATCAGCGCCCGCTGATCACAACGGATCCCGGGCCCTGATGTTCAGGGCCCGGGTTATTCGTCCGTGCCGGCCACGTTGGGGTGGCGGTACAAGTCCAGCAATACCTGATCGAGCACCGACGAGGCACCCCAGGGTTTCGGGTCGTTGAGAATCGCCACCACCGCCCAGGTGGTGCCGTTGTCGTCGCGGCTGAAGCCGGCAATGGCGCGCACGGTGTTCAGGGTCCCGGTCTTAATATGCGCCTCGCCACGTATGGCCGTCTGCTTCAGGCGTTTGCGCATGGTGCCGTCGGTGCCGACGATCGGCAGCGAACTGATGAACTCCGCGGCATAGGGGCTCTTCCAGGCCGATTGCAGCATGCTCGCCATTTCCCGTGCGCTGACCCGCTCGGCACGGGACAGGCCCGAACCGTTCTCCATCACCAGGTGCGGCGCGATAATGCCTTTCTTCGCCAACCACTGGCGCACCACCCGCTGCGCCGCCTTGGCGTCATCGCCATCGGCGTCGTTGCGAAACTGCGCGCCCAGGCTCAGGAACAGTTGCTGGGCCATGGTGTTGTTACTGTACTTATTGATGTCGCGAATGATTTCCGTCAGGTCCGGCGAGTAGGCCCGGGCCAGCAGGCGGGCGCTCTTGGGCACCACGTCGGAGCGGTCCTTGCCATGGATGCTGCCGCCCAGTTCCTGCCAGATGGCGCGCACGGTGCCGGCGGCGTAGGTCGGGTGGTCGAGCAGCGACAGGTAGGTCTGCGAACTGCAGCCCTCGGCCAGTTGGCCGCTGACGGTGACCACGGTGGTGCCGTCGTCCTGGGTTACCGGGTTGTAGCGCACATCGCCGGCACACTGCTTGGCATTGACCACCTTGACCTGGTTGTCGATGCGGATGCTGGCGATCGGCGGTTCCACCGAGACCAGCACCTTGCCCGAGTCATTGCGGGCGACGAAGCGCAGCGCCTTGAGGTTGACCATCAGGGCGTCGGGCTTGACCAGGAATGGTTTGTTCTCGTCGTTGCCGTCGTCGTTGAATTCCGGCAGTTGCGGCTGGATGAAGAAGCTGCGGTCGAGGACCAGGTCACCGGTCACCTGGTTCACGCCGTTGGCGCGCAGGTCACGCATCAACAGCCAGAGCTTTTCCATGTTCAGCTTCGGGTCGCCGCCGCCCTTGAGGTACAGGTTGCCCTGCAGGACGCCGTTGCTCAGGGTGCCGTCGGTGTAGAACTCGGTTTTCCACTGGTGGTTGGGGCCGAGCATTTCCAGGGCGGCATAGGTGGTGATCAGTTTCATGGTCGAAGCCGGGTTCACTGATACGTCGGCGTTGACCGCGGTGGGCACGCCGGGGCCGTCGAGTGGCACCAGCATCAGGGACAGGGCGTCGTTTTGCAGCTTGCTGGCTCTGAGCGCCTGCTGGACCTTGGGAGGGAAGGTGGTATTGACGGGCGCCGCGTGGATGGGGACGGCCAGGGGCAGGAGAAGACCGGCGAGCAGCAGCGGACGTAAAGATTTGATCATATGAAATGGAACCCTACCGACGAGGGGAAAATACGAGGGCATGTCGACAAAAATCCCTCAATGGTCGTGAAAGTGTCGGCATTATGCCCCAAGGCAGTGAAGCTGGGGCCTTGGGCCGGCAGTGTATCGGCGATTTTTTTCCGCGGATCGACCAGGCGTCACCACAGACTCGGGCAATTGCAGCCTTAAACTGATAAAGTGCCGCCCGTTATTACTTTTGAGGATTGTTTCATGGCGACTAACCGTTCCCAGCGTCTGCGCAAAAAGCTGTGCGTCGATGAATTTCAGGAGTTGGGTTTCGAGCTGAACCTGGATTTCAAAGAAGACCTGAGTGAAGAGGCTATCGACGTTTTCCTCGACGCATTCCTGAAAGAAGCAATGGAAGCCAACGGTCTGGGCTATGTCGGCGGCGATGACTACGGTCTGGTTTGCCTGCAGAAGCGTGGCTCGGTCAGCGTTGAACAGCGCGCTAACGTTGAAGCCTGGCTCAAGACCCGCAGCGAACTGACTTCCGTTGAAGTCAGCCCGCTGATGGACGTCTGGTACCCGGAAAAGCCGATCAATCCGGTTGCCTGATTTCCCGGTAGGCAGATAAAAAAACGGACAAGCCTGGCTTGTCCGTTTTTTTATGCCTGGGATTCCATCAGTCGTAGATGGCTTTCTTCTTCCAGTCGGCGTCGGCTTCGACATCCTTCAGGCCCTGGGTCAGTTCGTTGACGTCTTCTTCTGTCGGCTTGATATTGGTGAGCACCATGGAGTTGGCACGGGCCAGCAGCTTTTCCATGAAGATCAGCTGTTCGTTGTAGACCGCCGGTTCAGGCTGCTTGCGCAGGTATTGCACGCCGCGTTCGAAGGCCAGGCGCGCCTGCCCGGGTTGTTCCTGTTGCAGGGCATGCTGGCCGAGGTTGTTGAAGAATTCGATATGCAGCAGCACGAGGATATGCCGCACTTCACGGATCCAGTGCTTGGCTTCGGTGGCGGGGAGGAAACCGTCCTGGGCCGCGCGAGTGATCTGGCCGTGGAGGGCTTCTAATAGGAAGCGTACGTCCTTGGCCTTGGCTTCGGTCTGGATCGGGCTGGGCGGATTGTTGACCGGGATCGATTCCCCCTGGCTGACCAGCGCCGTGAGCTCGCTTATCCGAGCCTTGAACTTGCTGCTGGTCCTTTCCATGTTCAACAGCCGCTGGTTCACGTTGAGTTCCAGGCGTGTCAGCAGCAGCTTGAGGGCCGGGGTCATCAATTGGCCGGGGAAGGTCTCGGTGATTTCGCCGCAGCGGCGCAGACGGTCATTGAGCTCGACCTTGAGTCGGGCCTTCTCCAGTTTGCGACTTTCCGCCATATGGTTGAGGAAGCCGATGGCGATCAGGAGAAAGATCCCGGCTGCGACCAGCAGGGTGATCATGAGTGGTGTCACCGTTAAGACCTCTTCAAGGTGTAATGCTAACGAGTGTAGTGGCTTGGCGTTATCGCCGATAGCGTTGAGCGACGCGTTGCAGGGCGTCAGGGATAGAGCACATCGCCACTATTTCCCGAGATCACTATAACGTCTTGTCGGGCGCCAGAATATAGGCGCCAAGGTGCAGACGCGAGGACCGCCGGCAAAGCTCCGAAAAGGGTGGCGAAGTCATTGATTTAAATAAATTTATCCTTGGGGGTTGACGACCCCTCGATCCATCCATAGAATGCGCGCCACTTGCAGCGTAAAGCACACAGCGAAGCGCGGCAGGGAGTGAATGTTGTAGTGTGTCCCCTTCGTCTAGTGGCCTAGGACACCGCCCTTTCACGGCGGTAACAGGGGTTCGAGTCCCCTAGGGGACGCCAATGCGGGAATAGCTCAGTTGGTAGAGCACGACCTTGCCAAGGTCGGGGTCGCGAGTTCGAGTCTCGTTTCCCGCTCCATTTTTAAACAGCACTGCTTTCGGGCGGGGCTGAGTGAAACCAGAACCGATCTCTTCGGAGTCGGCTTTGGGCACTGGAATACACACCATGTGTTTCAGTCAGCGTGTCCCCTTCGTCTAGTGGCCTAGGACACCGCCCTTTCACGGCGGTAACAGGGGTTCGAGTCCCCTAGGGGACGCCATTTGCGGGAATAGCTCAGTTGGTAGAGCACGACCTTGCCAAGGTCGGGGTCGCGAGTTCGAGTCTCGTTTCCCGCTCCATATTCAATGAAAACGCCGCTCAGTGATGAGCGGCGTTTTTGTTTGTGCGTTTTAAGTCACAACAGGTCGCACCCTGGCCGGGTCGGATAGAAGTGATCGCGCGCGTGAAAATCTCAAATAAATATAAAAAACTGTCATTTCTGACAGTGGTCAGGTATTTCGATAAAACAAAAGATACAAGCTCCTGTCAATCACAAAGGAGTTCTGATCATGGTCGATACAAACAAGCCATATGACACACCAAAAGAACCACCTAGCCCGTTTGGTGGTGATAACTCCACTCCGGAGAAGGTTGTGGGTGGAACGTCAGTCCAGTCGAGCAACACGAGGGCGGGGGCTCTGTATCAGTAGGTTCTTTAAAAGACGCCAATGCACGGTCGCGAGCCTTGTCGATTTGCGTTTTGGGATAGTGATGGGTGTCGTGATGGACGTGTCATCGATCTTCCACAACAGGGCGACCAAGGCGGCCTCAAAGGTCCAGTAACCGAAGTGGTCACCTCGTGCGCGGCTATGGCGCTCATGCCAGTAGCAACCCCGTGACCCGTCATACCACTGTTTGAGGTACTGCAACAGCCGCTGCTGTTGCTCGGAACGCCGAAGGTCAAGGCTTTCCAGCAAGCTGGCATAGGGCTGTGGGTGAATCGGCGGCTTGTCCGCGTCTGGCCGACCCGCTCAAAGAGTCGATGAAGCAGGGCGTCGTGGCCGCGTTCATCGTCCTGGTTGATCCAGTGCGGTAACTGCTCGACTCGCTGCGAATAGCCGAATAGGACCGCCAATGCCAATAGCCACAGGATGTACTGGTACTCGTCACGTACCCAGGGACGCAACTGCGCGTCGACTGCCGGGTAGAGGCGGCAGCGGGATACCGAAACGCGCGGGGGCTTTGATCTCGGCCAGGGCATGGATGAGCATGGGCTCGGGGCTGCCTAACGGCCGGCGAGTGTCGAGGGTTGGCGCCTTGGTACGTAAGCGATTTCATCAAGAAGCTGCATGATGCAGACCTGCTTCTTGACGATCCCAGCAAGGCGAAACCTGGCACTTACTTCCTGCAGGAGGGTGATATCTGGATGAGGCGCGCGCAGGTGGTCTATGTCTTGGCGCCAGATAATACATCAGGGCGAGGAGAAGAGGTATTTCGCGCCCTATTGGACAGAGCGTACACAGACACTGAGGGGCTTTTCAACTTATGGCTTGATTACTCAGTCGCTGATGTCATGTGCTATCTGGGCGAGCAGTGTCAACTATACAAACATGAACTTGATTGCCGGATTGACAGCGCGGGAATGTGTTCCGAGTGTCGAAGTTGAGCTCTGCGAACCCGTACGGGAGTTGATGACCATTGCATTGGCCCATGATATCGGGCCCGCAGTAATGCTTCAGTTCGCGGAGCTGATTCGTGCGGGTCATGATGTTGGTTTTGCGGTCGAGGAGATTGGTAGCGCCCTTCGATCATGAGCGAAGCGTTCCTAGGTTTATAAGGACAGCATAAGGCGCCCGGCAAACAGAATCAGCACCACGCCCATGGTGCGTTCGAACCAGTGGCCCATCTTCAGGAACGCCTGGCGGACCCGGTCGCTGGAAAACAGCAGGCTGACCAGGATGAACCACAGTGCGTTGACGCTGCACATCCACAGGCCGTAGAGCGCCTGGATTTCCAGCGGGGTCGAGGCGTTGACCACCGTGGTGAAGATCGCCAGGAAGAATAGGGTGGCCTTGGGGTTGGTGGCATTGGTCAGGAAGCCGACCATAAAGGCCTTGGCCGGGCTCTGTCGCGGAAGTTCATCGGCGGTCTGGCCGAAATCCGCGCGCGCCGCCCGGGCTTTGCTGCGCAGCAGGTTGATGCCCAGGTAGAGGATGTAACCGCCGCCGATCACCTTGGCCACGTTCAGCAGCCAGGGCGCGCTGTGCATCAGCGCGCCGACGCCGAGCAGGGTGTAGAGCACATGCACCGAGATTCCGGCGCCGATGCCGAGGGCGGTGACCACGCCGATCAGCCGGCCGAAGCGCACGCTCTGACGGATGGTCACGGCGAAATCCGGGCCAGGGGCGACCACGGCGAGAAAGTGAATCCCCGCCAGGGCGAGGAACTCGTTCAGATAGTGGGGATTCATAGTGATTCCGGGGTGAATGATCGTCGGGTCGGGTGGGTGTCGCCAGTATAAAAAGACTGTTAGCCTGTGATAATCCGATCAAAAATCAATGGACCTGTGCGTTATGAGCATAAATCCGCCGCTGGCGTTGCTGAGCGAAATGGCGATTTTCGTCAAGGTGGTCGAGACCGGCAGCTTTTCGGAAGCGGCGCGCCAGCTCGGTTCATCGCCGTCGGCGGTGAGTCGCTCGATTTCCCGCTTGGAAAAGGCCCTGGCGACCCGGCTGCTGCAGCGCACCACCCGTAAATTGCGGCTGAGCGACAGTGGTGAGGAGACTTTCAAGCGTTGCCGGGAGATGGTCAGCGCAGCCCGTTCGGTGATGGAGATCAGCGGTCAGTACACCCAGGAGGCCCAAGGGCTGGTGCGGGTCAGCGTGCCCAAGGCGGTGGGGCGTTTTGTCGTGCACCCGCATATGCCGGAGTTTCTGCGGTGTTATCCCCAGGTGGATATACAGATGATTCTCGAAGATCGGCCGGTCGATCTGATCGAGGACAATGTCGACCTGATCCTGCGTATTACCGACCATCCGCCGGTCGGGCTGGTGGGGCGGCAGTTGATGCCGATCGAACATCTGCTCTGCGCGACGCCCCAGTACCTGGCCGAACACGGCACGCCGCAGCACCCCCATGACTTGCTGGAGCACAGTTGCATCTATCTGGGGGACACGCCCAATGACGCGCGCTGGAAGTTCAGGCAGGGCGGCAAGTCGGTGACCGTCGGGGTACGCGGGCGCTATGCGGCCAACCACACCGGGGTGCGGCTGGATGCGGTGTTGCAGCATATCGGCATTGGCAGCCTGCCGTATTTCACGGCGCGGCATGCCCTGGAGCAGGGCTTGATCGTCCAGGTGCTGCCGGCCTGGACTTTCCTGGCGTCCTATCACGGCGGCCTTTGGCTGCTGTATACGCCGACGCCCTACCTGTCGCCGAAGTTGCGGGTGTTTATCGACTACCTGGTGGAGCGCCTGGCCCGGGAGCCGACATTGCGCAAGGCGTTGTCGGCATGGGACGCGTGACTGCCGCACAAAACTTGTAGATGCCGGCTTGCCGGCGATGGCGTCGGGATAGACAAGGCAAGGCTCAAGGGCCTCATCGCCGCAAGCTGGCTCCCACAAAGGCCGCGCTCAGCCTGGGGGAGCGCTTTGTATCAGTGCTTGCTGTCCTGGGTCGAGAGCGCCAGCAACTGCTTTTCCTGGTTCCAGTCGAACGGCTCGTCGTTCAGTTCGGCTTCATAGCGGCGTTCTTCCAGCGCCTGGTACAGCTCCAGTTCGTCATCCGGCATGTAATGCAGGCAGTCACCGCCAAAGAACCACAGCAGGTCGCGTGGCACCAGGTGGGCAATCTGCGGATAACGCTGGATTACCTGGCACAGCAGGTCCTGGCCCAGGTACTGGCTTTCCACCGGTTCGACCGGCAGTTGCGCGCGCAACTCGTCGAAACGTTCGAGGAACAGTGCATGACTTTCTTCGGGGACCTGCTCGGCTTCGCCAACGGCGACCAGAATGCTGCGCAGGTGGTCGAGCAGGACCAGGTGATCGGCAACGAGGTTGGACATGACAGGGGGCCTCAAGGGTAAAACGGGCGCGAGAGTATAAGGCTCTCGGCGCCCGTTGTCGTGTCAGGCTATCTACCCAGCCGACCTGGCGGTGCTGGGCCCCTAGCGAACCTTGCCTTTACCTGGGCGCAGTTGTTCCTTGCTGAAATCGTCCACGTTGATGACCTTGCGCCGCGCCGCTTCCGCCTGGCGCAGGGTTTCGGCTTCGGCGGGCTGCAATACACCGGCCTCCAGGGCCGCATCGATGGCCGACTCCTCGGCACCTGGCTTGACCTGGCCACTCTTGAGCGCGCTGTGCAGTTTTTTCTGTAGCCCATGGCTGGCAGCCAACAGGTCGTAGGCGTGTTGCAGGGCGCCGACCGGATCGTTCGCCGATTGCGGGCGGTAGCAGCCTTCGAGCACGGCTTCCAGCGCCGGATCACCTTTGGCCCGACCGAGCACGGCGGCGACTTCGGCATCCAATGCGTCGGAAGGGCCGGTATGCCGACGCCCGAACGGAAACACCAGCACTCGCAACAAGCAGCCGAGGATGCGGTTCGGGAAATTTTTCAGCAATTCGTCCAGGGCCCGTTCCGACTGCCCGAGGCTCTCTTCCATGGCCCAGGCGAATAGCGGTTGCAGATAGTCCGGGGAGTCCAGGTCGTGGTAACGCTTGAGCGCCGCCGACGCCAGGTACAGGTGGCTGAGTACATCCCCCAGGCGTGCCGACAGCCGTTCGCGGCGCTTCAGTTCGCCGCCCAGCAGCATCATGCACAGGTCCGCCAGCAGGGCGAAGGCCGCCGCCTGGCGATTCAGCGCGCGGAAATAGCCCTGGCTCAGGCGATTGCCCGGCGTTGCTTCGAAATGCCCGAGCCCGAGGTTCAGGACCAGGGTGCTGGCGGCATTGCCGACGGCAAAGCCGATGTGATCAAGCAGCAGCTTGTCGAACTCCAGCAGTGCCTGGTCGTGATCCTCGCGGGCGGCCAGAGCCATTTCCTTGAGGACGAAGGGGTGGCAGCGAATCGCGCCCTGGCCGAAGATCATCAGGTTGCGCGACAGGATATTCGCCCCTTCCACCGTGATGAAGATCGGCGCGCCTTGCCAGCTGCGGCCCAGGTAGTTGTTCGGGCCCATGATGATGCCCTTGCCGCCGTGCACGTCCATGGCGTGGCCGATGCACTCGCGACCGCGTTCGGTCAGGTGATACTTGAGAATCGCCGAGAGCACCGAGGGTTTCTCGCCGAGGTCGATGGCATTGGCCGTGAGCATTCGCGCACTGTCCATCAGCCAGGCGTTGCCGCCGATACGGGCGAGGGCTTCCTGGATACCTTCGAAGGCGGCCAGCGGGACGTTGAACTGTTCGCGGACCTGGCTGTACTGGCCGGTCACCAGGCTGGTGAACTTGGCCGCGCCGGTGCCCACCGCCGGCAGGGAGATCGAGCGGCCCACCGACAGGCAGTTCATCAGCATCATCCAGCCTTTGCCGAGCATGTCCTGGCCGCCAATCAGGAGCGACAGCGGGATGAACACGTCCTTGCCCGAGTTCGGGCCGTTCATGAAGGCGGCGCCGAGGGGCAGGTGACGCCGGCCGATCTCGACCCCCGGGGTGTCGGTGGGAATCAGCGCGAGGCTGATGCCCAGGTCTTCCTCTTCGCCCAGCAGATGCTCCGGGTCATGGGCCTTGAAGGCCAGCCCGAGCAAAGTCGCCACCGGGCCCAGGGTGATGTAGCGTTTTTCCCAGTTCAGGCGTAGGCCGAGGACTTCCTCGCCTTGCCATTGGCCCTTGCAGATAACCCCGGTGTCCGGCATGGAACCGGCATCGGAGCCGGCCAGCGGACCGGTCAGGGCAAAACACGGGATATCGTCGCCACGGGCCAGGCGGGGCAGGTAGTGGTTGCGTTGCTCGTCGGTACCGTAATGCAGCAGCAATTCGGCCGGGCCGAGGGAATTGGGCACCATCACGGTGGAGGCGAGGTCGCCGCTACGGGTCGCCAGTTTCATCGCCACCTGGGAGTGGGCATAGGCGGAAAAGCCCTTGCCGCCGAACTCCTTGGGGATGATCAGGGCAAAGAAACCGTGCTCTTTGATATGCGCCCAGGCTTCGGGCGGCAGGTCCATGGCCTGGCCGATCTGCCAGTCGCTGACCATGGCGCAGAGCGCTTCGGTCGGACCGTCGATAAACGCCTGTTCCTCCTCGGTCAACCGCGCCTTGGGGTAGGCCAGCAGCTTGTTCCAGTCCGGACGTCCGCTGAACAGCTCGCCATCCCACCAGACGGTGCCGGCGTCGATGGCATCGCGCTCGGTCTCGGACATCGGCGGCAGGACTTTACGGAACCAGGCGAACAGTGGGGCGGTGAACAGTTTGCGGCGCAGATCGGGCAGCAGCAGCGCCGCCGCGACAACCGCGAGCAACACCCACAGCACCAGCATCAGGCTGCCCGGCGCATGGCCGAACCGGCCCATCGCAACGAGGTAGACGGCGACTATGCCGAGTACGGGAAGCGGAGCGACTCGGCGATGCGCCAGCCAGGCGACGCCGATCACCAGTACCAGTATCCACAACAGCAGCATATTCAATCCTCCTTAAAGACAGCGCCAAGGTACCGATTGAGCTTAGTCGGCATCCGGTAAACAGGGCATGGGGCTGTGTGTCGAAATCTGTAGGCACATGTTTACAAGTGCAATGGCCCGGGCAACCTGGTCCAAAAGTGAGCAGGCTATCGATAGTGACCGTCCTCTCTCGGTGGAGTTCGCCGATTTCGTCACGGCCCGCGTTGCGACGGGCTTCATCCACTCTGCTACTTTCCTCGTGTGCAAGGATTTGAGCCCGGGGCGTTCACGCGTAGACTGCGTCGGCATTTATCCATAGAGAGGCTGTCATGCTGAAGATCTGGGGTAGGAAAAATTCGTCGAACGTCAGGAAAGCCTTGTGGTGTGCCGAGGAACTTGGCCTGCCTTACGCGTCTCTGGATGCCGGCGGAGCGTTCGGTGTGGTGGATACACCCGAATATCGTGCGAAAAACCCTAACAAGCTGGTGCCGATGATCGAGGACGGTGATTTTGTCCTCTGGGAATCGAACAGCATCGTGCGCTACCTGACCGCCAAGCATGCCGCCGGGTCCAACTGGTTCTCCAATGATCTGCAGGCGCGGGCCAAGGCGGACAAGTGGATGGACTGGACCACCTCGTCCTTTGCCGCGCCGTTTCGCGCAGTGTTCTGGGGCGTATTGCGCACTCCTGCCGAGCAGCAGGATTGGGCCGCGATCAACGCTTCGTTGAACATTTGCGCCGACCTGCTGCAACGGGTCGATGCGGCGCTGGCCGAGCAGCCCTACCTGTCGGGCGAGGAGATCGGCATGGGTGATATTCCCCTCGGCAGCTTTATCTATGCCTGGTTTGAAATGCCGATCGAGCGTCCATCGATGCCCCATTTGAGTGCCTGGTACGAACGCTTGAAACAACGCCCGGCCTATCAGCGTGCGGTTATGACCGCGTTGACTTAATAGCCACTATTAACGTCGGTTGCTGTACTTGTGCGGCGAGCCCAAGCACCATGGTCCCGGTTCGCCGCCGTTGTATTCAAAACGGCGTGGCCTTATTTAGTTCCTTCTTCCCTTCTTGGTGCATGAATCCGATATGAGTTCCGCTCTGTCCATCCGGCAGCTAACCAAAACCTACGGCAACGGTTTCCAGGCCCTGAGTGGTATCGATCTGGACGTCGCCGAAGGTGATTTCTTCGCCTTGCTCGGCCCTAACGGTGCCGGTAAATCCACCACCATCGGCATCCTCTCGACCCTGGTGAACAAGACCAGCGGCACGGTGAAGGTGTTCGGGCACGACCTCGATCGCGAACCCGCCGCGCTCAAGCGCTGCATTGGCGTGGTGCCGCAGGAGTTCAACTTCAACCAGTTCGAGAAGACCTTCGATATCGTCGTGACCCAGGCCGGCTATTACGGCATTCCGGCGAAAATCGCCAAGGAGCGCGCCGAACAGTACCTGACCCAACTGGGCCTGTGGGACAAGCGCGACGTACCGTCGCGGTCGTTGTCCGGCGGCATGAAACGTCGCCTGATGATCGCCCGGGCGCTGGTGCATGAACCGCGCCTGTTGATCCTCGACGAGCCGACCGCGGGGGTCGATATCGAACTGCGTCGTTCGATGTGGACCTTCCTCACCGAACTGAACCAGAAAGGCATCACCATCATCCTCACCACCCATTACCTGGAGGAGGCTGAGCAGTTGTGCCGTAATATCGGCATCATCGATCACGGCACCATTGTCGAAAATACCAGCATGCGCCAGTTGCTCAGCCAGCTGCATGTGGAGACCTTCCTGCTCGACCTGAAGAACGATCTGCAGCAGCCGCCGCAATTGATCGGCTATCCGAGCAAGTTGCTGGACAGTCGCACCCTGGAAGTCCAGGTCGACAAGGACGCGGGTATCACGGCGTTGTTCGGGCAGTTGGCCACGCAGCAGGTCGAAGTCCTGAGCCTGCGTAACAAAACCAATCGCCTCGAGGAGCTGTTCGTGTCCCTGGTGGAAAAAAACCTGTCGAAGGTGGCGGTATGAGTTCGGAACTGCAACCCAACCTGGTCGCGCTCAACACCATCGTTTACCGCGAAGTCCGGCGGTTTACCCGGATCTGGCCACAGACCCTGCTCCCCCCGGCCATCACCATGGTCCTGTACTTCGTGATCTTCGGCAACCTGATCGGCCGGCAGATCGGCGGCATGGGTGGCTTCACCTACATGGAGTACATCGTGCCGGGCCTGATCATGATGTCGGTGATCACCAACTCCTACGGCAACGTGGTCTCGAGTTTCTTCGGCAGCAAGTTCCAGCGCTCCATCGAAGAGTTGATGGTTTCGCCGGTCTCGCCCCATACCATCCTGATCGGCTACACCCTCGGCGGTGTCCTGCGCGGGCTGATGGTGGGGATCATCGTGACCTTGCTCTCGCTGTTCTTCACCCACTTGCAGGTCCATCACCTGGGCGTGACCCTGCTGGTGGTGATCCTGACGGCGACGATCTTCTCGCTTCTGGGGTTCATCAACGCGGTCTTTGCACGTAATTTCGACGATATCTCGATTATCCCGACTTTCGTGCTGACGCCGCTGACCTACCTCGGCGGGGTCTTCTACTCGATTACCCTGCTGCCACCGTTCTGGCAGACCGTGTCGCTGGCCAACCCGGTGCTGCACATGGTCAACGCCTTCCGCTACGGCATTCTCGGGGTGTCGGACATCCGCATCAGCGTGGCCATCACCTTCATGCTGGTGGCGACGGTAGCCCTCTACATCGGTTGTGCGCGGTTGCTGGTCAGCGGCCGCGGTATGCGTCAGTAAGGGTTTTCATGGACGACGGCGTCGCTCCTGGCGCCGTTTCCATTGCCTGGCCACCCACCAGCGCCAGTAGCTCATGGTCAGGTAGTAACCCAGCGCGCCGAGCGTCATTCCCAATACCAGCGAACCGAGCAACAGCGGTTGCCAGAGCGTCGACAGTTGCCCGCTGATCCAGGCCCAGGTCAACTCGTCCGGCAGGCCGCGGGGTGGCACGTGCAGCAACCAGGCACCGAGCTGGTAGGCACAATAGAAAATCGGCGGAATCGTCAGCGGATTGGTCAGCCACACCAGGCTGACGGCAATCGGCATATTGCCACGCACGAGAATTGCCAGGAACGCTGCCAGCAGCATCTGCAAGGGCATCGGCATCAAGGCCGCAAACAAACCCACCGCCATGGCCCGCGCCACCGAGTGCCGATTGAGGTGCCAGAGGTTCGGATCGTGGAGCAGGGGACCGAAAAAACGTAAGTGTTTGTGTTCCCTGATGCGGGTCGGGTCCGGCATGTAGCGTTTGAATAAGCGACGCGGCATAAGGCTTCTCGGGCGATTCAGGCGGGCAGTATGCCCGGATTTTACGGGCGGCCGATTCAGACTTTGTGACAGTAAATAAAGCACCGTCCGCGTAACCCGGCTATTCCGAGAACTGAACGGGTTCAAGGAGGGGGTTATGCGCACAGGGATGTTGGCGTTGGCAGCGGGGTTTGTGGCCTTGCGTTTCCTACCACAACTGCCACCCGGCGGGCTGTTGCTGGTGCTGCCGGTACTCGGGCTGATGTTGTTGCCGTTTCGCACCTACCCGCTGGCGTTGTTTCTGTTCGGCTGCAGTTGGGCCTGCTTCCAGGCGCAGCGGGCGCTGGACGATCGGCTGGCGCCGGTGCTGGACGGCCAGACCCTGTGGGTGGAGGGCCGGGTGGTCGGTTTGCCGCAACGGGATGAACAGGTCGTGCGCTTCGAACTGGAGGGTGCGACTTCGCGCCGGGCACCGCTGCCGGCGCGTTTGCGCTTGTCCTGGTTCGGCGGCCCGGATCTGCGCAGTGGCGAGCGCTGGCGCCTGGCGGTGCAGCTCAAGCGTGGACAGGGTTTGCTCAATCCCGCCGGGTTCGACTATGAGGCCTGGCTGCTCGCCCGGCGCATCGGCGCCACCGGCACGATCAAGGATGGGCAGTTGCTGGCGCCCGCCAGTGGCGCCTGGCGCGATGGGATCAGGCGGCGCTTGCTGCAAGTCGATGCCCTGGGGCAATCGGCAGCCCTGGTGGCACTGGTACTCGGTGACGGTTCAGGTCTGTCGGCGCAGACCTGGCGTGTGCTGCAGGACACCGGCACCCTGCATCTGCTGGTGATTTCCGGCCAGCATATCGGCCTGTTCGCGGGACTGGTCTACACCCTGATCGCCGGACTGGCGCGTTACGGCCTGTGGCCGGGCCGTTGGCCCTGGCTGCCCTGGGCGTGTGGTCTGGCCTTTGCGGCGGCATTGGGTTACGCACTGCTGGCCGGGTTCGGCGTGCCGGTGCGCCGGGCCTGCGTGATGCTCGCCATGGTGCTGTTGTGGCGTTTGCGCTATCGCCACCTGGGGGCGCTGGTGCCGCTGCTGGCGGCCTTGAACCTGGTACTGTTGTTCGACCCGCTGGTGAGTCTGCAGGCGGGATTCTGGTTGTCCTTTGCCGCCGTGGCGGTGCTGATCTTCACCTTCAGTGGACGACTGGGCGCCTGGAGCTTCTGGCAGAGCTGGACCCGTGGGCAATGGGTGATCGCCCTCGGCCTGTTTCCGGCGCTGCTGTTACTGGGCCTGCCGGTCAGTCTCAGTGCACCGCTGGCCAACTGGATCGCGGTCCCGTTGGTCGGCCTGCTGGTATTGCCCCTGGCCTTGTTCGGCACACTGCTGTTGCCGCTGCCCTGGCTGGGGGAGGCGCTGCTGTGGCTGGCCGGCGGTTTGCTCGGCGGATTGTTTCAAGGGCTCGAATGGCTGGCCGCGCAAGTGCCGGCCTGGGTCCCGGCGAGCGTTCCACTATGGGCCTGGGCGCTGAGTGGCCTGGGTATCCTGCTGCTGTTGCTGCCTGCCGGCATGCCCTTGCGCCCTTTGGGTTGGCCGCTGGCGGCGCTGGCGGTATTTGCACCTGCAACGCAAGTGGCGCCGGGCGAGGCCGAGGTCTGGCAGCTGGATGTCGGCCAGGGGTTGGCGATCCTTGTCCGAACCCGTGGGCACAGCCTGTTGTACGACGCCGGACCGCGCTTCGGCGAGTTTGACCAGGGGGAGCGGGTGGTGCTGCCGTCTTTGCGCAAGCTGGGGGTGCGCAGGCTCGATACGCTGCTGCTCAGCCATGCCGATGCCGATCACGCCGGCGGGGCCCTGGCCGTGCGCCGCGGCTTGCCGGTGGGCGAGGTGCTCGGCGGCGACATCGAGGGTTTGCCCGCGGCGTTGCAGGCCCAGCCGTGTATCAACGGCCGGCACTGGCAGTGGGACGGTGTGCGTTTTGCCCTGTGGCGCTGGTCCGAGGCCCGGGACAGCAACCAATCTTCCTGCGTCTTGCAGATCGAGGCCAATGGCGAACGTCTGCTGCTGACCGGTGATATCGATGTCGAGGCCGAACGAGCCTTCCTCGACAGTCCGCTGGCGATAAGCAGCGACTGGCTGCAGGCTCCCCATCACGGCAGCCGCAGTTCCTCGTCAGTGGTTTTCCTGCAACGCCTGTCCCCCCGTGGGGTGCTGGTTTCCCGTGGGCGCGGCAATGCCTTCGGCCATCCTCACCCGCAGGTCATCGCGCGTTACAAAGCCTTGGACATGGCCATATTCGACAGCGCGGAACAGGGCGCGGTGCGTCTGATGCTCGGTCGTTTCGACGAGCCGCGGGCCCTGCAGGCCGAGCGGCGTTTCTGGCGGCAATAGCCTGGGGCTTTTCAATAACCCAGGGTTATTAAAGTACTCCGGGTTGCGACATCACGATCTTCGGCCCGTGCACCCCCTATGTTAGAGTGGCGCACTTTTTCGAGGGGACTGTCACTGTGTGGGAATTGGTCAAGTCCGGCGGCTGGATGATGCTGCCGATCATTTTGAGTTCCATCGCTGCAACGGGCATCGTTGCCGAGCGCCTGTGGACGCTGCGGGCCAGCCGCGTGACCCCGGAGCATCTGCTCGGGCAGGTCTGGCGCTGGATCAAGGACAAGCAACTGGACAAGGAAAAACTCAAGCAACTGCGTGCCGATTCCCCCCTGGGCGAGATCCTCGCCGCGGGCCTGGCGAACTCCAAGCATGGTCGCGAGATCATGAAAGAGTGTATTCAGGAAGCCGCCGCCCGGGTCATCCATGAACTGGAACGCTACCTCAGCGCCCTCGGCACCATCGCCGCCATGTCGCCCCTGCTCGGGCTGCTGGGCACGGTGCTGGGCATGATCGATATCTTCAGTTCGTTCATGAGTACCGGCATGACCACCAACGCCGCCGTGCTTGCCGGGGGTATTTCCAAGGCGCTGGTCACCACGGCTTCGGGTCTGATGGTCGGGATTCCGGCGGTGTTCTTCCATCGTTTCCTGTTGCGCCGGGTCGATGAGCTGGTGGTGGGCATGGAGCAGGAAGCGATCAAGCTGGTCGAGGTGGTGCAGGGCGATCGCGACGTCGACATGCCAGAGGGCAAAGCGTGAAATTCCGCCGCAAGCCCCTGGAACCGGTGGATATCAACGTGACGTCGTTGATCGACGTGGTGTTCGTCCTGCTGCTGTTTTTCGTCACCACCACCACCTTTACCCGCCAGACCGAGTTGCGGGTCGACCTGCCGCAGGCGGTCAGCGGCTCGCCGGCCGAGGACCATATTCCCAAGCAACTGGACATCGCCATCAGTGCCGATGGCGTCTACACGGTGAACAACCAGCGCCTGCCGACCAATGACCTGGCCAGCCTGATGGAGGCGGTGCAGAAAGAGTCCGGCGGCGATACCAGCCTGCCACTGTCGATCAGCGCCGATGGCAAGACCCAGCACCAGGCGGTGATCACCGCAATGGATGCGGCCGGCAAACTGGGCTTCAGCCATCTGCGCATGACCACCGTCGAAGCGGCGCCGGCACCCTGATGAGCTTCTCCGAGCGTCTGCTCGCCGCCTGGTACGACGGTCATCCGGCGTTGGTCCTGCTGCGTCCGCTGGAGTGGCTGTATCGCCGGGTGGTCAATGGCAAACGCGCGCGTTTCGTCGCCGGCGAAGGCGCGATCTACCAGCCGCCGGTGCCGTTGGTCGTGGTGGGCAATATCACCATCGGCGGCACCGGCAAGACCCCCATGATTCTCTGGCTGATCGAGCATTGTCGGCGGCGTGGCCTGCGGGTCGGCGTGGTCAGTCGTGGCTACGGCGCCAAGCCGCCGCAGCTGCCCTGGCGCGTGCGGGCCGACCAGGCCGCGGCGGTAGTCGGTGACGAACCGCTGCTGATCGTCCAGCGCAACGGCGTGCCGTTGATGATCGACCCGGACCGCAGTCGAGCGGTGCAGGCCTTGCTGGCGACGGAGAAGCTCGACCTGATCCTCTCCGATGATGGCCTGCAGCATTACCGCCTGGCCCGCGATCTGGAACTGGTGCTGATCGATGCCGTGCGGGGCCTGGGCAACGGCCGTTGCCTGCCCGCCGGGCCGCTGCGAGAACCGATTGAACGCCTGCAAAGTGTCGATGGCGTGCTTTACAACGGTGCCAGTGAGGACCGTGCGAACGGCTTCGCCTTTCGCCTGCAACCGACGGCGCTGGTCAACCTGCTGACCGGCGAGCGCAAGCCGGTCGATTATTTTCCACCCGGACAGGCCGTGCACGCGGTCGCCGGTATCGGTAACCCGCAACGTTTCTTCAATACCCTCGAAACGCTACACTGGCAGCCTGTGCCCCATGCTTTTGCCGACCATGCCGAGTACAGCGCCGGCGCCTTGAGCTTCGAACCGACGCTGCCGCTGGTGATGACCGAAAAGGATGCGGTGAAATGCCGGGCCTTCGCGGCGCCCGACTGGTGGTACCTGGCAGTGGATGCGTTGCCGTCCGAGGCCTTCACGGCCTGGTTCGACACCCAGCTGCTGCGCCTGTTGCCCGACCGTCTCTTGCCCTAAACCCGTTTTTATCCAGGGAACCCTCATGGACACCAAACTGCTCGACATCCTCGCCTGCCCGATCTGCAAAGGTCCCCTCAAGCTCAGCGCCGACAAGACCGAGCTGATCAGCAAGGGCGCGGGCCTGGCCTATCCGATCCGCGACGGTATCCCGGTGATGCTGGAAAGCGAAGCCCGTACCCTGAGCACCGACGAGCGTCTGGACAAATGACCACCCCGTTCGTCGTCGTCATTCCGGCGCGCTTTTCCTCCACCCGCCTGCCGGCCAAGCCGCTGCAACTGATCGCCGGCAAGCCGATGATCCAGCACACCTGGGAACAGGCGCGCAAAAGCAGCGCCCAGCGGGTGGTGGTGGCCACCGATGATGTGCGTATCGTCGAGGCCTGCCGGGCCTTTGGCGCCGAAGTGCTGCTGACCCGCGAAGATCACGAGTCCGGTACCGATCGCCTGGCCGAGGTGGCCACTTTGCTGGGCTTGGCGGCGGATGACATCGTCGTCAACGTCCAGGGCGACGAGCCGTTGATTCCGCCGGTGGTGATCGATCAGGTCGCGGCCAACCTCGCGGCCCATGGCGAAGCGCGCATGGCCACCCTGGCCGAGCCGATCCACGACCTGGAAAGCCTGTTCAACCCGAACGTGGTCAAGGTGGTCAGCGACATCAATGGCCTGGCGCTGACCTTCAGTCGCGCGACCTTGCCCTGGGCACGGGATGACTTTGCCATCAGTCGCGAGCAACTGCCGCCAGGCGTGCCGTTCCGGCGGCATATCGGCATCTACGCCTATCGTGCCGGCTTCCTGCATGACTTCGTCAGCTGGGGCCCGTGCTGGCTGGAAACCACCGAGCGCCTGGAGCAACTGCGGGCGCTGTGGCACGGTGTGCGGATTCACGTCGCCGATGCCCTGGAAGCGCCACCGACCGGTGTCGATACGGCGCAAGACCTTGATCGCGTTCGTCGGTTGCTGGAGGCCTGATGCGGGTTCTGTTTGTCTGCCTGGGCAATATCTGTCGTTCGCCCACGGCCGAAGGTGTGTTGCGGCACAAATTGCGTGAGGCCGGCTTGGCCGAACAGATCGAAGTGGCCTCCGCCGGTACCGGTGCCTGGCATGTCGGCAAGTCGCCGGACAGCCGCAGCCAGCGGGCGGCGCGGATACGCGGCTACGATCTGTCGGCCCAGCGTGCCCGGCAGGTCGGCGCGGCGGATTTCAATCGCTACGACCTGATCCTGGCCATGGACCAGAGCAACCTGCGCAACCTCAAGTTGCTGCAGCCGGCCCAGGGCAAGGCCGAACTGGATCTGTTCCTGCGCCGTTATGACGGGGCGGTGGAGGAAGTGCCGGACCCGTACTACGACGAAGAACATGGTTTCGAACAGGTGCTGGACCTGATCGAACAGGCCTGCGATCGGCTGGTGATCGAACTCAAGGGGCGTCTATGACCCTGCAAGTGCAAGCCGGGGTTTCCCTCAAACCCTATAACAGCTTTGGTGTCGATGTTCGTGCGCAGTGGTTCGCCGAGGCCCATAGCGATATCGATGTCCGTGAGGCCCTGGCCTATGCCGCGCAGCATCAACTGCCGTTGCTGGTGATCGGCGGTGGCAGCAACCTGCTGTTGACGGCGGATATCCCGGCGCTGGTATTGCGCATGGGTAGTCGCGGGATTCGGCTGTTGAGCGATGACGGCGTCAATGTGGTGATCGAAGCCGAGGCCGGCGAGCCCTGGCATCCCTTTGTGCTGTCGACCCTGGCCCAGGGCTGGAACGGCCTGGAAAACCTCAGTCTGATTCCCGGCACCGTCGGTGCCGCACCGATGCAGAACATCGGTGCCTACGGGGTCGAGATCAAGGATGTGTTCGCCGGCCTGACCGCGCTGGATCGCGAGACCGGTGAGTTGCGCGAGTTCTCCTTGCAAGAGTGCCAGTTCGGTTATCGCGACAGCCTGTTCAAACACGCCGCCGGGCGCTGGTTGATCCTGCGTGTCCGCTTTGCCTTGAGTCGTGCCGAGCACCTGCACCTGGGTTACGGCCCGGTGGCCACGCGCCTGACCGAGCAAGGTGTCAATCAGCCGACCGCTATGGACGTGAGCCGCGCCATTTGCAGCATTCGCAGCGAAAAGCTCCCGGACCCGGCAGTGTTGGGCAATGCCGGCAGTTTTTTCAAGAACCCGCTGGTTTCGGCGGCGTTGGCGGCCGAGCTGAAGTTGCTGCATCCTGGCCTGGTGAGTTATCCACAGGCCGACGGCCAGGTGAAACTGGCGGCGGGTTGGCTGATCGAGGCGGCGGGCTGGAAGGGCTTTCGCGACGCAGACGCCGGGGTGCATCGCTTGCAGTCGCTGGTGCTGGTCAACTATGGCGCGGCGAGCGGCCTGCAACTGCTGGCGCTGGCGCGGCGGATCCAGGCTGACATTTTGCAACGCTTTTCCGTTGAGCTGGAAATGGAGCCGAACCTCTACTGAGGCTATGCTCTTAGCGATAGTGGTGTCAGATCACTATCGCTATCGCTCGGTGTTTCGTCGCAATCTGTCGTCGTACGCGAAACCCCGTAGGCGCTGGCTTGCTGGCGATGGTGCTGCGGCATTCACCGCCGTTATCACGGACAGGCCCGATTCAGAGCGATCCAGCGTACACCAGGCTTTTTCCCGAATACGGCTTTCCCTTCGCCGACCAACGGCGTAAAAACAGATCCCATGAAAGGCCCGATGAAGCGTTCGCTTCATGAGAGAGCCCCTTAGCCTGAGTCGATCCGCCCTGTGTCGAACCGTGGCACTCAACGGCGGATGGCTCGACCCCATAACCATGAACTATGCGGGCGTGCCCATGATTACCCTGAAACTCAACGGTCAAGACCATCCACTGGACGTCACCGAGGACATGCCGCTGCTCTGGGCGATCCGCGACGTGGCGGGTTATACCGGGACCAAATTCGGCTGCGGCATGGGCCTGTGCGGTGCTTGTACCGTGCACATCGACGGCCTGCCGGTGCGCTCCTGCATCACTCCCGTCGGCTCCGTGGCGGGGCAGAGCGTCAGTACCATCGACAACCTGCACAGCGATCCGGTCGGCCAGGCGGTGCAGCAAGCCTGGCTGGACGGTGGCGTCGCCCAGTGCGGCTTCTGCCAGGGTGGGCAGATCATGTCGGCCACGGCCTTGCTCAAGGTCAACCCCAAGCCCAGCGATGCCCAGATCGAAGAGGCCATGCTCGGGAATATCTGTCGGTGCGGGACCTATAACCGCATCAAGACGGCCATTCACCAGGCCGCCGCCCATCTGCAGGAGGCCAAGGCATGAATACGTCGCTGAACGATTTCGTCCTGAGCAATCTCAGCCGGCGCGGCTTTCTCAAGGGCGTCGGCGCCACCGGCGCGCTGGTGCTGGCGGCGAGCTGGGGCTTGCCCGAGGCCTTTGCCGAAGGCGAGCAGAAATATGGCGCCGACCATATGCCCAATGGCTGGGTCGATGATCCCAAGGTCTATGTGAGTATCGAGGCCGACGGTAGCGTGACGGTGATCTGCAACCGTTCCGAAATGGGCCAGGGCGTGCGCACCAGCCTGAGCATGGTGGTGGCCGATGAGCTCGAGGCCGATTGGGCGCGGGTCAAGGTCAGGCAGGCACCGGGCGACGAAGTGCGTTTCGGCAACCAGGATACCGACGGTTCACGCAGCATGCGCCATTGGTACGAGCCGATGCGGCGTTGCGGCGCGGCGGCGCGGAGCATGCTCGAACAGGCGGCGGCCGCGCAATGGAAAGTGCCGCTGGCGGAATGCCGGGCGCAGTTGCACAAGGTTATCCACAGCCCGAGCGGCCGTGAGCTCGGGTATGGAGCCCTGGCGGTGGCTGCCGCCGCGTTGGCCGTTCCGGCCCGCGACAGCCTGAAGCTCAAGCCAGCGTCGGAATTCCGCTATATCGGCAAGGAGTCGAACCGGGCCATCGACGGGGCGGATATCGTCAATGGCCGGGCCTTGTATGGTGCCGACGTGCATTTCGACGGCACTCTCTACGCCACCGTGGCCCGGCCGCCGGTGTATGGGGGCAAGGTCAAGTCCTTCGATGCCGCCGCGACGCTGAAAGTCCCGGGAGTGCTCAAGGTCGTGGAAATCGAAAGTCGCCCGTTGCCTTCCGAATTCCAGCCGCTGGGCGGGGTGGCGGTAATCGCCAGCAACACCTGGGCGGCGATCAAGGGCCGCGAGGCGCTGACGATCGTCTGGGATGACGGGGTCAACGCCAGTTATGACTCCGTTGCCTATCGCCAGGAGCTGGAAGCGTCGGCGCGCCAGCCCGGCAAGGTGGTACGCGATACCGGTAATGTCGAGGAGGCCCTGAAGCGCGCTGACAGCCAGTTCGAAGCCGGTTATTACCTGCCGCACCTGGCCCAGTCGCCGATGGAACCGATGGTTGCCATCGCCCGTTTCAACAACGGCCACTGCGAAGCCTGGGCGCCGACCCAGGCGCCCCAGGTGACCCGCGAGCGGATCGCCGAGCGCCTGGGGATCGGCTTCGACCAGGTCACCGTCAACGTGACCCTGCTCGGCGGCGGTTTCGGGCGCAAGTCCAAGCCGGACTACATCATCGAGGCGGCCATTCTTGCCAAGGAAATGCCGGGCAAGGCCGTGCGCGTGCAGTGGACCCGCGAGGACGATATCCACTATTCCTATTTCCACACCGTGTCGGCGGAATACCTGCGGGCCAGCCTGAACAAGGACGGCACGCCGTCCGGTTGGCTGCACCGCACCGTGGCGCCGAGTATCAGCGCACTGTTCGCGCCGAATATGAACAACGAGGGCGCCTTTGAACTGGGCATGGGCTTCACCAACATGGCCTACAACATTCCCAACGTGCGCCTGGAAAACCCCGAAGCGAAGGTGCATACGCGGGTGGGCTGGTACCGCTCGGTATCGAATATCCCCCATGGTTTCGCCATCCAGAGTTTCGTTGACGAACTGGCCCACAAGGCCGGCCAGGACCCCTTGGCCTATCAGCTCAAGTTGTTGGCGCCGGATCGCCAGATCGACCCGCGTACCCTGAGCGATCAGTGGAACTACGGTGAGTCCCCCGAGCGTTATCCCATCGATACCGGGCGTATGCGCGCGGTCCTGGAAACCGCGACCCAGGCCGCCGGTTGGGGACGCCAGCTGCCCCCAGGGCGCGGCCTGGGTCTGGCGGTGCATTACAGCTTTGTCACCTACGTGGCGGCGGTGATCGAGGTCGAGGTCAAGGACGATGGCAGCCTGATCGTGCACAAGGCCGATATCGCCGTGGACTGTGGCCCGCAGATCAACCCGGAGCGGATCCGCTCGCAGTTCGAAGGGGCCTGCGTCATGGGCCTGGGCAACGCCGTGCTGGGTGAGATCAGCTTCAAGAAGGGCAAGGTCCAGCAGGACAACTTCCATATGTACGAAGTGGCTCGCATGTCCCTGGCGCCGAAGGTGGTGGCAGTGCATCTGGTCACACCGCCGGGCGAGGTGCCGTTGGGCGGTGTCGGTGAGCCGGGTGTGCCGCCGATTGCGCCGGCGCTGTGCAACGCGATCTTTGCCGCCACCGGCAAGCGTATTCGCAACCTGCCGGTGCGCTACCAGCTGCAAGGCTGGAACCAGGTGAAAGCCTGATGGACAGCGTCGATCTGAATGTCTTGCGCAGTGTCCTGCAATGGCGCCGCGCGGGGCAGCGGGTGGTGCTGTACAGCGTGGTCCAGACCTGGGGCAGCGCGCCACGGCCGCCGGGGGCGATGCTGGCCCTGCGCGAGGACGGCGTGGTGATCGGCTCGGTGTCCGGAGGTTGCATCGAGGACGACCTGATCCAGCGTTTGCAGGATGGGCGCCTGCCGGAAGACGGGCCACCGGTGCAACTGGTGACCTATGGCGTGAGCCGTGACGAGGCGGCGCGTTTTGGCCTGCCCTGTGGCGGGACCTTGCGCCTGACCGAGGAGCGGGTAGGCGATCCGGGTTGGGTGGCGCAATTACTGGCGCGCTGCGAGGCCCATGAGATTGTCGCCCGGGAGCTGAACCTGGCCACCGGCGACGTGACCTTGAGCGACGCGGGCAAAACCGACACCCTGAGCTTTGACGGTGAGCGCTTGCGGGCGATCTACGGTCCTCGTTGGCGCTTGTTGTTGATCGGTGCCGGCCAATTGTCGCGCTATGTGGCGGAAATCGCCCGGCTGCTGGATTTCGAAGTACTGATCTGCGATCCACGCAAGGAATTCGTCCATGGCTGGGAAGAGCAACAGGGGCGTTTTGTGCCGGGCATGCCCGATGAGGCCGTGCTGAATATCCAGACCGACGAGCGCACGGCCATCATCGCCCTGACCCACGACCCGCGGCTGGACGACATGGCGTTGCTCACGGCATTGAATTCCAGGGCGTTCTACATTGGTGCATTGGGTTCGCGGGTCAACAGCCAGAAGCGCCGGGGCAATCTGGCAATGCTCGGCTTGACCCCGAATGCCATTGCTCGGTTGCATGGCCCGATTGGTTTGCATATCGGTAGTCATACGCCGGCGGAGATTGCCTTGTCCTTGATGGCGGAAATCGTGGCGATCAAGAACGGTGTCGAGTTGCGGCAGAAAAAGCCGGAGTTGGCGACCCATGAGTGAGTCGGTTGCGGCCATTGTCCTGGCGGCGGGGCAGGGCAGCCGTTTTCGACAGGCGGCGGGGGCCGATCAGGACAAGTTGCTGGCGTGCTGTGTGGGCCGTGATGGTGTGAAGCGGGCGGTGTTGGAGCATGTGCTGCTGAGTTTGCCGCAGGGGCTCGGAGCCCGGTTGCTGGTGACAACGGCGGATCGCTTGGAGGTCATTCATCTGGCGCAGGTGTATGGCTGTCGGGTGCTGCTGATCGAGTCGACGGGTATGGGCGACAGCCTCGCCGCCGCCGTGGCGGCGACGGCCGATCAGGCGGGGTGGCTGGTGCTGCTGGGAGATATGCCGTTTATCCTGCCGGAGACGGTTGTGCTGGCCTTGGCCGGTATTGAAGACGATGCCATTTGCGTGCCGGTTTTTCAGGGCGAACCTGGACATCCGGTCGGCTTCGGACGCTCGTTTGGACCTGCCTTGATGGGCTTGTCGGGCGACCGTGGAGCCAAGCCGTTGTTTGCGCGAGGCCGAGTGCGAGGGTTGCCTGTCGACGATCAGGGCGTGCTTTGGGATGTGGACAGTCCTGAGGGTCTGATATTTTCGAAGGCTTGAGGGGGCAACGTATCGAGCGACACGCGACATGCGATACTGGCCCTGATTTCTTCCTGTCGTCCTAAGCTTGCGTGGGACATTTCTCGTTCCGTCTCTGCTGCCTTGAATTACCTCTGTGCCCCTGTAGGTTGCGTTGATGCAGCTCATTCCTGAGTCGGTGCAACCCACGGTTAACAGTGTGCGCCCCCGGCATGTGGCGCCGGCAAGAGGGTGTTCACGCAATGGCAACCGGATATTTTATTTGCCAATGGGACAAGACCACCTGCGGTGGCACGGTGCTGGAAGGCGAATCCCGCATGAGAATGCTTACCCGGAATCAGGCGCTCGAGGGGGATCGGGTTTCCTGCGGGGTCGACGGTAAGACCTACGTGATCCTTGGCGGAATTGCGCACATGAGGAGAGACGGACGCTGTCTGGCCGGCACCCTGGACAGTCACAGCGGTTGTCCCTGCAAAGCCAGGCTGATCCCTTCTTACGTCACGGGCATCCCGTCAGGTGTCGCTCAAGCCATCGAATTGACCTTGACCAGCCAGTGTCATGCTGTCGATGACGGTCGCACCGTTAGTCTTGGTAACAACCCCCTTGCCGACCTGTCCGATATCAACCAGCGGATGGTCTTCGTGCTCAGGGCCGCGGCACAGTTTGACGAACTGCTGCATAACAGCCATCGCTACAAAATCGAACAGGCAATCCAGGAGATTGCCGCCGGCCATGGTGTGCGATGAGCAGGCTCACCCGGATTGGTCGGCAACGCGTCGGATTAGTCTTGTTGATCGTCGCCCTCCTGGCGTTGGCGGCGATTGAAGAGCTAACGGAAAAGGAAATCGCGTTGGTGATTGGCGAGCCTTACGAAGCCATGCGCCAACGCTCCAGCGCGAGCATTGATCCAGCCATTCCGGGACATTCTTGGTTCAGTATTCCCAAGTCGGATGCCCGCCTGCGTCTTGCGGACCCTCAATATGGGTTTGTAACCCCCCAGGCCCTCTTCTTCACGGTTATGTACAATAACGAGGTGGTCGAGGGGGTTCGCATGTCCCCGCAAATCGAACCTCTATTGCTCGACGACACCCTCAAGATCGTGCTGGATTTGCAGGAGTAATGGCGCAACGCGGGCTGGACACCCATCCGGGTTGCGCAAGATCCACCGTTCGCCGATACACCGCAATGGCGTGCCCAATTACGCGATGTGAAAAAGGGCGGTGTTGCTTACTGGCAAGCAGGCAACCGATACAAAGCGATGTTGGTGGTTCATCGATTCAAGGATAAGAAACGTCCCACGGAGGAGCGCTACCTCATCACACTGGAGCTTAGCAAGTCACGGGGGGAGCGATGACCTTGTTCGCCTGTCGCTGACTGAACGATAGCCTTCCGTAGGATTCGGACAAAAAAAGCCCCGCCTGCATCACTGCAGGCGGGGCTTTTCAACAGCCGTCAGAGTCAGGCGAGGGGTTTAGGCTCGTGGGCTGCTTCCGGGGCTTTGTGGTTGTGTTCAACCACTTCTTCGACAGACTGCAGGTTTTCGTCGACGGTCGGTGCAGCCGCTTCGCTTTCAGCCGGTACGAATTGCGCTGGAGCCTCAGGCACAGGCGCCGGTTCGGCAGCAACCACGGCTTCTACTGCGGGGGCAGCAGCGGCACGTTCGGCAGCTTCCTGGGCCAGACGCTCTTCTTCACGCTTGCGACGACGCACTTCACGCGGATCGTTCGGTGCGCGACCGTTGCTGGTCAGGGCGCTGGCCGGAGCCGCCTCGACAGCCGGCGCAGCGACTTCAGCCACAGTGGCAACCACCGGAGCAGGCTCTGGCTGGGCAACCACGGCCGGCTCTTCAGCCACCGGAGCTTCAGTCACAGGCGCTTGCGGTGCGACCGCTGGCTCGGACCATTGGAATGCGGCCTGGACTTCCTGAGCCGGCTCTGGCGCTTGTTCAGCAACCGGAGCTTCGACGACAGGGGCCTGGGCCACAGCTTCTTCAACGACTGTCGCCGCGACCACTGCGGTTTCGATGGCCGGTTCAGGCGCCACGAATACTGGCAGCTCCGCGACCACGGCCGGTTCGGCAGGGGCTTCAACCGCAGGCTCAACCGCCTGAACCGGAGCAACTTCCACTTCCGGTACCGCCGGGGCTTCTACCGGGGTAGTGGCTTCAACGACCGGAGCTTCAACCGCGGGTGCTTCCTGGGTCGCGGCAGTGGCCAGTTCGGCCTGCTGATGCGCCTGGGCTTCGGCTGGAGCACTGATCACGCTGCTGGCGACGGCGGCGGTCACGGCCAGGCCGGCAGCCAGTTCGGCAGCGGTGGCGGCTTCGTGATGTTCTTCGCTGCCTTCTTCCGAGCCTTCGATCACATTGCCGTTGGCATCACGCTGACGCTCGCGACGGTTGCTGCGACGACGCTGACCACGGGAGCGGCGACGTGGACGATCGCCACCTTCGGCGTTGTCCTGGCTGTCGTCCTGCAGTTGCTCTTCGCCCTGCAACACTTCCTCTTCACCGGCAGCTGCAGGCTGCTCGGTACGCGGTTGGCGTTCTTCACGCGGTGCACGCGGCTGACGCTCTTCACGTGGCGCACGGGCCGGACGTTCTTCCGCGACTACCGCTGCGGTTGCAGCTGTTGCGGCGGCAGCGACGGCCGGTGCGGCATCCAGCGGCTCACGCAGTTCACGCACGCGTTCTTCACGTTCGCCACGTGGCTTGCGATCTTCACGCGGGGCACGTGGGGCACGCTCTTCACGCGGCGCACGTGGCGCACGTTCCTCGCGGGCTACGGCCGGTGCTTCGTCACGCACTTCGCGGACTTCACGCGGTGCACGCTCTTCCCGTGGGGCGCGTTCTTCACGCGGCTCGCGCGCTGCACGTTCTTCACGGGGCGCACGCTCTTCACGCGGCTTGCGCTCTTCATCGCGGCGACCGTTACGGTTGCGGCTCTGCTGGCGACCGTTGCGACGTTCTTCGTTACGGGCCGGACGCTCGGCTGCCGGTTTTTCAACCACGGCCGGTGCAACAGGCTCTTCCTTGCTGGCGAACAGGCTGACCAGCGACTTCACCAGACCCTTGAACAGGCTTGGCTCGGCCACGACCGGCGCAGGAGCGGCCACCGGCGCCGCTACTTCTTCGGCCGGAACCGGCGCGTTGGCGCGGACCGGCGCGGTCTTGACCGCCGCCTCCTGGCGAACCAGGGTACGGGTGGCCGCGGCCGGCTGGACTTCTTCCACTTCGGCAGCGGCAGCGGCGATTTCGTAGCTGGACTGGTTGGTGTGGGCTTCCGGGCTGTCATCGCGCAGACGTTGCACTTCGAAGTGCGGCGTCTCCAGGTGATCGTTCGGCAGGATCACGATGCGCGCACGGGTGCGCAGTTCGATCTTGGTGATCGAGTTGCGTTTTTCGTTGAGCAGGAAGGCGGCAACCGGGATCGGCACCTGGGCGCGGACTTCGGCGGTGCGGTCCTTCAGGGCTTCTTCTTCGATCAGGCGCAGGATCGCCAGGGACAGCGATTCGACGTCACGGATGATGCCGGTGCCGTTGCAGCGCGGGCAGACGATGCCGCTGCTTTCGCCCAGGGACGGACGCAGGCGCTGACGGGACATTTCCAGCAGGCCGAAGCGCGAGATGCGACCGACTTGTACGCGGGCACGGTCGGCTTCCAGGCACTCGCGGACCTTTTCTTCCACGGCGCGCTGGTTCTTGGCCGGGGTCATGTCGATGAAGTCGATGACGATCAGGCCGCCGATGTCGCGCAGGCGCAACTGACGGGCGATTTCCTCGGCGGCTTCCAGGTTGGTCTGCAACGCGGTTTCTTCGATGTCGCTGCCTTTGGTGGCGCGCGCCGAGTTGATGTCGATGGACACCAGGGCCTCGGTCGGATCGATAACGATGGAACCGCCGGAAGGCAGTTCGACGACACGCTGGAAGGCGGTTTCGATCTGGCTTTCGATCTGGAAACGGTTGAACAGCGGCACGCTGTCTTCGTACAGCTTGATCTTGCTGGCGTACTGCGGCATTACCTGGCGGATGAAGGTCAGGGCTTCGTCCTGGGCTTCAACGCTGTCGATCAGCACTTCGCCGATATCCTGGCGCAGGTAGTCGCGGATGGCGCGGATGATCACGTTGCTTTCCTGGTAGATCAGGAAAGGCGCGGAGCGATCCAGTGAGGCTTCTTTGATGGCGGTCCAGAGTTGCAGCAGGTAGTCGAGGTCCCACTGCATTTCTTCGCTGCTGCGGCCAAGGCCGGCAGTGCGCACGATCAGGCCCATGTCGGCCGGAGCCACCAGGCCGTTCAGCGCTTCACGCAGTTCGTTGCGCTCTTCGCCTTCGATGCGCCGGGAGATACCGCCGGCACGCGGGTTGTTCGGCATCAGTACCAGGTAACGACCGGCCAGGCTGATGAAGGTGGTCAGGGCGGCGCCCTTGTTGCCACGTTCTTCTTTTTCGACCTGGACGATGACTTCCTGGCCTTCGCTCAGGACGTCCTTGATGTTGACGCGGCCTTCGGGGGCTTTCTTGAAGTATTCGCGGGAGATTTCTTTCAGCGGCAGGAAGCCGTGGCGCTCAGAGCCGAAATCGACAAAGGCAGCCTCGAGGCTCGGCTCGATGCGAGTAATCCGGCCTTTATAGATGTTGGCCTTCTTCTGCTCGCGTGCACCGGACTCGATGTCCAGGTCGTAGAGGCGCTGGCCGTCTACCAGGGCAACACGCAACTCTTCGGGTTGAGTTGCGTTAATCAGCATTCTTTTCATGTAGTACCGTCGGTTTCCGGGCTGCCGGAAACGGCGTTCGGCACACACGACTTCTCACGGTCGGTGTCAGGTGCGTCAGGAGTGGTTGGCCATTCCTGTGTCGGGCGAGGTTCGTCCAGAGGGGGCGAAGTCGCGACTCACGCGTCCTGCTTCTTGGGGTGACAAAAGACACCTCACAAGCAAAAGCTCTGTCAGGAGGAGGAATCAACCGCGGGTGTGGACGATATGAAGCGTCTTGATAAAGCCTAATGCTACACAGTCCGACGGTTGTGCATCTCCACCCTACACGTATCCCTGATAATTCGGGTGCGGCCGCGCGCAGAATCCGCAGCGGGTTGGCATTTACCGTGTTTTCCAAAAGGGGAAAGCACGCTCATGGCTAATTAGGCGTTGTTTCCGATGCCTTCGCCCAGGTGTGACTCGTGACCGACTGCACTTTGTGAACTGGCCGTTAATACCGGCTCGGGAAACGAGTGTTGACTCAGTTTTCCGGCGCGCTTCAGGCCTTATGTCACCTGCGCTCGTTACGATCGCGAACCTTTCCTCGAACGGCGAAAGCCCCGTAGGACGGCCTCGCATCCTGATGAATTGCGTTGGGCAGGGCCGGCTGTTGGCCGTTGGTCCTCTGTCCAGCCGCTTTTGGCGGCGTTCGCGACTATAGCAGCAATGATTAAGTGCTTCAATTCCATAAAAAATTGTTATCATTGCCGACATGACGACGACTACCCCCCCGACTCCAGGCGTACAACTGCTTGAGGTCTCGCCGGAATATGCCGGCCAGCGCATTGACAATTTCCTTCTCGCTCGGCTCAAGGGTGTGCCCAAGACCTTGATTTACCGCATTTTGCGCAAAGGCGAAGTGCGGGTGAACAAGGGGCGCATCAAGCCCGAGTACAAACTCCAGGCCGGCGATATCGTGCGGGTTCCGCCCGTGCGCGTCCCTGAGCGCGACGAGCCGGTGCCCCTGGCCCAGGGCCTGTTGCAGCGCCTGGAGGCCTCGATCGTTTTCGAAGACAAGGCCCTGATCGTGATCAACAAGCCGGCCGGCATTGCCGTGCACGGCGGCAGCGGCCTGAACTATGGCGTGATCGAGGCCTTCCGCCAGTTGCGTCCGGATGCCAAGGAGCTGGAACTGGTCCATCGCCTGGACCGCGACACTTCCGGCCTGCTGATGATTGCCAAGAAACGCAGCATGTTGCGCCATCTGCACGAGGCGCTGCGCGGCGACGGTATCGATAAACGCTACATGGCCCTGGTCCGCGGTAACTGGGCGGCTTCGATCAAGCAGGTGCGTGCCCCCTTGCTCAAGAGCAACCTGCGCTCCGGCGAGCGCATGGTCGAGGTCAACGAAGAAGGCAAGGAAGCGCTCACGGTGTTCAAGGTGCTGCGCCGTTTCGGTGATTTCGCCACTATGGTCGAGGCCAAGCCGGTCACCGGCCGTACCCACCAGATTCGTGTGCACACCTTGCATGCCGGGCACTGCATTGCCGGTGACAGCAAGTACGGTGACGATGGATTCACCAAGGAAATTCGCGACCTGGGCGGCAAGCGTCTGTTTCTCCACGCCTATATGCTGACCGTGCCGCTGCCCGATGGTGGCGAGTTGAAGTTGCAGGCGCCGGTGGATGAAATGTGGGCCAAGACGGTGGAGCGACTGAGTGCGGTCTGAATACAAGCTGCTGATTTTCGATTGGGACGGCACCTTGGCTGATTCCATTGGTCGGATTGTCGAGGCAATGGGGGTGGCGGCCGCTCGTTCGGGTTTTGTCCTGCGCGATGAAACGGCGGTCAAGGGTATTATCGGTCTCGGTTTGCCGGAGGCGATCTGCACCCTGTACCCGTCGATCAGCGATGAAGAGTTGGTGGTTTTTCGCCAGCACTATGCCGACAGCTACATTGCCCTTGAAACGGTTCCTTCGCCGCTGTTTCCAGGGGTCCTGGAGTCCATGGAAGCGTTTCGCGCCGCCGGCTTCCAGTTGGCGGTCGCGACCGGCAAGAATCGTCGCGGTCTGGACCGAGTGTTGAAGGCCCATGGCTGGCTGGATTATTTCGATATCACCCGCGCTGCCGATGAAACCGCCAGCAAGCCGCATCCGCTGATGCTCGAGGAGATTCTCACTCATTGCGCTGTCCCGGCTTCCCAGGCCCTGATGGTCGGGGATTCGGCGTTCGATTTGCAAATGGCGCGCAATGCTGGCATGGATTCAGTGGCCGTGGGTTATGGTGCCTTGTCGCTGGATGAGTTGCGGGTGTTCGAACCGCGCTTGGCGATTGACAGTTTTCCACAGTTGCATGCCTGGCTCGATGGCCGGGTCAATTGAATTCGTTGGGGTGAGTACGCATGTCTGATGAATGGAGCGCGCCGCCAAAGGCGAATGCCGAATCGGGTCCAGGTGACGACAGGAGCTGGAAGCTGCTGGAAAAGACCCTGCTGGCCGGTGTGCAGGAGCAGCGGCGCTCGCGGCGCTGGGGGATCTTCTTCAAGTTGTTGACCTTTGTGTATCTGTTTGGCGCGCTGGTGATGTTCTCGCCGCTGATCAATCTGGAGAAGAGCGCCAGTCGCGGGGCGCACTACACGGCCCTGATCGAAGTGCGTGGGGTGATCGCGGACAAGGAGTCGGCCAGTGCCGACAATATTGTCGGCGGTCTGCGCACGGCCTTCGAGGATCCCAAGGTCAAGGCGATCATCATGCGCATCAACAGCCCGGGCGGCAGTCCGGTGCAGTCGGGTTATGTGTTTGACGAGATTCGTCGCCTGCGTGGCCTGCACCCGGACACCAAGGTGTATGCGGTGATTTCCGATGTCGGTGCGTCCGGGGCCTACTACATCGCCAGTGCGGCGGATGAGATCTATGCCGACAAGTCCAGCCTGGTCGGTTCCATTGGTGTGACGGCGGCCGGCTACGGTTTTGTCGGTGCCATGGAGAAGTTGGGTGTTGAGCGGCGTGCCTACTCCTCAGGGGAGCACAAGGCGTTTCTTGATCCGTTCCAGCCGGAGAAGGCTGACGAGACCAAGTTCTGGCAGGGTGTGCTGGACACCACTCACAACCAGTTCATTGCCAGTGTGAAGAAGGGTCGTGGTGACCGCCTGAAAGATAAGGACCACCCGGAGCTGTTTTCCGGCTTGGTCTGGTCCGGCGAGCAGGCGCTGCCGCTGGGGTTGATCGATGGCCTGGGCAGTGCCAGTTCGGTGGCGCGGGATGTGATCGGCGAGAAGGAACTGGTGGACTTTACCGTTCAGGAGTCGCCTTTCGATCGCTTCTCGAAAAAGCTCGGTGCCAGCGTCGCGGAGCAGTTGGCGATGTGGATGGGCTTCCAGGGGCCGACCTTGCGCTGATATTCGTGCGGCAATAAAAAAACCGGTCGCCCATGACCGGTTTTTTTATTGGTGGAGCGCAGGGGGATGTAGCAGCAAGCTTGCTCGCGATCAGTCGGCAGGCTGAGGGGCTTGCAATGAAAAGATTACGGAATCTGCACACCCTCGGCCAGCAGCATGTCCACAAGGCGAATCAGAGGCAGTCCGATCAGGCTGGTGGCATCCGGCCCTTCCGTGCTCTGGAACAGGCTCACGCCCAATCCCTCGGCCTTGAAGCTGCCGGCGCAGTCATAGGGTTGTTCGGCCTGCAGGTAGCGTTCGATGCGCTCGACCTCCAGGCTGCGCATCTGCACGCTGAAGGGGACGCAGTCCACCTGGCATGCGCCGGTCCGGCTGTTGAGCAGGGCCAGGCCGGTGAGGAAGCTGACGCGGCTGCCGCTGGCGGCCAGCAGTTGTTCGCGGGCCTTCTCGAAGCTGTGGGGCTTGCCGAGTATCCGTCCGTCGAGTACCGCGACCTGGTCCGAACCGATGATCAGGTGCGCCGGATGATGGGCGGCCAGGGCCCGGGCCTTTTCCTCGGCCAGGCGTTTGACCAGTTCGATGGCCGCTTCGCCAGGGTGCTGGCTTTCGTCGATATCCGGCGAGGCGCAGGTGAAAGGCAGGCGCAGGCGGGTCAGCAATTCCCGGCGATAAGCCGAGCTTGAGGCAAGTAACAAGGGCAGCATGCGGTTCTCCTGAAGAAGGCCGCCGATTCTAGTCGGCTCGCCAGCTGACGGACAGGGCCTAATTTCCTTTGACAGTGGCAGGGTGCATCCCTAGAATGCTGCGCCTATGTTGAATGACCCGATTCCACCTCACGTTGACCCGCGCAAATTGGCTGATCGTGGCACCACCCTTCAAGGTGAGCTGCTGCTGGCCGATTTGGAGAGACTCTGCGACTCGCTTTCCGACACTGTCGGTACGGTGCAGGCTAAATTCGTTTTTGAACGAGATGAACGTAAGGCCGTGATGATTCACAGCTTTATCGACACCGAGGTCAAAATGGTTTGCCAGCGTTGTCTTGAGCTGGTCACCCTGCCGATCCACAGCGAATGCAGTTATGCTGTGGTGAAGGAGGGTGCGAATACCCAGTCGTTGCCGAAAGGTTATGACGTGCTGGAACTGGGCGAAGATCCTTTGGATCTGCAGGCATTGATCGAGGAAGAGCTTCTGCTCGCCTTGCCCATTGTGCCTGCTCATCATCCGGAAGAATGCCAGCAGCCGGCGGGGCTCGATGAGCCCGAACCGAGCGAGGACGAGGTAACGCGGTCCAACCCGTTCAGTGTATTGGCGCAGTTAAAGCGTGACCCAAACGTTTAGGAGTTAATCAATTATGGCTGTTCAGCAGAACAAAAAATCCCGCTCCGCCCGTGACATGCGTCGTTCGCACGACGCCCTCGAGGCAAGCACCCTGTCCGTGGAAAAGACCACCGGTGAAGTTCACCTGCGTCACCACGTATCGCCAGAAGGCGTATACCGTGGCCGTAAAGTGATCGACAAGGGCGCTGACGAGTAAATCTTGTCCGCTCAGATCATCGCGATCGACGCAATGGGCGGGGACTTCGGTCCCCGCAGCATTGTCCAGGCCAGTATTGCCTGCCTGTCTGCTACGCCTTCGCTGCACCTGACCCTTGTCGGTCAACCTTCCCAGCTTGAACCCCTGGTCCCCAGTCATCCGGCTGTGGATCGCGCGCGCCTGACGATTACTCCCGCCAGCGAAATCATCACCATGGACGAGCGTCCGTCCCAGGCCCTGCGGGGCAAGCCGGATTCGTCGATGCGCGTGGCCTTGCAACTGCTGCGCGATGACAAGGTCCAGGCCTGTGTCAGCGCCGGCAATACCGGTGCCTTGATGGCCTTGTCGCGGCATGTGCTGAAGACCCTGCCGGGGATCGATCGTCCGGCGATGGTTGCGGCCATCCCGACCCAGCGCGGCTATTGCCAGTTGCTGGACCTGGGGGCGAATGTCGATTGCAGTGCCGAGCATCTGTTCCAGTTCGCTGTGATGGGCGCGGTGGCCGCCGAGGCCCTGGGCGTGGTGCGGCCGCGTGTCGCGCTGCTGAATGTCGGCACCGAGGACATCAAGGGTAATCAGCAGGTCAAGCTGGCGGCGATCCTGTTGCAGCAGGCGCGAGGGTTGAACTATATCGGCTTCATCGAAGGCGACGGGCTGTATCGCGGCGAGGCCGATGTGGTGGTGTGCGACGGTTTTGTCGGCAATATCCTGCTCAAGTCCAGCGAAGGCCTGGCGACCATGATCGCCACGCGGATCGAGGCGCTGTTCAGGCAGAGCCTGGCCTCGCGGCTGGTCGGTGCCCTGGCCTTGCCGCTGCTCAAGCGCCTGCAGGCCGACCTCGCCCCGGCGCGGCATAATGGCGCGAGTTTTCTCGGCTTGCAGGGCATTGTCATCAAGAGTCATGGCTCCGCCGGGGTCGAGGGTTTCCAGAGCGCGATTGCGCGAGCCCTGATCGAGATCCAGGAAAACCTTCCCGAGCGCCTGCACGGTCGCCTGGAGGCGCTATTGCTTTAGGCGTTTTCCCGTGGGAATGCTTAAATGTGACCGCTCAGTTCAATCAGCCATCCAAACTGACAGTTTCTTGCGTCCGCCACGGCGGGACGTCAATTCTTCGACGACAAGATCATTAGGGGCTTGTTACATGTCTACATCCCTCGCATTCGTCTTTCCAGGACAGGGTTCGCAGTCCCTCGGCATGCTCGCCGAGCTGGGCGCGCAATACCCGCTGATCCTGGAGACCTTCAAAGAAGCCTCCGCCGCCCTGGGCTATGACCTCTGGGCGCTGACCCAGCAAGGGCCGGAAGAGCAACTGAACCAGACCGACAAGACCCAGCCGGCCATCCTCACCGCCTCCATTGCCTTGTGGCGCCTGTGGCTGGCCGAAGGCGGTGCGCGTCCGGCCTACGTCGCCGGCCACAGCCTGGGCGAGTACAGCGCGCTGGTCGCCGCCGGCAGCCTGAGCCTGGGTGATGCGGTGAAGCTGGTGGAACGCCGTGGTCAACTGATGCAAGAAGCGGTTCCGGCCGGGCAGGGCGCCATGGCGGCGATCCTCGGGCTGGACGATGCCGATGTGATTGCCGCCTGTGCCGAATCGGCCCAGGGCGAAGTGGTCAGCGCAGTGAACTTCAACTCGCCAGGCCAGGTGGTGATCGCCGGGGCCAAGGCCGCCGTCGAGCGCGCCATGGATGCCTGCAAGGCCAAGGGTGCCAAACGCGCCTTGCCGCTGCCGGTCAGCGTGCCGTCGCATTGCGAACTGATGCGCCCGGCCGCCGAGCGCTTTGCCGAATCCATTGCCGCCATCGACTGGCAGGCACCGCAGATCCCGCTGGTGCAGAACGTCAGTGCCCAGGTGGCGCCGGACCTTGCGACCCTCAAGCGCGACCTGCTGGAACAACTCTACAAGCCGGTGCGCTGGGTCGAGTCGGTCCAGTGCCTGGCGGCCAACGGTGCCACTGAACTGGTCGAATGCGGCCCCGGCAAGGTGCTGGCCGGCCTGAACAAGCGTTGCGCCGACGGCGTCAACACGTCCAACCTCAATACCCCGGATGCCTTCGCCGCCACGCGCGCGGCGCGGGCCTGAATCAGGAGAAGCCTGCATGAGTCTGCAAGGTAAAGTTGCACTGGTCACCGGCGCCAGCCGTGGCATCGGCCAAGCCATCGCCCTCGAGCTGGGGCGTCTTGGTGCCGTGGTCATCGGTACCGCGACCTCGGCCTCGGGCGCCGAGCGGATTGCCGCGACCCTCAAGGAGCATGGCATCCAAGGCACCGGCCTGGAACTTAATGTAACCAGCGATGAGTCGGTTGCCGCGGTCCTGGCGAGCATCAGCGAGCAGTTCGGAGCGCCGGCGATCCTGGTCAATAATGCCGGTATCACCCGCGATAACCTGATGATGCGAATGAAAGATGACGAGTGGTACGACGTGGTCGATACCAATCTCAACAGTCTGTTCCGCCTGTCCAAGGGTGTTCTGCGTGGGATGACCAAGGCCCGTTGGGGGCGAATCATCAATATTGGTTCGGTTGTGGGTGCCATGGGCAACGCAGGCCAAGTAAACTATGCAGCAGCCAAGGCCGGCCTCGAAGGTTTCAGCCGTGCATTGGCGCGTGAGGTCGGTTCGCGCTCGATTACGGTAAACTCGGTGGCTCCAGGGTTCATCGACACCGATATGACCCGCGAATTGCCCGAGGCGCAGCGTGAAGCCTTGCTGACGCAGATTCCGCTGGGTCGTCTGGGCCAGGCCCAAGAGATCGCGCAAGTGGTCGCTTTTCTGGCGTCGGACGGTGCGGCTTACGTGACTGGGGCTACAATCCCGGTGAACGGCGGGATGTACATGTAATTCAAATGTGACGGATTGCTTCAAAAAAATGTCATACCAGCTGTCTAAAATCCGTTATAAAGCTGCAACTTATTGAGAGGCAGAGGGCAAAGGGGGACAAAGGCTGAAGCTTTCGGTTGAAAAGCTGAAAAGCCTTTCTATACACTTACCCACCGGCCAGCTGCCTGAATTTTTCCATTAGGAGTGAAAACAAGGTATGAGCACCATCGAAGAACGCGTCAAGAAAATCGTTGCCGAGCAACTGGGCGTCAAGGAAGAGGAAGTGACCAACAAAGCTTCCTTCGTTGAAGACCTGGGTGCCGACTCCCTTGACACCGTTGAGCTTGTGATGGCTCTGGAAGAGGAATTCGAGACCGAAATCCCTGACGAAGAAGCTGAAAAAATCACTACCGTACAAGCCGCTATCGATTACGTTACGGCCCATCAGGCGTAATAGTTTGTAATCGTTGCCTGCTGTCATGGAAAAACCGCACTGCCACCACGGCGTGCGGTTTTTTCTTTAGGTGTGAGGCAAAGTGTCGTCAACAGGATAAAGGAGAGTGCTGTGTCGCGTAGACGCGTCGTAGTCACCGGTATGGGGATGTTGTCGCCATTGGGTACCGATGTTCCGAGTACCTGGCAAGGCATTCTGGCTGGCCGTAGTGGCATTGGTCTGATCGAACACACGGACCTTTCTGCCTATACCACCCGTTTTGGCGGCTCGGTAAAAGGTTTCAATGTCGAAGAGTATTTGTCGGCCAAAGAAGCCCGCAAACTCGACCTGTTCATTCAATACGGCCTGGCAGCCGGTTTCCAGGCGGTGCGTAATGCCGGTCTCGAAGTCACCGATGCCAACCGTGAGCGCATCGGCGTGGCCATGGGTTCGGGTATTGGCGGTCTGACCAATATCGAGGAAACCTGCCGCACGCTGCACGACCAGGGCCCACGGCGGATTTCGCCGTTCTTCGTGCCCGGTTCGATCATCAATATGATTTCCGGTTTCCTGTCCATCCATCTGGGGGCCCAGGGACCGAACTATGCCATTGCGACGGCCTGCACCACGGGCACCCACAGCATCGGCATGGCGGCGCGCAACATTGCCTATGATGAAGCCGATGTGATGATTGCCGGCGGTGCCGAAATGGCCGCCTGCGGTCTCGGCATGGGCGGCTTCGGCGCCTCGCGCGCGCTGTCCACGCGCAATGACGAGCCGGCCCGTGCCAGTCGTCCGTGGGACAAGGGGCGTGACGGTTTTGTCTTGTCCGACGGTGCCGGCGCCCTGGTGCTCGAAGAGCTGGAGCATGCCAAGGCCCGTGGCGCGACCATCTACGCCGAGCTGATTGGCTTCGGTATGAGCGGTGACGCCTACCATATGACTTCGCCACCCGCTGACGGTGCCGGTGCGGCCCGTTGCATCACCAACGCGATGCGCGACGCGAAGCTGAACCTGGATCAGGTGCAGTACATCAATGCCCATGGCACCTCGACCCCGGCCGGCGACCTGGCCGAAGCCGAGGCGATCAAGCGGGTGTTCGGTGAGCAGGCCTACAAGCTGGCGATCAGCTCGACCAAGTCGATGACCGGTCACCTGTTGGGCGCCGCCGGTGCCATCGAGGCGATTTTCAGCGTGCTGTCGATTGCCGACCAGGTGGCACCGCCGACCATCAACCTCGACGAGCCCGATGAAGGCTGCGACCTGGATTTCGTGCCCCACGAAGCCCGGCGCATGCCTATCGATGTGGTGCTGTCCAACTCCTTCGGTTTTGGCGGTACCAACGGCTCCCTGGTGTTCCGCCGGTTCGCCGGATGATGGAGAGCTGGGTCGACGGCCGGCCGGGCGATGCGTTGTCCCTCAAGGACCGCGGCCTGGCCTACGGCGATGGTCTGTTCGAGACCTGCGCCGTCAAAGGCGGTCGGCCGCTGCTGCTCGAGCGGCACCTGCAACGCCTGGCTGAAGGCTGTCGACGCCTGGGTATCGCGGCGGATCAGCCGTTGGTTCGCCGCGAGTTGCTTGCCTACGCTGCCGCACTCGGGGAGGGCGTGCTCAAGCTGATCGTCACCCGTGGCGACAGCCAGCGCGGCTACGCGACATCGGCACAGGCGTTGCCGCGGCGTCTCCTGCAAGGCAGTCCCTCGCCGACTTATCCACAGGCCTACGCGCAGCAGGGTATTGGCCTTTTTCCCTGTACCACGCGTTTGTCCGAACAGCCCTTGCTGGCCGGGCTCAAACATCTCAATCGCCTGGAGCAGGTCCTGGCCCGTGCCGAATGGCAGGATGCCGAACATGCCGAAGGCCTGATGCTCGACACCTCGGGTCGGGTGATCGAGGGTGTGTTCAGCAATCTGTTTCTGGTCAGTCGGGGTGTGCTCTTTACCGCTGATCTGAGCCGTTGCGGGGTGGCGGGGGTGATGCGCGCGCAGTTGTTGGAAGAAGCGCAGGCGCTGGCGATCCCTGTCGATATTTCCGACATCAGCCTGGAGCAATTCCGGCAAGCTGATGAAGTCTTTCTCTGTAATAGTGTCTACGGTGTCTGGCCTGTTCGGGCTTTTGCCGACCTGAGCTGGTCGGTTGGCCCGCTCACCCGTAAACTGCAAGGCATTGCCCGCGCGCTATTGGAAGTCTGAATTGAGACGTAAATTCTTGCTGCTGCTGCAAACCGTTCTGGTGCTGACCGGTTTGCTGCTGGGCGGTTCTGCCTGGAAGCTGTATTCGGCGCTGGAGCAGCCCCTCAACCTGACGCAGGAACAGCTACTGGATGTCCCGGCCGGGGCAACACCGACCGGCACCTTCAATCGCCTCGAGTCCGAAGGTTTGCTCAAGGACGCCTTCTGGTTGCGCCTCTACTGGCGCTTCAACCTGGCCGGCGTGCCGTTGCACAGTGGCGAGTACCGACTCACGCCGGGCATGGATGTGCGTTCGCTGCTGTCCCTGTGGCAGCGCGGCGAAGTGGTGCAGTACAGCCTGACCCTGGTCGAAGGCTGGAATTTCCGCCAGGTACGTGCGGCTCTGGCCAAGAACGAAAAGCTTCAGCAGACCCTGGCCGGTCTCAGTGACAGCGAGGTCATGACCAAGCTGGGACACAAGGACGTGTTCGCCGAAGGTCGCTTCTTTCCTGACACCTACCGCTTCGTGCGTGGCATGACCGATGCCGAGCTGCTGGAGAAGGCTTATGACCGCCTTGATAGTGTCCTGGCCCAGGAGTGGCAGAAACGTTCCCCTGATGCGCCTTACACCGAGCCTTACCAGGCCCTGATCATGGCTTCGCTGGTGGAAAAGGAAACCGGCGTGCCCCAGGAGCGTGGCCAGATCGCCGGGGTATTCGTGCGTCGGATGCAGCAGGGCATGTTGTTGCAGACCGACCCGACGGTGATCTACGGCCTGGGCGAGCGTTACACCGGCAAGCTCACCCGTGCCCACTTGCGTGAGGCCAACCCCTACAATACCTACATGAACGCCGGCTTGCCGCCGACGCCGATTGCCATGGTCGGACGCGAGGCGCTCCATGCCGCGTTGAACCCGGTGCCGGGCAACAGCTTGTATTTCGTCGCGCGTGGCGACGGCAGCCATGTCTTCTCCGACGACCTGGACTCCCATAACAACGCGGTGCGCGAGTTCCAGCTCAAGCGCCGCGCCGATTACCGCTCCAGCCCCGCGCCGACTTCTGCTCCGGTAACTGCGCCTGCGCCGACGGTGCCGGCTTCTGCTCCGGCAACGGCGCCTGAGCCGACGGCTCCGACTGCCGCCCCGGCGACAGCGCCGGCCCCCGACGCGTCCGAGCCGGCGCCGAAACCCGCGGCGGCACCGGTTGTCGAACCTGTGCCCGCGGCCACCGACGCCGAGGCGAAAGACTCGCAATGACCCTGATTAAGGATTGCCCGTGACTGGCTTGTTTATCACCCTGGAAGGCCCGGAAGGTGCCGGCAAAAGCACCAACCGCGATTACCTGGCCGAGTGCCTGCGGGCCCAGGGCGTTGATGTCCTGCTGACCCGCGAGCCCGGCGGTACCCCGCTGGCCGAACGGATCCGCGAACTGCTGCTGGCGACCAGCGACGAGGCCATGTGTGCCGATACCGAGCTGTTGTTGGTATTCGCCGCGCGCGCCCAGCATCTGGCCATGGTGATTCGCCCGGCGCTGGCCCGTGGCGCGGTGGTGCTGTGCGACCGGTTTACCGATGCCACCTATGCCTACCAGGGCGGTGGTCGTGGCCTGTCCCAGGAGCGTATCGCCACTCTGGAAAGTTTTGTCCAGGGCGAGCTGCGCCCGGACCTGACCCTGGTCTTCGACCTGCCGGTGGAAGTCGGTCTGGCCCGTGCCAGCGCCCGCGGTCGGCTGGACCGTTTCGAGCAGGAAGGTCGGGTGTTTTTCGACGCCGTGCGCAGCACCTACCTGAAACGCGCCGCCGCCGATCCGTCGCGCTACCGGTTGGTGGATGCGGCCCAGTCGCTGGCCCAGGTGCAACGATCCCTCGACCGCCTGCTGCCGGAAATCCTGGAGCGGCACCGTGGCTGAAGCCTATCCCTGGCAGGACGGCCTCTGGCAGCAGATGGCCGGACGCCCACAGCATGCCCATGCCTATCTGTTGCATGGCCCGGCGGGTATCGGCAAGCGCGCCCTGGCTGAACGGCTGATGGCGCTGCTGCTGTGCAAGAGCCCGGTGAATCTCAATGCCTGCGGGCACTGCAAGTCTTGCCTGTTGCTCAACGCCGGCAGCCATCCGGACAATTACATCCTGGAACCGGAAGAAGCCGACAAGGCGATCAAGGTCGACCAGGTCCGTGACCTGGTCAGCTTCGTGGTCCAGACCGCGCAACTGGGCGGGCGCAAGGTGGTGCTGATCGAGCCGGTGGAGTCGATGAACATCAACGCCGCCAACGCCTTGCTCAAGAGTCTTGAGGAGCCTTCCGGTGATACCGTGCTGTTGTTGGTCAGCCACCAGTCCAGCCGGTTGTTGCCGACCATCCGCAGCCGTTGCGTGCAACAGGCCTGTCCGCTGCCAAGCGAGGCCATGAGCCTGCAATGGCTGGCGACGGCGTTGCCGGACAGCAGCGCGCAAGAACGTATCGAATTGTTGACCCTGGCGGCGGGCTCGCCCCTGGCCGCGGTCAGCCTCCAGGCCCAGGGCGTTCGCGAACAGCGGGCGCTGGTGGTCGACGGAGTGAAGAAATTGCTCAAGCAACAGCAATCGGCTACCCAGTTGGCCGAAGGGTGGAACGCGATCCCGCTGTTGTTGCTGTTCGACTGGTTCTGCGATTGGTCGAGTCTGATCCTGCGCTATCAACTGACCGAGGATGAAGCCGGCCTGGGGCTGGGGGACATGCGCAAGGTGGTGCAATACCTGGCGCAGAAAACTGCCCGGGACAAGGTGTTGTCGATCCAGGACTGGATTCTCGCCCAGCGCCAGAAGGTCTTGAGCAAGGCCAACCTCAACCGGGTGCTGTTGCTCGAAGCGCTGTTGGTGCAATGGGCAGCTTTACCTACCCAACACTGAGGCGATGGGCCTAGAATCGGCTATCTGCATGACCGGAGCGAGTATGAACGAACCCATTGGTCCCGGCCCGCGCAACGGTATCCTGTCCCTGACCATCAAGGACAAGTCCGTGTTGTACGCGGCGTATATGCCTTTTATCAAGAACGGCGGCTTGTTCATCCCCACCTCAAAAAACTATAAGTTGGGCGACGAGGTGTTCATGTTGCTCAACCTGATGGACGAACCGGAAAAGATCCCGGTCGCCGGCAAGGTCGCCTGGATCACCCCCAAGGGGGCCCAGGGCAACCGTGCGGCGGGAGTCGGCGTGCAATTCAACGACGGCGACAATACCGCCCGCAGCAAGATCGAAACCCATCTGGCCGGTGCCCTGAAGTCCGACCGTCCCACTCATACGATGTAGTTGTCGCCTTTTATGCTTGTAGATTCCCATTGCCACCTCGACCGTCTTGATCTCGCCGAACATTCGGGCTCCCTCGATGCCGCGCTCGACGCGGCGCGCCAGCGCGGGGTGGGGCACTTCCTGTGCATTGGTGTAAGTGTCGACAATGCCGCCGACGTGAAGGCCCTGGCCGAGCGTTATGCCGATGTCGATTGTTCGATCGGCGTGCACCCGCTGGACGTCAAGCCCGACGCCGCGCCAGCGCTCGATTGGTTGCTGCGCGAGCTTGAGCATCCAAAGGTCGTGGCCATTGGCGAGACCGGCCTGGATTATCACTACGAGCCCGAGGCGGCCGAACTGCAGCAGGCATCCTTCCGTTTGCACCTGCAAGCGGCCGGGCAGACCGGCAAGCCGGTGATCGTCCACACCCGTGGCGCACGTGCCGATACCCTGGCGTTGCTGCGCGAGGCGCAACTGCCCCAGGCCGGCGTACTGCATTGCTTCACCGAAGACTGGGAGATGGCCAGGGCCGCACTCGACCTGGGTTTCTACATTTCCCTCTCGGGCATCGTTACCTTCCGCAATGCCGATGCCTTGCGCGACGTCGCGCGGCAAGTGCCGGCCGATCGCCTGCTGGTGGAAACCGACTCGCCGTACCTGGCGCCGATTCCCCATCGCGGCAAGCCCAACCTGCCGCAGTATGTGCGCGAGGTCGCCGACTACCTGGCGATGCTGCGCGGGGTGCCCTACGAGCAGTTCGCCGAGCAGACCACCGCGAACTTCAAGCGCCTGTTTCCGTTGGCGCATGTGCGCTCTGCCTGAGCGCGAGATACCTGTAGAAGCGGTGCTTGTGTGGGAGCGGAGCTTGCCCGCGAAGCTTTTGGCGATCTTGAAGGCCTCTTCGCGGGCAAGCTCCGCTCCCACGCAAGCCCGGCTTCGACAAGGTTGGATGTTTTGCTCAAATCATGGGCAAAAAAAACCCGGGCTCTGGGGGGGGAATCCGGGTTAAGACCATTAGGAGTAAAACAAAGGCACACGATCCTTCGGCACCTTTATCAACGCGTCACTTGGGGGAGATGTCGCGCCGACACTTCAAGTATTGGTCAGGATCGCCCGACGTCCAGTTACCATTGCTTATTTTTTAAACAGATTTGGAATACAGGCACTTCTATTGAGTTCTCTTCGTGCCAGCTGGCTTTTTCGTGGCCGACGACAGCGACGATCCATGACTGTGGCGAAGCCTTTCTGACCGAGGCGGCCTGATTCGTCGACAGTGAAAACGAAAAGCCTCGGATGATTCGTGCAATTTGGCGCGAGTCAGGCATAATACTTGGCTTCGATTTTGCCCCTACAGACCTTTTCTTATGCATAAAGAACCCCGTAAGGTCCGTGAGTTTCGTCGCCGCGAGCAGGAAATTCTCGATACCGCGCTAAAGCTGTTCCTCGAACAAGGTGAAGACAGTGTCACCGTCGAGATGATCGCGGATGCCGTCGGTATCGGCAAAGGCACCATCTACAAGCATTTCAAATCCAAGGCGGAAATCTACCTGCGCCTGATGCTCGACTACGAGCGTGATTTGAACGAGCTGCTGCACTCGGCGGATGTCGACAAGGACAAGGAAGCCCTGTCCAGGGCCTACTTCGAGTTCCGCATGCGCGATCCCCAGCGCTATCGCCTGTTCGACCGCCTGGAGGAAAAAGTGGTCAAGGGCCACCAGGTGCCGGAGATGGTCGAGGAGCTGCACAAGATCCGCGCCTCCAACTTCGAACGCCTGACCCTGCTGATCAAGGGCCGCATCAGCGAAGGCAAGCTCGAGGACGTGCCGCCGTACTTCCACTACTGCGCCGCCTGGGCCCTGGTGCATGGCGCTGTCGCGCTGTACCACTCGCCGTTCTGGAGCAATGTGCTGGAGGATCAGGAAGGGTTCTTCCAGTTCCTGATGGATATCGGCGTGCGCATGGGCAACAAGCGCAAGCGCGATCCCGAAACACCGGTCACCTAACCCTCTGCGCCTGTGCGCGGCGTATACTTGGCAGAGTTCTGCAGGAGTCGGCTGACGTGATTCAACTTGAAGTCCGCGTCGCCTGAATCGCCGGCAAGCCGGCTCCTACGGATAGGACTTGTCAAAGCTTGATTTTTGAGTCAAGTTTTGCGCGTTCCACCGTCCATCGCCGGAGTGTTCCATGATCGTTGATCGTCAAGGCAGGCGTTTTCGCAACCTGCGCATCAGTCTGACGTCCGCCTGCAACTACGCCTGTACCTACTGCGTGCCCAATGGCAAGCGGCTGGTGGCTGCCCAGGATGAGCTGTCGGCGCAGGCCATGGCGCGTGGCGTGGCCTACCTGATCGAGGCGGCGGGGATCGAGCGCTTGCGCATCACCGGTGGCGAGCCGCTGGTCAGCCCGAAGCTGGAAGCCTTTATGGGCGCGGTCGGCCAGATGGGCCTGGAAGACATCAGCCTGACCACCAACGGCCAGTTGCTCGCGCGCAAATTGCCACTGCTGGTGGACGCCGGGATCAAACGGATCAACGTTTCCCTCGATACCCTGGACGCCAGCGCTTTTCGCAGCATCGCCCGTGGTGGCGACCTGGCCAGCGTGCTCGACGGCATGACCCAGGCGCGGGCGGCGGGGCTGAAGATCAAGGTCAATATGGTGCCGTTGCGCGGACAGAACCTGGATCAGGTGATGCCGCTGCTGGATTACTGCCTTGAGCACGGCTACGAGCTGCGCTTTATCGAACTGATGCGCATGGGCCACCTGGCCAGTGACGGCAATGCCTTTCTCCAGCAGTTCGTCAGCCTCCAGCAGTTGCTCGGCCTGATTGGCGAGCACTACGAATACCTGCAGGCCGATGCGCCGGTGGATGCCACCGCGGTGCGTTATGCGATTCCGGGACGCGGTCACTTTGGGGTGATCGCCAACGAAAGCGTGCCGTTCTGCCGGACCTGTTCGCGCTTGCGACTGTCGTCCACCGGTTGGCTGCATGGCTGCCTGTCGTCGAGCAACCGGCATTATGTCGGCGACCTGCTCGACAAGCCTCGCCACGAGGCGCTGCCGGCGTTGCAGCGGCTGCTGGTCAAGGCCTTGGGCGACAAGCAGGAAGTGGCCTTCTCGGGCGGCGCAACGGTGATGAAGATCATCGGCGGCTGACCACAGCTTTGAGAACACTGGCGATTTAATTGTGGGAGCGGAGCTTGCCCGCGAAGAGGCCCTTGAGACCACCAAAAGCTTCGCGGGCAAGCACCGCTCCCACAGGTTTACATCATCTTCCTGGCTGATCTGGCGCGGAAGCTGCATCCACGCGACTAATCGCCGGTTTTCCGTCACCGGCCTCTGGAGGGTGGGATGCGTAGCCTGGTTGTGCTGCTGGCGTTTTTGACGCTGGGCGGCTGCATGAAAGTCAGTGATATGGGGGAAGGTGTCCGCTATGAGATGAGCGATGCCGGGCTGCTCGACCATAGCGATACGCACCGGATCCACTCATTCCGCCTCCAGCCGGACTCCTTTATCTATATTGCCCAGGGCTCCTTCACGCCACCCGGCAGTGCCTACCCGCGCCCCAATGTGGTGGCTGAAGAAGCGTTCAATGGTTTCATCGAGTACTTCCCCATGGTGCGCCGCGCCCGTGGGCCCCTCGGCCTGGACCAGGCCATGGCCGAAGCCCGTTCCGCCGGCGCGCACTACCTGCTGTACACACGCTTCGCCAAGGCTGACGACCGTATCGGCAACTCCGACGAATGGGCCGACCAGCAATCCGTCGACCGCCTGGGCGTGGATACCGGGGTGATCCAGATCATGTTGATCGAGACCGGCACCCAATACCTGATCGACACCGCGCGGATCAAAAGCCGTGGTGGCTTGCTGACGTTCCACAACAACAAGCCCGAAGACCTGATTGCCGCGCCCTTGGCCGAATATGCGCGTAGTCTGTTGGGCATAGGTGAACAGTGGATGTCGGATTGAGTATGAGCGAGCCGGGCAAGGCCAACGACCTGTTGGCACAAATTCCCAAGACGGAAAAGGGCCTGCCGCCGGTCCACTTGTGGAATCCACCGTTCTGCGGCGATATCGACATGCGTATTGCCCGTGACGGCACCTGGTATTACCAGGGCACGCCGATTGGCCGCAAGCCGATGGTCAAGCTGTTCTCCACCATCATGCGCCGCGACGGCGATGATTATTTTCTGATCACGCCGGTGGAAAAGGTCGGGATCAAGGTCGACGATGCGCCTTTTGTCGCGGTGACCCTGGAGGTCGAAGGGCAGGGCGAGGCACAGCAGCTGCGCTTTACCACTTATGTCGATGAGCAGGTGACGGCCGGTCGCGACCATCCGATCCGGGTGGTGATCGATCCGATCAGCCAGGAGCCGGCGCCTTATGTGCATGTACGCACTAATCTTGAAGCACTGATTCACCGCAATGTGTTCTACCAACTGGTGGAGCTGGCGGTGAGCCGGCAAATCGACGGCCAGTCCTGGCTGGGCGTGTGGAGCGGCGGCGAGTTTTTTCCGATCGGCCTCGAGCCTGAATGATTTCCGCCTGTCGGCGATGGCACCCTGAAGAACACCACCATTCATCTCCCTGAAACATAAATCTCTTGCGTCCCCAGGTCTGTTTCGGTTATCAATTTGTACATGATTAGACATGTCCGATTTGATAAGAAAAAAAAGGTGGTCGATGAGCTGATCCGGCGCATCGAGAGCGGTCTTCTTGAAGACGGCTTGCTGTTGCCGGGTGAACATCAGTTGGCCGAAGAATTCTCAGTGAGCCGTGGCACGCTGCGCGAGGCTTTGGCCGAGCTCAAGCGGCGCAACTATATCGCGACCCAGAGCGGCGTGGGCTCCATTGTCACCTACGATGGCATGCCCCTCGACCAGCGCGCCGGCTGGGCCCAGGCCCTGGCCGACAGCGGGGCGCTGATCAACACCGAGGTGTTGCGCCTTGAAGCGGTGGTGCGACCGGAGCTGTTCAGTCGCTACGGCACCGAACAGTTCATCGCCCTCGATCGGCGCCGGCGCAATACCGAAGGCACCGCGGTCTCCCTCGAACACTCACTGATACCGGCCAACGGCGGCCTGGAAGGCCTGCCCCGTGTCGGCCTGATCGACAATTCCCTGACCATTACCCTGGCGGCCTACGGTTATGTCGGTGAGCGCGGCGATCAATGGATCGGCGCCGAACCGCTGTCCGCCGAAGATGCCGAGCTGCTCGGGCGTCCCCCGGGCACGGTGTTTCTCAAGGCCTTGCGCACCACCTACGACAAGCAGGGACGTTTCATGGAGCAGGTCGAAAGCCTGCTCGATCCGCTGCATTTCCGCCTGCACCTGGCGTTCGGAAACCCGACATGACCCCGATTCATCGTGCCCTCGGCGCCTTCTATGGTCTTGCCCTGGGCGACGCCCTGGGCATGCCGACCCAATCCCTGAGCCGTGCCCAGATCCAGGCCCGTTTCGGCAGCATCACCACGCTGGTCGACGCCGGTCCCGACCAGCCGATCGCGCCGAACATGCCCGCCGGCTCCATCACCGACGACACCGAACAGGCGATCCTGGTCGGGCAGTTGCTGATTGACGGCCACGGTCATATCGAACCGGCCCTGTTGGCCGAGCGCCTGATCGCCTGGGAAGCGACGATGCAGGCCAAGGGCTCGCGGGATCTGCTCGGACCGTCGACCAAGCGTGCCATTGAAATGATCCTGGCCGGCCACAGCCCTGAGGAAGCCGGGCGCTATGGCACCACCAACGGGGCGGCCATGCGTATCACACCGGTGGGTATCGCCGCCGATATCGCCCAGCCTCGGCGCTTTCTCGAGGCGGTGATCGAGGCCTGCCAGGTCACCCACAACACCAGCCTGGGGATCTCCAGCGCCGCGGCTGTCGCCGCAGTGATTTCCTGCGGCCTCAATCGCCTGAGCCTGGAACAGGCGCTGGATATTGGCACCGAGATGGCCCTTACCGCCGAACAGCATGGTCATTGGGTTGCCGGCGGGCGCCTGGGGCCGCGGATTCGCTGGGCTCGTCAGCTCAGCCGCGATTGCCCCGGCAGCGAGCTGGCCGACCTGCTGTATGACGTGGTCGGCACCTCGGTCGCTTCCCAGGAATCGGTGGTGGTGGCCTTCGCGCTGGCGCAACGGGTCGCGCTCGGCAAGCTCAACGCCTTCGACGCGCTCTGTCTGGCCGCCAGCATCGGCGGCGACACCGACACCATCGCCGGCATCCTCGGCGCCATGCTCGGGGCTTGCGACGGCCTGGACTGCTGGCCCGCCGAGATGATTGCGAAAGTCATCGAAGTCAATGCACTGGAACTGGTGCCATTGGTTCAGGGGCTGATCGCCCTGCGCAACGCCTGACACATAACAACACGCAATGGACTGCAGACGAAGGGGGCCCGGAAGTGGCCCAGGGTTTTCTACACCTTCCGCACTGCCCAACAATCACAACAATTGGCATCAGGAGCTGAATACCATGACCTCATCAAATGCCGGACAAACTGCCGGCCAACTGGAAACCCGTGGCATAGAGCCGGTCCCGGAAGCCGAGTGCAACGGTCATCCGCTGCAACTGTTCTGGGTCTGGTTCGCGGCCAACATCAGTATTCTCGGCCTGCCGCTGGGGGCGACCCTGGTGGCCTTTCGCGGGCTGGCGATCTGGCAGGCGATCATCGTCGCGATTCTCGGCGCGGCGGGTTCCTTCGCCGTGGTGGGGATCATCTCCATCGCCGGGCGTCGTGGGCATGCGCCGAGCCTGACCCTGTCGCGGGCGATCTTCGGCGTGCGCGGCAATATCGGCCCGACCATCGTTTCGCTGATGTCGCGCCTGGGTTGGGAAACGGTCAACACCACCACCGCGGCGTTCGTGCTGCTGTCGTTGTGTTCGATCCTGTTCCACTCGCCGGTAGAGGCCAAGAGCGCGCCGCTGCTGACACTGCTGTTTATCGCCATCTTCGTGCTGCTGACCCTGTCGGTCTCGGGCCTGGGACATGCCACCTTGCTGGTGATCCAGAAGTGGGCGACCTATGTCTTCGGTGCCCTGAACATCCTGGTGGGCGGTTTCCTCTGCGCGACCATCGACTGGAGCGCGGTGTTCAACGCCACCCCGGCACCGATGAGCGCGATGCTGATCGGCATCGGCACCATGGCGGCGGGCACCGGGATCGGTTGGGCCAACGCCGGCGCCGACATGTCGCGCTACCAGCACAAGAGCGTCAAGGCGGTCCGCCTGGTGGCCTCGGCGGCCTTCGGCGCGGGTATCCCGCTGGTACTGCTGATCACCCTCGGCGGCCTGTTGTCGGTGGGCAACCACGACCTGGCCCAGGCGACGGACCCGATCATCGCGATCCGCGACATGCTGCCGACCTGGATGGCCGTGCCGTACCTGATCACCGCATTCGGCGGGCTGCTGTTGTCGAACAACCTGTCGGTGTACTCGGCGGGTCTGACCACCTTGACCCTGGGCCTGAAGGTCAAGCGCGTGCACGCGGTGATCGTCGATATCGTCGCGATCTTCGCCGGCTCCATCTACTTCATGTTGATCGCCGACAGCTTCTACGGCCCGTTCATCACCTTCATCTCGCTGCTGGCTGTGCCGATCACCGCCTGGGTCGGGATCTTTGTGGTCGACCTGGTGCATCGCCAGTACTACAGCGCCAGGGACCTGCTGGACGTCAGTCCGAGCAGTGCCTACTGGTATAGCGGCGGTATCGAATGGCGCGCCTTCGGCGCCTGGGCCGTGGCGATTGTTCTGGGCTTCAGCTTCACCACCATCGGCACCACCGCCGAGACCCTCTGGTTCCGCGGTTTCCTTTCCGACTCCTGGCTGGGTCACAACGGCCTGGGTTGGATCGTCACCTTCCTGGTAGCCGGCGGTATCTACGCCGTGCTCGGCGGTGCGGCGGATCGCCGTGCGGCCTTTGTAGAGAATGCCAATGGCTAAGTTGCTGCATACCGGCCAGGTCATGGTTGACCTGGTCATGTCCCTCGACCAACTGCCGGTGAGCGGTGGCGACACGCTGGCGAATGCCGCCAGCTTCGAAGCCGGCGCCGGTTTCAATGTCATGGCCGCGGCCCGACGCAACGGTTTGCCGGTGGTCTATCTCGGGCGCCACGGTAACGGGCGCTTTGGTGAGATCGCCCGCCAGGCGATGGCGGCGGAGGGGGTCGAGATCGCCCTTGAGCGCGATGGCGAGAAGGACACCGGGCTTTGCGTGTCGCTGACCGAAGCCAGTACCGAGCGCACCTTTATCTCCTATATCGGTGCGGAGGGCGGTATCTCGGCGCAAGAGCTGGCGAGGGTCTCGGTGCAGGCTGACGACTACGTCTATGTCAGCGGCTACAGCTTGCAATACCCGGACAAGGCGCCGGCGCTGCTGGAGTGGGTGTTGGCCTTGCCGAAGGCGGTGACCGTGGTGTTCGATCCGGGTCCCCTGATCAACTCGCCGGACGCGGCAACCATGGCGGCATTGTTGCCGCGTATCGATATCTGGACCAGCAACAGCGTCGAATCCCTGCGCTTTACCGGTGCGCAGGATATTGCCGGCGCCCTCGACAGCCTGACCGAGCGCCTGGCCACCGGCGCGCTGCTGGTGGTGCGTGACGGTCCGAACGGTTGCTGGGTCAGCCGGGCGGGGGAGCACCGGCATGTGCCCGGTTTCCAGGTGCGGGCGGTGGACAGCAACGGCGCGGGCGATGCCCATTCCGGTGTGTTCCTCGCCGGACTGGCGGCGGGGCTCGATGCCGCCCTGGCGGCCCGTCGCGCCAATGCGGCGGCGGCCCTGGCGGTCACCCGCTGGGGGCCGGCGACTTCGCCGGGGATGCAAGAAGTGGATGCAATGCTGGCTGAAGGCTGAATCCGGCTCCTGTAGGAGCAAGCTTGCTCGCGATCCGCCGGCAGGCGGGGATTTTGGTGGCGCTCCGTGGATCGCCATCGCCGGCAAGCCGGCTCCTACAGGGATGGAGTGCGCCAGTGAAGCTGTAAGGAAATCCGGTGATAGATAGTGATTTTGCTTTCGTCCGGAAGACGAAACACTGGAAACCCATACGCCAGCTGTTCTACCCTAGCGCGTTGGCTACCTTTGCGACGCCTGGACCCGGCCTGTGTGCACCGGCTCACCCGGCGCATGAGAAGGTAGCGTGTTCTTCCGACCTCTGTGACGACGCCCGTGAAACTCATCATTATCGCTATCTACGTCTTGTCTATCGCGTACGTACACCTGCGCGGCAAGGTCCGGCACAAGCTGGGCCGACAACTGAGTGACCACTCGACCTTCCTGGCCCCGATCAACTGCTTCCTCTACCTGTTCTCCAAGGTGCCGAGCCGTCCGTATCTGGATCCGGCCGACTTCCCCGAACTCAAGCCGCTACAGGACAACTGGCAGGAAATCCGCACCGAAGCCCTGGCCCTGCTGCGTGCCGGTGAGATCAAGAAGTCCGAGACGCCCAACGACGTGGGCTTCAACTCTTTCTTCAAGACCGGCTGGAAGCGTTTCTACCTCAAGTGGTACGGCGACAACCATCCCTCCGCCGTCGAGCTGTGCCCGCGCACCACGGAACTGCTCAACAGCATCGGCAGCATCAAGGCCGCGATGTTCGCCGAGTTGCCACCGGGTTCGCGCCTGGTTCGCCACCGCGACCCCTATGCCGGCTCCTTGCGCTATCACCTGGGCCTGGAGACGCCGAACGATCCGGGCTGCTACATCAACGTCGACGGCCAGGACTACCACTGGCGCGACGGCGAGCCGGTGATGTTCGACGAGACCTTTATCCACTACGCCGAAAACAAGACCGAGCAGAATCGCGTGATCCTGTTCTGCGATGTCGAGCGTCCGTTGAAGTATCGCTGGGCGACTGCGTTCAACCGCTGGTTCAGCCGCAATGTGATGTCCGCCGCCGCCTCGCCGAATGATGCGAACGACAAGACCGGTGGGATCAACAGGTTCTTCACCAAGATCTACGGCATTCGCCTGCGGGGCAAGGAATTGAAGAAGCGCAATCGCACACGCTATTACCTGGAAAAGTGGGCGATCTTTGGCGGCTTGCTGGCGCTGTTCCTGCTGATCTAGTTTCTGCCGTGGCCTGACGAATTCGGCCGGGCCCCATGGAATGGGAGCCCGGCCGATTTGCTTCAGGTGTTACCCCGCTGTTTAGAGGCCATCCTGCGGGTGCAGGGTGCGCTTGACCAGGTCCGCGGCACTTTTCTGCTGCCAGACTTTCCAGTATTCCGCGCGTTTCTCTTCGACACTGCTCTTGTTGCTCTCGAACCAGGCCAGGGAGCGCGGCGAGTTGCCGACCAGTTCGGTGTCCTTGACCCAGCTGGCGAAGTCCTTGCCGGTGCTGGTGTATTCAGCGTTGGGGTCGGTGCTGATCGGCCACAGGGAGAAACGGGCTTTCCAGACGCCCATGCGCGGGGTGACCAGGCTGTAGTAGGTCTTGCCCGGGGCCAGGTCGGCCTCGAGGAAATCGGCGGCTTCGGAGACCACCATGAAGGTATGCTTGCCCGGGGTGGTCGGGTAGTTGACTTTGCTGCCGTTGGCCATGATGCCGATGAATCGGGTTTGCCCGCCGGTCACGTCATACAGCGAAGCATCGATCATCTTGCCGACGAACGAGGAACGCATGAAGACCACCTGGGCGTTCTCCGGCCCGGCGGCCGGCAGGGTTTGCGTGGCGGACACTTGCATCGGATTGCCGGCGCAACCGCCCAGCAATGCAGCAGCGGCCAATACCCACAGATACATGAAACGCATCGATCTCTCCTTGGTTTGAACTTGAGTTTCCCTACTCGGGGCGCAGCGGCGAAAACCTGTCCGCCGCTACGGACATCTTTCAGGCCCGTCTTTAAATCATGAAGGCATTTTGCTATCAAGTATTTATTCAATCGGCCTGATCGATTGGCGTTCCAATACTCCACGAAACGCCGCACTCAGTGCCCGCAAGGTTTCCTGCGAGCGGGCATCGGTCGGCCGCGCATGCAGGATGACTTCAGTGATCGGCAGGGCCGGCAGCCCGAGTTGCTCGCCGACCTCGATCGCACCGACCGGTGCCACCCGCCTGGCCAGCGCCGCCACGCCGAGCCCGGCGCTGACCGCCGCGCCCACCGCCATCACGCCGCCGCCGACAAACACTTCGGTCCAGGGGATGCCCGCGTCGTCCAGCACCCGTACCGCCAGATGGCGTACGCCGCAGGGCGCGGCCATGGTCGCCAGGCGCAGGGCGCTGCCGGGGGTGTGCTGCCAGGTGGGCGCGGCGAACCAGCCGAAGCGTTCCACCACCAGCACCTCGCCGTCGTGACGATCACCTTCGCCGCGCACGATGGCCGCATCCAGTTCGCCACGATCGAAGGCGGCGCTGAGGTCCCGGGAGGAGGCGATGCGCACCTCGATGATCAGCAGGGGATCGTAGTGCGCCAGACGACTCAGCAGGGTCGGCAGGTCCGGCCCGGCGACATGGTCACTGATACCGATGATCAAGCGCCGATTCGGCGTGGCACTCATATCCCCCAGCGCCCGCTCGTGGGCCTGGAGCAAGGCGCGCGCGGCGTGGATAAAGTGTTCGCCCGGAGGCGACAGCCTGACATGCCGGGGGGGCGTTCCAGCAAGCGGTAGCCCAGAGGCCCGGGCCTTGTACCGCGAAGCCTTGCCGGTCGCGCCGGAGGCCGACCGCGTGCGCTTGCTGGCGGCGGAGGTGGCGCGTAATCAGGCCATCGTTCGCCAGGACGATACGGTCGCGGTGTTCCTCGCGCTGGATACCGCGGCCTGGCAGTTGATCCGGATCACTCTGTCGGCGTCCGAACCGGATCGCCGTCGCGCCGGCAAGGCGTATGAGGTGCTGTACCTGGCACAACCGGGTCTCGAGCAGCTGCGCCATGGGGCGTGAAGAGGAGGGGAGCGGACATTGGCCGCGCCTGGAGAGCTTGGGTATTCATCTGTTCGGACCGGGTGTCGGTGCCGGGCCGATCCTCGGCGTGACGCTGCTGACCGGCCTGCGGATGGTGAATTTTCATTGAAGTGATTCAAGCCGTCGCACAATCCGCATAGCATGGGCGACTTCACCGACTCTGGAAGCGCCCATGTCCCTTGAAATACGCGAAGCCCGGCCCAGCGATGCGCCGCAGATCCTGGCCTTTATCACGGAACTGGCCGAGTACGAACGGGCCCGTCATGAAGTGATCGCCAACGTCGTGGATATCGAGCGCAGCCTGTTTGGCGAGGGCGCCACGGCCCACGGCCTGATTTGCCTGCGTGACGGCGAGCCGGTCGGTTTCGCGGTGTTTTTCTTCAGCTACTCCACCTGGCTCGGGCGCAATGGCCTGTACCTGGAAGACCTCTACGTCTCACCGCAACAACGCGGCGCCGGCGCCGGCAAGAAGCTGTTGCGGCATCTGGCGAAGATTGCCTGTGCCAATGACTGTGGGCGCCTGGAGTGGAGCGTGCTGGATTGGAACGAGCCGGCGATTCGCTTCTACGAATCCATCGGCGCGCAGCCCCAGAGTGAATGGGTGCGCTACCGGATGGATGGTGAGGTGCTGAAGAGCTTTGCCTATTCGCAGGACTGAGCAGCAATCCTGAACTCACTACGGAATCTGCAACCGCCGCGAAACCTGTAGGAGCCGGAACGGGTCGATGGCCCGCCGGCACGGCGTCGGGCAATCATCGGCTGCGGGTTACTGGAACCACCGCCACAACAACAGCGTACCGATCAGCCCGACCACTGAAACAATGGTCTGCAATACCGACCAGACCCAGATCGTCTGCTTGAGCTGCAAGCCGAAGTACTCGCGGACCATCCAGAAGCCGGCGTCGTTGACGTGGCAGAAGAACACCGAGCCGGCACCGATGGCCAGGGCCACCAGCGAGGCCTGGGTGGTTGCCAGGCCGGCCATCAGCGGCGCGAGGATACCCGCCGTGGTGGTGGTCGCCACGGTGGCCGAACCGGTGGCCTGACGCAGCGCCACGGCGATCAGCCAGGCCAGCAGGATGTAGGACATATTGGCGCCGCTGGCGACCTTGCTGATGGTGTCGCTGATCCCGGCTTCCAGCAGGGTCTGTTTCAGGCCGCCGCCGGCGCCGATGGTCAGCAGCAGCATGGCAATCGGCCCAAGGCTCTTGCGCAGCACGCTGCCGACCTGGTCACGGGCCATGCCGATCGACCAGCCCAGGCAGATCACGGCTGCGATCACCGCAAGGCCCAGGGCGACCAAAGGCTCGCCGAGGAATTTCAGGGTCAAGGCGAGGTTGCTTTGCGGCGCCATGGCCACCTTGGCCAGGGTGCTGCCGAGCATCAGCAGCACCGGCAGCAGGATGATCAGCAGCGAGATGGCGAAGCTCGGTTGGCGTCGGGTCTGCACCTTGGCGGTGAACAGCGCGCCGATTTCGGCTGGCTCCTGCACATCCAGGCGCTTGGACAGCCAGATGCCGTACAGGGGGCCGGCGAGGATCACCGCCGGTACGGCGATGCAAAAGCCCAGCAGCATGGTCATGCCGAGGTCGGCGTGCAAGGCGCTGACCGCGATCAGCGGGCCTGGATGCGGTGGCATCAGCGCGTGCAGGGTGGTCATGCCGGCCAGGGCCGGGATCGCCACCTTGAGCAGCGGTTGGCCGGACTGGCGGGCGATCACGAAGATGATCGGCACCATCAGCACCAGGCCGACTTCGAAGAACAGCGGCAGGCCGATGATCATCGCGACCATGGCCATGACCCAGGGCAGGGCCTTGCCCCGGGCATGGCGCAGAAGGGTCGAGGCAATGCGGTCGGCGGCCCCGGATTCGGCCATCAGCGCGCCGAGCATGGCGCCCAGGGAAATGATGATCCCGGCTTCGCCGAGCAGACTGCCGGCCCCCTTGCTGAAGGCCTTGGCCACTTCTTCAGCGGGCAGTGCGGCGCCGATCCCGGCGACGAAGGTACCGATCAGGATGGACAGGAACGGCGGCAGTTTGGTCAGGCTGATCAGCACGATGATGGTGGCGATCGCCAGCAGGCAGCAGACGATCAGGCGGGTGTCGTGGGCAAGCCACGCGGCATGTGAAAGATCCAACGGGAACCCCTTCTTGTATTATTTTGTTACGCGGTTGGAAGGAATATACCTGAAGGATTCATATAGATGATTAGATGAGCCAGGTTTTTTTGCGAACGGGAGTATGAAAGTCCGGACGGCTCCACGCTGTTCGCCGGCCATGCCCGGGCGGGCTCAGGCCATCAGCATCGGCGGTAACGTACCCAGCAGCGATACCGCGAGAATCGCCCCCAGCCCGAGCAGCCATTCGACCGTCACACTGGTGCGCAACACGCTGAAGCGTCCGCGCGGGCTCATCACCCGGTTGAACAGGGCCAGCCCGAGCATCAGCGCGACCATCAGCACCTTGATCAGCAGGATCAGGGCGAAGCCGCTGAACAGTGGCGTCGGCCAGACGGCGCCAGTGAGCACACGGACATTGATCAGACCGGTGACGATAATCACCGCGACCAGCAGATAGCCGAGTTCGCCGAAGCGTCGCAGGACCCGCTTGATGTCGTGTTCCGCCGGCTGGCTCAGCAGCAGGGCGAGCAACATCAGGCCGCCGACCCAGGCACCGACGCCGCTCAGGTGGATAAACTGGTTGAGCATCAGCAGGCGCCCGTCGAGGCCTTCGAGCATGGCGCCGTGGCCGACCGGGGCGAGGGTTGCCAGCAGCAGGAAACCGAGCAGCAGGTTGACGGCCGGGCGGGCGTCGGCCAGCAGGCTGAGCAACAGCAGCAGGCACAAGCCCAGGTGCCAGCTCCAGACCTGACCGAAAAAGGTCTTGCCCAGGACCAACTGCAAGGTGGCGGGATTCAGGGCGTCGGCCCAGTCGCCGGTCATATTGGCGGTGGTCAGCAGCAACCAGCCCGCGGCGCTGAGCAGGCCCAGCAGCGCCAGCCAGCGCTTGATCCCGAGCAGCGGTTGATCCAGTGCCGGGCTGGCCGCGCTGCCGATCAGCCAGGGCCTGAACAGACAGGCCCCGAACAACGACAACACCACGGCGAAATGCAGGAAGCGGCACAGGACCATGGCGTTTTGCATAGACTCAGTTGCCCACCTTGAAGCTGTAGCTGCCTTCGCTCTTGTGGGTATCGACCGACACGGCGTGCCACACGACCTTGTACTCGCCTGGCGGGAGGGGCGCGGCTGGGGTCAGGATCAGGGTTTTCTTGTCGGCCGGATCGGTGGCGATGCTTTTCAGCACGACTGCCTTATCGGCGCTGCTGACTTCGACCTTGGTCAAGGCCGCCTCGACCCCTTCGCTGAACACCAGGCGCAATTCGCCGGGGGCGCTGACGGTGGCGTTCTTGGCCGGGTTTTCGCTTTTCAGGTGGGCATGGGCGAAGGCGGCGTTCGCACCGGCCAGGCCGGCCAGCAGAAGCAGGGCGCCGAGGGTTTTCTTGAACAGGGCAGCAGACATCGATCAGTTCCTCGTGGGATGAAATCAGCTGACTATACTAGCTGGCTCTGCAGCCGAACGTCGCATTCAAGCCTTTGTTCCCTTGAGCGATACTTGCAATACGGGCCAGGTGACTTCCCGGTATGTTGAGCCACGACACGGACTGCCTTTCGGAACACACCCTTATGTCGATTCGTTTGAGCTTTGTTTGCCATGCCCGCACCGAGGCCCAGCGCCTGGGACGTTTCCCTCTGGACGAACCGGTCGAGCCCAAGGGCTTGCTCAAGGCCGCTGAACTGGCGGCGCGCCTGAAAAAGCCGGTGCGCATCCTCAGCGCCCCGGAAACCCGGGCCTGGCAGACCGCCGAGGCGCTGGGCAGCGAAGTCGAAATCGTTCCTGAGCTGGGTGACCTGGATGTGGGCGAATGGCAGGGTGTCGCGCTGGCCGACTTGCAGGAGAGCGAGCCCCAGTTGCTGGCGGCCTGGACTTCGGACCCGACGCAGGTACCGCCGGCGGGGGAGTCGGTGACGGCGTTGTGCGCCCGGGTCGGGGCCTGGCTCGACGGCTTTCGCGAGGAGGGGCATTTTATCGTGGTCACCCATCCGTTCGTGATCCGCGCGGCGCTGCTGCATGCCCTGGGGGCCGGCCCGGCTTCCTTCAATGCGATCGATATCGAGCCGTTATCGGTGGTCGACCTGCGCCGTAACGGGCACTGGCGGTTGCGCTTCTGAGCCTGTGTGCTGTCGCCTTTTTCGCCAGGAGGGGATTGCCATATTCGAACCGTCCGTAGCATGATCGAACCCATGAATCGCAATCTGCTGAACCTCACCCGGACCACCACGACCGCCCATGGCGGGCGTGAGGTCGGTGCGTGAGTCGGTAAACGCAGTGAACCCAGGCCCCGCCAGCAATGGACGGGGCCTTTTGGTTTCTGGGCCTTTGCTGGCATCACACGGAAGGAGAAGTCCCCATGCAAGCAGAGAGTACACAGCGTTCGGCCCTGTTGATCATCGATATGCAGGTCGGTTTGTTCCATGGCCCCGACCAGCCCTGGGAAGGACAGCGGGTGCTGGAGAATATCAATCGGCTGATTGGCAAGGCGCGGCAGGCCAATGCGCCGGTTTTCGCGGTCAGGCATAGCGGGCCGGAAGGTTCGCCGATTGCACCGGGCACTGCTCTGTGGCAATTGGTGCCGGAGCTGCAGATGGATCCCGCGTCGGATCATTTGCTCGACAAGACGCGCCCCAGTTGTTTTTTCAATACCGGGTTGGCCGAGCAGCTGGATGATGCCGGGATCGGGCGCTTGGTGATCGTCGGGATGAAGACTCAGTATTGTGTCGATAGCACTAGCCGCTTGGCCCGGGATCTGGGTTTCGAGGCGGTGCTGGTCGGCGATGCCCATACCTGCATGGACACGCCCGGGCTGTCGGCGCGGGCGATTATCGAGCATCACAACGCGACCTTGAACGGCGCGTTTGTGCAAGTGCTGGGTACGGAGGATGTGCACTTCTGAAGGGCGACCGCTGCGCGGTCATCGCTGGCAAGCCAGCGCCCACAAGGGGCTGCTGTGAACGCTGGATTGGAGTGAGCACAGGCTTCTGTGGGAGCCGGCTTGCCGGCGATAGCGCTCGATCAGAAAAATGCGTTCAAACGGCAAAACCTGTTATTTCTGACAGTATCCGCCGTCTGAAATAGGGTGTTAAATCGCTGTCAGGCCATCAGTGGCCGGCGAAAACCTTCGAAGTGTCCGTGGGCTGTTGTCTCGATCAGGTGGCTGAATTTATTCACGGTCATGGCTTATCCATGGCTGAACATGATTCGAGTCAAGAGCGAGACCAGGCGATGACCAAGGTATACAGAACACGTCAAGGCGAAGAAAAACGGCGGGCCTACAGCAGGTCATTGATAGAGCCAAGACTTGCCGGAGAAATGACCCCTCCCGATATTCTCGATGCAGTGCCCTTTCATCCAGACGGGCTGCTTCCAAGGACAGCACTCGATGCTCCGATACGCATCCAGATTCCCGAGTTTCAACTCGGCCCCATCCCGTCTGACGGGGATACCTATACCACGGAACTGGTATTGCAGTGGCGACGGGAAAGTGACATTGAGTTCCAAACGATCAGCGACATGTTTGAGCTCAAGAATGATGGAACAGTGACTTTTCCTTTGCCGCTCCGAATTGAAATGGAAAAATTCGCAGGCTTGGAAGGTCAGTATATCTTTCGCTATTATGCAACGCTTTGGGCCGGTAACAATGACTGGTCCCAAGAGGTGCGCATTCGCCTTGATAGAACAGCACCCTATGGTCACCTGCCAGATCCTCGAGATACCCCGCCTCCTATAGAATTTACTTCGACGCCCATTACTGACGCGACCCTGTCTGCTCAAGATGGAGTGGAATGCATCATTCCGGATTTCGATGATCCCGATAAAGGCCGCATCATCGCTGCGATAGGTTGGTCCAACGCGCCTCCAGATCCTAATGAAACTATCATCCCTGCCGTCTCTGGCCTGTTACCTGGCAGCCGAAAAATGACAGTTACCAGGGACAAGATCGAACGCCTTGGATCCGGTACTCATTATGTGACCTATGTGCTGGTTGATCCTGCGGGCAATGTCAGCAAGTTGTCGCGGGTACAGAACGTTCCCGTGGCGCTGGGCGCGTTACCGACCAATCTGCAATTGCATAGCGTGCCTCTGGCGGCTGATGGCCTGATCAACCGCGCCGATGCCTTTTATGGGGTGACAGTTGATATTCCGCTCTACACCAATCATGAACCGACCGACCATATCTTTGTCGAATGGGGTGCCACGACGCTGCCGGGGTATCCGGTGGGGGAGGTACCGCCGGCGGTCATTCGGGTTCCGGTTTCCTGGACTCGCTTGAAAGCCGAGTACGACTTTAGCAGCGCAGGTGTGCAGACCGTCAAGGTCGGCTATCGGGTCGATCGTGCTCCCCAGGTCGAGTTCCGCCCGACGCCCCGGACGATCGATGTCGATGTCGATTTCTCCACGACCGGGCCCATCGAGCCCGGCGATCCGGATCCCGATCCGGTCAGTCCTCGTCTGGGTCTAGTGACCGTCTACAGCTCCACCGATGAGGAAGATGAACTGGCAGAGGCGGATTTCGGTGAGCCCGCGACCGCCAAGTTCAAAGCGCCTGATCCGACAGTCGATGGCGACATCTTCACCTTGTATTGGAAAGGCGTAGCCGTGGACGATGTTTATGAGGCCGATGGTGCGGAAACTCCCGGTGTCACTGACATCAGCATTATTGTTACATGGGACGAAATTGTCGAGGGGGGGTTAGATCCCGCACTCCCGGTGCACTATGTGATGAGTAATGATGACTTCCCCAATAATGATCGAGAGTCGAGAACGACCCATGTCAGGGTCCGTGCCATTCGAATCGTGCTCGACCCGCCCTTGATTCCCGATATGGGTAGTTCTCCCGTGCTCAACTGCAACCATTTGCGTAGCGTGGGGGGCGTGGTGGGGTACCGGGTGAAAATACCCGCATCGTCTCATCTTGAGCCGGGTAAGGAGATCACCATGCGTTGGAGACCTTTTGACTCGAGTGGAACGACCCCAATTAACAACGCAAACAAGACGACGACTATTCCAATTCCGAATGACGCGCCCACGGCCGGTATCGATTGGTTTATTGAGTACGCGGCACATGTTTTACCGACGGACCCAGGCGTGGGTGATTCTCGCCATGCTTTTGTCGAGATTGATTATAGCATTGAGGATGTGAGGGCACCTTCAGAAAAATTCCGCAAGATGATGTCCATTGCACTGGGTTCAGATAATGCATATTGTGATCTGGATAGTGTTGTACCGGCGCCTTGAGAGACATGAATGCCCGGGGCAGGTCAGTGCTGCCCTGGGTATTGATAAGGTGTTGAGTAGGTGATTGGAGGGGGACTTAAAGAATTATCCGGCATTGAATAGGATAATTCCTACATAGCGTACAAGGAGTAATCTGTAGCCTGCGGCACCTGTTAAGTGGTGTCGTATGTGGTTGTTGGAATTTACCTACGACGCTGGTGTTGAACCGGAACTTCTATACGGTATTCTCCATGACGTATGTAAAACCCCTTTTCCTGCGCCCATTGACCCGAGCATTGCAGTTGCTCTCTATCACGCCTTTGCTGATGGTCAGCCAACAGTCGCTGGCAAGAATCATCGATGGCGGCAGGCCAGTGGTAATCGATGGCACTGTGCCCGTGGAAGCCTATACTCTGCGCAACAATGCCCAGCTTACCGCCAATGGCGCGGTGACTAATGAGATCCTGGTACAAACCGGTTCTCAACTCAATTTGAACGGTTCGGCCGTCACCGCCAGCGGTATCAACGACGGTGTCCGGTTGTCGCAAAGCAGCGCGACCATCAACGGCAGCCACATCGTCAGCAGCCGTAGCGGGCTCTTCCTGGGGCACGACATCGGCTCTGGCAGCGGTTCCCAGGCTACCGTTGCCGACAGTTCAATTACCGGTGGCACCCGCGGCGTGACCGTCGCCAGCCTGGGCGTGCTCGATCTGTCGCGAACGGTTGTCACCGCGACCAATACCGATGGCCTCGGTTTGCAAATGACCGAGTCCTCGGTGGTCGCGCGCGACAGCACGATCAGTGGTGGGCTGAACGGTATCCTGATGTTGTCCAGCGGTGATGTCACCGCGCCGCGTACCCTTGAACTCGACGGTACCCATGTCGAGGGCTTCACGGGGGCGGCGATCAAAGTGACCGATCCCGCTGCAACCTCGGAGCCGGCCGATATCCTTGTCAGAAATGGCTCCACCCTGGTCGGCGGCAACGGTGTCATATTGGACGTCAGGAACAGCGCCATCGCCAATATGACCGTGGACAACAGCAACCTGGTCGGCGATGTGGTCGTCCAGGCCGGCAGCACCGCCAATGTCACCTTGCAGAACTTCGCCACCCTGACCGGGCGCCTGGAAAACGTCGATACCCTGACGCTCAACAGTCAGGGCAAGTGGGTCATGGTCGAGGACGGGCAGTTGACGAACCTGGCCATGGGCGGTGGTTCGGTACAGTTTGGTCAGCGCGGGGATTTCTACACCTTGTCGGTGGAAAATCTCAGTGGCAACGGCAACTTCATCATGAGTACCAATTTTGCCAATGGCCAGACCGACTTCCTGAACGTGACCGGCACTGCCACTGGTAGCCATACCCTGGATGTGACCAGCAGCGGCGCCGACCCGTCGTCCAACCAGCAGATCCATGTGGTGCATAGCGCCAGCGGTGATGCGTCGTTCGCGCTGCTTAATGGCCGGGTGGACCTGGGCACCTATTCCTATGACCTGCTCAAGGTCGGCGCCAATGACTGGTACCTCGATGCCGCGAGCAAGATCATCAGCCCGGGGACGGATTCGATCCTGTCGTTGTTCGACGCTTCGCGCACCGTCTGGTACGGCGAATTGAGCACCCTGCGCGGTCGCATGGGCGAAGTACGGATGAACAGCGGCCAGACCGGCGGCTGGATGCGCGCCTACGGTAACCGTTACGACGTGTCCGCCAACTCGGGGATGGCTTACAAGCAAGACCAGCAGGGCCTGTCCTTTGGCGTGGATACGCCGCTGCCGTCGGTAGGCGACGGGCAGTGGGTGTTCGGTCTGCTGGGCGGTTACAGCCATTCCAACCTGGATATGAAGTACGGTACGACGGGTGAGGTCGACAGTTTCTATATCGGTTCCTACGCCACCTGGCTCGACGCCGACAGCGGTTACTACTTCGACGGCGTGCTCAAGTTGAACCGCTTCCAGAATGAATCCAATGTCAGCCTCAGTGACGGCACGCGGGCCAAGGGGAGCTACAACACCAATGGCCTGGGCACGACGCTGGAATTCGGGCGGCATATCAAGCTGGACGACGGCTACTTCGTCGAGCCCTATGTCCAGGCGGCCGCGCTGACGGTGCAGGGCAAGTCCTATTCCCTGGACAATGGCATGAGCGCCGATGGCAACCAGAGCCGTTCCCTGCTGGGCACGGTCGGTTCGACGGTGGGGCGTGATATCGACCTGGGCGGCGGTCAGATCCTCCAGCCGTACCTGAAAGCGGCCCTGGTGCATGAATTCGCCAAGGACAATGAAGTGCGGGTCAACAGCACCACCTTCAACAACGACCTGTCCGGGTCCCGCCTGGCCTTGGGCGGCGGTGCGGCGATGAAGGTGAACGACAAGGTGCAGATGCATGCCGATCTCGATTACAGCCACAGCAGCAAGATCAAGCAGCCGTGGGGAGTGAATATCGGGGTTGAATACAAGTGGTGATACATTGACTTGATGACCGAGGGCTGGATATTTCCAGCCCTCGGTCGTTTCAGAGCAGTTGGATTGGATAGGAAAAGCGAATCTGGCCTGGTTGTTGAATTTTGATTTTTCTGGGTGTTGTGGAGCGGTCGGTTGCGAGATCGGAATATTAAATAATGAATTTATTATATCCATTTTGTTTAATAACCTAGCAGATCTAATAGTATCCAGTTCAGCAGGGGCGGTGTTAAATGTTTCTCATTGGATCATCGGTTAATAGAGCAGGTTGACGATCCATTGACGTGATTTCCTTATTTGAAGGAGCGCCGGCATGCCTGAAATCAATTCCTCCACTCGGATTTTGAGCAAACCGATAGTGAGGGTGCTGCTGCCTGATAGTCCCGACTGGGATGAAACCGGATTATTGCCGGCTGATCTGGCAAACAAACCTTTGTCTGTTGAGATTCCAGCTTGGACAGATACGCCGATTGCTGGACTAAAATCATTCTTACGAGTCTATTGGAATACTATAGTTCTGGTTTATGAAAAGGACTGGGAGGTAGGCGATTGGGGGGGGGGCTCCAGCCCGCCTCCCGCCGATTTGTTTTTTGATCTTGCAGCAGACTATGTCATTCATGGTGTGCATGAGCTGAAGTATGAAGTGACTTTGTTTAGTGGTAATTATGACCCCTCCTACGGTTTGACGGTCACCATTGATGAAGTTGCGCCGATCCTGAATAGTAACTCTACGCTGATTTTCGATACGGATCATGTGACCGAACAATACCTGGCGGACAACAATGACAAGGTACAGGCCGGTGTCCCTCCTTATAGCGGTGGGGCTCCTGGCGATGTGATCACCTGGTATTGGAACAAGGATCCGTTTTCGGTGGTAGATGCGGATAGAGTGGATTCGAGAACGCTATATCGTGGTGAGAGCGGTCAGCCGCGGCCGCTGGATTTCCTGGGTGATATGATCCTGGCACGAGGCGATGGGGATTTTTATGCGTTCTATCGTTTGCGCGACCGTGCGGGTAATCCAAGTTCTTACTCATCACCCTTTCGCTTGAAGGTTGAAGCTCAGCCGGTCCCGCGCAATTTACCCGCGCCCCGCGTGGCCGAGGCTTCGGGAAGCCCGGGTGCCGAGCAAAGTACCTTGAAAGCTATCGACGGCGTCGCCGGGGTAACCATCATCATTCCAAACGAAGCCGTCTTCAAACCCGGTGATACTCACTCGGTTCAATGGGCGGCACCTGGTACCGTGGGGAGTTTGAAGGTCGAGGTCGCGGATGACAGCAGCGGGCTGCGGTACAAGATTCCCAGTACCCATATTGCCCAGCATATGGGTAAAACCATTCCCGTCTATTATCAGGTCGTCGGCATTCCACCGAATAACAATGATGATTCCAGGACACAAAACCTGACCGTTCAGGCGATTGATAACTGGCGAACCATTCAGTGTACAGTCCCTGCCGGCTCGACCAGCCAGCTGAGCGTGGTCAAGGTGGTTGAATCCGGCAAAGCGGTTTTTTCGTTGCCGCGCTGGACATTTATGGCGGTCGGTCAGTTGGTGACCATCACACTCTCGGGAGTCGATAGTACTTCGGGATCGCAATTGAATCTGGTGGTACGTGACCAACGACCGGTGAGTGCTGCGGAGCTTGGCGCGAATGCCGCCACGGTGGATGTTCTTGTCAATGTCATCCAACGCTTTCAGGTGAATCAGGCGCTGACGGTCAAGGTGGCGGTGAGTTTCGATGACGGCGGATCCCGGCTCGATTTTCCAAACCTCAATCTGAGGCTCGTTACCTGACGCTATCTTGTGCCACCTAACAGCCCCCGTGCTCGGGGGCTGTTTCCAATCAGTGGAAACTGATCGTGAAGTTCAAGGAGCCTTTTACCTCTCCTGCATTGACCCTTGCGCCGGTCTGGTAGAGACGTGCACTCAGGTCCAGCACGGTGCTGCCCGGCGCAATGGCGGCCAGTGGCACTTCGCGTTGCAGGGGCACGGGAGTCAGACCGTCAGCTTTCAGGATCTGAATGCCCACGCCACTTGCCGTTGAACCCGAACCCAAGGTGAAACCTCCTTCCACACCGGGGATCGGCACCGAGCCATTGGCCGTCTCAAGCCGAATGTTGGCCCAGGCTATATTGACATCACCGGGGTCCGCGTCGCAGTTGTCCAGTGTAATGTTGAAGGGCACCGCCGGCGTCGCATCGCCCACTCCCTTGAAGTCTGACGTTCGCCAGTCCCCCAAAGAGACCGGATTGGCACTCACGGTTGAAATACCGCACTGGGCCTGGATGACGGTCCCGCTCAATTGAAAATCGAACCCTTTGCCAATGTTGGAAAAAAGGCTGCCGAAAATGGCACTGTCGAAGGTGTGCGGGCCGGGTGCGATAGGGCCTGTCTTGATCAGGGTGAGTTTTCCACGCAAGTTGTCGATGCGCAGTGGCGTCGTATCCGGTACCGCTGCACTGAGCAGGGCGTTGAAAGGGACCGTGGGGGCTTGGATAGGGACGAATGCATCGCTTGCGACACCATCGAAGGGATGCATCAACTTGATGCGTGCACCGATGCCATCGATCCCGGTCAAAAACACCTTGCCGGTGACATCTTCACCGTTGACAGGCGGCAATGTGCCAGGGAAGAGCGGGGCGCTGGCGGTGGCGTTGAATGTCAGCGTCGATCCGAGATCGTTCTCGCAGTGGATGATCTGGCCCTCGGTACTGGGGATGGCAAATGTCCGGTCGAACTCACCGATGACATTCCCCGCTGCCGCATCCCGGGGTACGTAGACGGTACCGGCGTTCAGGCGAAAAGTCATACTGCTGGCGGAGGTTACCCATTTGCAGAAACTGGCAGCCGCGACCGGCTCGATCTGGAAAGCGGCCATCCATACGAATAACCCGGCTAACCGTCGTGGTACTGATTTCATTGACTATGTCCTGGAGGATCGGGGCGTGTGAGCTTTCCGGCGCCCCGCGAAGGAATTAATGCGTTACGGGTTCGGTGCAGGTGAGTTCCTGCAGCCGATACCCTTGGACCGTTTCGATGGTCTGAGGAGCTATATGCAGTTGGCATTGCTGCCCGGCCTCCTTGCCCCAGCGGACATCCAGTGTCTGGGCTTCTGCCTGGGTGGTCAGCATGACTTGCCCGGCCTGGCCGACAATGCCGATCCTTTCACCCCGGGCATCGCTGACCTGGGCGCCGAACGGCAACGGCTGCCCCTGTATCGTCCGGCCGGTCAGTACCAGACGATTGACCTTACGTGCGGAGAACGTGGCCTTGACCACTGCTCCGCGCCGGGGCACCACGTGGGCGACGCCGTTGTCGATCTCCGTCTCTGGATCCAGTTGGTCGGTTTGCAGCGCCACTTGATTCTGTCGATAAGGGCGCAGATAGGGGGCCAATGCATAGCCCTGTGCATTGGTGCGGACCCCGGTGGCATTCAACACGCCGACGCCCGGGGTGTCGGGTACAAGGACCAGCCCCATGGTTTCGCCCAGATAGGGACCCAGTTCGAGGCCGTCGGCGTGCAGCAACATCGCTCCGCTGGCATTGAGCGAGAGGCTGTGATAGCCATTACCCTGAGTGTACCCACCACCAACGCTGCCAAATGGCGCCTGGTAACCGAGGGCCAGTGTTGCGGATTGCCGGTCGTCATCGCTGTTGCTCATCGCGGTGCTGTAGCCGAGACGATTTTGATCGGCACTACCGGTTAGGCGGGCGGTCTGGCTGTAACGCCCGGCGTCGTCCCGAAAGTCCAGGGTTGCCGAGTTCGAATGACCGAAGTCCAGTGGAAAAGAAATACTCAGCCCTACCTGTCGAGTACTACCGTATCGTTCATCGCTCAGGGACTGTGAGGCGAACAGGTTGTAACTCACCTTGCGGTATTGGGTGTTGAAGTTGAACTGGAACTGGCGCTGTTGGTAATGATTGTTCCAGAAATCGTCTTGTGACAAGGTCAGGTTCACTGAGCTGTAAGCCCCCAGATCCTGAAATACTGCTGCTTCCAGGCGGCTGCGACGGCTGCCTGGGAATTTGCCATCGTGGCTGCGCTCGCGCACGCTTTCGTCGAAGTCCCGGTAGCCCTCGGTGGAGTAGCGATAACCGGCGAACCGCAGGCTGGTGCTGGTCTGGAACGCCTTGCTGTATTTCAGGGCATAACTCATGCCCTGCACATTGGTTCCGCCCCCTGGGCCCGACTCGGCGCTGGAGTGGGTGATATCGAAGGCCAGGGCGCCGAGGACGCCCCAGTCGCGCGCGACTCCGAGGTTGCCGGCCCGGTAGAAGTCGCTGCCAATCAGCCCGCCATACAGGGTGGTGCTCCAGGCGCTGCCCGTGGCCAAGGTGCCTTGCCAGAGCAAGGGATCTTCCTGCTCGCTGGCGGCCGAGTAGCGTCCCAGGGTAGCGCTGTAGCGCCAAACCCCTTCACGTAGCAGATTGCCCAGGGTCGCATAAGGTTGGATAAAGCGCTGCACCTGGCCATCATCCGCGGTCAGTACAACCTCCAGCTCTCCACTGCCGCCAGCAGTACTCAGGTCGTCAATCTCATAGGGGCCCGCGCTGACGTAGGTGGAATAGATCGGGTAGCCGTTCTGCTTTACTTCGAGCTTGGAGCGGCTCTGCGCCGTGCCACGGATGATCGGTGCGTAGCTTTGCTGGGTATCGGTCAGCATGCCCATGTCGGACGCGACGACAATACCCTTGATCGGAAGACTCCTGAACACATCGCCGCCGGTAAAGGTCTTGCCCAGCGTCAGGTTGGCTCGGGTATCTGGCAGATCACGCTGGGCGTAGGTATAGGCCTGGGTCCACTCACGCTTGCCGTCGTAGTTGTGATGCAGGGAATGATTGCTGCGTAAACGCCAGGCTCCCAGGTTGAGGCCGCTGTTCAGGTACAGATCATCGCTGCTGTTGGAACCACGATAGCGGTTGGAGCCTTGTTGGGCAGACACCTGATAGTTGACGAAGGCTGCATTGATGCCGGTATCCCATTGTTCGGGGTCGACTCGCCCGATCACGTCGCGGCGCATGGCGATCTGTGGAATGGACAAGGAAAGCAGCAACTTGCCGGCATCGAACTCGACCCGGGCATCGGCAATCAGTGTTTCGATATCGACACAGGTATCTGACAAGTCCAGGGGGGACGCGAAACTATCGAGTTTGATACCCAACTGATTCAGCAGTTCGGCGCTCAGGCAGGGCGAGAGTCCTTGCTGGTCAGGGTCAAGACTGAAGTCGAGCTCACGTTCACCGAAGTAACCGCGATTGACCTGAATATCGACACGGTAACGCCCCGGGCCGAACACCTGGCCCTGGCTCAGGGCTTCGAGCGCCAAGGCGCCTGCGTCGCCGCCCTGATGCATAAAGCCGGATTGGAACTCGAGCGTCTGGGTAGCGAGCACAGGCCTGGCTTCGAGCAAGGTGACACCGCTGCCGATAACAAATAAGTGAGCGAGCCGCAGGCGCAAGGGCAAGCGGCGTCCGAGTGAATGGGTCATGGTTGTCTTCCAGCGATAAATGCGTGCAGGGCGTGTCAGGGGGCCTGTTGGATCACCACGGGGGCCGGGGTGATGCGCGCGCCATAGTCGTCAACCACCGAGAAGGTTACTTGCAGTCCGGCGGCCGGCTTGATGCTCTTCAGCGGGTAGGACTGTGTGGACATCGGGTGGGCCATGGCCGGGCTGCTGAAGGTCTGTTGCTGGCCATTGGCCTTGACTTCAATGCGCAGGAAGGACACATGGAAAGGTGTCGGGTTGTTGACCCACAGGTGAGTCTGCCCCGCGATCTGCCTGATCGACCATTGCAGGTCCTTCAAGCGCAGCGTCGGGTTTTCCTTGAGGTGCGCGGGGCGGTAGAACAGCTTGATCCGCGTGCGTAAGGCGATGTTCAGTACGTTTGCTTCTGTCGTATCAGCTTGCGGGATTTCCTGGACATTGAAGAAGAACAGCGATTCGCGATCCTTGGGTAAATCATTCGGCAGGCGATTGATCTGCACCTGTTGCTCCTTGCCTGGATCCAGGCGGAACAGCGGCGGTGAGGCGATAAAGGGCACGGTGGTGGTGGTGTCGTCGCTTTCGGTATTGACCCAGGTTTGCACGGCGTAGACTTGCTGACTGGGATTATTGACGATCAGCGAAGTACTGCGCTGGTCGCTGGTCAAGACCACGCGCGTGCCATTGATGCTCAAGGCTGCCTGGCTGCCGGGGATATGGGCGATCAACCCGAGAACCAGCAGGCAGGCAGCGAACATGTTGGAAAGGGCGGAGGGTGTGTTCAGGCTGTGCATAAAACGGATACCTTGGGCCAGGGCACCCCAAGGGTGCCCTGGCGCTTGCCGAGGCCCCCGGTTGGCGCCGGGGGATTGCAGATCAGGTGATGTTGACGATGAAGGCCACTTCGACCTGGGCCGCACCGCTGATCACCGAAGCCGAGGTGGACTTGTAGGCCGCGGTAAAGCGCATATCGGTCGGATCGGTGTCATCCAGCGGGTAGTCGGCGGAGTCGGCGCCGTAACCGATCAGGGCACCCTTGTTGTCCTTGATCGCCAGGCCAATGCCGCTGGCATAGCCGGTACCGGTGCGCAGCGCATGCAGGGTATTGCCGGTGCCGGTGGCGCCGTGCACGCCGGTGAACTTGACGGTGGCGCTGGTCGGCGAGGTGCAGCCGATACCCGGAGTCACGCGCATGGCGAAATCACGATGACCGGCTTCGTTGCCAATGATCGTGAACAGACTGCTGGCAACGCGGCCCATACGTACCAGATTGCCCGGGGCGCCGGTTTCCGGATTGATGATCTCAATCGGGCAGGTGGTGTTGGTGATCATTCCCTCGAAGTTGATGGTGCCGGTGGTAGCAGCGGCTGAAGTTGCGGCCAAGCCAAGTACCAAGCCAAGGGGGAGCGCCAATAAAGATTGCTTCATGCGGATGTTAAACCTGTAAGAGTAGTAAGATTTTTCTCGCAGAGCATTGGATTTTAGTTCGTTGCTTGCGAGTATTTTTAAAGCATGCTGCCTGCTGTTTGTTCAGCTTGAGCAGGTTTTGTATTGCAAGTCCGAAGCTTGTGGGTTTTTTCCTAAACTAATGGTCGATCTTGCGGTGCGAACTTTAAGGACTTTTCTTACATCTGGGATATGAGAGGATGGCACTTTTGCTGTGGGAATTTTCATTTGTGCCGGAGGGATCTTTAGTCTTTGTGGAATGGAAAGGAAGGAGGCGATGTTCCGTACCGACGGATTTGAGAGCCGGTTTTGGGAGGAGGGATCGGTGACGTGTACCCTTTGGGCAACGCGTCACCGTGGTGATGCGAGGTTTTAAAAAATGCCTATATTTTTCTAATCGCGGCACCGTAGTTGACTAGCTCGCGGTTGTTAGTCAGGCGAACGCCCGGGTTGATTGTTACGTCTGGCCATTTTTTTGTTGGAGTTGGAGTTGGAGGGGACGGAGGTAATTTTACAATAGTTGGAGGGGGCGGAGGTGATTTTACAATTGATATATAGAGGACTTGGGGAACTTGGGCTCTTCCTGTGTCGAGAATAAAGGTGTCAGCCTTTGTGCTAAAGTCACTAGGGAACGCAGCAGAATACGCGATAGTGCGTGCAGCATCCGGGCCTTGGACCTCTACGGGCAGTGGTCCTATCAGTCGATCCTCGATGGAGGGGCGGGACTTGAATATCGGCATATCGTCATTGTTGAAATGAAGGTGCCAGTTTGCATTACGTGCTCTACCCAGCCAATGTTTTTGTGCCGGGGATTTCATGCTTCCGTATAAAGGATTCTGCTTAAAAGTCCAGTTGTCATTCGGTAAAATGGATTTTTTTGTCCCCCCCCCGAATCCACCGACCAAGCCTATTACAAGGCCCGCCCACATAAGTGCATCAGCGGTTTTTTGATTGTCTTCATTACCGTTTATGGCATCAATTATATTGAGTGCCCCGGAAGTGGCTTCGATGGCAATGGCGGTGGCCGCAAAGGCATTGAGCGTTGTCACCGTACCGCCCGCCGACAGGAGCAGGGAGACGCTGGCGATGAGCACTGCCTTCTGAATGTCGTGCCTCTTGTCACTCTGTGCTCGCCAGTCAACCAGTCCCACACTATGCCCGGTAGGGTCATTGAAGGCGATCGGATTACCCAGGCAATACACATAGGGGTTGAGACCACCACTGCCGAACGGACTGAGGGAATCAGGGCTGTGAAAACGCATCAGCCCAGGGTTATAAACCCGATATCCGTTGCCCAGCAAGTACCAGTCGGTGCCCAGGTCACGCGCCTCGCCGTTGAAGGCCAGCCGGCTTTGTAGCGTATCGCCGCTGGACTCGCCATAGGCGTTGTAGACAGCGCTATGCAAGGTATCTTGCTGACTTTCGCCGATGACGCTCTGGCTGGCGTTGGTCATTAAGAGCAGGGTTTTCGAGTTGTCCCCGGACTGTTGCTGCCCCAGAGGGTGGTTCTGCCCATAGAGGTATTGGATTTTTATGTCGCCTTGCACCGTATTGCTGAGCCGGCTGCCCTGGTAAAAGTGCAAGGTTTCAGGACTTGTGCCCTGGGTATCGCTGACCAGGTGGTTGTGCCCATCGTAGCGATATTCACTTTTTCCGGTACCACTGGGGTCTTCGCTTTTGAGCAGGCGTCCTTGGCTGTCATAGAACAGGCGGCGGTTATCTTGATCGTTGAGCATATTGCCATCGTCGTCGTAGTCGAAGGTGACGCTGGCGGGAGGGTTAGTGTGTGTCACGCCGGTCAGTAGGAAAGGCGCCCCCACTGCGTCATAAATGAAGCTAGCCACATCTGTGCTCGTGTCGGCGAAGGTGGTCAGGCGTCGGGTGATATTGTCCAGCACGTCGAACCTGAATTGCTGGCGGACGATGGGCCGGCCATAGGAATCTGTCGGCAAGTTCGTGCCCGAGTAATCGTGCTGAACCAAGCGACCTCGGGGATCATAGGTAAAATCCTCGCGCAGCAGGCTCTGACCGTCCATTTGCAGATGTCGGCATTGCAACTGGTCGTCATTTTGCCAGTCCTGGCTGATGGTACGTGTCGGGTGACCGCTGAGGCTGATAGTCCGCAGCGTTTCGCGGCCTTGATCATCATAGGTCAGGTGACTCTCCAGCTGTTTTCCGGTGTACCGATCCTCGCTCACTGTGCGGTTCGGCCGGCCCAGGGTGTCGTAGTAAAAGTGGCTTTGCAGATTGCCTTGGGTCACTTGCCGGAGTCGTCCCGCTTTATCGTGGACTGACCGGGTGGCAATACCACTGACCTCCAGGCGGTGCAGTTGACGACCTTGCAACGAGTTGACGTAGGTCGTTGTCCAGGTTTTGTTGTTGGCGATCCAGCGTTCAGTTTTCAGTTGATGGGTACCATCGTAGACATACTCCCGCCGGCCAAGGCTATTGGTGGAGGCGGTCAGTCGAGCGCTCCTGTGGTCGTAGTCAAAGCTCGTCTGTTCATCTGGCGCCATGCTGCTGATGGGGGATTCGACCAGATTGGGGGCGTATTCATAGTGGATGGTATTGCCTTTGGCTGTCAGTCTATCGCTCGCCTGTGACTGGCTGCCTTTGTAGAGGAAACGTTCCATGCGCGGGCCGACCTTGAGCTGGGTCAAGCGGCCCAGGCCGTCGAAAAGTTGCTCCCCGGTCCGAACCCTGGGCAACACCTGGTTGAGCGGTTGGATATCCAGGGTTTCGGGTAGCTCCGCGCTGCTGTGTGCAGCGTAGGTACGGATGATCCGGTCGCCGCCAGGCAGCGTGCTTTCAAACATTCGGTCAAATGCATCGTAACGATACAAGGTGTGGTGTCCCAGGGCATCGATTGCATCGACCGTGCGGCCCAGCCCGTCATAGAAATAGGCCAGCTCGCTGATCTCTTGGCCATTGGCTGTCAAACGTATGATCTTGTCCGGTTTGGCGAACAGGTTCAGTTGCGTGACGCTGTAGCCATATTTAAGGTTGGCGATAGCACTGGTTTGTTGCCAGCGGCTTAGGGTTGGCAAAAAACTATCATCCGGCATTCGGCGGCCAATGGGGTCATCTTCTGTGATT
>NZ_JALLIX010000170.1 GCF_023242365.1 Pseudomonas sp. MWU13-2100
CCCGTGGAAAAACCGTTCTCGCGCAATTTCGTGCTGGTCCGCCACCACCTTCAGCCGCCGAAAATCGAAGGCAGCCCGGACACGCCGCCCAGCCTGATCTTCTACAGCCTGTATATGCACCTGCGGGAATGGAAGGTTTACCGGGAAGATGCGGCCATCACCCGTCCGGCGTTCTGGCCCGAGGGGGCGATTCGTCGCGTCAAGGCGACGGTGAACGACACCCGATACGGTCACCCGCAGGAGCGGGGCCTGAACGTGCGCAACCAGGCGTGGCAGGGCAAGCAGCTTGACCTCCTGCCACGGGGAGCGGAGGTGGTAGTCAGTGGCACCGGTGACTATCGCAAGTTGGA
>NZ_JALLIX010000171.1 GCF_023242365.1 Pseudomonas sp. MWU13-2100
CAAACACCTGGTCGCGTTCAACTACGGCGGACTGCGCATCACCGGAGGCCAGAGTGCCGATCCCGACCTCTTGGCGGAGGAAATCGTGTACCGCATCGACAAGGCACACCGTGAAGAGGAAGCACGACAAGGTGCCATCTGGGTATCGTCTTCGTCGGCCAACGACGCGCTATCGCCAGTTCAATCCTAGGCATTCAGTCTCGGAAAATCATGGTGCCCTCTCAACAATCGAGCAAGAGCCAGTGGTGCTCTCGGCCTCCACGAAAGCAGGCAATTTCAGAGAACGGCAAGATAACTCTCTTTCCCTTGAGTGAAATTTCCTAGAAAATCCTGAGCACTTGTT
>NZ_JALLIX010000172.1 GCF_023242365.1 Pseudomonas sp. MWU13-2100
TAAACACCTGGTCGCGTTCAACTACGGCGGGCTGCGCATCACCGGCGGCCAAAGCGCCAATCCTGACGTTTTGGCGGAGGAAATCGTATACCGCATTGGCAAGGCACACCATGAAGAGGAAGCGCGGCAAGGCACTCACTGGGTACCGTCAGCGTCAGCTAACGACGCGCTATCGCCGGTCCAATCCTAGGCATTCAGTCTCGGAAAATCATGGTGCCCCCTCAACAATCGAGCAAGAGCCAGTGGTGCTCTCGGCCTCCACGAAAGCAGGCAATTTCAGAGAACGGCAAGATAACTCTCTTTCCCTTGAGTGAAATTTCCTAGAAAATCCTGAGCGCTTGTG
>NZ_JALLIX010000173.1 GCF_023242365.1 Pseudomonas sp. MWU13-2100
GAATTCAACTTCGCGAAGCTGCAAGCTTTAATTCAAATGTACAGACTTGTATACGAGAGATGAGACGCTTATCCTCGTCATTAATGGAGGTTGTTTATGTTATTACTTATATTGCTCTGTATGATCTTTGCGTTCAGCAAGGTGGGCTGGACAAAGGTGATTCACTATCCAACATCAAAAAAAGAGTGATCGCCGAGAACCCGTTGACTCAAGAACAATTACTTCGCATATGCGTCCAAGAAAGAGCAAAAACCGCCTCAAATCTCTGGATGGCGGATTGCATGAGCAGAAGGATGGGTATTATAGAAGGCTCCTCCTATTCAGTTACACTGAA
>NZ_JALLIX010000174.1 GCF_023242365.1 Pseudomonas sp. MWU13-2100
CTCAGTGTAACTGAATAGGAGGAGCCTTCTATAATGCCCATCCTTCTGCTCATGCAATCCGCCATCCAGAGATTTGAGGCGGTTTTCGCTCTTTCTTGGACGCATATGCGAAGTAATTGTTCTTGAGTCAACGGGTTCTCGGCGATCACTCTTTTTTGATGTTGGATAGTGAATCACCTTTGTCCAGCCCACCTTGCTGAACGCAAAGATCATACAGAACAATATAATTAACAACATAAACAACCTCCATTAATGACGAGGATAAGCGTCTTATCTCTCGCATACAAGTCTGTACATTTGAATTAAAGCTTGCAGCTTCGCGAAGTTGAATTTCTTGAAAGTCTTGAATTT
>NZ_JALLIX010000175.1 GCF_023242365.1 Pseudomonas sp. MWU13-2100
CTGTCTGTTAAGCGCCTCACTCAGCCGCAACTTGAACGCTATGGCCCGATGGTTGATGACAAACACAGGGGGCGAGTAAGACGCCGACTGCATGACATTATCGACCGTAACCGCGATGGCAAGATGTCAGCGGAAGAACTGCAAGCGGCGATCCGTTTGCCGGCCCATGCCCAGTCGATTTCGCGGCTGATCGTTCGCTGCCTGAACGAATGGTATTACAGGCCGCCCATATGGGATGGGCTGGATGAGTTGCTGGGCCATAGCGGTTCGACTCCAAATTTGAATTGGTTGGCGGAGAAAGAGCGGCTCAAGCAAATGA
>NZ_JALLIX010000176.1 GCF_023242365.1 Pseudomonas sp. MWU13-2100
CCTCAAGCGCAGCCTGGTGGAATCGCTGTTCGAGAAGACTGGCGTGCAACGTCTGTGCAACCTCTACGGCCCCTCGGAAACCACCACCTACTCAAGCTGGGTAGCCATGGACCGCGAAGACGGCTTTGCCCCGCATATCGGCAAGCCGGTGGGCAACACCCAGTTCTACCTGCTGGACGAGCAACAGCAGCCTGTCCCGCTGGGCGTCGCCGGTGAGATCTACATTGGTGGCGCTGGCGTGGCCCGCGGCTACCTCAACCGCGATGACCTGACCGCCGAACGCTTCCTCAAGGACCCGTTCGCCACCACGCCGAATGCC
>NZ_JALLIX010000177.1 GCF_023242365.1 Pseudomonas sp. MWU13-2100
ATTTTCGTCACTGCCTGAAGCGAGTATGAGTTAGCCATGCCAGTCAGATTGGATAAAGTTCCCGCACAAGCATTGCGTCCCGCACGACCTCGCCTCTGGTTTTGGCTAGGCTTGCTGCCAGTGTTTTCGTCAATCGACAGTGCCTGTCGAGGGCTACGGGCTGGACGCGGTGGACCAGTGGCTTGATCAGCGTATTACCGATCAGGCGTTGCTCCTGGTGGTGGCGTTGCGGTTTGCGCCGCAACAGCCCGAAGGTACGGCGGAAGTCGCCGTTGGGCTGCTGTTCGGCAACCGTCTGACGCAAACCACCTTGGCC
>NZ_JALLIX010000178.1 GCF_023242365.1 Pseudomonas sp. MWU13-2100
ATCGACTAGGTCTCCCCCCATACCAAAGAAGCGGGAAAGCTTTTGGTCGCGAATTAGTGCTCCATCCTGGAGTCTAATGACACTGACATCATAGACATCGCTTACCGGATCCCAAGACCTTGGCGTCCATATGCTATGAATCACAAATAGCATTTTGTCGTGTCCCCCCTCCTCGGAGAGAAGAAACGCATCGTTGATTTTTCCTTTCGTCCAGGCATACGGAAACTCATAGACAAGCCTTGGCTCCTCAGCTTTCGAGACTGAATAGAGAGCTACACCATCAGGATCGCTCGATGTTTTTTCCTCATG
>NZ_JALLIX010000018.1 GCF_023242365.1 Pseudomonas sp. MWU13-2100
TCGACCCGCAGCCCGTGGCGAACCGAGCGTTTGCAGGCACCTGAATACCCTGTGGGAGCGGAGCTTGCCCGCGAAGCTTTTGGCGGACTCAGGCCCACTGCAAGACAGCAAGCCGATCCAGATACTCCGTCAGCCGCTCGACGCCGCTCCCTGCATCGCCGTTCTCCACGGCATTGACGATAGCCTCACGCACCCGCCAATCCGCGCTATGCGGCGAATGTTGCGCCAGGGCCAATCCGGTCAATGGCACCAGCCCACCGAGAAAGTGCGCCAGGGGCGCGTTGCCAGCCAGCCTGGCCAACTCCAGATGAAACTCGCCACCGAGTCGGGTCGCCGTGCTCTGCCGGCCAGCTTCGGCATGCTGGCGTTCTCGGGCAACCAGCGCGCGGAGCGGCTCGAGAATTGCTCCGCCAGCCCTGGCGCAAACCAACTCGATAACGCTGGTCTCCGCCAATCGCCGCGCCTGCAGGGTCTGGCGGATCTGTTCGGCGTCGGGTTCGGCGACCCGGGCTCGTTGGTTGGGGCGGGCAAGAATGACCTGTTGCCGCGCCAGGCGGGTCATCACGCGTCGCACCTGGTTACGGCCGGCGCCATAAGCGCGCATCAGCACCTCCTCACTCAAACCCTCGGCAAACTGGCGCTCGAGGATGTCCTCGAACACCTGGGCGTAGAGTGTCTCGGCGCTGACAACCAGGCGCGGTGACGGTACTACGGCACGCCGGGCGGTGAAGGGCAGGGGTATCGCAACGCTGTTCATATCCGGTCTCCCCTTGGCGGGTGGTTTATTGCTCGGTACTGCCCAGATGGTCGTCCGGGATGGTGAGTTCGATGCCCATGCGCCGGCCCTCCTGGAGGATGTGCCGACGCATTTCCGCGCTGGCCAGGGCGCTGTTCTTGTTGCGGATGGCGCGCACCACGGCTTCGTTTTCCAGCAGGCGTTCGGCCAGGTGTTCCGGTGAGTTGCGCAGCACCTCGGCGCTCTGCTTGAGGGCATTGCTGGTCTGCTGCACCACGTTCTGGAAGATCGGGTTGGAGGTCAGGGCGAACAGCTCTTCATGGAAGGCGATATAGGCGTTCATCCCGGCTTCGCTGTCGTTGGCCTCCAGGGCTTCGCGCATGTCCATCAGGGTCAGGCGCAACTGGCCGACCTCCTTGCTGCTGATCGATTGCGCCACCAGCCCGACGATAAACGGCTCCAGGGTGTAGCGCAGTTGCAGTACATCTTCGAGACTGGCGTCGGCCACGCCGCTATGGGCGGTGGCGGTTTCGCTGGGGGCGGCATCGAGCACCACCACCCCTTTGCCCGGCATCGAGCGCACCAGGCCGAGGGTTTCCAGTACGGTCACCGCTTCGCGCAGGCTCGGGCGACTGATGCCCAGCTGTTCGGCCAGTTCACGCTGGCCCGGCAGCATCTCACCGTGGCGCCATTGGCCCCGGGCCAGAGCGGCCCGGAGTTTTTCCACGACTGAATTGACGACGGTTGACGAGGTAATCACGGTTCGCTCCCAGATAAAACGGTCAGGCTACGGCCCCAGTCCAGCACTTGTTTCGCGGGCCCGGGGCCGGTATCAGCGCCCGTTCCCGGGCGCCGCGCATCAAAAATCCTGCTGATGAGCCGGTGTTGCCGGCTTTCTCGGCGTAAAGGCATAACCTTGCTGGCCATCGAGGACCTTGTGGGCCCGTTGCACGTCAATGTCCTTTTCCCAACGGGCGATGGCCACGGTCGCCACGCAGTTGCCGATCAGGTTGGTCATGGCCCGGCCGATGCCCATGAACCAGTCGACGGCCAGCACCAACACCAGCCCGACCACCGGAATCGCCGGGATGGCGGTCAGGGTGGCGGCGAGGATCACCAGGGCCGAACCGGGAATCCCGTGGGCGCCCTTGGAGGTGATCAGCGACACCAGCAGGATGGTCAGCAGGTCGGTCAACGCCAGCGGGGTGCCGGTGGCGTTGGCGATAAAGACGATGGCCAGGGTCAGGTAGATCGAGAAACCGTCCAGGTTGAACGAGTAGCCGGTCGGGATCACCAGGCCCACTGTCGAACTGCCTATCCCCAAGTGTTCGAGCTTGCGCATCACCTGCGGCAACACGGCATCCGAGGAGGCGGTGCCCATCACGATCAGCAGTTCTTCGCGCAGGTACTTGAGGAAGGGCAGGATCCGCAGGCCGGACAGGCGCATCACCAGACCGAGGATCACCAGCACGAAGGTCAGGCAGGTCACGTAGAACAGCGCCACCAGGCTGCCCAGTTGGCGCAGCGACTCCAGGCCGTAGGTGCTGGTGGTGAAGGCGATGGCGCCGAAGACGCCGAGTGGCGCCAGGCGCACGATCATGCCCATGATGCGGAAGATCACGTGGCTCAGCTCATTGATCAAGCGGGAGATCCCCGACGCCGACTCGCCCACCAGGTTCAGGGCGCTGCCGAACAACACGGAGAACAGCAGGACCTGGAGAATGTTGTTGTCGGCAAAGGCGCCGATCACCGAATTGGGGATCAGTTCCATCAGGAACTGCGTGGTCCCGCGCAGGTGCTGGCCGCGGTCGGCGAGGTCGCCCAGGGCCACCTTGGACAGCTGCTCCAGATGAATGTTGGCACCGCTGCCGATGCCGGTGGAGAAGGCCAGGACCAGCCCGATCAACAGGGCGATGGTGGTCAGGATTTCGAAGTAGATTACCGATTTGAGGCCGATCCGCCCGACTTTCTTCAGGTCGCCGGCACCGGATATGCCGCTGACCACCACGCAGAAGACGATCAGTCCGATCAGCATCTTGATCAGCTTGATAAAGCCGTCGCCGAGGGGTTTGAGTTGGACGGAGAATTCGGGAAGGGCGAGTCCGCAGATGATGCCGAGCACCAGTCCAAGGACAACCTGAAGGAAAATCGAACGCGAGCACCATCTGAGCATGGGGAGGATCCTGGTCGGCGTTCCGTGATCCGGGCCGGTGGCCGCAGCTTCGGAACTTAATTGTTGTGGTCTTACCGGTATGTCCAGTGCGAGGCCAGTCTACGCCCGATTTTTCCGGAATCACAAGGGGTTTTCGCAAAATTGGTTGGACCGGTCTGACCAGTGGTGCCGGTCCTGTAGGCGCCGGCTTGCTGGTGATGGCGGCGGATCAGGCGATGCAAGAGTGACTGGCTTCATCGCCGGCAAGCCGGCTCCCACAAAAAAGATGTTCCAGCGTAAGTCGCTGCTTTGCCACGGGGGGGCGGACGGCGGATTTTCTCCAGGCGAAAAAAAGCCCGGTCATCGCTGACCGGGCTCTTTTATGGCGGCGGGATACGGGCTGATTAAGCGCCGTAAACCGGCAGCTTGGCGCAGATGGCCTTGACCTTCGCCCGAACGGCGTCGATCACCGCTTCGTTGTTCAGGTCAGCCAGGATGTCGCAGATCCAGCCGGCCAGTTCGCGGCATTCGGTTTCCTTGAAGCCACGGGTGGTGACAGCCGGGGTACCGAAACGCAGGCCGGAGGTGACGAACGGCGAGCGTGGGTCGTTCGGCACCGAGTTCTTGTTCACGGTGATGAACGCCTTGCCCAGGGCGGCGTCGGCGTCTTTGCCGGAGATGTCCTGCTTGATCAGCGAGAGCAGGAACAGGTGGTTCTTGGTACCGCCGGAAACCACGTCGAAACCGCGCTTGATGAACACTTCGGCCATGGCCTGGGCGTTCTTCACCACTTGTTCCTGGTAGGCCTTGAACTCAGGCTGCAGGGCTTCCTTGAAGCAGATCGCCTTGGCCGCGATCACGTGTTCCAGCGGGCCACCCTGGGCGCCCGGGAACACTGCGGAGTTCAGCTTTTTCTCGATCTCGGCGTTGGCACGCGCGAGGATCAGGCCGCCACGTGGACCGCGCAGGGTCTTGTGGGTGGTGGTGGTGACCACGTCGGCGAACGGCACCGGGTTCGGGTAGACACCGGCGGCAACCAGACCGGCCACGTGGGCCATGTCGACGAACAGGTAGGCACCGACCTTGTCAGCGATGGCGCGGAAACGTGGGAAGTCGAGGATCTGCGAGTAGGCGGAGAAACCGGCCACGATCATTTTCGGCTTGTGCTCGACCGCCAGGCGCTCGACTTCGTCGTAGTCGATCAGGCCGTTGGCGTCGATGCCGTACTGCACGGCGTTGTACAGCTTGCCGGAGGAGGAGACGCTGGCGCCGTGGGTCAGGTGACCGCCGTGGGCCAGGCTCATGCCCAGGATGGTGTCGCCGCCTTGCAGCAGGGCCAGGTAGACCGCCGAGTTGGCTTGGGAACCGGCGTGTGGCTGGACGTTGGCGTAATCGGCGCCGAACAGTTGCTTGGCGCGGTCGATGGCCAGCTGTTCAACCACGTCGACGTATTCGCAGCCGCCGTAGTAACGCTTGCCCGGGTAGCCTTCGGCGTACTTGTTGGTCAGGACCGAGCCCTGGGCTTCCATCACCGCGGGGCTGGTGTAGTTTTCCGAGGCGATCAGCTCGATGTGCTCTTCCTGGCGCTGAGCTTCTTGCTCCATGGCGGCAAAGAGATCGGCGTCGTACTTGGCAATAGTCAAATCACGGCTGAACATGGCGGTCCTCAAGGATCGGGGGGCAGAAAAGAAGCCATTCTAACCCAATGGGTTTTATCTGGCATATGAAAGGGCATCATGTCGCAGATAAGCGGCGCTCACTTGGGATTTTGGGTGCCTGAACTGACGCCTTCGCGGGCAAGCTCCGCTCCCACGAGTTTTCCGTCGTGCACACGACTCAGGCTTGACTCAAACCCTGTGGGAGCGGAGCTTGCCCGCGAAGGCGCCAGGCCAGGCACCGCGGGACTTCAGTCGAACATGAACAGCGCATCATTGCTGAACTGCGCTTCAAAGCGATTGGGCGCCATCGGTCGGCCGAACAGGTAGCCCTGCACTTCGTCGCAACCGTGCTCGCGCAGGAAGTCGAGCTGCTCGTGGGTTTCCACGCCTTCGGCGATCACCGCCAGGTTCAGGCTGTGGGCCATGGCGATGATTGCCCGGGCGATCTGCGCATCCTGTTCGCCCGACGGCAGGCCATCGACGAAGGTGCGGTCGATTTTCAGCACGTCGATGGGGAACTGCTTGAGGTAGTTCAGCGACGAGTAACCGGTGCCGAAATCGTCCACGGCGATGCTCAGTCCGAGATTCTTGAGACCGGCAAGAATCAGCATGGCCTCGCTGACTTCGCGCATCAGGATACTTTCGGTCAGTTCCAGCTCCAGGCAGGCCGGCGATACACCGGTCTCCCTGAGAATGGTGGCGATCCGCGTGCCCAACTGGCCATCGGAGAACTGCCTCGCCGAGATATTCACCGAGACCTTGGGCACTCGCACCTTGGCCAGGTGCCAGGCCTTGAGTTGACGGCAGGCTTCGGTCAGGACCCAGTCACCGACATCCACCACCAGCCCCAGCTCTTCCAGGACCGGGATGAAATCCCCCGGCGGCACCAGTCCGCGCCGTGGGTGGCGCCAGCGCAGCAGGGCTTCGGCACCGGTCAGGCGTTTGCCGTCACCGCTGAACTGCGGTTGGTAATACAGCACGAATTCGTTCTGCTCCAGGGCATGGCGCAGGTCGCTCTCCAGCTCCAGGCGCTCCAGGGCGCTGGCGTTCATGTCGGCCTGGTAGAACTGGAAGTTGTTCTTGCCGCGTTCCTTGGCGTGGTACATCGCGGTGTCGGCGTTTTTCATCAACTGGCTGAGCTCGCTGCCATCCTGCGGGCTCAGGGCGATGCCGATACTGGCGGTGACGAAGAACTCGCGGCCTTCAAGCACGAACGGCGTCACCAGGCTGGTGAGAATCTGCTCGGCGACATTGATAGCCCGGTTCAAGGCCATTTCCCGGGTGGCTCGCGGTTGCAGCAGGAGGGTGAACTCGTCGCCACCCATGCGCGCCACGGTATCGTCGTCGGCCACGCAGGCCAGCAGGCGGGTGGCCATTTCCTTGAGCATGCGGTCGCCGGCGGCGTGGCCCAGGGAGTCGTTGATCGGCTTGAAGCGGTCCAGGTCGAGGAACATCAGCACCACCCAGGACTTCTGCCGTTCGGCCTGTTGCAGCGCGGTGTGCAGGCGGTCCTGGAACAGCGTGCGGTTGGGCAGGTGGGTCAGGGCGTCGTAGTAGGCCAGGCGGTGAATCCGTTGTTCGCTGGCCTTGCGCTCGCTGATGTCGGTGAAGAAGCACACGTAGCTGGCCAGGTCGCCTTCATCATCGAGCACCGCGGTGATGCCGACCCAGGCCGGATAGTGCTCGCCGTTACGGCGCTTGAGCCAGACTTCGCCTTCCCAGGTGTTGTGCTGCTCCAGTTGCTTGAGCACATAACGCAGGTGGGCTTCCTGCTGGTCGTCGACGGTGAGCAGGCTCGGCAACTGGTCCAGCACGTCGGCCACGGCGTAGCCGCTGACCCGGCTGAACGCTTCGTTGGCCTGGACAATGTAGCCGGCCGGGTCGGTGATCAGGATCGCCGAGGTCGAGTGCTCGAAAACCGTCGCGGCCATGCGCAGGTCTTTTTCCGCGCGGCGCTGCTGGCTGATGTCGCGGCCGACGCCGAGGATGCCTTCGAAGGCGCCGTGCTCGTCCCATACCAATACCAGGCGCAATTCGATGGGGATCTTGCGTCCGTCGGCCTTCAGGCAGTCGAACAGGAATAACTGGGTCTGCACCTGTTCGCGAAGCTCGGCCAGTTCCTCGGGTTTGTCCAGCGCCTTGTTGACCCGCTCCATCAACAGGTAGATGCCATTGAGTTGCTGCGGGTTGGCAATGGTCGACTGCCAGCCATGCTGGAACACCCAGTCGACTTCGTAGCCGAGCACCGCATGGACCGACGGGCTGACGTAATTGAGGCTCAGTCGGCTGTCGGTGGAGAAAATCACGTCGCTGATGCTTTCGGCGAGCATCCGGTAGCGTTTCTCGCTGTCGCGCAGGGATTCGCTGGCCTCGATCTGGTCGGTGACGTCCTTGGCCACGCCGATGATGCGCGTGACCTGGTCGTACTTGTCCCGGGCCAGGGCCTGCTCGCGGACCTCGAAGTGCCGCCAGTGCTCGTCGCGATGGCGGAAACGCAGTTGGCACTGGAGCAACTGGCTGTAACCGGCATGGCGCTGCTGCTGGCGCAGGCGATGGTAGTGCTCGGCGTCTTCGGGGTGCAGCAGGATCTCCCAGAAGTACTCGCCCATCTGGTGCAGTTCGGTCTTGTTGTAGCCGAGGGTCTGGCCCAGGTGGTGGTTGCTGAAGATCATCCGCTGGCTGATCACATCCTGCACATACAGGTGATCCGGCACGGTACGCACCACATCCGACCAGAAGCCCTCGCGTTCGAGCAGCGACAGTTCGATCAGCTTGCGGCTGGTGATATCGGTGATACTGAGGATCACGGCCTGATAATCGCCAGGGTCTTGCGGCAGGCGCAGCACCAACCACAGGTGCTGATCCTGGCCGTGGGCGTCGGTCAGCTTGATCTCCAGTTCCAGCTGGCTCTGATGGTTGAGCAGTGCTTCGACCAGCGGGTAGCCGATACCGGCGGCATTGCTCGGGGAGCCTTCGATCAGGCTGGCCCAGGCGCTTTCGCGGCAGTCGACACTGAGCAGGCGCAGGGCCACCAGGTTGATCTCGGTGACCCGCAGTTCCTGCAACAACAGCCGGCGGTGCTCGGGGTCATGGGCGATCCACTGCTTGAGTGACTCGCTGTCCAGCAGGTGATGCTGTTCGAGAAAGCCCGGCAGCCCGGACAGGTCGAGGACGCACAGGGCAACACCGGTGCCTTCGAAAATATCCTGGTAACGCCGGCGTCCTTCGGTGACCTGGCGCTGGCGTCGGCGCATGTTGAGCAGCGCCAGCACCGGCAGCAGCGACAGTCCCAGCCCCAGCAGGCACTTGCCGATCAGGGCCGGCAGCAGATCCTCGATCACCTTGCGCGGATCGAACAGGCCGCGCAGTTGCCAGTCGCTGTTGGACAAGGGCGCCACCAGCACGCTGTTGGCGTCTTCGTCGGGGTTCAGCAGCACAGGCGTGGGGGCAATGTCATCGTCCCGGCTGATCACCAGGTGGTCGTTGCGGTTTTCGATCAGCCAACTGGCGCCCGGGTCCTGGTTGCCCTGGCGAGTGAGGTCCTGGAACAGTCGGGGCGACAGGCGCAGGACCCAATAGCCGTTGCTCTCGCCGCTGGCTTGCTGCAACAGCAGGTGAATGGCCGAGCCGCGATCGTCATTGGTGAAGTAGTAGGCCTGTTTGCGGTTGCTGTGCTTGACCTGTTCGGCGAGGAAGGCCGCGTCATGGCTGTCGGCGGCGCTGTCGCTGATCAGCGCGCCCTTGTCGTCGAGCAGGGCGATGCTTTGCAGGTCCGGCATCGACACGCGTACCCGGTCGAGCAAGGCCTGCAGTTCTGCGCGGTTATTGGGTTTGTCGAAGATCGGCAGCAGATTGAGGGCGATCTGCGCGGTGAGCGCCATGTTCAGGCTGACGTGTTCGGCCAGCTCGGCACTGGCGTCGATGCTATTCTGGCGCTGCAACTGGCGGGTTTGCTGGAATTGATCGATCAGTTGCCAAAACAGCAGGGCGAGCAGTAACAGCACTAGCGTGGCCAGTATGCCTTTGAGTGTCCCGCGCAGGGGGGTAGCCGAGACAGGGCTGGCTGCGCGCGCGGACGATGGCGGATTGGCGTTGGTCAAACTGTGATCCTGCGGTTGGGCTGGATTGGCGCGACATGCACTATAAGCCGGACGCCCGAAGGGCGGCTAGCATGCCTTGAGTTGTGGCAAAGTGCCAGTCCTGTTCGGCCGAGCGGTTTGCCCTGTCTGCCGCATTCAGGTAGTTTTACCGGTTACGCGCCAGCAATTCACGCTCCCTTTGCAAGGGTATCGACCGGTGCGGCCATGGATTGAACTCTTGGCTGACACACGGGGCCTGTTCACTGCGGGTACCGCTCGCGCCTTTATTCATCCGTCACTGACGCTAGGTTCTCCATGGCTCAATACGTCTTCACCATGCATCGGCTGAGCAAAGTTGTTCCGCCGAAGCGGGAAATCCTGAAAAACATCTCCCTGTCGTTTTTCCCGGGCGCCAAGATCGGCGTGCTCGGCTTGAACGGTTCGGGTAAATCCACTTTGCTGAAAATCATGGCGGGTGTCGACACCGAGTTTGACGGTGAAGCCCGGCCGATGCCTGAGCTGAATGTCGGCTACCTGCCCCAGGAGCCGCAGCTCGATCCGAGCAAGACCGTGCGTGAAGTGGTCGAGGAAGCGGTCAGCGTGATCAAGGACGCCCAGGCGCGCCTGGATGAAGTCTACGCCGCCTACGCCGACCCCGATGCCGATTTCGACAAGCTGGCCGCCGAACAAGCCAAGCTCGAGGCAATCCTGCAGGCCAGCGACGGCCACAACCTGGAGCGCCAGCTGGAAGTCGCCGCCGATGCGCTGCGCCTGCCGGCCTGGGATGCCAAGGTCGAACACCTGTCTGGTGGTGAGAAGCGCCGCGTGGCCCTGTGCCGCCTATTGCTGTCGGCCCCGGACATGCTGCTGCTCGACGAACCGACCAACCACCTGGATGCCGATTCCGTGGCCTGGCTGGAGCACTTCCTGCACGATTTCCCGGGTACCGTGGTGGCGATTACCCACGACCGTTACTTCCTGGACAACGTCGCCGGTTGGATTCTCGAACTCGACCGTGGCGCCGGTATCCCGTACGAAGGCAACTACTCGGGTTGGCTGGAAGCCAAGTCCGACCGTCTGGCCGCTGAATCCAAGCAGCAGTCGGCCCATGAAAAGGCCATGAAGGAAGAACTGGAGTGGGTGCGCAAAGGCGCCAAGGCTCGTCAGTCGAAATCCAAGGCCCGTCTGCAGCGTTTCGAAGAAATGCAGTCGCAGGAATTCCAGAAGCGCAGCGAGACCAACGAAATCTACATCCCGGCCGGTCCGCGCCTGGGCGACAAAGTCATCGAATTCAAGAACGTCAGCAAGGGCTATGGTGACCGCGTACTGATCGACAACCTGTCGTTCAGCATGCCCAAGGGCGCGATTGTCGGCGTGATCGGGGGTAACGGTGCCGGTAAGTCGACCCTGTTCCGCATGCTGATGGGCAAGGAAACCCCGGACTCGGGCAGCATCGAAGTCGGTGAAACCGTGCAGTTGGCCTGTGTGGATCAGAGCCGCGACGACCTCGACGGCAGCAAGACGGTGTTCCAGCAGATTTCCGACGGTTCCGACCAGATCCGTATCGGCAACTATGAGATTCCATCGCGCACTTATGTGGGCCGCTTCAACTTCAAGGGCGGCGACCAGCAGAAGTTCGTCAAGGACCTGTCCGGTGGTGAGCGTGGGCGCCTGCACCTGGCGTTGACCTTGAAAGAGGGCGGCAACGTCCTGCTGCTCGACGAACCGTCCAACGACCTCGATGTGGAAACCCTGCGTTCCCTGGAAGAAGCCCTGCTGGACTTCCCGGGCGCGGCGATTGTGATCTCCCACGATCGGTGGTTCCTGGACCGGGTGGCGACGCACATCCTGGCGTATGAAGACGATTCGCAGGCGGTGTTCTTCGAAGGCAACTACACCGAGTACGAAGCCGATCGCAAGAAGCGCCTCGGTGATGCCGCGGCCCAGCCGCACCGTGTACGGCACAAGAAACTGGCCTGATCGGGTCGGTGCTTGAAAAGCGGAGCCCTTCGGGGCTCACGCCTGTCGGTTAAGAGCGATCTTGAGTCTGACCGATATTTGTGGCGAGCGGGCTTGCCCGCGCTGGGCTGCAAAGCAGCCCTGAAGCCTGCGACTGCGTTCTGCCTGACACAATGAAGTCACTGACTTGAGGGGCGCTTCGCGCCCCAGCGCGGGCGAGCCCGCTCGCCACAAGACCGCGCTACGCCTCAAATGCCCTTGACGGAATGGCATCATGTCCTTCGGGGCTCTGTTTTTTATTGCGTGCCGCTAAGCCGGTTCGATCCGCACGATTTCGATCAACTGATCCCCCGCCGGTCGCTTCCACAGCACTTCATCGCCCAGGCGCGCACCCAGCAGCGCCCGACCCAGGGGCGAGCCCCAATTGATCAAGCCGCGCGGGGCATCCGCCTCGTCCTCGCCGACCAACTGCACCTGTTGTTCTTCATCCTGTTCGTTGGCGAAGGTCACGCGACTGCCGATCTGTACCACCTCGGTGGAGGTCGCCGGTGCGGCGAGCTGGGCGCTGGACAGGCGTTGATTGAAGTAACGCAGGTCGCGCTCGATATCGGCCTGGCGCTGTTTGTCGGCCGCCTCGCCCAGGGCGCTTTGCTGGCCGTATTCGGCTTGTAGCGCCGCGACACGCGCGTGCAATTGCGCCAGGCCCCGTGGGGTGACGTAATTGGGCTGGGTACTGACCTGGCGCTCCACCGGCTGTTCGGCCTGGGCGGCGGCGTTGTCCTCGTTGACGAAGGCGCGGCTCATGCTGCTCTCCCGTGCATGGGTATCGGTGCATGCTCGCAGGGTTTGGGTTTGCCGGTATATCCGTAAGCGACCTGTGGTGGTTGGATCCGCACCGTGTCGGTTTTTCGAACGGGGCTCAAGGTTCGCTGATTCGGGCCTGGAGCGGGGGCAATAAGCGGTTTGTGAGCCCGGGTGGTAAATTTTTCGATCGGCGGTCGTTCTTTTTTATTGTAGGGTCATGCGGCACCGGGTGCTCTACGCCGGGTGTTTCAGCCCAGCGCAGGCGCGTGGGGAACGATGGTAGTCAAAGAAAGCGAGCGTTGTGTATGAGTTGTTTCAAAACCCAGGGCGTGGGTGTCGGCCTGACCTTGTCCGCCTGTGTCGCCGTGGGCGAGCCATTACCTGAGAGTTCCTTGCTGGGCCGTTATGGCGTAACGCCGGAGCAGTTGCCAGTGGCGACTCAGGTGCAGACGTCTGACGAGAAGTCGCCCAGACTGTTTCAGTTGCGGCCCGAGGTGCCGCTGGTGGATATCCGCTTCGGCGAGCGGACGGCGCCGGAGGCGGTGGGCAATATCAGCATCGACAATATGGCCAGGCGCGATTACGAGCGCTGCCTGCGACGGCATGGCGAGTTGCTGCTGCGCGAGTCGGGGCAGCCGAACCCAGGGTGTGAGTAGCGTCCGCTGGCAGTCCGCGTGGAATACCAAATGCTGCCTGGACATGGCCCCCTGTAGGAGCCAGCTTGCTGGCGATGAGGTCCTTGGGCGCCGCTCAATAGTGATACCACTTCACTTCCAGCATCACCTCGTTCTCCGGCGTCGCCAGCTTGCTGAACTCGCGCTGGGCGCTCAGGCGCAGGCCCAGGTTGCGCGACAGTTCCCATTGCTGATTGAGGCTCAGGCTGCGGCGGACTTCGCCATTGGTGAAGTAGTCACCCTTGGCTTCCAGGCTCAGGTTGCCCAGCGGGGTTTTCCACAACAGACCGCTGTCGAACCCCGCCGCCGGCGAAACAACCGCCGCGAAGTCGGCATTGTGCTCGACCCGCACGGTGCCCAAGGCAAAGCCCAGCACATCGTCGGCCAATTGCCAGGTGCCCCCCGCGCCGCCATTCACATGGCTGACCAGGGTCTGGTCGTCGTGCCGGCCCGGCACCCGCTCCAGGCCGCCGGTGACTTGCCACGACCACGGTTGCAACAGCGCATTGCGTGGCGTCAGCGAACGAATGGTCGCCAGGTCCAGTTGCCGCAACTGCCAGTGATTGCCTTCGTACTGGCGCAGTTTCATTTGCAGGATTTCTATCTGCGCGCCGAGGGGAAAACTCTCGGCGTTGTCGGTGAGGTCGTGATAGGCCATGCGCAAGCCGTATTCGCCGAACGCCTGGCTGCCGCGGGTGCCGATCCCGGCTTGCCAGGTGCGTGATTCATGACCGTTTTCCGGCAGGCCCGGACGTTCGATCCGCAGGTCCGGCGGCGGGTTGCGGTTGATCGCCCGCAGCAGCTCGAAGCTGCGTTGAGCCTGCACCGGATCACGCTCCTGGCCATTGGCCCGGTAGCGCTCCAGCCGATAGGCGGCGTCGATGATCAGTGCCTGGCGAGCCTTTGGCAGTTGCTTGAAACCGCTTGATTGCAGTTGCTGCGCATCGCCACTGACTTTCAGTACCCATTGCTGTTCTTCCGGATTCAGCGGTTTGGCCCGTTCCAGCAGTTCACGCTCGCGGGATGGCCGGTAGTCGATTCTTTCCACCAATCCGGCGTCTTTCACTGCCTTGACGGTGTCGGTGGGAATTGCGGTCAGCGGAAACTGTTCAGTCAGGTGCAGGCTCGGGCGCGCCACCTGCAGCAGTTCCAGCAGGCGGTAGGAGCAGTTTTCATCGAAGAAGAAGTAGTCGAACTGGATCTGCTTCAACTCCCAGACATGTTCGACCATGCGCTGGGTTTCTTCGGGGGTCAGGTTCAGCCGGTATTCCCACAGGTCGCGGTTCTCCAGGCTGCGGTATTCGGAGAGTTTTTCCTGGTAGGGCACCAGGGCGAACAGGCCCGGGTAGCCACCCGCCAGGCCTTTCCAGGCATAGAGGATGCTGTTGTCGGAACCTTCGATATAGGCGCCGAAGTTGATCGCGTAGCTGAGCAGGGCGGTTTGGTCGCGCTGCACACCGGCCGGGTCGATACGCAGCAAGGTATGGCCGAACATCGACGACGGGCTGTTCAGGTAGGCCGCCGGAAAGATCATCACTGTGCTGTGGGGCGCGACATCCTTGAACCACTGCTTGAATTCCGCGCAGTCCGGGACGGGTAGGTCGGTCAGTTGCAGTTGCGCCTTGAGCCAGCGCGTGCGGGCCGGATAGACACACTGGGGATGCTGGTTGCCGAGGCCGGCCGGGGCATAGAGCGCGTCGACGGTGGCTTGCAGTTCCGCGTCCGGGTGATGGGCACCGTCGGCGGCGAGGAAATATTTTTTGTCACTGACATAGCTGCGCCAGCCGCCGAGCTTGGCGGTTTCATAATGGCCGAGGGAAATCCAGAACGGGTCATGGGCCAATTGCTGCAAACGCTGGGTGTCGAGGTGCGGTGCGGCGTACAGCGGGGCGCAGGCACAGAGCGCCAGGTAGGCAAGGCGTTTGAGCATGGTGGGCAACTGTTGTCAGGCGAAAAGAGGCAACGCACACGAAGCCCGCCCCGAAAGGAGCGGGCGGGTCGAGCTTAAGCCTGGGTCGCGTACTTGGCCAGGCGCGGATCGCTTTTCAGGACCGCGAGGGTATTGGTGTGCACATCGTCGGCGGTCACGTCAGCCTTGCTGAAGATCTGCTGGAAGTGCTCGTGGGTGACGGCCGCGAAATGTTCGCGGTCTTCCGGGGCTACACCAAGGACCACGGCGTAGGTGGTCAGGGCTTCGCCCTGGCCCTTGGCCATGTCTTCGGAGAGTTCGTTCATCATGCCGTTCATGGCGATCCAGGAGCGCCCGCCATAGGTCAGCGAGTCACGGGTGGAGCAGCCGTTGGTGCCGGAGGTCATGCCGAAGGTGGCGTTGCCCGAGGTGCCGTTGGTGGTGGACGCCAGGATGTGGGCGGGAGTGCCGCGCTGGCCCTTGAACAGCATGTTACCCCAGCCGCAATCCGGCCCGCCTGGCGCCTGGGCCATGGCATTGAGGGAGGCAACCGTGAAGAGAGTACCCAGAAGAATCCGTTTCATAGCTTTGTTCTCTTTATGTGCGTGCCAATGACAAGGGGATCTGGCCTGGTTCAGGGCCAGTAGGCTGGTTATCAATCCAGCCTCGCACGTTGGAGTTTAGGCAGGTTCCCAGGGTTCCATTGTTTTTTCCTGATGTGAATGAGAGAAAGTGTTTGTAGTCCCTGTCTGAGGACTTTTGCCACGCCGTAGCGATTCAGCCCTCGCTCGCCTTGCCAGTCAGGTATGGCGAGCGCCAGAATGCTTTCATCTGCCCCGCCTGATGTAAGGAAGCCCGATGCCTGATTCTGTTGCTGCCAGCTTGCGACTAGCGCCTGATGCGCTGACCCGTCCTTTTTCCGCTGAACAGTTCAGCTTCTCTACCACCAATGATCTGGAGCCTTTTCGCGGTGTGCTTGGCCAGGAACGTGCTGTTGAAGCCTTGCAGTTCGGCGTGGCGATGCCGCGCCCCGGTTACAACGTGTTTGTCATGGGCGAGCCCGGTACCGGGCGTTTCTCGTTCGTCAAACGCTATCTGAAAGCCGAAGGAAAACGCCTACAGACCCCGTCCGACTGGGTCTATGTCAATAATTTCGACGAACCTCGCGAGCCACGGGCGCTGGAGTTGCCAGCGGGCGAGGCGGGCGCGTTCATCACCGATATCAATGGTTTGATCGACAACCTGTTGGCGACCTTTCCTGCGGTGTTCGAGCACCCGTCCTACCAGCAGAAGAAGAGCGCCATCGACCGCGCCTTCAACCAGCGTTACGACCGCGCCCTGGATGTGATCGAGCGCCTGGCGCTGGAGAAGGAAGTCGCGCTGTATCGCGACAGCAGCAATATCGCCTTTACCCCGATGAGCGAAGGCAAGGCTCTGGACGAGGCGGAGTTCGCCCAGTTGCCGGAAGCCGAGCGTGAACGTTTCCATACCGATATCGCCGACCTGGAGGAGCGCCTCAACGAGGAGCTCGCCAGCCTGCCGCAATGGAAGCGCGAGTCGAGCAATCAACTGCGCCAGTTGAACGAAGAAACCATCACCCTGGCCCTGCAACCCTTGCTGGCGCCGTTGTCGGAAAAATACGCGGAGAACGCCGCGGTTTGCGGTTACCTGCAAGCCATGCAGGTCTACCTGCTGAAAACCGTGGTCGAGCAGTTGGTCGACGACAGCAAGACCGACGCCGTGGCCCGCAAGCTGCTGGAAGAGCAGTACGCCCCGAGCCTGGTGGTGGGGCAACCGCTCAATGGCGGTGCGCCGGTGGTCTTCGAACCGCACCCGACCTACGACAACCTGTTCGGTCGCATCGAGTACAGCACCGATCAGGGCGCGCTCTACACCACCTATCGGCAGTTGCGCCCCGGTGCCTTGCACCGGGCCAACGGCGGCTTCCTGATTCTCGAAGCCGAGAAGATGCTCAGCGAGCCCTTTGTCTGGGATGCGCTCAAGCGTGCCCTGCAATCGCGCAAGCTGAAGATGGAGTCGCCGCTCGGTGAGCTGGGACGCCTGGCTACCGTGACCCTGACGCCGCAGATGATCCCGTTGCAGGTCAAGGTCATCATCATCGGTGCCCGCCAGTTGTACTACACGTTGCAGGACCTGGATCCGGACTTCCAGGAGATGTTCCGCGTGCTGGTGGACTTCGACGAAGACATTCCCATGGTCGACGAGAGCCTGGAGCAGTTTGCCCAGTTGCTCAAGACCCGCACTTCGGAAGAGGGCATGGCACCGCTGACCGCCGATGCGGTGGCACGCCTGGCGACTTACAGCGCGCGCCTGGCCGAGCACCAGGGGCGGTTGTCGGCGCGGATCGGCGATCTGTTCCAGTTGGTCAGCGAGGCGGATTTCATTCGCCACCTGGCCAATGACGAGATGACCGATGCCGGTCACATCGAGCGGGCGCTCAAGGCCAAGGCCACTCGCACCGGGCGGGTCTCGGCGCGGATTCTCGACGATATGCTGGCGGGGATCATCCTGATCGACACCGCGGGCGCGGCCGTGGGCAAGTGCAACGGGCTGACGGTGCTGGAGGTCGGCGATTCGGCCTTCGGCGTGCCGGCGCGGATTTCCGCCACGGTGTACCCGGGCGGCAGCGGGATCGTCGATATCGAGCGCGAGGTCAACCTTGGCCAGCCGATCCACTCCAAAGGCGTAATGATCCTCACCGGTTACCTGGGCAGCCGTTATGCCCAGGAATTCCCCCTGGCGATTTCCGCGAGTATCGCCCTGGAGCAGTCCTATGGTTATGTCGACGGCGACAGTGCGTCCCTGGGCGAGGCCTGCACGCTGATTTCGGCCTTGTCGAAAACCCCGCTCAAGCAGTGTTTTGCTATCACCGGTTCGATCAACCAGTTCGGCGAAGTGCAGGCGGTGGGCGGGGTCAACGAGAAGATCGAAGGCTTCTTCCGGCTCTGTGAGGCTCGTGGTCTGACCGGCGAGCAGGGGGCGATCATTCCCCAGGCGAACGTCGCCACCCTGATGCTCGATGAGCGTGTGTTGCAGGCGGTGCGAGCCGGGCAGTTCCACGTCTATGCGGTGCGCCAGGCCGACGAGGCATTGAGCCTGCTGGTGGGCGAGCCGGCGGGTGAGCCGGATGCCGATGGGCAGTTCCCGGAGGGCAGCGTCAATGCGCGGGTGGTGGAACGCCTGCGGGTGATCGCCGAGATGATCAGCGAGGATGACCTCAAGGAGGCGGAGAAAGAGGCGGCCGAGCAGGCGCTGGCGGAGGTCAAACCGTCCTGATCCAGGGGCGGACCGTGTTGTAGGGGGCATTGCTCCAATGCTCAAGGCCGACACGGTCCCTGTAGGAGCCGTGTCGGCGATGAGGTCGGTGAATCTTGCATCGCCTGATCGGCCGCCATCGCCGACAAGCCGGCTCCCACAGTGTTTAGCGTATGTCGAAAGTCTGCGATAAGGTTCGGACTTGTGGGAGTCAATGCTTTGGCGCATGCCAAGCTGACGCCCGTTGGTCCTGCAAATGCTTGCTGCCCGTGGTTTTATTCTATTCTCTGGGCAAGGACATCCACTGTAGTCACTGGACCGATGCAACCTCCCACCGGAGGCTGAAGACAGGATCTACCGAGGGTCGCCGCCATGCCGCGCAACCTTTGTCTTACCCGCCAATGCCTGGGTCTTGTGACCCGTATCGAATGCTGTATTCGCCCGATTGCCGGCGATAATGGAATGTGGACCCTGCTGTTCGCCGCCGGAATGGCCGGTGAACAGCCCTCGGCCATCAAGGCCCAGGGGCCGTTCCATGGCTCGCTCGTGGCCGAGTCCATCCTCGAGTCGATTGTCGAAAGCCTGACCTTGCATGGCTATCAGCTGGCCGAGGATCCGCAGATCTGGAGCCTGCATTTGCAGGCCCAGCTACGGGAGATCAACGGCACGCGAGGCAGAGGCCTGGAACACTAGGCGCCGGTTCCGGGAGGATCATTCGGCTGGGCCTGAGACCTGGGCCTTGTCGAGCTTGACCTCGAAACCGTACTCGATGGTGTTCAAGGCCGTGCGCTGGTAGCTTTCCAGCCGGGTCGGTTGCCCGTAGAAATAGTGCACGTCGTAGACCGGCGGCGAGTCGATCTTGTCGCTATGGCTGGTGGCGATGATTTCCTTGAGGTAGTTGCCGCTGTCGTCCTTGGCGTAGAAACGCCAGGCCTCGGCGGGGAAGCGCTTCTGGTCGACGATCAGGGCGTTGCCCTTGAGCTCCAGGCCGGCAGGCAACTGCTGGGCGTCAAGGGTGTTTTTCTGGATGTCGGCCAGGAACAAGGGCATCGAGCCGACGGCATAGGCCGGCGTTTCCGGGAACAGGTTCAGGTCGTAGGTGATGGTGCCTTCCAGCGGGTTGACCTCGAAGGCCTCGGTGGGCAGTTCCAGGGGCTCGCCGCGCTTGCCTTGGTCGTCTTCGGTGAAGAAGGTCACCGGGCTGTCGACGGGGGCGGTCGGCGTGCCGAGCAACTCATCGTTGAAGGTCTTGGGGTGGTCGAACTCGATACTCGCCGCGCTGGCATCGTCCACCGACTGGCTGATGATCACGCTCTTTTTCAGCTTCTCGGCATCCAGGTTGGCGTTCTTGAGATAGCTGGCCGCCTGGTCGTCGTAGACCACCACCGGCATGGGCAGCGGCTGGATATCCTTGCTGGTGGTGTTGTCGAACTCGCGCACCGGCAGGTCCAGCTCCTTGCGGTTGACCGTGGCACCGGAAAAATCCATCACGCTGATTTCCAGCTTGTCGATCATGCCGTTGAAGTAGACCCGGGTGTAGTGGCTGGTCTGCTTCGCCTCGAAGGCCTTTTGCTCGTCGTCGAGTTTTTTCTCGAAGCTGTCGCTCCAGGTCTTCTGTTTAAGCATTTCGTCCAGTTGCTTCTGGTAGAAGGCAATCTGCGCGGTGTTTTCGTTGATCGCGCCGGCACGTGAAAGAAATTGTCCGGTGTTGTCCATGGCCTGGACGATCAGTGGGTTGAGCGGGGTGTCGCCGACCTGGGGCGCTTGCGCGGCGCTGCTATTCAGTTCGATTTCGGCATTGTTCTTGTCCAGCGACACCAGGGTCAGGCTGATGTTGTCGCTGCTTTGCAGTTTGCCGACGTCCTGGCGGGTCAGGTTGAAGGTCACTACCTTGCGCGGGGCGATCACCTCGACCTTGCCATGCAGGGTCAGGGGCTGCGGTTGTTTTTTCGAGTCGACTTCCATGCCTTCGACGTACGGGTAGGTGATCGTCAGGTCGTCGGGGTTGGTCGTGTTCGAGCTGGAGGGGCTCAGTTGGATCCCGGGATCGGTTTCCGACCATTCGGGCTGGAAGGGGATCACTTGTTGGTTGCTCAGGGTCACCGACTGCCATTCCAGGGCGTGGGGAAACGGGAATTCGGTGGGGTAGTTGAAGCTGAACGGAAAGATCGGCTGCAGGTCGGTCAGGTAGTCGGAGCTTGCGCTCTTGCGCAGCACGAAGAGGCCGTTGATATAGGTGTCGGCCAGGGCCTGCGGGCTGGGGTAGTGCTTGAGCAGTGCCAGGGCATCGTCGCTGTATTCGGTTTCGATGGGCTTGTCGCGCAGGCGCAGGCGGGCCCGTTCGAGCAACAGCAGCGAACCGCCAAGGTCGGCCACGGCATCTTTGAGCTTGGGGTCCTGCAGGGTGTCGAGGGTTTTTTCGAACTGCGCGGTCCTTTCCTCGAGGCTGGTGGGGTGTTGCTTGTCTTTGGGGGAACAGCCGCTCACCAGCAGAGCCACCGATAGCCCGAGGCAACCCAGGGGAAGTCGCAAATCCATTGTTCAGTTTTCCTGTACACAGTGCACACGCGATGTCGTTGATGCCGACACTAGCAGAAAATCGTCGCGGCGCCGTTGTCCCAATGTTGAACGAGCACCCGCGGGGGCTTTTTCCCTTGGGTTTTGGCGCTGGTATACTCGCGGCCATTTTCAGTTGGTATGAGATCCATGGAACGTTTTATCGAAAATACGATGTATGCCTCGCGCTGGTTGCTGGCGCCCATTTACCTCGGCCTGTCCCTGGGCCTGCTGGCCCTGGCGCTGAAATTCTTCCAGGAAGTGTTTCACGTTATCCCCAACGTGTTTGCCATGGCTGAGGCCGACCTGATCCTGGTGCTGTTGTCGCTGATCGACATGGCGCTGGTGGGTGGCTTGCTGGTGATGGTGATGATTTCCGGCTACGAGAACTTCGTGTCGCAGATGGACATCGATGAGGGCAAGGAAAAGCTCAGTTGGCTGGGCAAGATGGACTCCACCTCGCTGAAGATGAAGGTGGCGGCGTCCATCGTGGCGATCTCCTCGATTCACCTGCTGCGGGTGTTCATGGACGCCAAGAACGTCGATCCGGTGCACCTGCAATGGTATGTGATCATTCACATGACCTTTGTCGTGTCGGCCTTTGCGATGGGCTACCTGGACAAGCTGACCAAGCACTGACCCCGCGGTGCTTGTGTGCTAGTCTGCTGGCCCTTTTTGGTTCCGGGTGCATGGGGCGATACCAGGTTCAACCGGTATTTCCCGTCGCAGCCCACAGCGGAGCAGTGTTATGTCCGAAGTAAATCTGTCCACCGACGAAACCCGCGTCAGCTACGGTATCGGCCGTCAGTTGGGTGACCAACTGCGTGATAACCCGCCACCGGGCGTGAGCCTCGATGCGATCCTGGCCGGCCTGACCGACGCCTTTCACGGCAAGCCAAGCCGCGTGGGCCAGGAAGAGCTGTCCGCCAGCTTCAAGGTGATCCGCGAAGTCATGCAGGCTGAGGCCGCTGCCAAGGCTGAAGCCGCGGCGGGTGCCGGTCTGGCATTCCTGGCGGAAAACGCCAAGCGCGAAGGGATCACCACCCTGGCTTCCGGCCTGCAGTTCGAAGTGCTGACCCAGGGCGAGGGTGCCAAGCCTTCCCGTGAGGACAGCGTGCGCACTCACTACCACGGCACCCTGATCGACGGCACCGTGTTCGACAGCTCCTACGAGCGCGGCCAGCCAGCCGAATTCCCGGTCGGCGGCGTGATCGCCGGCTGGACCGAGGCGCTGCAACTGATGAACGCCGGTAGCAAATGGCGTCTGTATGTGCCGAGCGAACTGGCTTACGGCGCCCAGGGCGTCGGTAGCATTCCGCCGCACAGCGTGCTGGTGTTCGACGTCGAACTGCTCGACGTTCTGTAATACGAACTGCCTCTGTGTTGGGGCGGTGCTTGTGTGGGAGCGGTGCTTGCCCGCGAAGCTTTGTAGCGGTCCACTGGCCTCTTCGCGGGCAAGCTCCGCTCCCACAAGACAAGGTCCAGATGCTGTCTGGGTAGGCATTCCACAAGCTCCAGATGCTGTCTGGGTAGGCTTCCACAAGTTCCAGATGCTGTCTGGGTAGGCATTCCACAAGGTCCAGATGCTGTCTGGAGTGGTATTCCACAAGTCTGCGGCCCGTCCTGTCCGGGGGGGGGCATTGAGACAGCTATTCCCGTCACACCCGCAGCTTGCTGTTCAGGTCTTCCGTCGGGCGCAACGCCCGTGCATAGCAGAACAGAAACAGATTGCGCACCAGCTCCTTGAGCACCAGCGGTTCGCTGGAACTCAGGCCGCTGACGTCCAGGTCGCCCTGCTCCTGCAGCTCGTTCAAGGCATCTTCTTCCAGCACCGCACAGACTTCCCCCGTTTCCCGATGCAGGATGCGCAGGTAAGGGTGTGGGCGGTCCAGCCAGGCATCGATCAAATAAGTCATGTTCTCATCTCCTTGATGGGTATCAATGAGAATAATTCTTATTCGTAGAATAGCAAGTGCCTATTGGCCGATTGTCGGGTTTTCTGCGGGGGGATTTGTCTGAGGTCAACGAAGGCGAGGTGGTGTGGCGCTAGACGCGCTCCTGAGCCGGGCGTCGCAACCAGGGTCGGCGCGGAGCATTGTGGGAGCCGGCTTGCCGGCGATAGCGTCCGCTGGGTCGCTGTATGGCTCAAGGGCCTCATTGCCGGCAAGCCGGCTCCCACAAGAATTGCAGCGTTGGGGGCTTAGACCTTTCTGACGAACTCGGACTTGAGCTTCATCGGGCCGATGCCGTCGATCTTGCAGTCGATATCATGGTCACCATCGCACAGGCGGATGTTCTTGACCTTGGTGCCGACCTTGACCACCAGGGAGGTGCCCTTGACCTTCAGGTCCTTGATCACGGTGATGGTATCGCCGTCTTGCAGGACGTTGCCCACGGAGTCCTTTTTCACGGCGTCGTCGCTGGCGGTCTCGGCTTCGCCGCCGGCGGACCATTCATGGGCGCATTCCGGGCAGACCAGCTGGGTGCCGTCTTCGTAGGTGAATTCGGAATTGCATTTCGGGCAGGGTGGCAGCGTGCTCACTAAGGTTCCTCGGTTTCGGGAAGGCGAAAAGCGCACATTATATAGGGTTTTTATCGGCGGATGTGTAGCGGCGGTGACTGGAAACTGTGGGAGCGGAGCTTGCCCGCGAAGCTTTTAGTGGCCTTACTGGCGCCTTCGCGGCGACAAGCTCCGCTCCCACGAGCGGTGCTTGCAGGGGAGAATCAGTGCGTGCGGGCGACCGCAAACTCGCTCAGTTCCACCAGGGCGTCGCGGTATTCGCTCGCCGGCAGCGCTTCCAGGCAGGCAATCGCCCGTGCCACGTAGTCGCGGGCCAGTTGCGCGGTGTAGTCCAGGGAGCCGGAGGCCTGTACCGCTTCGCGAATGCTTTCCAGGTCTTCGATGCCGCCTTTCTGGATCGCCTGGCGCACCAGGGCCACCTGTTCCGGCGTGCCTTCGCGCATGGTGTAGATCAGTGGTAGGGTCGGCTTGCCTTCGGCCAGGTCGTCGCCGACATTCTTGCCCAGGGTCTCGGCATCGCCCTTGTAGTCCAGCAGGTCGTCCACCAGCTGGAACGCAACACCCAGGTGGTCGCCGAAGGTGCGCAGCGCCTCGGTCTGTTCCGGTGTCGCCTGGCACAGGGCTGCGGCGCTGTGGGTCGAGGCCTCGAAGAGCATCGCGGTCTTGCCGCGGATGACTTCCATATAGGTTTCTTCAGTGGTGCTGGCGTCGCGGACCTTGGACAACTGCAACACTTCGCCCTCGGCGATGATGCGGGTGGCCTGTGAAAGAATCTTCATCACCGGCATCGAGCCCAGCTCGACCATCATCTCGAAGGAGCGCGAGTACAGGAAGTCGCCCACCAGCACGCTCGGGGCATTACCCCACATGGCGTTGGCGGTGGAACGGCCACGGCGCATGCCGGACATGTCGACCACGTCATCGTGCAGCAGGGTGGCGGTGTGCAGGAACTCGATGGTGGCGGCCAGCAGGCGCAGGTCATCGCCTTCGCGGCCCAGGGCCTTGCCGCACAGCAGCACCAATAAAGGACGCAGGCGCTTGCCGCCGGCCGAGGTGATGTAATCGCCGATTTTCGAGACCAGTGGCACCCGCGAAGTCAACTGCTTCTTGATGATGCCGTCGACGGCGCTAAAATCGTCCGCCACCGCGCGGTAGAAAGCTTGGGGTTGCATCAGCGGGAGTCGCTCCAGAAGGGTTGCGCGGCATGCTAGGGCGGGGGGTCTACGCTGTCAAGGCACGCGGTCCGCAGGCTTGCAATGACCTGGTGGCTTGCGTACAATCGCGCACCCTGAACTTCCTGGGCAGCACCTGCCTTACGCAATTGCATCTGGGCCGTTCCAGCCCCATGCAGCCATGCCAGCCAATACCTTTACCTATAAAGCGCTGGGTGAGCAGGATTATCGGAGAAATACCATGTCTTACGCAGTAATCGTTACCGGCGGCAAGCAGTACAAAGTCGCTCCAGGTGAATACCTGAAGATCGAGAAACTGGAAATCGCCACTGGCGAATCCGTTACCTTTGATCGCGTTCTGTTGGTCGCCAATGGCGATGACGTGAACATCGGCGCTCCAGTGGTTGCTGGCGCTACCGTTGTGGCTGAAGTGATCTCCCAAGGTCGTCACGATAAAGTCCGCATCATCAAGTTCCGTCGTCGTAAGCACCACATGAAGCGTATGGGCCACCGTCAGTGGTACACCGAGATCAAAATCACCGGTATTCAGGCTTAATTTCAGCCTAATCCCCTTTTTGGAGAATTGAACTCATGGCACACAAAAAAGCTGGTGGTAGTACCCGTAACGGTCGCGACTCAGAAGCCAAACGCCTTGGCGTGAAGATGTATGGCGGCCAGGCTATCAAAGCGGGCAACATCATCGTGCGTCAGCGCGGTACCCAGTTCCACGCCGGTTACGGCGTTGGCATGGGTAAAGATCACACTCTCTTCGCTAAAGTCGAAGGCGTGATCAAGTTTGAAGTAAAAGGCGCGTTCAACCGCCGTTACGTGAGCATTGTCGCGGCTTAATCGCGAGGATGCTGGAGAAGCCCCGTCTTGCGACGGGGCTTTTTCGTTTGTGGGGTGAGTCTCTTGCAAAGCTGTTTGTATGGGCTGCCGGCGCTGGATTTTTCGGTCGTTGATTGAGGTCGCCGCGCTCATCTTTGCAAGAGTCTTATACTTGTATCTGTGATTTTTTCGGCTCGTCCTGGTGGCGAGAGGCGTGTGTTATGAAGTTCGTTGATGAAGTATCGATTCGCGTAAAAGCTGGCGACGGCGGCAACGGTTGCATGAGTTTCCGTCGGGAAAAATTCATCGAAAACGGTGGCCCCAACGGTGGTGATGGTGGTGACGGCGGCTCGATCTATATGGTCGCCGACGAAAACCTCAATACCCTGGTGGATTACCGCTATACCCGGCACTTCGATGCCGAGCGCGGTTCCAATGGCGGCAGCACCGACTGCACTGGCAAAAAGGGCGAGGATCTGGAGCTGCGCGTACCGGTCGGTACCACGGTGATCGATTCCGCTACCCAGGAAGTCATCGGTGACCTGGTCAAGGCTGGCCAGCGCCTGCTGGTGGTTCATGGCGGCTGGCACGGTTTGGGCAATACCCGTTTCAAATCCAGCACCAACCGTGCGCCGCGCCAGACTACGCCGGGCAAGCCGGGCGAGCAGCGCGACCTCAAGCTGGAAATGAAGGTGTTGGCGGATGTCGGTCTGTTGGGCTTGCCGAACGCTGGTAAAAGTACCTTTATCCGTTCGGTTTCGGCGGCCAAGCCGAAGGTGGCGGATTATCCGTTCACCACCCTGGTGCCGAACCTGGGGGTGGTCAGTGTCGACCGCTGGAAGAGTTTCGTCATCGCCGATATCCCGGGGTTGATCGAAGGGGCCTCGGCGGGTGCCGGTCTGGGGATTCGTTTCCTCAAGCACTTGGCGCGCACGCGTTTGCTGCTGCACCTCGTCGATATGGCGCCGCTGGATGACAGCAGTGCGCCGGATGCCGCTGAAGTGATCGTCAACGAGCTGACCAAGTTCAGCCCGTCCCTGGCTGAGCGTGATCGCTGGCTGGTGCTGAACAAGTGCGACCAGATCCTCGAGGAAGAGCATGAGGAGCGGGTCAAGCAAGTGGTCGAGCGCCTGCAGTGGACCGGTCCGGTCTATGTGATCTCGGCGATTGCCAAGGAAGGGACCGAGCGCCTGACTCGTGACATCATGCGTTATCTGGAAGATCGTCTTGATCGCCTGGCCAACGATCCGGCTTATGCCGACGAGCTGCGCGATCTCGATCAGCGCATCGAAGATGAGGCGCGTGCCCAGTTGCAGGCCCTGGATGACCAGCGTGCCCTGCGCCGCAGTGGCGTCAAGAGCGTCCATGACATCGGCGACGATGACTGGGACGAAGAAGATGTCGATGACGAAGATGGCCCGGAAATCATCTACGTGCGCGACTGATCTTAGGCTTTGTTGTGCGGATTGGCCGCTGCTCGAGGGTGAGTGGGCGGTCTATCCGACTGGAGGCGGTGTTATCATCGTCATCGGCCTGTTCCACCTGGCGCCGCTCATTCGAGCGGCGTTCTGGTTTCTGGGAGCCGGCTACTCTGAACAATCGCATGGGCAGCGCTCGGTCGCGCTGTCCGCAAGCCAAGGTTGAAAGATGATGCGGAGCAAGGTGACAGGTGCGCAGCGTTGGGTCGTGAAGATCGGCAGCGCACTGCTGACGGCGGACGGCAAGGGGCTGGATCGCGCCGCAATGGGCGTCTGGGTCGAGCAGATGGTGGCGTTGCATGAGGCGGGTGTCGAGCTGGTGCTGGTGTCTTCCGGTGCGGTGGCGGCGGGTATGAGTCGCCTGGGCTGGACGGTGCGACCGACGGCCATGCATGAGTTGCAGGCCGCCGCCGCCATTGGTCAGATGGGTCTGGTGCAGGCCTGGGAGTCGAGCTTTGCCGAGCATGGCCGGCATACCGCGCAGATCCTCCTGACCCATGACGACTTGTCCGATCGCAAGCGCTACCTCAATGCGCGCAGCACCTTGCGGGCGCTGGTGGAGCTCAAGGTCATTCCGGTGATCAATGAGAACGACACCGTGGTCACCGATGAAATCCGTTTTGGCGACAACGACACCCTGGCGGCGCTGGTGGCCAACCTGGTGGAAGCGGATCTGCTGGTGATTCTCACTGATCGCGATGGCATGTTCGACGCCGATCCGCGCAACAACCCCGATGCCCAGCTGATTTACGAGGCGCGTGCCGATGATCCGGCGCTGGATGCGGTGGCGGGCGGTACCGGTGGCGCGCTGGGGCGCGGCGGCATGCAGACCAAGTTGCGCGCGGCGCGGCTGGCGGCGCGCTCCGGGGCGCACACGATCATTGTCGGCGGGCGCCTGGAGCGGGTGCTGGATCGTCTGAAGTCGGGCGAGCGCATTGGTACCTTGCTCTCGCCCGAGCGCGGCATGCTGGCGGCGCGCAAGCAGTGGCTGGCCGGGCATCTGCAGACCCGCGGTACGCTGGTGCTCGATGATGGCGCGGTGAATGCGCTGGCGCGGGACCACAAAAGCCTGCTGCCGGTAGGGGTGAAGCTGGTCCAGGGCAGTTTCCGTCGTGGTGAGATGGTGGTGTGCGTGGCGGCGGACGGGCGCGAGATCGCTCGCGGGTTGGCGAACTACAGTGCGCTTGAGGCGCAAAAGATTATCGGTCAGCCGTCGGACGCGATTGTCGGTGTGCTGGGGTATATGGCGGAGCCTGAGCTGGTGCACCGCGATAACCTGATTCTGGTGTGATGGATTGAGGGATATGGGTATGGGTATCGCAAAGGGATTGTTGGGGTTGGGGGTGCTGTTGGTGATGCCGTTGCTGGCGTCGGCGGAAGAGATTGGTCAAGTGTCGACGGTCTTCAAGTTTGTCGGGCCGAACGATCGTATCGTGGTCGAGGCGTTTGACGACCCCAAGGTCGAGGGAGTGACCTGCTACCTGTCCCGGGCCAAGACCGGCGGCTTGAAAGGTGGCCTGGGGTTGGCCGAGGACCGTGCCGAGGCCTCCTTGGCCTGTCGTCAGGTCGGGCCGATTCGCTTCAGCGGTGAGTTGAAGGATGGCGAGGAAGTGTTCAAGGAGCGCACCTCGCTGGTGTTCAAGACCATGCAGGTGGTGCGTTTCCTCGACAAGAAGCGCAATACCCTGGTGTATCTGGTCTACAGCGACCGTTTGATCGAAGGCAGTCCGCAGAATGCGGTGACGGCGATTCCAATCCTGCCTTGGTCGCATCAGTAAGGCTTTGAGGTTGTCGGCTCGGCGGGGTTTCGGTTGTCGAGCGCAAGCTCGGAATGTGGGAGTGGAGCTTGCCTGCGAGGAGGGCTAAAGATCGCCAAAAGCTTCGCGGGCAAGCACCGCTCCCACATTCGATAGGTATGCTTTCTTTCGGGCAATAAAAAACCGACCCTAAGGTCGGTTTTTTAACAAGCGTGTCGCTTAGGCTGCAGCAGCAAGGTTCAGAGCCTTGATGTGGCCGTTCAAACGACCCTTGTGACGAGCGGCCTTGTTCTTGTGGATGATGCCTTTATCGGCCATACGGTCGATAACAGGAACAGCCAGAACATAAGCGGCTTGAGCTTTGGCAGCGTCTTTTGCGTCGATGGCTTTAACCACATTCTTGATGTAGGTACGAACCATGGAACGCAGGCTGGCGTTGTGGCTGCGACGCTTCTCAGCCTGTTTTGCACGTTTTTTGGCGGAAGGTGTGTTGGCCACCGTCGAGCTCCTCGAAAGACTTTTTGGGAAATAGCAAACAAAATAGGCCGCGAATCATGCCGATGAGTTGAAGTCTTGTCAAGGGCGGGTGATGCGTTCCGCTGAGTGGTCGATCTTGAAGTGACGGGTGATTTATTTCCGGCGCCTGACCTGTAAACTCGCGAGCTTTGGCTCTGTGCTGTTGCGGCGCGGAGTATCGCACAACTGGGCGCTTTGTTCGCCTGCTCTTTCTCCAAAGGCGCACACTCTTTTAATGAATCTGCTCAAATCGTTGGCTGCCGTCAGCTCTATCACGATGATTTCCCGGGTTCTGGGGTTCGTTCGCGATACGATTATCGCGCGTATCTTCGGGGCCGGAATGGCCACCGATGCCTTCTTTATCGCCTTCAAACTGCCCAACCTGCTGCGGCGGATCTTTGCCGAGGGGGCGTTTTCCCAGGCCTTCGTGCCGATCCTGGCGGAATACAAGAGCCAGCAGGGCGAGGAGGCGACCCGTACGTTTATTGCTTATGTCAGCGGCCTGCTGACCCTGGTGCTGGCATTGGTGACGGTGCTCGGCTTGGTTGCCGCGCCCTGGGTGATCTGGGCCACGGCTCCGGGTTTCACCAATACGCCGGAGAAATTCAAGCTGACCTCCGACCTGCTGCGGGTGACGTTCCCTTATATATTGCTGATCTCGCTGTCCTCTTTGGCGGGGGCGATCCTCAATACCTGGAACCGTTTTTCGGTGCCGGCCTTCGTGCCGACGCTGCTGAACGTGAGCATGATCATTTTTGCCCTGTTCCTGACACCATACTTCGATCCGCCGGTGATGGCCCTGGGCTGGGCGGTGCTGGCCGGTGGCCTGGCGCAACTGCTCTACCAACTGCCGAGCCTGAAAAAAATCGGCATGCTGGTGCTGCCACGGCTGAATCTTCGTGATGCCGGTGTCTGGCGAGTGATGAAGCAGATGCTGCCGGCGATTCTCGGCGTCTCGGTGAGCCAGATCTCCCTGATCATCAACACCATCTTTGCCTCCTTTCTGGTGGCGGGCTCGGTGTCCTGGATGTACTACGCCGACCGTTTGATGGAGTTGCCGTCCGGTGTGCTCGGTGTGGCCCTGGGCACCATTCTGTTGCCGATCCTGTCGAAGACCTACGCCAGCAAGGACCGCCACGAGTATTCGCGGATTCTCGATTGGGGCCTGCGCCTGTGCTTCGTGCTGGTGCTGCCATGCTCCCTGGCGCTGGCGATTCTCTCCGAACCGCTGACGGTAGCGTTGTTCCAGTACGGCCAGTTCAGTGCTTTCGATGCTTCCATGACCCAGCGGGCGCTGGTGGCCTACTCCCTGGGTTTGCTGGGCATCATCATGATCAAGGTGCTGGCGCCGGGTTTCTATGCGCAGCAGAACATTCGCACGCCGGTGAAAATCGCCATTTTCACCCTGACGGTCACCCAGTTGCTCAACCTGGTCTTTATCGGGCCGCTGGCCCATGCCGGGCTGGCGCTGGCGATCAGCGCCGGGGCCTGCATCAACGCCGGGCTGCTGTTCTGGCAATTGCGCAAGCAGCAGTTGTTCGTGCCGCAGCCGGGCTGGGGCCTTTATCTGGCGAAGCTGGTGTTGGCGGTGGCGGTGATGTCGGCGGTATTGCTGGGGCTGATGCACTTCATGCCGGCCTGGGACCAGGGGCATATGCTGGAGCGTTTCCTGCGTCTGGGGGCTCTGGTGGCGGCCGGTGTACTGGCCTATTTCGGCATGTTGCTGGCGCTGGGCATGCGCCTTTGGCATTTCAATCGCAAATCATTGACCTAGCCCGTGGTGCCCCCATGGGGGGCGAGTTTTGTCGGTTCGATCGATTTGGGTAGCGCTGTTGCCTGTCGTCGGCCGCCGGGTGTGGTTATAATCGACCACTTTATGAGCAAGAAGCGCGTTATGCAGCTGGTTCGAGGCCTTCACAACCTGCGCCCCCGGCATCGGGGCTGCGTCGCCACCATTGGCAACTTTGACGGTGTTCACCGTGGTCACCAGGCTATCCTGGCTCGACTGCGCGAGCGCGCGCTGGAGTTGGGCCTACCCAGCTGCGTGGTGATTTTCGAACCGCAGCCCCGTGAATTCTTTGCTCCGGATACCGCGCCGGCGCGTCTGGCGCGCCTGCGCGACAAGCTGAAGCTGCTGGCTGCCGAGGGTGTCGACCGGGTCCTGTGCCTGGCCTTCAACCAGCGTCTGAGCAAACTCAGCGCCGCCGAGTTCGTCGATACCATCCTGGTGGAGGGGCTCGGCGTGCAGCATCTGGAAGTCGGCGACGATTTTCGCTTCGGCTGCGATCGCGTCGGCGATTTTGCGTTTCTGCAACAAGCCGGCAGTGCCCGCGGTTTCACCGTCGAGGCGGCGCAGACCGTCGAGCTCGATGGCCTGCGGGTCAGCAGCACCCAGGTGCGTAATGCCCTGGCGGCGGCGGATTTCCCCCTGGCCGAGCGCTTGCTCGGCCGCCCGTTCCGCATTGCCGGACGGGTGCTGCATGGCCAGAAGCTGGCGCGCCAATTGGGCACGCCGACGGCCAACGTGCAGCTCAAGCGCCGTCGCGTGCCGTTGACCGGGGTTTACCTGGTCAGCGTCGAGATCGACGGCCAGCCGTGGCCGGGCGTCGCCAATATCGGCGTGCGACCCACGGTTTCAGGTGATGGCAGCGCTCACCTGGAAGTGCACCTGCTGGATTTTGCCGGTGATCTGTACGACCGGCGTTTGACTGTGGTTTTCCACCACAAGCTGCGCGATGAGCAGCGATTCGCCTCCCTGGAGGCGCTCAAGACGGCGATCAATGCGGACGTCGCCGCCGCCCGTGCCCACTGGCAGGGTTCACCGCTTAAAAAGAGCCTGAAATGACCGACTACAAAGCCACGCTTAACCTTCCGGACACCGCCTTCCCAATGAAGGCCGGCCTGCCACAGCGCGAACCGCAGATCCTGCAGCGCTGGGACAGCATTGGCCTGTACGGGAAGTTGCGCGAGATTGGCAAGGATCGTCCGAAGTTCCTGCTTCACGACGGTCCTCCGTATGCCAACGGCACGATTCACATCGGTCATGCGCTGAACAAGATTCTCAAGGACATGATCATCCGTTCCAAGACCCTGGCCGGCTTCGATGCCCCTTATGTGCCGGGTTGGGACTGTCATGGCCTGCCGATCGAACACAAGGTCGAAGTGACCTATGGCAAGAACCTGGGCGCGGACAAGACCCGCGAACTGTGCCGTGCCTACGCCACCGAGCAGATCGAAGGACAGAAGTCCGAATTCATCCGCCTGGGCGTGCTTGGCGACTTCGCCAACCCCTACAGGACCATGGACTTCAAGAACGAGGCCGGTGAAATCCGCGCCCTCGCCGAAATCGTCAAGGGCGGTTTCGTGTTCAAGGGCCTCAAGCCGGTGAACTGGTGCTTCGATTGCGCTTCGGCCCTGGCCGAAGCCGAAGTCGAATACCAGGACAAGAAGTCCTCGACCATCGACGTGGCCTTCCCGATTGCCGACCAGGACAAGCTGGCCGCCGCGTTCGGCCTGGCGTCGCTGAGCAAACCGGCGGCGATCGTGATCTGGACCACCACCCCGTGGACCATCCCGGCCAACCAGGCGCTGAACGTTCACCCGGAATTCAACTACGCCCTGGTGGATGTCGGTGACCGCCTGCTGGTGCTGGCCGAAGAACTGCTGGAGTCGTGCCTGGCGCGCTACAAGCTGGAAGGCTCGGTACTGGCCATTGCCAAGGGTGAAGCCCTGGAGTTGATCAACTTCCGTCACCCGTTCTACGACCGCCTGTCCCCGGTGTACCTGGCCGACTACGTCGAACTGGGCGCCGGTACCGGCATCGTGCACTGCTCTCCGGCCTACGGCGAGGACGACTTCAAGATCTGCAAGCAGTACGGCATGGTCAACGATGAGATCCTCAACCCGGTGCAGAGCAACGGCGTGTATGCCGAGTCCCTGGAGTTCTTCGGCGGCCAGTTCATCTTCAAGGCCAACGCGGGCATCGTCGACAAGCTGAGCGAAGTCGGTGCCTTGCTGCACACCGAAACCATCAGCCACAGCTACATGCACTGCTGGCGCCACAAGACCCCGCTGATCTACCGCGCCACCGCGCAATGGTTCATCGGCATGGACAAGGCCCCGGTGGCCGGCGACACCCTGCGTGAGCGTGCGCTCAAAGCCATCGAAGAGACCCAGTTCGTCCCGGCCTGGGGCCAGGCGCGCCTGCACTCGATGATCGCCAACCGTCCGGACTGGTGCATCTCCCGCCAGCGCAACTGGGGCGTGCCGATCCCGTTCTTCCTGAACAAGGAAAGCGGCGAGCTGCACCCGCGTACCACTGAATTGATGGAACTGGTGGCCCAACGCGTCGAAGTCGAAGGCATCGAGGCCTGGTTCAAGATGGACGCCGCCGAGTTGCTGGGTGACGAGGCGCCGCTGTATGACAAGATCAGCGACACCCTCGACGTCTGGTTCGACTCCGGCACTACCCACTGGCACGTGCTGCGCGGTTCGCATTCGATGGGCCATGACAGCGGTCCGCGTGCCGACCTCTACCTGGAAGGCTCGGACCAACATCGCGGCTGGTTCCACTCGTCCTTGCTGACCGGTTGTGCCATCGACAACCACGCGCCGTACCGCGAGCTGCTGACCCATGGTTTCACCGTCGACGAGGCCGGTCGCAAGATGTCCAAGTCCCTGGGCAACGTGATCGCGCCGCAGAAAGTCAACGACACCCTGGGCGCCGATATCATGCGCCTGTGGGTGGCCTCGACCGACTACTCGGGCGAGATGGCGGTCTCCGACCAGATCCTGCAACGCAGCGCCGACGCCTACCGGCGGATCCGCAACACCGCGCGTTTCCTGCTCTCCAATCTGAGCGGCTTCAACCCGGCCACCGACCTGCTGCCGGCCGACGAGATGCTCGCCCTGGACCGTTGGGCCGTGGACCGCGCGCTGTTGCTGCAACGCGAGCTGGAACTGCACTACGGCGAATACCGTTTCTGGAACGTCTACTCCAAGGTGCACAACTTCTGTGTGCAGGAGCTGGGCGGTTTCTACCTCGACATCATCAAGGATCGCCAGTACACCACCGGTGCCAACAGCAAGGCCCGGCGTTCCTGCCAGACCGCGCTGTTCCATATCAGCGAAGCGCTGGTGCGCTGGATCGCGCCGATCCTGGCCTTCACCGCCGACGAGCTGTGGCAGTACCTGCCGGGCGAGCGCAATGAGTCGGTCATGCTCAACACCTGGTATGAAGGTCTCAGCGAACTGCCGGAAGGCTTCGAGCTGGACCGTGCCTACTGGGAGCGGATCATGGCGGTCAAGGTCGCGGTCAACAAAGAGATGGAAAACCTGCGGGCGGCCAAGGCCATCGGCGGCAACCTGCAGGCCGAAGTGACCCTGTTCGCCGAAGAGGCCCTGGTGGCCGACCTGGGCAAGCTGAGCAACGAACTGCGTTTTGTCCTGATCACCTCCACCGCGACCGTCGCGCCATTCGCGCTGGCCCCGGCGGATGCGGTGGTCACCGAAGTCGCCGGGCTCAAGCTCAAGGTGGTCAAGTCGGCCCATGCCAAGTGCGCCCGTTGCTGGCATCACCGCGAGGATGTCGGGGTCAACCCGGAGCATCCGGAAATCTGCGGTCGTTGCGTGGACAATATCAGCGGCGAAGGCGAGGTGCGCCACTATGCCTAATGCCAGTGCCGGCCGTTTCGGCCGCCTGGGCTGGTTGTGCTTGAGCGTGCTGGTCCTGGTCATCGACCAGGTCAGCAAGCTCCACTTCGAAAGCTCGCTGACCCTGTACCAGCAGATCGTGATCATCCCCGATTACTTCAGCTGGACCCTGGCCTACAACACCGGCGCGGCGTTCAGCTTCCTGGCTGAAAGCTCCGGCTGGCAGCGCTGGCTGTTCGCGCTGATCGCGCTGGTGGTCAGCGCCGTGCTGGTGGTCTGGCTCAAGCGCCTGGGACGCAACGAAACCTGGCTGGCGATTGCGCTGGCCCTGGTGCTCGGCGGTGCCTTGGGCAACCTGTATGACCGCATCGCCCTGGGCCATGTGATCGACTTCGTCCTGGTGCACTGGCAGAACCGCTGGTACTTCCCGGCGTTCAACTTTGCCGACAGCGCCATCAGCGTGGGTGCGGTGATGCTGGCGCTGGATATGTTCAAGAGCAAAAAGTCCGGAGAACCCGTTCATGACTGAACACGCAGTGGCTGAGCAACGCATTGCTCAGAACACCCAGGTCACCTTGCACTTCGCCTTGCGCCTGGAAAACGGCGACACCGTCGACAGCACCTTCGACAAGGCTCCGGCGACCTTCAAGGTCGGCGACGGCAACCTGCTGCCGGGCTTCGAGGTGGCGTTGTTCGGCTTCAAGGCCGGCGACAAACGTAACCTCACCGTGGCCCCGGAAAATGCCTTCGGCCAGCCCAACCCGCAGAATGTGCAGGTCATCCCGCGTTCGCAGTTCCAGGACATGGAGCTGTCGGAAGGATTGCTGGTGATCTTCAACGATGCGGCCAATACCGAGCTGCCCGGTGTGGTGAAGGCATTCGACGACACCCAGGTGACCGTCGACTTCAACCACCCGCTGGCGGGCAAGACCCTGACCTTCGATGTCGAGATCATCGAGGTCAAGGCGCTTTAATCTTTCCCCTTGCGCGCAAGACACGAGGCACAGCATGCATATCAAACTCGCCAACCCCCGTGGCTTCTGCGCCGGCGTGGACCGGGCCATCGAAATCGTCAACCGGGCCCTGGAGGTTTTCGGCCCGCCGATCTATGTGCGCCATGAAGTGGTCCACAATAAATTTGTCGTCGAAGACCTGCGCGCCCGTGGCGCCATCTTCGTCGAAGAGCTGGAGCAGGTCCCGGATGACGTGATCGTGATCTTCAGTGCCCACGGTGTTTCCCAGGCTGTGCGCACGGAGGCCTCTGGCCGTGGCCTGAAGGTGTTCGACGCGACCTGCCCGCTGGTGACCAAGGTGCATATCGAAGTGGCGCGCTACAGCCGCGACGGTCGTGAATGCATCCTGATCGGCCATGCAGGTCACCCGGAAGTCGAAGGCACCATGGGTCAGTACGACGATGCCAACGGCGGTTCGATCTATCTGGTGGAGGACGAGAAAGACGTCGCCGCCTTGCAGGTGCGCAACCCGGAAAAACTGGCGTTCGTGACCCAGACCACCTTGTCCATGGACGATACCAGCCGTGTGATCGATGCCCTGCGGTTGCGCTTCCCGGCCATTGGCGGGCCGCGCAAGGACGATATCTGCTATGCCACGCAGAACCGCCAGGACGCGGTCAAGCAACTGGCGGACGAATGCGATGTGGTGTTGGTGGTGGGCAGCCCGAACAGCTCCAACTCCAATCGCCTGCGCGAGCTGGCCGAGCGCATGTCGACCCCGGCCTACCTGATCGACGGTGCCGAAGACCTGCAGCGCAGCTGGTTCGACGGTGTCGAACGGATCGGCATCACCGCCGGGGCTTCGGCACCGGAAGTGCTGGTGCGTGGCGTGATCCAGCAGCTCCAGGCCTGGGGCGCGACCGGTGCCGACGAGTTGGCCGGGCGGGAGGAGAATGTGACCTTCTCCATGCCCAAGGAACTACGCGTTCGCTCCTTGCTGTAAACCTTGGGAGGCGCAGAGCGCCTCCGGGATTTCTCTTTTTTCCAGGCGGATCCGGCCGCTTGCCGCCAGGATCACTTGATGGTGGCTGACCGCTTGGTCCCTGGCGCAGATATGCAGGGTTCCGCCCATTGACGTGCTGTTGTTCGGGTTGAGCCATCCGACAGGGGTGAAGCGGACAAACTGCTCGAGCCAGCGGTTGCCTCTGATCGGTGTCCGTCCATCGCCACGTCGTTCAACCAGCACCGGATTGTCCGGGTCCAGGTGACCTTGACCGCTGCGGTCGATGATGATCCGCCAGCCTCGACTCCAATCCTCTTCCAATGCATGCATGACAACGGTTTGCTGGCGTAGAATCGCCTCGGTTCTCGCCACTTGCAGGCCATTTGCCAGTTCATCGGCGCTCACCTGGCGGCGCTGTGAGGCGATCAGTTCACTGAATGCCGGGCGGGTGAGTTGGGCAAGAATGCCGATGACGGCAAGGCCAATCAGTAGCTGAACAAGACTGAATCCTTTCTGGTTCATTCGGGCTCCCTCCTGGAGACTGGGTGTTACGCCACGATCCGGGCGTTGATCCTGAGAAAACAACCGTACGTCCTGATGAAGAATGTTTTGGGTTGTACCGCTAGTTATAGTCGATGGCATCGAGGGATTTCTCATGCGCCGCAGTACCCACGGTTTTACCTTGGTCGAATTGATGGTCACCCTTGCGGTCTTCGCGATCCTGGTGGCGATTGCCTTGCCGTCGTTCACCAGTTCGATCCAGGGCTCCAAGGCCGATACCGAGGCCAGCGATCTGGTTCGTGGGCTGAACTTTGCGCGCCTCGAGGCCATGAACCGTGGTGTTTCCATTCGTGTCAGGCCCACCACTAGCGGTGCGGCCTGGACCACCGATCTGGGGGTTCTGCAGGTCTCGGATGAGGGCGCCAGTCCGGCCAAATACATTCGGGTCGTGCCGGCCATGACGAGTGGGGCGACCCTGGTGGTAACCTCCGGAGTCACCACCCTCGATTTCAATAATCTGGGCGGCTTGTCCGTCCCGGGTTCCGCGGTGATTTTCACCTACACGCTGGGCACACAAAGTCGCGTGATCAATGTGTGCCTCAATGGCCGGGTTTCATTGGGCGGAGGTTGTTGATGCGACGGACGAGGAGCGCGAGGCAATCAGGGATGACCCTGGTGGAAGTACTGATTTCGGTGTTGATCCTTGCTGTCGGCCTGCTGGGGGCGGCGGCGATTCAGCTTGATGCGCTGATCTATACGGACAGCTCGAAGATGAGGAGTCAGGCCAGTTTCATTGCCTACGACATGATGGACCGTATCCGTGCCAATCCGGATGCGGACTACACCCTGGCCAGCGCTAAGGCCAGCACCGCAACGGCGGGTTCGACAGTGGCCCGGGATGCCGATTTCTATGACTTCAAGACCAACATCAATAATTTTGCCGGGGTTAACGGGGATGGGAGCATTGTTGTGAATGGCAGGGCGGTCACTATCAAAATCAACTGGAGTGATCAGCGGGCCGCCAACATGGCCAAAGACACGGCGGCCGCTAGCTTCACGCTCAGTAGCCGCGTTGCAGTCGATCCGGTAGCCGGGCCATGAGCCGTCGTAGCAGAGGTTTCGGCCTGATCGAGTTGATGATCGCCATTACTCTGGGGCTGATCGTCGTCTTGGGCATCACCCAGATATTCGTCGCGGCCAAGAGCACTTACATCAGCCAGAACAAGGCTGCCGGGATGCAGGAGGATGCGCGTTTCATCCTCAGCAAGATGGTGCAGGAAATTCGTATGGTCGGCATGTTCGGCTGCCTGGCCACCAGTGCCATCAATACCTCGGCGGCGGCGGACTTCCTGGCGATTGTGCCCACGCCGATTACCTGGAGCAGCGCCAGCAATACCCTGACGCTGGTGACCGCCGATATCGGCGGCAATGGCGGGGCACCGACCTGGACGATCGTTTCCGATTGTCGCAGTACGGCGACGGCCACCCAGGGTGCGGCCACCCCGGCCGCCGGGCAAATGGCCTTTCCCTTGCGCAAGCAGACCTATGCCTTCAGCAACAACCAGATCACCGTCGCCACCGGAGCCGGCCAGGCGGCTGGACTGGTGAGCAACGTCAGGAGCTTCACCGTCTCCTTTGGTGTCGCGATATCCGCGACCGATATCGCGGTCAGTTCCTACAGCAGTAATCCCGCAGACCCGGCAACCATCCGCAGCGTGCGTTTGCAAATGACCCTGTACGATCCCCTCGGCCAAGTCGCGGATCAGCAGTACAGCGTGGTCGCGGCTCTGCGCAACCGGCTCCAGTAGGTGGACTTTGTATGACGTATTCACCCAGAAGATACACTGCTTTACGACCCGGCTCACAGCGCGGCATGGCATTGTTGATCAGCCTGATTTTCCTGTTGCTGCTGACCCTGATCGGCATTTCCTCCATGCGCAACGCGACGATGCAGGAAAAGATGGCCGGGAGCGTGACCTTTCGCAACACCTCGTTCCAGACTGCCGAGGCGGCGCTGCGCACCGGTGAAAGCGCGGTGGAGCAAAGTACCTACGTCCTGGCGGTGTGTACCACCAACGTCACCTGTGCGCCGCCGGCGGAGTCCGCCACGGTATCGGCCGCCGGGACCAATGGCACCTCGGGGGTGACCTGGATCGCGGCCGGCAGCGGTTTCTACGGTGTGCAGAACCTCGGTACCACGATGGCGGCGGTCAACGTGCCAAGCAATACCTCGGCGACCCTGTACCGCGTGACGGCAGTGGCCATCAACGGCAATTCGCGGTCAATTGTGGAGAGTGTCTATGCCAAGTATTAAGGCCCGCGAAAGCCGTTTTTCAGCCTGGTCGCGGCGGTTTGTCGGCGCCTTGCTGGGGCTTTATCTGGCGGCGCCGGTGTATGCGTTCACGCCTTCGGACTCACCGCTGTTGAGCGCGGCGGCGGTGGCCCCGAACGTGATGCTGCTGGTGGACGACTCCGGCAGCATGGACAACCTGATCTGGGCCACGGGTTTCGATCAGACGAAGGTCCCGCAGCAGGTCTACAACTGCTATTCCTATTCCAATTGCGGCAGCCTGCAAACACTGGACATGACCAGTGACAACCAGTTTATCGGCAATCTGTATCCGGGAAGTTGCCCGTCCGGTTACAGTGGTTTCACCTTGTCGACCAGCAGAAACGCGAGTGTTTACTGCCTGAAGTTGCCGGACCCGCTGGGGGGCGGCAATACGCGGATTTCCAACAAGTATCTTTACTATCTGATCAGCCGGATGACGTCCCTGCAAAAGGATTACACCGACGGGACGATTCCCACCGATTACCGGATCAACGTTGCGCGCAGCGTGGCCTCGTCGTTGGTGACCAACAACCGCAACCTGCGTATCGGTCTGGCGACCTTCAACCCGCCGAGTTACTACGACCCGGGTCCCGGCGGCTATATCGTTCGCGCGATCAGCGATCTGTCGCCGGTCAGCGGCACAGTGACGCAGGCCCAGGCCGATACGAACTACAACAACCTGTTGTCCTCCATCTCCGGGTTGAGCTCGATTGCCAACACGCCCCTCGCCGAAACCTACTATGAAATCACCCGCTACTTCCGCGGCATGACACCGTATTACAATTCATCGCCCAGTACCTATACCAGTCCGATCCAGTATCGTTGCCAGAAAAACTACGGCGTGGTGATCACCGATGGTCTGCCGACCTACGACCGCACCTTCCCGACAAACGATCCCCAGGCGCAGGGCGGGCCTCCCTCATTGCCCAATTGGGACGGCGTCGTCGATGGCAATAACCCCAATGGCGACAATGAGGGAGACACCCTGTACCTGGACGATATCGCCAAGTTTGCCTATGACATCGATATGCGTTCGGCGGGTAACGATGCGGCCGGGAAAAGCTGGGACAGCCCCGACTTTCTCAAGCAGAACATGTTTACCTACACCGTGGGGCTGACGGCCAATAATCAGATGCTCGCCAACGCGGCCAACTATGGTCATGGCAAGTCCTACCAGGCCATCGACAAGGCCGGCTTGAGTACGGCGCTTTCGTCCGCTTTCAGCGACATCACGTCCAAGGCCGGTTCCGGTGGCGGCGGGGCGTCCAATTCGGCGAGCGCCGGAACCGCGACCAGTTATTTCCAGGGCGCCTACGACCCCAAGGACTGGCGCGGCACGATCAAGTCCTATGGCCTCAATACCAATGGCACGGTCAATCTCGCGGCGGTCAACTGGACGACCGACAGCACTATCCTTCCGGGGGCTACCCCGCCGCTGTATCAATCCTGGAATACCACCAGCAACGCAGCGATCAGCCTGGCATTCACCGGTTTTTCCACAACGCAGCAGGCCACTCTCAACCTGAACCTGCCCACGGGCATCCTCGGCACCGATCTGGTGGAGTGGAGCAAAGGCACCAACAAGACGGGTTTGAAGGTGCGTACCGTGTTGCTCGGCGATATCATCAACTCGCCGGTGGTGGTGGCGCTGCCAACCGCGCAGACCGCCTCCGATCTGGTGGGTGACAGCAGCTATACCAACTACCTGGCAACCAAGGCCACGGGGATGAACAGCAGTCTGGTGGTCAATGCCAATGACGGCTTCTTCAGTGTCATCGACGCGACCAAGGGCACCCGGCTCTATGCCTATATGCCTTCCAGCGTGCTGCCTTCGCTGCACTTCATTTCGGACCCGGCTTATGTCAGCGGCACCGGGCACAAATTTCTCAATGACGGTCAGGTGGGTGTCTACGATGCCCAGTTCAGCAACAGTGCCTGGAAGACCGTGGCCCTGGGCGGCGTCGGGGCCGGAGGCAAGGCCTTCTACGCGGTCCAGCTGTTCGATGCGTCGGCCGGCAACGTGTACAACGCCCTTTGGGAAATGCGTGCTCCGGATACGCCTAACACCGGAAACGCCTTCAATGACCTGGGGTACGCCTATGCCAAACCCGAAGTGGCGAAGCTTTCCGATGGCCGCTGGGCGGCGTTCATCGCCAATGGCTATGGCAGCAACTCCGGGGTGGCGGCTTTGTATGTCGTGGATATTCGCGACGGTTCGCTGATCAGCAAGATAGTGGTCAACACCAGTGACACCACCAACGGCCTGTCCTCGGTGAAGTTGACCGTGAACGCGCAAAACGTGGTGCAGGCCGCCTACGGTGGCGATCTCAAGGGGAATATGTGGAAATTCGACTTGAGTGCCACATCGCCCTCCGGCTGGGGCCTGGCCTTTGCCGGCAGCCCGCTGTTCACGGCGCCGGGCACCACCAACCAGCCGATTACCGCACAGCCGCTGCTGGCGGCCAACCCGGCGGGTGGCACTATGGTGTTTTTTGGTACCGGCAAGTTCAACGAGACCGCGGACAAGCTGAGCAAGGCCGTGCAAGGCTTCTATGCCGTCTGGGATGCCGGCGGTAGCACCGGGCAATTGACGGTCAGTAACTTGCAAGCCCAGTCGATTACCGGGCTGTTCACCTCCAACAACATCCAGTTCTTCACCACCAGTACCAATGCCGTGACCTATCCGACGCAAAAGGGCTGGTACCTGCCGCTGATCTACAACAACGTCGCGGCCGGCGAGCGAGTGATCTACCCGGCGCAGATCACCCTCGGTCGGATCATTTTCACCACCGCCGCGGTGGATACCACCGACCCTTGCGTCAGCTTCGGTACGGGCAAGGTGGTGGAGCTGGATGCGTTTACCGGCAAGATGCTCAGCTATCCGGTACTGGATACCAATGGCAGTGGTGTGGTCGATGCCAACGATCTGCAATCCAGCGGGTTTATTTTTTCTGTCGGTATTCCGAACCTGACGAGTATCCTCAACCAATCCACCGCCAAGATTTTCAGTGACTCCAGTGGTGGTACTACCTCCATGGCGGAAAAGGGTGGCGGTGGCAGTCGGCGAATCATGTGGCGACAAATCCAATAGGGAAGGCAGCGTATGCAAACAGTCTCGAAAGGCTTCACCTTGATCGAGCTCATGATCGTGGTCGCCATTGTCGCTATCCTGGCGGCGGTGGCTTATCCCAGCTACAGCGAGTATGTGAAGCGCACGCACCGTTCGGAGATTGCCGGGCTGTTGTCCGAGCAGACCCAGAACCTCGAGCGGTTCTACTCGAAGAACGGTACCTACTCGGGAACAGCGCCGACTGTGCCGACGGTCAGTGCCGGCAATGCCTATTACACAATTGCCGCGACCTTGAATGCCCAGGATTTCACCCTGGCGGCGACGGCGGTGGCCGGGTCGATGATGGTCGGTGACAAGTGCGGTGGTTTCACCATCACTAATACCGGCGCGCTCACCAATCCAGGGGCAACCGCGGGGTTGACGAGCAAAGATTGCTGGGGGCGCTGAGCGCCGCTTTCCAGGGCGCACCCCGCGCCGGCTTCTTTTTCTGTTGGATGACTCGATGGCAACGCAACAACACGTGGTAATCATCGGCGGCGGTGTGATTGGCCTGCTGACCGCCTTCAATCTGGCTGCCGAGGTCGGGCAGGTGACGCTGCTCGATCGCTCCGGCCTTGGCCAGGAGTCTTCCTGGGCCGGTGGCGGTATCGTTTCCCCGTTGTACCCCTGGCGTTACAGTCCGGCGGTCACGGCCCTGGCCCATTGGTCCCAGGACTTTTATCCACAGCTGGGCGAGCGCTTGTTCGCCGCCACCGGTGTCGATCCCGAGGTTCATACCACCGGCCTGTACTGGCTCGACCTGGATGACGAAGCCGAGGCCCTGGCCTGGGCCGAACGTGAACGGCGTCCCCTGAGCGCGGTGGATATCTCGGCGGTGCACGACGCGGTGCCGGTGATGGGTGACGGCTATTCCCGGGCCATCTACATGGCCGATGTCGCCAATGTGCGTAATCCGCGTCTGGTGAAGTCCCTCAAGACGGCCTTGCAGGCCTTGCCCAATGTGACGATTCGCGAACAGTGCGAAGTCGCCGGGTTTCTCCGTGACGGCGAGCGCGTGGTCGGCGTGCGCACGGCAACGGGTGAGCTGCGCGCCGATCAGGTGGTGCTCTCGGCGGGCGCCTGGAGCGGCGAGCTGTTGGGCAGCCTGGGGCTGGCGCTGCCGGTGGAGCCGGTCAAGGGCCAGATGATCCTCTACAAGTGCGCGGCGGATTTCCTCTCGAGCATGGTCCTGGCGAAAGGCCGTTATGCAATTCCCCGGCGTGACGGGCATATCCTGGTGGGCAGCACGCTGGAGCATGAAGGTTTCGACAAGACGCCGACGTTGTCGGCGCTGGAAAGCCTCAAGGCTTCGGCGGTTGAGTTGATTCCGGCGTTGGCGCAGGCCGAGGTGGTCGGGCACTGGGCGGGGTTGCGACCGGGCTCGCCCGAGGGCATTCCGTATATTGGCCGGGTGCCGGGGTTCGACGGGCTATGGCTGAATTGCGGGCATTATCGCAACGGTCTGGTGCTGGCGCCGGCGTCCTGCCAGCTGTTTGCCGATCTGTTGCTGGGGCGTGCGCCGATCATCGACCCGGCGCCTTATGCCGCCGAGGGCCGGATCTGAAACTGCTCCTACAATTGACCGTGTCAGTCAATGAGCGCTCAATCCAGCCCGAGCTTCTTGAGTCGATAGCGCATTGAACGAAACGACAGGTTCAAACGCTGGGCCGCCGCCGTGCGGTTCCAGCGGGTTTCCTCCAACGCCTGGAGAATCAGCTTGCGCTCCACGCTTTCGAGGTAGTCCTCCAGATTGTCGATCTGCGCCAGGCTCGGCTCCCCGATTTGCGCGCAGCTCCCGCCACCCTCGGCCAGGCGCAGGTCGCCGGCTTCGATCTGCTCGTTCTCACACAGGGTGTAGGCCCGCTCGAGCATGTTCTCCAATTCCCGCACGTTACCGGGAAAGCGGTAGCCCTTGAGCGTATCCAGCGCCAGTGGATGCAGACGGGCCGCCGGCATGCCGCTGCCCGAGGCCAGTCGCTTGAGGACATTGGTGGCCAGGGGTTCGATATCGTCGCGCCGTTCGCGCAAGGATGGCACCCGTAATTCAATGACATTCAAGCGATAGTAGAGGTCCTGGCGAAAGCGTTCGGCACTGACCTCGGCGTTCAGGTCCTTGTGGGTCGCGCAGAGGATCCGCACATCGACGATTTCCTCCTGCTGGCCGCCGACACTGCGCACGGCCTTTTCCTGGATGGCGCGCAGCAGCTTGACCTGCATGGCCAGCGGCAGGTCGGCGACCTCATCGAGAAACAGCGTGCCGCCATTGGCCGCCTGGAACAGCCCCGGCTTGTCCTCCACCGCGCCGGTAAAACTGCCTTTGCGATGGCCGAAAAACTCGCTTTCCATCAGTTCCGCCGGAATCGCCCCGCAGTTCACCGGCACGAATGGCCGTTCGGCGCGCGGTCCCTGTTCATGGATCAGCCGCGCCACCAGTTCCTTGCCGCTGCCCGACTCACCGCTGATATACACCGGCGCCTGGCTGCGGGCCAGTTTGTCGATCTGCTTGCGCAGGGCGCGCATGGGCAGCGAATCACCCAGCAGCCGGCTGTCGATGGATGGCTGCTTGCTGCCGCTGCTCGGCAAGCGCAGGGCGCTGGCGACCAGTTCGCGCAGGCGTGCCAGGTCCACCGGCTTGGTCAGGAAGTCGAAGGCCCCGGATTTCAGGGCGTTGATCGCGGTGTCGAGGCTGCCATAGGCGGTGATCATCGCCACCGGCAGTTGTGGATAACGTTGCTGGATATGCTGCACCAGCTCAAGGCCGGTACCGTCCGGCAGGCGCATGTCGGTCAGGCACAGGTCGAAACTTTCCTGGGCCAGCTTTTCCCGGGCTTGGGCCACGTTGCGGGCGCTACTGGTGTCGAGTTTCATCCGGCCCAGGGTTATCTCCAGGAGTTCGCGGATATCCGGCTCATCGTCGACGATCAGGATCTTCTGCCGTGGGCTCATGTTCAACTCTGTTTACGTGCGTGAGCGAAGGTGATGCGAAAGCAACTGCCGCCTTGGCGTACCGAGTAGTCTAGGCGCGCCTGGTTGCTTTCGCATAGCTCGCGGGACAGATAGAGGCCCAGGCCGGTGCCCTGGCTCTCGGTGGTGAAGAAGGGTTCGAACAGGTGTTGGCGTTGCTCGGCGGCGACGCCGGGGCCGTTATCCACGACTTCCAGGGTCGGCAGCCCGTTGTTCGGGTCCACGGACAAGGTCAGCCAGACCTGTGCCAGTTCATGCAACTGGGCACTGTAGCGCAGGCCGTTTTCCAGAAGGTTGTTCAGCACCTGGGTCAGTTGCAGCGGATCGGCGCGGGTTTGCAGGGACGCGTCGTCGATCTGCAGGTGCAGGCACTGTTTGGGGCGGGAGCGCTCGCGCCATTCGTTGACAAAGGTCTGCAGCCACTTGTTGAGGTCGAGCAATTGCGTTTGCGTCTGGCGTCGCCGGGACAGCTGGAGCACGTTCTCGATCACCAGGTTCATGCGTTTGGACTGATCCTGGATGATCTGCGTGAGACGGCGGTCCGCCTCCGGCATCTGCTCCGACTCCTGTAGCAGTTGGGCGGCATGACTGATGGCGCCCAGCGGGTTGCGGATCTCATGGGCAATCCCGGCGGTCAGGCGCCCGAGGGCGGCGAGCTTGAGCTGCTGTGCCTGCTGGGCGATCTGCGACAGGTCTTCGAGGAACACCAATGTCTGGGTGTGTTCGCCGCGTTTCAGGGCGATGAAGCTGGGTTGCAGGATGGGGCCGGCGCCGAGGATTTTCAGGCTGCGCGGGCGCAGGCTCGGGTTGCTTTGCCAGACCAGCAGGCGCTCGACCAGTTCCACGGAGTAAGCGTCGATCACATGACCGCTCAGGTCCTGCTCGCCCATCAGCGTCAGCGCCCCCTGGTTGGCCAACTGCACCCGATGCTGCTCGTCGAGCACCAGGATACCGGTGCGCATGCGTTGCAGGATCAAGGCGTTGAGCTCTTCCAGGTTGGTGACGTCGCTGGCGCGTTGTTCGGCAAGGTTTTCGCTCACCGCCAACAGGCGGGTCAGGCCCTGCACCAGTACCGCGGCGGCGAAGCACAAGATGCCCAGCAAGCCGGCCTGCACGTAATAGCTGGCGGCGGCCGGTCGGCTGAAGCTCAGGTAAAAGGTCAGGTAGATGATGCCGATGGCCGAGACGGCGGCGATCAGAAAGCCGATACGGCCGCGCAGCAGCACGTTGCTGATGGCCACGGAGGCGATCAGCAGGTTGCCGAGACCGCTCGGTGCGCCGCCGGCGGCATAGAACAGGCCGGACAGCATCACCGCATCCGCCAACGCCAGCATGAAGACCTGGCCCTGGCGCCTGGGGTTTTCCAGCAGGGCCACCACCAGGATATTCAGGATCAGGTAGATCCAGCTGCCGGTGCGAAACAGTTCGCCGTCGGCCAGCGCCAGCAACTTGTCGTCCATCTTGCTGGAGATCAGCAACACCAGGGCGATGCCGATACTCAGGCGGTAGAGGTGATAAAGCCGGAGCAGGCGCTGGGCCTGGGCGCCGCCGAGACTGAAGGTCTCAGCGCTCACGAGGACCGGGGCCTTGCTCGAGGTGGGCCTGGCTGCAATACCAGGCCTGTTCCACGTTCAGGGCACGGTCACGGGGCAGGTGCACGCCGCAATGGGCGCAGCGGACCATGGGCGCGGCTTCCAGCGTGTCGTTCGGGCGGGTGGTGGCGGTGGGCCGATTGAATTTGCGCCAGAACCACACGGCGGCCGCAATCAGTGCAATCCAGAACAGTAGGCGAACCATGGCAACCCGCTTATTGGCAAATGATCCGGCAGTTTAGCCAAGGACATGCCGGGCGCACAGCGCATTTGATGGGGGGCGTCAGGAAGGCAAAAAAAAGAGCCTCGAAAGGCTCTTTTCTGATGCTTGTCGCCGGTCATGTGGGAGCGGAGCTTGCCCGCGAAGCTTTGGCTTCAAGGGGCGCTGCGGCGATCCGACAAGCTCCATAGAGAGCGTGTTCGTGGACTCAGTCGAACAGGCCGAAGGTCATGTAGCTGAACCAGGAGCGGTTGCTGTTGTTGCCTTCGGCCTGGTGCTGCTCTTCCTGGGCGGCATCGCCTTCAGGCTTCAGGTCGGACGGAATCGAATCCTTGGCGTCCTGGAACTGCTTGACCACGTCCTGGTTGGCGCGGGTTTCGCCCGGCGGCAGCGGTGGACGGGATTCGATCAGGCCCAGGGTGACCTTGCTCATCCACGAACGGTTGTCGCTCTCGGCCACCCGTGGCACGAATTGACCGTCCACCAGCGATGGATGGGTCGGGTAGTTGGTTTTCAGCACTTCGAGGCTCGAAGCCGCCAGTTCGTCCAGGTGCAGACGCTGGTAGGACTCGACCATCACCGCCAGGCCGTCACCGACCGAAGGGGTTTCCTGGAAGTTTTCCACCACGTAGCGCCCGCGGTTGGCGGCGGCGACATAAGCCTGACGGGTCAGGTAGTAGTCGGCCACGTGGATCTCGTAGGCCGCCAGCAGGTTGCGCAGGTAGATCATGCGCTGCTTGGCGTCCGGCGCGTAGCGGCTGTTCGGGTAGCGGCTGGTGAGCTGGGCGAACTCGTTGTAGGAGTCGCGGGCCGCGCCCGGGTCACGCTTGGTCATGTCCAGCGGCAGGAAGCGCGCCAGCAGGCCGACGTCCTGGTCGAACGAGGTCAGGCCCTTGAGGTAGTAGGCGTAGTCCACGTTCGGATGCTGCGGGTGCAGGCGAATGAAACGCTCGGCGGCCGACTTGGCAGCCTCCGGTTCGCCATTCTTGTAGTTGGCGTAGATCAGTTCGAGCTGGGCCTGGTCGGCGTAGCGACCGAACGGATAACGCGACTCCAGAGCCTTGAGCTTGGCGGTGGCGCTGGTATAGCTGTGGTTGTCCAGGTCGGCCTGCGCCTGCTGGTACAGCTCGACTTCGCTCAAGTTTTCGTCGACGACTTCCTTCGACGAGCAAGCAGCAGTCAGTGCGAGGATGGCGATCAGCAGCAGGTGTCTCACTTGCATGGCGGCTTGCGTCCCTATGACGGCCGCTGTCTTGGGCGGGGCCGTCCTGTTATGATGAGTGCCCCGTTGATAGCCTCGGGGCAAAAGACGCCGTATTTAACCACAAGCGCGCAGCCGAAACCAAAGGCTGTGCCGACGCCTAGTCCGAGCATGTCCGATAAAATTGAACTTCGCGCAGAGGTGCCGTCCGAACTGGGCGGCCAACGCCTCGATCAAGTCGCCGCCCAACTCTTCGCTGAGCACTCACGCTCGCGCCTTTCCGCCTGGATCAAGGACGGCCGCCTGACTGTGGATGGCGCGGTTATCCGCCCGCGCGACATTGTCCACGGTGGCGCTGTTCTTGAACTGACTGCCGAGCAGGAAGCTCAGGGTGAGTGGATCGCCCAAGACATCGAACTCGATATCGTCTATGAAGATGACGACATCCTGGTGATCAACAAGCCCGCGGGCCTGGTGGTCCATCCGGCCGCCGGTCATGCCGACGGCACCCTGCTCAACGCCTTGTTGCACCACGTGCCGGACATTATCAATGTGCCGCGCGCGGGCATCGTGCACCGCCTGGACAAGGACACCACCGGTCTGATGGTGGTGGCCAAGACCATCCAGGCCCAGACGCAGCTGGTCACGCAATTGCAGAGCCGCAGCGTCAGCCGGATCTACGAGTGCATCGTGATCGGCGTGGTCACTGCCGGCGGCAAGATCAACGCGCCCATCGGTCGTCACGGCCAGCAACGCCAGCGCATGGCGGTAATGGAAGGCGGCAAGCAGGCGGTGAGTCACTATCGCGTGCTGGAGCGCTTCCGTTCCCATACCCATGTGCGGGTCAAGTTGGAAACCGGTCGTACCCACCAGATTCGCGTACACATGGCTCACATCAACTTCCCGTTGGTCGGCGATCCGGCCTACGGCGGTCGCTTCCGTATTCCGCCGGCGGCCAGCGTGACCATGGTCGAATCGCTGAAAAACTTCCCGCGCCAGGCCCTGCATGCGCGTTTCCTCGAGTTGGATCATCCGACCAGCGGTAAGCGCATGAGCTGGGAATCGCCACTGCCGGACGATTTCGTCTGGTTGCTGACGCTGCTCAAGCAGGACCGCGAGGCGTTCGTCGGGTGAGTGATTTCCTGATCCCAGACTGGCCCGCGCCGGATCGGGTCAGGGCCTGCGTGACCACGCGGGCGGGCGGCGTCAGCCTGGCGCCGTTCGACAGTCTCAACCTCGGCGATCATGTCGACGACGATCCGCTCGCCGTCACGGAAAATCGCCGTCGCCTCACCGCTACCTTCGCCATTCAGCCCGCCTGGCTACGCCAGGTGCACGGTGTCGGGGTGGTCGAGGCCGATCCGACGCTGAGCGCCGAAGCCGACGCTAGCTGGACGAGCACGCCGGGCATCGCCTGTACCTCGATGACCGCCGATTGCCTGCCGGTGTTGTTTTGCGACCGTGCCGGCCGCCGTGTGGCCGCCGCCCATGCCGGTTGGCGCGGGTTGGCCGCAGGGGTGCTGGAAGCCACGGTCGAGCGGTTGGATGTGCCGGCCTCGCAAATTCTCGTCTGGCTCGGCCCGGCCATCGGTCCCGGGGCCTTCGAAGTGGGCGCGGAAGTGCGCGAAGCCTTTCTCGCTACGCATCCTGAAACAATCGAAGCCTTCGTCCCCAGCGTCAATGCCGGGCGCTTCATGGCCGACATTTATACCCTGGCGCGCTTGCGCCTGGCGGCATGCGGAGTCACCGCCGTGCATGGCGGCGGGCTGTGTACGGTCAGCGACCCGCGCTTTTTCTCCTACCGGCGCAGTCCGCGTACCGGTCGCTTCGCCTCCCTGATCTGGCTGCAAGACTAGACTCTTCTGATCTTGGTCAAGCTTGTGACGCTTGAATCTCTCAGAATAGGCCGCATCTACTGGGGCATCTGGCAGGTTTCTTTATTCAGGTGCGTCCTTTGCTCCGGCCTGCTCCAAAGGAAGGTGACTCATGCGTATAGATCGTTTAACCAGCAAATTGCAGTTGGCGTTGTCAGACGCCCAATCCCTGGCGGTCGGCCACGATCATCCGGCCATCGAACCCGCGCATTTGATGCAGGCGCTGCTGGAGCAGCAGGGCGGCTCGATCAAGCCTCTGCTGTTGCAGGTCGGCTTTGACATCAACAGCCTGCGCAAGGAATTGAGCAAAGAGCTCGACCGCTTGCCGAAAATCCAGAATCCCACCGGCGACGTGAACATGTCCCAGGATCTGGCGCGCCTGCTCAACCAGGCCGACCGCCTGGCCCAGCAGAAGGGCGACCAGTTCATCTCCAGCGAACTGGTGCTGCTCGCCGCCATGGACGAGAACAGCAAGCTGGGCAAGTTGCTGCTCGGCCAGGGCGTGAGCAAGAAGGCCCTGGAGAATGCCATCAACAACCTGCGCGGCGGCGAGGCGGTCAATGACCCCAACGCCGAGGGCGCGCGCCAGGCCCTGGACAAGTACACCGTCGACCTGACCAAGCGTGCCGAAGAGGGCAAGCTCGACCCGGTGATCGGCCGTGACGACGAGATCCGTCGCACCATCCAGGTACTGCAACGGCGGACCAAGAACAACCCGGTGCTGATCGGCGAGCCCGGCGTGGGCAAGACCGCCATTGCCGAAGGCCTGGCCCAGCGCATCATCAATGGCGAGGTGCCGGATGGCCTGAAGGGCAAGCGCCTGCTGTCCCTGGACATGGGCGCGCTGATTGCCGGCGCCAAATACCGCGGCGAGTTCGAAGAGCGCCTGAAGTCGCTGCTCAACGAGCTGTCGAAGCAGGAAGGGCAGATCATTCTGTTTATCGACGAACTGCATACCATGGTCGGCGCCGGCAAGGGCGAGGGCTCGATGGATGCGGGCAACATGCTCAAGCCGGCCTTGGCCCGTGGCGAGCTGCATTGTGTCGGGGCGACCACGCTCAATGAATATCGCCAATATATAGAGAAGGACGCGGCTCTCGAGCGGCGCTTCCAGAAGGTGCTGGTGGATGAACCGAGCGAAGAGGACACCATTGCCATCCTTCGCGGCCTGAAAGAACGTTACGAAGTGCACCACAAGGTGGCGATCACCGACGGTGCGATTATCGCGGCGGCCAAGCTCAGTCATCGCTATATCACCGACCGCCAGTTGCCGGACAAGGCCATCGACCTGATCGACGAGGCCGCCAGCCGTATCCGCATGGAGATCGACTCCAAGCCGGAGGTGCTGGACCGTCTGGAGCGGCGTCTGATCCAGCTCAAGGTCGAATCCCAGGCCTTGAAGAAAGAAGACGACGAGGCGGCAAAAAAACGCCTGGAAAAACTCCAGGAAGAAATTGTCCGCCTGGAGCGCGAGTACGCCGACCTGGAAGAGGTCTGGACCTCGGAAAAGGCCGAAGTGCAGGGTTCGGCGCAGATCCAGCAGAAAATCGAACAGTCGCGCCAGGAGTTGGAGACGGCGCGCCGCAAGGGTGATCTCAACCGCATGGCTGAACTGCAATATGGTGTGATTCCGGACCTGGAACGCAGCCTGCAGATGGTCGACCAGCACGGCAAGAGCGAGAACCAGTTGCTGCGCAGCAAGGTCACCGAAGAGGAAATCGCCGAAGTCGTGTCGAAGTGGACCGGGATTCCGGTGTCCAAGATGCTCGAAGGCGAGCGCGACAAGCTGTTGAAAATGGAAAGCCTGCTGCACCAGCGCGTGATCGGCCAGAACGAGGCGGTGGTGGCGGTGGCCAATGCGGTGCGGCGTTCCCGGGCCGGCTTGTCCGACCCGAATCGTCCGAGCGGCTCCTTCATGTTCCTCGGCCCGACCGGCGTGGGCAAGACCGAGCTGTGCAAGGCGCTGGCCGAGTTCCTTTTCGATACCGAAGAGGCCATGGTGCGCATCGATATGTCGGAGTTCATGGAGAAACATTCCGTGGCGCGTCTGATCGGGGCGCCACCAGGCTATGTAGGCTATGAGGAAGGCGGTTACCTGACCGAGGCCGTGCGGCGCAAGCCTTACTCGGTGATCCTCCTGGACGAGGTCGAGAAGGCCCACCCGGACGTGTTCAACATCTTGCTGCAAGTGCTGGAAGACGGTCGCCTGACCGATAGCCACGGGCGTACCGTGGATTTCCGCAACACGGTGATCGTGATGACCTCCAACCTGGGCTCGGCGCAGATCCAGGAGCTGGTAGGGGATCGCGAGGCGCAGCGGGCTGCGGTGATGGATGCGGTGAGTACGCATTTCCGGCCGGAGTTCGTCAACCGGATCGACGAGGTGGTGATTTTCGAGCCCTTGGCGCGAGATCAGATCGCCGGCATTACCGAGATCCAGTTGGGTCGCCTGCGCAGTCGTCTGGCGGAGCGCGAGCTGAAGCTGGAGCTGAGCGGCGAGGCCTTGGACAAGCTGATCGCAGTGGGTTACGACCCGGTCTATGGCGCGCGGCCGCTCAAGCGCGCGATCCAGCGCTGGATCGAGAACCCGTTGGCGCAACTGATCCTGTCGGGGCAGTTCCTGCCGGGAACCAGCGTGAAGGCCACGGTGGTCAACGACGAGATCGTGTTTGCCTGAGTCCCTGGGGATGTACTCGATCCCCTTGTAGGACCGGCTTGCTGGCGATGAACGCAGGCGCGGCGCGGTGATCCGGATTCTCCGCGTTATCGTTGACGTCCATCGCCAGCAAGCCGGCTCCCGCAAAGGGGTATTGCAATTTCTGAGGGCTTTTTTTCGAAAGGGCGTTGAACTCAGGGGCAAAGGCTTGTAAAGTGCGCCCCGCAGTACGTCACCCCTCGGATTTCTCCCACAAGGGAAATTCGGAAAAAAGATTGCAAATCATTGTCTTGAAAGCAATTTAGGGGGTTGACAGAGGTTTCCAGAGTTGTAGAATAGCGCGCCTCAGACAAGCGAACGCAGCGATGCAAAAGCCTGGTTGAGGAAGCTTTCAGCGATGGAAGTCTGCGGTAAAGGTTGTAACTTGAAATATGTAGTTCCGTGATAGCTCAGTCGGTAGAGCAAATGACTGTTAATCATTGGGTCCCAGGTTCGAGTCCTGGTCACGGAGCCAATTTCAAATCGGGGTATAGCGCAGTCCGGTAGCGCGCCTGCTTTGGGAGCAGGATGTCAGGAGTTCGAATCCCCTTACCCCGACCATTTTTGGGTCGTTAGCTCAGTTGGTAGAGCAGTTGGCTTTTAACCAATTGGTCGTAGGTTCGAATCCCACACGACCCACCATTTTTGATACCAGTTCGCTGGGATTGAATCTTAAGATCAGAGGCCAAAAGCGCTGATCGCAGAAGGCGCCTTTAACGGGTGCCTTTTTTTTACCGGGGTATAGCGCAGTCCGGTAGCGCGCCTGCTTTGGGAGCAGGATGTCAGGAGTTCGAATCCCCTTACCCCGACCATCTTCAGAAAAAAAGCACCCGCAAGGGTGCTTTTTTTTGCCTGTATTTTACTCGGTGTTCTTGATGGGCTCGGACGCTGGTCTTGTAGGCGCCTGGCTTGCCAGCGAAGCTTTTGGCGGCCGCAAGGACGACTGCTTCGCTGGCAAGCCCGCTATCAGTGCAATTTCAAGCGTGGATCCGTCCCGCGTCCGATCCGGCTGCCCAGCATCAGCATCAGGGTGCGGAAGGTGCCATACAGCGCCATCTGGTGCATCCGGTACAACGATATATAGAACATCCGCGCCAGCCAGCCTTCCAGCATCACGCTGCCGGTCAGGTTACCCATCAGGTTGCCGACGGCGGAAAAACGCGACAGTGAAATCAGCGAGCCGTAGTCGGTATAGCGATACTCGGGCAAGGTCTTGCCTTCGATACGCAGTTTCAGCGACTTGGCCAGCAATGACGCCTGTTGATGGGCGGCCTGCGCCCGTGGCGGCACATTGCGGTCACTCCCCGGCTGCGGGCAGGCCGCGCAATCGCCGAAGGCAAAGATATTTTCGTCGCGGGTGGTCTGCAGCGTCGGCAAGACCTGGAGCTGATTGATCCGGTTGGTTTCCAGGCCGTCGATGTCCTTGAGGAAACCCGGTGCGCGAATCCCCGCGGCCCAGACCTTGAGGCTCGCGGCAATCACCTGGCCGTCGGCGGTCACCAGGTTGTCCGCGGTCACTTCACTGACGGCTGCATTGGTCATGACCCGCACCCCGAGTTTTTCCAGGGTCTTGTGCACCGGCCCGCCGATGCGCTCCGGCAAGGCCGGCAACACCCGGGGGCCGGCCTCGATCAGGGTGATGTGCATGTTTTCCGGCTTGATCCGATCCAGGCCATAGGCCGCCAGCTCGTGGGCGGCGTTATGCAGCTCGGCCGCCAGTTCCACGCCGGTGGCGCCGGCGCCGACAATCGCCACGCTGATCTGCTCCACCGCATCGGTTTGCCCGGCATGGGCGCGCAGGTAATGGTTGAGCAATTGCTGGTGGAAACGCTCGGCCTGTTTGCGGGTGTCGAGGAACAGGCAGTGCTGCGCCGCGCCCTCGGTGCCGAAATCGTTGGTGGTGCTGCCGACCGCGATCACCAGGTAGTCGTAGCCCAGTTCACGGGCAGGCAGCAACTCCACGCCGTTTTCGTCGTAGGTAGCCGCCAGCTGGATTTTTTTCTGCTCACGGTCGAGCCCGCTCATGCGCCCCAGCTGGAACTCGAAGTGGTTCCATTTTGCCTGGGCGACATAGTTGAGTTCGTCGGACGAAGAATTCAGCGAGCCGGCCGCCACTTCATGCAGCAGGGGTTTCCAGATGTGGGTCAGGTTCGCGTCGACCAGCATGACGCTGGCGATGCCGCGTTTGCCCAGGGTCTTACCCAGGCGGGTCGCCAGTTCCAGGCCGCCGGCGCCGCCGCCGACGATCACGATACGATGGTTCATGGGGATATCTCGCAAGGCTAAAGGAAATCTGTGCCTGCGTTATCCGGGCGAGCGCGAGGCAGCTCATAGCACCAGGTAACTCAGGAAGCGGCTCAACAGGCCCAGGCCGATGACCACGGCGAGCACCACCACCAGGAGCATCCACGGCCGAAATGGCCGGCGCTCGACTTGGTGCTGGGGGAGCTGCAGATACTGATCGACATGCTGCTGGTCGTCGGGGTTCAGGCGGCTGGTCATGGGAGCCTCGTCAGGTAGACGTCACTAAGGTGCTTTGTATCACTGGTGCAGTGATTACGCCATGGCTTACAAACTGATGCCGACGTCGAAAACGATGCTGCGCCCCAGGTTGCCGCGCAGGAAGTCCGGCGCGTCGGGGTGGGCGAACAGCACCCGGGCGAAGGTCGGCCCCACCAGCGACAGCGAGCGCCAGCCCTGGCGCAGGTATTCGGTCGGCGGCGGGAAGTGGCTGTTGAGATCGAGTACTTCGCGCTTGAGGCTGGCGAAGGCGATGATGTCCAGCTCGCCCAGGTCCAGTCCGCGCTCCTTGTAGTTATGGGCCTTTTTGCGCAGGGTCGGGGCCAGCCGCTGCAGTAGCTCGGAGGCGGGAATGCGCCTGGGCTTGGCCTCGCGGCGTACCAGTTGGCTGAGGGAAAAGGCACTGCGTCGGCGCTGCAACTCTTCGCGCCACTCATCATTGAGCCGCCGGCCTTCGTCGAGGACAAAAAACACCTCGAAGCAGGCGTCGCGAAACAGCACGTCAGGCGGTTCCTGTCCGGCGGGGTGGAAGTCTTCGGCGCGATAGGCAATGTTCAGCCCTTGCAACAGGCGCTGGCAGACCCAACGCTCACGCTCCCATTTGCGGGCATTGGAAAGAAAGGTGTTGGCTTGCTCCGCCTGAATGGTCAGCAAGCGTAAAAAATCCGAGTCGTCCATGGCCCAAGCTTAGCGTTGAAACTGTAAGGTCTGGAAGTCTGGCGAAATTTTTGTCGACGGGGTGTGTTGTAGCGGGCGGTGTAGACTTCAGGGCTCAAGCCGACAAGTGTGATCGGGGCTGCGGAGGAGGGAGATGATTTTATGATCGGCGCGCAACTGTTGTCGCCGGCCAGCCTGGTGATCGGTTGGCTGATCTATCTGCCGGTGGTGCTCTGGGCGATCTGGCGTTCACCCTGGGTCGAACTGTTCACCGACAGTCGCCGCCAGCACTTGCTGTTCGGCACGGTGTTCGCCCTGTTCCTGCTCTGGCTGGTGCGACGCGATTTCGACACCGGGGTGTCCTATCACTTTATCGGGTTGACCGCGGTGACCCTGCTGCTGGACTGGCCGCTGGCGATTGTCGGCGCGCTGGTGGCGCAACTCGGCCTGGTGTTGCTGGGGCGTCAGGACCTGGCGGCGCTCGGCGTCAATGGCAGCTTGCTGATCCTGCTGCCGGTACTGGTGACGGAGGTCTGCGCCATCCTGGTGGAGCGGGCGCAGCCGCGTAATCCCTTTGTGTATATCTTCTGCTCGGGCTTTTTTGCCGCCGCCCTGGCGGCCTTGCTCTGCCTGTTGGCGAGCCTGGGGGTGTTGTGGTTCGACGGGCGTTTCGCCTTGCCGGAGTGGCTGGGTGATTTTGTCGGTTACCTGTGGCTGATCATTTTTCCCGAGGCTTTTATCAACGGTATGTTGGTCAGCGCGCTGGTGGTGTTTTGCCCCGAATGGTTGGAGACCTTCAACCGCACCCGTTACCTGTCGGCGCCATGGAAGGACGATGGGCCGCGTTGATCTGCATCAATTACAGCGGCCGGCCCGGCGACCATGCTGCGGAAAAAACCGGGAGCAAGGTCATGAGTGTGTACGAATGGGCGCGTCAGCAGGTACAGGCCAGTCTGGAAGATGCGCAAGTGGAGGGGTTCGAGCCGGGGCTGGGCTTGCGCGCCTTGCTCAGCGCGGTGGTGCAGCAGAGCAAGGCAGTGCGCAGTGCCGAGGATCTGGCTGACGAGCTGCAATTTCTCGCCGAGAACCTCGATGACGACCAGGACTACGCCTTTATGCGGCCCTGATCGCCTGGCGATCAATGGGCGCGGGGCGGCAGATCGTCGGAGAACAGATCGTCCTCGGCGTCGGGGCTGACCGGAATCTTGTGTTCCTCCGCGGCCCAGGCGCCGAGGTCGATCAGTTTGCAGCGGTCGGAGCAGAACGGCCGATAGGTGTTGGCGGTGGTCCATTCCACGGGGGCGCCGCAGGTCGGGCATTCAACGGTCAAGGGTTGGCTCATCAGTGGCCTCCACGCAAAGTCAGATAAAAGTGATGCAGACGCTCGACCTCGCTGTGCAGCCAGGCCAGGTCGCGGTCGTTGACCAGCACATCGTCGGCATGGCGCAGGCGCTCTTCGCGGCTGGCCTGGGCCTTGAGGATGGCCTGCACCTGTTGTTCGCTGGTCTGGTCGCGTTGCCGGGTGCGCTGGATCTGTAACGCCTGCGGGGCGTCGATCACCAGCACGCGCTGGGTGTTCTTGTATTGTCCCGATTCGATCAGCAGCGGCGAGACCAGGATCGCATAGGGCGATTGTGCCCGGGCCAGGTGGCTGGCGATCTCCTCGCCGATCAGCGGATGCAGCAGGGCTTCGAGCCAGCGGCGTTGTTCCGGCGCTTCGAAGATCAGCGTGCGCAGGGCGGCGCGGTCCAGTTGGCCGTCGGCTTGCAATACGCCGGGGCCGAAGTGTTCGACGATTTTTTCCAGCGCCGGACGGCCGGGTTCCACCACCCAGCGGGCGGCGTGATCGGCGTCCACGGTGTGGATGCCGAGGTCGCTGAAGTGTTGGGCTGCGGCGCTCTTGCCGCTACCGATGCCGCCGGTAAGGCCGAGAATCCAGGGTGTTGAAACGGCTGTGCTCATTTGAAACCGGCAAACTGCAGATAGGAAGCGGTTATTTGACCACCCCAGAGCAAGGCAATCCAGCCGGCAATTGCCAGATAGGGACCAAAGGGGATCGGGGTCGAGGTCTGGGCGTTGCGCAGGCGCAGCAGAATCAGGCCGAGTACGGCGCCGACCAGGGAGGAAAGCAGGATGGTCAACGGCAGGATCTGCCAGCCGCCCCAGGCGCCGAGCATCGCCAGCAGCTTGAAGTCGCCATGGCCCATGCCTTCCTTGCCGGTGAACAGCTTGAACAGCCAGTAGACCGACCAGAGGCTCAGGTAACCGGCCACGGCGCCCCACAGGGCGTCGTCAAGGCTGGTGAAGAGGCCGAAGTGGTTGGCGATCAGGCCGAGCCAGAGCAGTGGCAGGACCAGGGCGTCAGGCAGCAACTGGTGATCGGCGTCGATCAGGCTCATCGCCAACAGGCCCCAGGTCAGCAGCAGCATCAGCCCGGCGGGCCAGCCGAAGCCGAAGTGCCAGGCGACAAAGGCCGAGAGCAGGCCGCAGGCCATTTCGGTGAGCGGGTAGCGTTTGCTGATGGGGGCCTTGCATTGGGAACACTGGCCGCGCAGGAGCAGGTAGCTGACGAGTGGCAGGTTTTCCCAGGCGCGGATCTGGTGGTTGCAGTGCGGGCAATGGGAGTGGGGTAGGAGCAGGTTGTAGATCGGGCCGGGCGCGGGTTGCGGGAGGCCAAGGACTTCGTGGGCCTGGTTGCGCCAGTCGCGTTCGAGCATTTTCGGCAGGCGCCAGACCACGACGTTGAGAAAGCTGCCGACGATCAGGCCGAGGAGCAGGGCGAAAAAAACGAAGGCCAGCGGGTGGCTGGCCAGGAAGTCGGGTAGGGGCATCGGTTAAACCACTTGGCCAAGCTTGAAGATGGGCAGGTACATGGCGATCACCAAACCGCCGACAACGACGCCGAGCACGGCCATGATGATAGGTTCCATCAGGCTGGTAAGGCTGTCGACCATATTATCGACTTCGCCTTCGTAGTAGGTCGCGACCTTGTCGAGCATATCGTCCAGAGCGCCGGACTCCTCGCCGATTGCGGTCATCTGAATGGCCATGGTGGGGAAGACGCCGGTAGCGCGCATGGAGAAGTTGAGCTGCATCCCGGTGGAGACGTCCTGCTTGATACGGTTGACGGCATTTTTGAAGACGATATTGCCTGTGGCGCCAGCGACGGAATCAAGAGCTTCGACTAGCGGCACACCGGCAGCGAAGGTAGTGGAGAGAGTGCGGGCATAGCGGGCTACGGCGGACTTGTAGAGCAGAGCGCCGATGATGGGGAGTTTTAAGACGGCGCGGTCAAGCCAGTTGCGGAAATGTTCGGAGTTTTTATGCGCGTACTTGAATCCGAAAATGGCAGCAATGAATGCCCCTATAAATATAAGCCACCAGTCTTGCAGTATCTGGGAAATGCCAATCACCATCAGTGTGAAGGCCGGCAGTTGTGCTCCGAAACTTGAGAAGATGGTCTGGAATTGAGGGACAACCTTGATCAATAGTATCGAGGAAACAATTATTGCTACCACAACTACTGCAATGGGGTAGTTCATGGCTTTTTTGATTTTAGCCTTCAGTGCTTCAGTTTTTTCTTTATAGGTTGCTACACGTTCCAACAGGGCTTCCAGAGCACCGGCCTGTTCCCCTGCATCCACCAAGTTGCAATAAAGATCGTCGAAGTACTCGGGTTTTTTGCGCAGGGATGTGGCGAAACTGTTACCAGCGGCGACCTCCTGCTTGATGTCATCCACCAGCTTGCGCATGTTCGGGTTATCGAATCCTTCGCCTATGATGTCGAAGGATTGCAGCAGCGGCACGCCGGCCTTCATCATGGTTGCCATCTGGCGGGTGAACAGGGCTATATCTAGCGGTTTGATGCGTTTGCCCTTGCTGAAAATCGAACTGGTCTTTCTGCGCACTTTGCCGGGATTGATACCTTGTTTACGTAACTGAGCCTTGATCAGTGCAGGGTTGTGACCGCTCAGTTCACCGGTCATCTTGGCACCTCTTTTGTCGGTGCCCTCCCAGGAGTAAACGCTGACCTTGACTGCTGCTTTGGTTGCCATTGTTTAGTCCTTGGTGACTCGGTTGACTTCTTCCAGGCTGGTTACGCCTTGCATGGCTTTTATCAAACCAGAAGTGCGCAGGTCATTGAAGCCGTCTTTGCGCATTTGCGCGGCGATTTCCAATGAATTGCCCTCGGCCATGATCAAGTGTTGCAGGTCGGGGGTGTTTTTCACCACCTCATAGATCCCGAGGCGACCTTTATAGCCGCCGTTGCATTGCTCGCAGCCAACCGGCTCATAAATCTTGAAGGTGCCAATGCGTTCTTGTGGAAAACCTTCCTTGAGCAGGGCTTCTTCGGGGATCTCGATTTCTTTCTTGCAGTGGCTGCACAGCTTGCGGGCCAGACGCTGGGCGATGATCAGGTTTACCGACGTCGCGATGTTGAAACCGGCGATGCCCATATTCTGTAGTCGGGTCAGGGTTTCAGCGGCACTATTGGTGTGCAGGGTGGAGAGGACCATGTGGCCGGTCTGGGCCGCCTTGATGGCGATCTCGGCGGTTTCCAGATCGCGGATCTCACCGACCATGATCACATCCGGGTCTTGCCGCAGGAAGGAACGAAGTGCTTGGGCAAAGTCCAACCCTTGCTTGGGGTTGACGTTGACTTGGTTGATGCCTTCCATGTTGATTTCCACCGGGTCTTCAGCGGTGGAGATGTTGATATCCACGGTGTTGAGGATATTCAGGCCGGTGTAGAGCGAAACGGTTTTACCCGAGCCGGTTGGGCCGGTGACCAGGATCATCCCCTGCGGCTGCTTCAGCGCCGCCATATAGAGGGCTTTCTGATCCGGTTCGTAGCCCAGCGCGTCGATGCCCATTTGTGCGCTGGAGGGGTCGAGAATCCGCATTACGATCTTTTCGCCCCACAGCGTCGGCAAGGTGTTGACCCGGAAGTCGATGGCCTTAGTCTTCGATATGCGCATTTTGATCCGGCCGTCCTGGGGCTTGCGACGTTCTGAAATATCCAGGTTCGCCATGACCTTCAGGCGGGCGGCGATACGGCTGGCGAGATGAATAGGCGGTTTGGCGACTTCACGTAGGATGCCGTCGGTACGTAGGCGAACCCGATAAGTCTTTTCATAGGGCTCGAAGTGCAAGTCTGAGGAGCCGCCCTTGATGGCATCCAGAAGCATCTTATTGACGAAGCGCACCACGGGGGCATCGTCGGCGTCCTGGCCGGCAATCTGCTCCTGCTTCTTGTCGTCAACCGATTCGATATCCAAGCCTTCGAGGTCGACGTCGCCCATTTCATCAAAACCGCTGGAGTTGCTGTCGAAAAATTTGTCGATAGCGTCGCTGAGTTTGTCGTCCTCGACCAGAATCGCCTCGGTGGTGAGGCCGGTACTGAATTGAATATCGGTAATAGCCTGGTGATTGCTTGGGTCGGAAATGCCGACGAACAGCTTGTTGCCGCGTCGCCATAGCGGTAGCACATGGTGCTGGCGGATCAGCTTTTCGCTGACCAGACCTTTGGGTTGGCTTTCTTTGTCCAGGCAGCTCAGGTCGAGCAGGGCTACGCCGAAGTGTTCAGAGGCAATTTCGGCCACTTGTCGACTTTTGAGCAGCTTGTTCTGGACGAGATAGCTGACGAGGGAAACCCGATTGCGTTGGGCTTGCTGATATGCCTGCTGAGCATTTTTGTCGGTGAGTAACTCGGCTGCTACCAGTTGCTTGGCCAGGCCGGAAAGGGCGATATCATTCATTAGAGCACCAAACACAAACAGTTGGACTCTTATAGCGTAGTCGGGCGATGCATGCCAAATTCAGGACGTTATGGTGACAAAAAATGTCAGGTTGTGTTGCTTCAGAGCATCGTCATTGAGTTCGGAGTGCTGATGATGCAGCGAAATCGGAGGACGAGGCAGTGGCACGGACTATGCTAGCTATTTATCAGGTTGCGAAAATTCCCCTCATGCTTGGAGACGCTATATGAACACTCAAAAGGGTTTTACGCTGATAGAATTAATGATAGTGGTTGCTATTATCGGTATTTTGGCTGCTGTGGCATTGCCTGCTTATCAGGACTATACAACTCGTGCAAAAGTGAGTGAAGTTATTGTTATGGCGGACCCTGCTAAAGTGGCCGTATCTGAAACGGCCGCATCGCTCGGTGGTTTGAGTAAGGTAACTTCAGCTAACAGTGGCTATGTGTTTCCAGGGGCTACTGCTCAAGTTTCTGGTGTGACTATTAAAGATACAACTGGAGAAGTTACCGTAACTTCTGTTGTGACGGGAGCTACGGGTACGCTTGTATTTAAGCCAACGGATATTTCCGGTGGGCAGCTTACTTGGACATGTTCGGGTACTGGTAGCACAATTGATTCAAAGTTTCTCCCTGCGGCATGCCGTTGAGAGTGCTCTGAGTACCTGTTAATTAAGGCGCCGTGAGGTGCCTTTTTTAATGTGGGTTTTTGTGGGTGGTTGACGGTTTATTGGTGTAGAAAGTTGTTTGAGGGTTTGGAGGAGGGCGGTTTATTTTTTATTATGCGCTTTTCATTTTCTTCTCTGCTATCCCGTTACTAGGTAGTCATGACGCTCAGCGTAGTGTTCAAGTGGTGATTGCTTTTGGTGCGCTATTTTTCTTATGGGGTAAATCTGAGTTTCACGCGTTTTTTGATCGATATACGTTGTGTGTGGGTGTCTTGATTTTCATTCAAGCAATATTCTCCTCATTAGAGGCGCATCAGCCAGAATGGGCCTTTGTTGAGGTCGCTTTAGTGGTTTCTTCAGTTTTGATGGTGTCTGTATTTTCTGGTGCGCGTTCTGAGGACGGTGGTAATAGAAAGGTTATTGTTTTTCTGATTTTTCTGTGCTCATTGAAAAGTGTTCAATTTTTATCTATCGCATTTACTGCCTTTACGAGCGGAGCTTCAGCTATAGACGCGGATCGCTTGATAACTGGCTTCTCCAACAAGCGCTTCTACGGCCAATTCCAGACCTTCACCCTGCCGCTTTTAGCGCTCCCTCTTCTGCTGTCTACTACCAAACGCTCCACCCAAGTCTGGGTCTTCTCACTCCTGAGTCTCTGGTGGCTGATCGCAGTAACGGGTGGCACTCGCGGCACCTGGCTGGGTATGGGCGTAGCTGCCTGCGTGCTCTTCATCTGCGGTCACTCCGGCAAACGATGGATCACCTGGCAACTGCCCGCCGTCGTGGTGGGCGTGACACTTTACTGGCTGTTGTTCAGCGTTCTCACTGGCTACCTCGGCATAGAAGTGAGCAACTTCGCCAGTGATCGACTGACCACCTCCTTGTCAGGTCGAGGCCCTATCTGGCAACAAGCCTGGGACATGATCCGCGAACGCCCCTGGCTCGGCTTCGGCCCCATGCATTTCGCCGATATCCACAACCCCGTCGCCGCCCACCCGCATCAAGCCATCCTGCAATGGGCCAGCGAGTGGGGCATCCCTTCCACCTTGCTGGTCATGTGGCTAGTCGGACGCGGTTTGTGGGCAACCTTCCGCCTGATCCGCGAGCGCTCGACTTCCGACGACCCGACCGATCTGCTGCGCCTGTGCCTGTTCGCCAGCCTGATCGGCGCCCTGACCCAGTCCATGGTCGACGGGGTGATCGTGATGCCGTACTCCCAGCTCTGGCTGTCGCTGGTGGTCGGCTGGCTGATGGCGCTGCATGTCTGGAAGGGCGAGCCGGCCAAGCCCAATGCCTTTATCCATTGGTCGTGGATGGGCATCAGCACTGCCGCCGTGCTGTTCCTGGTCTATGTAGTGATCCGCGACGTTCCCCATCTGGACGAGCGCAACAAACTCTACCAGCAGCAATACGGCGGCCATTTCCAGCCGCGCTTCTGGACCCAGGGCGTGATCGCGATCAAGCCCGACTAGCTTGCCCGCTCCGGAATCGGATGCTAGCTTTAGCGCCACGCCGGTGTAGCTCAGTCGGTAGAGCAGCGCACTCGTAACGCGAAGGTCGTAGGTTCGATTCCTATCTCCGGCACCACATCAAGTTATCCGCTCGTTTCAGCCCACCCCAAGAATCTCCGCCGATCCATGGATGCTGCTGGTCTAAAGGAGCGGAATGCAAGGAATGGACTTTTTATGACACCGGAGGAGTCCGCTATCGAGCAGGCGGCTTTTGAGTTCGCACGGACGAACCGCGCCGCCCTTGCCAGGAAAATCGCGGATATAGCGGTGTTTCCCAGTGAGGCCTCTCCATTTACCGTTTTCATGGCAGGATCGCCTGGAGCAGGAAAAACAGAAGTAGCCAAGGCGATAGCCGAAACCCTTGAGTCGTCAAATGGTTATGCTCCTCCACGACGAGTCTTGCGCATTGATCCCGACGATTTCAGAAATCTGAGAATCATCTGGCCGGCCTCCCCACCTCACGGAGGTGGCGCAAAATTCAAGGTGCGAACTTAGTCTTTTGCTGTGAGGAGGCCGTGATGAAATTCTGTGGCATAGACCTGCATTCGAACAATAGTGTTGTGGTGGTAACCGACGAAATGGACCGGGTGCTGGTCAGTCGACGGTGCCCCAATGAGCTGACGCCAATCCTCTCGCTACTCGAGCCTCATCGTGCCGAACTGGTCGGTGTCGTGGTTGAGTCGACGTACAACTGGTACTGGTTGGTCGATGGCCTCAAGGCGGCGGGCTTCGAGGTTAAACTGGCGAACCCCGTGGCGATGAAACGCTACGACGGTTTAAAGCATTCCGACGACAAGGATGATGCGGCTTTCCTGGCACATTTGCTGCGGCTCGGGATTTTGCCAACGGGGTACATCCACCCGCCGCAAGAACGAGCGCTACGAGATTTGGCGCGTAAACGCATTCAGTTGGTACGCAGTCGGACTCAGCACATTCTGGCCGTCGAAAACATCATGGCGCGTCAGTTTGGCCACCGGTTGAGCTGCAATGACGTCAAAGGGCTGTCAGCCACATCCGTGGACAGGCTAGGCCTGTCAACGGATGTGGCGCTGGCGATGAAAGCCAATGTTGCCATCATCCAGGCGGTGCAGGCTCAAATTGATTTTCTTGAGGACCGATTGCTGCAGGAAGCCAGTCTGCGCCCAGAGTTTTCCTTATTGAAAACGATGCCCGGGATTGGCGAAGTTCTGGCTACGGTGATCATGCTGGAAACGGGAGATATTGAGCGCTTTGCCGACGTCGGCAACTTCGCTTCTTATGCCCGATGTGTAAAGAGCGCGCATTACTCCAACGGCAAGAAAAAGGGCGAAGGTAACACCAAGAACGGCAATGCTTACTTGATCTGGGCCTTTATCGAAGCGGCGAATTTCGCTCGGCGTTTCAGTGATGATGCCAAACGCTTTTTCGAGAAAAAGAAAGCCAAGACCAATGCTGTGGTCGCCACGAAAGCGCTGGCTCACAAGCTGGCTCGGGCGAGTTACCACATTCTGAAGGAGAAACAGCCTTTCGATGCTAAACGCTGTTTCGCCTGAGGAGCGGATTAAGGTGATGGCCGGCCAACCAAAAAGGGACTGGGCGCGAACCATGAAATCTGAGTGGCGTCCGGCTGTCACCGCCTGAGTGTGTTGTAACCGGGTCGTCTGCCAAGTGAGCCCGCTGGGACTGGACGTGCTTTGCACGAGCCACAGTTCTGTGACACGTTTTGGACACAATGGCGGCACCAACGTTTCTCTGGGGCAGTTCTCTGCCAGGGCGGTGCATGCAATACCGCTACCGCTTGATCCACATGGGTGTCAGGCACGACTCGGTCGTAGCCAATGACGAGGAAACGGATTCGACGGGTTCAACCAGACAGGTCGAGAAAGAGGGAAAACTCTGCAGTTAAAAACTGCAGAGCGAGTTGGCTTTTAGCCTTGACTCGAGACCGGCTAATGGGTGGTCCCTGGGTATGAAGGTCGCAATTCCTATCTGTTTCAGCGGGCTGTTACCAAAATCCTGGAAAAAGTCCTGGATCGCGCTTTTGAAAAGCGCCTTTCGTTTATCCTGGATGGAACAATGGCCAATTTCGAAGTGGCGCGCCGTAACATTGATCGAGTCTTGGGGAGCCAAAGAAACGCCCAGATCATGTACGTCTACCAACGACCCGAGCTTGCCTGGCAATTCGTGCAGGCCAGGGAAATCACTGAAGGTAGGAATATCCCTTTGTTGGAATTTTCCAGGCAGTTTGTCGCCGCACGCAGCAATATTGTCGAGCTCAAGCGCTTGTATGGTGACCGGATACAGGTAAAACTTCTCATCAAGGACATCGATTTCGCCGGCCGTGTGGTAGAGATCGATGCGGATAGCTCCACGATTGACGCCCTGATCCCTGAAACCTATGATCAGGCCGAGCTTGTTGAACGTTTAACCGAGGTATGACGTCATGACTACAGCAAAGACTGGTGAGCTCAGTGTTTTGGCTGATTTTTTTTCCAATGCCAGTGCGCAAACCAAGCGGGATGTATTCAATGTGGTGATCAGCAAGGCTATTGCCGCACAGCGGGATGTCTTGCAGAAAGCGGAGGCAATCAAAGCTGCTCGGTCCGTGGACGCGAAAGCTTGAGACTGAGTCGCGTCTTTAGTCAAAACCCAGCCCATGCCGTGGGTTTGAATGCTTGGCGTTTCATCCTCGACGTTTGAATCCTGATCTGTGTTGATGATGAGTTTTCGATTCATCCACGTCCGAAAATGGCGAGAACAGCCCCATCACCGGTGCTAGTCTCTGCCCATGAACACGACCATTGCTTCCACATTCCCCTCGGCCGATATCTGCGAAAAGGCCCGCCTGAGCCGCGACGCGCGCTTCGACGGGGTCTTTTTCACGGCGGTCCTCAGCACCCGGATCTACTGCCGTCCCGTCTGCCCGGCGCGTCCGCCCAAGGTCGAGAATGTGCAGTATTACCCCAGTGCCGCCGCTGCCGAGGCCCTGGGTTTTCGACCCTGCCTGCGCTGCCGCCCAGAACTGGCGCCGGGCAACACGATCTGGCTGCATGGCGAACATCTGGTCGGCCGTGGCCTGAAGCTGATCCATGAAGGTTTTCTCGCCGAACAGTCCCTCGACGACTTGGCTGCCCGACTTGATGTCGGCGCCCGGCAATTGCGTCGCCTGTTCGTCAAACACCTTGGCGCTCCGCCCATCGCGGTCCATGCCACCCAGCGCCTGTTGTTCGCCAAGCAACTGCTGACCGAAACCGCGCTGCCGATCACCGAAGTGGCGCTGGCCTCGGGCTTCCAGAGTCTGCGTCGCTTCAACTCGGCCTTTGCCGAAGCCAACCATGCACCGCCCCGGGATTTTCGCCGCAAGCCATTGGCCAATGCCAACAGCGCGCTGGTCCTGCGCCTGGGCTATCGACCTCCCTACGATTTCAAGGCTGTGTTGGGGTTTCTCGCCAGTCGTGCCTTGCCGGGTATCGAAGTGGTCGACGAGCAAGGCTATCGGCGAGTCTTTGGTAACCGCGAATCGCCCAGTTGGCTGCAGGTCAGCGCCTGGCCCGATGGCGGTCATGCCTTGAAGCTGGAGCTGTTCAATGTCCCGCCCGGGCAGATGCTGCCGGTGGTCACGCGAATTCGCCGGATGTTTGACCTGGACGCCGACCCCCAGTCCATCGCCGCTACCCTGGGTTCGAGCCCGGTGCTGGCGCCACTGGTTGAGCGCTATCCTGGGCAGCGTCTGCCAGGCGGCTGGGATGGTTTCGAGATTTCGGTGCGGGCAGTGTTGGGGCAGCAGGTCAGTGTGGCGGCGGCACGTACCCTGGCATCGCGACTGCTGACCCGCTTCGGCACTGTCCTTGAGGCACCGCCGGCACCGGGCCTGGATCGCTTGTTTCCGTCTCCAGAACAGATGGTCGACGCGGACCTGGGCTCAATCGGCGTTATCAGGACACGCACCGCCACCATTCAAGGCATCGCCCAAGCCTTGCTGGACGGTCGGGTGAGTTTTCGTACAGAGCAACGTCTCAATGATTTCGTCAAAAGCTGGGTCGCCTTACCGGGTATTGGCGAATGGACCGCGCACTACATCGCCATGCGTGCGCTCAATCATCCAGATGCTTTCCCGGCGGCGGACCTGATCCTGCGTCGCGAAGTGGTCAGGGATGTTCCGCCCTTGAGTACCAAGGCATTGGAACTGCTCGCCGAAGACTGGCGGCCGTGGCGCGCCTATACGGTGATGTACCTGTGGCGCGGGGCGAGTGAGGCAGAATCGATACGCAGGAGTCAAAAATGACAGCAAACCCGATTTACTACGACATCATCCCTTCGCCCATCGGCCCCATGATGCTGCTGGCCGACGACGACGGGCTGCGCGAACTGCGCTTCGAGCTGGACTATCGGCCACAGACGCCATTGGACAGTTGGGTGCATGCGCCGGACAAACTGGCGCAGGTTCGTACGCAACTGGAGGAGTACTTTGCCGGCGAGCGTGTCGAGTTCGACCTGAAGCTCAATATGCAGGGGACGGATTTCCAGAAAGACGTCTGGCAAGCCCTGGTGACCATTCCTTATGGCGTGACCACCAGCTATGGCGAAATTTCCCGGCAGATCAATCGACCCAAGGCTTCACGGGCGGTCGGGGCCGCCAATGGACGCAATCCGGTGCCGGTGATCGTGCCCTGTCATCGGGTGATCGGCAGCAACGGCAGCCTGACCGGGTTTGGCGGCGGGTTGGCGGCCAAGCAATGGTTGCTGGAGCTTGAGTCGCGGCGCTTTTCGTTGCGTTGAGCCTCTTCTCAGAGGCTCAAACGCATCGACAGATCCACCGCCTTCACATCCTTGGTCATCGCACCAATCGAAATGTAGTCGACACCGGTCTCGGCAATCGGTCGCAGGGTGCTTTCATTGATCCCGCCGCTGGCTTCCAACTTGGCCTTGCCGGCATTCAGGCGCACCGCTTCGCGCATGTCGTCCAGGCTCAACTCATCGAGCATGATGATGTCCGCCCCCGCCGCCAGCGCCTCCTTGAGCTCGTCCAGGCTCTCCACCTCGATCTCCACCGGCTTGCCCGGGGCGATCTTGTGCGCCGCGCTGATCGCCTGGGCGATCCCGCCGCACGCGGCGATATGGTTTTCCTTGATCAGGAACGCATCGTACAAGCCAATCCGATGGTTATGACAACCGCCGCAGGTCACCGCGTATTTCTGCGCCAGGCGCAGGCCCGGCAAGGTCTTGCGGGTATCCAGCAGCTTGACCGCGGTATCGGCGACCTGGTCGGCGTAATAACGCGCATGGGTCGCGACCCCGGACAACAACTGGAGGAAATTCAGGGCGCAACGTTCGCCGCTGAGCAACGAGCGTGCCGGGCCTTCCAGGTGGAACAGCGGCTGGTTCGGCTGTACCCGGTCGCCGTCGCGCACCTGCCAATGCACGGCCACCCGTGGGTCGAGCTGGCGGAACACCGCATCGACCCAGGCCGTACCGGCGATGGTCGCCGCGTCGCGGGTAATGATGGTGGCCTTGGCCAGGCGCTCGGCGGGGATCAGCTGGGCGGTGATGTCGCCACTGCCGATGTCTTCGAGCAACGCGCGGCGCACGTTGGCTTCGATTTCGGCGGTCAGGTCGGCGAGGCGTAGATTCGGCATAACGGACTCCACAAACAAAGTGCCTTGATTATAGGGGCAGGGCGCCGCCCAACCCAAGGCGCCTGGTCGATACCGGCATCCCGATCCTGGCCTTTGGTCGCTTGCCGCGAGCGTTTTTGTCCGATCGACGGTCTATTTTCATAGCGATATGAAAAGGACTGGCCGAGACACTAGTAAAAGTGACATCTTTTACAAGATAATCTGCCTTGTAATTGACGTCATAGCTTTGACGTCTCTGTTATTCCCCGATTATCGATAGCCGGTCAGCGCCTGGGGTGTTCGCCGAGAAGCGGTCGTGAGGCATGCTGCTCACTCCCCGCACACACCGATCTTTCACCCGAACTGACAGAACCGCTGCGGCAGGAGGCTTTGATGCACAATGACGGGAAGGTCGTGCCTTTGCACAAGGCAGCCGACGATCAGGCGACGCCGTCGCCGCTGGCCCGTTTGCCCGTGGTTCTCGTCCAGGTCCGTGACAAGGCCGCGTTGCAGCTCAAGCAAGGCCTGCAGGCGTTGTTCGATAACGCCGACGACACCTTGTTCGAAATGGCCGACAAGGCCCAGAACAATGTCGACCAGAACACTTTTTTCGAAGCCATGCGCGACCTGCGCCTCAAGCGCAAAAGTATCGTACGTGGTTTTCTTGAGCGTTTTTTCGAAGCCTTTGACGGTCTTGGCCAGTACGACACCAGTGAGCCGACGCTGTCCTCGGCGGTGTCCTACGAAGCCCTGGCGCTGGTGTCCAACGATGAGCTGGAACGCACCGTGGCCCTTGATGCCATGGTCGCCAAGGTCCTCAGCCGCGACAGTTTCGCCCTCGGGCAACTCAGCACCCGCCTCAATGCGCTGATCACCCGGCGTGTCGACGATGCCAGCAATCCCATGGGCCCGGCGATGCTCTGTGAGTACTTCCTCGAGGCCGGGCGCAACCTCGGGGTGGAGATCAAGGTCAAGCTGATCATTCTCAAGCTGTTCGAGAAATACGTTCTGCGCGACGCCGACCAGTTGTACGCCGAGGCCAATCAGTTGCTGATCGCCACTGGGGTACTGCCGGAGCTCAAGGCCGCCCCGGCGCGCCGCGCCAGTGATCGCGCGGCGGCCAGCGCCCACGCTCGTCAGGCGCCGACCGCCAGCGCCAAGCCCCTGGATGAAAGCGTGCAGGAGGTGTTCGCCGCCTTGCAGGAACTCCTGCTGCATGTGCGTGGCAGCGTGGCGCCCAAGCTCGAGGCCGGCTCCGAGGTCCAGCCGATTTCCACCAATGACTTGCTGCGCCTGCTCTCGCATCTGCAGCAATATGTGCCGGAGCCCAGCTCGGCGGAAGACTTCGACCTGCGCAATCAGCTGGAACAGTTGTTGACCCGGGTCAGCGTGAAAAGCGGCAAGTCCCGGGTGGTCGGGGGCATGGACGAGGATGTGATCAACCTGGTCGCCATGCTCTTCGAATTTATCCTTGATGACCGTGTCCTGCCGGATTCGCTGAAGGCGCTGATCGGTCGCTTGCAGATCCCGATTTTGAAAGTGGCGGTCCTGGACAAGAGCTTCTTCAGTCGTGGCAGCCATCCGGCCCGCCGCCTGCTGAATGAAATAGCCTCCGCCGCCCTGGGCTGGGGGGCTCGTGACGACTATCAACGTGACGCCCTGTATGTGCGCATCGAGCAGATCGTGCAGCGCCTGTTGAATGATTTCGTCGACGATCCGGCGATCTTTGCCGAGCTGCTGGTGGAGTTCCTCGCCTTTACCAGCGACGAGCGCCGCCGCAGCGAATTGCTCGAACAGCGTACCCGCGATGCCGAAGAGGGCCGGGCCAAGGCCGAACAGGCGCGTCAGCGGGTCCAGGAAGTCTTGAACGAGCGGCTGTTGGGGCGGACCTTGCCCGAGGTGGTGGTGCGTCTGCTCCAGGAAGCCTGGAGCAAGGTGCTGTTGCTGACCTGGCTCAAGCAGGGCGAAGCGTCCGCCGAATGGCAGGCCGGCGTGCAGACCATGGACGACTTGATCTGGAGTGTCGAACCCCAGGACCCGGTGGATGCGCGCCTCAAGCTGCTGGAGCGGGTACCGGGGTTGCTCAAGTCGCTGCGCGATGGCCTGACCAGCGCGGCATTCGACCCCTTCGCCACCAGCGAGTTTTTCAGCCAGCTGGAAGGTCTGCATGTGCAGGTGCTCCAGCAGCTTGCCCGGCAGAGTGCCGAACCGGTGGTGAGCGCCAGGGCACCGGCGATGGTCGAGGTGGTGGAGGAGATTGTCCTCAGTGCGCCCCACGAGCCCCTGGCCGAAGACACCGCCTTCGAGTTACCGGCCGATGACGCCGCCCTGCTCTGGGTCCGGCAACTGCATATCGGCCAGTGGGTGGAAATCCGCGAGGACGCGGAGAACAGCCTGCGTTGCAAGCTGACGGCGATCATCGAGCCGGGCGGCAAGTACATTTTCGTCAATCGCACCGGCATGAAGGTGCTGGAACGAACGGCCCAGGCCCTGGCCGTGGAGTTCCGCCGTGGCGCGGTCCGGCTGCTCGACGACGCCTTGTTGTTCGACCGGGCGCTGGCGTCGGTCATCGGCAATCTGCGGCGGATGACGATGCGCTGAGTGCGCCTCGCTTGTCCCGGCGCGGGGCGTCGCTCAAGAAAATTTCCTGCATAAGCGTGGATTGCTGACCCATCCCCGTGTCTATCGCGGCATACTGAGCCTGTCGTTTTGTCTTCGAAGGAATCGGTATGCAGTTGGATCCCGCCAGCGGTTGGTGCCAGGACGTGCGTCACTGTCCGTCGCCCAACTTCAACCAGCGTCCGGCCGAGGAAATTTCCCTACTGGTGATCCACAACATCAGCCTGCCGCCTGGGCAGTTCGCGACGGGCAAGGTGCAGGAGTTCTTCCAGAACCGCCTGGATGTCACGGAACATTCCTACTTTGAAGGCATCGCCGACCTGCGCGTGTCGGCGCATTTCCTGATTGAACGTGACGGTGTCGTCACTCAGTTTGTCTCTTGTCTGGAGCGGGCCTGGCATGCCGGGATCTCGTCTTTCGAGGGGCGGGAAACCTGTAACGATTTTTCCCTGGGCATCGAGTTGGAAGGCACGGACGACCTGCCTTTCACCGAGGCGCAGTACGAGGCGCTGATCGGTTTGACCCGTCAGCTGCGGGCCGCTTACCCGGCCATTACCCCGCAACGGATTTGCGGCCATAGCGATATTGCCCCGGGCCGCAAGACCGATCCGGGACCGGCGTTCGACTGGGCGCGCTTTCGTGCCGCCGTGCTGGAAAAAGGAGAGTCACAATGAGTTTTCTGGTGTTGCTGCTGGCGGTCTGGATCGAAAAGTTCTCGGCCTTGCGCCAACGGGTCCAACGTGACGGCGCCTGGCTGCGGGAGCTGGCCCGGCTGGAAACCGCTCCACGGACAGCCGGGCACCCCTGGCTGGTGCTGGTTCTGCTGGTGCTGTTGCCGGTGGTCGTGCTTGCGCTGCTGCTGATGGCCTTGCAACCGCTGGCCTATGGTTTGCTGGCCTTGCCGGTGCACCTGTTGGTGGTGATTTACAGCCTGGGCCGTGGCGATCTGCTGGCGGCCCTCGGGCCGTTTCGTGATGCCTGGCGGCGTGGCGATGTACAGGCGGCGGTGCATGTGGCCAAGCGTGACCTCAATGTCTGCGCCGACAACGATGAGCAATTGCTGGAGCAGGTCCAGGGCTATCTGTTGTGGCAGGCCTACCAGAGTTTCTTCGTGGTGATTTTCTGGTATTTCCTGCTGGGGCCGGTGGCGGCGCTGAGTTATCGGCTGCTGGCGCTGGCGGCGGACCATGGCCAGAGCCCGGCGCTGGTGGAGCGCGCGACGTTGCTGCGGCACGCCTTCGACTGGTTGCCGGTGCGCTTGCTGGCGGCCAGCCTGGCGTTGGTCGGCAACTTTGTCGGGGTCAGCCGGGTGATGCTGCATGAGCTGCTCAATTGGGATATCACCGCGCGGCAGTTGGTGGAGAAAGTCGGTCGCGTCGCCGGGGAAGTCCCCGCGCCGGTAGTCGGTGCCGATGGCGTCACCAGCCTGGACAGCCTGTGGGAACTGCTGCTGCGGGCAGCGGTGCTCTGGTATGCCGGGTTTGCCCTGTGGACCGTGTTGATCTGATCCGGTTGGAGACACTGCCCTCACCAACAGCGCGGACCTTGTAGGAGCCCGGCTTGCCGGCGATGGCGTCCTTGGAAGCGATGCAAGGCTCAAGGGCCTCTTCGCGGGCAAGCTCCGCTCCCACAATGTCCGGGGCTGACCGAAGGTTTGCGGTGTGACTCGATTCTGTGGGCGCGGAGCTTGTCGGATCGCCGCACCGCCGCGAAGAGCCCCGTTCGGGCGCCGCCAAAGGCACTGTTGTCAGGCCGCCGGCTGTGCCGCCATTAACCTTAAGTTACAAAACTCCCTTTCAAATTACGTTATACAGGCAGTAGCTGCGGATACTGGCTTTGTGCCTCGCCGTGCCTGCCACTATAAAAATAATACGAAAGGGAGCATTCCAGTGAAGCGCTTGCTATATCCCGCCGTCGCCCTGATGAACCGCCTGAGCTTCGGCAAGAAGTTCAGTTTGATCAGCGTGCTGTTCTTCGTGCCGATGCTGGTGACCAACTTCTACCTGGTACGCGATTCCTATCGAGAATTCTCCGGTACCCAGATCGAGCTGCAAAGCCTCGACCTGCTGGGCAGCAGCCTGAGCCTGCGGCGCGACCTGGAAACCCTGAACAACCAGGTGCAGATCGATGCCGTCCTCGGTCAATCCGGCAAGGCGGGGGACCTGGAAGGCAAAATTCACACCCTTGAGCAGAGTGTTCTGGCCCGCCTGCAAGGTCTGGCGCCGGTGACGATCGACCCCGAGCAGGTCGATGCCTTCAATGCCAAACGCGATGAAATGATCGGCGCTTTCAAGGCCCAGCAGGCCGAAACCTCCCTGCAAAGCAAAAGCGCGCTGATTACCAAACTGCTGGCCAAGGCGCAGATTTTCAGCCAGATCATTGCCAGTCAATCGGGGCTCAGCCGTGATAACCAGAGCGATTTGCGGCAGTTGAGCGAACTGGTGACCAGCGTCACGCCGCAGGTGACCCAGATCCTCGGCGAAGGTCGCTCCATGGGCGCTTATTCCCTGGGGCAGGGCTTTCTCAATTCGGCGTCGAGCACGCGCTTCGATGAGTTGTTGCAGCAGATCGAGAAGTTGCAGGGCGAATACGCCCTGAAACTCCAGGATGCCCTGGGCAGCAGTAAAAATGCCCACGCCGCCCTGGATACACAGGCCGCCGGCAGCAAGGCGTCGCTGAAAAAAGGCAGCGAGCTGTTCGAAGAACAGGTGGTCATGGCCGAAACCCTCGATGCGCCCTGGCCGGCTTTCTACGATCAGGTCAGCGCCCTGATGGCGCAAACCTACCAGCTCAATGACGCAACCCTGGCCTATCTCGGCCAGGAGCTTGAACAGCGCCTGGGGCAAAATCGCCTGCACATGCTGTCACTGGTGGTCGCGCTGGCGGCGGTGTTTTTCTCCATCGTCTACCTGTACGGCGGCTTCTATGCCTCGACCCGGACCACCTTGCGGCGCCTGGGGGAAATGATGCACAAGGTCGCGGCCGGGGACATGACGGTCAATTTCGTTGCCCATAGCCGCGATGAACTGGGCGAACTGGGCGGCGTGTTCAATGGCACCGTGGCGAAGATCCATGACCTGATCGAGAGGGTCGGGCAGACCGTCAGTGAGGTCGAGCGCCAGGCCGGCCAGGTCGAATCGGTGTCGGCCCGCAGCAATCAGGCGGTGGCCGGGCAGCGCAGCCAGATCGAACAGGTGGCGACCGCGATGAATCAGATGTCGGCCACCGCCCAGGAGGTCGCCCGTAGCGCGGCAGCCGCGGTGAGCAGTGCCCATAGTGTCAACGGCGAAACCCTCAGTGGCCGCGGCCTGGTCGAGTCGCAACAGAACAGCATCGTGCAGTTGGCCGGCGAGATCGATCAGTCGGTGCAGGTGATCAATCAACTGGCCACCGACAGCCAGTCCATCAGCCGGGTGCTGGAAGTGATCAAGAGCATCGCCGAGCAGACCAACCTGCTGGCCCTCAACGCGGCCATCGAGGCGGCCCGGGCCGGCGAGCAGGGCCGCGGCTTCGCGGTGGTGGCCGACGAGGTGCGGACCCTGGCCAAGCGCACCCAACATTCGACCGGGGAAATCGAGCAGATGATCAGCCGGCTTCATGGCGGCGTGGGGGCGGCGGTGAAGGCCATGGGCATCAGCCATGGGATGGCGAACACTACCGTGAGCCAGTCGGAAAAGGTCCAGCAGGCGCTGGACAATATCCTCGGCGCGGTGGGTATGATCGTCGACCAGAACCAGCAGATCGCGGCCGCCGTCGAGCAGCAAACCGCCGTGGCGCATGATATTGACCAGAACATCGTCGAGATCAACCGCGCGGGTGAGCGTACGGCCGAGGGCGCGCACCAGACTGAAAGTGCCAGTCGTCTGCTCTCGGTGCAGGTGGTGGAACTCAAGCAATTGATCGGCGCGTTCAGGGTCTGAGGCGGGGGTTGGCGCAATGTCGTTCAGTTAAGGTCATGTGTCGCCGAGCACGGTCTTGTGGCGAGCGGGCTTGTCGGAACGCCGCACCGCCGCTCGGGGGCGCGAAGCGGCCCTGAAACCGGCGAGCTCGGTTTATCAGGCAGACCAAGAAAACCGGTTTTGCGACTGCTTCGCGGCCGGACGCGGGCAAGCCCGCTCGCCACAGGTCTCGCCAGGCTTGAGCTTGTTCTTCGCTGAAGGATATTGGGGCTTGCCAGCGCTTATGTCACTGTCGTCGGCCAGTTGAACAGCCCACAGGCATTGGCCGTGCTGGCGTTCGCCAGGGTTTCCGGGCTCACCCCCATCAGCCCGGCCAGCGCCGCACAGATCGCCGGCAAATGCTCGGGGCTGTTGCGCTGGCCGGCGAACATCACTGGCGCCATATCCGGTGAATCGGTCTCCAGCACCACGCTGTCCAGCGGCAGGTCGGCGATCACCTTGCTCAGGCGCAAGGCCTGCGGCCAGGTGCCGGCGCCGCCCAGGCCCAGCTTGAAACCCAGCTTGCAGTATTCCCGGGCCTCCTCGCGACTGCCGGCAAAGGCGTGGATGATGCCGCCACGGGCCGGGCGAAAGCGCTTGAGGGTGGCAATGGTCGCCGCGTGGCTTCTGCGCACATGCAGCAGCGCGGGCAGGGCAAAGTCCGCCGCGAGTTTTAGCTGGGCTTCGAACAGCACTTGCTGGCGTTCGCGATCCAGTTGCGGCAAAAAATAATCCAGGCCGAACTCGCCCACCGCGCACAGCCGCGGATGGCCGGCGCAACGGCTCAGCCAGTCGCCCAGTTCGCTGAGGTCGGCCGGGCGGTGCTCATCCAGATACACCGGATGCAAGCCGAACGCGGCGTGCAGCCGCGAGTCGCTTTGCACCAGATCCCAGAGCCGCTGCCAGTTTTTTTGATAAACCCCCAATACCACCATCCGCCCCACTCCCAGGGCACGGCTGCGTTCGAGGACCTCGTCGCGATCGGTATCGAAATCGGCAAAGTCGAGGTGGGTGTGGGTGTCGATCAACTCCACCTTCAGGCCTCGTGGATTCGCTGCTTGAAGGTCCGGGCGATGGCCTGGACGCCAGGTTGGTAGTTCTTTTCCTCGATGGCGGCCAGGGCCAGTTCCAGGGCTTTTTCGGCAATCAGTTGATGCTGTTGGGCCATGGCGTTGACCGGCAACGGCAGGAAGTCCAGCAGTTGGGTATCGCCGAAGGTGCCCAGGCGCAGCGCTTGAGATTTCAGCGGTTGATCGTGCAGGGCGTCGAACACGCCTTGCAGCAGCACGTAGGAAGTCGTGACCAGGGCATCCGGCAGATGGCCAAGACGCTTGATCAGACCTTCCATCAACTGACGCCCGCACTCGCGGCTGAACGCCTCGCCATGCTCGATCAGCACCTCGCCCTTGAAGCCGTGCAAGGCCTCCTGGAAGCCGGCCGCCCGTTGGCGACTGATGCTCAATTCGGCGCGGGCACCGATCAGGGCGATATGCCTTGGCAAAGGCCGCAGCAAGCTGCGGGTCAGTTGCAGGCTGGCCTGATGGTCATCGCTGACCACCGAACAGAAATGCGCCGGTTCCATTTCCCGGTCGATGGCGATCACTGGTGTGCCGCGTGCCTGCAGCAAGTGATAGCTGTCGTCATCGGCCGGCAGGCAACTGGCGACGAACAGCGCGTCGCAGCGCCGTGCGCGGAACAGTTGCAGCAGTTGCCGCTCGCTGTCTGGGGCGTCGTCGGAGCTGGCGATCAGCAACTGATAGCCACGGGCGCGAGCGCCTTGCTCCAGCAGTTTGGCGATGCGTGCGTAACTGGGGTTTTCCAGGTCCGGCAGGATGAAACCCAGGGTTCGCGTATTACGATTGCGCAGCCCGGCGGCCTGGGGGTTGGGTGTGAAGCCATGTTGCTCGACCACTGCCCGCACCCGTTCCACGGTGCTGTTGCTGATACGCTGTTGCTCGGCCTTGCCGTTGATCACGTAGCTGGCGGTGGTGACGGACACACCGGCCAACTGGGCGATATCACTGAGTTTCAAACGGGGAGTTCCTTATTTTGCTGCAGCGTTCATGTCTGCATTTTCGTTGATCGTATCCTATTCCGGCAGCCGACTGTGTGGGAGCGGAGCTTGCCCGCGAAGAGGCCGGTGAGCCCAGCAAAAGATTCGCTGACACACGCGGTGCCCACGTTGCCACATTTGCCTGGGAGCGATCGGTCTGTAGCCGACAGGTTGGGCTTCAACACCGAACAATAATCTAGTAACGTGACGAACACTCTAGATTAAACGTTTCAGCAAGCGTATTTTTGCGGTATTCAGCCCGTGTCACAGTCCTGCCAGAAGACCGTTGCACATTGTTCGGGCCATCCGCCTAAGCTGACTCATTCAAAACAATACCTAGCGTCCACCTGACGCTGAATAGGAGAAAGGCATGCTCGAGCTCACCGTAGAGCAGATTTCCATGGGCCAGTCGGCCGTGGACAAGTCTGCGGCCCTGCAACTGCTCGCGAACCGACTGGTGGCCGACGGCCTGGTAGCCGAGGGTTACCTGGCGGGCTTGCAGGCTCGTGAGACCCAGGGCTCGACCTTTCTCGGCCAAGGTATTGCGATTCCCCACGGCACGCCGGAAACCCGCGACCAGGTATTCGCCACCGGCGTGCGCCTGCTGCAATTTCCCGAGGGCGTGGACTGGGGCGACGGCCAGATCGTCTACCTGGCCATCGGTATTGCGGCTCGCTCCGACGAGCACTTGCGTCTACTGCAACTGCTGACCCGCGCCCTCGGTGAAACCGATCTGGGCCAGGCCCTGCGGCGTGCCAGTTCCGCCGAAGCCCTGCTGAAATTGTTGCAGGGCGCGCCCCAGGAACTGGCACTGGATGCACAGATGATCGGCCTGGGCGTGGCCGCGGACGATTTCGAAGAGCTGGTCTGGCGCGGCGCACGCCTGTTGCGCCAGGCGGATTGCGTCAGCAACGGGTTTGCCGCCGTGTTGCAGCAGGTCGAAGCCTTGCCCCTGGGCGATGGCCTCTGGTGGCTGCACAGCGAACAGACGGTCAAGCGCCCGGGCCTGGCCTTCGTGACCCCGAACAAACCGATACGTTACCTCGGTCAGCCCCTGAGCGGCCTGTTCTGCCTGGCCAGTCTCGGCGAAGCGCACCAGGCGCTGCTCGAACGCTTGTGTGCGCTGTTGATCGAAGGCCGTGGTCACGAACTGGGCCGCGCCACCAGCAGCCGTGCGGTGCTCGAAGTCCTTGGCGGTGAGTTGCCGGCCGATTGGCCGAGCGCACGGATCGCCCTGGCCAATGCCCATGGCCTGCACGCGCGGCCAGCGAAGGTCCTGGCACAACTGGCGAAAAATTTTGAAGGCGATATCCGGGTGCGCATCGTCGATGGCACGGCCACCGCGGTGTCGGTCAAAAGCCTGAGCAAGCTGCTCAGCCTGGGCGCGCGGCGTGCCCAGGTGTTGGAATTCATCGCTGAACCGAGCATTGCCGCCGATGCCTTGCCCGCGCTCCTGGCGGCGGTGGAAGCAGGCCTCGGCGAGGAAGTCGAGCCGTTGCCGGCGATCAGTGCCGCGAGCCCTGCGGCGGAAGAAGTACTCGTGCCCCTGCTGGCGCCGAGTGCCGGCAGCCAGCTCCAGGCCATCGCCGCCGCACCGGGAATCGCCATCGGCCCGGCCCATGTCCAGGTGCTGGCGCAGTTCGATTACCCGTTGCGCGGCGAGTCCGCGCTGCTTGAGCGTCAACGCCTGCAACAGGCCCTGGACCTGGTGCGCGCGGACATCGAAGGGCTGATCCAGCGCAGCAAGGCCAAGGCCATTCGGGAAATTTTCATTACCCACCAGGAAATGCTCGACGACCCGGAACTCAGTGATGACGTCGAAGCCCGCCTCAAGCAGGGCGAAAGCGCCGAGGTCGGCTGGATGGCGGTGATCGAGGCGGCAGCCTGTCAGCAAGAGTCCTTGCAGGATGCCTTGCTGGCCGAACGAGCGGCGGATCTGCGGGATGTCGGCCGGCGCGTGCTGGCGCAATTGTGTGGTGTCGAAACCCTGGCCGAGCCCGACCAGCCGTATGTGCTGGTGATGGATGAAGTCGGGCCTTCGGATGTGGCGCGCCTGGATCCGGCACGGGTTGCCGGGATTCTCACGGCCCGCGGTGGGGCCACGGCCCACAGTGCGATCGTGGCTCGGGCCCTGGGCATTCCCGCCCTGGTCGGTGCCGGCGAGGCGGTGCTGCTGCTGGCGCCCGGCACGTCCTTGCTGATCGACGGGCAACGCGGTCGCCTGCATGTATCACCGGATGAGGTGACCCTGCAGCGCGCCTTGCAGGAACGTGACACCCGCGAGCAACGCCTGCGCCTGGCCTCGGAGCAGCGCCACGAACCGGCGTTGACCCGCGATGGCCACGCGGTCGAGGTGTTCGCCAATATCGGCGAAAGCGCCGGCGTTGCCAGTGCGGTGGAGCAGGGGGCCGAAGGCGTCGGCCTGCTGCGCACCGAGCTGATTTTCATGGCCCATCAGCAGGCGCCGGACGAGGCGACCCAGGAAGCCGAATACCGTCGTGTGCTCGATGGGCTGGCGGGGCGGCCGTTGGTGGTGCGGACCCTTGATGTGGGCGGCGATAAACCGCTGCCGTATTGGCCGATCGCCAAAGAGGAAAATCCCTTCCTCGGTGTGCGCGGCATTCGCCTGACCCTGCAACGCCCGCAGATCATGGAAGGGCAGTTGCGTGCCTTGTTGCGGGCCGCCGACAACCGTCCGTTGCGGATCATGTTCCCCATGGTCGGCAGCGTTGCCGAATGGCGCCAGGCCCGGGACATGACCGAGCGCCTGCGCCTGGAAATTCCGGTGGCCGACCTGCAACTGGGGATCATGATCGAGGTGCCGTCGGCGGCGCTGCTGGCGCCGGTGTTGGCCAAGGAAGTGGACTTCTTCAGTGTCGGCACCAACGACCTGACCCAGTACACCCTGGCCATCGACCGCGGTCATCCGACCCTCTCGGCCCAGGCCGATGGCCTGCACCCGGCGGTGCTGCAACTGATCGATATCACCGTGCGCGCGGCCCATGCCCATGGCAAATGGGTCGGCGTCTGCGGCGAACTGGCGGCGGACCCCTCGGCGGTGCCGGTGCTGGTAGGGCTGGGCGTCGATGAACTGAGCGTCTCGGCACGCAGTATCCCCGAGGTCAAGGCGCGGGTACGCGAGCTGAACCTATCCGAGGCCCAGGCGCTGGCCCAGGCCGCCTTGGCGGTCGGCAGCGGCGATGAAGTGCGTGCCCTCGTGGAGGCTTTGTAATGGCGCGGATTCTGACCCTGACCCTGAACCCGGCGCTGGACCTGACCGTGCAGCTGGCGCGGCTGGAGCCCGGCCAGGTCAACCGCAGTGAAGCGATGCAGACCCATGCCGCCGGCAAAGGGCTGAATGTCGCCCAGGTGCTGGCGGACCTGGGGCATCAACTGACTGTGGGTGGCTTTCTCGGCGACAGCAATCCGCAGCCGTTCGAGGCCTTGATGGCGCGTCGCGGTTTCGTCGATGCCTTTGTCCGGGTGCCGGGGGAAACCCGCAGCAATATCAAGCTGGCCGAGCATGACGGACGGATCACCGATCTCAATGGCCCGGGCCCGCTGGTCAGTGAACAGGCGCGGCAAGCCCTGCTGGATAAACTCGACCTGATCGCCCCGGGGCACGACGCCGTGGTGGTCGCCGGCAGCCTGCCGCAAGGGGTCAGCCCCGAGTGGTTGCAGGCGCTGCTGCTACGCTTGAAAACGCTCGGTTTGAAAGTCGCCCTGGACACCAGCGGCGCGGCGTTGCGCGCCGGTCTCGCGGCGACGCCCTGGCTGATCAAGCCCAACGGCGAGGAGCTGGCCGAGGCCTTGCAGACGCCCGTCACCTCGGTGCAGAGCCAGGCCGAAACCGCCGCGCAACTGCATGCCCAGGGGATCGAACACGTGGTGATTTCCCACGGTGCCGAAGGGGTGAACTGGTTCTCCTGCGCGCAGGCTTTGCAGGCCTTGCCGCCGAAGGTGAAGGTCGCCAGCACGGTCGGTGCCGGCGACTCGTTGCTGGCCGGCATGCTGCACGGGCTGCTCAGCGCTCACTCCGCCGAGCAGACCCTGCGCACCGCCACCGCGATTGCCGCCCAGGCGGTGACCCAGATCGGTTTCGGCATCAGTGACAAGGCGCAGTTGGCGCAGCTTGAAAGCGGCGTCCGCGTGCACGCCCTGACAGAACAATAAGAGGGAAAGTGATGAAATTAGCCATTGTTACCGCCTGTCCGAACGGTATGGTCACCAGTGTGCTCTGCGCCCGCCTGCTCGATGCGGCGGCCCAGCGTCAGGGTTGGAGCACCAGCGTCGAAGTCCACGACAGCCAGCACCCGGAGCGCCAGTTGTCGGCGGCGACGGTGGAGGCCGCCGAGTGGGTACTGCTGGTCAGCAGCGTGCCGGTGGAGATGTCGCGGTTTATCGGCAAGCGGGTTTTTCAAAGCACCCCGGCCCAGGCGTTGCAGGATGTCGAGGCGGTGTTGCGGCGCGGTGCCGAAGAGGCCCAGGTGTTTGTCGCGCCTGCGGTGGCCACCGAACCGGTTACTGCGCTCAAGCGCCCCCCGCGGCTGGTGGCGGTGACCGCCTGCCCGACCGGCGTGGCCCACACCTTCATGGCTGCCGAAGCCTTGCAGCAGTCGGCCAAGCGCCTGGGTTATGACTTGCAGGTGGAGACCCAGGGTTCCGTCGGCGCCCGTAACCCGCTGAGTGCGACAGCGATTGCCGAGGCCGATGTGGTGTTGCTGGCGGCGGATATCGAAGTCGCCACCGAGCGTTTCGCCGGCAAGAAAATCTACCGCTGCGGTACCGGTATCGCCTTGAAGCAACCGGACGCGACCCTCAACAAGGCCCTGGCCGAAGGTCAGCCGGAACAGGCTGCGACGGGCAACACCGGGGCGCCGGCCAAGCAGGAAAAGACCGGTGTCTACAAACACCTGCTGACCGGTGTCTCGTTCATGTTGCCGATGGTGGTGGCGGGTGGCTTGATGATCGCCCTGTCGTTCGTCTTCGGTATCACCGCGTTCAAGGAGCCGGGCACGTTGGCGGCGGCCTTGATGCAGATCGGCGGCGAGAGCGCGTTCAAGTTGATGGTGCCGTTGCTGGCCGGCTATATCGCCTACTCGATTGCCGACCGCCCGGGCCTGGCCCCGGGGATGATCGGCGGCCTGTTGGCGAGCACCCTGGGCGCGGGTTTTATCGGCGGGATCGTCGCCGGTTTTCTCGCCGGCTACAGCGCCAAGGCGATCAATCGTTATGCGCGGCTGCCCAGCAGTCTTGAAGCCTTGAAGCCGATCCTGATCATTCCGTTGCTGGCGAGCCTGTTCACCGGCCTGGTGATGATCTACGTGGTGGGCAAACCGGTGGCCGGGATGCTCGAGGGGCTGACCCATTTCCTCGACAGCATGGGTACCACCAACGCCATTTTGCTCGGTGTGTTGCTGGGCGGGATGATGTGTGTCGACCTCGGTGGGCCGATCAACAAGGCGGCCTATGCGTTCTCGGTCGGGCTGCTGGCGTCGCAGAGTTATGCACCGATGGCGGCGACCATGGCGGCGGGCATGGTGCCGCCGATCGGCCTGGGGATTGCCACGCTGATTGCGCGGCACAAATTTGCCCAGAGCGAGCGCGAGGCGGGCAAGGCGGCATTTGTGCTGGGGCTGTGCTTTATCTCCGAGGGGGCGATTCCGTTTGCCGCCAAGGACCCGTTGCGGGTGATTCCGGCGAGCATTGCCGGCGGCGCGCTGACCGGTGCCTTGTCGATGTATTTTGGCTGCAAGCTGATGGCGCCCCACGGTGGCCTGTTCGTGATGCTGATCCCGAATGCGATCAACCATACGTTGCTGTACCTGCTGGCGATTGTCGCCGGCAGCCTGCTGACGGCGCTGGCCTATGCCGTGCTCAAGCGGCCGGAAGTGGTTGAGTTGGCGGTGGAGCCGGCGCCGGCGCGCGCGTAATTGCCCCCCTGTCACACCTCTTTCATCCCCTGAAGTTAAGTTCAGCCTTTGGCTTTTCTTCAGGGGTTCAGCATGAGCGACTTCAATCTTGGACGACGACGTGTCATGCAGGCCGTGGGCGCGGGTATCCTTTTGCCCGGTCTGGCCCCGGCCGTCATCGCCTCGGTCAAGGACCGTCCGCAACTCACCGATGGCGTGCAATCCGGTGACCTTTCGGGCGACAAGGCAATCATCTGGAGCCGCAGCGACCGGCCCGCGCGGATGGTGGTGGAGTGGGACACCCGCAGTGTGTTCGGCAATCCGCGCCGTTTCGTTTCAACCCTGGCCGACGCCCGCACTGACTTTACCGCCCGGGTCGAGCTGAGCGGCTTGCCGGTGGACCAGGCGATCTTCTACCGCGTGCACTTCGAAGATACCCAGACCGGCGTCGCCAGCGAGTCCTGGTTCGGCCACCTGCGCAGCGTGCCCGCGCAACGCCGGGATATCCGCTTTGTCTGGAGCGGCGACACCGTCGGCCAGGGCTTCGGCATCAACCCGGATATCGGCGGCATGCGCATCTACGAAGCCATGCGCCTGCGCTTGCCGGACTTCTTTATCCATAGCGGCGACACCATCTATGCTGACGGCCCGGTGCCGGCGCAGATCACCACGGAAAACGGGCGTATCTGGCGCAATATCACTACCGAAGCCAAGAGCAAGGTCGCCGAAAGCCTCGACGAGTTTCGCGGCAATTACCGCTACAACCTGATGGATGACAACCTGCGTCGCTTCAACGCCGAGGTGCCGCAGATCTGGCAGTGGGACGACCACGAGGTGAGCAACAACTGGTCGCCGAGCAAACAACTGGACGAGCGCTATGCCAGCAAGGATATCCACGGCCTGGTGGGCCGCGCTCGTCAGGCCTGGCTGGACTATGCACCCATGCGCCGGCAACAGGCCGATCAGGGCGGACGGATCTATCGCAAGTTGAGCTATGGGCCGCTGCTGGATGTGTTCGTGCTGGACATGCGCAGTTATCGCGGGCCCAACGACGCTAATCTCGGTGGCGAAAAGGCCTTTCTCGGGCGTGAGCAACTGGAGTGGCTCAAGGGGGAACTCAAGGGCTCGGCGGCGCAGTGGAAAGTCATTGCCGCCGATATGCCCATCGGCCTCGGTGTGCCGGACGGTGAAGTCAGCCCTGGCGTGCCGCGTTGGGAGGCGATTGCCAATGGCGACCCGGGGCCGGCCCAGGGGCGTGAGCTGGAGATCGCCGAGTTGCTCGGTTACCTGCGGGCGCAACAGGTGCACAACACGGTCTGGCTGACGGCGGATGTGCATTACTGCGCGGCGCACCATTATCATCCGGATCGGGCGGCGTTCCAGGATTTCGAGCCGTTCTGGGAGTTTGTCGCGGGGCCCCTGAATGCCGGCAGCTTCGGACCCAATGTGCTGGACCGGACCTTTGGTCCACGGGTGGTGTTCGAGAAGGCGCCGCCGACGCAGAACGCTTCGCCCTTCGCGGGCTTCCAGTTTTTTGGCGAGGTGAATATCGATGGGCAGAGTGGCGGGATGAGTGTGGTGCTGCGCGACCTGGATGGCGTCGCGGTGTTCGAGCAGAAGTTACAGCCGGTCTGAGGCGTGGCTCCTTGTATGAGTCGGTTTGTCGGCGATGGTGTCTCTATGAGCGGCGCAAGGCTCAACGGCCTCTTCGCCGGCAAGCACCGCTCCCACAGTTTTATGTCGTACACAAAATTGCTGAACAACAGAAGACTGTGGGAGCGGTGCTTGCCCGCGAAAGCGTCAGTCCTGGCGCCGCAATACTTGAGGGCCCCATCGCCGGCAAGCCGGCCCCAGCTTATTGCGTCGTATACGGAAATCTGACTCGACGCGGACCCGGTAGGCGCTGGCTTGCCGGTGATGAACGCTAACGCGGTGTCTCGCCGGGCCTCAGTACACGTCCCGCCGATAGCGCCCTTGCTCGATCAATTGCTCGACGGCTTCGGCGCCGAGCAATTCCAGCAGCACCTGGTCGACCCCCGTCGCCATCCCCTGCAAGCTGCCGCAGATATAGATCGCCGCACCGCCTGCCAGCCATTGGCGCAGTTCTGCCGCCGCTTCGCGCAGGCGATCCTGGACATAGATCTTTTCCGCCTGGTCACGGGAAAACGCCAGGTCCAGGCGTGCCAGGTCACCGCTGGCCAGCCATCCCCGCAGTTCGTCCGCGCAGTGGAAATCGTGAGCGATATTGCGCTCGCCGAACAACAACCAGTTGTCCCGCTGGCCATTGGCAATGCGGGCCTTGAGCAAGCTGCGCAATCCCGCCAGGCCCGTGCCGTTCCCGAGCAGAATCAGCGGACACGGCGCAGTCGGCAAATGGAAGCCGCTGTTGCGCCGTACCCGCAGGCTGATGCTCGAACCCGCTGCGGCATGCTCGGTCAACCATCCCGAACCCAGGCCCAGGCTGCCATCGGCATGCCGCTCCTGACGCACGAGCAACTCCAGTTGCCCGTCGCGTGCAATGGAGGCGATGGAGTACTCGCGCGGGCCAAGCGGTATCAGCGCCTTCACCAGGGCCTGGGCATGCAGGCCGACCAGATGAGCCCGATTCTCCGGCAACTGGCGTCCGCCCAGGGCCTGGGCGAGACTTTCCGGCAAACCGTCGAGTTGCACCGGGCTGTCGGCCTCAAGCCCGAGTCCGGCGAGGAAACGTTCCACTGCCAGGGCACTCTGGCGTGGGAGGATTTCCACCAGATCGCCGGCTTGCCATGGGATCGACGTCTCGCTTGTCAGACCCAGCAGGTAGACGGCGGAACCGGCGCTGCCCGGATTGAGCAGGACACGCTGGCGCAAGGTCCAGTTGGCGAAAATCGGTGCCTGCCAAGCCACCGGGGGCGTGCCACCGGTCAGTCGGTTGAGTTGCTGTTGCCAGTAGCGCAGGGCGTAGGGATCGCCGTTGTCGACTTCGATCGGGGCGAACAGGGGATTGCCGCCGCGCGCCTCCAGCCACTGGTGCAGGCGGCGGGCGAAAGCGCAGAAGTGCTGGTACTGCCGGTCGCCGAGGGCCAGCACCGAATAGTTCAAGGTATCGAGGGGCAGCGGCTGGCCGAGTAGCTTGCGTTCGAAACCGCGAGCGCTGTCTGGCGCCTCGCCGTCGCCGAAGGTGCTGACGACGAACAGCGCATGTTGCGATTCGCGCAGGTCGTGCTCATTGATGTCGGCCAGCGGGCTGACCCGTACCGCTACGCCGGCGGCCTGCAACTGACCGGCGCTCTGCCAGGCCATCTGTTCGGCGAAACCGCTCTGGCTGGCAAAACCGATCAGCCAGGCGGGCGTATCGCCAGCTTGGGGGTCCAGGTCCAGGCGGGCCTGCTTGACCTGGCGTTTCTTGCGCCGCCGATCGAGGTACAGCAGCCAGCCGGTGATGAAGAACAGCGGCATGCTCAGGCTCGACAGCGTCAGCAGGATCCGCCCGGTGATCCCGAAGTAGCTGCCGACGTGCAGCGCATAAATGCTGGTCAGCAACTGCGCTTTGTAGCTCTGCTCGGCGTAGCGCAACTGTTCGCTGATAACACCGCTGGCCGGGTCCAGGTTGATCTGGTTGAGGGCGCGCTCATGGGGTGAGTCCTTGAGCAGGTAGTAGACCGTTGCCGGTTGCCCGGCCACCGCCGGCATGCGGATATTGTAGGCGCTGAGGCCGGGCCCCGTGGCCCGCTGGATACTGGCCCAGATCGCGTCGTAGTCGGCGCTGGGGGGCGGGCCGTCGGGTGGCGGCTTGCGCTGTTCACCCCCGCGATGTTGGATTGGAGAGTCGGCCAGCCATTTGTTCAGTCCATTGCTGTACCACGCGTAGGACCAGAACAGGCCGGTCAGCGCCGACAGCAGATAGAGCAGCAGGCACCAGGTGCCGGCCACCGCGTGCAGGTTCCAATTGAAGGCGCGACCTTTTTTCGCCCAGTCGAAGGTCAGCCAGACCCGCCAGTCGAGGACTTGACGTGGCCAGCGCAGATAGAGCCCGGAGACGCAGAAGAACACCAGCATCAGGGTGCACGCGCCGGTGATCTGCCGGCCAGTGTCGCCCAGGGCGAGGAACCGGTGCAGTTGCAGCATCAGGGCGAAGAAGTCCTGGCCTTGCGCCTCACCCTGGTAATCCCCGGTGTAGGGATCGAAATAGCGCATCTGCCCACGGCGCTCACCGGGCTGCGGTGTGAAGGCGACTCGCGCGGCATTGTCGCCATGAGGGGAGACCCAGAGCATGGCCACAGTCTTGCCTTCGCGCGCTTCGAGCCGGCGCACCAGTTCGGCCGGGGGCAGCGCCTCGCCTTGGGCCGGCACTTCGAGTTGCAGGACGCTGGGGTTGAACAGACGCAACAGCTCGTCCTGGAAGGACACCGTGGCACCGGTGATCCCCATGAAGGCCAGCACCAGCCCGGCGCTGATGCCGAACAGCCAGTGCAATTGGAACAGTGTTTTCTTCAACACAGCGACCGCCTTGCTCTCTCGAAGTGATTCCTACGGCGCGCATTATGCCGTGTGTTTGTGAGAATGCGACGAATTAATATTCACGACATTTTTTCGTGTAACAAGACGGACAAAAGCCCCGCTCATGGGCATGGGCGGGGCTTGCGGCACCGTCGCTGGCCGGGCGTTAAAAGTGGAAGCTGGTGGTGAGCAGCGCAGTCCGTCCCGGCGCCTGGTTGGCGAAGTGGGCGGCATAGGCCTTGTCGTAATAGGTCTCGTTGGTCAGGTTCTGGACGTTCAACTGCAGGTCGACGTTCTTTGTCAGCTTGTAGCTGGCCATGGCGTCGTAACGGGTGTAGGCCGGTACATAGACGGTATTGGCCGCGTCGCCGTAGACCTCATCGACGTAAAAGGCCCCCCCCCCGACGGTCAGCTTCGGTAGCACTTCATAGGTGGTCCACAGGCTGAAGCTGTTCTTCGGTGTGTTTGGCATCTGGTTGCCGCTGGCCTGTGCGGCCCCGGTCGTGATCGCGCCGTTGCGCCCGGTCAGTCCGGCATCCACCAGCTCGCTCTTGAGATAGCTGTAGCCGGCGAACACCTGCCATTTGTCGGTGATCTTGCCGCTGGCCGACAGCTCCAGGCCATCGACCCGGGATGTGCCGGCATTTTCATAGATGTTCCGGGCGACCAGGATCCGGGTGTTTTCCTTCTCGGTGCGGAAGATCGCGGCGCTCAGGGACAGACGGTCGTGGAACACATCCCACTTGGTGCCCAGCTCGTAGTTGGTGGTGGTTTCCGGTTGCAGATCGCTTCGCAGCGTACTGTTGCCGGCGGTCAGCGGGTTGCCGTCGCTACCCTGGCCGAGCATCGCACCGGGTGGCGTGGCGGACGTGGCGTAGGACACATAGACGCTGCCGTTCTCGACTGGTTTCCACACCAGGCCGCTCTGCCAGTTCCAGAAATGACTGTCGTTGCTGGTCTTGCCGGTGGTGGCATTGTCGGCCTTGGTGCTGAAGGCGTCATACCGCAGGCCGACGTTGAGCAACCATTTCGGATCGAGCTCGAGGGTGTCGAAGACATAGGCCGCCCGGGTGTCGCCAGTGGTATTGGTGCCCGCGTAGTTACGCGTAATGGCGCCGGTCCAGGCGTCATTCGGGTTGGGGTTGCTCAGCGAGGTGCAGCTTGGCGTCGTGCCCGGGTTGCAGACTCGGGCAGTATTGCCGGCAACGTTGTAGCTGCTGGTCCGGCTTTCCTCACGGCTGAACTCGACACCCGTCGAGTAGGTGTTTTTCAGGCCCAGCAGGTGGAAGTTGCCGAATAGATCCGTCTGGTTGGTGGTGGTTTCGGTGTTCGATACCAGGGTGTTGGCACGGCGCCAGACCGTCCCGTACTTGTTGACGTTGTTCTTGCTGTCGTCCGGTTGCGTCAGGATGTAGTCCTGGCCGGTATTGCCGTGGCGCAAGGTGTTCTTGATAGTCATCGCATCGCTCAGGTCGTGCTCGAAGGCAAAGGTGCTGATGTCGGTGCGGGTCTTGCGGAAATCGCGGTCTTTCAGGCCGTAGAAGTTGTTGCTGTCGCCGCCGTCGGTCGGTTTGTCGTGACCGTGAGTCGTGGCGGCTGGCGAGCTGAAACCGTAGGGAATGCCCGAATCCGGCAGGTCGTTGCTTTGCATATGGTAGTAGCTGAGGTTGACGCGGGTATCGGTGCCCAGGCCGAAGCTCAACGAGGGGGCGACGCCCCAGCGGTCGTAGTTGACCGCGTCACGGCCGGCAACGTTCTGCTCATGGCTCATCAGGTTCAGGCGAAACGCGGCGCTGTCGAGGAACTGGCGGTTGACGTCCAGGGTGTAGCGGCGGGTCTGGTCGGAACCATAGGTGAAACCGCCATTGGTGAAGTCCTGCTGCCTGGGCAACTTGCTGACCAGGTTCAGGCTGCCACCGGCCGAGCCGCGGCCGCCGAAAGACGAGTTCGGGCCCTTGCTGACTTCAATGGATTCGACGTCGAAGATTTCCCGCGATTGCGCGCCGGTGTCGCGCACGCCGTCGACATAGGTGTCGCCCTGAGCATCGAAGCCACGAATGAACGGCCGATCACCTTGCGGGTTGCCCCCCTCACCGGCACCAAAAGTGATACCGGGTACGGTGCGCAGCGCGTCTTGCAAGGACGTGGCCGCGATGTCCTTGAGCACCTGCTGCGGGACGACGGTCACCGAACGTGGTGTGTCGGTCAATGGGGCGGTGTACTTTTGCGAGGAGGCTTTTTCCACCTGGTAGGACGTCGACTCCTGGGCTTGCGCGGTCACGCTCGTGGCGTCCAGCGCAATGCTGTTGCGTGGGTTCCTGCCGTCGGTGTCCTCGGCCGCTTGCGCCATCTGGGCGGCGGTGGCGGTCATGGCCACACCCATCGCCGAAGCGAGCAGACGTGCTGAACTGACTGGAAGATGCGGTTGTTGGCGTGACATGTGACGTTCCCTCCCCAAGCTTTCGAGGCGGCGGAATATAGGGTAAACGAGTATTTGTATCAACTGCGATATATTATTATTCTCAGTAATGTCGTGATTCTTGGACTTTTCTTTACGGTTTTTACCTTCTGGTTCGGCGTGGTGGCGGATAGGGTTTTACAGTGACAATAAGAATCAATACCATTGGCGCTCATTTTTTTTCAGGTATCGACCATGCTGTTGCACATTCCCGGCTTGTTCTCCCGCGAAGAGGTGCTGCGCATACGCCAGGCCCTGGAGCAGGCCGATTGGGCTGACGGCAAGGTGACGGCCGGCTATCAGTCGGCCAAGGCCAAGCACAACCTGCAACTGCCTGAAGGCCATCCACTGGCGCAGGAAATCGGCGCGGCGATGCTGGAGCGGTTGTGGAAAAATCCTCAATTCATGTCGGCGGCGTTACCGCACAAGGTATTTCCACCGTTGCTGAACTGTTACATGGCCGGTGGCAGTTTCGATTTCCATATCGATAACGCTGTGCGCCAACCCAAGGGCAACCCGGAGCGGGTCCGTACCGACCTGTCGTCCACGCTGTTTTTCAGCGATCCGGATGAATACGAGGGTGGCGAACTGGAGATCCAGGACACCTTCGGCAACCGCCAGGTCAAGTTGCCCGCTGGCGATCTGGTGCTCTATCCGGGCACCAGCTTGCACAAGGTCAATGCCGTGACCCGTGGCGCCCGCTATGCCGCGTTTTTCTGGACCCAGAGCCTGGTGCGTGAAGACAGCCAGCGTAGCTTGCTGTTTGAAATGGACGGAGCGATCCAGGGGCTGACCCGCGATGTCCCCGACCATCCGGCGCTGATCCAGCTCACCGGGACCTATCACAATCTGTTGCGGCGCTGGGTCGAGGTCTAGGTCATGGGTTTTCATCTGCGTCGGGAGGAAGTGCTGGACGGCGATGCGCTCAAGGCAATGCTCGAAGAGAATCCGGCACGCGCGGCCCAGGCGGTGTTGCTGGCGGCCGGCCAGGGCGTCCTCGAAGCCCAGGCGCTGCTGGGGCAGATCCTGCTGGACGGGCAGGGTATCGAGCAGGACCCGGCGCTGGCCTTGCGCTGGTTCCGGATCGCGGCGAACGGCGGCCACCTGATGGCGCGCAATATGCTCGGGCGTTGCCTTGAACATGGTTGGGGTGGTGCGTCCGACGCCCGGGCGGCGGCGCAGGAATATCGCCTGGCGGCCGAAGGCGGCCTGGACTGGGGCTTGTACAACTATGCCAATCTGCTGGCGACCGGACGCGGAGTCGTCGAGGATCAGGTCACGGCGCTGGCCTGTTACCGGCGCGCCGCTGAACTGGGGCATGCCAAGTCGATGAACCTGCTGGGGCGTTATCTGGAGGACGGACGTTTCTGCCCGGTCGATCTGGTGACGGCCTGCGAATGGTATCGACGCTCGGCTGAGGGCGGCGACTTTCGGGGGCAGTTCAGTTATGCCGCGGTGTTGGCGGAGCGGGGGCAGTTCGACCAGGCGCAGGGCTGGTTACGCCAGGCCTTGGCCGCTGGCAACCTGAAGTTCCTGCGGGCCGCTCGCCAGGCCCTGCTGGCGGCGGTGCATCCCGAGATCCGCGCGCTGGCGCTGGACTACCACGAGCACGCGGCGTTGCTGGGTGATGAAACCGATGCTGCAGCATTACAGGCGCTGGCGGGTTGAAGGGGCAGGTGCCCTGCAACACACGCAAGGCCGCCGTGGCCAGGAAGCCGGAACGGCTCTTCTGCTCGGGATGATTGCGCACATAGGCGTTGATACGGCTCAACAGGTATCCGGGCAAGGTGATATTGAGTTTTTCCGACTTGCCCAGGTACTGGGTGATATCGATGTCCACCAGGGCGCAGATGCAGCCCGCGTAGTCCGGACTTTTCGCGTGCTGGGTCACGGTGCTCGCCCGCGGTATGGGGGCGTCGTCCTCGGCGAGAATCTCCAGATGCCCTTCGATGGCTTCACGGACCATGGCCAGGGCGTCGTCCAGGTCTTCGCCCGCCGAGAAGCAGCCCGGAATATCCGGAACCTCCACGCCCCAAGCGTGTTTCCATGAGGCAGCACTACACTGCTTCGAAAGGTTTTGCAGCGTGTAAATAAAAAGGCCCGTGAGGATTCACGGGCCTTTCGGCAAGCATGCGCGGTGTCCGCAAGGCCGCCTTTCAGCGGCCCGGCGTATTACAGGTAGTACGATTTCAGCGGCGGGAAGCCGTTGAATTCCACGGCGCTGTAGCTGGTGGTGTAGGCACCGGTGGACAGCCAGTACAGGCGGTCGCCGATGGCCAGGTTCAGGGGCAGGCCGTACTTGTAGTTTTCATACATGATGTCGGCGCTGTCGCAGGTCGGGCCGGCGATGACCACTTCTTCCATCTCGCCTTTCTTTTCGGTCCAGATCGGGAACTTGATGGCTTCGTCCATGGTTTCGATCAGGCCGGAGAATTTGCCCACGTCGGTGTACACCCAGCGCTCGACGGCGGTACGCGATTTACGCGCGACCAGCACCACTTCGCTGACCAGGATGCCGGCGTTGGCGATCAACGAACGGCCCGGCTCCAGGATGATTTCCGGAAGGTCGTCGCCGAAGTCTTCCTTGAGGAAGCGGATAATTTCTTCCGCATAGGTTTCCAGGCTGTTGGTGCGGGTGATGTAGTTGGCCGGGAAGCCGCCGCCCATGTTGATCAGCTTGAGATTGATACCGTCCTCTTCCTTCAGACGTTCGAAGATCACCTTGACCTTGGCGATCGCCGCGTCCCAGACGCTGATATCGCGCTGTTGCGAACCGACGTGGAAGGACACGCCATAAGGCACCAGGCCCAGGTCGCGGGCGAGGATCAGCAGGTCCATGGCCATGTCGGTCTGGCAGCCGAACTTGCGCGACAACGGCCAGTCGGCGGTGGTCGAGCCTTCGGTGAGGATTCGTACGTACACTTTCGATCCCGGGGCGGCCTTGGCGATATTGCGCAGGTCGGCTTCGGAGTCGGTGGAATACAGGCGCACGCCCTTCTCGTAGAAGTAGCGGATGTCCTTGGATTTCTTGATGGTGTTGCCGTAGCTGATGCGATCCGGGCTGACGCCCTGGCCCAGCACCTTGTCCAGTTCGTAGATCGAGGCGATGTCGAAGCTGGAGCCTTTCTTGTTCAGCAGGTCGATGATCTCGACGGCCGGGTTGGCCTTGACTGCGTAATAGACCTTGGCGAATTCGAAACCGGCGCGCAGGTCATCGTAGGCCTGGCTGATCATCGCGGTGTCGATCACCACGAACGGGGTTTCGTGCTTGTCCGCGAACGCCTTCATTTTGTCAAAAGTGGCGCGCGCGAAATAGTCTTCGACCTGAATCGACATGCTGGGAACTCCTACTGGCAAACTAGATTGATCAATGGGTGCAAATGAACGTCCTCCGTATCCCCACTTTGGTTCGCCTACTTCCCAAGGCATGTCGCCGAAAGCAAAAAGGCCATGGGAACAACTGCTTCCCTTGGCCTTGCTGTCTCGTCGTCAGTACTTGAGCCGGATGGATCGTTTCCAGCATGGACGTTCGGCGCGAACTTTAGGACTTGAGGGGCTTGAGATCAACTAAAAATGTCGCGTTTTTGCACGCACCCGTCGCGTGGCCCGGATCAGTCACCTATTTAACCGACCCGGATGACAGTCTGATGTTCCCGATCGCTGACCGATGGTGTCAGGCCAGGGCCATTTCAGCGGGCGAGACGATACTGGTCTTGGCTCCGCGCGAACGTTCGGAACTCAGGTAGGCGGCAATCGACTCCTGGGTCACTTCGCCAAGGAATACCCGCTCGGCGTCCATCACCGGCAGCCACGAACGGTTGAACTCATACATCCGCGACAAAAGGATACGCAGGTGCTCGTCATAGACCGCCGTGGCGTTGAACTCGCGCAGGAACTGCGCGCAGGTGCCGCTCTGGCGGTGCAGGTCGCGGCGGCGCACATAACCCAGCGCCTTGTTCCCGGCGTCGGTGACCACCACGTAGCGCCGATCATGTTCGTCCATCAGTTCCAGGGCCTCGGCCACCGCAGTCTCCGGGCTCACCGAGGGCGCGTTGTCCGCCGCGTCTTCAGCCTTCACCAGCAACAGGCGCTTGAGGGTGCTGTCCTGGCCGACAAAGCTGCTGACGAATTCGTCGGCCGGATGGGCCAGCAGGGTGTCCGGGTGGTCGATCTGCAACAGCTTGCCGGCGCGGAAGATGGCGATCTTGTCGCCCAGCTTGATGGCTTCGTCAATGTCGTGGCTGACCATGATCACGGTCTTGTTCAGCGCCCGCTGCATCTCGAAGAACTCATTCTGGATCATCTCGCGGTTGATCGGGTCGACCGCGCCGAACGGCTCATCCATCAGCAGCAACGGCGCGTCGGCCGCCAGGGCGCGGATCACACCGATCCGCTGTTGCTGGCCACCGGACAACTCACGCGGGTAACGGTGCAGGTACTGCTTGGGCTCAAGCTTGATCATGCGCATCAACTCGCGGGCACGGTCGTGGCATTTCTGCTTGTCCCAGCCCAGCAGTTTCGGCACCACCACGATGTTTTCCTCGATGGTCATGTTGGGGAACAGGCCGATCTGCTGGATCACATAACCGATATTGCGTCGCAGGGTCACTTCGTCCAGGTCGGTGGTGTCTTCGCCGTTGATCAGAATCTTGCCCGAGGTGGGCTTGATCAGGCGGTTGATCATCTTCAGCGTGGTGCTCTTGCCGCAACCCGAAGGGCCGAGGAATACACAGATCTCGCCTTCGTTGACGGTCAGGCTCACGGAATCAACGGCGGTGATGGTCTTGCCGTTGCTTTGAAAGGTCTTGGTCAGGTTTTGAAGTTCGATCATTTGAGTAGTCCTTTTGGAGTCAGCGTGCGTTGCAGCCATTGCAGGAGCAGATCGGCGGCGATGGCCAGGAGGCTGACCAGGACGGCGCCGACAATCAGCATCGACATGTCGCTGCGGCTGATGGCCGCCAGAATCAGCACCCCCAGGCCGCCGGCGCCGATGGTGGCGGCGATGGTCATGACACCGATGTTCATCACCACGGCGGTGCGCACACCGGCGAGGATCACCGGCACCGCGATAGGCAGCTCGACCATGCGCAGGCGCTGACTGAAGGTCATGCCGATGCCGCGCGCGGCTTCGCGAATACCCGGCTCGACACCGGTCAGGGCCAGGTAGGTGTTGCGCATGATCGGCAACAGGGAATAGAGGAATACCGCGCTGATCGCCGGCAGCGGTCCCAACCCTTGGCCGAATCTGGAGTAGAACGGCAGCAGCAGGCCGAACAGGGCGATGGACGGCACGGTCAGCAGTACGGTGGCGCTGGCTTGCAGTGGCCCGGCCAGTGTGGGAAAACGGGTCATCAGCACGCCCAGGGGTACGCCGACGACAATCGCGAGAATGACGGCGATGCCCACCAGGGTGATGTGCTGCCAGGTCAGGTGCAGGACTTGTGCCCAGTCAAGATGGGAAAAGGCGTTGAGAAATTCCATGTCTTCTCCTCAGTTGATCGGATGTTGGCGCAGAAACTCGGCGGCCACGGCGGAGGGGCTTTCATGGTCGACATCGACCCGCGCATTCAGCTCGCGCATGGTGTCGTTGTCGAACAGCGCCGCCAGTGGCTTGAGATCGGCGGCCAATTGCGGATGGGCGTCTAAATAGACCTGACGCACCACGGGGGCGGCGGTGTAGTCCGGGAAGTAATGCTTGTCGTCTTCCAGCAGCTTCAATTTAAAGGCGTTGAGGCGGCCGTCGGTGGTGTAGACCAGCCCGGCAAACACCTGGCCGTTGCGCAGGGCCGTATAGACCAGGCCGGCGTCCATCTGCCGGGTGTTCTTGCGGGTCAGGTTCATCCGGTACAACTTGACCATGCCGGCCATGCCGTCGGAACGGTTGGCGAACTCGGTGTCCAGGGCCACCAGGCGGTTTTCCCGGCTGTCTTCGGCCAGTGCCCGGGTCAGGTCGCTGATGCTGTTGATCTGCGGATATTGCTTGGCCACCTGCTCCGGCAGGGACAGGGCATAGGTGTTGCTGAACTTCGACGGCGCCAGCCAGACCAAGCCTTTTTTGGCGTCGAGCTCCTTGACCCGGGCGTAGGACTGTTCGCTGTCGAGTTTCTCGTCGACATGGTTGTAGGCCACCAGCGACACGCCGGTATATTCCCAGATCAGGTCCAGTTGCCCGCTTTCCTGGGCGCTGCGCGCCAGGTTGCTGCCCAGTCCGCCGGTCACCTGGGGATCATAGCCCCTGGTGCGCAGGTACTGGGCGGTGATTTCCGCCAGCAGGGTCTGTTCGGTGAACACCCGGGCGCCGATGCGGATCAAGGGTTTTTCAGCGGCTTGGGCGAATCCCGCGGACAGCAGGACGCAGACCAGTATCACAGTCAGTCTTTTCATATCGATTCCTTTGCCGAGCCTTAAGACGTGCGCAACCCGCGCTCCAGCCAGAGGCGGCTGGTCATGGTCACCAGGCCGTCGAGCAGCAAGGCCAGCAGCGCGGTGCAGGCGGCGCCGAGCAGCAGTTGCGGCTGATTGTTCAGGGCGATGCCGGGGAAGATCAGGCTGCCCAGGCTGTTGGCACCGATCAGGAACGCCAGGGGCGCGGTACCGACGTTTATCGCCAGGGCCACGCGCACGCCACCGATGATGATCGGTACGGCATTGGGTAGTTCTACCCGCCAGAGCACTTGACGCGGGGTCATACCGATGCCGACGGCGGCTTCTTTCAGGGAGCCCTGGACGTTTTTCAGGCCTTCGTAGGTGTTGCGCACGATAGGCAGCAAGGAGGCAAGGAACAGGGCAAGGATCGCCGGGCCGCTGCCAATGCCCAGTACGCCGAGGGCGATGGCCAGTACGGCCAGGGGCGGGACGGTGTTACCGATATTGAAGATCTGCATGAAGCGTTCCGCCCGCCCGACCCTGTTCGGTCGGCTCAGCAGGATACCGGCGGGAATCCCTACGATCAGGGCGGCAAGCATGGAGACAAGAACCAGAATCAGGTGCGCTTGCAGGTAAAACAGCAAATCGTCGCGGTACAGTTCGATCGTGTTGATGCCAATCCAGTGGACCAGCAGGGCCAGGAGAGCGACGACAACCACTCCTCCTATCAGCCCTTTGCCATAGCGAATAGCCACAGGCAGACTCCTTTTTTCTGTCGGCGAACACCGCTTCGTGTGGCAATGCCATTCCTGGCCGCCGAAGAAAGTGTTCGCGAAATGCAGCTCGCCACTGCCGGCAAAGCGGCAGGCGGTCGGGCCATAAGCGCAGCCTCGTCAGGCTGACTTGCTGGTATTTCAGCCCCTGTTACGAGTCAGGTAGCAGGGGAGTGGACGCCTCCACCTTTTAAAAGGTTCCATAATTGGCAGCTTTTAGCCACCCTGGAAATCACGGCAAGCGGGTGAGCGGTGGTCCGTGGACCTCGGTTTGCGCTATACTCGCCGCCCTTTTTTGACTCACCTGCCAGGCGATTTCCCATGACCCACCAGGCCGCCGAAGTCGCGAAACGCCGCACTTTCGCCATTATTTCCCACCCCGATGCCGGTAAAACCACCATCACCGAGAAGCTCCTGCTGATGGGCAAGGCGATCGCGGTGGCCGGCACGGTGAAATCCCGTAAATCCGACCGCCATGCCACCTCCGACTGGATGGAAATGGAAAAACAACGGGGTATCTCGATTACCACGTCGGTCATGCAGTTCCCGTATCGCGAGCACATGATCAACCTGCTCGACACCCCGGGCCACGAAGACTTCTCCGAAGACACCTACCGCACCCTGACCGCGGTCGACTCGGCGCTGATGGTCCTCGACGGCGGTAAGGGTGTCGAGCCACGGACCATCGCCCTGATGGATGTCTGCCGCCTGCGCGACACGCCTATCGTCAGCTTTATCAACAAGCTCGACCGGGACATTCGTGATCCGATCGAACTGCTCGACGAGATCGAAGCCGTCCTGAAAATCAAGGCCGCGCCGATCACCTGGCCGATCGGTTGCTACCGCGATTTCAAGGGCGTGTACCACCTGGCCGACGACTACATCATTGTCTACACCGCCGGTCACGGGCATGAACGCACCGATGTGAAAATCATCGAGAAGCTCGACTCCGACGAAGCCCGCGCTCACCTGGGTGACGAGTACGATCGGTTTGTCGACCAACTGGAGCTGGTGCAGGGCGCCTGCCACGAGTTCAACCGCCAGGAGTTCCTCGACGGTCAACTGACCCCGGTGTTCTTCGGCACCGCCCTGGGCAACTTCGGTGTCGACCATGTGCTGGACGCGGTGGTCGATTGGGCACCGATGCCTCTGGCTCGCGTCGCCAACGAGCGTACCGTGGAGCCGGTGGAAGAGAAGTTCAGCGGTTTCGTGTTCAAGATCCAGGCGAACATGGACCCCAAGCACCGCGACCGGATCGCTTTTATGCGCATCTGTTCGGGCAAGTACGACAAGGGCATGAAAATGCGCCATGTGCGGACCGGCAAGGATGTGCGCATCGGTGATGCGCTGACGTTCTTCTCCTCCGAGCGCGAGCAGTTGGAAGAGGCCTACGCCGGCGACATCATCGGGTTGCATAACCACGGCACCATCCAGATCGGCGACACCTTTACCGAAGGCGAGGCCCTGGGCTTCACCGGTATTCCGCACTTCGCCCCGGAACTGTTCCGTCGCGTGCGCCTGCGTGACCCGCTCAAGTCCAAGCAACTGCGTCAGGGCTTGCAGCAGTTGGCGGAAGAGGGCGCGACCCAGGTGTTCTTCCCCGAGCGCAGCAACGACATCATCCTCGGCGCGGTCGGTGTGCTGCAGTTCGATGTGGTCGCCAGCCGCTTGAAAGAGGAATACAAGGTCGAGTGCTCGTATGAGCCGATCACCGTGTGGTCGGCGCGCTGGATTGATTGCAGCGACAAGAAGAAGCTTGATGAGCTGCGGGTCAAGGCTGTGGAAAACCTCGCATTGGACGGCGGCGGTCACCTGACCTACCTGGCGCCGACCCGGGTCAACCTGGCGCTGATGGAAGAGCGCTGGCCGGACGTGAAATTCCGCGCAACCCGCGAACATCACTAAGGCTTTTCCCGCGGTAGTTCTTGCCGCCCCCATAAAAATCCGCGGCCTCGGCTGCGGATTTTTTATGGGCGCTGCAAAAAATCGAGGTCTGACGCGGGCCCCCCTTGTAGGCGCCAAGACGGGCAGTCGAAAGGGCTTTTATGGCTTTTGAGACTAATTGTAATTCAGAATAATTCTATCGCCAGCCAACAGTTTTCATCTGGCCAGTATGGAAAAGTCCGTTCAACGGGTTTAGGTTCAGACAGGTTGTGATCGGCTTCTTGAAGTCGGCTGCAAGGTGCTGGTGACTTATCCACAGAGGGACGGAGCGACGATGAAAATTCTTCAACGCGGCGTACTACTGATCAAGGTGCTGGTGCTGTTGATGGTGGGGGCTTCAAGTGCCTGGGCCAGTAATGCGGTATCGGATCATGGGGCGGTTTCTCCTTCGAAATCCGCGGTGCAGGCGCTTTATGCCGATGACACCGAGAAAAAAGCCGATCCCGGTCAGGATGATCAGGGCGATGACAGCGGTGATGATGGTGACAGCGATGACTGACTCGCACAAATGAAAAAGCCTCTTGCGCCCAGCGGCTAACGCGCTTGACGCAAGAGGCCCTACTACCGTTTTCAGCGCTCTCGCTTACTCAGGAGAGCGCTTTTTTGTTGCCTGTCAGCCGAGGAATTGCTCCGCGTAATGGCAGGCCACCTGCCGCGAATCGAGCTCGCGCAAGGCCGGCTCTTCCGTGCTGCAGCGCTCGGTGGCATACGGGCAGCGCTTGTGGAAGGCGCAGCCGGACGGCGGGTTGAGCGGGTTGGGCAGTTCACCGGCGATCTTGATCTTCGGTTTCAACGGGTCCGGGTGGATCGCCGGTGTCGCCGAGAGCAGGGCCTGGGTGTACGGGTGCAGGGGACGGGCATAGATGTCTTCCTTCGGGCCCATTTCCACCGGCCGGCCGAGGTACATCACCAGCACCTGGTCGGCGACGTGACGGACCACCGCCAGGTTGTGGGAGATGAACACGTAGGCGGTGTTGAACTGTTGCTGCAGATCCATGAACAGGTTCAGCACCTGGGCCTGGATCGACACGTCCAGCGCCGAGGTCGGTTCATCCGCCACCAGCACTTTCGGTTGCAGCATCATTGCCCGCGCCAGGGCGATACGCTGGCGCTGGCCGCCGGAGAACATGTGCGGGTAGCGATGATAGTGCTCGGGGCGCAAGCCGACCTGCTTCATCATCGCCTGGACTTTCTCGCGGCGTTCGGCGGCGGACAGCTTGGTGTTGATCAGCAGTGGTTCGCCCAACTGGTCGCCGATCTTCTGCCGCGGATTGAGCGATGCGTAGGGGCTCTGGAACACCATCTGCACGTCTTTGCGCAGTTGCTTGCGCTGGGCCTTGTTGGCGCCGGCGACTTCCTGGCCGGCGATTTTCAGCGAGCCGGACGACGGCTCCTCGATCAGCGTCAGGGCCCGGGCCAGGGTCGACTTGCCGCAACCTGACTCACCCACTACGGCGAGGGTCTTGCCGGCTTCCAGTTCGAACGACACGCCATTGAGGGCGCGCACCAGCGCATGGCCCTTGAACAGGCCACGGGAGACTTCGTAGTGACGGGTGAGGTCGCGGGCGGTAAGAACGACGGCCATTACGCCACCTCCTGGTTCAGCGGGAAGAAGCATCGGGCAAGGCTGTTGGCTTTCGGGTCCAGGCTCGGACGCTGCTGCCGACAGCTTTCCTGCACATAGGGGCAGCGCGGCGACAGCAGGCAACCCACCGGCCGGTCATAACGCCCGGGGACGATGCCCGGCAGGGTCGACAGGCGCTCGGCCCCCAGGCTGTGCTCCGGAATCGCCTTGAGCAGGGCTTCGCTGTACGGATGCGCCGGTACATCGAACAAGCCCGGCACCATGCCGACTTCCACGGCTTGGCCGGCGTACATCACGCAGACCCGCTGGGCGGTTTCGGCAACGACCGCGAGGTCGTGGGTGATCAGCACCAGGCCCATGTTCTGCTCTTGTTGCAGGCTGAGCAGCAGGTCCATGATCTGCGCCTGGATGGTCACGTCCAGGGCGGTGGTCGGTTCGTCGGCGATCAGCAACTTGGGTTCGCCGGCAATCGCCATGGCGATCGCGACGCGCTGGCTCATGCCGCCGGACAGTTGGTGCGGGTAGGCGTCCATGCGGCTGGCGGCGCCGGGGATCTCGACTTTTTCCAGCAGTTCGATGGCACGTTTGCGTGCCGCCTTGCCGGACATCTTCAGGTGCAGACGGAGTACTTCCTCGATCTGGAAACCCACGGTGTAGCTGGGGTTCAGCGCGGTCATCGGGTCCTGGAAAACCATTGCCAGGTCCTTGCCGACCACTTGCCGGCGCTGGCGGGCGCTGAGCTTGAGCATGTCCTTGCCGTCGAAGCGCAAGGCGTCGGCGGTGACAATGCCAGGGTGCTCGATCAGGCCCATCAGCGCCATCATGGTCACGGATTTACCCGAACCCGACTCGCCAACAATGGCCAGGACTTCGCCCTTGTCCACGCTGATGTCGAGGCCGTCGACCACCGGCACAGCGGTTGTGTCGCCGAAGCGAACGTTGAGATTCTTGATTTCTAGCAGTGACATGGGAATCTCCTCAGGCGGCGTTCTTGAGTTTCGGGTCCAGCGCATCGCGCAGGCCGTCGCCCATCAGGTTGATTGCCAGCACGCTGAGCAAAATGGTCAGGCCGGGCAGGCTGACGACCCACCAGGCGCGCTCGATATAGTCGCGGGCCGAGGCCAGCATGGTGCCCCACTCCGGGGTCGGCGGTTGTACGCCAAGGCCGAGGAAACCGAGGGCGGCGGCATCGAGGATCGCCGAGGAGAAACTCAGGGTGGCCTGGACGATCAGCGGCGCCATGCAGTTGGGCAGCACGGTGATGAACATCAGGCGCGGCAGGCTGGCACCGGCCAGACGTGCGGCGGTGACGTAGTCACGGTTCAGCTCGCCCATCACCGCGGCGCGGGTCAGGCGTACATAGGACGGCAACGAGACGATGGCGATGGCGATCACGGTGTTGATCAGGCCCGGGCCGAGGATGGCGACAATCGCCACGGCCAGCAGCAGCGAGGGCAGGGCCAGCATGATGTCCATCAGGCGCATGATGGTCGGGCCGAGGATGCGCGGGAAGAAGCCGGCCAGCAGGCCCATGAAGATGCCCGGGATCAGCGACATCACCACCGAGGACAGGCCGATCAGCAGCGACAGGCGCGAACCGTGGATCAGCCGCGAAAGCAGGTCGCGGCCCAGTTCGTCGGTGCCCAGCAGGTATTGGATCTGACCGCCGGCAAGCCACGACGGTGGGGTCAGCAGGGCTTCGCGGAACTGTTCGCTCGGGTCGTGCGGGGCGACCCAGGGCGCGAAGATCGCGCAGAACACCACCAGCGACATGAACAGCAGGCCGGCGACGGCGCCTTTGTTCTTGGCGAAGTGTTGCCAGAATTCCTTGTACGGAGAGGGGTAGAGCAGGCTTTGATCGACGGTGGTCGAAGCGATAGTAGTACTCATGATCTTGATCTCAGCGCTGGTGACGGATGCGTGGATTGACAAGGCCGTAGAGGATGTCCACGACGAAATTGACCACAATCACCAGGCAGGCGATTAACAGGATGCCGTTTTGCACGACGGGATAGTCCCGGGCGCCGATGGCTTCAATCAGCCATTTGCCGATCCCGGGCCAGGAGAAGATGGTTTCGGTCAGTACGGCGCCGGCCAGCAGGGTGCCGACTTGCAGGCCGACCACGGTCAGTACCGGGATCAGCGCGTTGCGCAGACCGTGGACGAATACCACGCGCGCCGGCGACAGACCCTTGGCCCGGGCGGTACGGATGTAGTCTTCACGCAGCACTTCGAGCATCGAGGAACGGGTCATCCGGGCGATCACCGCCAACGGGATGGTGCCCAGCACGATGGCCGGCAGGATCAGGTGGTGCAGCGCATCCCAGAACGCGTCGGGCTGGTCGCTGAGCAGGGTGTCGATCAGCATGAAGCCGGTTCTCGGCTCGATGTCGTAGAGCAGGTCGATGCGTCCGGACACCGGGGTCCAGCCCAGGCTCACGGAGAAGAACATGATGAGGATCAGGCCCCACCAGAAGATCGGCATCGAATAGCCGGCCAGGGAGATTCCCATCACCCCATGGTCGAACAGGGACCCTCGCTTGAGGGCGGCGATCACCCCGGCGAGCAATCCGAGGACGCCGGCGAACAGCAGGGCGGCCATGGACAACTCCAGGGTGGCCGGGAACAGCGTGGTGAACTCGGTCCACACGCTGGTGCGGGTACGCAGGGACTCGCCGAGGTCGCCGTGGGCGAGCTTGCCGACGTAGTCGATGTACTGGGCATAAAGCGGCTTGTTAAGACCGAGGCGTTCCATCGCCTGGGCGTGCATTTCCGGGTCGACCCGGCGCTCGCCCATCATGACTTCCACGGGATCGCCCGGGATCATGCGAATCAACGCGAAAGTCAGCAACGTGATGCCGAAGAACGTGGGGATCAGCAACCCCAGTCGGCGGGCAATAAAACTAAACATCGTGTGGTGTACCTCATCAGCCGGTTAGGCGTGCTCATCAGTACCCGGGGTCGGGTACCGACGAGCGTTTGTTGTTCTACTTCACCTGGGTGGTGGCGAAGTTATTCAGGGATAGCGGGCTCATGTGGTAGCCCTCTACGTTCTTGCGCATAGCGGTAAACATCTTCGGATGGGCAGCGTTCACCCACAGTACCTGCTCGTGCAGGATGGCCAGGGCCTGTTCATAGAGTGCGGCACGTTGGGCGGGCTCAGTCTTGGCGCGAGCCTGGTCGATCAGCGCCTGGAACTGAGGATTGCACCAGCGGCTGTAGTTTTCGCCGTTTTTCGCCGCTTCGCAACTCAATAGCGGGCTAAGGAAATTATCCGGGTCGCCGTTGTCGCCGCTCCAGCCGGCGGAGACCATGTCGTGCTCGCCGTTTTTCGCCCGTTTGAGCATTTCGGCCCATTCCATGACGCGGATATCGAGCTTGATACCGATCTTGGCCAGGTCGGCCTGCATCAGTTGCGCGCCGAGTTGCGGGTTCGGATTGGTCGGGCCACCACCGTTGCGAGTATAGAGGGTGAGCACCGTGCCGTCGGGAACGCCGGCGGCCTTGAGCAGGGCGCGAGCCTTGTCCAGGTTCTGGGCCGGGTTCTTCAGCTGGCTGTTGTAGCCGAGCAAGGTGGACGGGTAGGGATTGACCGCCGGGATGGCATTGCCCTTGCCATACAGGGTGTCGACGTAGTTCTGCTTGTCCAGGGCCAGCTCGATGGCCTGGCGTACCCGCACATCGCTCAGGTACTTGTGTTCGGTGTTGATCGCGACATAGCCGGTGGACATGGTCGCCATTTCGTCGATCTTCAGGTTCGGATCGGCCTTGATATTCGGCACATCATCGGGTTTTGGGTACAGGGCGACCTGGCACTCGTTGGCCTTGAGCTTCTGCAGGCGGGTGTTGTTGTCGACGGTGATGGCCAGGATCAGGGTGTCCGCCGGTGGCTTGCCACGGAAATACTCCGGGTTGGCCTTGAAGCGCACCTGGGCGTCCTTGGCATAGCGCTGGAAGATGAACGGGCCGGTGCCGACCGGCTTGCTGTTGAGCTCGTCGAGTTTGCCGGCCTTGAGCAACTGGTTGGCGTATTCGGCGGAGTGGATCGAGGTGAAGGCCATGCCCAGGTCGGGCAGGAACGGTGCTTCAGGATGGTTGAGGGTGAAGCGCACGGTCAGGTCGTCGACTTTCTCGACGCTTTTGAGCAGGTTCTGGAAGTCCATGCTCTCGAAATACGGGAAGCCCACGGTGGAGGCTTTATGCCAGGGATGGTTGGGGTCCAGTTGCCGCTGGAAGCTCCAGACCACGTCGTCGGCGTTCAGCTCGCGGGTCGGCTTGAAGTAGTCGGTGGTGTGGAACTTGACGCCCTTTCTCAAGTGAAAGGTGTATTGCAGGCCGTCGGGGCTGATCTCCCAGCTTTCGGCCAGGGCCGGCTGGATCTCGGTGGTGCCGGGCTTGAAGTCCACCAGACGGTTGAACATCGTTTCGGCGGCGGCGTCGGCGGTGACGGCGGTGGTGTAGAGCACCGGATCGAAGCCTTCCGGGCTGGCTTCGGTGCAGACCACCAGGGGTTTGGCCGAAACACCGATAGCCACGCTGAACACGGCGGCAGCGATGGCGGCACGCAGGGGAAGCTTCTTCATGTAAACCTTCCTTGATCGATTGAGTCAGATTAGGTGCTGGGACCGACTCGTCGAATCGGTCCCAGGGCCGTCAGGTGTGGTTAGAGAATGTTGAATGGAATGGTGGTGACCAGGCGGAACTCGGTGATGCTGCCGTCACCCTGGTTGGCCGTTGCACGGTGGGCGGTGTAGCTGGCTCGGACGGTCGCAGCCTTGAGCGGACCGCTCTGGAGGGCATAGGACGCGCCGATGCCGTATTCGTAATGCTTCTCGTCATGCATGTTCTTCACATCGTAAGCGGTGCCGGTGTAGTGAGTACCGTCGATGCCCCAGCCGCGGGCCTGGTAGATATTGAACTTCAGCCCCGGAACGCCGTACTCGGCCATGTTCAGGCCGTAGGCGATCTGGAAGGATTTCTCGTTCGGGCCGTTGAAGTCCGACAGCAGGGAGTTGGCCAGGTAGATACCGTTGGTTTCGTGCAGGTAGTCGAAGTACTCGTTACCGTCGATTTCCTGGTAGGAGAAGGTCAGGCTGTGGGCCTGGTGGGTCAGACCGAGCGACAGCGAGTAGGCGTCGTTGTCGATTTCACCCATCTTCTTTTTGCCGGTGTCGAGGGTCTTGTAGTAGTTCAGGCCGGTGGTCAGGCCCAGCACCGAACTGTCGCCCAGTTCATGGGTGGCGCCGAAGTAGTACTGGTTCCAGAAGTCTTCGACGTTGGACGCGTACAGGCTGGTTTTCAGGCTCTTGAACGGCTGATAGTTGAGGCCCGCCATGTTGACGTGATCGGTCTCGACATCGATGTTGGTGTATTCGGAGCGGAATTTCGACAGGCTCTCTTCGGTCCTTGGCGACACCCGATCAAAGGTGGCGGCATCGAACGACAGGTTGTTGAACTCTTCGCTATGGATGCTCACGCCCTCGAAGCTCGAGGGCAGCACACGGTTGGGCATCACATCGACGATCGGTGTGCTGTAACTCTGCCGGCCAGCGGTCAGGGTGGTGTTCGACACGCGGAACTTGACGTTGGCCAGGCCGAGTTTGCTCCACTGGCCCTGCGCGTCGCCGCCGTTTTTGGTCAGGGTACGGTTGTTGCCCAGACCGCCGACAGTTGGAATCGGTGCGCCGCCATTGGCCGAAGCCAGGCGTTCGGTATCGCGCTCCAGGGCGACGACGTTGTACATCGCCACTTCGGTGCTGACCCCGACAGTACCCTCGCTGAAGCCGGAGTTGTACTTGACGATGGTGCCTTGCAACCAGTTGATGCGACGGTCGGTAGGGGTCAATACGCCATTGTCGTTGTAGTGGAATTTGCCACCACGCTTGAGTTGCTCGTTGGCGTACCAGTTGCGGGTCAGACCGCTCACGCTCTGTTCTTCGAAAAAGCCCTTGGTCTGTTCCTGGGCATTGGTCGAACTCAGGCTCGTCGGTACGAAATCCTGACTCTGGGTTTCAGCGTGGGCCATCACGGTGGTGCTACTGATGGCTAAGGCTAACAATGCTTTTTGAGAGAGTTTCAAGGTAAAGCTCCTTAATTTTCTTTTTTTAATACCGGCCTTCTTGGCTGATCCGGCTTTTTTGGTGGACACTCAATTTGCTTGCGCAATCGTTTGCTTGACAGGATTTTGCCGAATTTCGGCTACAAGTTTGCATAAGGGCGAAATTCGCCCCCACGGCACGGGTCACGGTTTTATTGTTCGATACTGACGCCCGAGAACACGTTGCGACCGAAGGGACTGACCTTGAAACCTTCGACTTTGGTGCTTAACGGCTGGTTGACCGTCGAGTGGGCGATAGGGGTAATCGGCACCTGTTGCTTGAGCAACTGCTGGGCCTGTTGGTAGAGGGCCACGCGTTGCTCGTGATCGGTGACGAGCTTGGCTTGCTTGATCAGCTTGTCGTATTGCGGGTTGCACCACATGGAGTAGTTGTTGCCGCCAATCGCGTCGCAGCCGTAGAGGGTGCCGAGCCAGTTGTCCGGGTCACCGTTGTCGCCGGTCCAGCCGATCAGGCTGATATCGTGCTCGCCATTCTTGGTGCGCTTGACGTACTCGCCCCATTCATAGCTGACGATTTTTACCTTCAGGCCGATTTTCGCCCAGTCGGCCTGGAGCATTTCGGCCATCAGCTTGGCATTGGGGTTATACGGGCGCTGCACGGGCATGGCCCAGAGGGTGATCTCGGTGCCTTCCTTGACGCCGGCGGCCTTGAGCAGTTGCCGGGCTTTTTCCGGATTGTAGGGCGCGTCCTTGATGCTCTCGTCGTAGGACCACTGGCTCGGCGGCATGGCGTTGACCGCCAGTTGTCCGGCGCCCTGGTAGACCGCATTGAGAATGCTCGGTTTGTTCACCGCCATGTCCAGCGCCTGGCGGACCTGGAGCTGGTCGAAGGGTTTGTGCTGCACGTTGTAGGCGATATAGCCGAGGTTGAAGCCGGGCTTCTGGATGACCCGCAGCTTGGGGTCTTTCTTCAGTGCCTCGACATCGGCGGGGCGCGGGTGCAGGGTGATCTGGCACTCACCGCGCTTGAGTTTCTGCACCCGCACCGAGGCATCGGTGTTGATGGCGAAAATCAGCTGGTCGAGCTGGACCTTGTCCGGGTCCCAGTACTGTTTGTTGGCCACGTAGCGGATCTGCGCGTCTTTCTGATAGCGCTGGAACACGTACGGCCCGGTGCCGATGGGCTTCTGGTTGATCTCGCTGGGTTTGCCGGCCGCGAGCAACTGGTCGGCGTATTCGGCGGAGAGAATCGCGGCGAAGCTCATGGCGATGTTCTGGATGAATGCGGCATCGACCGAATTGAGGGTCATGACCACGGTCAGCGGCCCGGTCTTTTCGACCTTGGCGATGTTCTTGTTCAGGCTCATCCCGTTGAAGTACGGAAACTCGGTGGGGTAGGCCTTGCGAAACGGCTGCGCGGGATCGAGCATGCGGTTGAAGGTGAATACCACGTCGTCGGCGTTGAAATCACGGGACGGTGTGAAATAGGCGGTGGTGTGGAACTTGACGCCACGGCGCAGGTGGAAGGTATACACCAGGCCATCCGCTGAAATATCCCAGCTTTCGGCCAGCGCCGGTGCGACGCTGGTCTCGCCCTTGACGAATTCCACCAGCCGGTTGTAGAGCGGCTCGGCGGCATCGTTGTCGGTAGCGGTGGTGTACTGCGCGGTGTCGAACCCGGCCGGGCTGCCCTCGGAGCAGAACACCAGGCTGCCGGCAGCCTGGGCAAAAGGGGCTCCCGCCCACAGGGCGGCTCCCACCAAAGCGGATAAAGTGAAGGTCTGGCGCATGACGGTCCCAATCCTTTTGTTATTGTCATCGGCGAACAATGGCCGTGTTGGGAACACGGGAACGATCACCGATCAAGTCAGTGAATGCAGCAATGCCGCTCGTGAACGCATATCAGCGAAGTCTTGACGTTACGAGGCCAAGTCGATGCGGTAAATGCGTAGAGCCTTAGAGAGCTGTAGGAAAGCTCTGTGCAGCGGACATCCGTTTGCGTGTTACCGCCGACGGACTCCGGACAATTCCTGCAATTCTGGCGGGGAGGCGAAGACAACGTCCTAGGACGCCGTCTTCGCGCAACCTCACTTGCTGACGCTGACGCCGTAGAAGGAGTTCAAGCCAAACGGGCTGATCTTGAAGTCCTGCACTTTGGCGCTCATGGGTTGGTACACCGTCGAGTGCGCGATAGGTGTGTAGGGGACTTGGTCTTTGAGGATGTGCTGCGCCTGCTTGTACAGCTCGGTGCGTTTGGCCTGGTCCGGCGTGGACTTGGCTTCCTTGATCAGATCCTCGAAGGGTTTGTAGCAGAACTTCGAGAAGTTGTTGCCGTTGACCGCATCACAGCCGAACAGCACGCCCAGCCAGTTGTCGGGGTCCCCATTGTCGCCGCTCCAGCCAATCAGCATGGCTTGCTGCTCGCCACCCTTGGCACGCTTGAGGTATTCGCCCCACTCGTAGCTGACGATCTTGACGTTGAGGCCGATGTTCTTCCAGTCGGACTGGAGCATTTCAGCCATCAGCTTGGCGTTGGGGTTGTACGGGCGCTGCACCGGCATGGCCCACAGGGTGATCTCGGTGCCTGGCTTGACGCCGGCTTCCTTGAGCAGTTCCTTGGCCTTTTCCGGATCGTATTTGGCGTCCTTGATGGTGGTGTCATAGGACCATTGGGTCGGCGGCATGGCATTGACGGCCAATTGGCCGGCACCCTGGTAAACCGATTCGATGATCTGCTTCTTGTTCACCGACATGTCCAGCGCTTGACGCACGCGCAGGTCGGCCAGTGGGTTGGCGGCGGTCTGGTCCTTGAGGACCGGCATCACGTTGTAGGCGATGTAACCCAGGTTGAAGCCGGCCTGTTCAGGCATCTTCAGTTTGCTGTCGGCCTTGAGCGGGGCAATGTCGGCCGGACGTGGGTAGGCGGTGATCTGGCACTCGCCTTTCTTGAGCTTCTGCGCGCGCACCGACGGGTCGGTGGTGATGGCGAAGATCAGGTTGTCGACCTTGACGTCCTCAGGCTTCCAGTAGTCCTTGTTCCCGGTGTAGCGAATGTTGGAGTCTTTCTGGTAGCTCTTGAACACGAACGGACCGGTGCCGATCGGCTTCTGGTTGATGTCGCTGGCCTTGCCTTCCTTGAGCAGCTTGTCGGCGTACTCGGCGGACTGGATCGAGGCGAAGCTCATGGCCAAGTCCTGGATAAACGCGGCGTCCACGGTCTTCAGGGTGAACTTGACGGTCTTGTCGTCGAGTTTCTCCACCTTGGTGATATTGCCGTCCATGCCCATGTCAGTGAAGTACGGGAATTCGGTCGGGTAGGCCTTGCGGAACGGCATGTCCTTGTCGAGCATGCGGTTGAAGGTGAACAGCACGTCGTCGGCGTTGAAGTTACGCGTCGGCTTGAAGTAATCGGTGGTGTGGAACTTGACGCCTTCACGCAGGTGGAAGGTGTAGGTCAGGCCGTCCGGGGTCACGTCCCAGCTGGTTGCCAGGCCAGGAATCACGGCGGTGCCGCCACGTTCGAACTGGCTCAGACGGTTGAAAACGGTTTCCGCGGAGGCGTCGAAGTCGGTTCCGGCGGTGTACAGGCCTGGATCGAAACCGGCCGGGCTCCCTTCGGAGCAGAACACCAGGTTAGTCGCGGCGACGGCGAACGGTGCGCTGGCCAAGAGGCCTGCGCCGACTAAAAACGGAATGACTGCTTTTTTAAGCATGGTGGCCTCATGATTTGTTGTCATTTTTGGTTTTGAGGACGACCTCGTGAGTCGACCTGCGGATACTTATGCAGGCCCCATACCCAATGCAAGATGCAGAGACGTGCGAAGCCTCAAAGAGTGGCACGAACGTACACGAATGTCGCATATGTGTAAATTCTGACGCATTTGACAGGTTTCGAGGGGATTTTCAGGTGCGCGGGACGCACTTCAAGCGGGCAACCGGGGCGCCTGGCGCACCCGGTTGGGGCGTTGGATCACTGGCCCAGGCTGACACCATAGAAGGGGGTCAGGCCGAACGGGCTGATCTTGAAGTCGTGTACTTCCTTGCGCATCGGCTGGAACACCGTCGAGTTGGCGATCGGGGTGATCGGCACCTGTTCCTTGAGGACTTTCTGCGCCTGTTGGTAGAGCTTGACCCGCTCGTCATGGTTGCTGCTGAGCTTGGCTTTCTGGATCAGTTGATCATAGGCCGGGTCGCACCATTTCGCGTAGTTGCTGCCCTTGACCGCGGCGCAGCTGTAGAGCACGCCGAGCCAGTTGTCCGGGTCGCCGTTGTCGCCGGTCCAGCCATAGATCATGACGTCATGCTCGCCGTTCTTGGCGCGCTTGATGTACTCGCCCCACTCGTAGCTGACGATATTGGCCTTGATCCCGACCTTGGCCCAGTCAGCCTGGATCATCTGCGCCGACATCCGCGCATTGGGGTTGGAGGCCCGTTGCACGGTCATCGCCCAGAGGTCGATGCTGGTGCCTTCGGCCACGCCGGCTTCCTTGAGCAGTGCGCGGGCCTTGGTCGGGTCGTAGGGCGCGTCCTTGATAGTCGGGTCATAGGACCACTGGCCCGGCGGCAGGGCGTTCTGCGCCAGTTGGCCGGCGCTCTGGTAGACCGCCTTGATGATCGCCGGCTTGTCGATGGCCATATCCAGGGCCTGGCGGACCTTGAGCTGGTCCAGGGGCTTGTGGGTGACGTTGTAGGCGAGGAAGCCCAGGTTGAAGCCCGGCTGCTGCAGCACCAGCAGGTTCTTGTCCTGCTTCATGATCTCGATATCGGCCGGGCGCGGGTAACCGCTGACCTGGCATTCCCCGGCCTTGAGCTTCTGCAGGCGGGCGGCGGCATCCGGGGTGATGGCGAAGATCAGGTTGTCGAGTTTGACGTCTTCGGGTTTCCAGTAGTCCTTGTTGGCCACGTAGCGGATCTGCGAGTCCTTCTGGTAACGCTTGAACACGAACGGGCCGGTGCCCACCGGCTTCTGGTTGATGTCGGCGGCGCGGCCTTCCTTGAGCAGTTGCGCGGCGTATTCGGCGGACTGGATCGAGGCGAAGCTCATGGCCAGGTTCTGCACAAAGGCGGCGTCGATATGGTTCAAGGTGAAGCGTACGGTCTGCTCGTCGAGTTTTTCGACGTTCTTGATCGTGGTGTTGAGCTCCATATCGCTGAAATACGGCGATTCCGAAGGGTAGGCCTTGCGGAACGGATGATTGGCGTCGAGCAGGCGCTGGAAGGTGAAGAGCACGTCTTCGGCGTTGAAGTCGCGGCTCGGCTTGAAGTCGTCGGTGGTATGGAACTTAACGCCGGGGCGCAGGTGGAAGGTATAGCTCAGGCCGTCGGGGGCAACGTCCCAACTCGTGGCCAGGCCGGGTTCGACCTCGGTACCGCCGCGTTTGAACTGGGCCAGGCGGTTGAACACGGTTTCCGCCGAGGCGTCGAAGTCGGTACCGCTGGTGTACTGGCTCGGGTCGAAGCCGGCGGGGCTGGCTTCGGAGCAATAGACCAGGGTCGAGGCGGCCTGGGCCAGGGGCGTGCAGGCCAGCAAAGTGGCGGCCAGCAGCAGCGGTTTGAAGGCGATTTTTTCCATTGAAAAGCCTCGAAGGTGCGTAATAGAGCGGGGAGGGTTCCGACTCTAGCACGCCCTATCGAGGCCTTGGTGCCCACCGTTAATGCAGACGACTGAGAAACTTCGCTCTGGAAAACGCCACAAATCCTGTAGGAGTCCGGCTTGCCGGCGATGAGGCCGGTAAGCCTTGCATCGCCTGATCGGCCGTCATCGCCGGCAAGCCGGGCTCCTGCAGAGGCACGCGTTCAGCCTGCACGCTTATGGTTGCGGCAGGACCTCGATCACCCCATCGGCATTCATGTTGACCTGTGCCTTGCCGGCTTCCACGTCCGGCGTCGGCGCGGCCTCCATGGCCGCGGCTTTCATCATCACGCCACGTGGGAACGGCTGTGGATAACCGCTGCTGTTGAGGTTCAGGTTGACGATCTTGTAGCCCTTGCCGCCCAGGGCCTCGGTGGCCAGTTGGGCGCGGGCCTTGAACGCCGCGACGGCCTCCTTGAGCAGGGCATCCTCGCTGGTCTTGCGGGTGGCGGAGGAGATGGCGAAGTCCATGCTTTCCATTTTCAGGTCCTGCATCAGTTCGCCGGTCAGCTTGGACAGCGCGGCAAAGTCGGCGCTTTCCAGGCGCAGCTCGGCGCGCTCACGCCAGCCGGTGATCTTCTGGGTCTTGTTGTCGTAGATCGGGTAGCTGTTGCGACTGCCCTGGCGCAGGTTGATCTCCTTGACCGCCTTGGCCTGGCCCAGCGCCTTGTTCATGGTGGTGGTGATATCGGCGGCGAGCTTGGCCGGATCGCTGTTCTGCGCCTCGGTGTAGAGGGTCACGATCATCAGGTCGCGGGCCACTTCCTGGCTGGCTTCGGCGCGCAGGGAAATCTGGTTGTAACGCGGCTCGTCGGCGGCCAGGGCCGGCAGGCTGGTCAGGGTACCGAGGCTGAGGGCGAGCAGGGCGGCGCGGCGAGTGAAGTGCATATAGAGCTCCTTGAGGTTTGGTGCGCGGCTGGTGTCGGGCAGTCCCGCGTGCAGGCATCAGACTACGCCGGGATTGTCCGGTTCGCGTTGTTACAACTTCAATACATATAGCGTAGGTTGTAGAGGCTGTGTGGCGATCAGGTTGACTTCCATACTGATCACTCCAGGTCGACCCCGACCCCTGTGGGAGCCGAGCTTGCTCGCGAAGAGGCTCTGAAGATCGCCAGAAACTTCACGGTCACGCCACGTTCAGATGTTGTCGTATTTTCAGATCGGTACTTTCAGCGACTTATGGAGATTGCTCCTACATTTTTAGTCAGGTTTTCCCCTTGAAACCTGATCCTTCTCCATGTTTCGATGCGCGCCCCTACTCGCATGGAACGCGTGTTAATGAGCGACACCCTTTGGGCCGCCCGGT
>NZ_JALLIX010000019.1 GCF_023242365.1 Pseudomonas sp. MWU13-2100
AGCGGAGCTTGCCCGCGAAGCTTCTGGCGGCCTTGCCGGCGCCATCGCCGGCAAGCCGGCTACCTACCGTGCGGTATTGAACGTGGCTCTGATGAGTCCTGCCCCTCAGCGCACAAGCACCCGTTTGAAGCCCAGCGTCCAGCCCTGTTGCATCCCCGCCGCCGCCAGCAGAATGGCAATCACCCCGACCCACTGCACCAGCACCAACTGATGACCGAAGGCGAACCAGTCGACGAAGATCGCCGCAATCGGATAGATAAAGGACAGAGCCCCGGTCATGGCCGTCGGCAATTTCTGGATGGCGCCATACAGCAACACATACATCAAGCCGGTATGCACCATCCCCAGGGTCAGCAAGCTGCTCCACGCGCTCGGCTGCTGGGGAAACCCGCAAATATGCGCCCAGGGTGCCAACAACAGCACCCCGGTGCAGACCTGGACCAGGGCGATCAGGTGCGGCGGCGTCCCCGTCAATCGCTTGATGATCAGCGCCGCGATGGCATACAACAACGCCGCCGCCAATGCCAGGCCGATACCCAGCAGATACTCGCCACCACTCCCTCCCGATTGTCCGTGGGCACTGACAATCGCCAGCATCCCGACAAACGCCAAGCCTAGCCAGAACAATTTCTGCGCGCTGATCTTCTCGCCGAGAAACAACGCCGCCAGGCCCACCAACATAAACGGCTGGACGTTGTAGACCGCCGTGCCGATGGCTATCGAGGCGCGGGAATAGGAGGCGAACAGCAGTACCCAGTTACCGACGATTGCCACGCCGCTGAGCACCGCCAGCAGAAAGGTGGTGCGCGTCAGGATGCCCGGGCGCAGAACGCCCATGACGGCGCAGATCACCAGCAAGGTCAGCGCACCGAACAGGCAGCGCCAGAACACCACGTCCAGCACCGGCTGGCCGGATACCAGCACGAACCAGCCGATGGTTCCCGAGATCAACATGGCCGCGATCATCTCCAGCGAGCCGCGATGCAGTGATGTGTTCATGAATAAGTTCCTGTGAGCCGCCTTGGGTGGATGGCAAAAGTATGCCGATTGCCCCACCCGCTTCTCCAGCACCAGAAACAGGTTAAACTATGCTCCTGCCTTTTTTATCAAGGCAACTTTAACGTTTTACCTAACGAGGAAGCCATGACTGACGAAATCGACCATTTATTGATCAGCGCCCTGATGAGCGACTCACGGCGTTCGCTCAAGGCCCTGGCGCAGGTCAGCGGGCTGTCCTCGCCCAGCGTCGCGGAACGCTTGCGCCGGCTGGAGGAACGCGGCGTGATCAAGGGCTACACCGTCGATGTGGAGCCCAAATCCTTCGGCTACCTGTTGCAGGCCATCGTACGAATTCGCCCCCTGCCCGGCCAGTTGCAGGAAGTGGAGCGACAGATCCAGGCCATCCCCCAGTTCACCGAATGCGACAAGGTCACCGGCGATGATTGTTTTATCGCCCGCCTGCATGTACGCGACATGGAACAACTCGACACACTGCTGGACCGGCTCAACCACCATGCCGAAACCAATACCGCGATCGTCAAGAAGACGCCGATCAAGCGCCGCCTGCCACCGATGACTTGAAACAACCTGCTCGACACGGTCACGGAAAAGAACACCCAGGCCCCGGGAAATGCGCCCTCAAGCAGGTCGCCCTGCACGCGTGAGTCGGCGACGCCACCGGCTCGGCACGCTATAAGAAATCGCCCACATCCCGATAGGCCGAAACCTTCAACATACGTGGGGTCCAGCGGCTGGCGCAGACCTGCGGCTGGGTTATCATTCACCCATCACCTTTCATCCACCGGATACCCTTCCCATGCAAACTCTTACCCAAGCCCCCCCCGCCCGAGGCTGGTCGCTCTGGTGGAAACCGCTGCTGTTTCTCGCCGTCGCCGCCATCGGCCTGTACTACGTCAAATGGTCGCCCTACTACGCCAAGGCCTTCGTCGCCGCCGACAGCCACAGCATCGGCGCCTCGATCATCAACGACAACCCGGCCTCGCCGGTCGCCGCCGCGCTGGCCTATGCCCAGGTGTACTTCCTGGCGATCTGGAAAGCCGCAGTGCTGGCGGTGATTCTCGGCTCGCTGTTACAAGTGCTGATTCCCCGCGACTGGTTGCTGCGCCTGTTCGGCCGCGCCGGTTTCGCCTCGACCTTGCGCGGCGGACTGTTCGCCCTGCCCGGCATGATGTGTTCGTGCTGCGCGGCACCGGTGGCCGCCGGGATGCGTCGACAGAATGTCTCGGTCGGCGCGGCGCTGGCGTTCTGGATCGCCAACCCGGTGCTCAACCCGGCAACCCTGGTGTTCATGGGCTTCGTGCTGGGCTGGGGCTTCACCGCGATCCGGCTGGTGGCGGGCCTGGTGCTGGTGCTGGGGGTTTCACTGGCGGCACAACGGGTGGCTCGTCCGGAAACCCTGCCGGAAGCGGCGGTGGAAGCCGTGGTCGATGCCAGCAGTCCGGACCAACACAGCTTCATGGCACGCTGGGGCAAGACCCTGTGGCAACTGTTCTGGACCACCATCCCGATCTATATCCTGGCGGTGCTGTTGCTCGGCGCGGCGCGGGTCTGGCTGTTTCCCCACGTGGATGGCGCCATGGGCAACAGCCTGCTGTGGCTGGTGCCGCTGGCAGTTATCGGGACCTTGTTCGTGATTCCGACGGCGGCTGAAATCCCCATCGTGCAGACCATGATGACCCTGGGCCTGGGCACCGCGCCAGCGGTGGCGCTGCTGATGACCCTGCCGAGCATCAGCCTGCCGTCGTTGCTGATGCTGCGCAAGGAGTTCGACGCCAAGGTGCTGGTGACCGTGGCCGTGCTGACGATGCTGGTGGGCGTGGCCAGCGGCCTGGTGGCCATGCTGGTCCTGTAATCGGCAGCCCCCATCCGATGCTATTCTGGCGGCTCCTGCCGCCAGCGTTCGTTGCTTTCCCCATGAACCAAAAGAAAGATACCGTGCCCCTGCCCGAAGACCTGCGCGTATTCCTCACCGTTATCCGCAAGGCCGGCTTTGCTGCCGCCGCCGATGAACTGGGACTGTCGCCCGCCTACGTCAGCAAACGTATCCAGATCCTCGAAACCACCCTCGCCACCCGCCTGCTGCACCGCACCAGCCGGCGTATCGCCCTGACCGAGGACGGCGAACGGGTACAACGCTGGGCCGTGCGCATTCTCGAAGACTTCCAGCAACTCAACGACGAACTGTCCGAAGCCCACGACAACCCCAGCGGCCGCCTGCACCTGTGCAGCAGCTTCGGCTTCGGGCGCAATCATGTGGCCCCGGCTCTGTCGCTTTTGGCCGAGCGTTACCCGGACCTGGAGATCCGCCTGGACCTGTTCGACCGCGTGGTGGACATCGTCAGCGAGGGGTTCGACCTGGAGATCCGCGTGGGTGACGATATCCCCGGCCAGCATATCGGCCGACGCCTGGTGAGCAATCGCCGGGTACTCTGCGCAGCGCCGGCCTACCTGGAACGGCGTGGCACACCGCAGCAACTGAGCGAACTGGAACAGCACGACTGCCTGGTGCTCAAGGAACGCGATAACGCCTTCGGCGTCTGGAACCTGGAATGCGATGGCAGCCAGGACAGCGTGCGGGTGCGCGGGCCGTTATCGTCCAACAGCGGCGAGATTGTCCTGCAATGGGCACTGGACGGACGCGGCATCCTGCTGCGCTCGCTGTGGGACGTCAAACCGCTGCTGGCGCAGGGTCGACTGGTGCGGGTGCTGCACGACTACACCCAGAGCGCCAACGTCTGGGCGGTGTACCCGACACGGCTGGCGTACTCGGGCAAACTGCGGGTGTGCGTGGAGTTTCTGCAGGAGCACTTTCGACAACTGTCGATTTGAGGGCTCCTGCAGCTCGGTGTCGCCGATGTCAGAGTCAGACACTCAAGCCAACCAGGGATTGGCCTGCAAATGCGCGCGCTCGAACGCCTTGATCGCCTCGCTACGCTGCAAGGTGCTGCCAATGGCATCCAATCCCAACATCAACGCCGTCTTGCGCAACGTATCGATCTGGAACTCGATGACACTGCCATCCTGTAAACGGATCTGCTGGCACTCAAGGTCAATACTGATCTCGGCACTCTGCGGCTGGCTCACCACCTGCCCCAGACGCTGGGCTGTCGCCTCGTCCAGGGTGATCAACAACACCCCGTTGCGCTGGCAGTTATCGTAGAAAATCCCGGCGAAACTGCTGCCGATCAGCGCCCGGACCCCCATCTGCTTCAAGCCCCACACCGCGTGCTCACGGCTGGAGCCACAACCGAAGTTCGGCCCCACCACCATGAAGCTGGCGCCTTTCCAGGCCGGCTGATTCAGCACGAAATCGGGATTGAGCTCTCCAGAGGGTAAAAACCGCAGGTCGAAGAACAACCCACGGTCCAATCCGTTGCGATCGATCCCCTTGAGAAACTGCTTGGGCATGATCACGTCGGTGTCGATATTGGCCGCCAGCATCGGCGCGGCCTTGCCGGTGACTTGGGAAAACGGCTGCATGCTCATGGCCTTGGTTCCAGGTAACGAATATCGGTCAGGTGTCCGGCGATGGCGGCGGCGGCCACCATTGCCGGGCTCATCAAATGCGTGCGCGCCCCGGCCCCCTGGCGTCCTTCAAAATTGCGGTTGGTACTGGAGGCGCAGCGGTCACCGGGTTCAAGGACATCGTCGTTCATCGCCAGGCACATCGAGCAACCCGACTGCCGCCACTCGAAACCGGCGTCGATAAACACTGCTGCCAGGCCTTCTGCCTCGGCCTGATCACGCACCTGGGTGGAGCCGGGCACGATCATCGCCCGCACATGCTTGGCCACATGCTGACCGCGAACCACACGGGCTGCGTCACGCAGGTCCTCGATTCGCGCGTTGGTGCAGGAACCGATGAAGGCATGGCTGATCACGATCTCGTTCAACGGCATGCCGGCTTCCAGTCCCATATAGTTCAGGGCGCGGCGCATGTCCTGGCGCAGGATCAGATCGCTGATGTCTTGCGGGTCCGGCACGCCCGTGCCAATGGACGCGACCTGGTCCGGGCTGGTGCCCCAGGTGACCATGGGTTCCAGCGCGCAGGCATCCAGCTCGACTTCACGGTCGAACCGCGCGCCGGCATCCGTGCGCAGCTCCCGCCAACGGCTCACGGCCTGCTCCCAGAGCTTGCCCTTGGGCGCCCGGGGCTTGTCCTTGAGGTAGGCGAAGACTTTCTCGTCCGGCGCCATAAAGGCCCCGCGTGCCCCCGCCTCCACCGCCATATTGCAGATGGTCATGCGCGCCTCGACGCTCAGGGCATCGATGGTCGAGCCGCGGAATTCGATGGCATAACCGGTGGCCCCGGACGCGCCGATCTGGCCGATCAGCGCCATGATCACATCCTTGGAGGTCAGCCCCGGCGCCAGTTCACCGCTGACCGTGACCCGCATCGTCTTCAGCCGCTTGTAGACCAGGGTCTGCGACGCCAGCAGATGCTCGATCTCCGAAGTACCGATACCGAAGCCAAACGCGCCGAGGGCGCCATAGGTGGTGGTGTGGCTGTCACCAGCGGCGACCACCATCCCCGGCAGGATAAAGCCCTGCTCCGGGGCGATCACATGCTCGATGCCCTGGCGCTTGTCGAGCACATCGAACAGTTCGATGCCGAAGTCGGCACAGTTTTCGGCCAGATAGGACACCTGCCGCGCCCCACCGGCGTCCGCCATGGCGGCGACGCGCTTGGGCGCGGTGGGGTTCACATGGTCGACCACGGCCAGCGCGGTTCCGGCGCGCCAGACACCGCGCCTGGCTTCCCGCAGGCCGCTGAAGGCTTGCGGGCTGGTGTATTCGTTGATGACCTGACGGTCGATATACAGCAGGACATGGCCCTGGTCATCGAGGCGACACACCGTATGGGAATCGATGTGCTTGTCGTAGAGGGTTCTTGCTTGAGTCATGGTGGCGCTCGCAGAAATGAAGGTACGCGAGGCAGTCGGACCACGGCGGCAGGCCGACAGGCGTCACGGTCATCATAGGCGGCGAAAACGGACCATCAATGGCTGGAAGGTGATGCCTAGACACATGGATCGTGTTCAATCGGACGAATTGAGATTGTCATGACGGCGTCATAACCGACACAATAGAAAGGTACTACAGGATATAGCAAAATGACCGACAGCCAAAAACACACGTCAACTTGAGCTATAAAATAGAAAGGACAGGAACTGAAAGGAATTCTGATGATCACAGACACAGGTAACGGTACCAAAAAGCTTGGAGTGCTGCTAGCAATGAGACCCAGCCTATCGAATCTCGTCAAGTCACAGAAAATCGCATTGGGCCTTGCATTGTTCGGCATTGCCGCGCTGTTCGCTGCCAAACGATTGATCGAGTGGGCCCTGCAGGAGCCGGTAGCCGAATCTTGGGTAGACCTGACGCTCGTGCTGACGGCCTACCTGTATTTTTTCATGATCCCGGTCCTACAGGCCCATATCTGCAAAAAGCTGAGAAGGCGTGCTGCCCGTCTGCAAAGGCGTGTACCGGAACAGGTTAACCCACCCGGCTATGCCGTAACGGCTTCCCACCGGCGGGAGAAGCCGCTGGACGAGAGCTTGACCCAGCCAGTCGGGTCCAAGCCAAGACCCGTGCTCCATGGCAAGTCGCTGGGCGGCTGACAGCCGACACAAACAGAAATGGGGAGCCACGCTCCCCATTTCTTTGTCTGCTCACAGGTAAACGGATCAGACTTTCGTATCAATCGACATGCTGGCGCCGGAACTGGCGAACTGCTGCAGGTTCAGCAACACGTTAATCGCCTTCTTGTATTCCGGAATCATATGGTTGGAGAACTGGTCGCTCGAACTGCCACTTTGCAGCGTACTGATCTGGCCGGCGAAATAGTCCAGCGCGTTGAATTTCTCGCCTGGCTTGCTTTTCGTACCGGCCGTGGCCAGCAGGCCGGCGGTGGTCGTGCTGATCAGGCCATTTTCCTTGAGGATATTGCTGTACTTGGTCAGCTGATCCGGGGTGACCGATTTCGGGTCGAAGCCCTGGAACTGTGACTGCAGCTTGTCCTTCTGCATCTTCGCCGTGTCGAGGGCAGTCGGATCCCTCGGGATGTTGTTGAGCACCTGCTTGTTCTTGATTTCCTGCAGGTTGGCGTTCTTCGTGCTGGCGGCCTTGCGCTCAAACACACGTGTGCTGAGCGCCGTGGCCCAGGCGACGACCGAACCGCCGCTCATGCCCGAGCTCCGGCCATACGGTCGCGGGTGGTGTCACCGTGCTGCTGCGGTCCTCGCAAGGCGGGCATAGGCTGAGTCCTGTCAAAGAGGGAATAAGGGATGATCGTGGTTATGTAACAACACTGTACCGATAAATATACAATCTTTGTTACAGGACGCCCATCTAAAATATGTATTGCAATTGTGGGTTGGCCCGGGACCGTCAACGGACGCCTGGACCGGGGTGACCGGGCCTGGGCAGGCGCCCGTGGAAACAGGAAATGCCGATTACGTCCGATTAATGGAAATTCCACCATCGCTCATCAGGCTCGATCCCGTCGTGAAACTCGATGCTTCAGAGGCGAGGTAGAGCGCTGATCGCGCAATCTCCGGGAAGCCAGCGGTGTGGCCAACGAAGGTCGAGGTGAAGATAATTGAACCGCCGCCTCGCTTTACCATCGCTGGAATTTGATATTTCGCACCCAGGAACGCACTGGTCAGGTTTGTATCGAGAATGGCATGCCAGGCTTCGGTTGAAATATCGGGAACCGATGCACTTTCGCCTGTCGAACCGGCGTTGTTGAAGGCAATGTCGAGCCCCCCAAAACGACCGACGGCGATCTCCACCAATCTCGGGGCCAGTTTCTCGTCTTTGATGTCCCCTGCGACGGCAATCGCTTGACCTCCGCCATTTTCAATCTCGGCGACAAGTGAGTCCAACTCGGCTTGACGGCGCGCCGTTACGACGACTTTCGCGCCCTCCTTCGCGAATAACTTTGCCGTCTCGTAGCCAATACCTGAACTCGCGCCCGTTACAATTGCCACTTTTCCTGATAGCTGTTTCATCTTCTGAACCTTGCATCAATTCCATTTCGGAAGCTCAGCATAGGGAGGCGGCTCTCTCCAACCGATCCGTTTCTTGCTGTCACATTCAGCCCCCCTTTCATCCTGGCGCCCTGCATTTCTTGCACGATCGTACCTAAAGCTCCTTTGGCTCAAGCCGATAACCGGACGAAGCCCTGACTAGATCAGGCTGACCGAATAATAAAAGCCGCTTTGCAAGGACAGGTCCCATGCCTATGTTCCGTACGATCCAAGCCCGCTACACGCTGTTTCTGGTCCTGTTCGTCCTGCTGTTGTTCGTCCTCACCGTGGTCGGGATCAGCCAGTTGGTTGCGCCGACGTTGCGCAAGACCGAGGAACAGGTCGTACTCAACCGCGTGGCCGAAGTGGCCGAGCAGATCAAGAACGAGTTGAACAAGGTCCAGGCCCAGCAGCGCAGCATCACCCAGACCATCCCCCTGCTCGACAGCGACACCATCGACAAGGTCCTGCCCGGCCTGGTGGATCAGTACGGCGAACTGAAAGTCTTCGGCGGCGGCATCTGGCCCCTGCCCGGCCAGCGCACGCCGGGGCGGAACAAGCACAGCACCTTCTGGCACCGCGATGCCAATGGCCAGTTGAAGGTCAATACCTTCTGGAACAGCGCCGAAGCGCCCAACTATTACGAGCAGCCCTGGTACAAGGGCGGCATGGCCACCCCACGCGGCCAGTGCGCCTGGGCGGCAGCCTACAAGGATGACGCCAGCCAGGAGCCTCGCACCAACTGCGCCATGGCCATCCAGCGCGACGGCGTGCCGTACGGCGTCTCGACCATCGACGTGACCCTGGGCTTTTTCAACGACCTGGTGGCGCGCAAGGAAAAAGACATCGGTGGTGAAATGTTGATCGTTGAAGCCGACGGCAAGATCATCAGCAACAGCACCCATATCAACAGCCCGGTGGTACTCAAGAACGTCAGCGACCTGGCCGGCAGCTCGGCCTTCGCCGCGCAGGTCAAGACCGCCCTGCAAAACCGCGACGCCGCGGCCCTGCGTGTGGAGTTCAACAACGACGGCGTGGCCAGCACCTTCTTCATGCGCCCTATCGAAGGCACCCCCTGGTTCCTCGCCACGGCCCTGCCGACCCAGTTGATCACTGCCCAGCGCGATGACGTGCTCAATACCCTGGCCCTGCTGCAGATCCCGATGATCGTGCTGCTGGTGCTGTTGCAGGTGTATGCCATCCGCCAGTTGATCAACCGGATGCGCGCCCTCAAGTCCAATATCGACGCGCTGTCCACCGGCGATGCCGACCTGACCCGGCGCATCACCATCCGCGCCGAAGATGAGCTGGGGGCCATCGGCCACTCGGTGAACCGCTTTATCGTCTACCTGCAGAACATGATCGGCGAAGTCACCCAGGCCACCGGCGACATGGCCTCCAGCCTGGACAAGCTGCAACAGACCTCGGCCCATACCAACCAGATCCTCAGCCGTCACGCCTCGGAAACCGAACAGACGGTCACCGCCATCACCGAAATGAGCGCCACCGCCGACACCGTGGCCGAGAACGCCGCCGAAACCGCGGCCTTCACCCAGCGCGCCAACGAACACGCCGACCGTTCGCGGGTGGTGGTGGGCGAAGCTTCCAGCAGCGTGGTCGCGCTGATCGACGAGGTGTCCAGCGCCACCCACAAGGTCGAGAGCATGCAGCAGGACGCCCAGCGCATCACCGAGATTCTCGGGGTGATCGGCGCCATTGCCGGGCAGACCAACCTGCTGGCCCTGAACGCCGCCATCGAGGCCGCCCGCGCCGGCGAGCAGGGTCGCGGCTTCGCGGTGGTGGCCGACGAGGTTCGCGCCCTTGCCGCCCGGACCCAGGCCAGCACCTCGGAAATCAACGAGATGCTGACCCGCCTGACCCAGGGCGTCAGTTCGTCGGTAGCGGCCATGGAAAATACCCAGGCCAGCTGCCAGTCCGCGGCCGACGCCACGGCACGGGTCAACGCCGGGCTCGATGAAATGGCCGGCTCCGTCAGCCATATCAACAGCCTCAGTACCCAGATCGCCACGGCTGCCGAACAGCAGAGTTCGGTGACCGAAGAGATCAACCGCAGCATGGTGCAGATCCGTCATATGGTCGAAGAACTGGTGCAGAGCGGCCACGCCACCGATGACAATACCCGCAGCCTGCTGGACGCCAACAACCGTGTCAGCGCGTTGATGGGCCGCTTCAAGGTCAAGTAACCCCCTGCCGGTCGTGCCTGCCCCGAGTGGGCACGACCGCCGGTCTTGTACCGATTTTGTACATCACGAAATACTTTGTATCACCTATGCTCATCATTGTTTCCGCCCTTTAACAAGGAACGCAGTCGGAGCAGAGCCATGGGACAACCTTCTTTCCAGCCTTATGCCAAGACGCTCAGTAACGAAATCCATATAGAAGCCGATATAGAGACGGTCTACGCCTACGTGACCCAGCCCGATCACTGGCACGAATGGCACCCCACCTCCGTCAGCGCCGATAACAGCATTCATGGCCCCTTGCCCAAGGATCATCGCTTCACCGAAATCATCGACCTGCTGGGTTTGCGGATAGAGATGAACTATCGGGTGGTCATCGCCGATGCTCCGGTTGAGTTCAAGATGGCCTTCACCTCCCCGGTGGTCGATGGCTGCATTTATTACAGCCTGCACCGTGACGGTTATGGCACGCAGTTCACCCGTACCCTGCAATACATCACCGAACTGAATCTGAGCGGTTTGCATGCGCGTATGGTCGAGCTCTCGACCCGGGCGATGGACAACCTCAAACACCTGATGGAAACGCCGAAGCGCTCTACCGCCTGAGCCGATCCAGATGTACTGATCGTCAGTGCTTGGCTCGACTACTTTCTGGCTGTTTTCTATACGCCAACCTTGAGAGTCAAGTAATTTCATGCGTACTTTGAAGAATAATCCGATCAATCAAATCGACTTTTCTCTCTAAAAACTCTTCGAGCAGCATGTTCCGATTGATGCCTTAAATGGACATGGAACACTGCTTGATGACCGACACCCCCTGGGCCGCCCGCGAGGGCGATGCTTTGCTGCACACTCCGATGATGGCCGACGTTCTCGGCGGGGTACTGGAAGTGACGGCGAATGTCGCCATCGGTGCCCTCGCCACGGCAGCGGTGGTCGGCGCGGCGGGCGTTACGGTCGCCACCGGTGGCCTGGGTTGCGTGGTGCTGGGCGCGGTGGTCGGCACCGTTGTCGGGGTCGGCATGAGCGAAACCGGTACCGACCAGAAGCTCGCAAATCTGTGCGAGGGCCTGTCCAACCAACTGTTCCCGCCTACAGTCCAGGCCCATATCAGCAGCGGTTCGACCGACACCTTTATCAACGGCCTGCCGGCGGCGCGGGCGGCCGGGAAGATCGGTCAGGTGCCAGCCGGCGATTCGACCGAACCCAGCTACCTGAACATCGCTGAGGGTTTCTTTGCCCAGTTGTGGCGACCCACCATCGCCACACCGGTGCCCGGCGCGCTGCCCCGTTCCCAGGATGGCGTGGCCTGCGACAAACACCCACCCATGCCCGAGGCCTATATCGCTGAAGGCTCAAGCAAGGTCTTTATCAACGGCCAGCCCGCCGCGCGCACGGGGGATCGCAGCACCTGCGAGGCCAGGATCGGTGCGATCAAGGGGCTGATTTCGCCCAACGTCATTATTGGTGGCGAACCGGTGGTGGTGCGTGAGATTCGTAGCGGCAAGACGCCCGGTGTGGGATTGGCGGTAACCACGCTCTTGCTGCTGCGTGGCTCGCGAGGCCGGTTTTTCAGCCAGTTGCCGTGCATGGTGGTGGGTGGCGCGGTGTCCCTGGGCACCAGCCAGGCTATCGGCGCCTTGAGCCGCGCCACCGCAGGGTCGCCGAACCCTGTACACGCCGCAACGGGGGCCAAGGTTCTGGGGGGCACGGACGAACTGGACTTTGTCCTGCCCGGCCTCCTGCCCATCGACTGGCAACGGTTCTACAACAGTCGCGATGAGCGTCACGACAGTTTGCTGGGCACGGGTTGGAGCCTGCCCTATGAAATCGGCGTGTGTATTGAGGCACATCCTGATGGCGGCGAACGGCTGATCTACACCGACGAACAGGCCCGGCGTATCGACATGGGCACGATCCCCCTCGGCGGTGCGGTGTTCAGCGCCGGGGAAGGCTTGGTGGTACGACGCAATGGCAACGGCCAGTTGCTGATTGAAAGCGACGACGGCCTTTATCGACTCTTCGAACCGACCCTGGCCGATCCTTCGGCCCTGCGCATGAGCCAGTTGGGCGACCGCAACGACAATCGAATCTATCTCGACTATGACGAGTCGGGAAAACTGATTCGTCTGCGCGACACCTTCGAACAGGTGCAGGTGGAGCTGATCTACAGCGCCCAGTGGCCCCGGCGTGTCAGTCGGATCGAACGCTTGTACCCCGATCAACAGCGCGAAGTGTTAGTCAGCTACGACTACGACAGCAGCGGCGACTTGAGCGAAGTGCGCGACGGCCTGGGCCAGGTGCAACGGCGCTTCGCCTACGATAATGCTCGGCGAATGGCCGAACACCAATTGCCCTCCGGACTGCGCTGCTTTTACCAGTGGGCGCAGGTCGAGGGGCTTGAATGGCGAGTGGTGCGGCACTGGACCGATGACGGCGACGAGTATGTATTCGACTACGACCTGAGCAACGGCATCACCCGTGTCACCGACGGTTTGAAGCGTGTGAGCAGCCGCCGTTGGAACCCGCAGTACCAGATCACCGAATACACCGACAATCTCGGCCACTCCTGGCAATTCGAGTGGAACGACGAACGCCAGTTGCTCGGCGCCACCGATCCCCAAGGCGGGCAATACCGGTTCAGTTACGACGAGGCCGGCAATCTCACTCATACCCTCGATCCGTTGGGGCGCAGCGAATCGACCCTGTGGCTGGAACACTGGGCTTTGCCACTGGTGGAGACCGATGCAGCCGGCAACCACTGGCACTACCGCTACGACCCCCGCGGCAACTGCACCCACGAAACCGATCCGCTAGGACAGGTCACCCAATACCGCTTCGATGCCATGGGCCAGCCGGTGGAAATCATCGATGCCTTGGGCAAAAGCCAAACCTTGCAGTGGAACGACCTCGGACAACTGATCCAACGGACCGACTGCTCAGGGCAGCCGACCAAGTTCCGCTATGACCCACGCGGCTATTTGCAGACGGTTATCGATGCGCTGGGCGAACACACGACCTACCAGCACGATGCGCGGGGGCGATTGCTGCAAAGCCGGCAGCCGGGCGATCGCGTCGAACAGTACCTGCGCGATGGCAGCGGTCAACTCATCGGTTATGTCGATCCGGCGGGATACCGCACCACCTATCAATACGACCGTCGCGGACAGGTGCGCCAGCGTATCGATGCCCATGGCCGACAGGTCGAGTTTCGTCATGACGCTTATGGCCGCTTGCAAGCGCTGACCAACGAGAATGGCGAGCGTTATCGCTTCGCCTGGGATGCCAATGATCGGTTGATCCGGCAGCAGGATCTGGACGGCAGCGCCCGGCAGTACGGTTATGACGCACTGGATCACACCACCCATGTGGAATATGTTCCAGCGTCCCTCGGCAATGATCTGGCGCAAACGCCAGGAGAAACAGTCGGTCCCATCGTTCATCAGTTGCAACGCGACGCGATGGGTCGGCTGATCGCCAAGGTCACCGATGATGGGCGTACCGAGTACGTCTACGACCCGCAGGACCAACTCACCACCATTACCTTTACCGACAACCACGGTAACAAACAAAGGCTTGGCTTCGCCTATGACGCCCTGGGCCAGTTGCGTGAGGAACAGAGTGCGGCGGGCAGCCTGCGGCATCACTACGATGAGCTGGGCAATCTGCTCCAGACGCAGTTGCCGGATGGGCGTTGGCTCAACCGGCTGTATTACGGCAGCGGCCATCTGCACCAGATCAATCTGGACGGCCGGGTCATCAGCGATTTCGAGCGCGACCGTCTGCACCGCGAGGTATCGCGGACTCAGGGCCAACTCAGCACGCGTAGCGAGTACGACCGTATTGGACGCCTGCGTTCACGCTTGCGCCGACCTTCCAACCTTCCGCCGGCACTGCCCGCGCCGGTGCAAAAGCATTTCGAGTACGACCCCAGCGACAACCTGATTGGCCGTGAAGATCGCGATAAACACACTCGCCACGAACAACGTCAACTCTTGCACTACGACGCCACCGGTCGAATCATCGCCACTCAGGACAGTGTGCAGGGCCAGAACGAAACCTTTGCATACGACGCCGCCGCCAACCTGCTGGACGGCCCACCAGCCGGCGCCGGATGGGTGGTGCACAACAAGCTGTTGACCTATCAGGACAAGCGCTACCGCTACGACGGCTTCGGCCGAATGATCGAAAAACGCAGTGCCATACAAGGGTTACAGCGTTTTGTCTATGACGCTGAACACCGCTTGATCGAGGTACGCAGTCAAAAAGGCGAGCGGGAAACGGTCGTGAAAATGACTTATGACCCGTTGGGCCGACGCATCGCCAAGACCGAGCACGACAACGGCGGGTATTTGCTGGGCGAAACGCGTTTCACCTGGGATGGCTTGCGGCTCTTGCAGGAGCACAAGAACACTCAGTCCAGCCTCTACCTCTATGCCGACGAAGGTTATGAACCGCTGGCGCGGGTCGATGGCAGCGGCGACTTGCAGAAGATCCGCTATTACCACAACGACCTGAACGGCCTGCCCGAGCAACTGACCGAAGCCGATGGCACCACAGTGTGGAAGGCGAGATATCGCGTTTGGGGCCATACGGTCGAAGAGATACGCGAACCGTATTACATCGAGGAACAGAACCTGCGGTTCCAGGGCCAGTATCTGGACCGCGAAACGGGACTGCACTACAACACGTTCCGGTTCTATGATCCGGAGGTGGGACGGTTTACCACGCCGGATCCGATTGGGTTGATGGGGAACCTCAACCTGTACACCTATGCACCGAATCCAATAACGTGGATTGATCCGTTTGGTTGGAAAAAATGCGGCACTGGAGAGTACAAAGACGTTGGTGGTCATCATGTGCACGCCAAGGCGGGCTTTAAGAACAATACGAAATATGATCCTAAAAAGGGTTTCTCATTGAGCCAGCACTACATGGACAAACTAGGGCTAGATCACCAAGCCATGACCGCTTACCAGCGCCAAGCCTTTAAACAACTGCACCTAAGAGGAAAGCCAAACACGCTCTCGGCACATACCAAAATTGCGGTTGATGCCCTTCAGGCAGGAGGTGCGACCAGCCAACAAGCCAGAAGCCTTGCCGCGCAGTCGCTGTGGAACCTGCGTCAACAAGGTGCTAAAACACCCACCAACATCCCCTGGTATCAATAGGTGACAGAATGTCTGATAAAAAAAATCTCGATAGCTTCGGAAAGCAACTCATCACTTCGGTTCGAGATCGCTCCATTGAAAAATTCGAAAAAATCACAATTGGCGCTCTAAAGTCACAGAAGGCTCTAGAGCTTCATAAACTTATCCAACAGTTCGACGAAAATCAAAAAAAAGTCATTCGAACGCTAATTATCGAAAGCATTGATAACACCATATTCAACTTTCTCGACATGATCGAACAACACGAAGACAACATCAAGCTAATAGTTTCAAATAAAAATATCAATGAAATAAGCGATGGACTATCTGGCGAGCTTTTAACTGAAGACGGCTGGATAGAACGATTCAGCAAATTAAAATAGCAAGATGACCAAAAACCTGTTTTTTTGAAGGCATAGCAGAGCGGATGTGTATGATCCAAAAATCAAAATTTGGTGGGAGCGGCGTTATGGTGAGGGGGGAAGGAGTGACAGGGTGAGTAACCCTATGGGGTCAATCTCTCCAAAAACACGATTCAGAACAGCGATGGATCTATCTTAGCTTTCAGAAAATAGATCCACACCTTTTTAAAATTTTAGACAATATCCGACAGAGAAGAAGCCTGGCGATTTGCCTGCAACGCCTTGGACTCAACGACCGTCCATATATCATAACCATCACGCAGCAATAGCGCGGCGCCCTGAATGAAGTGAGTCAAATCTTCATAGTCGATCTTACTCAAGGTGATGCAGGAAAGGCTGTCGATCATGTCCTTGCCAGCACGCATCCGCTCGCTGCCGTAGGCATGCAGATCAACGAGCGAGGCTCGGGTATTGATCAAGAGAACATGGCGATTGGTACAAGTAGGGGTAAGCAGTTGGTAAGTCATATACAACTCCATTGAGGTCAGGAGCTACCACATTTGCGACCAAGCAAATTAGGGGTGGCAGCTATACGCAGGTTGGTCGACCGGGCCTCAATGACTCCCAGCACACCCGAGGGTGTCCTGCGCACAGCCGCCATGACACGAAACCGAGGGCGAAAAAAAACGCCTTCATTCGGATGGTGGCGCTTGTGCGCATTGAGGTAGACGGGCGACCAAGCCCGGTCGTTGAATTTGCAACGACGATTAGATCATAGCCATGAAAGAGCCGTAGGCGCAACCGACACCACGCAGGGACCTCGTGTAACACTCTTAATCCAGGGTTAATCGCCGCTCACCAGCATCGCTCCGATTCTTCTGGAGATCCTGTATGTCGAATGCTCGCGCGCTCCTGCTCGGCGGCCTGTTCCTGGCCGCGTCCCTGCCTGTCCTGTCCCGCGCGGCCGAAAGCCCGGCCTATGGCCCGGAACTGCAAGGCTTCGAATACCCTTATCCGGTTCAGCATTTTACCTTCCAATCCCAGGGCAAGTCCCTGCAGATGGGCTACATGGACGTCCCGCCCAGTGGCAAGGCCAACGGCCAGAACATCGTGCTGATGCACGGCAAGAACTTCTGCGCCGCTACCTGGGACTCGTCGATCAAGGCCCTGAGCGCCGCCGGCTACCGTGTGATCGCCCCGGATCAGATCGGTTTCTGCACCTCCAGCAAACCGGACAACTACCAATACAGCTTCCAGCAACTGGCGAGCAATACCCACGCCCTGCTGGAAAAGCTCGGCATCGAGAAAACCCTGGTGCTGGGGCATTCCACCGGCGGTATGCTCGCCACCCGCTATGCCCTGCTCTACCCGCAACAGGTCGAACGCCTGGCGCTGGTCAACCCCATCGGCCTGGAAGACTGGAAAGCCCTGGGCGTGCCCTACCGCAGCGTCGATCAATGGAACGAGCGCGAGCTGAAACTCAACGCCGAGGGTATCCGCAACTACGAACGCAGCACCTACTACGCCGGCCGCTGGAAACCCGAATTCGACCGCTGGGTCGATATGCTCGCCGGCCTGAACAAAGGCCCCGGTCACGTCGCGGTCGCCTGGAACTCGGCGCTGATCTACGACATGATCTTCACCCAACCGGTCTATTACGAATTCAAGGACCTGAAGATGCCCACCCTGTTGCTGATCGGCACCGCCGACACCACGGCCATCGGCAAGGATATCGCACCGCCCGAGGTCAAGGCGCGTCTCGGACACTACGACGTGCTCGGCAAACAGGTGGCGAAACTGATCCCGCGCTCGACCCTGGTGGAGTTCCCCGGCCTCGGTCACGCGCCGCAGATGGAAGAACCGACCCGTTTCCACAAGGCCCTGCTCGGCTGGCTGGCCCGCAAACAATAATGAGGAAAGAGTGAATGACCCTGCAGATCGCGGTAATCGATGACTGGCAAGGCGTGGCCGCCGCTGCGGTGGACTGGAGTGTCTTGGGCGCCGTGGGCCAGGTCAGTTTTCTCCACGACTACCCGGCCGATACCGCGACCATGGCCGAGCGTCTGGGCAGCTTCGAGGTGATCTGCGTGATGCGTGAGCGCAGCCCGTTCAACGAGGCCCTGCTGCGCCAACTGCCGCGCCTGAAGCTGCTGGTGACCGCTGGCATGCGCAACGCCGCCCTCGATATCAAGGCCGCCAACGCCCTGGGCATCCAGGTCTGCGGCACCGACAGCTACAAGCAGGCCGCGCCGGAGCTGACCTGGGCGCTGATCATGGCCGCCAACCGCAACCTGCTCAAGGAGGCCAACTCACTGCGCGCCGGGCACTGGCAGCAGGGCCTGGGCGGCGACCTGTACGGCAAGACCCTGGGCATTCTCGGCCTGGGCAGCATCGGCCAGCGCATCGCCGGCTACGGCAAGGCATTCGGCATGCGGGTCATCGCCTGGAGTGAGAACCTCACGGCCGAACGCGCCGCCGAATCCGGCGTGGAGTACGTCAGTAAAGTCGAGCTGTTCAAGCAGGCCGACCTGCTCTCCGTGCACCTGGTGCTCAGCGAGCGTTCCCGCGGCCTTGTCGACGCCCAGGCCCTGGGCTGGATGAAGCCGTCGGCCTACCTGATCAACACCGCGCGCGGGCCGATCGTCGACGAACAGGCGCTGATCGTGGCGCTTGAGCAAGGCCGGCTGGCCGGTGCCGCCCTGGACGTCTTCGAACAGGAACCGTTGCCCGCCGACCATCCGTTCCGCACGCTGGACAATGTCCTGGCCACCCCCCATGTCGGCTATGTCAGCCAGAACAACTACCGGCTGTTCTACAGCCAGATGATCGAGGACATCCAGGCCTGGGCCGCCGGGCAGCCGATCCGGCTCCTGAGCTGACACGCGACGGCCTGGCTGGCGCAATAGATAATCACCTCCACAGCAGCTTCGCGCCTTCGTTTACTCACTCCTGAAGTGCCGTCACCTTCGACGGCACGCCCAGGAGAACCGGCATGACCCGACCCACTTTCGAACTCGGCGGCTGGAGCCAGCCCCTCAGCCGCGAACCCATGCCCCATTTCACCCAAATGATGTACGCCATGGTGACCAACCTCGACGGCCTGACCACCGGCACCGCCAGTACACCCGGCTGGAGCCCCGCGACCGGATCGTGCACTATTGCCACGCCAGCCGGATGTGGACCGATGCCGAAATCGAGCGCTATATGGGCCAGTCCCTGGAGCGCACCCTCGCCCATGGTGCCAGGGCCGGCCAACTGATCCTGGCACTGACCAGCCGTGGCCTGAGCGATCACAACTTGGCGTTATTCCTCGACCAGGTGACCCGGCAGCAGATCGGCGGGCTCTATATCTGGGCGTACCACCAGCTACTCCCCAGTCACCAACGCACCATCCTCGAGCATCTGGGCTTCGAACCTGCGCCAGCAGCGTGCAGCCGTTCCGGGGCCGCCGTCCAGGATTGCCTGTGACATAGATCAAATGCACCCTACTTTCCCAATATTCGTCTAAACAACGCCCTCCACGGCGGCGACATCTCTCCTACACTGACTTTCGGGCCTGCTGACCGCTCAGTCATTTCCGCGAAAAAAAGTCGAAACTTCTGAACCAGCGGTCGGTCAGGTTAAAGGTAGGGCCTCTATTTCGGGTGTTGCGAACAGAGGCATCCCCACTCCTTTCTTGCCTCCGTGCGACGAGCATTCTTCGCCCAGTCGCCCGGAACCAGTGTGTCCGACCAAAGGAAGCGGTTTGGGCACGCTGTATGAAAGAAAGGATGAACCAGATCAAATAAGATGGGAGAGACACATGATCAGCGCTGCGTTGGGAACTCAGGAAGAGCATTTGAATCAGGCCAGCGAAGCGGTCCCCGTGTCAGCCCCCTTGGCGGGAGGAAAACCTGTGTTGACGGCAACCGCTGTCAATTCCAACAAGAAAAAGGTGCTGTTTGTCACCTCCGAATTCGCCGACCTGGTCAAGACCGGCGGCCTGGGCGACGTATCCGCCGCACTACCCCGGGCGATGCACCACCTGCACGATGTGCGGGTGCTGATCCCCGGTTATCCGCAAGTAATGAACAGCGACAACCCGATCCATATCATCGGCGAACTGGGGGGCCACGCCGCACTGCCACCGTGCAAGATCGGGCGCATGGACCTGCCCGACGGCCTGGTGATCTACGTGCTGATCTGCCCCGAGCTCTACGAGCGTGATGGCACCCCCTATGGCGCCAACAACGGACGCGACTGGCCGGACAACCATATCCGCTTTGCCCGCCTGGGCCTGGCGGCGGCCGATATCGCCGCCAACCTGGCGCAGATCCACTGGACCCCGGACCTGGTCCACGCCCACGACTGGCCGGCCGGCCTGGCCCCGGCTTACATGCACTGGCGTGGCCAGCGCACCCCGACCCTGTTCACCATTCACAACCTCGCCTATCAGGGCGTGGTCAGCCTCGCCTGCTGCCCGGAACTGGGGATCCCGCCCCACGCCCTGCAACAGGAAGGCATGGAGTTCTATGGCAAGTTGTCGTTCCTCAAGGCCGGCATGGCCTACTCCAGCCATATCACCACGGTGAGTGCCACCTATGCCCAGGAAATCACCACGCCGCAATTCGGTTGTGGCCTGGACGGATTCCTCGCCAGCAAGACCCACCAGGGCCTGCTCAGCGGTATTCCCAACGGTATCGACGAGAGCTGGGATGCCGCCACCGACAGCCACCTGGTCCACCCCTTCACCCCGGGTGACTGGGAAGGCAAGGCGGTCAACGCCGCCCATGTGCGCAACCTGTTCGGCCTCGAACCGTCGACCGGGCCGCTGTTCGCGGTGGTTTCGCGGCTGGTCTACCAGAAAGGCCTGGACCTGACCGAAGCGGTCAGCGAAATGATCGTCGCCGAAGGCGGCCAGATCGCGATCATCGGCCGTGGCGAACCGGAAGAGGAACAGGCCATGCGCCAACTGGCGCTGCGCTTTCCCGGCCAGGTCGGGGTGCGCATCGGTTTCAATGAAACCGATGCCCGGCGCATGTTCGCCGGCAGCGATTTCCTGCTGATGCCCTCGCGCTATGAACCCTGCGGCTTGAGCCAGATGTACGCCCAGCGCTTCGGCTCGCTGCCGGTAGCACGCAACACCGGCGGGCTGGCCGACACCATCGAGAACGGTGTCACCGGCTTCCTCTTCGACGAGTCCACCGTGGAAAGCTATGCTCAAGCGCTACGCCGGGCATTCAAGGTGTTCGCCTATCCGCCACTGCTCAACGCCATGCGCTGCCGTGCCATGGCCGCGCCGTTCAACTGGTGCAAGGCGGTGGAGCCCTATGCCGAGCTGTACCAGAACCTGGTGAGCAAATCCCGGAGCAGGTCGGGCCAGCACTGAGGAGGTCTTCATAGATGCCGTTACGGACTCTGGAAACCTGGCCTCATGGCGCGACCCTGCTGGACGCCGAGCACACCCGCTTCGCACTGTGGGCACCGGACGCCTATTACGTCAGCGTCGAGCTCGGCGATGGCCGTTCACTGGCCATGCTGCCGCAGCACGACGGCTGGTTTGTCCTTGAAGCCCGCTGCCCGGCCGGTAGCCAATATCGCTTCCATATCGATGGTGAGCAACTGGTGCCCGACCCGGCCTCGCGGCGCCAGGTCGGGGATGTACACGGGCCGAGCCAGGTGGTCGACTCCCTGGCCTATCACTGGCGGCACAAGGACTGGCAGGGGCGCCCCTGGCACGAAGCAGTGATCTACGAGCTGCATGTCGGTGCCCTGGGCGGCTATCGCCAGGTCGAAAACCAACTGCCACGCCTGGCCGAACTGGGGATCAGCGCCATCGAGCTGATGCCCCTGGGCCAATTCCCCGGCGAACGCAACTGGGGCTACGACGGCGTGCTGCCGTATGCGCCACATACCGCCTATGGTTCGCCCGAAGACCTAAAGCACTTGATCGACACGGCCCACGGACATGGCCTGATGGTGCTGCTGGACGTGGTCTACAACCACTTCGGCCCAGACGGCAATTACCTCGGCCAATACGCCAAGGACTTCTTTCGCGACGACCAACAGACCCCATGGGGCGCGGCGATCGACTTTCGGCGCCGCGAAGTTCGCGACTTTTTCATCGACAACGCCCTGATGTGGCTGCTGGAGTACCGCTTCGACGGCCTGCGCCTGGATGCCGTGCACGCGATCAATGACAGCACCTTTCTCCACGAACTGGCGCAAGCGGTTCGCCGGCAGGTCGCGCCGACCCGGCACGTGTGGCTGACCCTGGAAAACGAACGCAACCAGGCCAGCCTGCTGGTGGAGGACTTTGACGCCCAGTGGAACGATGATGGCCACAACGCCCTGCACGTCCTGCTGACCGGCGAGACCGACGCCTACTACGCCGACTATGCCCGGGAAACCACCACCAAACTGGCCCGCTGCCTGAGCCAGGGCTTTGTGTTCCAGGGCCATCCCGACCGTCACGGCCACAGTCGCGGCGAACCCAGCGCGCATCTGCCGCCCAGCGCCTTCGTGCTGTTCCTGCAAAACCACGACCAGATCGGCAACCGGGCCCTGGGCGAGCGCCTCAACCAACTCTGTCCGGCACCGGCCCTGCGGGCGGCGACGGTGCTGCTACTGTTGTCGCCGATGATTCCGTTGCTGTTCATGGGTGAGGAAACCGCAGCCTGTGAACCCTTCCTGTTTTTCACCGACCACCACGGTGAACTGGCTGACGCGGTGCGTGAAGGCCGTCGCGCGGAGTTCGCCGATTTCCCGGCCTTTGCCGACCCCGCACGCCGGGCGCATATTCCCGACCCGAACGCCACCGTCAGCTTCAACGACTCGCGCCCCGACCTGAACGACGCCAGCGACGACTTCAACCGCCGGACCAGCGTACGCCTCTACCGTCAGTTGCTGGAGCTGCGCCACCACGAAGTCATCCCCCGGCTCCCCGGTGCCCAGGCCTTGGGCACCGATGTCCTGGCCGACGGCGCCGTCAGCGCACGCTGGCGCATGGGCGACGGCAGCCTTCTGCGAATCGATCTTAATCTCAGTGCCGAGTCCGTCGACCACAGCCCACCCATCGAGGCCCGTTTGTTATACGAAAGCACCACCGGCGCCAGTCGCCAATTGGATGAAGGTCATCTGGCCCCCTACTGCGCGCTGGTTACCCTGACCCCCGGGGACGTCATGCAGTCACCCACCGGAGAGCACCCATGAGCGACGCGCAACTGGAAATACTCGCCAGCCGGGCCGGCCTCGCCGTCGATTGGATCGACGCCAATGGCCGGCCGCAGAAAGTCCGGCCCGAGGTCTTGCGCAAGGTCCTGGCCGGCCTCGGACATCCCGCCGACACTGACCTGGCCATCGAGAACAGCCTGCAGGAACTGCAACTCGCCCAGCAACAGAAACACCTGCCGCCATTGTTGACCGCGGACGTTGGCAAGGGCCTGGACCTGGCCCACTATTTCGCCGCCGACACCCTCTGCGAGGTGCATCTGGAAAACGGTACGCTCCTGCACTTGCGCCTGGACCAGGACGCGGTGCTGCCGGGCAAGATCCCGGTGGGCTACCAGACGGTGCATATCGCCGGCCAGCACTTCACCCTTGCCGTGGCCCCCGCACACTGTCACAGCGTGGCGGCGGCCACCGATAGCCCGACACCCCGCGCCTGGGGCCTGACGGTCCAACTGTATGCCCTGCAACGCGTCGGCGACGGTGGTTTCGGCGATACCCTGGCCCTGGAGAATCTGGTCCGAGCCGCCGGCGAACGCGGCGCCGACGCCCTCGCGATCAGTCCGTTGCACGCGATGTTCAGCTGCGACCCGCAACGCTATAGCCCCTATTCGCCGTCCAGCCGATTGTTCCTCAACAGTCTTTATGCGGCTCCGGAGGCGGTTCTCGGCGAACCGGCCCTGCGCCAGGCCATCGACACCACGGGACTGACCGATGAACTGCGGCAGCTGGAAGCGTTGCCATTGATCGACTGGCCCCGCGCCGCCCGCGCCAAACAACAGTTGTTGCGTGCGCTGTACGACGGCTTTCGCCTCGACACTCACCCGCTCGCCGCCGACTTCGCGCGCTTTCGCCAGAGCGGCGGCGAAGCCCTGGAAAATCACTGTCGCTTCGAAGCCTTGCAAGCCGCCTGTACCGCTCGCGGTGAAAGCACCGACTGGCGACACTGGCCCGCGACCTGGCACCATCCTGACAACCCGGCCCTCGCCCTCTTCGCCGAGGAACAGGCCGAAGAGATCGGCTTCTATGCCTTCAGCCAATGGCTGATCGCCCGCGGCCTTGAGCGCGCGCAACACACCGCGCGAGACAGCGGCATGGGTATCGGCCTGATCGCCGACCTCGCCGTCGGTGCCGACGGCGGCGGCAGCCAGGCCTGGAGCCGACAGGACGAACTGCTGGCCGAACTCACCGTCGGCGCACCACCGGATATCCTCAATCGCGCCGGGCAAAGCTGGGGCATCTCGGCCTTCGCCCCGGAGGGCCTGAAGCGCCACGGCTTCAGGGCCTTTATCGAAATGCTGCGGGCCAACTTCGCCCATGCCGGCGGCCTGCGCATCGACCATGTGATGGGCCTGCAACGGCTCTGGGTGATCCCCCTCGGCTCGCCGCCAAGTGACGGCGCCTACCTGTATTACCCGGTGGACGACCTGCTGCGCCTGCTGACCCTGGAGTCCGCGCGCCACCAGGCGGTGGTGCTCGGCGAAGACCTCGGCACAGTGCCCGAGGGCCTGCGGGAAAAACTCGGCGCCCGGTCAATCCTCGGTATGCGCGTGCTGTTGTTCGAGCAGGACTACGAGCATCGTTTCCGGCCGATCCTCGACTGGCCGGACGACGCCCTGGCCACCACCAGCACCCACGACCTGCCGACCCTCAACGGCTGGTGGCATGCCCGGGATATCGACTGGAATATCCAACTCGGCCTGATCGATGACACCACCGCCAATCACTGGCGCGAAACCCGCGAACGCGAACGCGAGGGCTTGCATCGCGCCCTGAGCAACGACCCGCAGAACTTCCGCGACGAATCCCACGAGACCGACCAGGTCCTCGACGCCAGCGTGCGTTTCCTCGGTCACACCCGGGCGCCCCTGGTGTTGCTGCCGCTGGAGGACGCTCTCGGTGTCGAGGAACAGGCCAACCTGCCCGGCACCCTCGACAGCCACCCCAACTGGCGTCGGCGCCTGCCGGGCGACAGCAGCCAGTTGCTCGACGATGTCGACGCCGCCCGCCGTCTCGAACTGCTGGCCTGCGCGCGCCTTCAGGCCGCTGAGCGTGACCGATGAAACCACCCTTGCGCGCGACGGTGCGCCTGCAGTTCCACAAGGGCTTCAGCCTGGATGCCGCCGTGCCGCTGGTGCCCTACTTTGCCCGACTGGGCATCAGTCATATCTACGCCTCGCCGCTGCTCACCGCCCGCGACGGCTCGATGCATGGCTACGACGTGGTCGACCCGACCCGGGTCAATCCGCAACTGGGCGGCGAACCGGCGCTGCGGCGCCTGGTACATAGACTGCGCCAGCACGATATGGGCCTGATCCTGGATATCGTCTCCAATCACATGGCCGTGGGGGGCGCGGACAATCCCTGGTGGCTGGACCTGCTGGAATGGGGCCGGCTGAGCCCCTATAGCGAGTTCTTCGATATCCAGTGGCACTCGCCCGACCCGTTGCTCGAAGGGCAATTGCTCATGCCGTTCCTCGACAGCGACTACGGCGTGGCCTTGCAGGAAGGCAGCATCCCGTTGTGCTTCGATGCCGAGCACGGCAGCTTTTATATCGAGCATTACCAGCACCGTTTTCCCATCTGCCCCCGGGATTACGCGCAGATACTGACCGACATCCCCGAACTGGAAACCCTGACCGGGCACTTCAAGGCCCTGAACCGTCTGCCCGACGCCTATGCCCAGGCCCAGGTCCTGCGCGCGGAACTGGCGCAACGCCGCGACCTGCATGACGCCATCGAGCAGAGCCTCGCCCGCTATGACTCACGCCAGCCTGAAGGTTTTCAGCGCCTGCACCGGCTCCTGGAACGCCAGCACTACCGCCTCGCCAGTTGGCGCACCGCCGCCGACGACATCAATTGGCGGCGTTTCTTCGATGTCAACGAACTGGGTGGCCTGCGAGTCGAACGCCCGGCGGTGTTCGAGGCCACCCATCGAAAAATCTTCCAGTTGATCGAGGACGACCTGGTGGACGGTCTGCGCATCGACCATATCGACGGGCTCGCCGACCCGCGCGGTTACTGCCGCAAGCTGCGCCGACGGGTCGACCGCCTGGTTCCCGGGGAACATCTGCCGATCTATGTGGAGAAGATTCTCGGCCAAGGCGAAAGCCTGCACCGTGACTGGCTGGTGGACGGTACCACCGGCTATGAATTCATGGACCAGCTGTCACTGCTGCAACACGACCCGCGTGGCGAGCAGCCTCTGAGCGAACTCTGGAGCCGCCTGAGCGAGCGTCCCGGCGAGTTCACCGAGGAAGCCCGGCTGGCCCGCCAGCAGGTCCTCGCAGGCGGACTCGCGGGCGACTGCGAAAGCGTGGCCCAGGCCCTGCTGCAAGTCGCCCGGGACGACCTGATGAGCCGCGACCTGACCTTGGGCGCGATTCGCCGGGCCTTGCAGGCGCTGATCGTGCATTACCCGGTTTACCGCACCTATATCAATGCTCTTGGCCGTCGGACCGAGGACGAGGCGTTTTTCCAGCAGGCCCTGGCCGGCGCCCGCACCACCCTCGGCGAGGCCGACTGGCCGCTGCTCGACTACCTGCAACAGTGGCTGGGCGGACAGCCCTGGCGCGAGCGCCCACCGGGGCGGCAGCGCAAACTGCTCAAGCATGCCTGCGTGCGCTTCCAGCAGTTGACCTCGCCGACGGCCGCCAAGGCGGTGGAGGACACCGCGTTCTATCGCTCGGCGGTGCTGCTCTCGCGCAATGATGTGGGTTTTTCCAGCGAACGTTTCAGCACGCCCTTGGAAGACTTTCACGCGGCCAACCGAACGCGCCTGGAAAACTTCCCGGACAACCTGTTGACCAGCGCCACCCATGATCACAAACGCGGTGAAGACAGCCGCGCACGCCTGGCGGTGCTGAGCGAGTGCGGCCCATGGTACGTTGAACAGGTGCAAGGCTTTCGCGAATTGGCCCAAGCGCTGCGTAGCGATCCCCAGGCCCCGTCGGCGGCGGACGAATTGATCCTTTACCAGGCACTGCTGGGCAGTTGGCCGCTGACCCTGTCGAGCGATGATTCGGCCGGCCTGCTGGATTACGCCGAGCGTCTCTGGCAATGGCAGAACAAGGCGCTGCGCGAAGCCAAGCTGCACAGCAGCTGGAGCGCACCGAACGAGGCCTACGAGCAAACCTGTCGCGATTTTCTCGAAGCACTGCTGACCCGACCGATCGGCCTGCCGCTGCGCCGGGCCCTGGTCGCAACGCTGGAAAAAATCGCCCCGGCCGGTGCCCTCAACAGTCTGGCCCAGTGTTTGCTGCGCATGACCGTACCGGGTGTGCCGGACCTGTACCAGGGCAACGAGTTCTGGGACTTCAGCCTGGTGGACCCGGACAACCGCCGGCCGGTGGACTTCACCGTCCGGCAACAGGCGCTGCATCAGCCGGCAACGCCGGCGGCATTGCTGGCGAACTGGCGTGGCGGGCAACTCAAACAGGCCTTGATCGCCCGTACACTGGCGGTGCGGGCCACACACGGGATGCTTTTCAGTCGCGGCGATTATCAGCCGCTGGAGGTGCTCGGCGCGCAGTCCGGGCAGGTGCTGGCCTTTATGCGTAGTACGTCGACGCAGCGGGTCATCGTGATCGTGCCCAGGCAGGTGGCCAGGCTTCTGGCCAATGCTCAACTGCCGTGGGTACAGGCACCGGTTTGGGGCGATACGCGGGTCAAACTGCCGTTCGCCGTACCGGGCCGCAAATTAAAGGGACTTTTTTCGATGTGCGCAGTCACACCCCATGACGAGCTGATGGTTGGTGCGGCACTCGGAGATTTCCCGGTCAATCTCTTTACCCAAAATTGAGTTCAGGAGCATGGCGATGAGTACCGACGAAAAACGTATCCGTGAGTTTGCCTATCAGATCTGGGAGTCGGAGGGCCGCCCCGAGGGCGAGGAGGCCCGGCATTGGGAGATGGCGCGCAAGCTGGCGGAAGCCGAGGCACTGGCACCGAAAAAGACCACTGAGGCCAAACCCGCCACCAAACCCAAGGTCGCCGCCAAGCCCACGGCTGTGCCGAAAGCCGCGGCGAAGCCGGCCGCCGAAAAGAAACCGCGAACGCCACGCAAGCCGTCAGCCAGTTGAGCCTTGTACGGTACTGAAGACAGCACGTACTGATGTGGGAGCGGAGCTTGCCCGCGAAGAGGTCCTGAAGATCGCGAAAAGCTTCGCGGGCAAGCTCCGCTCCCACAGGTACGTGGTGGTATTGCCAACATGAACCTTCGATCCGTACACCGCACCACCGAACACACCCGCAGGAGCGCCCATGACCAAGCCAAAAAAGCCCGAACCCAAGCCCGAAGCCCAGCCCTCGCGAATCCGCGAAGGCCTGCCCTTCCCGCTTGGCGCCACCTGGGATGGCCTGGGGGTCAATTTTGCACTGTTTTCCGCCAATGCCACCAAGGTCGAACTCTGTCTGTTCGACGCCAGCGGTGAAGTCGAACTCGAACGCATCGAACTGCCCGAGTACACCGACGAGATCTTCCATGGCTATCTGCCCGACGCCCATCCGGGGCTGATCTACGGCTACCGGGTATACGGCCCCTACGACCCGCAGAACGGCCATCGCTTCAATCCCAACAAGCTGCTGATCGACCCCTACGCCAAACAACTGGTCGGCCAGTTGAAATGGTCCGAGGCCCTGTTCGGCTACACCATCGGCCACCCCGACGCCGACCTCAGCTTCGACGAACGCGACAGTGCGCCCTTCGTGCCCAAGAGCAAGGTCATCGACCCTGCCCACACCTGGGGCAACGACCAGCGGGTCAATGTGCCCTGGGAACGCACCCTGCTCTATGAAACCCACGTGCGCGGCATCAGCATGCGCCACCCGGCGGTGCCGGAAGCCGTGCGCGGAACCTTCGCCGGGTTGATGGTCGATGAAGTGCTGGAGCATATCCGCAAGCTCGGGGTGTCCTCGGTGGAGCTGCTGCCGATCCATGCCTTCGTCAACGACCAGCACCTGCTGCAAAAAGGCATGACCAACTATTGGGGCTACAACAGCATCGCTTTCTTCGCCCCCGATCCGCGCTACCTGGCCAGTGGCAAGATCGCCGAATTCAAGGAGATGGTCGCGCACCTGCACGAAGCCGGCCTGGAAGTGATCCTCGACGTGGTCTACAACCACACCGCCGAAGGCAACGAGCAAGGCCCGACCCTGTCCATGCGCGGCATCGACAACGCCTCCTACTACCGCCTGATGCCCGACGACAAACGCTTCTACATCAACGACTCGGGCACCGGCAACACTCTGGACCTGAGCCATCCCTGCGTGTTGCAGATGGTCACCGACTCGCTGCGCTACTGGGCCACGGAAATGCACGTGGACGGTTTCCGCTTCGACCTGGCGACCATCCTCGGGCGCTATCACGATGGCTTCAACGAACGCCACAGTTTCCTTGTCGCCTGTCGCCAGGACCCGGTACTGCGTCAGGTCAAACTCATCGCCGAACCCTGGGACTGCGGCCCCGGCGGCTATCAGGTGGGCGGCTTCCCGCCGGGCTGGGCCGAGTGGAACGACCGTTTCCGCGACACCGTGCGGGCGTTCTGGAAAGGCGACGATGGCCAACTCGCCGATTTCGCCAAACGCATGACCGCCTCCGGCGACCTGTTCGACCAGCGCGGTCGACGCCCCTACACCTCGATCAACTTCGTCACTGCCCATGACGGCTTCACCCTGCACGACCTGGTGTCGTACAACGACAAGCACAACGAAGCCAACGACGAAAACAACCAGGACGGCACCAACAACAACCTGTCCTGGAACCATGGCGTGGAGGGCCCCACGGAGGACCCGGAGATCAATGCCCTGCGCCTGCGGCAGATGCGCAACTTCTTCGCCACCCTGCTGCTGGCACAGGGCACGCCGATGCTCGTCGCCGGCGACGAGTTCGCCCGCACCCAGCACGGCAACAACAACGCCTATTGCCAGGACAGCGAAATCGGCTGGGTCAACTGGACCCTGGACGACGACGGCAAGTCGCTGCTCAGGTTCGTCAAGCGCCTGATCAAGCTGCGCCTGGCCTACCCCATCCTGCGCCGCGGGCGCTTCCTGGTCGGCGACTACAATAAGCTACTGGGGGTCAAGGACGTCACCTGGCTCACGCCGGACGGCCAGGAAATGACCACCGAGCACTGGCACGATGGCAACGGTCGCTGCCTGGGCATGTTGCTTGACGGCCGCGCCCAGGTCTCCGGCATTCCCCGCACCGGTGACGATGCGACCTTGCTGATTGCAGTCAACGCCCATCATGACGGCGTCAATTTCCGCCTGCCGGAGGTGCCGCAAGGTATCGATTGGACTTGCGTGCTCGATACCAACGACCCGCAGGTCAAGGGCCAGGAGCATTTCGCCTTCAACAGCGAATACACCCTCACCGGACGTTCGCTTGTCCTGTTCGAATTGCAGCGTGACGAAGAAACCTGAGGTTTTTTCAGCAATAAAGGTCGCATCTCGACTTATATGCGCGATACTCACGGGCGCATTCCCGGGCCGCCCTGCGGCACCGGACGCATCAGGGCTGATGAAGAATGCGTGCAAGTCCACACAAGGAAGTGACAGACATCATGAGAATCCAAGCTGCACGCAACGAAGTTGCACCGCTGATCTGGAACTCGCGGCAGTTGGCCCGTGTCCCGACCATTGGCCTGCACCGGCTGATCCGACCCGGCGCCCGGGCGGTGGTGATCGCCCCGCATCCCGGTGATGAAGTGCATTGTTGTGGCGGCCTGCTGCAACTGCTCGCCACCCTCGAACACCCGCTGCTGTTGATCTCGATTACCGACGGCAGCGCCCTCTACCCCGGCTCCACCCTGTGGCCTTCGAGCCGCCTGAGCGTGGTCTGCCCCCAGGAAAGTGCCGAAGCCCTGCGCCGCCTGGGCCTGGAACTGCACCGATTGAAATGGATTCGTGGCGGTTTTCGCCACGGTGCGCTGGAGCAGCAGGAGCAACCGCTGAGCCAATTCCTGCGACGCTACCTGCGCCCCGACGACGTAGTGCTGACCACCTGGCGCGAAGACGGCATCGCCGATCATGACGCCGTCGGCCGCGCGGCCACCCAGGCTTGTGTCGCCAGCGGTGCAACGCTGTTGGAGATACCGCTGCATGCCTGGTTCCGCCCCTTGCGCGAGGAAGGCCTGATCCCCTGGCACCGAGCCCGCAAGATCCGGCTCGACACCTGGGGGGTCGCCCGCAAACTGCATGCCGCCCATGCCTACCACAGCCACCTGCAAGGCGATCCAGAACTGGGGCTGCCACCGGCCCTGGTACCGGCCCTGCTCGAACGGACACGGCAACCGTTCGAGATGGTATTTGTCTGAAAAACAGGGCACGAAGCCCCGCCTCCCAGACCTGCTCAGACTTAGCTTGAATAGACTAAATAGCCGATTGATCAATGAGTTGAAAATACTGATCAAAAAGATCTATTTACTAGTTATTTTCTTGACGCGGACCTGCAGCTCTCCTTAGCTACAAGTGACTCCCCCCGGTTTCAAAACCCAAGGGGCCAGCCTTCGGATACCCGCCAACGCGGGCCGCCGGGGTTTGCCTCGATGATTTCGGCCGTCTCTCGTTCGGGGGCAGGAGAGACGCCAGTGCAGGTATTTATGCGACCGCAAGGAACACCCGATGAAAACGTCCATGACCCACCCCCGCCTGAGGACGGCACTGCATACGATTTCGACCGCGCTTTTGCTGTGCCCCGCCCTGGCCATCCAGGCGGCGCCTTCCGAAGCAGACCTCCAATCCTGGTACCACGACGACGCCCCCTCGCCCTTGCCACCTGCTCGAGCGCCGACGCTGGACAACAGTGGCCTGTTGCCGGGCTGGCGGTTCGCCGGCCTTGTATCGGGCACCGCCAATCCTGGTTCGATGGTCCTCTTCCACGACCGCACCCTGGGCCAGGGCGAGGTCGGCAACCTCGACCCGCTGTTTACCGGCGCCTTTGGCGACCTGCTGATCGTTCCCGGTCTTTACAGCAATCACAGCGGTGGCCAGACCTTGACGGCCGGGGTCTTCACCGGAAGCAGCGGTGCGCTGGATCGGGCTGACGCCTTTGTCACGGCGCCCCGCGACCCGCGCACCGACGGCCTGGCTCCCCAAGGGAATAATCTCGGGGCCTTCTGGAGCCTGACCGGAGAACAGGGCTGGCACGTCAACCTGACCGCCATGAACAACCGGAGTACGGTCTATACCCGCTCAGAGCAGGGCAGCCTGCAAGGTCTGGCAGCACGGCAAACGACGTTTTCGCTGGAGGGCGGGTTCCCGATCGGGCTGGGCCAGCACTGGATCATCGAACCCCAGGCCCAGGTGGTCAACCAGCAAGGCAACGTGGACACGCCCGGGCAGGCGAATGCCTCAGTCGACCCGTCACTCTGGAGTGGCCGGATCGGCGCTCGTCTCAAAGGCAGTTATGAAGTGAGCGGCCTGCCGCTGGAACCCTACCTGCGGACCAACTTCTGGCACACGTTCGGCAGCGGCAGCCCGGTGAGCCTGGAGCCGGTCGACAAGATCGCCATGAGTCGCAACAGCTCCACCGTGGAGCTGGGCCTGGGCCTGGTGGCCAAGGTGTCGCCGACGGTCAGCCTGTATGTCAGCGCGGACTATAGCGGCACCTCCGACGATACCGGCCTCAACGGCATCATCGGCAACGTCGGGGTACGGATGCGTTGGTAGGTGGCGAGGCCTGCCATCAAAAAACCGAATCCGAGCGCGACCTTGTGGCGAGCGGGCTTGCCCGCGCCGGGGCGCGAAGCGCCCCTAAAACCTGTGACCGCGATGTATCAGATAGAACACGGTCACAGGTTTTGCGTCTGCTTCGCAGCCGAGCGCGGGCAAGCCCGCTCGCCACAAAAACCGCGCCCGACTCAACCCTCAGGTCGCAACATCAACACCGCCAGCGGCGGCAGGTTCAAGACCAACGACGCAGGCTGGCCATGGCTGGCGTGCTCCTCGGTGGAAACCCCGCCGCCATTGCCATAGTTGGAGCCGGCATACATCGCCGCATCGCTGTTGATCACCTCCTTCCACTGTCCGGCGAAGGGCACGCCAACCCGATAGGCCTCGCGCGGCACCGGGGTGAAGTTGGCGATGACCAGCAACGGCCGCCCTTCCCGACTCCAGCGCAACCAGGCATAAACGCTGTTGGCCGCATCGTCGCCGATCAACCACTGGAAGCCCTGGGGCACATCGTCCTGGTCGTAAAGTGCCGGCTCATCACGGTACAGCTGGTTCAAGTCGCTCACCAGCTTCTGCACCCCAAGGTGCTCGGAATACTGCAACAGATACCAGTCCAACTGCTGATCGTGATTCCACTCGCGCCACTGGCCGAACTCGCAGCCCATGAACAGCAGCTTCTTGCCCGGATGCCCCCACATGAAGCTCAGGTAGGCCCGCAGGTTGGCGAACTTCTGCCAGCGGTCGCCAGGCATCTTGTCGATCAGCGAATGCTTGCCGTGCACCACTTCATCGTGGGAAATCGGCAGGATAAAACGCTCGGACCAGGCATACACCAGGCCGAAACTCAGTTCGTTGTGATGGTGGGCACGATACACCGGGTCCTGCTGGATGTAGTGCAGCGAATCATGCATCCAGCCCATGTTCCATTTGTAGGCGAACCCGAGCCCGCCCTGCTGGGTACCCTGGCTGACACCCGGCCAGGCCGTGGACTCCTCGGCAATCACCAGGGCGCCCGGCGCCTCCAGGGCCACCACGTCGTTGAGATGACGCACGAAATCGATGGCCTCGAGGTTTTCCCGGCCACCGTGACGGTTCGGCACCCATTCGCCGGCCTTGCGCGAATAGTCGCGGTAGAGCATCGACGCCACCGCATCCACCCGCAGGCCGTCGACATGGAAGTGCTTGAGCCAGTGCAACGCCGAAGCCAGCATGAAGCCGTGCACCTCGGTGCGCCCGAGGTTGTAGATCAGGGTATCCCAGTCCTGGTGGAAACCTTCCAGCGGGTTGCCGTACTCATACAACGCCGTGCCATCGAACTGTGCCAGGCCGTGGGTATCGGTGGGAAAATGCGCCGGCACCCAGTCGAGGATCACGCCGATTTCAGCCCGGTGGCAGGCATCGACAAAGGCGGCGAAATCATCCGGGCTGCCATAACGCGCACTCGGCGCGAACTGCGACAGCGGCTGATAGCCCCAGGAACCACCGAACGGATGCTCCATGATCGGCATCAGTTCGATATGGGTGAAACCCAGTTGCCGAACATAGGGGATCAAGCGTTCGCCCAGCTCGCTCCAGCTGTACTGGCGCGACACCTCGCCGACTTCATCGATCTCGCACTGCCAGGAGCCGGCATGCAGCTCATAGATCGACAGCGGCGCATCGTGCCGATGCCGGGCACCCCGCGACTCCATCCAGGCCTGGTCCTGCCAATCGATGCGCAAGGGTGAAGCGACGCGCGAAGCGGTGTCCGGCGGCAGCTGGGTGGCCAGGGCCACGGGGTCGGCCTTGAGCGGCAGGATCGCGTCCTTGCCGAGAATCTCGTACTTGTAGGCCTCCCCCGCCTGCAGGCGCGGCACAAAGATTTCCCAGACGCCGCTGGGGTGGCGCAGGCGCATCGGATGCCGGCGCCCGTCCCAGACGTTGAAATCACCGACCACCGAGACCCGCCGGGCATTCGGTGCCCAGACCGCGAAACGCACGCCGTCGACGCCGTCGACCTGGGTCACCTGGGCCCCCAGGCAACTGCTCAGGTCGCGATGATTACCTTCGGCGAACAGATAGAGATCCATCTCGCCGAGCAAGGCTCCGAAACTGTAAGGATCCTCGCAGACCTGCTCCCCCGCCGCCCACTGGATACGCAGCAGGTAGGGCTGGCGCTGGGCGAAGTGCCCGACAAACAACCCCGGGACCTCGCTGCCGTCGAGACTGCCCAGCACCTGCTCGCTGTCGCGGGTCAAGACCTGGACACTCAGGGCGCCCGGCAGGAAGGCGCGGATATACTGCCCTCCGGCATCGTCGTCATGGGGGCCGAGGATGGCAAACGGGTCCTGGTGTTCGGCCCGTACCAGGGCCTCGATATCCTTCTTCGCGGGCAATGCACGGTTCACGCTTTTACCTTGTTCCTTGCTCAAACTCATCACTGCTCTCCACCGGACAAGGTTTTCACTTCACTCAACAACCCGCTCAACCCCTGCAACGGCACGCTGAGCCAGGCCGGGCGATTTTCCGCCTCATAGACAATTTCATATGCGGCCTTCTCCAGGCTGAACAGGGTCAGGGCCGCCTCTTCGCCGGCCGGATCCTGCCACGCCTGTACAAGACTAGCCGTCGCCCGCCGATATGCCTGGATAAAGGCCTTGCGGGCGTCCTTCAGATAACGCTGGGTGACGCGTCGACTGGCCGGCCCGACAGCTCCCGACGGCTCAAGGACCGTGGCGCTGCTGTAAGCCATGGCCGCAGCGTAGTCGAACGAACGCAACACACCACTGACATCCTTGTAAGGGCTGTGCTTGCCACGACGCTCCTGCAACGAACGGGCGGGCTCACCTTCGAAGTCGATCAGGTAGGCATCGCCCTTGACCACCAGCACTTGGCCCAGGTGCAGGTCGCCATGGACCCGCAGGCGCAGACCACCCACCACCTGACCGGCCAATGTCTGGATGTAGTCGAGAATGGCTGTTTGCTGCTCCAGCAGACGCGCCACCAGCACCCGCTCATTCTCCGGCAACGCGTGCTGGTGCTGCTTGAGCAATCGCAAGGCCTGCTCCATCTGACCGCCGATCGTCTTGCCCCAATGCTGCGCATCCTTGACCGTACTCACCTGGGCACTGAAGGCCGGGTCGACGGTGGGCGCCGCGAGCACCAGGTGCATCTCACCCAGGCGCTGGCCGAGCAACGCAGCGAAATCCGCCAGTTCACCCAGGGCATTGAAATGCTGCTCATGATCCGAAACAGCGTCGGCCAATTCATCGCGGATTGCCCGCTCCAGGTTGTTCTGGGTCCAGCTCCAGGCATCGCCCTGATTGTTGAGCAACCCCTGGGCAATCATCAGCAGGCTGTCTTCGCCTGTGGTATCGCGGCGCACCAGCGAGCCCAGCAAAGGCGAAATATGCCGGAAACCGGCGGCGGTGAGGTAGGCGCTCATTTCCAGTTCCGGGTGCACACCGGCGCTGACCTTGCGGATCAGCTTGAGCATGATCCGCTCGGCCACCACCACCGAACTGTTGGACTGCTCCGACGACAGGTAACGCACCGTCATCTCGGCAGGCAGTTCCAGGGCCTTGAGTTCGGGTTCGGCCTGGAAATGCAATTCACCACCACCGCCGGCCAATACCGTGTCGCCGCGCATGCCGTCGATCACCGCGCGGACAAACGGCTCGAGGCTGAACGCATCGGTAATCAGGCCCACCTGCCGACCACGACGGACCCGGGCCATGGCCAGTTGTTGCGGTAACGCGGCGCTGGTCTGCTCTTCGGCCAGAAACCCGAACGGCAACTGGTAACGGCTGCTCTGGCCATCCGCTGTGACTTCGACCTCACCGAGCAGTACCGGGTGCTGCGGGTCACCGAAGCGCACGCCATAGACCAGGCGCACCTGTTCGAGCGCCGTGCCTTTGCCGGCGAACCAACGGCGCTTGGGCAGCCATTCCGGCAGGATCGTCTGCTCCAGGGCGATGCGCGAAGGGCTTTCGAGCAGTTCTTCCATGCGTTTCTTCAGCACCAGGGTGGTGAAGTCCGGCAGGCTCTGCACCGGTTCCACATGCCAGCTGGGCATCTGCGTTTCCGTGGCGAGCAGGAACCAGTAGAAACCGTAGGGCGCCAGGGTCAGCAGGAAGTTGAGCTGGCCGATGGGCGGGAACGCATTGCCGCCGAGCATCTCCACCGGCACCCGGCCGGCGAACGCGGACAGCTCCAGCTCCGCCGCCTGGGCGGTGCGGGACACGTTGGCGACACACAGGATGATTTCGTTCTTGCCGTCGGGCCCGGTGTATTCGCGGGTATAGGCCAGGATCCGGCGGTTGTTCGGCGAAAGCATTTTCAGGCTGCCGCGGCCGAAGGCCTTCTGCAGCTTGCGCACCGCCAGCAAGCGACGGGTCCAGTTCAACAGCGAATGGGGATCGCCGGCCTGGGTCTCGACGTTGACCGTCTGATAGCCGTAGAGCGGGTCCATGATCGGCGGCAGCACCAGGCTGGCCGGATCGGCGCGGGAGAAGCCGCCGTTGCGGTCGATGGACCATTGCATCGGCGTGCGCACGCCATCGCGGTCGCCCAGGTAGATATTGTCGCCCATGCCGATTTCATCGCCGTAGTACAGGGTCGGCGTGCCCGGCATCGACAGCAGCAGGCTGTTGAGCAACTCGATGCGGCGGCGGTCGCGCTCCATCAGCGGCGCCAGGCGCCGGCGGATACCGAGGTTGATCCGCGCCCGACGGTCGGCGGCGTAGTAGTTCCAGAGGTAGTCGCGCTCACGGTCGGTGACCATTTCCAGGGTCAGTTCATCGTGGTTGCGCAGGAAGATCGCCCACTGGCAATTGGCCGGGATTTCCGGGGTCTGGCGCAGGATATCGGTGATCGGGAAGCGATCCTCCTGGGCCAGCGCCATGTACATGCGCGGCATCAGCGGGAAGTGGAAGGCCATATGGCATTCGTCGCCGTCGTCGCCTCTTTTGTCGCCAAAGTACAGCTGGGTGTCTTCCGGCCACTGGTTGGCCTCGGCCAATAGCATGCGGTCGGGATAGTGAGCATCGATTTCAGCGCGGATCTTCTTCAGTACCTGGTGGGTTTCGGGCAGGTTCTCGTTGTTGGTGCCGTCACGCTCGATCAGGTAGGGAATGGCATCCAGGCGCAGGCCGTCGATGCCCAGGTCGAGCCAATAGCGCATCACCGCCAGTACCGCCTTGAGCACCGGCGGGTGGTCGAAGTTCAGGTCCGGCTGATGGGAGTAGAAGCGGTGCCAGAAGTACTGGCCGGCCACCGGATCCCAGGTCCAGTTGGACTTCTCGGTATCGAGGAAGATGATCCGGGTGTCGGTGTATTTATCGTCGGTGTCGGACCAGACGTAGAAGTTGCGGGCGCTGGAACCGGGCTTGGCCAGGCGCGCGCGCTGGAACCAGGGGTGCTGGTCGGAGGTGTGGTTGATCACCAGCTCGGCGATCACCCGCAGGCCGCGTTTGTGGGCTTCGGCGATAAAGCGCCGGGCATCGGCCATCGTCCCGTAATCGCTGTGCACGCCCCGGTATTCGGCGATGTCGTAGCCATCGTCGCGGCGCGGCGAGGGGTAGAACGGCAACAGCCAGATGGTGTTCACGCCGAGGTCGGCGATGTAGTCGAGCTTGGCGATCAGGCCGGGAAAGTCGCCGATGCCATCGTTGTTCGAGTCGAAGAAGGATTTGACGTGAACCTGGTAGATCACCGCGTCCTTGTACCAGAGCGGGTCGTCGATAAAACTGGCTGGGCGGTTTTTTTTCGCCATGGGTAACTCCTGTCGAATCAGTCGGACCGCAGGCAACAGCAGTCTGTTTTTATGCAGGGTTTTGCTGACAACAGCTTTACCGTTGGAGCAATCAACTTGTGGGAGCGGTGCTTGTGTGGGAGCGGTGCTTGCCCGCGAAGCTTCTAGCGGTCTCAGAGCCCCCTTCGCGGGCAAGCTCCGCTCCCACAGTCCTGCCTGTCATAGGGTCTGAATCCGCCAGATGCCGAACGGCTGGTGCCAGGGCTCGATGCGCATCCACTGGGTCTTGCCGTGCCAGGTCCAGGTGTGGCCGTTCATCAGGTCTTCGCCACGGGTGGCGGCATCGTCGGCCAGGCCGAATTCCCACAAGGGCAATTCGAAGTGCGCTTCCTGGGCGTTATGCGGATCGAGGCTGACCGCCACCAGGATGAAACTCTCCAGGTCCGCGGTGCGCTTGCCGAAATACAGGATGTTGTCGTTCCAGGCGTTGTAGACCTGCAACCCCAGGTGCGTCTGCAAGGCCGGATGCTGGCGGCGGATACGATTGAGCTGGGCGATTTCGGCGATGATGTTGCCCGGCGCATTGAAGTCCCGCGGACGGATCTCGTATTTCTCCGAATCCAGGTATTCCTCCTTGCCCGGCAAGGCCGCCGACTCGCACAGCTCGAAGCCCGAGTACATGCCCCAGAGCCCCGAGCCCATGGTGGCCAGCACCGCGCGAATGAGGAACCCGGCGCGCCCGGAATGGTGGAGGAAGGCCGGGTTGATATCCGGCGTATTGACGAAAAAATTCGGCCGGAAGCACTCGCGCCAAGGCGATTCGTTGAGCTCGGTGAAATAGGCGGACAGTTCAGCCTTGGTGTTGCGCCAGGTGAAGTAGGTGTAGCTCTGGGAATAACCGAGCTTGCCCAGGCGCGCCATCATTGCCGGCGTGGTGAAGGCCTCGGCGAGAAAGATCACCTCGGGATGAGCGCCACGCACATCGGCGATCAGCCATTGCCAGAACGGCAGTGGCTTGGTGTGGGGGTTGTCGACGCGAAACAGCTTCACACCCTCGGCCACCCAGCCCAGCACGATATCGCGCAGTTCGACCCAGAGACTGGGAATCGCCTCGGCGGCATAGAAATCGACGTTGACGATGTCCTGGTATTTTTTCGGCGGGTTCTCCGCGTATTTGATGCTGCCGTCCGACCGCCAGTTGAACCAGCCGGGATGCTGCTGCAACCAGGGATGGTCCTGGGAACACTGGATGGCGAAATCCAGGGCGATCTCCAGGCCGTGCTCGGCCGCGGCACTGACCAGCCGACGGAAGTCCTCGCGACTACCCAGTTGCGAATGAATCGCCTCGTGCCCGCCCTCCTCGCTGCCGATCGCGTAAGGACTGCCGGGATCGTCGGGACCTGCAACCAGGGCATTGTTCGGGCCCTTGCGGTAACTGCGGCCAATGGGATGGATCGGCGGGAAATACAGCACGTCGAAACCCATGTCGCGGATCATCGGCAGGCGCTCGTGCACATCATCGAAGGTGCCGTGACGAGAGGCCCGCTCGGTGACCGAACGCGGAAACAGTTCATACCAGCTGGCGAACTGCGCCAGGCTGCGCTCCACGTCCAGCGGATAGTCATAGCTGCGACTGAGGTAGGCATGGTGGTCGGCCTTGCGCATCAGTACCGCCGTGGCGGGTTTGAGAAAACGCTCGACCTGGCCGTCGCTCGACAGGTGCAGCAACTCCTCGTACAGCGCCGTGAGGCTCATCGCCACCTCCTCATGGCTGCGCTCGATGGCGTGCAGCACCTGCGTGCGCCCTTCCTGCAACTCGAGATCGACGGCCACCCCGGCGACGAATTTCTTCTCCAGTTCGTAGCAGAAGCTGGCGAACTGATCGATCCAGGCCTCGATCCGATAGGCATAGCGCCCCTGCTCGCCGACCCGCAGGCGGCCTTGCCAGGCATTGTTGCCTTTATCGCTCATGGCCGTGCGTTGCCAATCGGCATCGCCCAGATTCCTCCAGGCCAACAACACCGCGAGCTTGTCGTGGCCATCGGCGAACACCTTGGCGCTCACCACCAGTTCCTGCCCCGCCACCGCCTTGACCGCGAACTGCCCGCCATCGACGGTAGGCGTCACGTCTTCAATGGCGATGCGCGGCAGCAGCAACGCCTGGGACAAGGGCAGGACTTCGGTGCCCTCTTCGTCCAACGGTTTATCAGCTGACATCGAGCATCACTCCTTACGCCCCATGGACGCTCCACTCTGCGTAATCTGCTTGGTTACCGGCTTCATCCTGAAAAAGGTCGCTTCAGTTCGGAGCCCACTGCCGGAATAAAAGTTCAGACCGATTTGCCGGGAACCCCACTCGTCATAAAGCGGGAGTCAAAAGCACCTGGGCAGGGTCCACCGTTGTACGGGGTGCCCTGATCCATAACCGGGCGCCACCTCTGAAGCACGCATAAAGGAGGCCAGCTTCATGAATATTCCGATTCCGGCAGAAACGCCCGATCCCAATATCGACCAACCGACCCTGCCACCGACGGAGCCACCGCCGGTCCCCGAGCAGGAGCCGCCGGGTAGCACGCCGCCGCCCAAGGTCGATCCACCGACCACCATGCCGCCGGTCATCGCCTGACGCGGCGCGCCTGAAGCATAGACGGGAATGTCGCCGCAGCCGCGCCATCTCTCGAACATAAGGAGAGCACCATGCCCGTGCATATCGACCCCTCGAACCAGACCTGTGCCCTGGAGCAAGGCGATGTCCGTGCCCATGGCCCGGCCAGTGCCGTGCGGATCAGTACCGATGACGGCAAAAGCATGTCCCGCGCCGAACTGGATGGTCAGTTCATCTGGATCACCGAAGCGCAAGCCGACGCCCTGACCGTCGCCGGCGCCTTCGACGGCCGCCATCATGTGAAGGCCAGCGACAGTGATTCGGTGATCTGATTGATCTGTGTCAACAGCGGCGCCCGGCATTTGCGTCCGGCGCCACAGAGCTCGACAGCGGGGAGCGGCACAGGCCAGGACAACCTGTCGCAGGCCCTCGTATCCGGCCATCTGATCCGGTTTTTATTCAAATACCTGAGTCTGTTATGCAAACAGTTCGCTCGGCATAGTGCCCAGGCCTGATGGAGGCTGACGAGCGACAGACCATGAGCGAGAGAATCCCCGTCCAGAGTGTTGAAACCTTCGAGCCCTTGCGTTCAAGGGCGAAGGCCAGATCCACCGACCAACTGATCCACACCCGCAGCTTCAGCGGACTGTTCCGTAACCTGCGCCTGGGTGGCGCGGGCTTTCTGTTCCTGCTGTTCTTCGGCACGGTATGGCTGGACTGGGGCGGCCGCCAGGCAGTGCTCTGGGATCTGGCCGAAAGCCGCTTCCATATCTTTGGCGCGACCTTCTGGCCCCAGGACTTTATCCTGCTCTCGGCCCTGCTGATCATTTGTGCCTTCGGCCTGTTCGCCATCACCGTGTTCGCCGGACGGGTCTGGTGCGGCTATACCTGTCCGCAAAGCTCCTGGACCTGGCTGTTCATGTGGTGCGAAAAAGTCACCGAAGGCGAACGCAACCAACGCATCAAGCTGCAAGCCGCGCCCTGGGGCCCGAACAAACTGGCCCGGCGCGCGGCCAAACATACGTTGTGGCTGGGTATCAGCCTGCTGACCGGGCTGACCTTCGTCGGTTACTTCACGCCGATCCGGCCCCTGGCCCAGGAGCTGATGACCCTGCAGATCGGCGGTGTCAGCCTGTTCTGGGTGCTGTTCTTCACCGCCGCCACCTACATCAACGCCGGCTGGCTGCGCGAAGCGGTGTGTATGCACATGTGTCCCTATGCACGGTTCCAGAGCGTGATGTTCGACAAGGACACCCTGACCATCTCCTACGACGCCACCCGGGGCGAACACCGCGGTCCGCGCAAGCGTGATGTGGCGCCGGCCAGCGTCGGCCTGGGGGACTGCATCGACTGCCAGATGTGCGTGCAGGTCTGCCCCACCGGCATCGACATCCGCGACGGTCTGCAGATGGAGTGCATCGGCTGCGCGGCGTGCATCGACGCCTGCGATTCGATCATGGACAAGATGGGTTACGCCCGAGGCTTGGTGAGCTACACCTCCGAGCACCAGTTGCAGGGCGGCAAGACCCGCCTGTTGCGCCCACGGCTGATCGGCTACAGCGCCGTGCTGCTGATCATGATCGGCGCGCTGGCCCTGGCCCTTGTGGAACGGCCCATGGTCTCGCTGGACGTGAGCAAAGACCGTGGACTGTTCCGGGAAAACAGCCAGGGCCAGATCGAGAACATCTACAGCCTCAAGGTCATCAACAAGACCCAGCAGCCCCAGCGCTATCGCCTGGAACTGCAGGACAGCGAGGGCTTCCAGTTGCAGGGCAAGGCCGAACTGAGCCTGGCGGCGGGTGAAATCGTCGACCTGCCGGTGTCGGTGGTGATGCTCGGCGACAAGCCTAAAAGCAGTTCGCAGGTGCTGAGTTTCAAGGTGGTCGACAACGACGAGCCCGCTGTCTACAGCGTGGCGAAGAGCCGCTTTGTCGCCCCACTGAACCGTTGATGCCTTAGAATCGCGAGCGCCGATGCCAGTTGCAGTTGAACACAATCCTGTGGCGAGCGGGCTTGCCCGCGCTCGGCTGCGAAGCAGCCGTAAAACCAGAAAACTCGTTCTGCCTGATACACCACAATCGCTGGTTTTAGGGCCACTACGCGCCCCAGTGCGGCGTTCCGACAAGCCCGCTCGCCACAACGGTGTAAAGACAATTCGCTGTTGCGTGCCTTTATGAATGAGTCAAGCCTCCATGAAACGCTACGAAAAATTCGCCGATGACATCGCTGAACTGATCCGCACCGGCGTCCTCGGCCCCGGCCAGCGCGTGCCGTCGGTGCGTTACGCCAGCCAGACCTATGGGGTCAGCCCGTCCACCGTGTTCCAGGCCTACTACCTGCTGGAACGCCGCGGCCTGATCCGTGCCCGGCCGCGCTCCGGCTATTTCGTCAACGCCCATACCCCCAGCCCGTTTTCGGAGCCGGCGATCAGCAGCCAGGTCAGCGAGTCCACCGAGGTCGATGTCAGCGAACTGGTGTTCTCGGTGCTGGACTCGATCAAGGACCCCGCCACCGTGCCCTTCGGCTCGGCCTTCCCGAGTCCGACGCTGTTTCCCCTGCAACGCCTGTCCCGCTCCCTGGCCAGTTCCAGCCGCGAGATGGACCCGCGCTTGGTGGTCACCGACCTGTCGCCGGGTAACCCGCAACTGCGCCGGCAGATTGCCCTGCGCTACATGGTCGGCGGGCTGATGCTGCCCATGGAGGAACTGCTGATCACCAACGGCGCCCTGGAGGCGCTGAACCTGTGCCTGCAAGCCGTCACCGAGCCCGGCGACCTGGTGGCCATCGAGGCTCCGGCGTTCTATGCCTGCCTGCAAGTGCTGGAGCGGCTCAAGCTCAAGGCCGTGGAGATCCCGGTGCATCCGCGTGATGGCATCGACCTCGGGGTGCTGGCCCAGACCCTGGAGCGCCATCCGATCAAGGCTTGCTGGTGCATGACCAGCTTCCAGAATCCTCTCGGCGCGACCCTGCCCGAGACGAAAAAGCAGGAACTGGTGGAGCTGCTGCGCCAGCATCAGGTGCCGCTGATCGAAGACGATGTCTACGCCGAGCTTTATTACGGCCAACAGGCGCCGAAACCGGCCAAGGCCTTCGACACCGAGGGCCTGGTGATGCACTGTGGCTCCTTCTCCAAGAGCCTGGCGCCGGGCTATCGCATCGGCTGGGTGGCGGCGGGCCGTTACGCGCAGAAGGTCGAACGGCTCAAATTGATGACCTCGCTATGCGCCTCGATGCCGGCCCAGGCAGCCCTGGCCGACTACCTGCAAAACGGCGGCTACGACCGACACCTGCGCAAGCTGCGTTATGCCCTGGAGGAACAACAGAGCGCCATGCTGGCGGCGATTGCCCGCTACTTCCCGGCGCAGACGCGGGTCAGCCAACCGAGCGGCGGCTACTTCCTGTGGCTGGAACTGCCGGAACAGCTGGACTCGCTGAAACTGTTCCAGATCGCCCTGGCTCAGGGCATCAGCATCGCCCCGGGACCGATCTTTTCGCCGACCCAACGCTTTGGCAACTGCATCCGTTTGAATTACGGCAGTCCGTGGAACGAAGTGTCGGAACAGGCGATGGAGACCCTGGGACGGATTGTGCGGTCATTGCTGGACCAGTGAGCCCTATTGCTCAGCCAAGGGCCAGTGCATCAGATAGGCCGCGCCGGTCACCCGAATCAACGGATGCGGCACGATCTGGCACTCGCCGACAATCGTGAAACCATGCCGCTGGTAGAAGCGGCAGGCGCCGCTGTTCATCGCATAGTCGATCAGGCTCAGGCCCTTGAGTTCAAGCGCCCGGCAGCGCTGGCGGGCGTATTCAAGAAAACGCGCACCGAGCCCCTGGTTACGCCAGCCCTCGTGCAGGGCCAGGCTGGAAATATACAGGGTGTGGGGAATCTCCAGATCGGCATACGGCGCCAGCACCGGATCGCTGCTCGGCGTTGCCTGCGGATCTTCGAACATCGGATAGCTGTGCAACATGCCGATGACCTGGCCATCCGCCTCGGCCATCAAACAGTTCTCATAGGAAAAATCCACACCCTCACGGGCATAACGCCGCTCACCGACATCCAGCAAGGACTCATCGCCCTCAGCCAACTGGCTCCAGATATAGTCGGACGCCCCTTCCGAGGAAATCTGGAACAGGCGGGCAATCTCACGGGCGTCCGTGCGTAGCGCCGGACGAAAGATAACGGTCATTCGGGGATCCCTGTAACGGTCGGTCGGCGGCCAGGCAAAGTCCTGGCGCCGGCGTTACAGTGTGAGGCGTGCGCTCGACGGGCCGATGTGCCCGAGCGACATGACCGGCGCAAAAACCGACTTAGCGGCCACCCGCCAGATCGATAAAGGTCCCGGTGGCGTAGGAAGCCTTGTCCGAGAGCAACCAGACAATCGCCTCGGCCACTTCTTCGGCGCGCCCGCCACGGCCCATGGGAATCGCCGACTCCAGCTTGCTGACCCGGTCGGCATCGCCGCTCAGGGCATGGAACTCGGTGTAGATATAGCCCGGACGCACGGCATTGACCCGAATGCCCTCGCCCGCCAGTTCCTTGGACAACCCGAGGGTGAAGGTGTCCAGCGCGCCCTTGGAAGCGGCGTAATCCACATACTCGTTGGGCGAACCGAGACGCGCCGCCGCCGAAGACACATTGACGATGTTACCGCCCTGGCCACCATGGCGTGGCGACATCCTGTGCACCGCGTGCTTGGCGCACAGGATCGGCCCCAGGGTATTGGTCTTGAGGGTTTGCAGGATACGAAATTCGGACATTTCATCGACCCGGGACTTGTGCCCCACGGTCCCGGCATTGTTGACCAGGGCGGTGACCGGCCCCAGCTCGGCGTCCACCCGGTTGAACAGGTGGATCACCTCATCCTCGATACTGACATCGGCGCGCACGGCAATGGCCACGGCGCCCAGCCCACGGACCTGTTCCAGCACCCGCAGGGCCGCCGCCTCACCGGTCAGGTAGTTGATACAGATGCGATACCCCTGTTGCGCAGCGAGCAATGCGGTGGCGGCACCGATGCCACGACTGCCGCCGGTGATGACGATAACTTTGTCCATAAACCCATTCCCTCAATCGACTTGAAGCCTTGCCGCCAAAGCATACCCGTCGGCGACCGCTTTTGTGTAGTCGCCAAAGGTCGCAGGGATTTGACCAGGCGCTCACATAGACCCGGGCATCCGGGCCGCAGGCCAGTCGGACCGAGGCACGCTTGTCGTCGGAGAGTTCATGGGCATCCGCTGCTGCCACCGATCAGGACCCAGGCCGACGCGACCGCGCCCCCCAGAGACACGTCCTCGTAGCACGGCGGACTGATTACGACACTCAATCGAGCGATCGAGGAACAGGTATCCGCTGCTGCGGATCATAGAAAAACTGCTCTTCGGCGATACGCTCGCCCTCCCAACGCTGGTGGGCGATTTCCTCCATGCGGGTCACGCTGCCGTCGGCCCATTCAAAGCGGAAGATCCAGCGAATGGCCACATGGTCGCCGTTGAGAAAGGCCGGACGCACGCAGGTCGAGGTCATGGAGCGCACCCGGGACAGCATCGCCCGCTCCTTGGCGACATGAAAGTCACGCCCGACTCGCGGCGGCTCCTGGTTCTCTTGCAGGGAAGCGTCGGCGGTATAGAAAGCTTCGACCGCTTCGGCGTGGGCGTTGGCCTCGACCTGGGCGATAAAACGTTCAAGGGTTTCAAGGGTCGGCATGGTCAGCTCCTGGCTGGGGTGATCGGCATTCATCACCCCACCGAGGCTAAGGTCAGCCATGGGCCATGGAAAGGTCCATTCCGATCGATCTGTGCAGTACCAATCGCCTAGCACCGCCAGACCACGCAGCCCAGCGCGCTCAGGGCAATCGCCAGGCCGGCCAGGGCCAGGCCACTGAGGATCGATTACAGCAGCAACATGCGCACCACGCCATAACTGTCGGCCAGGCGACCGCCCACAGGGCTGAGGAGGATTTCCGAGGCATAACGCAGGGCCACCTATATCCCGGCGATAGTGACCGCGTTGCCACCCAATACGGCGCAAGCCTGCAACGATAAACCGAAGATGAACAGCCCGATCAGCGCCGTGCCGCCGAGCAGCAGGAAATCAGTCGGGGCCCGAAGTGCAGGCTCAACCAGCCGCCCTCTCCCGAGCGCTCCACCTTTTGGCGGATCAGCTTTCAATAAAGCCCCGGAAGCGGGCGCTTCTTGGTATCGTGTGCGCCGATTTAAATAGCCACCTATACACTTTCTCTCTTAGCAGCTCCGTTCATATTCAATTTTCTTTGCACAACACAGGTTCCTCATGACCGATCCCATTCATATCAAGGATCACGAGAACGAAAAGCGCCTGGTGAACAAGCGCTTGCTGGCCTGCGGCATCCTGGTCCTGGGACTGGCCGGCAGCCTGGTCGCCCGCCTGTATTTCCTCCAGGTCACCGAGTTTTCCTATAATTCCACCGTCTCGGAAAACAACCGCGTCCACGTCCTGCCGATCCCGCCGGAACGCGGGATTATTTTCGACCGCAACGGCCAGGTGCTCGCCGACAACCAGCCCAGCTTCAACATGACCCTGACCCGCGAGCGCGCCGGTGACGTCGGCCAGGTGCTGGACACGGTGATGAGCGTGCTCAATCTGCCGGAAGAAGACCGGACGATGTTCACCAAGATCCTCAAGCAGTCGCGCCACCCGTTCGAACCGGTCACCCTGCTCTACGAACTGACCGAACAGCAGATCGCCCTGCTGGCGGTGAACGAGTTCAAGCTGCCGGGCGTCGAGGTCGAGCCGCAGTTCGTCCGGCATTACCCGCTGGGCGATCATTTCGCCCATTCGGTGGGTTATGTCGGACGGATCAACGAAAAGGAAAGCAAGCAGCTGGATCCGGTGGAATACCGTGGTACCCAGTCCATCGGCAAGACCGGCATCGAACGCTTCTATGAAGACGAACTGCACGGCCATGTCGGCTACGAGGAAGTCGAGACCAACGCCCAGGGCCGGGTCATGCGGGTGCTCAAGCACACCGATCCGATTCCCGGCAAGAACATTGTCCTGAGCCTCGATATCAACCTCCAGGAAGCCGCCGAGAAGGCCCTGGGCGACCGCCGCGGCGCGGTGATCGCGATCGATCCGAAGACCGGCGAAGTGTTGGCGATGGTCAGCAAGCCGAGCTTCGATCCGAACCTGTTCGTCACCGGGATCCGCGCCAAGGACTACTCGGCCCTGCGCGACTCCCTTGACCGCCCGCTGTTCAACCGCGCCCTGCGCGGGCTCTACGCGCCGGGTTCGACCATCAAGCCGGAAGTGGCCATCGCCGGCCTGGACAGCGGGGTGATCTCCCCCACCACCCGGGTGTTCGACCCCGGCTACTTCCAGTTGCCCAATGTCGAGCACAAATACCGCAACTGGAACCACAGCGGCGACGGCTGGGTCGACCTCAACGCGGCGATCATGCGTTCCAACGACACCTACTTCTATGACCTGGCGAACAAGCTGGGCATCGACCGCCTGCACGATTACCTGAACAAGTTCGGCGTCGGCCAGAAGGTCTCCCTCGACATGTTCGAGGAGTCGCCGGGGCTGATGCCGTCACGCGAGTGGAAACGCACGACCCGGCGCCAGGCCTGGTTCCCCGGGGAGACGGTGATCCTCGGTATCGGCCAGGGCTATATGCAGGTCACACCGCTGCAACTGGCCCAGGCCACGACCCTGATCGCCAACAAGGGCGTGTGGAATCGCCCGCACCTGGCCCGGACCATCGGCCAGGTCGCGCCGGTGGACGAGCATCCGATTCCCAATATCGTGCTGCATGACCCCCGGCAGTGGGAGCAGGTCAACTACGCCATGCAGTTGGTGATGCACGATCCACGCGGTATCGCCCGGGCGGCGGCGGTAGGTGCGCAGTACCGCATTGCCGGCAAGAGTGGTACGGCACAGGTGGTGGCGATCAAGCAGGGGGAGCGTTATGACCGCCTGAAGACCTCGGAACGCAATCGCGACAACGCCTTGTTCGTCGGTTTTGCCCCGGCGGAAGACCCGCAGATCGTGATTTCAGTGATGATCGAGAACGGCGAGGCCGGTGGCCGGGTTGCCGGGCCCGTGGTGCGGGAGATTCTCGATGCCTGGTTGCTGGACAAGGATGGCAAGCTCAAGCCTGAGTATGCGCGGCCGCTCAAGCCGCATGAGGATCCGAAGGTCTAGTCGGGGCCACTGGCCTCTTCGCGGGCAAGCTCCGCTCCCACAGGTTCTGTCTCGTACGCATGATTTGAGTCCGACTCGAACAGTGTGGGAGCGGAGCTTGCCCGCGAAAAAGGCCCTCAAGAACACCCCCACCCGTCAGGCCGCAGCACCGCGCCGATAAAACGCCAACACCCCGCCCAAGGTCATCAGCAAACCGCCGGTCACCCGGTTGAACGCCCGCAGATGGCCGCCCTGCAAGCGGCTCAACAAGCGTGCGCCGCAGAGTGCGTAAAACAACATGATGCTGACATTGAGCAAGGTCAGCACCAGCGCCAGCAACGCATATTGCGGCAACTGCGGCTGCGTACTGTCAATGAACTGCGGCAGGAACGCCGACATGAACAGCAGCGCCTTGGGATTGGTCAGCGCCACCACGAAACAGCGCATAAACAAGCCGACAGAACGGTTCGAACCCTGCTGAACCGGCACCTGCGCCAAGGTCCCGGTCGAACGCAACATTTTCCAGCCCAGCCAGACCAGATACGCCGCCCCCAGCCACTTCACCGCCTGGAACAGCGTCTCGCTGGCCTGCAGCAAAATCCCCAGGCCACAGGCCACCGCCGTCACCAGCAAGCCGTCGGCCAGCACCGCACCGCCCATGCCCCAGGCCGCCGCCCGCACGCCGTGGTTGGAGCCGTTGTGCAAAGCCAGCAACACCGTCGGGCCGGGCATGGCGATGATCGCCGCCGAGCTGATCAGGAACAGGAGCAACGTTGCCAACGTCATGAAGGTCGCCTTGAAGAAAAGGAAAAAGAGAACGTCATTCTGCGGCCAGCACCGCCGCGCTTCAACCGCCGGTACGCCAGCCTGCCGTTTGCACTGGACGCGACTAAGCTGTTTCGTGATAAAACAAGGCTCAGCACTGAAGCGTTTCAGCGTCCTTTCCATCAGACAGGGTGATAGCCTCATGACCGACCAGAAGCTGCTCGACTCACTGTTTCCCGCCGCCGCGGACATCCCGGAAAAGTATCGACTCGAAGGCCAACTGGAACAACGCGAATACCTGGTCAACGGCACCTTGCGCAGTTGGGACGGCCCGCTGGCCCAGGTGCGCAGCCCGGTGTACCTCGCCACCACCAACGGCGATGAGCAAGTGATCCTCGGCAGCACGCCGCTGCTGGATGCCGAGACCGCCCTCACCGCCCTCGACGCCGCGGTTCGCGCCTATGATCGTGGCCAGGGCGAATGGCCGAGGATGCGCGTGGCCGAACGCATCCAGCACGTCGAAGCCTTCCTGCGGCGCATGCGCGAGCAGCGCGAGGCGGTGGTCAAGCTGCTGATGTGGGAGATCGGCAAGAACCTCAAGGATTCCGAGAAGGAATTCGACCGTACCTGCGACTACATCGTCGACACCATCAATGCCCTGAAGGAACTCGACCGCCGCTCCAGCCGCTTCGAGCTGGAGCAGGACACCCTCGGCCAGATCCGTCGCGTGCCCATGGGCGTGGCGCTGTGCATGGGCCCCTACAACTACCCACTGAATGAAACCTTCACCACCCTGATCCCGGCGCTGATCATGGGCAACACCGTGGTGTTCAAACCGGCCAAGCTCGGCGTGCTGCTGATTCGTCCGCTGCTGGAGGCCTTCCGCGACAGTTTCCCGGCCGGGGTGATCAACGTGATCTATGGCAGCGGCAGGGAAACCGTCAGCGCGCTGATGGCCAGCGGCAAGATTGATATCTTCGCCTTCATCGGCACCAACAAAGCCGCCAGCGACCTGAAGAAACTCCATCCCAGGCCCCACCGCCTGCGTGCCGCCCTGGGCCTGGATGCGAAGAATCCGGCCATCGTGCTGCCCGAGGTCGACCTGGACAACGCGGTCAACGAATGTGTCACCGGCTCGTTGTCGTTCAACGGCCAACGCTGCACCGCACTGAAGATCCTGTTCGTCCACGAAGACGTGGTTGAAGGTTTTATCGAGAAATTCAACCGCAAGGTGCAAGGCCTGGTCCCGGGCATGCCCTGGGACAACGGCGTGTCACTGACGCCGTTGCCGGAAGCCGGCAAGATCGACTACCTCAAGGCCCTGGTGGCCGATGCCCAGGCCAAGGGAGCCAAGGTGGTCAACCCCGATGGCGGCCAGACCCGCGCCTCGTTCTTCTATCCGGCGGTGCTGTACCCGGTGAATGCCGGGATGCGCGTGTACCAGGAAGAACAGTTCGGCCCGGTGGTCCCCATCGTGCCCTACCGCGACCTGGAAACCGCGATCGACTATGTGCTGGAGTCGGATTTTGGCCAGCAACTGAGCATTTTCGGCACCGATCCGGCCCAGGTCGGCCGGCTGGTGGACATCTTCGCCAACCAGGTCGGGCGGATCAATATCAATGCCCAGTGCCAGCGTGGCCCGGACACCTACCCATTCAACGGGCGCAAGAACTCGGCCGAGGGTACCCTCTCGGTGCACGATGCCCTGCGGGTGTTTTCGATCCGTACCCTGGTGGCGACCAAGTTCCAGGACAGCAACAAAGCGCTGATCAGCGATATCATCCATAACCGCGAATCGACATTCCTGACCACCGATTACATCTTCTGACCTGTAGACGCCGGCTTGCTGGCGATGGCAGCGACGCGGTGCCCTGCAGGACCGCATCGCCTGGATCGCCAGCAAGCCGGCGCCTACAAGGGCATGGCGGTTTTTTATGCCTGGCCCATAGGGCTGCCGAGCGCTCTGATCTATCATTGCGCCTCAGGCTGCCCGGGCCCGCCATTATTTTTATAAGAAATCCATGCCACGCATCGACCTCCGCCGATTGATCCTGTTGCTGTCGCTTTCCGTCGTGACCCTGACCGCCGGGAATCTTTTCTTCGCCAGCTACCAGACCCAACGCAACTTCCTGATGGAACAGACCCTGGAAGCCAATCGGATCTATGCCCTGAAGCTGGCCAATACCACCAACAACTTCCTCAAGTCGACCCAGCAGCAACTGGCCTTCAGCGCCGGACTGTTGCCCGCGATCTGGAACCAGCCGGACCAACTGTGGCAGGAAGCGCACCGACTGCGTCGCCAGACCGGCAGCTTCAACTCGGTGATCATCATCCGCGCGGACGGCAAGATCATCGCCTCGTCGCCCACTTCGATGAACCTGACCGGCACCTTTTCCGCCAGCGAAGGCTTTCGCCAGGCGAGCATGGCGCGCCAACCCTATATTTCAAGCCCCTATGTCGGGGCCAACAACCGCCTGATGATCCAGATCTCGCACCCGATCTTCGACGATGATGGCAACTACCTCGGCTACCTGGGTGCAGGTATCTACCTCAACGAACCAAACATCCTGCACTCGCTGCTGGGCGAACAGTATTACCGTGACGGCACCTACCTCTACGTGGTCGATACCCAGGGCCGGCTGATCTATCACCAGGATCCGCTGCGGGTCGGTGACGTCATCAAGGGCAACCCGGCCATCAACGCGGTGATCGCCGGCGAAACCGGTAGCCTGCGGTTGCACAATTCCAAGGGTGTGGACATGCTCACCGGCTACGCACCAGTGCCGCGGATCGGCTGGGGCGTGATCAGCCAGCGACCCACCGCCGTCACCCTGGAGGGCCTGCAACGCTTGATGCTGGAAGTCGCCGGTTACGCCGTGCCGCTGTTGCTGCTGTCGCTGCTGGGTATCTGGTGGATTTCGACGCTGATCAGCAAACCGCTCTGGCAACTGGCCAATACCACCCAGTATTGGGGTTCCTCCAGCGCGGCCCAGTCGGTGAGCAAGGTGCGGGCCTGGTATTACGAAGCCGCGCAGTTGAAGAACACCATGCAGAAGGCCCTGATGTCACTGCACCAGCAACTGGGCCGGCTCAACCAGGAAAGCGTCACCGACCCGCTGACCGGCCTGACCAACCGGCGCGGCCTGCAATTGATCCTCGACGACTGGGAAAGCCAACGCCAGCCGTTCTCGCTGATCGCCCTGGACATCGACCACTTCAAGCAGGTCAACGACGGCTACGGGCACAGCGCCGGTGATCTGGTGCTGCAACACCTGGCCCAACAGATCCGCCGCCATTCCCGGGAAAGCGACGTGCTCTGCCGCCAGGGTGGCGAGGAGTTCCTGATGCTGCTGCCCTCCACGCCACTGGCCCAGGCGCTGCTGGTGGCCGAGCGTTTGCGCGCGGCGATGGCCTATACCGAAAGCCCGAACGGCATACCGGTGACCATCTCCCTGGGCGTGACAAGTTGGCCGCAGGACCGCAAGAGTGTGGCCCTGGTGCTCAGGGAAGCAGACCGAGCGCTCTACCGGGCCAAGGACGATGGGCGCAATCGCGTGGTGCAAGCCGATCAGAGCATGCCACTGGACGACACGAACGGATAAACTGCACACACCGAACACTGCAACCCGTTCAGCCGTACCCTCGTCCGCCGCCCAAGACCACGAACACCCGACGCTTTCGGGGATTTCTCTCGAGTTTGACCACCAGCATGATCTTCAACTTCGACACCCTGATCGACCGCCGCAACACCGGCAGCACCAAGTGGAGCCGCTACCCGGCCGACGTCCTGCCCATGTGGGTGGCCGATATGGACCTGCCGCTGGCGAGCGCGATCACCGAGGCCCTGCACAAGCGCCTGGAACATCCGCAACTGGGTTACAGCGTGGCCCAGGATGCACTGCGCCAGGCCATCGTCGCCGACCTCTGGAACAAGTACGCCTGGCGCGTGGAGCCCCAGGAGCTGATTTTCCTGCCGGGAGTCGAGCCGGGGTTCAATATGGCGCTGCACGCCTTTGTACAGGCGGGTCAGAACGTTGTGGTGCAGACCCCGAACTACCGTCCGCTGCGCCTGGCGCCGGGCAACTGGAAGCTGCCGAAAGTCGAGCTGGAGTTCGAACGTGATGCCCGGGGTGATTACGTTACCCCCTTGCGCGCCCTGCGCAATGCCTTGCAAGGCGGCGGCGCGCTGCTCTTGAGCAACCCGCACAACCCGCTGGGCAAGGTCTTCCCACGGGAGGAGCTGCAACAGATAGCGGATATCTGCCTGGAACAGGGCGCGCTGATCATCAGCGACGAAATCCACGCCGACCTCTGCTTCGATGGCCGTCGCCATGTGCCGATCGCCTCCCTGAGCAGCGAGATAGCCAAGCACACCATCACCCTGATGTCGGCGAGCAAGGCCTATAACATCGCCGGGCTGAAGACCGCCTATGCCATTGTCCAGGACCCGGTGGTACGCGAGCGTTTCAACGCCGCCCGCTCAGGCATGGTCGACAGCGTCAACGCCCTGGGGCTGGAGGCGACCTGCACGGCCTACACCGAGTGCGGTCCGTGGCTCAAGGCTCTGGTGGAGTACCTGCAGGCCAACCGCGACTACTTGCAACACGCGGTGCAAACCCGCTTGCCGGGCGTGGTTCTGCAGCCGGCCCAGGGAACTTACCTGGCCTGGCTGGATTGCAGCGCGTTGGGGCTTGCGGACCCGTACCGGTTCTTCCTGGAAGAAGCCAAGGTGGGGTTGAGCGCGGGTATCGAGTTCGGCGACGACGCTCAGCAATTCGTGCGCCTGAACTTCGGTTGTCCGAGGGCATTGCTGGAGGAAGGCATCAGCCGGATGGAGCAGAGCCTGCGTCGACGCTGACCGCGCCGTCATCTCTATGGGCATAGGGTCCAGAACGTACCCAGCGCCAGTTTCACGGAATATAAGGCCGAGCGCGGATTTGTGGCGAGCGGGCTTGCCCGCTCGCCACAATATTTTATTGCGGGCCTCAAATCGCCTTAACGACAGGTATCGGGCTCGGTCAGGCGTGTTTATTCAGGCGCGGTTTGGCCTTGGGGAAATACGGTTGCTTGACCAGCAGTGTCGGCGCGGGCCTCACCGTCTTGACCTCAGTCACCTCGACCGGCACCTCCCCACCAAACTCCGCGACATAGGCCGTCTGGCCGCAACGCAGTCGATTGTTGATGGGAAACTCATCGCCGTTGTCGTAAATGTACGCTTCCTTCATAGCCTTCTCCTTCTCAACATAATTGATCCCTGCCGGCCAACACCGACAGGCTTCAAAAACATTGAGCGTAGTCGACCGACAGCGACTCGCAGGCTCTGACGCTAGGTTCCGACGAATGACCAGCCGGTCACGAATTTTCAATTTTCCGCGCCGGGCTTTCACGCGGATTTCACTTCTGCGCGCCTAGGATTGGCTCACTCCTCGTTTCAATCCCATTGGACTCGCCTTCGTTGCGGGTCTTTTTTTGCCCGCGCAACCGGTCGAACCACAGGTAGACCACCGGCGTGGTGTAGAGCGTCAGCAGTTGTGACACCGCCAGCCCGCCGACAATGGCGATCCCCAAGGGCTGACGCAATTCCGAACCGGCGCCATGGCCAAACGCCAGTGGCACGGCGCCGAGCAGCGCCGCCAGCGAGGTCATCAGGATCGGCCGCAGCCGCAACAGGCAGGCTTCATGCACCGCCTGCCGTGGCGCCATGCCGCCGCGCTCGGCCTCCAGGGTGAAGTCGACGATCATGATCGCGTTCTTCTTGACGATGCCGATCAGCAGGATGATGCCGATCATCCCCAGCACCGACAGGTCCTGCCCGCAGATGATCAAGGCCAGCAAGGCGCCGAAGCCGGCCGAAGGCAAGGTGGAAATGATCGTCAGCGGATGGATGGCGCTTTCATAGAGCACCCCAAGGACGATATAGACCGTCAGGATCGCCGCCAGGATCAGCCAGGGTTGCGACTTGAGCGAATCCTTGAACGCCTGGGCGGTGCCCTGGAAACTCCCCGACACCGTGTCGGGCAGGCCCACCGCCAGCGAGGCCTTCTCGATGGCGTTGACCGCATCGCTCAGGGCCTGGCCGGGGGCCAGGTCGAACGACAGGGTAATGGCCGGGAACACGCCCTGGTGGTTGATGATGATCGGCGCCAGTTCGTTGCGGATACTCGCCAGCATGTCCAGCGGCACCATGCCCCCGCTGGTCGAACGCACATACAGGTGCTTGAGGGTCTCGATGGACATCTGCCAGCGCGGATCGAGTTCGAGAATGACGTGATTCTGGTCCAACTGGGTGAACATGGTCGCGATCTGGCGCTGGCCGAAGGCGTCATAGAGCACGTCGTCGATCGCCTGCACGTTGACCCCCAGGCGCGCCGCCGACGGCCGGTCGATCACCAGGGTCGCCTGGGGCGCGGCACGCTGTTGGTCGGAGGTCACGTTGCGCAATTGCGGCAACTGCCTGAGACGCTCGAGCAACAACCCGCTCCAATGGTCCAGCTCCTTGCTGTCCGGATCCTGCAAGGTGTACTGGTACTGGGTCTTGCTGGCCCGGCCGCCGATCTGGATATCCTGGTTGGCCTGCAGGAACAGCTTGATGCCCTGGACCTTGTCGAGGGCCGCTTGCAAGCGTGCGATCACCTGCTGGGCGCTGGCCGTGCGCTGGTCGAACGGTTTGAGGTTGACCATCACCCGCCCCTGGCTGACCGTCGGGTTGGGGCCGATCCAGAAATACACCTTGGCCACCGCCGGATCGGCGCTGACGATATCCGCCAGCAGGGCGACCCGCTGGCGCATGGCGTCCGGCGAAATGTCCGAGGCGGCTTCGGCGACGCCCTGGATCAGGCCAGTGTCCTGCTGTGGAAAAAAGCCCTTGGGGATATACAGGTAGAGCATGGCCGTGGCGACGAAGGTGGCGACCGCCACCGCCAGGGTCAGGCGCTGGTGATCGAGCACCCACTCCAGGCTGCGCCGGTAGCCCTCGTGGATCCGCTTGTAGACCGCCTCGCAGGCATCGCCGAAACGGCTCGGACGCGAGTCGTGTTCCGGCTTGAGCAACCAGGCGCAGAGCATCGGCGTCACGGTCAGGGAGACCACGCCGGACATCAGGATCGCCACGCTGACCGTCACCGCGAACTCGCGCATCAGCCGCCCGACGATGCCACCCATCAACAGGATCGGCAGGAACACCGCGATCAGCGACACGGTCATCGAGACAATGGTGAAGCCCACTTCGCGCAGACCGTCCACCGCCGCCTGGATCCGCGACTTGCCCATTTCCAGATGGCGGACGATGTTTTCCATGACCACGATGGCGTCGTCCACCACGAAGCCGACGGCAATCGCCAGGCCCATGATCGACAGGTTGTCCAGGCTGTAGCCCAGCAGGTACATCACGGCGAAGGTCGCCACCAGCGACAGCGGGATGGTCAGGGTCGGGATCAGGGTCGCGGTGGCCTTGCGCAGGAACACGAAGATCACCACGACCACCAGGGCGATGGACAGCAGCAAGGTGAACTGCACGTCGTTGACCGAGGCATTGATGGTCTGGGTGCGGTCGCCGACCACCTGGACCTGGACGTCCCGTGGCAAGGACGCGGTCAGGGCCGGCAGGCCGGCTTTGATATTGGCGATGGTCGACAGCACGTTGAAGCCCGGCTGCTTGTGGATGTCGACGATCACCGTCGGCTGGCCGTCGATGCCGGCAGCCTGCTGGGTGTCCTCGGCGCCATCGATGACCCGGCCCAGATCGCCGAGCTTGATCGGCACCCCGGCCTTGTAGGCCACCACCTGCTCGCGATACCCCTTGGGGTCGAGCAGTTGGTCGGTGGCATCGAGGGTCACCGAACGGTATTGGCCGTTGAGGTTGCCCTTGGGTTGGTCGAGGGTACTGAGGCCGACAATGTTGCGCACTTCTTCCAGGGTCAGGCCACGGGCCGCCAGAGCATCCGGGTCGATCTGGATGCGCACCGCCGGCTTCTGCTCGCCATGGAAATCCACCAGGCCGACGCCGGGCATCTGCGACAGACGCTGGGCCAGGTAGTTGTCGGCGTAGCGGTCCAGCTCCGGCAAGGTTCGCGTCGGCGAGGTCAGGGCCAGGGACAGCACGGTGAACTCCGCCGGATTGACCTTGTTGAAGGTCGGCGTGCTGGTCATGGTTTTCGGCAACGTCGCACTGGCGGTGTTGATCGCTGTCTGCACGTCCTGGGCCGCGCCGTCGATATTGCGCGACAGGTCGAACTGCAGGACGATCTGGGTCTTGCCCGAGGAACTCGAAGAGGTCATCGAGGTGACCTGCGGTACCGCCGCGAACGCCCGTTCCAGCGGCGTCGCCACCGAGGTCGCCATGGTTTCGGCGCTGGCCCCGGAGAGCTTGGCGGTGACCTGGATGGTGGGAAAGTCCACCGTCGGCAACGGCGCCACCGGCAGTTGGAAATAGGCAAAGGTGCCCAGCAGCATCACCCCCAGGGCCAGCAGGCACAGGCCGGTGCGGCGCTGGATCAGACCGGCAAGCAGGTTCATGGCTGGCCTGCGCTGCTGCTGGCCGACGCCAGTTCAGGTGTCGCCGGGACCGAGTCCAGGCTGACCGGCTTGACCTTGAGCCCGGGAGCGATCCGCGACTGGCCCTGGACCACCACCACTTCACCCGGCGCCAGGCCGTCCTTGATCCACTGCTGGCCGTCGACCACCGTCGCCGCCGTGACCTGCCGCGGCTCGACCCGCTGGTCGGTATTGACCACGTAGACGAAGTCGCCCTTCTGCCCTTGCTGCACGGCGTTGGCCGGCACCACAGTGGCGGCCTTCTGGGTGCTCACCAGCAGGCGCGCGCCCACCAGTTGGCCGGGCCAGAGTTGCTGGCCGGCGTTGTGGAATTGCGCCTTGAGCTGGATCTGCCCGCTGGCGGCGATCACCTGGCTGTCGATAAAACTCAGGTAGCCGGTAGCCAACTGCTGATGGCCGTCGCGGCTCATGGCGAACACCTGCAAGGGCGCCACGGCGTTTTCCTTGAGGATCCGCGCCAGGTCGTCCTGGGACACCGCGAAGGCCACCGAGATCGGGTCCATCTGCGTCAGGGTCACCAGGCCGGTGGCATCGCTGCCGTGGACAATCGAACCGACGTCCAGCAGGCGTTGCCCGGTGCGTCCGGTGAACGGCGCGTCGATCCGGGTAAACGCCAGTTGCAGGCGGGCGTTGTCCAGCGCCGCCTGGTCGGCCTGGACCGTGGCCTGCTGGGCCGCCAATTGGGCCCGATAGGTATCGACGTCCTGGGTCGGCCCGGCCTTGGCCGCCGCCAGCTTGCTGGCCCGGTCGAGATTGACCCGCAAGTTGGCAAGCTGCGCCTGGTCCTTGCTGACCATGGCCTGGGCCTGGGCCACCTGGGCCTGGTAGACCCGCGGGTCGATCTGCGCCAACTGGCTGCCGGCGTTGACCATCTGCCCTTCGGTGAACAGGACTTTCTGCAGCTCGCCGTCGACCCGCACCCGCACATTGACGGTGTTGAGGGGCTGGACATTGCCGATGGCATCGATCCAGATCGGCAGGTCCTTCTGCCCCGCCGCCTGCATCACCACCGGGATGGCGCTGTCGACGGGGGCTGCCGGTGCCGCCTGGGCGCGGTCGATCCATTGGGTCTTGATCAGCAGCGCAGCGCCGAGCATGGCCACGACCAGCAGGCCGAGGCGCAGACGACGAGGTTGGGATGGCGCCTGGGGTGAATGCTTCATGGCTGAACGACCTGAGAGGGAGAAGAAGGAGTTGCGACGGCCAGGGTCGGCGCGCTGAAATCGCCGCCGATGGCGCGGAACAGACCGACAGCGGCCTGCAAATGCTGGAGGCGCACCTGCAACAGACCGTCTTCGGCCTGGTACTGGGTGCGCTCGACCACCAGCAGCGTCTGGAAATCGGTGGAGCCGAGCCGGTAGCGGACCTGGGCCAGGCGCGCGGCCTCACGGGCCGAGCCGACGGCGGCCTGGTTCAGGGCATAGGCCTGGTCCAGTTGCCGCGCGGCGCTGAGCTGGGTTTCCACGTCGCGCAAGGCTTCGATGATCGAGGCGCGATAGCTGGCGGTCAGTTCCTGCACATGGGCCTGGTCGGCATGCAGTTGCCCGCTCAGTTGGCCGCCGCTGAACACCGGCTGGGCCAGGTTGCCGACAATGCTCCAGATATGCCCGCCGGCCAGGGTGTCGATACCGCCGAGCAGGTCCAGGGAAAGGTTGGGCAGAAATGCCGCCCGGGCCACGCCGACATCGTAGTTGGCCGACACCAGGCGGGCTTCGGCGGCCTGGATATCCGGACGCTGGCGCACCAGGCCGACGGGCAGGCCGACCTTGGGTTGTGGCACCTGGAGGGCGTCGAGCCCGGTTTGCTGGACCTCGAAGCCTTCAGGCGGCACACCCACCAACGTTGCCAGTTGATACTTGGCCGCGTCGAGCTGCTGTTGCAACAGCGGTACGGCGGCCTGGAAGGTTTGCTGGGCATTGCGCTGCTGTTCGACTTCCAGGCTCGACACCGAGCCCTGGCTGGCCTGCACCTGGACCAGGTCGAGGACCTGGCTGGCATCGGCGGCGATGGACTGGGCCAGGCGTACGCGGTCTTGCAGCGAGAGGACCTGGAAATAGCTGTCGGCGATGCTCGCGCCGAGGGTCATGCGCAAGGTCTGGGCATCGAACTGGCTGGCGTTGGCCAGGGCCTGGGAGGAATCGGCGGTGGCGCGTTGCTTGCCCCAGAAGTCCACTTCATAGGTGGCTTGGGCGAAGACGCTGGATTTTTTCGTGCTGCCGTAGTTGTTCTGGCGCTGGTAGTTGCCGCCCAGGGACAGGTTGGGGTATTGCCCGGCGCCGGCCGCCTGGGCGATGGCCCGGGCCTGCTCGACCCGGCTCACGGCGGCCTTGAGGCTGTAGTTGTCGTTCAGGCCACGGGCAATCAGGCCATCGAGTTCGCTACTGTGGAACTCACGCCACCAGGGCCCGCCCATGGCGTCGGCCGAGGCCGCGGACGGGTCCTTGGCCGCCCACTGCGGGGCCAGGGGCAAGGCTGGCGGCTGGTAGCCCGGCACCAGCGAGCAACCGCCCAGCAGCGTCAGGCCGACCAGGGCCAGGGCGCGAAACAGCCGGCTTGGGGCATGGGGTGGATGAAAAGCCTCGAACTTCGGCGTGAGCAACATCTACGGGATATCTCCAGAACCTGTGTGGCAGAGCCATTGATCAGATTCCGAAGCTATCAGGCGCAGGCCCGCGTCCCGCTCCTCCAAAGCTAAATTTTAGTTTAGGTAAATATCATGTGACCGCGGTCACTTGTGGGAGCGGAGCTTGCCCGCGAAGCTTTTAGCGATCTTGAGGCCCTCTTCGCTGGCAAGCCAGGCCCCTACAGGGGTTCTTCGCCGTCCTGTAGCAAACGGTAGCCCACCCCCGGCACGGTCTGGATCAGCGAATGGCTGAACCCGGCATCGAGCTTGCGGCGCAACCGATAGATGTGTTTATCGATCACATTGTCGATGGGGTCGAAGTCATAGTCCCAGGCACTCTCCAGCAACATGCTGCGGGTGACCACCTCATCGCTGTGCCGCATGAGCTTTTCCAGGATCAGCGACTCGCGCTGCTGCAGGGTGATGACCTGCCCTTCGCGGGTAGCGGTGCGCGCGGCGCAGTCCAGTTGCAGGCTACCGACTCGCAAGGTGCGCGACAGCCCCACCACCGGGTCGCGGCCACGCTGCAAGGCTTCGAGCCGGGCGAGCACCTCGACAAAGGCATAGGGCTTGGCCAGGTAATCGTCACACCCGGCGCGCAAGCCTTCGACCCGCTGGGCGGTGGAATCCAGCGCACTGAGCATCAGCACCGGGGTGCGCAGGCCCTGGCGCCGCAGTGCCTGGACCAGCGCGATACCGTCCATCCCCGGCAGCTTGCGGTCGACGATCAAGGCGTCATAGATCCCTTCCAGAGCCATGTCCAGGCCACTGCGGCCATCGTCGACGGTATCGGCGACATGCCCGCTTTCATTGAGCCCGCGCACCAGGTAACTGGCCGCCCGGGCGTCATCCTCGATGACCAGGATTCTCAAGACCGGCTCCGCGGCGACTCAGCTAAACTTTTTTTCATATTGACGCGACCTTTCAGATAAACCCGGTTTGGCACACTATGCCGGTCGACCAGCCAATCACGATTCACTGGCCCGCCAGACTCTCCGGGGTCTGTGCAAGACTACCACCCTCTCTCATTCTGCGAAGTGCCCATGACCCATGTTCTGGTCGTCGAGGACGACCCCGCCACCGCCCGGGAGATCGAAGCCGCGCTGCAAGACCACGGCTTCGACGTCACCCATGTCGATAACGGTCGCGACGGCCTGGTGCGCGCCATCAGCGACAGCTTCGACGTCATCGTCCTTGACCGCATGCTCCCCGGCGCCCTCGATGGCCTGGGCATGCTCACCGCCCTGCGTGCCTCGGGCATCGCCACGCCGGTGCTGATCCTCAGCGCCCTCAGTGCGCTGGACGAACGGGTACGCGGCCTGCGCGCCGGCGGCGACGACTACCTGACCAAGCCCTTCGAATTCATCGAACTGACCGCCCGCCTCGATGCCTTGAGCCGCCGTCGGGTCGCCCCCAGCGAGGAGCGGGTCAACCGCCTGCGGGTCGGCAACCTGGAGCTGGACCTGCTCAAACGCATCGTCAAGCGCGGTGAGCGGACGGTGGAGCTGTTGCCCCGGGAATACGCCCTGCTCGAATACCTGGTGCAGCACGCCGAGCAGGTGGTGACGCGGACCATGCTGTTCGAGGCGGTGTGGAACTACGCCTACGACGAACGCACCAATGTCATCGAAGTGCATATGGGCCGTTTGCGCCGCAAGGTCGATGGCGAAGGCGAAGAACCGATGATCCATACCATTCGCGGGGCCGGCTATGTTCTCCGTTCACCTGCGTGAAATCCCCCGCACCATCAGTTTCCGCACGGCGCTGATGTCCCTGGCGCTGTTCAGTTGTTCGTTCCTCGCGCTGTTCGGTTACCTCTATTGGCAGACTGCCGGCTACCTGATGGCCGAGGTCGATACGGCCCTGTATCGGCAGATCGACAACCGCAGCGCGCAGCCCGACGACCTGCGCCTGGCGGAAATCCGCAAACACTCCGAACAGGACATCGACGGTCGCCTGCCCCACGGCCTCTACGATGCCCAGGGCCAGCTGATTGCCGGGGCGGTCAGTCAAATGCCGGCCTTCAAGGGCTATGACAAACCCAACGAATTCTACTGGGAGAAAACCCGGAGAAAGGACCGGCCGATCCGTTTCATGATGCATCGCCTGGACAATGGCCAGACCCTGATGGTGGGCCAGGATATCCATGACATTCGCGAGTTCGACGAGTTGCTGGTCAATGCGATGGTCTCCGGCGGCTCGCTGTTGCTGCTGGTGGGCTTGCTCGGGGCGGTCGGGCTGGGCTACTCGGCGCGCCGCCGGCTGGACGTGCTGACCCGCTCCATCGAGCGCATCGTCAAGGGCGACCTCAACGAACGCCTGCCGACCCGCGGCAACCGCGACGATATCGACCGCATCGCCACGGTGGTCAACCAGATGCTCGACGAGTTGGAGCGCCTGATGAATGAGGTCAAGGGCGTCTGCGACGATATCGCCCATGATTTGCGCACCCCCCTCACCCGCCTGCTCGCGGGCCTGGAGCGGGCCCAGCGCCGGCACCTGCGGGAAGAGGAATACCAGGCGGCCATCGACAACGCCATCGAGGACGCCCAGGGCTTGCTGTCGACCTTCCGCGCCCTGCTGCGGATTTCCGAGATAGAAGCCAGTGCCCGGCGCAGCAGCTTTGCCGAGATCGATCTGAACCGGATCGCCGCCGATGCCGCCGAGTTCTTCGAGCCGCTGGCCGAAGAGCGTGGCATCGAGCTGACCTTGAGCGGCACGCCCGAGCCCTGTCTGATCTTCGGCGATGCGCAGCTGCTGTTCGATGCAACCTGCAACCTGCTGGACAACGCCATCAAGTTTTCGCCCGACCACAGCCGGGTCCGGGTGGCGGTGCTGGATACCCCGGACAGACGCGGACTGTGCGTGGTGGATAATGGTCCGGGGATTCCCGAAGCCGAGTGCGAAGCGGTGTTCCGACGGCTGTACCGTTCCGAATCCAGTCGGCACACGCCGGGCAACGGGCTGGGGTTGAGCATGGTGGCGGCGGTGGCGCGGCTGCATGACATGCGCCTTGAGGTGCAGGACGCCCAGCCGGGTTGCCGGATCGAGTTGATCGTCAGCGCCTGAAATTATCGCTCCGTCAGAGCTTGGCGATCGAGACTTCGGTGGATTTGACGAAGGCGATCACTTCACTGCCTACCGCCAGTTCGAGGTCGCGCACCGAACGCGTGGTAATCACCGAGGTGACAATTCCCGACGCGGTTTGCACGTCGATCTCGGACAACACCTCACCAATGAGGATTTCCTTGATGACGCCGCGGAACTGGTTACGAACGTTGATCGCTTTGATCGTCATGGGGTTGGTTCCTTTTCGTGGTGGGAGCTGCACCTGAGCATCAGATGCTGGAGGCTAAAATGCGCCAGCCCTGAAACTTATAAAAGGAATTAATAATCATCATTTTATTCGATTAAGATATAACAAAGGCAAAACCGCCAGGTTTCATTGAGTCGTCACCCCAGTGATGTAAAATCAATGTCCCAGCGCGGTGGCCGATAAAGGCCTCTGTGCCCCTGCGGAGAGCGCATGAACAAGGTTATCGCGTTGGTATCGGGCTTGCCCCTGATGCTGGCGCTGAGTGGTTTCACCACCCGGCAGCACCCAGGTGACCAGGTTACGCTGGACGACTACACACGTCACAAGATCGAGTTCATCGAAACCCGGGTCCTCAAGCACGCCGGTCACGAGCAAGGCGAACGGATCAAGAATATCTCCGCCAACTTCCTCGGCACGCCTTATGTCGCGCATATGCTGGTCGGTTCCGCAACCGCGCCGGAACAGTTGGTGATCGACTTCCGTGGCCTGGATTGCTTTACCTACCTGGATTATGTCGAGGCCCTGCGCAAATCCGACAGCCTGCCGCGCTTCGTCGAGAACCTGGTGCGCACACGCTACGCCGAGGGCAAGGTCAGTTACGCCGAACGCAAGCACTTCTTCACCGACTGGGCGCACACCCAGCCCCTCAACGCCCGGGACGTGACGACGCAGGCCAGCCCCCGGGCGACCACGGTCACCAAGGTCCTGAACGCACAAGGGGACGGCTCCGGCGGCACGCTGATCCCGTCGGTGGGCACGGTCGAACGCGCCATCACCTACATTCCCAGCGAGTGGATCGACGATGCCGTGGTCAGCCGCCTGAAAACCGGTGACTACATCGGCATCTACACCCCGGCCGAAGGGCTGGATGTCACCCACACCGGTATCTTCATCATGACCGACAAGGGCCCGGTGCTGCGCAACGCCTCCGCCCGCGAAGCCAACCACAAGGTGGTGGATTCACCGTTCCTGGATTACGTCAGGAAAACCCCGGGCATCGTGGTCCTCCGGGCGATCTGAAGCCTGTCAGCGGCAACGTCCCGGCTGACAGCCCTCAAGGCGTCTAGACCTGGAAGTGCTTGACCAGGGTGTTGAGCTCGGTGGCCAGGTGGGCCAGGGACTGCGAGGCCACCGTGGTCTGGTGCGAGCCTTCGGAAGACTGGATCGACAACTCGCGGATATTCAGCAGATTGCGATCCACCGAGCGGGCCACATGGGCTTGCTCGTCGGCCGCCGTGGTGATGACCAGGTTGCGATTATTGATTTCGTCATTCGCCTCGACGATTTCCGCCAACGCGGTCTTGGCCGCTTCAGCGAGCTCCAGGGTCTGGCGGGTCATGTTGCTGCTGTTGTGCATGCCGCTCACAGCGCTGGCGGTGCCGGTCTGGATGCTGCCGATCATCTCTTCGATTTCCCGGGTCGACTGCGCGGTCCGATGGGCCAGGGCCCGCACTTCATCCGCCACCACCGCAAAGCCACGACCGGCCTCACCGGCGCGCGCCGCTTCAATGGCGGCATTGAGCGCCAGCAGGTTGGTCTGCTCGGCGATGGTGCGAATCACATCGAGCACCTTGCCGATGCCCTGCGCCTGCTCCGCCAGGCCGCCGATCTGCTCGGAACTGACCTCGACGCCGCGGGTCAGCGCGACAATCGCCGTCACCGCCTCAACCATGCGCTGCTGGCCCTTCAGCGCAATGGCTCGCGAGTCCTGGGACAGGTTCGAGGTGGACGAGGCATTCCTGGCCACCTCTTCAATGGCGCTGGTCATCTCGGTCACGGCGGTAGCGGCCTGTTCGATTTCACCATGCTGCTGTTGCAGGTCACGACTGCCCTCGGCCGTCACCGCGTTCAACTCTTCGGCCGCCGAGGCCAGTTGGGTCGAGGAATGGGTGATCTGCTTGAGGGTGGTGAGCAAGCTGCCCTGCATCACCGCCAGGGCCGCGAGCAAGCGACTGGCTTCGTCGCTGCCGGCCGGGTTGATCGGCTGTGTCAGGTCGCCCTTGGCGATGGTTTCCGCGACCTGGACCGCCTCGATGATCGGCACCGTAATACTGCGGGTGAGCAGCCACGCCACCAGCACGGTGCCGACACCCACCAGCAGAATCACCAGGCCGATGCCCGCCACCGCGTTGTCATAGGTGCTGGCCGACTGTTTGCCGGCCAGCTCCGCGCCCTGGTTGGCATGTTCGATCAGGTCATCGAGGTTCTTGGTCATCTGCTCATAGGATTCGCGGATGGTCGAGAGGTAGCTGTTGGCGCCGGCCTTATCACCTTGCCGCGACAACCTGAGCAACTCGAGGTGATTCTTGGCGTAGGCTTCCAGGCTGCGGTTGAAGGCTTCCAAACGCCCTTTGTCGTCGCCGTTGGTGAGCAAGCCGGCGTAAATCGACATTTGCTCATGCACGCTTTGCAAGCGCCCGGCCGATTTGTCCTCGTAGACTTTCATGTCCGCGGCGCTGGAGGACAGGATATGGGCCATGGAACCCAGACGGTAACGGTCCAGCGAAGCATTCGCCGACGCCAGCACCCGCACCCGCTGCAACCAGTTGTTCTGGATATCGGCGGCCTGGGCCTGGACGTCGCGAATCTGCTTCAACGCGAATACGCCCAGGAACACGCTGAGCAAGGCAATGGCGGCAAAACCGATGAACGCTCGGGGTGCAATCCGTATATTTCTCAACAACATGGCGGGATCTCGCATTTAACGGGGACGGAAGGCAACAGGCCACGGCAGGATAGCAGGCGATCCCGGCCACAAGGCTATCGGCCTGGCCGCGGTTTTCTTCAGCACCGCGTGACGAAGGAGCGTCTGAAGCCTGGAAAATCACTGGAAAGACCCGCCGATTGGAAAGTTCCCCCACTTTTACGATAGTCTGTCGCCTTCGCGAAAAATCGCCGTCGACCTCAAATCGGATCCATCGCGCATGACAAGTAGCCCGCTACAGACAGCAGAAAAAATTCTGCTGGTTGCTCCACATCGCCTGGGCGATACCCTGTTTGCAACGCCCGGCATCCGTGCCCTGCGCCTGGCAAAACCGCATGCTCAAATCGATGCCGTGGCGCTGTCGGGGCTGTCCCATGAACTGCTCGCCCATAACAGTTGCATCAACACGCTGTACTCCGCCAAGGAACGCCCCATTGCCGAACTGGCCGCCGAGTACGACGCTGTATTGCCACTACAGAACATCAACAAGGTCAACGAGTATCTGAAAGATGTCCCCGGGGTATTGATGCTGCCTCGTTATGACGGCGCCTTTCATTACTCGGAAAACTTTTATCGCTTTGTGCTTCGGCAACTGCCGTCGGCGGCCGAGTTTCCAGCGGGCCCCTATGAGCTCAATGTCAATGCACAGGACAAGGCGGACGCCGATCGGTTACTCAAGAGTATCCCCGCGTCCCCTGAACCTTTTGTGATTGCCTTGCACATGGGCTGTCATCAGATTTCGAAAAAGGGTCAGCGCTTCTTGTACAAGCTGTTTCCTTTCCTGATGACCAAAGACACCCGGAGCTGGTCTTTCAAGCGCTTCGATCAACTGGTACAGCGCCTGGTGTCGCAACACCCGGCGATTCATGTGGTGCTCACGGGCTCATCCAGCGAAGCCTTTGCGGCCGATGCGCTGACCGCTCACCCACATATCCTGAATCTCATCGGCAAGACCAATGTCGGCCAACTCGCGGCGGTACTCCAGCGCTGCCAGTTACTGCTGACCGGCGATACCGGCCCGATGCACGTCGCCTGTGCGGTAGAGCGACCGATGGTCCTGCTCTGCGGAAAAACCGACCCGGCGCAGACGGGCCCCTATCCCGTGCACAGCCATCACACCATCATTCGCAAAGACGGGATGGAAAATATTTCGGTGGACGAGGTTTATCAGGCTGTTGTGAGCTATCTGCCTGACATATCGAAAAAACGGGTTTCAGCTGCCATTCAGTCAAGCATGGCCTGACCCTTGCGAACGAGAAACACCCGTACGCAAAAAGGGCCTGAAAAGGCCCTTTTGGTTGGTGGTTCGCTCAGCGCTTGAGCTTGCGCTTGTTGCGGTACTGGTCGATGACCACCGCGACTACGATGATCAAGCCCTTGATGATGTCCTGGATATAGGCATCGACCCCGACAAAGGTGAAGCCGCTGGCCATGACCCCGAGGATCAGCGCGCCGATCACCGTGCCGGTAATGCGCCCCACCCCACCGGCCAGGCTGGTCCCGCCGATCACCGCGGCGGCAATCGCATCCAGCTCGTAGGACATGCCCATGCCCGCCTGCCCGGTGGCGGCACGCGCCGAAGCGACCACCCCGGCCAGTCCCGACAGGAGCCCGGCGATGCTATAGACAATCACCAGGTGACGCTTGACGTTGATCCCGGAGGTGCGCGCCGCCTGCATGTTGCCGCCGATGGCGTAGGTGTACTTGCCGTACTTGGTGTAACGCAGGGCAATGTGGAAGATCAACGCCACCACCAGGAAGATGATCACCGGCATCGCACCATGACCGATGGCCGTATAGGAATCCGAGAGCATGCTCACCGGCTGGCCTTCGGTGTAGTAACGCGCCAGGCCGCGGGCCGAAACCATCATGCCCAGGGTGGCAATGAAGGGTGGAATCCCGGTCAGAGCGATGATGCTGCCATTGATCGCTCCCGCCAGCAGTCCGACCCCGAGCCCGACAACCACCGGGATCCACACCGGCAGGTCGGTCAGCGACGGAAACACCGCCCGGGCGAAGTCCGAGGTCTGCGCCAGGCTCGCGGCGATCATCGCCGAGAGCGCCAGCACCGAGCCCGACGACAGGTCGATGCCAGTGGTGATAATGACCTGGGTGACGCCGATCGCCAGCAGGCCGATGATCGAGACCTGCAGGATCATCAGCACCAGCCGCTGGGAGTTCATCAGGAAACTCTGGTCGCGCACGATCCAGCCGAACAGCTCGAAGACCAGGCCAATGCCGATCAGCACCAGGAAGATGCTCAGTTCGGTGGGCAGGCGCCGGCGACTCTTGACCGGCACCGTTGCAGGCTTGTTTTCCAGTATCACGTTCATAACCACTCACCCTTCTATCGCGTTACCGCGGCGGAGCACCGCCGTCGGCCTCTGTTCATTGAACAACTAGTGAACCGCGGTCATTCCGGAGGCCAGTTGCATGACCCGCTCCTGGGTCGCCTCGCCACGGTCGAGGGTACCCATCAGGTCGCCCTCGTGCATGACCATCACCCGGTCGCTCATGCCGAGCACTTCCGGCAGCTCCGAGGAAATCATGATCACCGCCATGCCTTCGCTGGCGAGGTAGGCGATCAGCCGGTAGATCTCGGCCTTGGCGCCGACATCGATGCCACGGGTCGGCTCGTCGAGAATCAGGATCCGCGGGTTGGTCATCAGCCAACGGGCGAGCAAGGCTTTTTGCTGGTTGCCCCCGGACAAGGTGTCGATGCACTGCTCCAGCGACGGGGTTTTCACCCGCAGCTTCTTGCACATGTCCTCGCACAGGGCGCGTAAGGCTTTCTGCTGGATAAAACCGTTGCCGCCGACGTAATGCGGCAGCACGGCCATTTCCATGTTCTCCATGACCGAAAGACACGGGAACAGGCCACTGAGCTTGCGGTCCTCGGTGAGCAGGGCAAAGCCCTTCCCGATCGCCAGGTGCGGGTCGCTGATCCGCACCGGCTGGCCGTCGAGACGGATTTCACCGCCATCGCTCGGGGTGATGCCGAACAGCGCCTCGGCGACATTGGTCCTGCCCGAGCCCATCAACCCGGCGATACCGAGGATCTCGCCGGCATGCAGGTCGAATGAAACCCCTTTGAAGATGCCATCCAGGCGCAAGTCGCGTACCGACAGCAGCAGATCGCCGATCGGCTTTTCACGCACCGGGAACAACTGACTCAGCTCGCGCCCGACCATCATCGAGATCAGGCTGTCGCCATCCATGCTGTCGGCCCGTTGCAGGCCGATATAGGCACCGTCGCGGAACACCGCCACTTCATCGGCGATGGCGAACACTTCGTTCATTTTGTGGGTGATGTAGATGATGCCCTTACCCTGGGACTTGAGGTCGGCAATGATCGAGAACAGGTGGGCGACTTCCTTGTCGGTGATGGCCGAGGTCGGTTCATCCATGATCAGGATGTCGGAGTCGTAGGACACCGCCTTGGCGATCTCGACCATCTGCCGTTCGGCGATGCTCAGGTTGCCGACGTGCTCCTCCGGGTCGAGGTCGATGCGCAGCCGTTCCAGCAGTTTTGCCGTGCAGCGGTGCATTTCCCGGTGGTCGATCATGTGGAAGCCGTTGAGCTGCTCGCGGCCGATCCAGATGTTCTCGGCGACGCTCATGTGCGGCATCAGGTTGAGTTCCTGGTGGATCATCGCGATCCCGGACTGCAAGGCCGCCAGCGGCGTGTCGAAGACTACCGGCTTGCCGCGCAGGCGCAGCTCACCGGCGTCCGGCTGGTAGATGCCGGCGATGATTTTCATCAGGGTGGATTTGCCGGCACCGTTCTCGCCCATCAGGGCCAGCACCGACCCCGGGCGGACCCGCAGTTGTACGTTGGACAGCGCCACTACCCCGGGAAAACCCTTGCTGACGTTGACAATCTCCAGCAGGTACGGCTCATCGACAGGTAGGGCGATTGGCTGGATACCCACCAGCGGGTTGCTCGAAGCAGTCGCTGAAGCGAACATGATCAGGTACTCCATCAGCAAGGCGGGCAGTGCGACCTTGCTTGTTTATTGTTGTTATTGAACGGACTGACTATTTGAACTGAGCAACGTTTTGCGGAGTGATCAGGCGATACGGCACCCACACCGCCTGTTCGACCGGCTCATGCTTGGCCATCCTCACCGCGGCGTCGAGAGAACCGACCGCCTGGCCCTTGGCATCCTGGAACACCGAGACCGTCATATCGCCTTTTGTCACCGCACGCAGACCATCGGGGGTACCGTCGACACCGGCAATCAGCACACTACCCTTTTTCACCCCGGCCTGCTCCAGCGCCATGGACGCGCCGATGGCCATCTCGTCGTTGTTGGCGACCACGGCATCGAATTTGCGGCCCTGGGTCAGCCAGTCGTTGACCAGGGTCATGCCCTTGTCCCGCGACCAGGTACCGGTCTGCTCCTGCTCGATCTTGATGTTCGGGTACTTGGCCAGGACTTCCTTGACGCCCTTGGTGCGGTTGGTGGTGGAGTTGTTGGCGAGGTCACCGAGGAGGATCACGATGTCGCCCTTGCCGTTCATTTTCTCGGCGAGGTACTGCATCTGCATCTGCCCCGCTTCAAGGTCGTTGGAGGCGACGGTGGTCACGCCCTTGGGCAGGTTCAGGTCATCCGGCCGGCGGTTGACGTAGACCAGGGGAATCCCCGCCTTGACCGCCGCATCGGTGATTTTCCGGGTCGCGGCGGTGTCCACCGGGTTGACGATGATCGCGTCGACTTTCTGGCTGACGAAGCTTTCCACCTGGCTCAGTTGCTTGACCACGTCGCCGCGGGCGTCTTCGAACTGCAGTTTCACACCGTCGGGCATGGACTTGGCTTTCTGGTCCATGGATTCACGCAGGTAGGTCAGCCAGGTGTCATCGAACTGCGACATGCTCACACCAATCTTCATATCGGCGAAGGCGGCACCGCTGGCGAGCATCAGGGACAGGGCAAGGGAGGTGAAGCGGATCTTGGTTTTCATGAAAAGTCTTTCTCCACATTCTTGTTGGTTTTATGGATCAAGCGTGACTCTTTCAGTGACCGGCAAGCGAACGATCGTCAGCCGTCGACAACCTGAAATTGACTTTATTAGAAAATAATTTCCATATCAATCTGTTTTAGAAATTTATTTTCTTTTTTAATCTTTGGGCCTTACTGGCAAAGCTCGCGGGTGACGCGCTCAAGCATCATCCGGTTCGATTCGTTGCCTTAGCCGTAGAAGTGCGGGCGCTCGGGCAGCCCGATCCGGACAATCGCCCCACTGCCCTGGGCTTCGATGCAGGCATCCGCCGCTACCGCCGCCGCCAGGCCATCCCAGGCCGACGGACCGCCGACCTGGCCGGCACGCACACCATCGATAAACGCCTGCAACTCGACGTCATAGGCGGCAATAAAGCGGTCCTTCCAATCCATCAGGATTGCATTGGACAGCTTGGCGCCGCTGCGCAGTTGCACTTGCGAGGGCTCCGGCAACCTGGCAATCCCGGTTTCGCCGACCACTTCGCACTGGATGTCATAACCGTACTGGCAGTTGACGAAGACCTCGACGTCGATCCGCGTGCCCCGGGCGGTTTCCAGCAGGACGATCTGCGGGTCCTTCAGGTGGGCAAGGGCCTTGCTGGTCTTGCGCGGGAACACCACCTGCACCGACACGTAGTCGTCGGCCAGCAGCCAGCGCAACACGTCCAGTTCATGGATCAGGGTGTCGGTGATGGCCATGTCGGTCTTGTAATTCTCGCCCACGCTCGGGTTGCGATGGGCGCAATGCAGCATCAACGGTTCGCCGATCTGGCCGCTGTCGATCACCGCCTTGAGGGCCCGGTAACCTTCATCGTAGGGACGCATGAAACCGACCTGCACCAGGCGCTTGCCGTGGGCCACTTCGGCGGCGACGATTTTACGGCAGCCTTCGGCGGTGACCGCCAGCGGCTTCTCGCAGAACACCGGCTTGCCGGCCGCAATCGCCGCCAGCACGAACTCCTCGTGGCTCGGCCCCCAGGAGGTGACCAGGATCGCCTCGACTTCCGGCGCATTGATCAGCGTATGACCGTCCAGGTAAACCTCGGCGGTCAGTTGCAGGTCGGCGACCACCTTGGCCGCCTGTTGCAGGTTGATGTCGGTCACCGCCACCACCTGGCTGTTGAGCAGGGTCTTGCTGCAACGACGAATGTGATCCTGACCGATGGCACCGGTGCCGATGACACCCAGCTTTAAAGACATGGGAAAACTCCTGTTGACGTGCATGTTGTTCGTTGCAAGGGCTCAGTACTGACGCGCCTTGGCCAGTCGTTCATTGAGGGTCTTGGCCACGGCATCGGTGCGCGCGCTGGTGGAGACTTGCGCCACGCCGACCCGCCACCAGGACAGGTATTTGTGAATCATGGTCTTGGGCAGGACCTTGATATCGATCAGCGTCGACACCGTCTGCAACCGTGCATCGGCCAGGGCCGCCTGCAACTGCTCGAGGGTGTTGACCTTGTAGGTCTTGCAGCCGTAGGCCGCCGCGCTCATGGCGAAGTCCACCGGGACAAAATCGCCGTCGAGCTTGCCGGTGGCCGGATCGCGGAAACGGAACTCGGTGCCGAAGCTGTCCATGCCGTGTTCCATCTGCAGGTTGTTGATGCAGCCGAAGGTCATGTTGTCGAGCAGGATCACATTGATCTTGCGCCGCTCCTGGATCGAGGTGACCAGCTCCGAGTGCAGCATCATGTAGGAGCCGTCGCCGACCAGCGCATAGACCTCGCGCGCAGGCTCGGCGAGCTTCACCCCGAGGGCGGCATTGACCTCGTAGCCCATGCAGGAATAGCCGTACTCGACGTGGTAGGTGTTCACGCCCTTGCTGCGCCAGCTGCGTTGCAGGTCGCCGGGCAGGCTGCCGGCCGCCGCGACGATCACCGCATCATCGGCCAGGGTTTCGTTCAACACGCCGAGCACCCGGCTCTGGGTCAGGCAGGAACCGGTCAGCTCGATAAATTCGCGCAGCACCGCCGGGTCCATGTGGTCGTTGATTTCCGGGACGAAATCCTGGTCCTGGTACTCGACCCGGTACACCCGGTCGACCTCCTCGTCCAGCCGGGCCTTGGCCTGGCGTGTTTGCTCGCCCCAACCGGCGCGGTACTCGCCCAGCGCCGTGGACAACGCCTGCAAAGCGCAACGGGCATCGGCCAGCACCTGCACGCCATCGAGCTTCAGGGCATCGCAGGGGCTGATATTAAGATTGAGAAACTGCACCTCGGGATGCTGGAACAGCCATTTCGACGCGGTGGTGAAGTCCGAGTAGCGGGTACCGATGCCGATGATCAGGTCGGCTTCCTTGGCCAGCAGGTTGGCCGCCAGGCAGCCGGTTTCACCAATGCCGCCGACGTTCAGCGGATGGCTGGAGACCACCGCGCTCTTGCCGGCCTGGGTCTCGGCGAAGGGGATGTCGAAACGTTCGGCAAACGCCTGCAACGCTGCATTAGCCCCGGAGTAACGGACCCCGCCGCCACAGATGATCAAAGGTTTGCGCTTGCCCTTGAGCAGCGCCACGGCGTCGTCGAGCATGGCCTCGGTGGCCGGACGGCGGTCGATGCGGTGTACGCGCTTTTGCAGGAAGTAATCGGGATAGTCATAGGCTTCGGCCTGGACATCCTGCGGCAGCGCCAGGGTCACCGCGCCGGTTTCCGCCGGATCGGTGAGCACCCGCATGGCGTGGATCGCCGCGCTCATCAACTGTTCCGGACGGTTGATGCGGTCCCAGTACTTACTGACCGCCTTGAAGGCATCGTTGGTGCTGATGCTCAGGTCATGGAACTGCTCGATCTGTTGCAGCACCGGGTCCGGCTGGCGGCTGGCGTAGACATCGCCGGGCAGCAGCAGCAAGGGAATACGGTTGGCGGTCGCCGTCGCGGCGGCGGTGAGCATATTCGCCGCACCGGGGCCGACCGATGAGGTGCAGGCGTAGATTTTCCGCCGCAGGTGCTGCTTGGCAAAGCCGATGGCGGCGTGGGCCATGCCTTGCTCGTTACGGCCCTGGTGGACCACCAGGTCGCCGCTGTCCTGTTCCAGCGCCTGGCCGAGGCCGAGCACATTGCCGTGGCCGAAGATGGTGAAAACCCCGGCGACGAACTTGCTTTGCACCCCATCGACCTCGACATACTGGTTGTCGAGAAACTTCACCAGCGCCTGGGCCATGGTCAGTCGTACCGTGCTCATGCTTGCACCGCCAATGCCTGTTGCAGATGGGCCATGCTCGCGCCCAGTGCCTGCTGGATATCCACCCGCCCATGGATGCTTTCGGCAAAGGGCTCGAATGACAGATAGCCGCTGTAGCCGCTGGTGCGCAAGGCCTCGATCTGCGCCGCATTGCCGAGGATATCGGCCTCGCCCACCAGCACCCGATGGCCGTCGCGGATAGTCGACAGCGGTGCTTGCGCGTCTTCGACCCCGGAGATGTGCACCAGGCCGGTCAGTTCGGGGAAGAACTCCTGCTCGCCGGCCAGGTGATGATGAAAAGTGTCATGCACCAGGCGGAACACATCCAGCCCGCCGATCGCCCTGATCGCCTCCACTGCCGTGCGCTTGCGCCGCAGTGCGCACTCCGCGAAACCCAGCGGTTCGATAAAACCGAGAATCCCGTACTCGCGCAGAATCGGCGCCAGCTCGCTCAGGGCCGTGCGCAAGCCGGCGTTGCGCTGCGCTTCCGAGCGCGGGTCGTCGCGGTCGTTGAATGGGCACATCACCAGCCCCTGCGCTCCGCAATCGCGGGCGTAGGCCGCCAGAGCCAGGGTTTGCGAACGGCGCTCGGCATTCCAGACATCAAAGGGGTACAGGGCGTTGATCGACAGCACCTTGATGCCGCGGGCCGCGCACAGCTCACGGACCCGCACGGCCGGTGTACCGTCTTCGATCTCGACGCCCATGAGATCGTTGCGGATCTCGATGGCATCGGCTTTCAGGGCCACCGCCAGTTCAATGAACTGCGGCAGTGACAAACGTGGAGCAACCATACGGTTCAGGGCGAAACGCAGGGGCTGGGTCATTATTCTTGTTCTCCATCCGAAAGTTGAAATCGCGCAGGAACTACAGATCCAACAGCCAGCTGTGCCGTGGGTCGTTATGGAACTGCCAGACACGCTTGGGCCCGGCCATCACGTTCAGGTAATACGACTCGTAGCCGTAGGGTACGCTGACCGGGTGATAGCCCTTGGGCACCACCACCAGGTCGCTGTTTTCCACGGCCATGGCCTGGTCGATGGAACGGTCATCGGTGTACACGCGCTGAAAGACAAAGCCCTGGGGCGGGTTGACCTGGTGGTAGTAGGTCTCTTCGAGAAAGCTCTGGTGCGGCAAGTCATCGGTGTCGTGCTTGTGCGGCGGATAGCTCGACGAATGCCCGGACGGCGTGCGTACTTCCACCACCAGCAGCGAGTGCGCAGGTTCGGTGTCCGGCAGGATGTCGCAGACATAGCGCGTATTGGCGCCTTTGCCGCGCACGCTGCGCTTCATGCCTTGCGGAGTGATCAGCCGTGGGCCATGGCCCGCCGTCGGCGAGCCGGGCGCGGCACACACGGCAATCTGCACATCGCTCAACGCCACCACCTGGGCCTGGCTGCCGGGCGGCAGGTAGACGGCATAGGGCGATTTATCTTCGAACACCGACTGGCGATCGCCGATATTGTCCCAGTCGAAGGCGCCCTGCCCCGGTGCCTCGCCCTTGATGCTGACCCGACCGCCGAGCAGCACCAGGCACAGCTCCTGGTCACCGGCGCTGACCGGCAGGTTTTCGCCCAGACTCAGGCGATAGGCGGCGAAGCCGACATACTGCAGGGTGCCGGCCGGCAACTCGACCAGGGTCCGGCCCTTGGCGTGACTCTTGATCAGCAGGCTCATTGTCCGGTCCTCCGGTCGAGCAAGCCACGCAAGGTGTCGAAGCCCTTCTTGGCGTAGATATAGCTAGGTGCGACGGCCGGGTCCTGTTCGGCCTCGACCACCAGCCAGCCGTGATAATCGGCGGCCAGCAGCACATCCAGCAGCGCGGCAAAGTCGATATCGCCGTCGCCGGGCACGGTGAAGGTGCCGTTGACGATGCAGTCCGGGAAGCTCCAGAGGTTGTTGCGTGCCAGTTGCACCACCGGCTTGCGCACGTCCTTGAAGTGCACATGGCAGATCCGCCCGATATGTTTGCGCAGCACCTCGAGCGGCTCGCCGCCACCCATGTAGCAATGGCCCGAATCGAACAGCAGGCCGACTTCGTTGCCGGTCAGCGCCATCAATTTATCGATGTCGGCCGGCGATTCGACATAGGCGCCCATATGGTGGTGATAGGCCAGGCGCACACCGCGGGACCAGGTGAAGCGCGCCAGCTCGGTGAGTTTGTCGGCGTATTCCCGCCAGGCCTGCTCGCTGTGAAACCGCGGGCGCTCCACCAGCGCAATGCGCTGGCCTTGAATGGAGTCGGCGACTTCGCCGTAGACCAACACCTTGGCGCCGTTCTGCGCGAGCAATTCGACATGACTGGCAATGGCGTCGATTTCCTCGGCCGCCGAGCGCCGGGCCAGGCGGCTGGAATACCAACCGGAAACCAGGGCCAGGTCGTAAGGCCGCAGCACATCGCCGACGCCCTTGGCGTCCTTGGGAAATTTGCCGTTGAGCTCGAACCCTTCGTAGCCGATGGTCTTGCCTTCGCTCAAGGCGGTACTCAGCGGTGTCTCGCCGCCCAGGGAAGGCAGGTCGTCGTTACTCCAGGAGATCGGGTTGATGCCAATTCGGATAGCGGGCATGGCTGCACCTATTATTGTTTTCTCTAAAATATTCAACTGATCACCTGTGGGAGCGCTGCTTGCCCGCGAAGCTTTTGGCGACCTCAGGGGCCTCTTCGCGGATAAATCCGGCTCCCACAAGGTGGGTGTCCAGGCTTAAGTGCATCAATCAGATACTTTGCTCAGCCGCGCGCCGCACGCCAGGCATCGATCAGGCCGACAAATGTCGCCTGCACCTGCCGGATCAATGCTTCATCATCAATTTCACCGGCCATCCAGGCCCGGCTCGGCTCCTGGAAAATCGTCCGGCCGACGGCAAAGCCGCGACAGGTCCGGCTCTGGCTGGCCTGCTGGAAGCCCTGCGCCAGGGTTGCGGCCGGCGCGTTCAGGCCCAGCAGCACCACGCCCCGGCAATAAGGGTCACGCTCTTGAATCAGCGCGTCGAGTTGTTCCCATTCGGCGGCGCTTTGCGCTTCGATCTTCCACCAGGCCGGGTAGATATCCAGGTTGTACAGGCGCTTGAGGGCACGATAGAGCACATCGGGATAGGTCGAGGGGTGATCCTTGGGCGGGATGATTTCCAGCAGCAATTCATGGCCGCTGACCTGCGAAGCCTGGTACAGGGCCTTGATCTGCGCCTCCTGCTCCAGACGCAGCATAGGCTCGTCATCCGGGTGGAATTGCACCAGGCATTTGATGATCTGCTCCTGGGGCCAGGCAATCAGGTTGCTGCCGATGGAGCGACCCTGCTCGAAGGCCAACGGCCGTGAGCCCTGGACTTCCACCGGCCGCGCGACCCACCAGCCGCGACCGGTCGCGGCATTCAAGGCATCCTGGCCAAAGCGCTGGTCGGCCAGCAGGCCGACATCCGCCTCGATACCCTGCTGACGCAGATCGGCCTCGACCCGCTCGACGGCCTTGATGAAGAGCAGCTTGAGTTCACCGATGCTGTTGAGATCGCGACCGCCCTTATGGGCCAGTTCCACCAGTTGCCCACGATGGTCGAAGGCGAAGATGAACAATTGCCGCCAGGCTTTGCGCGGCACGCTGACCTGATGCAGGCGTTGCAGCGTCAAGTCCTGGTCGGGCCGGGTAATCGGCAGCGGGCTGTTGAACAGATAATCGAGTTCGGCGCGGGTCGGCATCGCCGGGGCGCAGGCATGCCGCGACACCACCAGGCCGCCACAGGCATTGGCCAGTTGGCAGCAGCGCTCATCGCTGGCCTCCTCCAGCCACCCGCAGAGGAAGCCCGACATAAAGGCATCGCCGGCACCCAGCACATTGAGCACTTCGACCCGCACGCCCGGGTAAATGGCGCCGTCTTCGAGACGCGCCGGAATCGGCCCATGAATCACCGTGCAACCTTGCGCACCGAGCTTGACCACCAGGGTCGCCGCGGTCAGCCCGCGCACGGTGCGCAGCGCCGTGAGCAGATCCTGGCTGCCACCGGCGATCAAGTACTCTTCTTCAGTGCCGACGATCAGGTCGAAGCGCGGCAGGATGGCTTGCACATGCTGGCTGACCTGCTGGTCGGCGACAAAACGGGTCTCGCCGTCAGCCTTGCCGGTCAGGCCCCAGAGCACCGGGCGGTAATCGATATCGAGCACGCGCTGGACGTTGTGTTTTTCGGCGTAGTCCAGGGCCTGGATACTGGCCTTGTAGACCCCGGCGGTGGAGAAGTGAGTACCGGTAATCAGCAAGGCCTTGCTCGAGGCGACAAAGTCCTCGCGGATATCTTCGGCGCGCAGGGCCATGTCGGCGCAGTTCTCGCGGTAGAACACCAGGGGGAAGGTTTCGCGGTCCTTGAGACCGAGCAGCACCATGGCGGTCAGACGTTGCGGATCGACCTTGATACCGCGGGTATCGCAGCCTTCGCGGGCCAAGGATTCGACCAGGAAGCGCCCCATATGGTCGTCCCCTACCCGACTCAACATCGCCGACTTCACCCCCAGCCGCGCGGCGCCGAAGGCAATGTTGGCGGAGGATCCGCCGAGGTATTTGGCAAAGCTCGAGACATCCTCCAGCCGCGCCCCGACTTGCTGCGCATAGAGATCGACGCCAAGGCGCCCGAGGCAGATCAGATCCAATTGACGCCCACTGGCAAAACGAGTCTGGCCCATGCTGGCTCCTGTTATTTTTATCAGCCTGCGTTCGCTGCGCTGGAGGCGCGAACACTTTTGGTGTGAGGCCAGACTAGAACGTCCGTTGGCGACATTCAATATATTTTCTATTATTTTTTATATGGAATATATTTTCCATTACACTTCAGTGTGACGGAAGCCTCGAGGTGGATCGATTCAGCATCGCCCTACCTGACTCCGTACTCAAGATTTTATTGGCGTTGCCCCTGTAGACTAGGCGCAGCTACCCAGCCACAAGCACACACCAGAAGGATTTCCTATGTCCCGCACCGATCAGCCGGCCATGACCGACAGTGCACCCGAGGGCGATATCGCCAGCCCTCCGATCAATGCCGAGCGTCTGCTGCAGCTGATCACCGAGGAATACGAAAGCCTGCCGCGCCAGCTCAAGCGCATCGCCACCTATATGAGCCAGCAGAGCGACCGGATCATGGTCGACCGCATCAGCGATATCGCCCAGGAATGCGAAGTGCATCCCTCGGCCATCGTGCGCTTTTCCCAGCGTTTCGGTTTCAGCGGTTTCAGTGAAATGCAGGCGTTGTTTCGCCAGGCGTATACCCACAAGACCACGCCGGCGCAGAATTACCAACAGCGGATCCGCAGCCTGATCGACAACAAGTCGCAGAAAGCCAGCGCCGCCGACCTGGCGCGCGAATGCATCAATGCCACCCTCTCGGGTATTGAACGCCTGGGCCTGGAACTGGACGACCAGGCGTTCGACGCCGCCGTGGATCTGGTGGTGAATGCCGATAATATTTATGTGGTAGGGGTGCGCCGTTCATTCGCGGTGGCCGATTACCTGGTCTACAACCTGCAGCACACCCACAAGCGCATTCACCTGGTTTCGGGCCTGGGCGGCAGTTACCGCGAACAGATGCGCAGCGTGCGCGCCAACGATCTGGTGATTGCCATCAGCTTCTCGCCGTACGCCAAGGAAACCCAGCAGTGCCTGCGGATCGCGCAATTGCACCAGGCGAAAACCCTGACCATTACCGACAGCAACCTGTCGCCGCTGGTCAAGCGCGCCAGCACGGCGTTGCTGGTCAATGAGGGCAGCTCGTTCGCCTTTCGTTCGTTGAGTGCAAGCCTGTGCCTGTGCCAGGCGCTGTTTATCGCCGTGGCCTATCGACTGGAATTGAAGGTGGACGGGATCCACGAGCAGGTCAGCTTCGAGGATTAGCCCGGCGGCGCCCCGAATGCCTAGTCGTCCAACTGCAGGTTCTCGGCCATCAACGCCACCATGTCCATCGGACTGTGGCTGTTGATCACGTTGTAGATCAGCTCGCGCTTGCCACGGGGCAATTTCTTCACGCAGCTTTTCGCCGATGCCCGCACAGCGTCATCCGTGCCATGGATGCGGGCCGCCAGCAGGAGGATGAGGACAGCGTCGGTGAGGGTCATCGCAAACACACTCGGGGAAATCAGGACAGCAGTGTATCGGCTGCGCCTGGGTTTTCTCCACTGCGTTTGCGCGCTCTTCACTCGATTGTAGCCTCAGAACCGCAATCTGCTATTTTCCAGTCTTTCAAACCTGTCCCGTCGCGTGTGGAGTCTGCAACGACAACCCTTTCACCCTCGACCGAGCGCAAGCCTGCTCCGCAAGCGCTCCAGTGCCTGGGATCGCCTGTTCAGCGGCCCGCGCCCGGCCTCGCTGCACGCCTTCCGGGAAATAGGTGTGGAGGGTCGGCGAGCGGTGACGACAGCCGGCGATATCCTGCTGCATATCCGGGCAGACCAGATGGACCTGTGTTTCGAATTGGCCACGCAATTGCTCACCCGTCTTGGCGATGCGGTCACGGTCGTCGATGAAGTCCAGGGCTTCCGTTATTTCGACATGCGCAGCATGGTCGGTTTTGTCGATGGCACGGAAAACCCGGTGGGTCACGAGGCGGTCGATTTCACCATGGTCGGGGATGAAGACCCGGCGTTCACCAACGGCTGTTCTTCGTGCCCTCCGCCGATCTGCTGGAGGAGCTGGCTGAGCGCAAGCCGTAGGTATTGATGACACCCGTCGTGAATATCAGACCCTGTGACTCATAACACACCCAACTGCTTCATCAGCACCAGGTTGTCTTCGATATGCCAGTTCGCGGCGATCTTGCCATTTTCAATCTGGTAGATATCGGTAGCGATGAAATCCACGGCTTGCCCACTGCCTTTGGTCTCGCCAAAGGTGCCGGTGAAGTGCCCGCGAAAATGCAGGTGCGTCACTACCCGGTCGCCGGCGATGATCATTTGCTCGATCTCGCATCGCAAGTCCGGCACCGCGCCACGAAACGCCCGGGACGCCAGCAGCGGTCCTTCCGGCCCCTGCTTGCGGCCTGCGGGCGGGGTCTTGTCGATGAAGTTGTCCGCCAGCGCCTCACGGGCGAAGCTTTCTTCGCCCGTGTTCCAGAACGTGTCGTAACGTCGGGCGATGCTTTCCATGATCTCCCGCTGCGCGGGCGCCAGGCTCTTGTCGATCACCAGTACGCCGGGTTTTACCAGCTCAGCGGGCGCGGCAGATACAACGCCTGAAAGTGTCAGGGCGAAGAACAGGGCCGCGATGCGGGAACGGGACAGGTTGGAATGTTGTTGCATGGTCAGGATTCCTTGATGGGACGGCAAACCGACGAGATCGGTTGATGTAGAGGTTTTTCGCTCAACTACGGAGAGTGTTGCCTCTTGCCCCGTGGATTAGAATATGGCTACCGGTAGATAGATTATTGAACAAGGGTTGACAGTATGTTGGACGACCTCAACGAGCTTCGTACCTTCCAGCGGATCCTGGTCTGCGGCAGCCTGTCAGCGGCGGCGCGTGACCTGGGCGTAGGGCTGGCGGTGGTCAGCAAACGACTCATGGCACTGGAGCGCCGCGCGGGACAGCGGTTGATCAACCGGACCACACGAACATTGTCCCCGACCAATGAGGGGCTGGCCCTGATTGCCCATGTCGATCGGATCCTCGAGGAGCTTGAGGCGGCGGAGTCGCGCATGACCCGGGGCGGTGAAGAGCCGTTCGGCATGCTCCGAGTCAGTTCGCCCATTTCTTTCGGACGCATTCACCTGGTGTCGTTGGTGGCTGAACTGGTCGAACGCCATCCGAAGCTGGATATCGAACTCAGGCTTGATGACCGAATTGTCGATCTGACGCATGAACGGATCGATGTCGCGGTGCGTATCGGCCAACCTCGGGATAGCAGCGCGATCATGCATAAGCTGGCTGACAATTACCGGATTCTGGTAGCCGCACCCGCGTATCTCGAGCGTCATGGAGAGCCCGGGTGTGCACGGGATCTGGAGCATCACTGGTGTCTGCGCTTCAACAATCTCTCGCAGCCATGGCACCTGGAAGGCCCACGAAACGAAGTATTCGATTTCCAACCGCGCTCGCGGCTCCAGGCCAACAGTGGCGATGCCGTGCGCGATTGGGCACTTGGCGGTCATGGGATCATGCTCAAATCCAGAATCGACGTGGCCGGCGACCTCGCCGCCGGCCGCCTGGTTCATATCCTGCGTGAGTGGCGCAGTGCCGACGCGCCGATCTACGCCCTACTGCCCTCCAGACGCTTTACGCCGAGTAAAACCAGAATCTTTCTTGACACCCTCGGCGCTCGGCTCGCCGTGCTTTGATGCCGACAAAATCCGTTGGGCCATTGTCAACATCCGACTTTCAAGCCTGGACGGCTTTATCAGCCCGAATATCCCCCCTGACGCTTCAGGCCTTGAGGGGGATATTGCGCATCGTCACCAGTGCGATAGCACAGAGCGTTTCCTTGCCCTGTTTGACGGCAAACAAGTCGGCAGCGGCAATCGTCGTAGTGTTCGATGCGTTGATGACACGCCCCCTGGCCAGCTCCCGTTCAACGCTCCATCTTTTATGCCTGAGAGGCGTTCTTCAGGCCTGGCAACACGCCCTCTGCTCCCGGCGGTACATAAGCCGGGCTGATCTCCGACAAAGCCGTCTCGGACGTCTTCTCCACGACCTCGCCATTCAGTGCCTTGTGCATCTTCACCGTGTCCAGCGCCCCGACCCATTTGGCGATAGCCAGGGTGCCAACGCCGTTGCCTATGGTGTTGGTGATCGCTCGTGCTTCCGACATGAAGCGGTCGACACCCAGCAACAGCATCATTCCCGCGACCGGAATGGTCCCCAGGGAAGACAGGGTCGCCGCCAGGATGATGAATCCAGAACCGGTTACCCCCGCGGAGCCCTTGGAAGTGAACATCAGCACCGCCAGCACGATCAATTGATCGGCCAGGGTCAGCGGGGTATTCGTCGCCTGGGCGATGAAGATGGCGGCAATGCTGTAGTAGATCGCCTGGCCATCCGGGTTGAAGGTCAAGCCTGAGGGAATGATCATCCCGGCAACCGGTTTGGAGACACCGGCCTTTTCCATCTTGGCGATCATCTGCGGCAGCACCGACTCCGACGAACTGGTGCCAAGCACAGTGAACAGTTCTTCCTTGATGAACTTCAGAAATTTCCACAGGCTGAAACCGCTGTAGCGGCAGATCGGGCCCAGGACGAAGATCACGAACACCACACAGGTAAGGTAGACACAGGCCATCAGCTTGCCAAGTGAGAACAGCGAGCCAAATCCGTATTTACCAATGGTGAAGGCAATGGCGCCGAAGGCACCGATGGGAGCCAGGCGCATGACCATGTTGACGATTCGGAACATGCCCTGCATCAGGCTCTCCAACGTATCGACGAAGACCTTTGCCCGCGGCCCCACATTGGCCAGGGCAATACCGAGCAATATGGAAAACAGCAGGATCTGCAGGACGTTGCCCTTGGCGAACGCATCGACGATGGTGTCGGGGATGATGTTCATGACGAAGTCCATGAACGAGTCGTGTTTCACCGCGGAGGTGTAGGTGGCCAGGCTGGAGGTGTCCAGGCTGGCGACGTTGATGTTCATGCCGGCGCCGGGCTTGAACAGATCGACCACCACCAGGCCGATGAGCAATGCCAGCGTGGACACCACTTCAAAGTAGAGCAACGCCCGAAAGCCAACCCGGCCCAGCTCCTTCATGCTTTCCATGCGGGCGATCCCGGTGACCACGGTCAGGAAGATCACCGGTGCGAGCAGCATCTTGATCAGTTTGATGAACGCGTCACCCAGGGGTTTGAGCGCGGCGGCGGTTTCGGGAACGAGTACCCCGACGAGGGCGCCGAGGAGGACCGCGATAAGGACTTGTACGTAGAGTTTGCCAAATATTCTTTTCATGACAGGGCCCTGATTTTTTATTGTTGTCAGGAAATGCCAAGAGCTCGGATCGCTGATCCGCCCCTTGGCGTTGCGCCGCAGTACGCCTGTGAATCGATGGAAAATATCAGCGCCTGATCAGTTCGAGCAGCGCATCGGTGACCTGGCGGGTGGTGGCTTTCCCGCCAAGGTCAGGCGTATGCAGGCCGCTTTGCGTCACCGCCTCGATGGCCGACATCAGCTGTTTCGCCGCGGCCGGCTCGCCGAGATGTTCAAGCATCATGGCGGCTGTCCAGAACGTCGCGATGGGATTGGCAACGCCTTTGCCGGTAATGTCAAAGGCCGAGCCGTGGATCGGTTCAAACATCGAGGGGAATCGGCGCGAAGGGTTGAGGTTGGCCGTCGGCGCGATGCCCAGGCTGCCGGACAGGGCGGCGGCCAGGTCAGAGAGGATATCGGCGTGCAGGTTGGTGGCGACGATAACGTCCAGCGTCGCCGGCTTGAGCACCATGCGTGTGGTCACGGCGTCGACCAGCTCCTTGTCGACCCTGACATCCGGGAAGTCCTTGGCAACTTCGTAGAAGATCTCGTCCCACAACACCATGCCATGCCGCTGGGCGTTGGACTTGGTGACCATGGTCAGGTGCTTGCGCGGACGGCTGCGCGCCAGTTCAAAGGCGAAGCGATGAATGCGCTCGACCCCGGCCCGGGTGAACACCGACACTTCGGTGGCGACTTCTTCAGGCAGGCCTCGGTGAACGCGACCGCCGTTGCCGGAGTACTCACCTTCGGAATTTTCCCGCACCACCACCCAGTCGATCTGCTCACCATTGAGCAGCGGGCTTTTCACCCCGGGCAGAACGCGAGCCGGACGCACATTGGCGTACTGGTCGAAGCCTTGGCAGATCGGCAGGCGCAGCCCCCAGAGGGAAATGTGGTCCGGTACGTTGAGCGCGCCGACGGCCCCAAAGAAAATGGCGTCGAAGGTTTTCAGTTGCTCCAGGCCACCCTCGGGAATGTAGTAGCCGTTTTTCAGGTAGTTATCCGAGTTCCAGTCAAAGTGTTTGAAATCCAGCGCGAAACCGCACTTTTTCGACAGGACTTGCAGCACCTCGACGCCTGCGGCGATGACCTCGACACCAATCCCATCACCAGGCACCGCGGCAATTCTGTATGCGTTCATCGTCAACTCCACTCTCGTCACGTTCTTGTTGTTCCCGTTGGCCTGGGCTGTCCAAGCAGGGGGTGAACGGAGTATATGTAGTGAATCTGGAGGCGTGAGTGACTCCAAATCACTACATAAATAACTTTGAGTTACGAATGAGCCAGACACTGGATTTGTCTTTTTTCTACCTGCTGGCCAACAAAGGCAGCCTGGCGGCGACCGCTCGGGAACTGGGTGTCACCCCGCCTGCGGTGAGCAAACGCCTGACAGCGCTGGAAGCCCGGCTGGGCATACGCCTGGTCAACCGAACCACGCGCTCGATGAGCCTGACCTCTGAAGGCGAGCTGTACTTCTCCCATGCCGCCCGCATCCTCACGCAGATCAATGAGCTTGAGCAGTTGCTCAGCAGCAGCCGCGCCACGCCCAAGGGCCTGATTCGCGTCAATGCTTCGCTGGGTTTTGGCCGCCGGCATATCGGCCCGGCCCTCGCCGCATTTTTTGCCCAATACCCCGAGGTCGAGATTCAACTGGAAATCAGCGACCACCCACTGGATCTGACCACCCACGGCTTCGACCTGGGTATTCGCTTCGGCAGCTTGCCGGACGCCGCCTTCCACGCCCGCAAGATCGCCTCCAATCGTCGTTTGCTCTGTGCCTCGCCGCTCTACCTGGACAAATATGGCACCCCTCGGACGCTGGCCGAACTGCAACAGCACAATTGCATCTTCATCCGTCAGAACGAAGCACCCTATGGCGTCTGGAGTTTCGACAACGGCGGGCGCACAGAGAACATCAAGGTGCACGGGGCCTTGGCTTGCAACGATGGCGAGGTGGCCCTGAACTGGGCGCTGGAAGGCTATGGGATCTTGTTGCGGGCCGAATGGGACATCGCCCGCTATGTGCGCAGTGGGCGGCTGCGCCTGGTGCTGGAAGACCAGACGCCAACCCGCGCCGACGTCTATGCCGTGTACCCGCAACAATTGCATTTGTCCGCGAGGGTGCGCAGCCTGATCGACTTTCTGATCGAGCGTTTCAAGCACATCGACAACGTCGACGAGCATTAGAACTCACTCGGTAACGTCATCATCCGCAGCTTTGTCCGAAGCGATCAACGGTACGATGCCCCAGTCGCCATGCAGGTACCAATCGTCACCGATCATCTCGGCCGGATGCATGGTCCGATCAGAACCGTTGCCGCAGGCCAGGGCGTTCGCCGGACAATACCGGTCACAGCCCCAGCAAATACGTTCGGGATGTTTGGGGCTGATGGGAAAGGGCTTGGCCATATCGTCCCCTGAATGGCAGGTGGGAGTGGCTTTCAACCTACAACGCCAGGGCGAAAAAACTCTTGATCCTGATCAAGAAGCGCAGAACACCTGAAGATCACGCTAAAACTTGACCATAATCATTATTATTCGCAGCAAGTCATCCTAGACTCGGTCCCCTAATTGCCCGTACCCAGGAGACATCATGCGTCACACCTTCTCGCTCTCTCTCGCCCTGCTCCTGCTCGCCCCGCTGGCCCAGGCCAAGGAGTATCCGATCGGCGCACCGCAGCACTGCCCGGGGCTGGAAGTCGGCGCGGTGTATCTGCAACCAATCGAGATGGCGCCCGCCGGCATGATGCGCGCCACCGCCGATTCCGATATCCATCTGGAAGCCGATATCCGCGCCACCGCGAACAATCGCCAGGGCTTTCAGGAGGGCAGTTTCGTGCCCTACCTGAACGTGGCCTTCAGCCTGCAGAAACAAGACGGCCAGCCGCCGCTCAGCGGTGATTTCCACGCCATGGTCGCCAACGACGGGCCGCACTATGGCGACAACGTGAAGCTGCAGGGCCCCGGCAAATACCAGTTGACCCTGACCCTGCTGCCACCTTCCGGCCATGCCTCGCTGGGCCGCCATACCGACAAGGAAACCGGGGTCGAACCCTGGTTCGAGCGCTGCGAAGTGCACTACGACTTCGTCTACGCCGGCATCGGCAAGAAAGGCGGCTACTGAATGCGGCCCACCACAGCCGGGCCAATGCTGCCAAGGCGCCGCGCCCGGACACATCAGTACCTGGGTGGGTTGATCCTGGCCTTGGCGGCCACACCGTTGATCGCCCGGGCCGAGTTGCCCAGCTACGAAATGAGCCTGCACGACGGCCACTTCAGCCCCGCCGTGCTGGAGGTTGCGGCCGGACAGCGGTTCAAGATCATCCTGAAAAACACCGGCGAGGGACCGGCGGAGTTCGAGAGCACGCCGTTGCGGGTGGAAAAGGTCCTCTCGCCCGGGGTCACCACCTTCGTCGTGATCGCACCGTTGAGACCCGGTCAATACCCGTTCTTCGACGAGTTCAATCCGCAACTGCCCGCGGGCAGCATCCTCGCCAAATAACCCGGCGATCCACGGAGCTTGCATGAATCAATCAATGTTCATCGTCTGGCGCGAAAGCGTCGAGGCGTTGCTGGTGATCGGTATTCTCCAGGCCTGGGCCAGCCAGCAGGCGCAAGGCCGGCGCCTGGGCCGCTACCTGTGGGCCGGCGTGGGCCTCGGGGTGCTGCTCTCGGGCCTGCTGGCGCTGCTGATCCTGTTTGCCGGGGAGGCCATGAGCGGTGCCGCCAACGAGTGGTTCCAGGCCACGCTGGCGCTGGTGGCCAGCCTGCTGATGGTGCAGATGGTCGGCTGGATGCACCGCCACGGACGCACGCTCAAGGATGACTTGCGCCGCCACGCCGACAGCCACCTGGCTCGCCAAGGTGGCGTCGGGCTGTTGCTGCTGGCGATGCTCGCGGTCAGCCGCGAAGGCAGCGAAACCGTGGTCTTCCTGTATGGCGCCGGAGTCCGCCTGCAAGGTCCGCAGCTCGGTCTGTTCGCCCTCGGCGGGATTGCCGGGCTGGCACTCTCGGGCTTGACCCTGGTGCTGCTCAACGGCAGTCGCCGATTCATTTCCTGGCGGCGTTTCTTCAGCGTCAGCGAAGTCATCCTGCTGCTGCTCGGCTCAGCGTTGCTGGTCAGTGCCAGCGAGCGTATCGGCGGCCAGCTGCTCGCCCTGGATCTACCGGCGATGGTCTACAGCAGCGTCGGCGAGGCCCTCTGGGACAGCAGCACGCTGTTGAGCGACAGCCACGGCCTGGGTAGTTTTCTGGCCGGCTTTGCCGGTTATCGGGCCAGCCCCAGTGCCATGACCTTGCTGGTCTGGATCGGTTACTGGCTGATCGTCGCCGGCTGGCTACGGCAACGGACTGTGGAAAGCCGCCCATGTCCGACCTGAGCCGCTGCAATCGATGGCTGCAGCGCCTGGGTGACGCAATGCGCCGGCATGCGGCGGTCATTCGTGCCGCGCAGTGGGTCGTCGTGGCGTTCTACGCGGTGCTGCTGATACTGCCGGCGATCTTGCCGCTACCGGGCAGCCAGGCGCGACTGCTGGATAACCTGACCCTGCTCGCACAGTTTCTGTTCTGGGGCATCTGGTGGCCGTTCGTGCTGCTGTCGATGGTGCTGTTCGGCAGGTTCTGGTGCGGCGTGCTGTGCCCGGAAGGCGCGCTGAGCGAATGGGCCAGTCAGTATGGCAAAGGCCTGGGCGTGCCGCGCTGGTTGCGCTGGGGCGGCTGGCCGACCCTGGCGTTCTGCCTGACCACCCTCTATGGCCAGTTGATCAGCGTCTATGACTACGCCCAGGCCGCCCTGCTGATCCTCGGCGGCTCGACGCTCGCGGCGGTCGGCGTCGGCCTGCTGTTCGCCAGGGGCAAGCGCGTCTGGTGCCGTTACCTGTGCCCGGTCAGCGGCGTCTTTGCCCTGCTCGCCCGCCTCGCCCCGGTACACTTCCAGGTAGATGAACAGCGCTGGAAGGCGAATGCCGGGCCGCGCCTGCCGCCGCCCAACTGCGCGCCCCTGCTGGATATCCGCCGTATGCGCGGCGCCAGTGACTGCCATGCCTGCGGTCGCTGCAGCGGACAGCGAGACGCAGTACGGCTGATCGCCCGCTCCAGCAACCAGGAGATTCTACAGGCCACGACACAGCCGCTGTCGCCCTGGGATAGCCGCCTGCTGCTGTTCGGCGTCATCGGCCTGGCCATGGGCGCCTTCCAGTGGACCGTCAGCCCGTGGTTCGTCAGCCTCAAGCAGCAGCTCGCCAGCTGGCTGGTCGGGCGCGACCTGCTCTGGCCATTGCAGGACAACGCCCCCTGGTGGTTGCTGACCCACTACCCGCAGCTCAACGACAGCTTCAGTTGGCTCGATGGTTTCAGCATCATCCTGTACCTGGGTGCGAGCGCCCTGTTGCTTGGCGGCGCCCTGCTGCTCCTGGTACGGCTGGCGGCGCGGATCGCGCGGGCCCCGGAGCTCTATCGGGCGCTGAGCCTGAGCCTCACGCCGCTGGGTGGCGCGGGATTGTTTCTCGGGCTGTCGGCCACCACCGTCAAACTGCTGCGCTATGAAGGCCTGGTGCTGGGCTGGGTGCAGTCGGCGCGGGCCGGGCTGTTGCTCGCAGCCATCGGCTGGAGCCTGCTGCTGGGTTGGAAACTGCTGGGACGCCAGGGCCTGGCCCCGGTTCGCCGTGGCGGCGCCGGCGCGTGCCTGTTACTGGCCAACGGGTTGGTGGGGTATGGCTGGTGGTTGCAATTCTGGGGCTGGGTTTGAGGAGGTCGGCCGACATTCGATTATTCGCCCAGACGCACGAGCTGCCCCAGCGCGGGCAAGCCCGCTCGCCACAAGACCATACTCGGTTTTAAATGTCCTTAACTGAATGGCACCAAGCCTAGTCGCGCAATACGAATTCGGGAAACAGCTCGCCCAGGGCCCGCCACAGTTCGGGCAGCGAAGCTTGCACCGAGATGCCCGGCAACTGCGGATCAAGCATGCGCGCGGTGCGCACCAATTGCACGGCGAAACGCTTGACGCCAAGCGCATGCAGGCGCTGCGCCAGGATCAGCAGACGCTTCGGTTCGAACAGATGCCAATGCACGGTGGTGCGACATTCATAGTCGACGCCACTGGCCAGCAGATGCTCCAGGCTGCGCCAGTTGGCCACGCCACTGCCGGCCACCCGGGTGATCGCCTGGCAGTCCTCGGCCAACGCCTTGACATCGAAACCGACCCAATCGGCGCCGGCCAGCACCTTGGCAAAGGCCGCCGGCTTGATCCCGGCGCTGTGCAGGCCGATCTGGAACCCCAGCGCCCGCACCTCCTCCATCGCCTGGGGCAACGCGTCCTGCAAGGTCGGCTCGCCGCCGCTGAAGACCACTGCATCGAGCAGGCCCTGGCGGCGCTGCAGAAAGGCCCGCACCTGGCGCCAGTCCACTTCCTCACTGCCGCGCGGAGCAATCAACTGCGGGTTATGGCAGTAACGACAGCGCCAGGCGCAGCCCTGGCAAAACAGCACGCACGCCAGCTTTCCCGGATAGTCGAGTGTGGTCAGGGGCACCATGCCCCCGACCCGCAGTGTTCGACTCATTGACGCCCGGCCGCGGCCGCGCGCTCGGTGAAATGCACACGTTCATGGTGCTCGGACTGTTTGCCCGGATTGAACGCCGAGACCGGGCGGTGATACCCCATCACCCGGGTCCAGACTTCGCAGCGTTGACGTTGCGCCAAAGGCAGTGTTTGCAATGCGGTCATGATGCAGCTCCTTGCGGTTGAATAAAGCGTGATCAATGGATGCCGACGAGTTGCTGCTCATGCAGCAGGACCTCGTCGCACTTGGGACAAAACTCATGTTCGCCATCGAGGTAGCCATGCACCGGGCAGATGGAGAACGTCGGGGTCACCGTCAGGTACGGCAGGCGAAAGCGCCCGAGCGCCCGGCGCACCAGCTGCTTGCAGGCCTCGGTCGAGGAAATCCGCTCGGCCATGTAAAGGTGCAACACCGTGCCGCCGGTGTATTTGCATTGCAGCTCGTCCTGCAACTCCAGGGCCTCGAAGGGATCGTCGGTATAGCCCACCGGCAGTTGCGAGGAGTTGGTGTAATACGGCGCCTGGCGCGTGCCGGCCTGGAGAATGTCCGGGTAGCGCTTGAGATCTTCCTTGGCGAAACGGTAGGTGGTGCCTTCCGCCGGCGTCGCCTCGAGGTTGTAGAGGTGGCCGGTCTGCTCCTGGAAGCGCACCAGGGTCGCGCGGACATGGTCCAGCAGCATCAGGGCGAACGCACGGCCTTGGGCGGTGTGCATGCCGTCCTGGTCGCCACTGAAGTTGCGCAGCATTTCATGCAGGCCGTTGAGGCCGATGGTGGAAAAGTGATTGCGCAAGGTCCCCAGGTAACGCTTGGTATAGGGGTACAAACCGGCGTCCATATGGTGCTGGATCACCTTGCGCTTGACCTCCAGGCTCTCCATCGCCAGTTCCATCAGGCTGTCCAGGCGCTGCAACAGGCCGCTGGTATCACCCTCGAACAGATAACCCAGGCGCGCGCAGTTGAGGGTCACCACGCCCAACGAACCGGTCTGTTCCGCCGAGCCGAACAGGCCACCGCCACGTTTGAGCAACTCGCGGACATCCAGCTGCAATCGACAACACATCGAGCGCACCTGGTTGGGCTGCATGTCCGAGTTGAGGAAGTTCTGGAAATACGGCAGCCCGTAGCGGGCGGTCATTTCGAACAGGCGCTCGGCGTTCTCGCTGTCCCAGGGAAAATCATGGGTGATGTTGTAGGTCGGGATGGGAAAGGTGAACACCCGGCCCTTGGCGTCGCCGGCCTGCATCACTTCGATATAGGCACGGTTGAGCAGGTCCATTTCGACTTGCAGGTCGCCATAGGCAAAGGGCATTTCCTCGCCACCTATTATCGGGATCTGCTCGCGCAGGTCTTCCGGGCAGACCCAGTCGAAGGTCAGGTTGGTAAAGGGCGTCTGGGTCCCCCAGCGCGACGGCACATTGAGGTTGTAGATAAACTCCTGAAGCGCCTGTCGTACCTGCGAGTAGCTCAGGCAATCCTTGCGCACATAGGGTGCCAGGTAGGTGTCGAACGAGCTGAACGCCTGGGCACCGGCCCATTCGTTCTGCAGGGTGCCGAGGAAATTCACCATCTGTCCCAGGGCGCTGCTCAGGTGTTTCGGCGGCCCGGCCTCAACGCGCCCGGGCACGCCATTGAGGCCCTCATGCAACAGCGTGCGCAGCGACCAGCCGGCACAATAGCCAGCCAGCATGTCGAGGTCATGTATGTGCAGGTCGGCCTCGCGGTGCGCCTGGCCGATGGCTTCGCTGTAGACCTCGTCCAGCCAATAATTGGCGGTGACCTTGCCCGACACGTTGAGTACCAGGCCGCCGAGCGAGTAGCCCTGGTTGGCGTTGGCTTGCACTCGCCAGTCTTCCCGGTCCAGGTATTCGTTCATCGAGGTCGCCACTTCGACCAGGGTCCGGCGGTCACGGCGCAAGCGCCCGTGCTGTTCGCGGTAGACGATATAGGCACGCATGGCGAGGAAAAAACCGGCGTCCATCAACACCCGCTCGACCCGATCCTGGATCTGCTCGACATGCAGCCTCGGCAGCCCTTCCAAGTGGGCCAGTACGGTTTGCAGCAAGCCTTCGACTTCAACCGCGCCGTACTCCCCGCTGGCCTTGCCGGCGGCGATCAACGCCTGACGGATCTTGTCGGCATCGAAGGCAACCCGCGTGCCGTCGCGTTTGTGCAAGCGGTTACATCCCACTGAGATCAGCGTGCTCTGCATTCGGCCTCCAGACACTACATATAGATATTTAAAATACAAAAAACACAATATGCAGTAGATACTACGGACGAAGCGCAGCGCTGCAATTGATCGACATCAAGAATCGCGGGCAAAAAAAGGCCGCCCCCCGGCGGCCAAAAAAACTACGCTTCAACCACCACTCATATTCATGAACCGGACGATCTGCACCTCCCCTTCGGGGCTGAAATCGTGACGCAGTGGCTTGCGCCGCAGCGCCTGTTGCACCGCCTTGATCAGCGGTTGGTCGTCCAGCGGATAACGCCGCAGCAAACCGCGCAGATCCAGCGCGTCGTCCTGGCCCAGACAGAGCAGCAAGCGCCCTTCAACGGTCATTCGCACCCGGTTGCAACTGCCGCAGAAGTTGTGGCTGTTGGGTGAAATGAAGCCGATACGGGTCTCGGGATGGCGCTCCAGGCGCACATAGCGTGCCGGACCACCGCTGTTTTCGGTGCTGTCGAGCAAGCGATGCCGACTGGCGATCAGCGCCCGCACTTCGTCGCTGGAGCAGAACGACTCGCCCCGGGAACGACCGACATCACCCAAGGGCATTTCCTCGATAAAACTGATATCGATGCGCTGATCGATGGCGTATTGCACCAATGCCGGGATCTCATCGAAGTTGCGCCCTTTCATCACCACACAGTTGAGCTTGATCCGCTCGAACCCGGCGCCGCGCGCGGCTTCAATGCCATCCAGCACCTGATCGAGATCGCCGTTGCGGGTGATCGAGCGAAACTTCTCGCCGTCCAGGCTATCAAGGCTGATGTTCATCCGCTTGACCCCGGCTTCCGCCAGCGGCCGCGCCAGCCGGCCCAGTTGCGAGCCGTTGCTGGTCATCACCAGTTCGCGCAAGCCGGGCAAGGCGGCGATCGTGCGGCACAGGCCGAGAATACCCGGGCGAATCAGCGGCTCGCCACCGGTCAGACGGATCTTGCGCACGCCGAGGCCGACGAACAGCGCCGCCAGGCGCTGCAACTCCTCCAGGGTCAGCACCTGCTGACGCGGCAGGAAGGTCATGTTCTTGGCCATGCAATACACACAGCGAAAATCACAACGGTCCGTCACCGACATCCGCAGATAGTCGATCTGGCGCCCGAATCCATCCTGCATCCCAGTGCTCATCGCGTTCTCCCGGTTGGCCAAGTCGTCACTGCACCAGCGGTGAGTCGGCACCCTGCAGGCGAATGCCGCGAATATCCGCCGCACCGATCAGGGTTTGCAGGTACTGCACCAGGGCTTTTTGCCAGACACCCTGCTGCAATTGCGTGCGAATCGCCGTCGACACCGCTTCATAGGGCAACGGCTGGCCTTCGATCCGCTGGTCGACACTGACCACATGCCAGCCGTAGCGGCTTTCCAGGGGTTTGCCGGCCAGTCCCGGGGCCAGGGTGAACAACTGGCGCTCGAACTCCGGCACGGTCTGACCCTTGCTGATCTGCCCCAGGGAACCGCCCTGGGCCTTCGACGGACACGCCGAATAGCTCACGGCCAGCTCGGCGAAACTGCCGGGCACATCCTCCAGGCGCTGCAGCAGGGTTTCGGCTTGATCGCGGGCCAGCACCCGGGCCTCGGCATCGTCCGGGGCACACTCGAGCAGGATATGCCGCACCGCCAGCAACGGGGCGCTGTGGAAGCGGTCCCGGTTGTTGTCGTAGTAACGCAGGCACGTAGCTTCGTCACACTGCGGAACCTGCACCTCGCGCTCGAGCAACAAGCGTGTCGCGGCCTCCTCTTCGTTCTCGCCGGCACCGACCTGCAGCGCCAGGCCCAGCTCGGCGATACGCTGTTGCAGCAACTCGCGGATCACCAGCGCCCGGGCGGCCTGGTACAGCGCCTCCTCACGGCTTTCAGCCGGGTGATATTGCAGCTCCTGGGCCAACGCCTGCGGGCTGATCGATACCGCGTTGACGCTGATGATCGGCCACTCCTGCTCGCTACTGGCGATCAACTGCGCCGGGGCCTCATCGGTCCCCGCCGGTTCCGGTGCAAGCGCTTCGAACTGCACCGCCCCGGGCGCGACAACGTCGGCCGGCGCGGGCGCCGAGGCCTGGGTTGAAGATCCGCAGCCACCGCTGCCGCCTTTACCACCGCCACATCCACATCCACCTGACATGATTATCTCCTCAGATTTTCTGCCGAACGATTTGATAACGACGTCCCAGGTACCAGATCGGCGCACTGACGATGTGCACCAGCCGGGTAAAGGGGAACAGCACGAACAGGGTCAAACCGAGAAACACATGCAGTTTGTAGATCAGGCCGACCGGGGCGATGGACGCCGCCGCTTCCGTCGGACGCAACAACACGGTGTTCTGCGCCCAATCGGCAAGCAGCACCATCACCGAACCGTCCATATGCTCGGTGGACGCGACGATCGTCAGCAGACCGAGCACCAGTTGCACCAGCAGCACCAGCAGTACCAGGATGTCCGAGGCGCTGGAGGTGGCGCGAACCCGTGGGTCGCTCAGCCGCCGATTGACCAGCATCAGCAGGCCGACCAGGCACAACAGGCCGAACAACCCGCCGGAGACCATCGCCAGCAGTTGCTTGTTCTCGGTGCTGATCAGATGGTGATAGACCGCCGAGGGCGTCAGCAGCCCGACGAAATGCCCGGCCAGAATGAACAACACCCCGATATGGAAGAAGTTGCTTGCCACGCGCATCCCGCGCTGGTTGAGCATCTGGCTGGAGCCGGCCTTCCAGGTGTACTGCGACAGGTCGAAGCGTGCCCAGCTACCGATCAGGCAGATCGCCACGGCCACATAGGGATAGACCCCGAACAACAACAGGTTCCAGTTAGACATTACCGACCTCCACGGCCGGCGCGGCGGCCAGCCCTTCATGCTGAAAATCCACCCAGTGCAACGGCACCGCGCTTTCTTCCCGGGCCTTGCCCGGGGCACTTGGCAGCGAACCGCAACGGTCCTGTTGCTCGGCCTGGAGGAAGTCCACCGCCTCCTCCTCCCAGACCTTGTCCAGCGCCTCCAACGAGTCGTCCCGCGGCTCGGCGGCGACTTGCGCGCGCAGCTCGGCCACCGCCTGCAAGGGTTCGGCGCCGGCAATCTGCAGCAAGGCCCGGAAGCAACTGGCATAGGCGCTCTCACGCTCATCCAGACGAGCCGCGAGCAAGGCCAGCAGGTGCGCGACATCGGCAAGGCCCTCGCGGGCCTCGAGGTCTTCGCGAGTGGAGAGGAACTCCAGGTACAACGGGATATAGTCGGGCAGCTCCTTGACGCCGATGGCAAAGCCGGCGGCTTCGTATTGCGCCATCATGTCGACCATCGCCTGGCCGCGGTCACGGGACTCGCCGTGCACATGTTCGAACAGCAGCAGCGACAGCGAGCGTCCGCGACCGAACAGCGCACCGTAGTGCTCCTGTCCGTCCATCAGGTCGTTGGCGCAGATCAGTTCGAGCAATTCGAACAACGCACCGCGCTGCGTCGGGCTGATTTCCCGGGCCTGGATGATCGCCTGTTCCAGTTCGTCACGGCCACTCACCAGGGTTTCGGTGGGATAGTCGAGCAGCAGCGAAATCACTTTGAGAATGCGCATGCTCATTCCTCCCACAACTGCACGGTTTTCAGGATGTCGCGGCGATTGGCCTTCTTCGCGCCGAACATGTTGGTGTCGGAACTGCCGCTACAGCCGCTGCCGAAACTGAAGCCACAACCGGAGCGTTCGGCAAAGGCGTCGCTCATGGCGTCTTCACGGTGCGCGCTGGGCACGACAAAGCGGTCCTCGTAGTTGGCGATCGCCAGGTAGCGATACATTTCCTCGACCTGGGCCACGCTCAAGCCGACATCCGCCAGCACTTGCAGGTCCTGGACCCCGTCGACCTGCTCGGAACGTTTGTAGGCGCGCATCGCCAGCAAGCGTTTCAAGGCGCGCTTGACCGGTTTCTCATCGCCCGCCGTCAGCAGGTTGGCCAGGTAGCGCAGCGGAATGCGCAGGCTGTCGACATCCGGGATCACCCCGTTCATGCCCACGGTGCCAGCGGTCGCGGCATTCTGGATCGGCGACAGTGGCGGCACGTACCAGACCATCGGCAAGGTGCGGTATTCCGGGTGCAGCGGCAGCGCGAGCTTCCAGTCCACGGCCATTTTGTAGACCGGCGAACGTTGCGCCGAATCGATCACCGACTGCGGCACGCCATCGGCCAGGGCCTGGCGGATCACCGCCGGGTCGTTCGGATCGAGGAAGATCTCCAGTTGTTTCTCGTACAGATCCTGCTCATTGGCGGTGCTCGCCACTTCGGCGATACGGTCGGCGTCGTACAGCAGCACCCCGAGGTAGCGAATGCGCCCGACGCAGGTTTCGGCACAGACCGTCGGCATCCCGGCCTCGATACGCGGGTAGCAGAAAATGCACTTCTCGGACTTGCCGCTTTTCCAGTTGAAATAGATCTTCTTGTACGGGCAGCCGCTGATGCACATGCGCCAGCCGCGACATTTCTCCTGGTCGATCAGGACAATCCCGTCTTCCTCGCGCTTGTAGATCGCCCCGCTCGGGCAGGACGCCGCGCACGCCGGGTTGAGGCAGTGCTCGCAGAGGCGCGGCAAATACATCATGAAGGTGTTTTCGTACTCGCCGTAGATGTCCGCCTGAATCTGGTCGAAGTTCTTGTCCTTGCGCCGCTTGGCAAACTCGGTACCGAGGATCTCCTCCCAGTTCGGGCCCCATTCGATTTTCTCCATGCGCTTGCCGGTGACGATCGAACGTGGCCGCGCGGTGGGCTGATGCTCGCCCAGCGGCGCGGTGTGCAGATGCTGGTAATCGAAATCGAAGGGCTCGTAGTAGTCATCGAGGCTGGGCAGGTCCGGGTTGGCGAAAATATTCGCCAACACACGGAATTTGCCGCCGATCCGTGGGTTGATCGAGCCGTCGGCATTGCGGATCCAGCCGCCCTTCCACTTGTCCTGGTTTTCCCATTCCTTCGGGTAGCCGATCCCGGGTTTCGATTCGACGTTGTTGAACCAGGCGTACTCCATGCCTTCGCGGCTGGTCCAGACGTTCTTGCAGGTGATCGAGCAGGTGTGACAACCGATGCATTTGTCCAGGTTCAGGACCATGCCGATTTGTGAGCGAATCTTCATCTCAGTTCTCCTCAATCCAGCTCGGTCGGCAGGGGACGCGGCAGGTCATCGCCGGACGAACCGTCGAGCCAGTCGACTTTGGCCATCTTGCGCACCACGACGAACTCGTCGCGGTTGCAACCGACCGTGCCGTAATAGTTGAAACCGTAGGCCTGCTGGGCATAGCCGCCGATCATATGGGTCGGCTTGAGCACCACCCGGGTGACCGAGTTGTGATGGCCGCCACGGGTCTTGGTGGTTTCCGACCCTGGCACGTTCACGATCCGCTCCTGGGCGTGGTACATCATCACCATGCCTTCCTTGACCCGCTGACTGACCACCGCCCGGGCGGTCAGCGCACCGTTGACGTTGAAGCATTCGATCCAGTCGTTGTCCTCGATGCCGGCGCGTTTCGCGTCGATTTCCGAAAGCCAGACAATCGGCCCGCCACGGCTGAGGGTGAGCATCAACAGGTTGTCGCTGTAGGTGCTGTGGATGCCCCATTTCTGGTGCGGGGTGATCCAGTTCAGGACGATTTCGATTTCGCCGTTGCCGCGCTTGCCTTTCACCCCTTCGATAGTCCGGGTGTTGACCGGCGGCCGGTAGCTCATCAGTTGCTCGCCGAAGGCCTGCATCCACGGGTGATCCTGGTAGAACTGCTGGCGGCCGGTGATGGTGCGCCATGGAATCGCTTCATGAACGTTGGTGTAGCCGGCGTTGTAACTGACGTGATCGTCCTCGAGCCCGGACCAGGTCGGGCTGGAAATGATCTTGCGCGGCTGCGCCTGGATATCGCGGAAGCGAATCGCCTCGTGGGCCTTGGACAGGGCCAGGTGACTGTGGTCGATGCCGGTGAACTCGGACAGCGCGGCCCAGGCCTTCACCGCCACATGGCCATTGGTTTCCGGGGCCAGGGAGAGAATCACTTCAGCGGCGTCGATAGCCGTGTCGATCTTCGGCCGGCCCTGGCTGATGCCCGCCGCGCCTTCGCGGTAGTTCAGCTCGCCGAGGAATTTCACTTCCTCCTCGGTGTTCCAGTTGATGCCCTTGCCGCCGTTGCCGTGCTTCTCCAGCAGCGGCCCGAGGGAGCTGAACTGCTTGTAGATATTCGGGTAGTCACGCTCGACCACTTGCAGGTTCGGCGCGTTCTTGCCCGGCTGCGGGGCCACCCCGGCGGTTTTCCAGTCGGTGCCGCCGAATGGCTGGGCCAGTTCGCCGACGCTGTCATGCATCAGCGGTACGGTGACCAGATCCTGCTCGACACCCAGGTGCCCGACCGCCATGGCCGAGAACGACTTGGCAATGCCCTTGTAGATCTCCCAGTCCGAGCGCGATTCCCAGGCCGGATCGATGGCCGCCGACAGCGGATGGATGAACGGGTGCATGTCCGAGGTGTTCATGTCGTCCTTCTCGTACCAGGTTGCGGTCGGCAACACGATGTCCGAGTAGACGCAGGTCGAGGACATGCGGAAGTCCAGGGTCGTGACCAGGTCGAGCTTGCCGATGGCGCCTTCGTCGACCCATTCCGCCTCTTCCGGCTTGCAGTCGCCGACCTGGCCGATGTCTTCGTTCATCACCCCGTTCTTGGTGCCGAGCAGGTACTTGAGCATGTACTCGTGGCCCTTGCCCGAGGAGCCCAGCAGGTTCGAACGCCAGATGAACATGTTGCGCGGGAAGTTCACCGGGCTGTCCGGCTGCTCGCAGGCAAAGCGCAGGGAACCGTCCTGCAGCGCCTTGACCACATAGTCCTTGGGCGGCAGGCCGGCGGCCGCGGCATCGCGGCAGATATGCAACGGATTGGTGTTCAACTGCGGGGCACTGGGCAACCAGCCGGCGCGCTCGGCGCGGATGTTGTAGTCCAGGGCATGCTCGGGGAACTGGCTCTTGTCGGCCAGCGGCGAGAGCACGTCGTGCATGCTCATTTTCTCGTGGCGCCACTGCGAACTGTGGGCGTAGAAGAAACTGGTGCCGTTCATCTGCCGTGGCGGACGGCTCCAGTCCAGGCCGAAGGCCAGGGGCAGCCAGCCACATTGCGGGCGCAGCTTTTCCTGACCGACATAATGCGCCCAACCGCCACCGGTCTGGCCGACGCAACCGCAGAGCATGAGCATATTGATCAGCCCGCGGTAGTTCATGTCCATGTGGTACCAGTGGTTCATCGCCGCGCCGACGATGATCATCGAGCGGCCACGGGTCTTGTCGGCGTTGTCGGCGAACTCACGGGCGATCTGGATCGCCTTCTCGCGGCTGACGCCGGTGATCTGTTCCTGCCAGGCCGGGGTCCCGGGGACACTGGCGTCGTCGTAGTCGCGGGCCACGTTGGCGCCGCCCAGGCCACGGTCAATCGCCAGGTTGGCCGCCGACAGGTCGAACACCGTGGCGACCTTGACCTGGCTGCCGTCCGCCAGGGTCAGGCTGTGCACCGGCACGCGGCGATATTGCACGGCCGCGCCGGCCACATGCTGGAAGTGTTCCTGGGACTCGCCGGCAAAATACGGGAACGCCACTTCGGCAACACCATCGCCGATCAGGCTCAGTTTCAGATCGATCTCGCGCCCTTCCCCGCCTTCACGGGCAAGGATGTTCCACTTGCCCTTCTCGCCCCAGCGATAGCCGATGGAGCCCTGGGGTGAAACCAGTTCGCCGCTGGCATCCAGCGCGATGGTTTTCCATTCCGGGTTGTTCTCCTGGCCGAGGTTGTCGGTCAGGTCCGAGGCACGCAGGAAGCGGTCCGGTTGATACCCGGCACCCGGAGCGACCCCAAGCATCGGCTTGAGCAGCACCAGTACCGGCAGGTCGGTGAAACGCTTGGCGTATTCGGTGAAATAGGCGCTTGGCTTGTCCAGGTGGAATTCTTTGAAGATCACATGGTTGAACGCCTGGGCCAGCGCCGCATCGGTGCCCTGCTTGGGGTTGAGCCAGAGATCGGTGAGCTTGGCCACTTCCGAATAGTCGGGGGTGATGGCCACGGTCTTGGTGCCCTTGTAGCGAACCTCGGTGAAGAAGTGCGCGTCGGGGGTACGGGTCTGCGGGACGTTGGAACCCCAGGCGATGATGTAGTTGGAGTTGTACCAGTCGGCCGACTCCGGCACGTCGGTCTGCTCGCCCCAGACCATCGGCGAGGCCGGTGGCAGGTCGCAGTACCAGTCATAGAAACTCAGGCAAACCCCGCCGATCAGCGACAGGTAGCGGGCCCCGGCGGCATAGCTGACCATCGACATGGCCGGAATCGGCGAGAAACCCACCACCCGGTCAGGACCGTACTGCTTGATGGTGTAGACGTTGGCCGCGGCAATGATCTCGTTGACTTCTTCCCAGTTGGAGCGAATGAAGCCGCCCATGCCGCGCTTGCTTTTATAGGAGTCGGCCTTGACCTTGTCCTCGACAATGCTGGCCCAGGCTTCGACCGGTTCCAGGGTCTGGCGCGCATCGCGCCAGAGTTTGAGCAGCGGCTTGCGGATCTTCGGGTACTTGAGGCGGTTGGCGCTGTAGATGTACCAGCTGTAGCTGGCCCCCCGCGGGCAGCCGCGCGGCTCGTGGTTGGGCAGGTCGTTGCGGGTGCGCGGGTAGTCGGTCTGCTGGGTTTCCCAGGTAATCAGACCGTTCTTCACGTAGATCTTCCACGAGCACGAGCCGGTGCAGTTGACCCCGTGGGTCGAGCGCACGATCTTGTCATACTGCCAGCGTGAACGGTAGACATTCTCCCAGTCACGGGACTCCTTGCGGGTCTCCCCGTGACCGCCGGCAAACTCGCTTTGCTTGCGGTTGAAGAACCGCAGTTGATCCAGTAAATGACTCACGGTGTACACCTCTCAGGCTTCGCGGGGTTCTGTGCCCCGCCCACGCAATGGTTGGATTCGGCTCGACTCAGCAGGGTGTCGCGGCGCCTTTGCGCGCGTACCACCACCAGGTCACCACGATGCAGCTCAGGTAAAAGCCGACGAACATGTAGAAGGCCATCTCCGGGCCGCCGGTCTGGGCCATCGAAGTGCCGAAGGATTTCGGAATGAAGAACGCACCGAAGGCGCCGACCGCCGAACTGAAGCCCAGCACCGCGGCCGATTCCTTGCCGGCATTCTTCAGCGCCTGCTCGCGAACCTCGGGCGCCTGCCCGGCGGAGAATTTTTCATGCAGGGTGCGGAAGATCACCGGGATCATCCGGAAGGTCGAACCGTTGCCGATCCCGGTGGTGATGAACAGCAGCATGAACAGGCCGAGGAAACCGTAGAAGTTGCCGCCCACACCGTTGTGGGGCAAGAAATGCAACACACCGAAGACCATCACGATCATCGCCACGAAGTTCCACAAGGTCACCTTCGCGCCGCCAAGCTTGTCCGCCAGCCAGCCACCCAACGGCCGGACCAGGGCACCGACCAAGGGGCCGAGGAAGGCGAATCTCAAGGCGATGACATCCGGGAAGGAGGTCTTGATCAGCAGCGGGAACGCCGCGGAAAAACCGATGAACGAGCCAAAGGTCGCCAGGTACAACCAGCACATCAGCCAGTTGTGCTTGCGTTTGAAAATCACCGCTTGCTCGCTGAACGAAGCTTTGGCGCTGGACAAGTCGTTCATGCCGAACCAGGCCGCCAGCGTTACCGCGAGAATGAACGGCACCCAGATGAACCCGGCGTTCTGCAGCCACAACTGGCCACCGTCCGGCAGGGCTTGCGGCGAACCGCCCATGACGCCGAAGGCACCGAAGGTAATCACCAGCGGCACACAGAACTGCATCACCGAGACACCCAGGTTACCCAGGCCGGCATTCAGCCCCAGGGCCGTGCCCTGCTGCGACTTGGGGTAGAAGAAGCTGATGTTGGACATGCTCGAGGCGAAGTTGCCGCCACCAAAACCGCAGAGCAAGGCAATCAACACGAACACATTGTAGGAGGTGCCCGGGTCCTGCACGGCGAAGCCCATCCAGATCGAGGGCAGCAGCAGCGACGCGGTGCTCAGGGCGGTCCAACGACGGCCGCCGAAGATCGGCACCATAAAGGAGTAGAAGACCCGCAAGGTGGCCCCGGACAACCCCGGTAATGCCGCCAGCCAGAACAGTTGATCGGTGGTAAAACTGAAGCCGATGGCGTTCAAGCGCACGATCACCGTGCTCCAGACCATCCACACGGCAAAAGCCAGCAGCAGCGCGGGAATGGAAATCCACAGGTTGCGCGTCGCCGTCTGTTTGCCGCTGCCCCCCCAGAACGCTGGGTCCTCCGGGCGCCAGTCATGAATGACCGGGCCGCTGTCAGGCTTTTGTAGAACGGACATATTCGTCTCCTTGGACAAGGCTGGTAAACGGGGCAGTGGCGAGCGCGGGCTGTCGACCCAACAGCGGGCGCCGGCGAACTTCGCTGAAGTACATCCAGGTCAGGGAGACCCAGACCACGCCGTACATCAACATGAAGCAGGAGGAGCGCACGCCGGTCAGGTCCACCAGCGCACCGAACAGGATCGGCAGGACGAAGCCGCCCAGGCCTCCGGCCAGGCCGACAATGCCGGACACCGCGCCCATGTTTTTCGGGTAGTCATTGGCGATGTACTTGAAAACCGAGGCCTTGCCGAAGGCGAAGGCGATACCCATGACAAACAGCAGTCCGGTGAACAGCGTCGGGCTCAGGCCGATGTGCAGGTCCAGCGGGCCATTGATGGTTTGCACTTGCAGTTGGGTCTGCGGATAGGACAGCAGGAACAGGCAGATCCAGCTGACCCAAAGCACCCACCAGGTCACGCTCTGGGCGCCCCAGCGATCCGACAGCCAGCCGCCGACCGCGCGCAGCACCCCGCCCGGCAGGGAAAAACAGGCGGCCAGCAGCGCCGCGCTCTGCAGGCTGAAACCGTATTCCTGCACGTAGTATTTGGTCATCCACAAGGCCAGCGCGACATACCCACCGAAGACGATCGAGTAGTACTGGCAGTAGCGCCATACCGCCGGATCCTTCAGTGAAGCAAGCTGTTCGCGCAGCGGGGTGCCCGAAGCACTGCGGTGCGCCTTGTTCTCGGCACTGAGAAACCAGAACAGCAGCGCGGTGATAAAGAGGATCGCGCTGAAGACCTTCGGCACCAGGTGCCAGCTGCCCGCGGCGATCAGCGCCGGGGCGATGAACTTGGTCAGCGCGGAGCCGGCATTGCCGGCGCCGAAGATGCCCATGGCGAAGCCCTGGTTGTCCTGGTCGAACCACTTGGCCACATAGGCGATACCGACGGAAAACGAACCACCGGCCAGACCGACGAACAGCCCGAGGACCAGGAACTGCCAATAGGTCGTGGCGTAGGTGATCAGGTACAACGGCAACACGCAGGACAGCATCAGCAGGAAAAATACGCTGCGCCCGCCAAAGCGGTCGGTCAGCAGCCCCAGCGGCAAGCGTGCCAGCGAGCCGGTCAGGACCGGGGTGGCGACCAGCAGGCCGAACTGGGTTTCATTGAGCTGGAGCAGTTCCTTGATCGGTACGCCGAGCACGGCAAACATCATCCAGACCATGAAACACACGGTGAAGGCCAGCGTGCTCATGCCCAGCACCAGGCCTTGTCGTACACGCGGTTGGGTCATGTCGCTCTCCAGATCAGTTAGCCATGGCCGCAGACTAGAGAGGCATACCCCGGAAAAACTTGATCCTTATCAACGAAGTCCAAGGGGTTCCAGGCCTATGCTGGCGACACCTACCTCCAAAGAGGTAGAACGAAAAAACCTCTGAACCCTTTGTTTATCAGCCTCTTGCCTTCGTTACGCGAAGTATTTTGGGGCTGCGAACGATCGACAACTCTTTAGAGGTAGAGCGCCAGGGACCGGCAGCAACATCATTGCCAGCCATCCCCTGGAGTTCGATATGCCCGATGTTCCCGTCGTTGCCCCAGGGCGACAGCCATGATTCGCTGGTTGCGCAGCTCCCTGCCCGCCCGCGCCGGGCTCGCGGTGATCCTGATCGCCGTGCTGGCCCTGGCCAGCTCGTTGAGCGCCGGACTCATCGCCTGGTTCAGCCAGGGCGACGCGGCCGCCATCAACACCGCCGGCTCGGTGCGCATGGAGACCTATCACCTGTGCTGGAAGCTGGCTGCGGGGGCCGGCAGCGCGGAAATCAACGGCATCACCGACAGCCTGCAACAACGCCTCACCAGCCAGCCACTCAAGGCGGTGCTGGAAGATGGCGCGAGTCTCGACCTGCAAGCCAGCTACCAACTGATCCAGCAAAACTGGAAGGAAAATCTGCGCCCGGCGCTGGAGCGTGGTGATATCGACTCGTTTCAAGCCGGGGCTCCGCCCTTCGTTGAACAGTTGAACCAGTTCGTCAGCCTGCTGCAGCGCCAAAGCGAGCACAAGCAAGCCTGGCAACAGGTGATCCAGGGCGCGGCCCTGTTCACCACCATGATCGTCCTGTTGCTGGGGCTCTACGAACTGCAGTACGGGGTGATCACCCCGCTCAAGGAACTGGTGGAGGCGACCCAGCGTTTTCGCCGTGGCGACTTCCAGGTACGGGTCAACCATCAATCCCAGGACGAACTGGGAGAGTTGGCCACCAGTTTCAACGCCATGGCCGAGACCATCGAGCAGTCCCACCGCACCCTGGAGACTCAGGTCCGGCAAAAGACCCTGAACCTGCAACAGGCCAATGCCGCCCTGGAACTGCTCTATCAGAGCAGTCGCAGCCTGGCCACGCGCCTGGCCAATGCCGAAGGGCTGGATGAACTGATCCGCCGCTTCCAGCAGCGCCTGCCCGGCTTGAGCCTGTCGCTGTGCCTGCAAGGCCGGTTGCAGGCTCCGGCCCAGCAACTGCTCGTCCTGCATGGCGCCAACAGCCGGGATGTGTGTGCCGGCGGTCACTGCGCCACCTGCCAGAAGCATCACCAGGGCAACCCGCAAAGCTTCAGCATCAGCAACCAGGGCAGTGAACTGGGCGAGCTCAAGGCGCACTTCGTCGACGGACACGCGCCGCAAGCCTGGGAAACCAAGCTGATCCAGGCCCTGGCCAACCTGATCGGCACCTCGCTCTCGCTCAAACGCCAACGGGAACAGGACCATCGCCTGCTGCTGCTCGAAGAGCGCACCATCATCGCCCGCGAACTGCATGACTCCCTGGCCCAGGCCCTGTCCTACATGAAGCTGCAAGTCAGCCGCATGCAGACCCTGATGCGCCGTGGCGAACCGGTGGCGACCCTGGAAAGCGTCACCGCCGAACTGCGCGAGGGCCTGAACAATGCCTACCGTCAGTTGCGCGAACTGCTGACCACCTTTCGTTTGCAGATTCACGACGCCGGGCTGGTCCAGGAGCTCCAGGACACGGCCGAGGAGTTCTCCAGCCGGGGCGATTTCCAGGTTCACCTGCACGTCGACAGCCTGGCCTTCGAACTGTCCGCCAGCGAGCAGATCCACATGCTGCAGATCACCCGCGAGGCACTTTCCAACTGCCTGCGCCACGCCCATGCGCAGAACGCCTGGCTGCAACTGCGCCAGGACGGCGAAACCGTGCGCCTGTCAATCGAGGACGATGGCCGTGGCTTCAGCGGCAGCGTCGACCAACGCGAGCATCACGGTCTGAACATCATGAAGGAACGTGCCCGCAGCCTGCATGGACAGCTCCAGATATTTTCCCGGGTGCCCCAGGGCACGCTTGTCCAGATGGAGTTCCGACCGGAGTTTCTCGGACAGCCAACAGAAGGTAGCCTCACATGAAACTGTCCTCGCAATACCGGATCCTGCTGGTCGACGACCATCCGATGATGCGTCATGGCATCCGCCAGATTCTCGAACTGGAAGAGGATTTCCTGATCGTCGGCGAAGCCAGTCACGGCGAAGAAGCCCTGGCACTGATCGAGCCGCTGCAACCCGACCTGGTGCTGCTCGACAACAACATGCCGCGGATGAACGGCATCGAGACCCTGCGCTGCCTGCGCGCCATGAACTATCGGGGCAAGGTCCTGCTGTTCACCGTGTCCGACGCCGAAGACGATATTCGCGATGCGCTGCGCCTGGATGCCGACGGTTATCTGCTCAAGGACATGGAGCCCGAGTTGCTGATCCAGTACATCCGCGATGCCCTGAACGGCACCCTGGTGATCAGCCCGGGCCTGACCCGGGTTATGGCCCAGGCGCTGCGCTCGCCACCACGCCAGGTCGAAGTCGAGCTGACCGAGCGCGAACGCCAGGTGCTCAAGACCATTGCCGGCGGCCTGAGCAACAAGGTCATCGGCCACAAGCTGGGCATCACCGAAGGCACGGTCAAGGTTCACGTGAAGAACCTGCTGCACAAGCTCGGCCTGCGCTCGCGGGTCGAAGCGGCGGTGTGGGCCATGGAGCATCTGCGCGGCGCCAGCTGAAGCGCATGGCCCCCGCAAGCCCCGGCGCGGGCGGACTTGATCGCAATCAAGGCGCGGCGCTGGCAGCCTTGCACACTGGAGGGGTCCATCAGCGGAGAACGTTCATGCCCCTTTCATCCTTGCCTCTGGTTTACTCCTGTTCAGGCTGCTCCAACGTCGCCCAACTGGCCAACACCCTGGCCCTGCGCCTGGATCGCGAGGGCCTCGCGCAAATGTCCTGCATCGTCGGAGTCGGCGGGCATGTCGCCGCGCTGGTCAACAAGGCCCGCTCGGGACGACGGATCCTGGCGCTGGACGGCTGCCCGCTGCAATGCGTCGAAAGCTGTCTGCAACAGCATGGCCTGCGAGCCGATATGCACCTGATCCTCAGCCAGCACGGCGTGCGCAAACGCTACGGCGAAGATTGCAGCCCGGCACAGGCCGAGGAGCTGTTTGCCGAGATCGGGCAACTGCTTGAGCATGACCGGCAGCCAGCCCCACTGCCGCTCAGTTAAGCCCCCCGCCACCACTTCAAACCTGCCTCAGCCCGCCGCCAGGCCCTTCCCGGCACGTTCCAGGTTGCGCCATAGCCAGGCCGGCAGGACCTCGGGGTCGAGGCTGTCGATCAGGTTCTTCAGGGTCAAGCCCAGCTCGGTGTCGCCCTCGATGACCAGGCGCCGACGAAAGAACAGCGTGTCCGGATCTTCCTGGCGACTGGCCAGGAGCAGGAACTCCCGCCAGTTGCCGCTGATAGTCACATCGGCCCGGGCCCGCGCGGCAATCTGCAAGCCCTCGCGGCCTCGGGTCAGGTACCAGGTCAGCCCCAGGTCGGGCACCCGCAGGCACAACCAGCGGCCGCGCAACAGGTCGAACCGACCCTCACTCAACGGCTCGGCGAAACAGCGGTTGAGCCCCTGCTGCAAGGCCAGCCGTTGCAGCCCGAACGGCACCCGGCGGACCAACGGCAGCAAGCGGTCGGCACCGCGCAACAGCCACTTTTTCCGATTCAACACAGGCCCACCTCCTCGACACGCAACATCCCGGCCTGGCCATGCCAATAGCCGTTGCAGCCGTCCACAAACAACGGTGGCGTCTCGCCCTGGCGGACCCGCTGATAGGCCGCGATCACCTCGGCCATGCCCTGCGCCCGAGGGCTCAGGCGTAACAGATCGGCACCGCAGGCGACCAGCCCGGCATAATCGGCCAATAGATTGGTGACCTCGGCCGACATGGTCTGAATGCCGTTGAGGGTGAACAGCGGCTGGCCTTCCTGACTGCTCAACGCCAGGCCATCAGGGTATTCGATGCAGCAGAACTGGCAGTCGTCCTTGGGTCGGTTTTGCGCGCGGGCGGTGAAACAGCGCGCCGAATAGGCCAGGGGCAAATGCCCATAGGCAAAGACTTCGACTTCCGGCAGCGCCCGGCCCAGTTCGCGCACCTGGTCGAGCACCGCGCGGATCAGCGCCGCCGAACACTCCACCGGTGGTACCCAGCGGATCATCCCGCAATCGAGCAACTGCCCAAGGGCATGCCCGTTGTACAGGTTCAGCGCCGGGCCAGCGACGAAGGGCAGCTGGCGTTCGGCGAGAAACTGCACCGCGCCCATATCGTTGGCTTCCACCAGCAACTCGCCGTTGTCGCACAGGCGCCGCAGGCTGGAGAGTTCCGACGCGGCCTCGATCAGGGTCAGGCTCGACAGCACCAGTTGCGCCTGGGAGCAGCTTTGCAACTCGCGTCCCAGGCCCAACCATTGATCGAGGGAAAAGGCCCGGCGTTTCGAACACACGGTTTCCCCCAGGTAGATCACATCCAGGGGCAAGGCCGACATCTCGGAGTAAAACTGCCCCAATTGCGTTTTGTCCCAGTAAAACAGCACGGGTCCCAGGCTGAGCTTCATTTCCAGTCCCTCATTGCCAGGCTCGATGATAAGCACCCAGAGTGGTCTGGCTGCCTTCGGACAAACCGGCCAGCGCCTGGCGCCACTGGTCCTTGACCGCAAAGCTGTGGGGCTGGGCGCGATAGGCATCCAGCGCGGCGCGCCAGACCCGGGTGACCTGTTCGACATACGCCGGGCTGCGTTGGCGACCTTCGATCTTCACCGCGGCTACCCCGATCGCCGCAAGCTCCGGCAGCAGGTCCAGGGTGTCGAGGCTGGTGGGCTCCTCCAGGGCATGGAAGCGCTTGCCCTCGACCAGGAACCGGCCCTTGCACAAGGTCGGATAACCGGCCGGTTCATCGGCGCTATAGCGGTCGATCAGGACTTCGCTAAGGCGTGCGCTCAAACCCTCGGCGTCTTCACTCCAGCGCACCGCCTTGGCCGGCGAACAGACGCCGCACAGGTTCGGCGACTCGCCGGTGATATAGGAAGACAGGTGGCAGCGCCCTTCGGCCATGATGCACAAACTGCCGAAACCGAAGACCTCGATGGGCACCGAACTGCTCGCCGCGACCTGGCGCACCTGGGCCAACGACAGCACCCTGGGCAACACCGCGCGGCGGATGCCGTAGCGCTGCGCGTAGAACGCCAGCGCGCCGGCATGGGTCGCCGAGCCCTGCACCGACAAGTGCAGGGGCAGTTGCGGATGACGCTGGCTGGCATAACTCAAGACCCCCGGATCAGCGGCGATCAGCGCGTCGACGCCCAAGTCGGCGGCGCGATCCACCGCCCGCTGCCAGCGCTCCCAACCCGCGGGCTGCGGGTAGGTGTTGACTGCGACATAGAGTTTGCGTTGGTGCTGGCGAATATGCGCGACCGCCGCGTCGAACTGCTTGTCGTCCATGTTCAAGCCGGCGAAGTGCCGGGCATTGGTGTCATCGCGAAAGCCGACGTAGACGGCATCGGCGCCTTGGCGCACAGCCGCTTTCAGCGCAGGCAGATTCCCTGCCGGGCAGACCAGTTGCATGGGTAATCCTCATGAAAGAACTTGTCTCGCCCCCCGTGCACTGCGTGTAGCCAGCAGGCCCGGGGCGATCGACAATGCGCTGCCAGTCTAGCGAGACCGGCAGCCACGGCCTTGACGGCAATCAATTGCCGTTACTGCATCAGCTCGGCGAAGGACAGGAAGCTGACCGGGTCGTGCTTGCGCACCTGCTGTTCGCACTCGACCAGCGCCAAACCATCGGCCCAACAAGCCGCCGTCAACATGGCCGAGCTTTGCTGCGGATGCAGTTCCACCCATGCCTGGCCGTCAGCCCTGGGCACCAGCCGGGCCCGCAGATACTGCCGGCGCTTGTTGCGCTGCAACCAGTCGAAACCCGCCGGCAGGGCCAGTGGTCGTGGCAGCACGTCGCTCAGGCCCTGGGCCCTGAGCAGGAACGGGCGCAGCACCACCAGGGCGGTGATCAGCGCCGCCGAGGGATTGCCCGGCAGGCCGAGCCACGGCTTGCCGGCCACTGTGCCAAAGGCCAACGGCTTGCCCGGCTGGATCGCCAGGCGCCAGAAATCCAGGCTGCCGAGCGCCTCGATGGCCTGTTTGAGATGATCCTCCTCGCCCACCGAGACGCCGCCCGAGGTCAGCAGCAGATCGCATTCCGAGGCGGCCAGGCTCAAGGCATCGCGACTGGCGGCCAACTCATCGGCCATGACCCCGTAGTCATACACCTCCATCCCCCAGCCCCGCAGCAACGCCGACAGGCAATAGCGATTACTGTTGTAGATCTGCCCCGGCGCCAGGTGCTGGCCCGGCTCGCGCAACTCGTCGCCACTGCTCAACAGGCACACCCGCAACGGTCGATAGACCTCAACCCGGGCGATCCCGACAGCCGCCAGCAAACCCAACTCCTGGGCGCGCAAGCGCTTGCCGGCGCCGAGCAGCAACTGGCCGCGGCGGACCTCCTCGCCCTCCTTGCGTACATGCTCGCCGGCAATCGCCGCCGGTAACCAGACCAGCCCTTCGTTGGCCCGACAATGCTCTTGTGGTACCACGGTGTCGGCTCCCGGCGGCAACGGCGCGCCGGTAAAGATCCGCGCCGCCTGCCGGGGCAGCAAAGGCTCCGCCGCCGCTTGCCCGGCGGCAATCCGCCCGCCCAGGGTCAACCAACCGCCTCCCGGCGGCAGGTCGGCGGCACAGCAGGCATAACCGTCCATGGCGCTGTTGTCCCAACCGGGCAGGCTCAGCGGCGCCGTCAGATCCCGCGCCAGCACCCGACCAAGGGCCTGATCCAGGGCGATTGTCTGAATCTCCGGCGGCGGCGGCGCCTGGTCGAGCAGATGTTCGATGGCCTGGTCCACTGGTGTCAGGTGGCCGCTGTCGCAGACCCGGCCGTTCATGAGCGCACCTCGCAGGCCTCGATCGCTCGCTGCGCCTGTGGCTTGAGGTGTGGCGCGAAATTGCACGGGCCGGTGCGGCTGTCCAACTGTTCGAGGAGGATACTGTTCCAGGCGGTGCGGCAAGCCCCCGGCGAGCCCGGCACACAACAGACCAGCACGCCATTGCTCATCCCGGCGAGGGCTCGTGACTGCAGGCTGGACATGCCGATTTCCGCCAGCGACACCTGGCGGAACAACTCGCCGAAACCGTCCACCTGTTTGTCCAGCAACGGCAGCACTGCTTGTGGTGTGTTGTCACGCGCGGTGAAACCGGTGCCACCGGTCATCAGCACCACCTGGACCTTGGGGTCGGCGATCCAGTGCGAGAGTCTGGCGCGGATCTGATAGATATCGTCCTTGACCAGATCGCGGTCGATCAGCACATGCCCGGCGGTTTGCAGCAAGTCGCTGAGGGTCTGCCCCGAGGTGTCGGTATCCGCGGTGCGCGTGTCGCTGATGGTCAGTACGGCGATGTTCAGCGGTTCGAAAGTGCGTTGCGTCAGATGGGCCATAGCCAGCCTTCCCGTAGATGAAGATCGGCCCAAGCCTGAACCGAAATACAATGTGAACCTATTCCTCCAAGGAGGTACCTCGACCGGACGGCATGAGCAACTGGGATGCACTGAGTTCGGTGCGCAGGTAGGACCGGACGTCGGTCAGGTCGCGGCACTTGCTCTGGAACAGACTATGGCATTCGAGATTCCTACTTCGAAAGCGCTGGCACTGGCGTTAATACCGTGCTCCAAAGCCCCACCTCGGCGTAGCTGCCACCGTTGAAGATGAACTGAGGCCCGGTGCCGCGTTGAAGGTTCTGCGTCGCGGCGGCAATCGCCAGCCAGGGTAATGTTTCGCCCGGATGTCCCAACAATGCATCCAGGTTGTGAAGTCCCTGGTTCGGCTTGAACGGCATCGCTGCGTCAACCAACACGCTGGCTATTGCGACTTCACGTTGTGGATCAAT
>NZ_JALLIX010000002.1 GCF_023242365.1 Pseudomonas sp. MWU13-2100
GCCTCTTTCGCTTGGCATCATTTTGAGTATGTAAGGTCTCGCGCCGCTGGGTACCTGACCGCTGGAAAGCTTCGAGTGCATCCTGAGCTTGTTTCAGATCAGCCTGGATCTGGCTCAACGCAGCCTCTGCCAGTTTCTTAGCATGCTGGCGTTCCTCACGCTGACGGTTCACTAAGCGCGCTCTGTCGCCCGACAGTGTTTGTGACTTGGAGTTGACCGCGTACAGTTGAGTCCTAACCTTACTGAGCTCATCTTTCTGAAGTTTCAAAGCAACCAGCGCTTGATCTCGTCTTTCTACCGCAGCTTCACGATTGCTGTGCAGAACCGTAAGCTCGGTCTCAGCATCTTCCAATAGCTGTTCGAGCTTCGATTGATCGGCCGCTTCAGTAGCATCAAGCACGTCCAGATCGAGCTCAATCCCATAGAAAGAGTCCGCGACCGCCGCTAGCTGTGGTGTCAGATCGCTGCGCTGCAGGAGCGCTGGATTGATCACCTTCGCCACATTACCGACCCACTCCGGATGATTGGCCCGTAAGAAGTGGAGGAGGGTGTCAGGCTCAGGAGAATGTGCACATTCGATTTCCTGTATCGAAGCGTGCTGGGCGGATAACTTTTTGTCTATCGCAGTAATGTTCTCCTCGGCCTTGTCGACCGAGGTCTGCCCGTTGTTAGCTTCTTTGTCGTGCGCCTGGACAGCCAATTGAAGCGTAGCCGCCGTATTATTAGCCTCAGTGATCTCCGCGTCTTTGAGCTCTATCAGCTGCAAAATCTCAGGATCATCAGATGGGCGCTCAACTCTGTTTCTCGCAGCCCCCACCTCCTGATTCAGTTGAGAGACGATCTCGGAAAGGCGTGACTCTTCAGGTTTGAGTTCTGCGGCCAAATCCTCCAGATCAATCTTCAGTGTCTCCTGGAGGAGAGTCAGCTCGCGCTGGAGGCCCGCCATGACCGAGCTCTGGTTGTTGTTTGCAGCTCTCTCGACGCTCACGAGCCGAGACTCTTCTTCATTGATCAGCCTTTCATAGCGAGCGCTGATATCGTTATACGCTCCCTGCAACAAGTTCAACTGCGCTTGTGCACTTGTCAAGTCGTTCTTGAATATCTCGAGTTGCCCAGTCCGTGAACGCTTGTGATCGATATCTTGGCTCGCGAAGTCGGCGCGCTTGCTTTCTATGGCAGCCAGCTGTTCTTCGTGGTGCTTGATACGGATATCCAAGGAGGTTAGGCGCCCCTGGATCTCGCTGGCTCGCGCGCTGTGATTTTCCTGCGCCTCTGTCAATTGACCCTGCAATCGGGTTTCTTCAGCGCGACGGGCGGCCAGCGATTCAGTCAGATGATCCTGAAGGAACAGGAACTTTTCTTTTATCTCGCTGATTCCCTCAAGCGTGGCATCAATTTCCCGAACAACCTGCTGAGCACCTTCAACCAAGGGCTCAATGCCCATGATCTCTTTGTAGGCGCGGTGATCCCGTGGCCAAGTCTCAACCTTGCTTCGCTCTGTGTGGATGCCCACAGAGGGTTTGCCTTCAAAGACCCAGTCGGATACTACTTGGCGAAGGTCATCAAAATCGGCCTGACGGGAAAACATTCCCCGAATAAGTTTTTCCAGATGGCGCAATGGCTGACGATACTTAGTGAATCCGTAGTCGTCCGACATACCCAGCAGGTAGCGCCGATGATTGCTGTCGGCATGTGCCGGCTGCCAATACTGGATGATGCAGCGGTAATCCTGATAGGTCTCAACCTGCCTGTCGGCGCAGGAGATGGTGAGCTCACTGAGGCGCCGGCGAAAATCCTTAGTGAGCACAAACTGTTTGTCTTCATTCACGAACATCTCGCGCAAAAAGCCATGCTTCACGAACCGGAAATAAACTTTGTCCCCCGAGCTATTCCCATATGCGACCACCATCCTTCGCCCACCGTCTGGCCGCTCGTATTCGAATGCGATGTAGGAAGTCGGATTGGGCAGGTAATACTCGATGAATGAGTCTTTGCCGCGAGATACCAGAGCCGTTGGTTCCACGCCTATGAACAGCAGAACCAGCGAGAGTAACGACGTTTTTCCTTGGCCATTACGGCCAGTTAACGCGGTGCCACCATCGATCCCCATGGTCTGAAGTCGACCCTTCGAAAGGGAGTCAACCAGGTGGATATTTATCAACCTGAAAAGCTCACCTGACGGACGCTCAAAATCCACATCTAGGGCTACATCGTCTGCAGGCGGTGGCGCGTCAGAAGACATTGCTAATTCGATAGGTGGGCCTGTGGCTATGTCAAGCGACAGGGTGGCCTGATTCTGTTCTTCGGTACTCATCATGATGTCCTAGAGGATTGTCCGGTTAATCCAATTACTGCTGGCGAAGATCGGCTCAGATCTGTGGTCGCGAACGCCGGCACATGCAGCTGCTCGTGACGAACACCGATAATCGCGCATGGCTGCGCTTTAACACCATATCAAAAGTCGGTGTTTGTCCGCGTCTGCTAAAGGATATTCCGCAGTGATTCAGAAATTTCCGTCCAATATTTAGGAAACGCTGACAGAGTGGCTTCTTGGGGCGCGCACTCAATTTAACATAATATACATTATGCGAAGTGTCGGATTGAGACCTATGGGTCTTGGCTCGCATAAATTCGGGAAACGTTACGGTACCAAAACGATTACGCCAGGATTGCTGCCTGTGCCGGTGGCGCGCTCTGAAACGAGAATCACCGCTGCCCACTGTCCGATCTGCTCGTAATACGCCTGCGTGCCGGATGCTACTCTCGGCCATGACGCTGTCAGTGGCATTCGCCTTGCGGTTCTCACTCGCCATGGGCCAAACAGTCCATGCATTTTTGCACAATATATCGGCTTATTTAGGCGTTCATATTTGTTTTATGCATGCATATACTCGATTCAAATCTGGTCCTGAACCAGATCAGTCCCGACAAAAATAAACAAGGGAACCCACCGTGAAACCATTCCTGCTTGCCGTCTCGCCATCATCAGGTCCGCGCAACTATCCCGTACTCGCCGAGTGACTGCTTGGTACTTGCGACCCGCGCCGATCGATACCTTGATTGATGGAGAGAACAATGAATACCAACAGCCACCCCTTCCTCGCCGCTCGCGACCTCCTGCTTTCCCACCGTACCGATTACGCTGCGGCGATGCGTGACTTCCGCTGGCCACAACTGAGCGAGTTCAACTGGGCGCTGGATTACTTCGATGCCATGGCACAGGGCAATCACGCCAACGCCCTGTGGATCGTCGAAGAAGACGGCAGCGAGCGGCGCTACAGTTTCCAGCAACTGGCCTCGCGCTCCAACCAGGTTGCCAATCACCTGCGCGCGCTCGGCGTGCGGCGCGGTGAGCGCATCCTGCTGATGCTTGGTAACGATGTCGCCTTGTGGGAAACCATGCTGGCCGCTTTCAAGCTCGGCGCCGTGGTCATCCCCGCCACCGCCTTGCTCACCCCGGATGACCTGAGTGACCGTATCGAACGCGGTCAGGTTCGCCACCTGGTAGTCGGCAGCGCCCATGTCGACAAGTTCGTCGGCCTGGATGACAGTTGCAGTCGCATTTGCGTCGGCTCGCCTTCCGCCGGCTGGATTCCGTACAGCGCTGCCAGCGAATACGCCGAGCACTTCGAAGCCGAGGGCAACACCCTGGCCACTGACCCGATGCTGCTGTACTTCACCTCCGGCACCACCTCCAAACCGAAGATGGTGCTGCACAGTCACCAGAGCTACCCGGTCGGCCACCTGTCGACCATGTACTGGATCGGCCTGCAGCCGGGCGACCTGCATTTGAATATTTCCTCCCCGGGCTGGGCCAAACATGCCTGGAGTTGTCTTTTCGCGCCGTGGAACGCCGGCGCCTGCATTTTTATTCACAATGTCACGCGCTTCAGCGCACCGGTCCTGCTTGGTGCCCTGGAGCGCTACGGCGTTACCAGCCTGTGTGCACCGCCCACCGTCTGGCGCATGCTGATCCAGGAAGACCTGGCCAGTTACAAGGGGCGCTTGAACCTGCGTGAACTGGTGGGCGCCGGTGAACCGCTGAACCCGGAGATCATCGAGCAGATCCTGCATGCCTGGGACTTGCCGCTGCGTGACGGCTTCGGCCAGTCGGAAACCACCGCCCTGGTCGGTAACACACCCGGCCAGCGGCTCAAGGCGGGGTCCATGGGCCGCCCGCTGCCGGGCTACCGAATTACCATGCTTGACTCCGATGGCGTACCCGGCAATGAGGGTGAAGTAGCCCTGCCGCTGGACGTGCGACCACTGGGTCTGATGTTGTGCTACGAGGACAGCCCGGAAAAAACCGCCGAAGTGATGCGCGACGGTCACTACCGCACCGGCGATACCGCACAGATCGACGCAGAGGGCTACATCACCTTCGTCGGCCGTGCTGACGACGTATTCAAGTCTTCCGACTACCGCATCAGCCCCTTCGAACTGGAAAGCGCGCTGATCGAGCACCCGGCGGTGATGGAAGTAGCCGTGGTACCGAGCCCTGATCCGGTGCGCCTGGCAGTGCCCAAGGCCTATCTGATCCTGGCCCATGACTTACCGGGCAGCTACGAACTCGCCGCCAACATCCTCGCCTTCGCCCGCGAGCACTTGGCGCCCTACAAGCGGGTGCGACGTATCGAATTCGTCAACGAACTGCCCAAGACCATCTCCGGGAAGATCCGCCGGGTGGAACTGCGCCAAATGGAAGCCCAGCGTCGCCAGGGCGACGCACGAGGCCCGCAGGAATACTTCGAAGAAGACTTCCCTCAGCTCAAGGGCTGAATCTAGGGCCGGTGCGCCGGCCCTCCCGAATCAAAACCCGACCGCTCGGCCAACCACACCGAAGGGCCTCGCTGCAGCCCGTTATTTCTCAGCATTTCGCCGTTAGCGCTTCAGCCACTGTTGCCGGCGATGGTGATGTAATCGGTGTAGAGCTGCGGCGCGCCGGAGAAAGACGCCAGTTCACGCCATTCCTCGTACATGCGTTCGCTCTCCTGGTGCTCGCGTACGAAGGTCAGGGCTTTTCCCGTCGAGACGTCCAGCTCCGGATGGAAGGCGTTCAGGGAATCCAGGCTTTCGATTTCCAGCATGACGGCGTACTGGTCCAGGCGGCTGCCGCCCTGCCCCTTGAGCATGTGAAACTTCCAGCCCGGGTAGTCTTCAACGCGGTGAATGTTGCCGGTGATGAAGTCCTCGAAGGTTTCCGGCGCCAGGCCGAGCGCGACGCCGTATTGCCGCCTTCGGTTGGTGCGCGCCTGGCGGTCGAATTGGGCGTGCGGCAAGGCTGGGAGCGCTATATTGGTAGCTGTGGCGACATGCCGGGTTGGCGCGTTTCAGCGCCCCGGCTCCGGTCGATGTCCTGCCGCGCGAATACGGCTTTACCGTTGACCATGTCCGTGCTCGCGCCAAGGCGCTGCTGGCACGGCCTTAGTTTGCCGGAACAAACCCGGAAAGAGGCTCAATCGTGAATAAACAAGACGCCGCGTTCTGCAGTCTCCTGAATAAAATCGCCCAGGGCAAAAGTGAGATCGAGGATCCTGCCGAAGTCGATACGCTGGAGCGGTTGATCAGCTTCAACTATGCGCAAGCCATGGCCGACGTCAGCCATCAGCGATTGGTCTACAGCCATGCGCAAATGACCGTGATGGGAAGAGCTTTCCTCGCGGAATGCAAGGCAGCGGAACATCCCCTCGGATAGAGGGACTTTTATCCAAGTGCCCTCTCTCAAATCCGCGCTACGCTATGTCAGCGGTCGCCATGATTTCTCCGGGCATTTCCGGGAGCTGCGAGCCGTGTTTGAGATATCGAGTCATGAGCCAGATCAGACGCGTAGTCAATAGTCGTGCCCAGGCGCTTTGCAGGCTGTGTCTGCCGGTGTGGCTGCTGGCCTGCAACGCGTATGGCACGCCCTTGCCGATTGATTTTTTTATCCTCGACGCCCCCCCACTGACCCTGGTCGATGATGCCAAGGGCCACGGCATTGTCGGTGACGTGGCCCTGCTGGCCATGGCCAACGCTGGCTATGCCGCCCATATACAAGCGCTTCCCTGGGCCAGGTCGCAAAAATACGTCAGCGAGAAGCAGGACCTCTTGATTGCCCCCCTGTCGCGCACGCCCGAGCGCGAAGATCACTTCACCTGGATCGCTCCGGTGATGACCATGGATCGCGCTTTTTTCAGCCTTGAGCACCGGGTGAGCAGTTTCGCCGAAGCCAAGAGGACTTACCGTGTGGTCGGCGTGGGCCTGGGCAGCGCGCAAGAAGAAATCCTCCGCACGCAAGGCTTCAGCAGCGCGCAGATCCATCCGTTGACCATCGGGGAAAACCCCGCGCAAATGCTCTTGAAAGGTCGTATCGATGCCTGGTTCAACGGTGTCCCCGAGAGCCAATACATCTGGCCAAAAGTGTCTCGACGCAAACTGCTCATGAGTCCGGTCATGAGCAGTGTCGACCTCTATCTGGCCTGCTCGAGGCAATGCTCCGCGGAACTGGTGCAAAGCCTACGCGACGCGGTGGAAAGCCTTCGCCGTGACGGAACCCTGGCACGGATACAAAACAGCTATTTGTCGCAATAGTGCACCCAGAACTCACGGAGCCTTCTTGCGATAGGCCATCGAGTCGTCGATTCTCTTGAGTATGTAGTCCCCCGCCGCCACCGGCGGATACAGGCTCAGCGTCGAATCGATGCCCAGTTCACAAGGATCGACCAGGGCGCCATAGGTCGGATCATAGAAGGTCGCGATGGAGTAACGCTCATGGCCCGAGCGATTGATCACCCGATGCAAGGTCGAGCGAAAACGATTGTTGGACCAGCGCGCCAACAGGTCACCGACATTCACCACCAGGCTGCCGGGAATCGGCGTGGCATCGATCCAGCGATTGGAGCCCAGCTCCCGGACCTGCAAACCACCGCTGTTGTCCTGATACAGCAAGGTGATGCAACCGTAATCGGTGTGAGGCGCAACCCCGAATTGATCGGCATCGGCCTGGGCCGGTTGCGGCGGGTAATAAACCATCTGGGTGCGCTGCAAAGGCTTGGTGTATTTGTCGATGAAGAAGTCTTCGTCAATCCCCAACCCCACCGCCACCACCTTCAACAAGTCTGCGCCGGCCTTGCCGATTTCCTGATAGTACTCCGCCAGGACCTCGCGCAACGACGGCATGAACGCCGGCCACTGGTTCGGGCCGCGCAGCGCCTCGCCGGCGAGTACGCTGGGATCGTCTTCGGCCAGCTCAAGGCCGATACTGAAAAACTCCTTGTGATCGGGTTTGCTGGCTTCGTACATGGTCGCTCCGCCCAGTGCGTGCCAACCACGATGCCGCTTGTTGACGGCCGCCTCGCGCTTGACCTCGGTCGGATAGGCAAAGAACTGCGCGGCGGCCGACATCGCCCTGTCGATCACCGGCTGCGGCACGCCGTGATTGATGATGTAGAAGAAGCCGATATCGCAGCAGGCGCTTCTAATGGCGTCGGCGGCTCGACGAATACTCGCCTTGTCACCTTCGCGAACACCGGACATATCGATCAGAGGCAGGCGGATACTGGTAGACATAGTCACTCCTTGGGCCGTGGTTGAGGGGACATGACACACTTATGAGTCAGCTGTATATACAGCTATAAGCATTTACCGTGCCGCCCCTCTCGCCCAGCACCACTGCACCGCAGGCCAAAGCGCCTGCTCCCTGTTCAATAACGCTGATGGAGGTGACTCCTCCGCGATCATTGATTTCCTTATGCCCCAACAGTGCGCAATGAGCACGTATCAGGTGCGTCTTTCGGTTACATCCTCTGAGACAGCAAGGCCAAGCTGTGTCGGGCGATGACAGCGTTCTCGTCAGTCGCTATGACCCACGCGGAGACTTTGCTCCCCACCTCGGAGAGACAGGCAGACACCGCCAGATCAGGCGTTTCGCTGCCTACGATTTTTCGAGCCACGCCCAACCAGGCACACCCCTCGAGAATCCCATCACGCACCTCATGCGCGTGCTCTCCGATGCCACCGGTGAACACCAGCGCGTCTACACCACCGAGCACCGCGGCCAGCGCGCCGATTTCCTTGACCACGCGGCGCACAAACAACGCCACGGCCTGTTTGGCGGAGTCCGATCGGCTGGCCAACAGCGTACGCATGTCACTGGCCATGCCACCCGAGACACCGAATAACCCGCACTCGTGATACAGCAGGTGTTCGACTGCCTGCACGCTCATGCCGCGCTCACGCAGCAGGTACAGCACGATCCCGGGATCCAGGCTTCCCGGTCGGCTGCCCATGAGCAATCCGTCCAGCGTGGAGAAGCCCATGGTCGTGGCGCGACTGGTCCGGTCATGCAACGCGCATAAACTGGCGCCGTTACCGAGATGGGCGACGATCGTCCGCCCTTGTGCGGCATTGCGGTCGTAATCAGGCAAAACACCGGCAATATATTCATAGGACAAGCCGTGGAAACCATAACGGCGCAGACCCTGCTCGCTCAGGGCCCTGGGTAGCCCGTAAAGGGTTTCCAGCGGATCGAGCGTGTGGTGAAACGCGGTGTCGAAACAAGCCACCTGGGGCAGCTCGGGATACTCATCAGCCAAATGCAGCATCGGCGCCAGGCACAGTGGCTGGTGCAACGGCGCCATCGGCGTCAGCGCCTGCATCTCGCGGATCAACGACGCATCGACCCGCGCCGCCACCTCCGGACGGTTGCCGCCATGCACCACGCGATGGGCCGCAGCGGCAATACGCCATTGCGTGTGGCTGTCGATCCAGCCCATCAGCCGGCTCAAGGTGGCTTTATCCATGCCATCATCGGCACTCGGCCATTGTTCCTGCTGCTGCGCCTGGTGCCGGGAGTCCTGGTAACTCAAGCTCGCCCTGTTCTGGCATACCTCGACACTGCCATGGCCCAGGCAGTGAAGCGCGGACCTGTTGGCGTCATACAGGGAGAACTTGAGCGTTGAAGAGCCCGCATTGAATACCAATAGCGCGGGGCAAGGATTATCCGCCATGACGTACTCCCAGCGTTGACGGGCCAGCTACCTGCCAGGGCCGCAGCCTCAGCTTTCGGTTGCCGGCGTCCATTGCCATTGCGCCACTTCCGGTAAATCCCGGCCGTGTTCGATCAGGTACAACGCATGCTTTTCCCGGGAGGCCCAATAACGCGCACGCGCCGTCTCGACCTGCGGTTGCAAGCGCGGGACCCGTTCAATCACATCCAGGGCCAGTTGGTAACGATCCAGCTGGTTGATCACCGTCAGGTCAAAGGGCGTGGTGGTGGCGCCCTCCTCCTTGAATCCCCGGACATGAAAACGTTCCTGCTGTCCGCGACCGTGCAAAAGCCGGTGGATCAACGATGGATAGCCATGGAAGGCAAAAATAACCGGTTTGTCGCGGGGAAACAGCTCCTCGAAAGCCCCATCCGACAGGCCATGGGGGTGTTCGCTAGCGGGTTGAATCACCATCAGGTCAACCACATTGACCACCCGGACTTTCAGATCCGCTACGTAATCGCGCAGCAAGGTCACCGCCGCCAGGGTTTCCAGGGTCGGAACGTCACCGGCGCAGGCCATTACCACGTCCGGGTCCTCGTCGTCATGGCTGGCCCATGCCCAGCGCCCGATGCCACGCAGGCAATGGCTGGTGGCCGATTCGATATCCAGCCACTGCCAGGCCGGCTGCTTGCCGGCGACAATGACATTGATGTAGTTGCGGCTGCGCAGGCAGTGATCGGTCACCGACAACAGGCAGTTGGCATCGGGCGGCAGGTAAATGCGCACCACCTCGGCTTTCTTGTTGGCCACCAGATCGATGAATCCCGGATCCTGATGGGAAAAACCATTATGGTCTTGCTGCCAGACATGGGAAGAGAGCAAAAGGTTGAGCGAAGCAATGGGTTTGCGCCAGGTCACGCCGGCGGCGGTTTTCAACCATTTGGCGTGTTGATTGACCATCGAACCGACGATATGGATGAACGCTTCGTAGCAGGAAAACAGCCCGTGACGCCCCGTGAGCAGGTAACCCTCCAGCCAGCCTTCGCAGACATGCTCACTGAGTATTTCCATGACTCGCCCATCGGCGGCCAGGTGATTGTCTCCAGGCTCCAGATCCGCCATCCAGGTCTTGCCACTGACCTCATAGACCGCGTCGAGCCGGTTGGAAGCGGTTTCATCCGGGCCAAACAGCCGGAAGTTCGCCGACTTCAGGTTGCATCTCATGACCTCTTTCAAAAACACCCCCAGCACACGCGTCGGTTCCGCCTGCAAGGCCCCGGGCGCTGGCAGCTTGACCGCATATTCCGAAAAACGCGGGATATCCAAAGGGTGTAGCAGCAACCCACCGTTGGCGTGGGGATTGGCGCTCATGCGTCGGTGTCCGCCAGGTGCCAGCTCGGCAATCTGGGGAAGCAAGGCGCCGCTGGCGCTGAACAGTTCCTCCGGGCGGTAACTCTTGAGCCATTCCTGAAGTTGCATCAGATGCCGGGGTTGCTGCAGGTCTGCCAGCGGTACCTGATGGGCACGCCAGGTACCTTCGACAGGCAAGCCGTCGACAAACTTGGGGCCGGTCCAGCCTTTTGGGGTGCGTAGCACCAGCATCGGCCAGAGCGGACGCTCCGGCACCGACTGCTCCGGCTGCCGGCGCGCGGTACGCTGGATTTCGCGCAGGTCCGATAAAATGGTGTCCAGGGTCTTGGCCAAGGCCTGATGCACGGTCTCGGGATCATCACCCTCGACAAAATAAGGCTCATAGCCATAGCCGTACATCAAGGCGCTGAGTTCTTCCTCGCTAATGCGCGAGAGCAGCGTGGGATTGGCAATCTTGTAGCCATTGAGGTGCAGAATCGGTAGTACAACGCCGTCGCGCCGGGGGTCGAGAAATTTGTTTGAATGCCAGCTGGCCGCCAGCGCGCCGGTTTCGGCCTCGCCATCACCAATCACACAGGCCACGATCAGGTCCGGATTATCAAAGGCCGCACCGTAGGCATGCGCCAGGCAGTAGCCCAACTCCCCGCCTTCATTGATGGAGCCGGGCACTTGCGCCGAGACATGGCTGGAGATGCCATAGGGCCAGGAAAACTGTCGAAACAGCTGCAGCAGCCCGTCGGCGTTTTGCTCCACCCGCGGGTTGAGCTCGGTGTACGTCCCTTCCAGATAAGCCTGCGCCATGATGGCCGGTGCGCCGTGGCCCGGGCCGGTGACAAAGAGCAGGTTCAGGTCATGAGTCTTGATCAGGTGGTTGAGGTGCACGTAGATCAGATTCAAGCCCGGACTTGTTCCCCAGTGCCCCAGCAACCGAGGTTTTACATCGGCCAGTGCCAGGGGCCTGCGCAACAGCGGATTGTCCTTGAGGTAAATCTGCCCAACGGCCAGATAGTTGGAGGCCCGCCAGTAGGCATCGAGACCTTCCAATTGATCATTGTTCAGAAAATCACTCATGAGAAACTCCGATGGGTCCGAGCACGAGCATTTACTATCCGGAGCCGGAGCACTTTGCTGCTTGATTTACATCAAGCCAGTCGGCTTCCGCGGCTCATTATCAAGCCAGCAATTCCGGGTGTAATGGATGCGTCACATCATTGGCTTGCACTGCCTTTTGTGTCTGCTCATGCACATTACTGGCCGCAGGAGGCAGTTTGAGTGCAAGCACATTACAGGCCGGATTATCGAGAATGCCCTCAGCAGTGCTCCCGATAGTCGAACTGAGAAGATGGTGATTGGCCGAGCCGATGATCAGAAGATCATAGGCATTACGCTGGACATACCCACGAATGACGTTGGCCGCAGCTCCCACCAGGAAATGCCGGTGTTCCTTGGCGAACCCATATTCGCTCGCCAATGCATCGAATACGTTCCTGCGCGCCTCATAACTCGGCAGCTCGCCACTAGAGGAGGCTGCTGCGAAACCCTGACAGCCCACGGCATTACAGTTGTAGACCGTAATCAGATGCAACGAGGCATTACGGGCATCCGCCAATTGCCGGGCCATACGGATGACCTGGTCATTTTCCGTGGCGCGGCCTTCACCCTCCAGTTCAATATCCACGGCGACCAGAAACTTGCGCAGACGCGGGGCTGGTGCTTGCTTGATATAGAGTACCGAGGTCGGACTGGCGCACAACAAATCCCAATCGAGCGACGATAGCACCAGACGCTTCAAATGAGCTTCTTCATGCAAGTCCTTGATAATCAGATCAGCGTTCATCTGCCGGGCGTAGGTCGCCAGCTCGAAAGCGGACGGTTTGCCCCAGATAACCTCGTACTGCACTTCAATCCCTTTTTCGCGCAACAATACCGCTTCACTGTTCAACCATTGCCGATAAACATCCATCATGCCGTTGCGGGCTTTGTCCAGATTGACTGAATGGCCATGCCCAACCACATCAAGTGCCGCTGCGTGGACGAAAGCAACCAGATGCAAGGCCACATTGAGCGTCTGCGCCAGTACCCCCGCATATTCCAACGCGGGGGTGTGCACCGGCTGGGAAGGTGCGATAAGCAGTAAACGCAATGATCGGATCATGACCCACCTCGGCATTTGGCAGTCCTGCCGTTGAATGACCCATGTACGCCTGTGGTGCGTCATGGCCTGCCTTCATCGTGGACCCAAAGCAGTGGGCGAATTTGATCTCCCTCAACAAGCACGCGGTTGTAGAGCGCCGTCCGGAACAGAATCGATCGTGTATCACAGTGTGTCTCAAGCTTGGGTGATACAAGTGTTTACACCCTCACGGCAATCTTGAAACAGGCCAGATACGTTTCTGCGTTCAAATGAGTGCCAGCCAGAACACCTGACCTTCGTTTGAAAGGACACCGGAACATGAAGACGCCCCTGTTGAAACAGCCATCCGAGAAAAGTCGTCGCCTGGTTGGCTCGTCCATCCTCGCGTTCACGCTGATGCAGTTCGCTGCGCTCGGTATTGCCCATGCGCAAACCAACACCACAGCAGCCCCGGCAACGATGAATCGCGGCAGCACCGGTACCTCCCAGTCCTCCTCGTTCGGCCCGCTCAGGCATATCAACGCCGGTTTGCTGGACGTGGCCTACGCCGAAACAGGTCCTGCCGAAGGCCCGGTGGTCATTCTCCTGCACGGCTGGCCCTACGACATTCACAGCTATGACGAAGTAGCCCCCTTACTGGCGGCAAAGGGCTACCGGGTGCTCATGCCCTACGCCCGCGGCTACGGCGATACGCACTTCCTCTCCGCCAACACCCTGCGCAATGGCCAACCCACCGCGCTGGCCAGTGATGTCATTGACTTCATGGATGCACTGAAGATCAAGCAGGCCGTGCTCGGCGGCTACGATTGGGGCGCACGTTCGGCGGACATCGTCTCGGCGCTCTGGCCGGAACGGGTGAAAGCGCTGGTCTCGGTCAGCGGTTATCTGATCGGCAACCAGGAAGCCGGCAAGACCCCACTGCCGCCCAAGGCCGAGTTGCAATGGTGGTACCAGTACTACTTCGCCACGGAACGGGGGCGTGCCGGTTACGAAAAGAACACCCACGACTTCGCCAAGCTGATCTGGCAGACGGCCTCGCCGAAATGGGCGTTCGATGACGCCACCTTCAATCGCAGCGCCGCCGCCCTCGACAACCCCGACCACGTGGCCATCACGGTCTTCAACTACCGCTGGCGCCTCGGCCTGGTTCAGGGTGAAACGAAATACGCTCCCCTGGAACAAAAGTTGGCCAAGGCCCCTTCCATCGGCGTGCCGACCATCACCCTGGAGGGCGACGCCAACGGCGCACCGCACCCGGCCGCCGAGGATTATGCCAAGCGCTTCACCGGTAAATATGAGTATCGGCTTATCCAGGGGGGTATCGGCCACAACCTGCCGCAAGAAGATCCGCAGGCCTTTGCCAAGGCCATCATTGACGTCGATCATCTGTAATAGCCGTTTGAAGTGACGGGGAGGCGTTTTTCCCCCGGCCTTTCATCGACTGTCAAGATAACGGAACAGTTCTTCCTCCTGATCAAAATGCAAGCGCAAGAGGGTATCCAGGCGAATCAACTGATGTTGGATCTCATCAGCGCAAGCCGTTGCATGAGCGGCACTGAAATCGACGCTCATGCGCGCCAGCAAATGGATAAGGCGAAAAATTTCCCGATGCGCGTGACTCATGGCCGACAAAGGGTCCTCCCCCCGCAGGCTTCGGGTCAACAGCGGATACAGGGTGTTTTCATCTTCCCGTTCATGTCGGACCAGGGTGACTTGCAGTTTTTCAACCAGCGCCAGCAAATCGCTGCGGGCCTGCTCAAGCGGGCGCTGGGCAAAGTCGCCGGCCAGTTGATGCAGGTCGCTCAGGATAGTCGCCAGTTGCGTGTGTTCGTCCTGGAGGTGATCGATATGTGCCGCGGCAAGCTTTCGTTGACCGGGTCCCCACGATGCCGCCAGTGCACGCAACGCATTGATGATGATCAGCACGTCGATGCCTTCCTGCACAATGGCACCGGCAAGCGGCGGCAGATAGCCGCAGGCGGCGATGGCCATCGCCAGCAATGACATGCCCATGCCGACCTGTACACCCCGGCGGGCAATCTGGCGGGTCCGCCGGGCAATATCCAGCGCCTCGACCAGCCGGTCCAGGCGATCCACCAGCAACACGACACCGGCGGCTTGCGCGGAGGCCGTGGCACCGGCCGCGCCCATGGCCACGCCGACGTCGGCTGCCGCCAAGGCCGGGGCATCGTTGATGCCATCACCGACCATCAGCGTGCTGGCACGCCGGCAGCCCTCCTGTACGGCACGTACCTTGTCCTCGGGGGCCAAACCGGCACGCAACTCGTCGATACCGGCTGACAAGGCGATCATCTCGGCGGTTTCCAGGCGGTCACCGGTGAGCATGACGATCCGCTCGATGCCCCTGTGGCGCAATCGACGCAACGTCTGCGGGGTTTCCCGACGCAGGTTGTCCGCAAACACCAGCAGCCCGGCGAGTGCTCCATCCACCTCGATGAAGCTTCCACTGCACGCCAGGTAATCCATGTGGCGCAGCATGGCGACGGCCCAGTCAGTCATGGGCACTTGTTCATGGGCAAAAGACAATGTACCGAAGCGCACCCGCTGGCCATCGACCCGCCCACAAAGGCCCGCCCCCGGGCTTTCTTCTACTTCCCGGGGGACGCTGAGTGGCAGTCGGCGCTGCTGCGCCGCTTCGACAATGGCCTGGCAGATCGGATGCGTCGAAGCCTGCGCCAACGACGCGGCCAGGCCCAGCAGACGCTGCGGATCAAGCAGTCCGTTGACTTCGATCGACTGCAGCCGGGCATGACCGCTGGTCAAGGTGCCGGTCTTGTCGAGAAACACTTGCTTGACCCCCGCCAACGCTTCCAGGGTCGCCCCGTCCTTGATCAGGATCCCGCGCCGCGCCGCCCTCGAGATGCCGGACATGATGGCAATCGGCACCGCCAGAATCAAAGGACAAGGTGTGGCCACCACCAGGACCGCCAGGGCGCGCAATGGATCGCCGCTTATTTGCCAGGCTATTGCGGCAACCAGCAACGTCAGCGGAATGAAGAGCAAGGCATAGCGGTCGGCCAGGCGCACGTAGGGTGCGCGCGAGCGGCGTGCCGCCTCGGCCAATCGCACAACCCCGGAATAGGTGCTCTGCGCGGCCGTTCGCGTGGCCATCAGCAGAAAGGGGGCACCGACATTGGACACGCCGCTGGGCAGCAACTGGCCTTCCCGGCGGGTGACCGGCAACGACTCGCCGTTGAGCGCCGACTCATCGAGAATAGCCACGGCACTCAACAGGCGACCGTCGACCGGAACCACCTCGCCCAGGCGTACCAACAATGTCTGCTGCGGCTGGATCTGCTCGACAGGGACTTTGCGCAAATCATCCTGTTCCTGCAGCCAGGCAAAACGTGGCGCCCGGTCGACCAGCGCGCGCAATTCGCGTTCGGCGCGTTGCTTGGTAAAGAACTCCAGGGTGCGCCCGCTAGCCAGCATCAAGGCAATCACCGCCGCCACCAGCATCTGCTGAAAGGCCAGGGCGGCGGCAATCGACAGCAGCGCAATGAGATCGACGCCGACCTCGCGCCGGACCAGGCGCCCGGCGATCTCGACCAGCAGGACCAGGACCATCAACAGGCTGCCCGCGGCCCAGCACATCGACGCCCAGCCGGGCTCATGGGCTAAATGCGCGATGCCCCCGCCCAGCAGCGCCAGGCCGGTGATCAGCAACAGCAACGGGTCCAGCCACTTGCCTGGCATCGAAGTGAATTCCTCAAGTAATCACTCTTATCGCTCAACACCCACTGCCGATGATTGATAAAACTCAAATGATCGACTGCATTCAGGCGTAGGAATGACAGCAAAGGCCATATGGGCCCACGACGCCGCATGGATCGCCGCCCGAGCTCGCGCCCGGCCTGATGATCGATGTGGTGCTTCGCGGCAATGCACGTCGGCCACTCCACCTTTACCGGATGACGCTCATGAACACACCTTCGCCAGACCTGCAGGATAAGCTTTATGGCTCCCACAGCCACATCGCCCAGGCCTCTATCGCCCCGCTCCTGCGTCAATACGCGGAGCCTTTGCCGGAGCTGAATTCAGCCGCCTTCGGTGAAATGTTCGACCGCTATGCCGATGCGCGCGTGGTGATGATTGGTGAAGCCAGCCATGGCACCAGCGACTTCTATCGAATCCGGGCGGCGATTACCCAAAGGTTGATTGAGCAACATGGCTTCAGCATCGTTGCGGTTGAAGCCGACTGGCCAGACGCCAGCCATGTGGACCGTTATGTCCGGGGACTGGCGCCCTCGGCCTGGAAACGCCATATCTTCAGTCGTTTTCCGACCTGGATGTGGCGTAATACCGATGTAAGAGCCTTCACCCACTGGCTGCGCCAGTACAACCACACGCTGGCCCCTGGGCAGCGCGCCGAGTTTCGCGGTTTGGACGTTTACAGTCTGCGCAACTCCATCCACGAGGTGCTCGATTATCTGGACCGGGCCGACCCGCAACTGGCCCATGAAGCACGGCGGCGCTATGGCTGCCTGACGCCCTGGCAGGATGATCCGGCGCTCTACGGTCATTTTGTCGAGCGCGGCGGCCTGATGCCCTGCGAGCAGGGCGTGGTCGAACAGCTCAATATCATGCTGGCCGAACAGTTGGCCGGGCTTGTCGAGAACGACGAGGGGTTCTTCAATGCGGCGCAGAACGCCCGGGTGGTGCGGGCGGCGGAGCAATACTACCGGGCGATCTATCATGGTTCGAGTGCCTCCTGGAACCTGCGCGACCGGCATATGTTCGATACATTGCAGGCGTTGCTCGAGCACCGCGGGCCCCAGGCCAAGGCCGTGGTATGGGCGCACAATTCCCATATCGGCAATGCCGCCGCCACGGAAATGGGCTGGAAGGGGCAGTTCAATATCGGTCAACTGTGTCGCCATGCCTACGGGCGCGATGTCGTCCTGATCGGCATGAGTACCGACCGTGGCCAGGTGACGGCCGCCGATGACTGGGATGGCGCCATGCTCGTCAAGCAGGTCCGTGCGTCTCGTCCAGACAGCTGGGAACATCAGTTCCTCAAGGCCGGTGTCGCCGCGTCTTTGACCGACTGGCGCAATCCGCAACGCAAGGATCTGCGGCAAGCCCTTTCCGAGCCTCTGCTGGAGCGGGCAATCGGTGTGATTTATCGACCCGAAACCGAGCGTGGCAGTCATTACTTCGAAGCGGTGTTGGCCGAACAATTTGACGCCATGATCTGGATTGAACAGACACAACCGCTGATTGCACTGCCACTGCCGAAAAACCAGGAACTGGAGCCAGGGGACGATACCTATCCGTTTGGTGTGTGAAACCCATCAAAGGATGACCGCCACCTCCCGCAGATATTTCTCAAACCAGCCGCCAGCCAGCCTGGCGACTTCCTCGAGGGCACCGGCCTCTTGAAAAAGATGCGTGGCCCCCGCGACAACCTCCAGGCGCTGCTCACAGTGCAGGACGTGACTGCTTTGAAAGTTCAGGCTGAATACCAGGGGATCCTGTGCTCCAACGATCTGCAAGGTCGGGGCCTTCACCCGAGGCAACACCACGGTTGCCAGGTCGGTCCGACCTCCCCGACTGACCACCGCGTGTACCCGATCCGGGCGTTCAGCTGCCGCCAACAGTGCCGCGGCTGCACCAGTACTGGCGCCAAACAGGCCGATCAGCAAACAATGCAACGCCGGGTCCCGGTCGATCCAGTCGATCACTTCTACCAGTCGGCTGCCCAGCAAGGCGATATCGAAACGCAGTTCACGGGTCAGGTTGTCCAGGCGTTGCTCCGTCTCCGTGAGCAGGTCGAGTAGCAGCGTCCCCAGCCCCAGCCTGGCGAGGGCTTGTGCAACCTGCCGATTACATGGGCAGGTGCGGCCGCTGCCACTGCCATTGATGAAGACCACCAGACCGATTGCATTTATCGGTAGAAGCAAGTCGGCTGACAACTCGACATCCATCAGGTCCAGCATTCGAAACCGAGACTCAAGCATCGGAGTGCTCCCCGCAGCAGCTGCCGGAGGCGGATTCCCGCCGCCAGGCCCGCTGCAACAGATCAATGACCTGTTCATCCGACGTCTGGGAAAAATCGTTGTACCAATAGCCGATCGACATGAGCCAATCGGGGATCAGCGGGCATATCACTTCATTGCCTTCGCAACGCAGGGTCTCCACCGTTTCAAACGGTGCCACCGGCACGGCAACGACGATATGAGACGGCGCCTGCAAACGTACGGCATCGATCGCCGCCCGCATCGAGGCTCCTGTCGCCAGGCCGTCGTCGACCAGAATCACCACCTGATCCCTGAGCTGCACCGGCGCACGCGTTGCCCGGTAAACCTGCTCGCGACGCAACAGCTCCCGTGTTTCCCGGGCGACCACCGCGTCGAACGCGGCCGGGGCGATCGGGTGGGCCCGCAGCGTGTCTTCATTGAGAATCCGTATGCCGCCGCTGGCTATGGCACCCATGGCGAACTCGGGATGTTGCGGAATCCCCAGCTTGCGCACCAGGATCAGGTCCAGGCGGACGTCCAGGGCGGTGGCCACTTCATAGGCCACCGGCACACCGCCACGGGGCAAGGCCAGGACTATGACCTCGGGCCGATGGGCGTATTTGAGCAATGGCTCCACCAGGCTACGACCGGCAGCAGCCCGGTCGGGCAAGAGGGTTTGCGATGAGAGACTCTGGGTCACTGGAAAACCTCCTCAGGCGATTGCGCCTGGCGGCTCGTATCCAGGAGGTTCCTTTTCCGGAATATCGGTCATGGTCGCTTCGGTCAACAGCAGGATACTGGCAACCGAAACAGCATTTTCAAGGGCGATACGCACCACCTTGGTTGGATCGATGATGCCCGCCTCGTACATATCCACATAACTATTGGCGGAGGCATCGAAGCCAATGTTGCCGGGCTCCGCGAGCATTCGCGCAACCACGACCCCGGCATCTACCGCCGAGTTTTCAGCAATGGTCCGGGCCGGCGCTTCAAGTGCCCTGCGCAGGACCTGCAGGCCGGTCCTGAAGTCGCCATCATGCCGTGCCTCCTCGGCGGCGAGAATCGGCACTGCTTTGAGCAGGGCCAGGCCGCCACCCGGAACAACACCCTCGGCGATCGCTGCGCGGGTCGCGGAGATGGCATCGTCCAATGCATCCTTGCGGGCCTTCATCTCGGCTTCGGAAGGTGCACCGACCCGGATCACCGCGACGCCGCCCGAGAGCCTGGCCAAGCGCTCCTGGAGCTTTTCACGATCGTAATCGCTGGTGGTCGTGTCCATTTGCGCCCGAATCTGTTGCAGTCGCGCCTCGATAGCCTCGCGTGTCCCTGCCCCCCCGATCAGCGCAGTGCTGTCTTTTTGCACCACGACTCGATGCGCACGCCCCAACTGGCCCAGTTCCACCTGTTCGAGGCTGATACCCAGCTCATTGGAAACCACGGTTGCGCCGGTCAGGACGGCAATGTCCTGGAGCATGTCCTTGCGCCGATCACCGAAGCCTGGCGCCTTGATCGCCACTGCGCGCAGCACGCCACGGATCTGGTTGACCACCAGCGTGGTCAGGGCCTCGCCCTCGATATCGTCTGCGATCAGCACCAGCGGTTGGCCACTTTTGGCAACCAGCTCAAGTAATGGCAGCAGGTCCTTGAGCACACCGATCTTATGGTCACAGAGCAGCAGATAGGCATCATCGAGCTCGACTTGCATCTTCTCGGTGTCCGTCACGAAATAAGGTGAGACATAACCGCGATCCAGGCGCATGCCCTCCATTACCTCGACCACTGTTTCCGTGGTCTTGGACTCCTCGACACTGACGACGCCTTCAATGCCCACCTTCTCCAGGGCGTCCGCCACCAACTGACCGATAACGGCATCGTTATGAGCCGACAATGTGGCAACCTGGGCCTTTTCCTTGGGTGTACTGACCGGTCGCGACTGGCCCACCAGCGACTGCATGACCAGGGACAGCCCCAGGTCCATGCCGCGTTTCAGGTCGATCGCGCTGGCACCGGCGACGACATTGCGGATGCCGTCGGCGAGGATTGCATGGGCCAGTACCGTCGCGGTACTGGTGCCATCCCCGACCGCATCGCCTGTACGTTCCGCCGCCTGACGCAGCATCTGCGCCCCCAGATTCTCTTCCGGGTCCAGCAGGTCGATGCGTTTGGCGATCGTCACGCCGTCATTGCAGACGGTCGGGTTGCCCCATTTATTCTGAATCAGCACCGATTTCGATTTAGGTCCAAGGGTCACCCGGACAGCATCCGCCAACTGTGTTGCCCCACTCAGGATCTTCTCGCGGGCTGCGGCACGAAACATGACTTTACTGTGGGCCATCAGGTTGTTCCCCATGGTTGGTTCTACAACAACTGTGCCCTTGCAGCTTCCATTAAATGACGGGGGCAACGTTGACGTAGATCAACAAAGGCATAACGTCGCGCAGTCCTCGCGCGCAGTGCCCGACCCTGCGCACGGCACCACCCAGCCTCCGGATGAACGAACCGCGGCGCTTGCCCTTCAATTGATAAAAATCAACTTGCACCACCAGAAACCGAGTCCAAATAAAGTCTTGAAATCCACCGGACTTCAAGCGAGCGCAAGGGATTGGGTTTCGATTTGAAGTCACCGCTACGCGTGAAATCCTTATCCATCTCGTGCGAGGAAAAGACCATGGACAAATACCAGGACAGTCAGAAAAACAAACTGTTCAAAGCGCCAACTCACGATCCCTATTGTCTGCAGCGAGTCGAAGGCTCTGCCCTGTGTCCGCACTGTGGCGCGGTCTATCAAGCCGGTAACTGGACCTGGCACACCCCTGAAAACACGGTGGTTGCCGACGCGAAGACGGTGACCTGTCCAGCCTGTCGACGGACTGAGGACAACATGCCCGCGGGCACGCTGACGCTCTCAGGCAGCTTCCTGCCAGGTCATCGAAACGAAATCGTCCACCTGATCGAACATACCGAGAAAAAGGAAAAAGCCGAGCATGCCCTGGAGCGCATCATGAAACTGACCGACTCGGATGGCACCCTGGTGGTGACCACTACCGGTATTCATCTTGCCAACCGTCTGGGCCATGCGCTGAAAGATGCCTTCAAGGGTCATGCCGACTATCACTATGGCGATAACGAGTATCGATTGAGCGTCAACTGGTCACGCGATGAGTAGCACCTGGCGAGGTTGTATCTGATAGCCAATACAACCTCGCCACCCCGTTATCCCCTGTCGGAGCCATGCCACTCACGATGCGCCAGCCAGAGGCCAGGCAGCATGGGCAGCCAGAAGGTCAGGCCACGAAACAGCAGCGTGGCGGAGAGCGCTACCGCGATGCTCACCCCGACCCAGTGCAACGTCACCACGGCAGCGGCTTCGAACGCCCCGAGACCACCCGGCACAATCCCGATGCTGCGCAACACACTGGCCAACATGAAGCCGGCAAACAAGCCCAGCGGCGGTGCCGATACGCCCAGGGCCCGGACCAACAGCCACAACGTGGCGCTGTCCAGCAGGATAATGGTCAATTCCAGCAAGGTGATGCGCCAGAGCAATGCGCGACTGCGTACCAACTGCCTGTCCGCGCCGGTGAGCAACGAAACGCTCTTGGCGACAATGGCAAAGCGCTGACCCGGCACACGGGCCGCCAGATCGCTATTGCCGGCCAACATGGGGGTCACGACGGCCAGCGCCAGACTGACCGCAACAAATACCAGGCAGGTGATCATGACGGTCGCGGTCCCATGGCCCTGAAACACCACCACCAGCAACGCCAGGCCGACGGTGAGCACATAGGCCAGGAAGTAGGCGGACAGATCCAGCACCAGGCAGGCCAGAACCACCGGCTTGGCGAATCCGAGCCGCACAAAGGAGGCGACCACCGCGAAGGCCCCGCTGACGCCGGAGGATGGCAGGGCCTGGTCGACGAACAACTTCATCAGGCTGAGCTTGCCCGCATCCCAGAGTGACAGGTGTTGCCCCCCGGCCTTGAGCACGACACGAAAGATCTGTCCCTGTGCCGCATAGGTCAGGGCCTGAAAGCCGAAGGCGGCGACCAGCCATAGCGGTTGCGCCCGGGTCAGCAACCGTGCAAAGGATTCGACTTCAGCGAACCGCAGCGCAACCGCAATGACTGTCGCGAGCATCGCCGCGCCCAGCAACCAGGTTATCCAGAGCGCAAAACGACTGTAATGCTGACCTTCTTCGGGCTCTTGCGACTTGGTAAAAGCTGGAGTGGGCGGTTTAACAGACATGCCATGCCCCTGGGCAGTTCAGCGGATGACTTGATTCTGGCCCAGTATCGGCGAGTGTGCTTGATCCATATCAATCACGAAAAACACCATAGGCCAGCACCTCGCCCTCAACGCTGATGGCCACCTCATCGCCCGGACGAGGGCATAAATGGCCGGGCAACCGGACAATCAGTGTTGTCGATACGGTCGTATCGTCCGCGAGACACAGGTGCACACAGGCATCGTGCCCGTAGTAGTCCACTTTCAGCACCCTGCCCCGCGCCCGGCCAGCCCCGCTGCCCAGGCCGTCATGCAGCGCTGCGAGCCTGATCTGCTCTGGCCGCAGCAATACCTGTGCCGGCCCGTCGGGCATTGCCACCATCAGGCGCAAAGAGCCGAGGGCGCACGCGACAGCAGTGCCATTGACGATCCCCGGCAACAGCATGGCATCGCCGACAAAACGCGCCAGTTCAGGACTCACCGGCATCCGGTACAACTGCTCGGGGCTCGCCACTTGTACCAGCTCGCCCTTCCATAACACCGCGACCTGGCTGCCCATCGACAACGCCTCGGACTGATCGTGGGTAACTAGCAAGGCGGTGGCGCCCGCGGCCGACAAGGCCTGCGCCACCGCTTGCCGGGTTTCCACGCGCAACGCGGCGTCCAGCGAGGAAAACGGCTCATCGAGCAGGACCAGGGCCGGCGCTGGCGCGAGCGCCCGAGCCAGCGCTACCCGTTGCTGCTGGCCGCCGGACAATGAATGCGGCGAGCGATTGGCGAAGTCGCCGGGCAAGCCGACCAGTTCGAGCAACTCGGCGACCCGGTGGCGGGCCTTGCGCTGCTGTCGCGACAGGCCAAAGACAATGTTCTGGGCCACCGACAGGTGCGGAAACAGCGCGCCTTCCTGCGGCACATAACCGATATGACGTTTCTCCGACGGCACATATACACCAGGGCCACTGACCTGCCGGCCATTGATCTGAATCGTCCCGGCATCCCCGCGTTCGAAACCGCAGAGCAGCCGCAACAAGGTGGTCTTGCCGCTGCCGGACGGGCCCAGGATCGCCACCAGGCTGCCGGATGCCACCGACAAATCGACGCCACGCAATACCGGGGTGTTGCCAAACGTCTTGCGCAGGCCGCGAATTTCTACATCAGCCATGTCGATCCCTATGATTGGAAGCTACCCAACACCGCCGATTTGCCGAACAACGACATCAGCAGCCAGGTGGAAAACAGTGAAATGCCGACCAGCATGGCGGCATACGGCGCGGCGGCGGCAAACGCCAGCGCCGAGGTATCGACCCAGACCTGCGTGGCCAGCGTGTGGGTGCCGATGGGCGACAGCAGCAGGGTGGCGGTCAGTTCCGTGACAATGCTGATAAATACCATCGAGGCCGCAGCGCCGATCCCCGGACCGGCCAGCGGCAGGATCACCCGCCATGCCGTTTGCCACCAACGCAGGCCCAACGAGCGGGCCGTGTCCTCGAGGCGCGGTTCGATCTGCAGCAGGGTTGCATGCACACCGACCAGGGCCAGCGGCAGGAACAGGATCGAATAGGTCAGGATCAGCAACGCCGCGCTCTGGTAAAGCGGCTGGATGAAGCGGATCGAGATCGAAATCACCGCCAGGGCGATGACAATGCCCGGGACGCCCTGCCCCAGGTAGGCGATACGCTCCAGCAAGGTGCTGATACGGCCCGGAAAACGCGCCAACAAAAACCCCAGCGGCAACGCGAGCAAAGTGGTGAGCAGCGCCCCGGCCAGGCCAAAGCCCAGGGATGCGCAGGTCGTGCTGATCAATTGCTCCGCCGAAAACTCGACCGGCGTCACGGCGGCTTCACTGTGCTGCAGCAGCCAGTAACCGATCATGCCCAGGGGAACGCCCAGGGTCGTCACGGTCAAACCGGCAAACCCGGTGCATACCAGCCACTTTGCCCGGCCCAGTTCGTAGCGGGTGGCCGATCGGCGTGTGCCACGGTCGAGCCGGTCATAACGGCTGAGGCCGCGTACCTTGAACTCTGCCACCAGGCAGATCAGGCACAGCAACACCAGCACGCTGGCGAGCAAGGCCGCACCGGCACCGTCGAAACTGGCACGATATTCAGCATAGATCTCGGTGGTAAAGGTCCGGAAACGCAACAGCGCGAACGCGCCAAACTCGGACAGCACGCTGAGGGCGACCAACAGCACCCCGCCCAGCAAGGCTGGTTTCAGCTGTGGCAGCACCACACGAAAGAAGCAACGCCACGGGCCGAGTCCGAGGGAACGGGCGGTTTCCTCCAACGCCGGGTCCATGCCCCTGAGCGCGGCCGAGACCGGCAGGTAAACCAGCGGATAGTAGGCAGTGGTGACCACCAGCAAGGCACCGGAGAAATCCTGCAGCGACAGGCTCAAGGAGACCCACGCATAGCTGGTGATGAAGGGCGGCATGGCCAGCGGCACCGCCGCGAGCACGGCCCAGGCACTTCGGCCCGGCAGATAGGTGCGTTCGACGAACCAGGCCACTGCCGTACCGATCAGGGCCGAGGCGAGCGTGGCCGCCCCGACGATCAGCAAGGTATTGACCGCCAGTTCCCCGACAATGGGTCGGAACAACAATTCGACCGCGTCATCGTAGCTGAAGCTCGCGGCCTGCTTGAGTGTGAAGGCCAGTGGCGCCAGCACCAGCAGCGCCACGACGACACAGACCAGCAAAAGTCCGAACGGCGTGTGCCGTTCGGACTTGACCGCAATGGTCGGCTTGGCCATTTACAGCAGGCCGGCCTGGCGCAGCAACTTGACCGCGTGGCTATCGTCACCCAAGGTCTTCATATCCAACGCAGGTGGCGAAAGCTGGCTGAGCGGCATCAGCAGCGGGTCCGCAGCCACGCCTGCACGCAGGGGATACTCGTAGGTCACCTTGTTGCCGGCCAGCAATTGCTGGGCACCTTCGCTGGTCAGATAGGCGACAAACCTGTTCGCTGCTTCCTGGTTGCGCGTGGTCTTCAGGACCGCGACGCCCGACACGTTGACCAGCGCCCCGACATCACCGTTGGCAAAGTGATAAAGCGCACTGTGGGTCCCTTTGTCGCCCACTTCGGTGTGCAGGCGCGCCCAGTAGTAGCTGTTGAGCAGACCGACGGCAACGCCGCCACGGTTGACGGCAGCGGTGACGCCTTCGTCATCGTTGAAAATCTGTGAGTTAGTGCGCAGGCCCTTGAGCCACTGCAAGGTGCCGGCCTCGCCCTTGACCGCCAGCATCGCGCTGACCAGGGGCAGGAAATCGGCATCGGCGGGAGCGATGGCCACCTTGCCTTTCCAGGCCGGTTCGGCCAGGTCGAGCAACGAGGCCGGCAATTCAGCCGCGCTGACCAGCTTGGTGTTGTAGGCCAGTACGTTCTCACGGGCCAACACACCGACCCAAGCGCCGCTCGGCGAGCTGTAACGCGCCGGGATAGTCGACAGGGTCGCGGGCTGTACGGGGGCCAGCAGGCCCTTCTCCTCCAGCAACATCAGTTCGGGAGAGTTTTCAGTGAAGTACACATCGGCGGGCGAGGCACTGCCTTCGGCCAGCAACTGCGCCGCCAGTTCCGGCCCCTCACCGGTGCGCACTTTGACCGAGATGCCGGTCTGCTTTTCGAAATCCTTGACCAGTTGATTGACGGTCTGCTCGTGTTGCGCACTGTACAGGGTCAGCGAGGCGGCCTGAGAGACACCACAGGTCAGCATCGCCGCTGCCAGGCAAGCGAATTGGAAAGCGCGCGGCAACCTGTTGTTGAAAACCTTGAAAGACATTCGGAATACTCCCAATACAGCGATGATTACAGGCAAAGGAGCGCATCCCGATAGAGGCTGCGCCCTGCTCGGCAGCGCTTAGCCGGCGAGCCCTTCGAACAATCCGGCACCGATGAACGAACCCTCGCGGGCACCCGGTGGGCAGGCAAAGATCGCGCTCCCCACATGGGTGGTGAACTGGTTCATGATGTCCTGGGTGGCCAGTTTCTTGTTGATCTTGATAAAGCCGCTGCGCGGGTCGCGCTGGTAAGCCACGAAGAACAACCCGGCATCGAGCATCATGCCCTGGCGCCATGGTGGCCAACGCTCTGCGTAAAAACCCACGCCGTCGTTGTAGGAGTAGGCGCGACGCAGGATCTGCGCGCCGTCGTTTTCGGCGGCGGCGGACAGCCGTGCATGGGCGTTGTCCGGGATGACCGGGTTGCCTTCCTTGTCCTGGGCCCCAAGATCCAGCGGGTCGGACTCGTGGGCCTTGCCCAGCGGCGCGCCGCTGGCCTTGTCACGGCCCACCACTTCTTCCTGGAAGCCCCGTTCCGTCCTGTCCCAGTGCTCCAGCGCGATACGGATGCGCCGCACCACGACATAGGAGCCGGCCTTCATCCAGCCGCCTTCATCGCCGACCCAGACCACCTGGTCCATCATCTGGCCGTCGCGAGTGGACGGATTGTTGGTGCCGTCCTTGAAGCCCATCAGGTTACGCGTAGTGCCACCGCCAGCCGGAGGGCTGGTAAAGCCGGACTGCATCCACTTGATCAGGGCCACGCCATCCGCCAGGGCGAGCAGTTCGCGCAGCGCATGGAAGGCCACCTGCGGATCATCGGCACAGACCTGGATGCTCAGGTCGCCACCGCACTTCTCGGCCACCAATTGGTCACCGTTGAATTTCGGCAGATCGACCAGCGCTTCCGGGCGCCGCGATGCCAGGCCATAACGATCCTTGCCGTCGCTCATGAACAAGCCCGGGCCAAAGCCAAAGGTCACGGTCAGGCGAGACGCCCGGAGCCCCTCGGCCGAACCTCCGTCCAGCGGCGCGGCATCCTTGGGTACCGCCAGCGGCTGTGCGGTCTCGCCACGGCTCATGCGGTTGGCGGCAACGGTCCAGCGCTTGAGCAGCGCGATCACATCCGCCCGCTGGGTGGCTTCCAGGTCGAACGCGGCAAACAGCGAGTGGGTCTGCTGCACCGTGACGATGCCGCCCTGGTGCACGCCATAGAATGGCTCCACCGCGGACAGCGCCCGTGGCTTCGCCAGGCGCTCGGCGGCGGCCACGCCACCGCTGCCGATCACGCCCGCGGCAACCGCCAGGCTGCTGGCCGCACCGAGGAAACGACGCCGGGACAGGCCGGGAACGTTTTCGTCGTGGCGGCTCATTTGGCCAGTACCAACATGTTCACATCGTCTTCGACGTAGTAGAAACCGTCACCGCCGGGGGTGATGACCAGGCCAAAGAGATCGCCGTTGCCAGGTGGGACCTGAGCCTTGTTGGCATCGATCCACTGGGCAAAGAGTTGCTTGCCGGTTTGCGGGTCGATCTCCACGACCTTGCCGTTCAAGCCGTTGGTGGTCAGCAGATGGCCATTGGGTGCGGTGGTCAGTGCCAGCGGACGCAGCAACATTCCATCCTTGGTCAGCGTACGGCCGACACCGGCGCTGGTGGTCCGGGTGCTGGCATCCCAGATTTCGCTGATGCGGTTGGCGAGCGTATCGGAGACGTACAGTTTGTCGTCCTTGCCCATCGCCAGGCCGGTCGGCCCAACCAGGAACACGCCTTTGTCCGCCTGGGCGCTGAAGCCGCTGCCGACCACGGTCTGGTTGGTGATCACCGGAGGCTTGCCTTGTGGGATGGACAGGTCCAGGCGCAGTACCGTCGACTGGATCACCACCGGTGGCGTGCCTTTGGCGCTGCCGATACCAAAGCCGGCATTGCTGACGAACAAGGTCGCGGTGGAGCCATTGTCGATCACCGCCATGTTGCCCCACGGGTCATTGATATTCGGCCCGGACCAGACATCGACGACCTTGCCGTTCGGGTCGAGCACCACCAGGCAACCGGCGCCCTTGGTGTCGGTGGTCCCGTCATTGCTCGGGGTGCTGCCGACGATCACCCAGCCACTCTTGAGCATGGTCATCGCGGTGCTGAGGCCTACGCCACCCGGGCACTGCGGCAAGTCATGGGGTAATTGGGTAAACAGCGACAGCTGCTTGGTGGTCGGGTTGTAATCGACAATGGTCGTGCCGACACCCTGCAGGTTGGCGGCGTTGTTGAAGTTGTCGACCAGCACGTCATCCTTCTGGATTTTCCCGGCGGACACCGGTGCCACGGCAATGGCGTAGGGGTTCTGGTCGCCATTGTCCGGGACTGTGGACGTCAGGGTCTGGTGCTTGTGGATGTTCGGCAAAAAGCCCTGGGTGTCGTCCGCGTGGACCGGCAGGACGATGTTGAAGGTCAATAGCGTGGCCAGGGCCAAAAGGCCTTTGCCCAGGCGCGGCAGGCTCGAATACGTCATGCAATACTCCTGATTTCTCGAAGTCGGCAGGCCCTGTCAGGCAGGGCCGCAGTCAAACAAAGCGGATCGGTGCGCTTGGGCGGATGCAAAGCGCCCGGCCAGCGCCCGACCTAGAGAGTGATGTTGGTGCGCAAGCCCCAGACCAGCGTGTCGCCCATTCGCAGCGTCGGATCGTTGGGGTTCTGCCCTGCTCCCGGATTGAGCGTGTACTGAATGTCCGGCTGCAGTTGCAGCCAGGGGGTCAGCTGATACTGGTAGGTCGCTTCAAGAAAAGTCTCGCCATTGCGCACGCGGTTGCCACTGTCCAGATCCAGGCCCGCGGCGCCGCTGCCGACCTTGACGTAGCCCAGCCCGAGGCTGACCGTATCGGCATCGCGGCCTTCGAAAGGCGCGGCGAGGGTCACACCGGCGTTGGCGCTGAAGCTGATCAGGTTGCGATCGCCCGGTGCGCCCATCAGGCGGGTGAACACGCCCACCGAGCGCAGGCTGTCCGGGGCTTGGCGCCAGATCATCTGGTCAGCCACGGCGTAGACGCTGTAGTTGCCCGAGTGCTGGGTCGCGGTGCCATTGCTGTTCGGATCGGCGAGCGACAGCCCGTCGGTGCCGTAGCGCTGGTCGGCGAAGTTCTGGGTGTTGTACCAGGCGCCGAGCTTGTAGGTACCCGGCAAGCCGGCGTTGGCGCTCTCCGTCTGACCCAGCGAGGCCTGGTTGACACCGTACTGCAGCTCGGCGATGTACAGCGCGCCGGTGTGCAGGTCGAAGTTGGTGCCGTGGGCGTTCTGTCGTTGCGGGTCGCCGTCGTTGGTACCGGCCGGGTTACCGTCATAGACGCCCGCGAGTACGGTGATCGCATCGGTCGGATGGACCCGTACACGGATCCCGAGGGCGGACAACGGATAGGCCGGGCCACCGGCCGGCATGTCGTAGGATGGTACCGCCGGCCAGCCGAACATGGTGTTGACGAAGGTACTGGCGTACTGGCTGACCATGAACTCCTGGTCGATGCTTTGCTGGCCGACCCGGAAGTCCAGGGCCTCATCGAGGAATTTCTGCTGGTACCAGGCTTCCCAGAGACGGGTGCCGGTGTCCGCTTCGATGCCGCTGGCGGTCTGCAGGGTGCCCAGTTTGTTCGCGCTGAGGTTTTGCCCGTGAACGTTCACGGCACTGATGTTGAGGGTGCCGCCAGCCAGGCCGAAAAGCTTGAGGGTATCGAGTTTCAGCGTCATGGTAGTGAGACCGTCGTAGTCCCCGCCTCGATTCAAGCCGCCCTTGGCATTGTTCAGGTATTCGCTGGTTTCCGTCAGGCCCAGGGTCACGCCGTAAGCCGCCAGGCTGGAGCGCAACCCGCCGATATCACCGAGCATGTTCTGCCGCGTCAGGAAACCGGTCCACTGGCCGGCAGGCGCCGCCTTGATCGCCAGATCCGCTTCGGGCAGGTCAGCGGGGTTGACGTCGTCGGTCGCGACAGATGGGTTGGCGGCCGGCGCAGCAGCTGCCGCACTGGCGGGATTGACCCATAACCAGGCGACAGAGCAGGCCAATGCGGTCGACAGGACAACACGCTGTGTGGATCGGTGGTACGACAGTGCGCGCATCGATGACTCCAGGAGGACTTGATCCTTGAAGCAGCGCGGCGCTCAGGCGTTCGCCGCGGGCAAAGGATCAAAATGAGAATCGAAATGAGAAACGCTCTCGAATTTGCGCGCATAGTAGTCCCGGAATTTTATTAATACAATTTGTTTCAGATGAAATTTTCCTGGTCAAAGATGAAACTTTTCCCCCTCGCTCCGGGCGGGAGCCGAGTGCCGGAGCACTCGGCGATTGCTTGCGGGGTCAGGGCGAATGCGAGGCCAGCAATGGGCTCACCAACCGATCCAGCAATGGCAGGTCGATTTTCGGGTCGCCCACGCTACCGTCCTTGCGCACTACACCGTGCCTGTCGATGACATAGGTCATCGGCATGCGCCAGATGCGGCCAAATCCCTTGAACTCGGCATCCCGCTGGAAGGCGGCCGGATAGCTGTAGCGTGCCATCACCTTGCGCACCATGGCCTCGTCTTCCGGCTCATCCATGCTGATCGCAATGATCTTCAGTCCCTCGCCTTTGTGCTGCTGGTAATAGGTTTCCATGGCGGGCATTTCCTCTCGGCACGGCTCGCACCAGGAGGCCCAGAAATTCACTATCACCACTTGACCGGCGAGTTTCCGAAGATCGAAGGTTTCACCGTTCAGCGTTTTCGCGGTCAGGTCGGGGGCATGCTCGCCCACATCAACCGCCCGGGCGGGCAGGCAGACCAGGCTGCAACAGAGCGCGAGCCATGGCAGTAGCTTTTTTGCGTCCATCAGGTTTCCCTCCGGGTCAGAACGCGTATCGGGCGCCGATGGTCGCGGTATAGCGCGGAGCAAGCTGCACACCGTTGACATTCTGGTACACCGGCACCTGGACGAAGCTGTACAGCGAGGTTTTCTTGCCGACCGGCACCGTCATGCCCGGGCTGAGGTAAGCCAGGGTGCCACCGGTACTGACGGTGTCGGCATTGGCCCCGACATCGCGCTCGACATGTCGGACATTCACCTGGATCTGCGGCATGACATAGGCGTTACCCATGTAACGCAGGCCGACATTCAGATTGACGCCATCGCCAGGGCGATAGTGATCGCTTGAGTCCAGCGCCTTTTGCAGCATGGCCTGGCCGAAGTAGTCCCAGTTCTTGTTCAGCGTATCCATGTAATAGACCCCCAGGATACCGTCGGTGGTCCCGGTGCCAGGTTGCAGGCCACGATCTATCGCGACCGGGCCCGGGGCGGTCGGATCGGTCGACGCGGCGGTATCGTCGTGGGCCCCCGTGGGCAGTTTCAAGCCGAACAACAGCCCCAGGTTATGCTGCGGTGTAAAGCCCTGATAGCGGCCGATGACCTTGACGTCGCCGAGACTGGAGGTCTTCGAGCTGTACTGACCACCGCCATCACCCGGGGTGGCGCCATCCGACGCCGTGCCCAAGGTGTTGTGGCTGCGAAAGATATACGGTACCTGCAGATCCACGCCCCAGCTCGCATTGAAGCTGTAGTCCAGGCCCAGCGTCAGGTAGTCATTGCGCGTGTACTTCTCCACCTCCTGTGGGTTGCCGTTGTTGGAGACCTGGCTCGCGGCAGCCGGAGAAATGCCGTGGCTACCACTGCGCAATTGGTTCTGGTTCAGGTAGTCATAACGCAGGTCGAGTTTCAGCCCCGACGAGTTACTGATACCGAGGTTGTCCCAGTCGGAACTGAGGGTGCAGCCGCAACTGGCACAAGCCAACGCGAGGTGCGGGAATAAGGCACTGACAGCTAGAACCGCGAACGGCAATACGTTCCGACGGGTACGGGGCATTGATGGCATGACCATGGGGTTGGCATTCCTGGATTGAGTTGCAACGCATAGGGGCAAACCTCCCCGGCAGGCTGGGGAGGACTTGTCATCGCAAGGAAAATCAGGAAAAAGCCGGTGGACCGCGTGGTTCGGCGACCAGCCAGGCAGTGCCGATATAAGGTGGGTAGATCGCCGGCGCCAGCACCACGTCGACGCGGCCGGAAAGCTGCCACTGAACAAGACTGGGCGGTAGACCGATGTCGACCGCATGCACGACACACAGCAGGCAATGGCATTCGTGATATTGATCCGGCGCCGAATCATGGCTGCCGGGGGGCTGGACGTGTCCGCTCATGCCGGCCATGTTGCAGTGTTCGCCCATCGCCATCGGCTGCCCATGGGCAGCCGGCAGCCAGAGCATCACGCTCGGCAGCAATGCCGCGAGCATCGCCAGGCACATGGCAAGCTGACGCAATGAGTGGGGAACCCGGGACACAGACACTAAAGTGACGTCGCTGATTGTTATTGACCGCAAGAGTGACAAACAACGGTCAGTCGCACAACTCGCCGCCATCGATTGCGGCATTGTGCCGCAGCACGCAATGCTTCGCGGAATTGCGCATCACCGCCCGGCCCCCAGTCTGAAAGGGGCTCAGCCCAGGTCCCCCCCTCCTACCGGCAAGGTTACGCCGGTGATATAGGCGGCATCGTCGGAGGCGAGGAACAATATCGCTCCAGCCTGCTCGTCGATGCTGCCGTAACGCTTCATCAGGCTGCTGTCCACGGTCTGCTCGACGATTTGCCGGTACCAGACCTGTTCCTCCGCGCTGGGCGCCTGGGTGTTGCGTGGGATCCGCCGCGGTGGTGCATCGGTTCCTCCCGGCGCCGTGGCATTGACCCGGATCCCACGGCCGGCGGTCTCGAAGGCCAGGCAGGCGGTCAGGGCATTGACCCCGCCCTTGGCCGCGCCATAGGGCACTCGATTGATCCCCCGCGTGGCCACCGACGACACGTTGACGATCGCCCCGCGGCCTTGCTCGAGCATGTAGGGCAATACCGCATGGCAACACCATAGGGTCGGGAACAGCGAACGGCGTACCTCGGCTTCGATCTCGTTTTCCTGGTAATGCTCGAAAGGCTTGGCCCAGATGGTCCCGCCGACGTTGTTGACGAGGATATCGATCCGGCCGAAACGTTCATGGGCGGCGCGCATGACTTCCTTGCCTGAAACATGCTGCTCCAGGTCGGCGGTCAGGCTGAGAACCCGCTCGCCACGCAGCTCGTGGACCAGTTCGGAACGATCCACGGCCACCAGCCAGGCGCCCTCCTCCAGCAAGCGTTCGGCCACCCGCCGCCCGATACCCTGGGCCGCGCCGGTGACCAGCGCGACCTTGTCCTTGAAACGTGGGTTCATGACGATCTCCTCAGGCGGCAGCGCCGGTAGCCAGGGTATTGGCGGTGAATTTCTCGTAGTGGAAGCTGCTCGGGGTCACGCCCTCGGCCTTGAAGTGCTGCCGTACGGCATCGACCATCGGCGGCGGCCCGCACAGATAAACATCGACCGCCCCGCCGTTGAGCACGCCCGGGGCCAGGTGCTGGGTGACATGGCCCTGGCGCGGGTGCCGGGTCTGCGGATCGGAGACACAGGTGACGAAACTGAAATTCGCCAAGCGCTCGCGAAACTCTTGCAGTGCCTCGAGCATGACCAGGTCCAGGTCGCGGGAAACCCCATAGATCAGGTGGATCGGCTGACACTCGTTGCCTTCGGCGAGTACTTCGAGCATCGACAGAAACGGCGCCAACCCGGTGCCACCGGCGATAAACAGCAGCGGCCGGGTGACAGCGCGCAAGTAAAAACTGCCCAGCGGCCCGCTCATCGACAGCCTTTCACCCAGTTGGGCGCGGCCCAGCCAACCGCTCATGAGCCCGCCCGGGACATGCTTGATCAGGAAGCTGGCGTGGTGGTCGCCGGGTAGGCTGCTGAACGAGTACGAGCGGGTCTGTTCACTGCCGGGGACAGCGATGTTCACGTACTGTCCCGGCAGGAACACCGGCGCCTGTTCGAGCTCGAAATGGACTTCCAGGGCCGCGTCGGCATGGGCAGTGATGCCCGCCAGGGTCGCGTCGAACCGCGAGATGCCGGTCTTGCAGGCGCTGGACGCTACCGGCACGGCCAGTACGCAGTCGCTTCCAGGCACCATCTGGCAAGTCAGCACCTGGCGCTGTTCGGCCTCATCGGCGCCCAGGGCTTCCTCCAGATAGTCTTCGCCCAGGTCATAGGCGCCACTTTCGCAACGGCACTTGCAGGTACCGCAAACACCGTCGGAACAGTCCATGGGCAGGTTGATCCCTTGGCGAAAGGCGGCGTCGAGCACCTTCTCGCCGACCTTGCAGTCGATGAAACGAGTGATCCCGTCCTCGAAGCTCAGGGCAATGCGATACGTCATGGGATAGCCCTCAGATATGATAAATATCAATGACTTGGTGAATATAATCGTTCTTGAGTATCACCTTCTTGCGGGTGATCAGTGGTTGCTCGCCACTGACATCCAGGCGATAGAACGAGGTCCCGAAGTAGGAGTCCGTGGTCTTGTAGCGATGGCTGAGGGTGTGCCAGTTGAAACGCAGTTCGACTTCCCGCCCGTCACTCCCCAGCACTTCCAGGTTGGCGATCAGGTGCACGGTGCGCGGTTGCGGAGTGCTGGCGCTGGAGCGTTCGGTCTTGATCCGGAACACGCGGTCTTCCAGGCCGTCGCGGTTGGGGTAGTAGATCAACGAGATCTCGCGCTGCGGGTCTTCGGTCAGGCTGTCGTGGTCATCCCAGGCCGGCATCCAGAACTCGGCTTGCGAGCTGTAGCATTGCAGCCATTCGTCCCACTGGCGGTCGTCGAGCAGCCGGGCCTCGCGATAGAGAAAATCCAGCAAGCGATCACGTGACAGGCTCATACCCGCTCCTCCTTGTCCGTGGCGATCAGATCTTTGCGCTCACGCGCCAGCGCCGTGAGCAGGCTGGCGGCCCAGTGTGCGTGCTGGCGCACGAACAGACCTTCGTCCTCGGTCTTGATGCCGCTGAGCTGCGGGTGCATGCCCATCGCCCGGGCATTCTCGTCGGCGCCCTCCAGCCATTGCCGCGCGCCGCGGCTAAGGTCATTCCAGAGAGGGATCGAGCCCTGGTAGCCGGTCTGGCAGGAACGGAACTCCTCCAGGTCATCGGGCGTGCCCATGCCGCTGACGTTGAAGAAGTCCTCGTATTGGCGGATGCGGGTGGCCCGCTCCCCGGCGCTTTCGCCCTTGGGCGCCATGCAATAGATCGTCACCTCGGTCTTGTCGACCGCGATCGGCCGTACCACACGGATTTGTGTCGAGAACTGATCCATCAGATAGACGTTGGGGTACAGACACAGGTTGCGCGTCTGATCGACGATGAAGTCGGCACGCGCCTCACCCAGACGCTCGGCCAGGGCCTGGCGATGGGCATGCACCGGGCGAACTTCCGGGTTGAGCAGACGGGTCCAGAGCAGGATATGACCGTGCTCGAAGGCATACACGCCACCCAGGCTTTTTGACCAGCCGTTGGCGTCCACGGTGCGCGTGCCCTCGGACTCATAGTTGCGGCGCTGCATGGTGGCCGAATAGTTCCAGTGCACGGAACTGACGTGGTAGCCGTCGGCGCCGTTCTCGATCTGCAGCTTCCAGTTGCCGTCGTAGACATAGGACGAGCTGCCGCGCAGCACCTCCAGACCTTCGGGGGCCTGGTCGACCATCTGGTCGATGATCACCCGGGTTTCCCCCAGGTAATCGTTCAGTGTCGGCACCTGCTCCGACAGGCTGCCGAACAGAAAGCCGCGATAGTTTTCGAAGCGGCCCAGGCGTCGCAGATCATGGGAACCGTCGCAGTCGAAGCTGTCGGGATAGGCGCCGGTCTTGCCATCCTTGACCTTGAGCAGCTTGCCGGCGTTGCTGAAGGTCCAGCCGTGGAACGGGCAGGTGAACGAGCCTTTGTTGCCTTGTTTATGGCGGCAGAGCATGGCACCACGGTGGGCACAGGCGTTGACCAGGCCATGCAGCACGCCCTGCTTGTCACGGGTGATCACCACCGGCTGGCGGCCGATGAAGGTGGTGAAGTAGTCGTTGATCTCCGGGACCTGGCTTTCGTGGGCCAGGTAGACCCAACCGCCTTCAAAAATGTGTTTCATCTCCAGCGAAAACAGTTCGTTGTCGGTGAAGATATCGCGGCGGCAACGGAAAATTCCGCGAGCGGGGTCTTCCTGAACCGACTCGCGGATCTGGCAGGCGAGTCTGTCGAGTGTGTCGGTCATGGGCTGGGCCCTCCATTGTTCTTGTCTCAGGCGCCCTCACCTTATGCCTGCCCCGACCGCCACAATATCCGTCCCCTGCAAATCGCTATCCGCCCAGCGCAAGCGCTTCCCGCCGACGACGCCAGGTGTGCGAGGGCAGCTCGCCAAAGCGTTTGCGATAGGTTTCGGAGAAGCGCCCCAGATGAACGAAGCCATGATCCAGCGCCACTTCGGTGACACTGCGGACGCCCGGTAGCTGCAACAGCGCATGCACCCGTTCCAGCTTGCGCTGGCGCACATAGTCGCGGGGGGAGATGCCGACATGCCGTTCGAACAGTAAGTACAGGGAGCGCTCGCTGACCCGCGCCACCTCGCGCAATTGCTCTATGCCGATCTCATCGCACAGATGCGCCTCGATAAATTCGCGCACCGCCTCGAAGCCGCCGGTTTCCTCGGTATCAGGACTGGCCCGTTGGACATTGCTCGCCAGCAGGGCCAACAGCTTGCTGGCCACGATCCGCTCGTACAGCGCCTGCACCTCGGGCCCCGCGCAGCTCTCGGCTTCGTGACAAATCAGCGCCAACAAGGGCACGAAGCCGTCCAGCCCGGCCAGGTTGCGGCTCTGGCTGTCGAAGCGGATGCCCTCGCGCGGGAGCAACCAGTGCTGGTCCAGGCAGGCATTTTCCAGCAAGCGCACCGGCAGTTTGACGATAAATTTCTCGCAATCGGCCGAATACGTCAGGTTCACCGGATCGTCCGGGTTGATCAGCAGGATCTCACCGGGTGTATAGATCCGCTCTGCGCCCCGGGAACTTGAGCAGCAATGCCCGCTCAGGAGGATCTGCAGGTGATAGATGGTTTCCAGCGCCGGCGACGTCACCTGGACCCGGGCGCCGTAGCTGATGCGGCAGAGGTCGAGACTGGAAAAGGTCCGGTGCTTGATGCTCGCCTGCGGGCGGCCCGTGGGCGGCAGGCGAATGCAATGGCTGCCGACATGTTGATTGACATACTCGGAGACCGCATGGGCATCGGCCTGTTCGAAAATCCGGCTGCGTTCACTCAACAAGGTGGTCATGGGAAAAGCCTCTCTTGTTTTTCTATCAAGGCTGGCTAGACGACAAAAGCCCCGCGGGCGGATGCACGCGGGACCTGTAACGCCTGAACGCGGCGAGGGTCAGGCTTCGAGCGCCCGTACCCGCTCACGCTTGTCCTGCTCCTTGGCGGCGTCGGTCGACTGCAAGGCAAAATCGAAATCGATCTCCGCATGCCGCCCGTTCGCATCGTCCTTGAAGACGATTTCGGCAATCAACTCGTCGCGGGTGGCGTAGGCAAAGTCGTCGTGCAGGTACGGGTCGCCCGCGAGGTTGATCTGCGTGGTCAGGTGACGATGACCCGGCGCGGAAATGAAGAAGTGGATATGCGCCGGGCGCTGGCCGTGCCGGCCCAACTGGTCGAGCAACTGCTGGGTCGGGCCATCCGGCGGGCAACCGTAGCCGGAAGGCACGATGCTCTGGAAGCGATAGCGACCTTCGGCGTCGGTGCGGATCCGCCGACGCAGGTTGAACTCCGATTGCGCCGGGTCGAAGTAGGAATAGGTGCCGCCGGTGTTGGCGTGCCAGACATCGACCAGCGCATGGGCCAGTGGCTTGCCCTCGAGGTCGCGGACCTGGCCACGCATGAACAGCACAGTGCCCGGATCGCGGCCGTCATCCAGCCGGGCCTCGCCCTCGCAGAGTGGCGCGCCGGCCACGTACAGCGGCCCTTCGATAGTCCGCGGGGTGCCGCCGACATGGCCGGCCTGCTCGTCTTCGGCGTCCAGCAACAGGTCGAGATAGTGTTCCAGACCCAGGCCGGCGACCAGCAGGCCGGCTTCCTGACGGCTGCCCAGTTCATTCAGGTAGTTCACGGCCTTCCAGAACTCTTCAGGCGAGATCCGCAGCTCTTCGATCAGGCGGATGCTGTCGCTCAGCACCCGGTGGACAATCTGCTTCACCCGTGGATTGCCGGCAGCCTGGTCAAGGCCGGCGGCGCCTTCGAAGAAGTTCTGGACTTCGGCGGTTTGGGAAATACGAACGGTCATGCTGGTGTTCCTCATCATTGTTCTTGTGGATACAAACCTTGGAAAATCCGGGCTCAGCGGTCGTCGTCATGGACCGATGAGGGGTGCCTGCACAGCGCCATGACCTCGATCTCCATATAGGGATAAAGCGGCAGTTGCATCAAGGTGTCGTGCAGTGCCTGGGCATCCGGCACATCGAACACACTGACATTGGCATACAAGCCGGCAATGCGCCAAAGGTGCCGCCAGGTGCCTTCCCGTTGCAGGCGCTGGGCCAGTTCGCGTTCGTCGGCCTTGAGTCGCGCGGCCTGTTCGGCGGGCATGTCGGTGGGCAGTTTGACAGTCATGCGGACGTGAAAAAGCATGGTGTGAAGGTCCTCTCGGGTCTGGAAGTCAGTGGCGGGCAAACCGCGCCAGGCGCTCTTCATCGATTGCCAGGCCGAGCCCAGGGGTTTTGGGGATCAGTAACTGGAAATCACGATAGGTCGGCGGTTCGATCAGAATGTCTTCGGTCAGCAGCAGCGGGCCGAACAGTTCGGTGTGCCACTCCAGCTTGTCGAGGGTGGCGAAAGCATGCGCGGCCGCCAGAGTGCCGATGCTGCCTTCGAGCATGGTGCCGCCGTACAGGCCGATGCCCGCTGCCTCGGCAATCGCGGCAGTACGCAGCACGGCGCGCGGGCCGCCGGTCTTGGCGATCTTCAAGGCGAAAATGCTCGCAGCGCCCATTTGCGCCAAGGCAAAGCTGTCCTGCACCGACTCGATGGCTTCATCGGCCATCAGCGGGATCGGGCTGTGGGTGCTCAAACGCACCATGCCGGCGCGATCATGGCGGGACAGCGGCTGTTCGATCAGTTCAACCCCGGCATCGGCCAGTTGACGACAGGCGTGTACCGCCACCGCCTCGCTCCAGGCCTGGTTGATATCCACCCGTACGCTGGCGCGCTCGCCCAGGGCGCGCTTGATCGCCGCGACATGGGCGATGTCCCTCGCCGGTTCGCCGGCGCCGATCTTGAGTTTGAAATGGCGGTGACGGCGCAGGTCGAGCATGCGCTCGGCTTCCTCGATGTCCTTGCCGGTATCGCCGCTGGCCAGGGTCCAGGCCACTTCCACGCCGTCGCGCAGCCGGCCACCGAGCAGTTCGGCCAGCGGCAGCCCGAGGCGCTTGCCCTGGGCATCGAGCAAGGCGGTTTCCACCGCCGAGCGGGCGAAGGTATTGCCACGAATGGCCCGGTCGACCCGCTGCATGGCCGCGTTGACGTTGCTGGCGTCCTGGCCGATCAGCAGCGGCGCGAACCAGGTGTCGAGGTTGACCTTGATGCTTTCCGGGCTTTCCCCGGCGTACGCCAGGCCACCGATGGTGGTGGCCTCGCCGAGGCCGACGACTCCGTCGCTGCAACGGATACGCAGGATGACCAGCGTCTGGCCGTGCATGGTGTGCATCGCCAGTTTGTGCGGGCGAATGGTAGGCAAGTCGACAATCTGGGTATCGAACTGTTCGATCGTTACAGCGCTCATGGCGTATCCATCTATGAGGTGTTGGTCTTTGAGCCAAGATTGACGCTCAAGGCGCCGCCGGTCCAATATTGAATAAGTCTCGCTTCATACCCAGGAGGTATCGTGGAGCTTCGTCATTTACGCTATTTCAAGGTGCTCGCCCAGACCTTGAACTTCACCCGTGCGGCCGAGCTGTTGAACATCGCCCAGCCGCCCCTGAGCCGGCAGATCCAGCAACTGGAGGATGAGTTGGGAGTGCCGCTGCTGGAACGCTCGCGGCCATTGCGCCTGACTGCGGCCGGGCGGTTTTTCCAGGAGCATTCCAGCCAGTTGCTCGAACAGCTTGAGCGGGTCTGTGACGATACCCGGCGCGTGGCCGCCGGCCGCAAGCGCTGGCTGGGCATCGGCTTTGCGCCATCGACCCTCTATGGCGCCCTGCCCGATCTGATCCGCCGCCTGCGCAGTTTCGGCGATATCGAGCTGGGCCTGTCGGAACTGATCACCCTGCAGCAACTGGAGGCGCTGAAAAGCGGACGGATCGACATAGGCTTTGGCCGGATGCTGTTCGATGACCCGGTCATCGTCCAGAAAGTCCTCCGCCAAGATCCCCTGGTCGCGGCCTTGCCGGCCGGGCATCCGTTGCTCGGACGGGCGGTCAGCCTGGAAGAGCTGGCCGCGCAGCCATTTATCCTCTACCCCGCCAGCCCACGCCCCAGCTATGCCGATCATGTCCTCGGCGTGTTCGCCGGGCATGGCCTGAGTATCCACGTAGCGCAGATGGCCAACGAACTGCAGACCACCATCGGCCTGGTGGCGGCCGGGGTCGGCATTGCGCTGGTGCCCGCGTCGGTCCAGCGCTTGCACCGGGATGACATCGGTTACACATCATTGCAGGACAGCAGCATCACCTCGCCGATCGTACTCAGTTACCGGGTGGGCGACGTCTCGGAGGTGTTACAACGCTGCCTGCAATTATTGAACAGTCATGAGGAGTAGCAATTTTCCGGGCGCGTTTCATTTGTCTGATCGCGTGGTTGCTTGCAAACTGCCAATCTGCCGTGATCTACAAGGAGCCAGAATGACCGAGCACAGCACGGGGGTCACCCTCACCGCCAAGGGCCTGGTGTTCGAGGATGACTGCGGCGAACCCTTTCTCCAGGACGACGCCGTGCGCGGGTTGCTGGAGAAGGTCTTTGCCGGTAGCGGCGTCGATATCAGCGCGATCCATACCCAGAGCCAGTACAAGAAGGCCCTGCGGCATGTGATGATCAGTTCGATCCAGGGGCCGGGCGGTATCGAGGCAATCCTGGCCATGGCGCTGCAAGGGGTCGAGTTGCTGCATCAGCAATTCGCCGGGCGCGAGGACTTCCAGTCGCGGCTGTGTGCCGGTGCGCTGCAAGGCCTGCTCAATGGCGACCCCGACGGCTTGGCCAAGGCCAAGAGGGCCAGCAGGATACTTTCCAGCGGCTTGCGGCCGGTCGCCAGTCTCCCGGACAAACAGGACCTGTAGGCGCAGAGCCTGCTCGCGAAGGAGGCGCTGCAGATCCGCGGTGAATGGCCGCTTGCAGCGATTCGCGGGCAAGCTCTGCTCCTACAAAGGTATGCGACCAGCCAGGGAGCGTCGGGCCGGCCAGGGAAGTCAACGCTTTGGCCTGTTGAGTACTTCGCACAAGCGATTCACGCACACTGAACCCACCACCGCGAGAATGATCGGCACCAGGAAATCGTGGTCGATCCGGGTGAATTCCGCCACCAGTACAATGGCAGTGATCGGCATGCTCATGGATGCGGCCAGGAACGCTGCCGCGCCGACGATGGCGAAGGCCCCCAGCGCTATACCTGGCCAGGCCAGACTCCATACCCCGCCCAGGAGAATCGCCATCAACGCCCCGATCGCCAAGGCGGGCGTCAGCAACCCGCCTTCGGCCCCCGCCCGCAAGCTGCCACAGGTCACCAGCAGCTTGGCCAGCAACAGGGCGGCCGCCAGCCCCAGGGTCAGTTCACCGTCAAAGCCCAACTGCGCCGGCCCCTTGCCGTTGCCCAGCACCTGGGGCAGATAGACCGCCACGCAGCCGATCAGGGTGAAGTTGATCAAGGACAGCACCGGCAGCCGCCAGCCGCGGGCGGCATTCAAGCGGGAGCGGCCCGTCAATTGCACGAAGCCATAGGCGGCGAGCCCGAAGAGCGGCCCAGCAAGCACCGACCAGATAAGCAGCCCAGGGGTCAGTGGCAGGTTCGGCACCACGTACTGCACCTGAGCCCCCAGTCCGATCCAAGCCACGGCGGCGGCAATGGCCGAGGTAGTCAGCGCAATGATTGCCGCCGGCCAGCTGAAGACCACCATGAGCCCTTCCAGGGCGAACACCGCACCGCCCAAGGGGACGTTGTAGACCGCCGCCAATCCGGCGCCCGCGCCGCAGGCAATCAGCAAGCGGTGCGTATCGGGGTCCAACCTGGCCTTGCGCGACAACCAGGCGCCCAGCAAGGCGCCGATCTCGCGCGGGGCGACCTCACGGCCCAGGGGAGACCCCAGGCCAACGGTGATGATCTGTAACAGCGCATGACACACCGTGGTCCCGGGCGGCATCGTTGGCGCATCGGAGGAGACGGCTTTCCGGATTCCGACCAGCGGGCGTCCGAATCGGTAGATTGCCCACCAGCCCAGACCGGCCACCACGCCGCACAGCGCCAGGACCAGGACCCGGCGCGAAGTCGAGGCGCTGCTCACGCCGATCAGGAAACTTTCATGGCTGGTCAGGCTGTCCTGGCCATAGCCATAGGCCAGGTGCTGGATCGCATGCAACAGCATCGCCAGCAGCGTACCGCCGAGGCCCGCACCAATACCGGTCAGGATCACCACGAGGGAGAGAACGAATAATGCGTGGGCTTTGGAGCGAACCTTGATTTCAGTGTGTAGCGACGATTCCGGCATGGCCATTCAAGACTCCGCGAGGTCGGGTGCACAACGACCGGATGGCCGCACGCCGGAAGTTATTATGTCGCCTGCCGCGACATCTGCACATCCCGCTCTGCCAGCCACCCGGGCGTCACCCGATCCTCAGGTGGTTGCCTCTTTCCCGACATGGGTACCCACCTGGAGGATCTGGCCAGCGATTACCACACGGCAATATGAGAATCGGTGCGCGGTTCGGTACCGCCGCACAACACACCGCTGACCGGGTCGCGCAGGATGATCTGGCCACGCCCATATTCGGTCAGGTCACTGGCGATTTGCACTTGATGGCCGCGCCGCGCCAGCGCCGTCGCCAGGTCTCGTGAAGCACCCTGTTCGATACCGACCTTCATCTCCCCCAACCACTGCCAGCGCGGTGCATCCAGGGCCGCTTGGGGGTTGAGGCCGAAGTCCACCAGGTTCATCACCATCTGCACATGGCCCTGGGGCTGCATATAGCCGCCCATCACGCCAAACGGTCCGAGGGGTTCCGCACCCTGGCTGAGAAAGCCGGGAATGATGGTGTGAAAGGTCTTCTTGCCGGGCGCCAGGCAGTTGGCGTGGCTCGGGTCGAGGCTGAACTCCTGGCCGCGGTTCTGCAAGGCGATACCGCTGTCGGGCAGCACCACACCGGAGCCGAAACCACGGTAGTTGCTCTGGATGAACGAGACCATATTGCCTTCGGCATCGGCACTGGCCAGGTACACCGTGCCGCTGGCATGGGGATCGCCGGGCGCGGGCGGCAGCGCCTGCTCACCGATCTGCCCACGACGCAGGGCGCTGTAGTCGTCGCTGAGCAAGTCCGCCACTGCCACCCGCATATGCAGGGGGTCGGTGATGTAGTGCAGGCCGTCGCTGTAGGCCAGCTTCAGGGCCTCCAGCTGGCGGTGCCAGGTCTGCTGGCTGTCGCGATGGTCGAAGTTGAAACCTTCGAGGATCTTCAACGCCATGAGGACCACCAGGCCCTGGCCGCTTGGCGGGATCTCCCAGACGTCATAGCCGCGGTAGTTGATATGGATCGGATCGACCCACTGCGCGCGATAATCCTGCAGGTCGCTGCTGCGCAGGTAGCCGCCGCTGGCGCGGGAGTGGGCATCCAGGCGCGCGGCCAGTTCACCGCGATACAGGCTTTCGCAAGCCGTGGCGGCCAGCTCTTCGAGGGTCCGGGCCTGGGCCGGGTTGCGGAACAGCTCACCGGCCCGGGGCGCGCGGCCCTCGATCAGGAACGTCTCGAACCAGGCTTCGAGCACGGCGTCGCGATGCGGGCCGAACGCCGCCAGTGCCTGGTGCCATTTATAGGCGATGACCGGCGACACGGGAAAACCCTCGCGTGCCAGGCTGATGGCCGGTTGCAACAGCTCGGCAAAGGGCAACTTGCCAAAGCGTTTCGACAATTCGGCCCAGGCCGACGGACAACCCGGCACGGTCACCGGCGTCCAGCCATGGAGCGGCATCTGCGCGTGTCCCGCGGCCTTGACCGCATCGATGCTCAGGGCCGCCGGGGCTTGGCCGTTGCCGTTGAGGCCGTGCAATTTGCCCTTGCACCAGACCAGCGCGAAAGCGTCGCCACCGAGGCCGCAACCGGTGGGCTCGACCACCGTCAGCGCCGCCGCCGTGGCAATGGCGGCGTCAATGGCATTGCCGCCCTTGCGCATGATCTCGATGCCGGCTTCGGCGGCCAGGGGTTGTGAGGCCGCGACCATGCCACGACGGGCGAACACGCTCTGACGTTGCGACGGATAAGGGTATTCGTGGGCAGAAAACTTCAACATGACAAAGGCTCTTCCAAACAAGGGTTGGTTTCACAACACACGGCTGAGAAAGGCTTGGGTACGCGGAGCATCCTTTAGCGGGCGTCGGCACTGCGCTCAGCCGCAAGCGTATTGGATTCGAGCTCCTCCAGCAGCTCTTCCAGCAGCCGCAGTGCCATTGCGCGCTGGTGCAACACGCTCAGGGGAATGCCCGTGACCATCAGGTCGACCCGTCCGCTCTCCGGATCATAGACCCTGACACTCAGTGAAGCATCGCCCAGCGCGCATTCACAGGCCAGAGGTGCAAAGCCGTTTTCGAGCAAGACGCGTAATTCCATTAGAGAGAGCACACCGGTGAGTCCCGTACCTGATTATTCGTCACGCGGGCGATCCGCCCACGCGTCAGGCAACCATGCTAAGAAAAACCGCGGGCGCCTATACACCCGTATATGCACTGGTGGCACTGATGCATTTGCACCGTCAGCGCTTGGCGATAAACAAGCCACGCTCGCGCGCCCAGACGATCGCCTCGCTGCGGCTGTGGACGTCGAGCTTGGAGTACACCGTGGCCACGTGATTGCGCACGGTATTGAGGGCCAGTTCGAGGCGCGCGGCAATTTCCTTGTCCGCCAACCCCTCGCAGATCAAACCCAGCACGTCGCGCTCGCGCGGGGTCAGCTCGGCGAGGGAAAAACCCGGCAGGTTGGGCGCGCTGACACCTTTCACCGTGGCGAGTTTTTCGATCAGTTTCTGACTGAACCAGGACGCGTCCTGCATCACCGCCTCGATAGCCGTCACCAGCTCCAGCTCCGAACGTTTGCGCTCGGTGATATTGGTCAGCACCAACAGGTAACATCGCGCATTCTGGATCAGCACGGTGTCGGCCGACAGCACGCAATCGATGGGTTCAGCGTTTTTCTGGCGGATCCTGAGGTCCAGGCCCTCCAGGCTGCCGGCGCTTTCCAGGGCCGAGAACAACTGTTCGCAGACCGCCGCGTCCTCGACAAACCCCAGCTCCTGGACACTGCGTCCAAGCAGTTCTTCGGCGGGATACCCGGTGATGTTCAGGAACGCTTCATTGGCGTCCATCAATTGCTGGTTGTCCGCGCTGCAGATCAGGGTCGGTACCGGTGTCAGGCGAAAAGCCTTGGCAAAACGCTCCTCGCTCTGGCGCAGGGCGATTTCGATCTTGCGCCGCGGCTCCAGGTCCATGAAGGAAAACAGCATGCAGTTTTCCGCGTGGATATCCAGGGGCTGGCCGGCGACGATCACCAGTTTGCTGCCACCGTCCGCCAGCCTGATCTCGGCCTGCATCTGCGGGATGGTTGCGCCCTCCCCCAGGCGCTGGATGGCCAGGTCCCGGCGTTCGGCGTCCTCGAGCACGTCCAGTTCGTAGACCGAGCGGCCGATCACCTGTTCGCGGGTATAGCCGGTCATCTCCAGGAAGCCCTGGTTGACCTTGACGTAACGCAGGTCGCTGAGGCGGCAGATCACCGCCGGTGCCGGGTTGGCGCTGAAGGCTTTCTCGAAGCGCTGTTCGGCACTGGCCCAGTCGCTGGCGTCACTGATGATCAGCACCAGGGACTCGGGGGCGCCGGCGCGGTTGGACAGGATCATGCTGCTGATACGCAACACGCACAGGGGGTGCTCCTGGTCGGTCTGGACGCTCATCTCGACCACTACATCATCAAAGGTCTCGCCATTGGCAAGGCGGGCAATGGGGTATTGCTCAGGGCTTAGCGGATGGTTGTTGCGATAACGCAGGTTGAAGCGTTGCTGATACTGTTCGGCATTGGTGCCCAGTTCGCTGAGCTGGCTGACGCCATGCATGGCCAGAGCGGCTTCGTTGGCCCAGAGAATGCTCTGGTCGACCTCGATCAGGATCACGCCTTCGGACAGGCCGGCGATAATCTGCTGCAGTTGACGGCGGTTGGTTTCGGTCGCGAGGACATCCTGGCTCATCGTTTCTCCCAAGTGACATGGCGGTCGATGCCGGGGCACACGTCCTGGGGGAACCGACTTGCCGGCGATGAAGCCCTTGAGCCTTGCCGCGCCCATCCGGACGCCATCGCCGACAAGCCCGCTCCCACAGGTTCTGCGGTGCTCGTTCGGCAGGGTCAAGCATCAGACCCCGGCCAGCGCTGCAAGTGCAATCGGGAAAACAGCGGACCATCAGTGTTGCAATGAAGCATTGATCCAGTTTTTCAGATCCTCGACTTCCGTGGCACTGATGGTGTGCCCGACGCCGGGATAGGAATGAAACTGCGGCTCAATGGACAGCCCCTTCAACACGCCCAGGGCCTCGGTCGCTCCGGCATAAGGTACCTGCGGATCGGCGGTGCCATGACCGATAAAGACTTTCAACCCGGCGTATTTCGCCCCGCTCTGGAGTTCCGTGCGCAGTGCCGGCAGCACCCGCCCGCTGAGTGAGGCGATGCCGCGCAAGATCTCGGGATGCCGGAGCGCGACCTCATAGGTCATCATCGCCCCCTGGCTGAAACCTACCAGGAACACCTTGTCAGGCTGGGTGTGGTATTTCTCGGTGACCCGGGTGACAAAATCGCTGATGGCCGCGGCACTCTGAGTCAGGTCGTCGCTGTCGCCGTCATACTGCGCCGCGCCGACCTTCTTGTGGAACCACTGGTAGGCGCCCAGGTCCAGCTCCAGGCGGCCACGTACCGAGAGCACGGTGTAATTGGCCGGCAGATCGTCCTTGATGCCGAACAGATCGTCTTCGTTACTGCCATAACCATGCAGGAAAATCACCAACGGCTGGTCGTGGCTATCGGCACTGGCCCGGGCCTGGTAGGTCAATGGCATATCGGCGAGCAGTTCGGCCTGTGCCACCGACGCGGTGCAGGCCAGCAACAAGGCCAGGGCCAGGGGTTTGAGCATGGTCGGGGTTCTCCGGGCTATCGGTGGGGCGCCCAGCTTAGCACTGGCGGTGCGCCCCACCGAACCACTCAGTTCTGCGGAACACCCTGCTCCCACGCCTTCCAGTTGCCGAGGATTGCCTGTACCAACGGATTGCCCGCACGGTACAGGTTCTCCAGGGCCGGGACAAAACCACCCTGGTCGGCGTACTTGAGCAGGTTGTCGACTTCGCTGTAGCCAGGGTACGGTCGGTCGAAATCGGAGCCGGCACGCACTACGGCCAGGCGATTGATGTCCACCCGCACGGCCCTGCTCGCCCGCAGCAAGGCTTCGTGTGGGCCAGTCTTTCGGCGCATCCCGCGAGTCCAGTTTCCACTGGGTACCGAGGGCCGGGTTCGACGATGGTTCGTCGGTGATACGCCGATTTCTGCGCGGCGGTATATTGTGGTGTGACACGGATGTGTAGGAGCCGGCTTGCTGGCGATGGCGCCTGGATGGACGCCGCAAGGCTGAACCAGGCCAGCTCCCACGCGGATCAAAGCGCCTGGAGACGCTCGACAATCTGGTTCTTCACTTTCAGTCGCCGCTCCTTCAGCGTTCGCAAGGGATCATCCGCCGCCTGGGCCGACTCGGCCGCCAGCACTTCCTTGTCGATATCGTCGTACTGATCAAGCAATTGGTTGAGCCTGGGATCCTTGCTCCTGTGCTGCGCAAGCGCCTCTTTGTTCAACTTCAGGTCCGCGAGCAAATCGTGCTTGACCGGCATATCGTCACCTCTTGGTTCTGTGGGCAGTACATGAAGTTCCAGAGCCGCCCCTTCATGAAAGGTTCAAGGCGATGCATCCCTAAGCAATAGCACGCCCTGGCCCACCTTGCCTCAAAGCTTCGCTTTTCGCCGACGGAGCCACAGCGCCGTCAGACCGCCCAGTACCGCCAGAACGCCAACCACCAGCGCCACCTTGTAGGGCCGTAAGGCCGAACGCAGTGTATTCAGTGGCTGAGTCAGGTAACGCCGGTTGGCCTGGTCAAAGTTCGGTTCCTGACACTGCTGGCCAAAATTCGTCGCCCAACTCACGTACGGGCCTTGCTCGACATAACGCTGGTACAGCTGGATTTCCTCGTCACTCCCGGCCACCCAGCCCGCCGCCTTGCACAACACGGCGGCGAACGCCTGGCTGCTGTGGGGCAACTGGTCGGCCGCCTGGTTGGCCAGATCCACCGCCACCCAGCGATAGTGATAACGCCGGTCGGGCTTGGCCACAGTGGCCTGCTGCCGCTGGATTTCCGCGGTTTCCAGAAACGCTGCCGGTTGCAACGGGGGTGTTTCCAGGCTGTAGTAACCGTCCAGGGAGCGGTAATCCGGTGCCATCTCGTAACCGAGGATCTCCATGCCCGACTTGCGCGCCAACGTGGCAGCGGCAAACAGCGATTCGGCGCGGCCCGTGGCAGTCCAGCGCGACACCGCCTGCTGGCGATCGCGGCCATACTCACGTGCCGTGGCCTGCAGTTCCGGGCTGTCGAAGTACTTCGGCGCCTCATCGTAGCGCCCCTCGCGCAACAGACGACGCGCCAGCAGCTCGCGCAACCGCGCGGCCACCGGACGCCGCACATAATTGTCCTTGTCTTCGGGCTTTGCCGCCGCCGCGGGCACATGGGCATCGACATAGGTTTTCAGCTCGTCGGAGCTCAGCACTCGCTCGGCCACGGTCGCGGCATCCAGCCAATAGATATCCTGGCTGCGGTAGAGCTGGTCGAACGCTTGCAGGTAGTCGCCACGATCCAGTGCCAGAATCGCGCTTTCGCCCTCTACCCGGCAACCGGGCTGGACGGTCTCGAAGCTCCAGTCAGGCGCCCGTCGCGTACCCCAGGCCTCGTCCTTGGGAAACGCCTGGGCCGCCTTGGCATAAGCGGCCGCGGCCTGGACCTTGTCACCCTCGCGCAGCGCCAGCTTGGCCCGCACCCACCACGCCAGGCCTCCGTCGCCGGCATGCTCGGCAAACGCCTTGGCCGCTGCGTAATCACCCTTCTGATAGCTCAGGGCGGCCAGACGGTCGGCGTTGTCCAGGCTACCGGCGACGCTGGCCAGCAATGCCTTGGAAAGCCGCTGCTGATGCCCCGGCTGCTCATCGAAGGACTCGCCACCCCGGCTCAACACATAGGCGGTCAACAGTACCTGGACATTTTTCTCCTTGAGCAAGGTGTTCAGTTCGGCATCCGGCTTCTTCGCCAACTCGCCGACGACCTGCAGGAGCGAGGAGTACCCCGTGTTGGACCCCAACTGGCTCTGGCTGGCATACAGTGCGATGGCGCCATTCCAGTCGTTATCGAGCAGGGCCAGCCGGGCTTCCTCGCCGAGGCTGGCAATCCCCAACTCCAGCGGGTCGCTGAAATCCCCGGCGCTCAAGGCCCGTGTCTGCTGGAACGCAAGCCGGGCCTGGGCCAGCAACTGGGCGTCGGTAACCACCGCGGCCGGGGCGCTGTCCCCTGGGCTGTCGGGGCCGGCTTCGGCCTGGACACTCAGGGCGACCAGGGCTCGTCCCAGGGAGTACGCGGCCCAGGTGCTGCGCAGCTTGCGCTGGTCAGCCGGCAAGGCCAGGACCTGGCGGAAGTAGTCCACGGCCCGTTGCGCGTCACCGGCCTCGAACGCCACGGCACCGGCGATATACAGGCGCAGCTCGGCCGGCAAGCTCGCACCCTGGGTTTCTACCTGTTGCGGGTCTTGCAGGTTGCGCAGGCGCGTCACCTCGGCCCGCAGGTTTTCCGGCAGTTCGCTGGCCTCCACCTTGTCCCGTTGTTCGCGATAAGGCTTGTTGCTGTCGTCACTGTCCCAGTACGGCGTGAGGGTCGCCTCGGTCGCCTGCTTCAAGCCGGTGACGGCTTGTCCGAAGCGACTGACTTCGAAGGCGAAGTTGGTTTCCGGGAGATCGGCCAGGGACTGGGCCCGATCATTCAACAGGCGCAAGGGAAAGTCCGGACCGCAGGCCAGTGCCGATAGCGGCAGACTGAGGGACAGGCACAGCAGGTGCCGAGGCCAGTTACGGGTAGACATTCCACGCTCCTTGATCGATTCGGGTACAGCGCGCCCAACCGAGCGCGCGTTGGCCACCAGCGGCGATACGCGCGCTGGACTGGCGGGTAAAAATGAGCTGCTTCGAGGTTTGCTGCAAGGTATAGCCATTGATGCCGTCGACGCCATCACATTGCTCGGCGTCCACTACCACGCGCTCGGGTAGCGACCGGTCGAGGTTGCCGAGATTCTCAAGGCGTATGTCGTAGAGGCCCTCGCGGGCCGACAGTGCAACCCGCCATTGACCCGCGAGGACCTCGCCACGGGCCACCGCGCGCAAGGTCGTCAGGCTCCAGGCGCGGCGGTCACCGGGCAGCGGCAGGCGGAACCAGATCAGCCCGGCCAGGTGCGCCGGCGGCTTGGCCCGCAGTTGCTGGGCCAGGGTCGCCAGTTGCTGCGGATCGGCCAGCAGTTCTCGGCGCTCGCCGCCACGGTTAAGCGTGACTTCACCTTCGACCACGGGCCCGCCCTGATCGTCCGGCAACAAGGCGACGCCGTAAGCTGGCAGCGCCAGGTAAAACGGCTTGTCGCTGAGCCGTCCCCAACGCTCGGCCCAGTCCCGGGCTTGCCCTGGATTGAACAGGCCGAGCTTCGGATTGCTCACTGCATGAACCTGCAACACGCTGCTGTCGACCGCCTGCAACAACGCCGGCAACTGCGGGCTGTCGAGCCAGGCCGGCAAGGCGGTGATACTCAGTTTCAATGAGGGCGGCAACAGGCTGCGCAGCCTGACCAGGAAGTCGGTATAGCCCGGCAGGCGCGCGCTGCCGCTGTCATGGTCGATTTCCACCCCGGAGGGCATCACACCACCAACCTGCCAATCCGCCAGCAACTTCAAGATCTGCCTACCCGCCATGTCCAGGTCCAGGGCCGGAAGCTGGCCGTCGAGGCGAATGACCGCGATCACCGGACGGCCATCGGCCGCGAGTTGCGCCAGATCCACCCGCGCCCGGCTCCACCCGGCCTTGGGCTGGGCCTGGAGGGCCAGTACCCGCAAGGTCGAGAAATCCGCCCGACTCCGGGCCAACGCCTGCTCATGAGCCGGGCGCCATTGGCGTTGCCAGATGTAGAGTTGTTGGTCGAGGGCCGTTGTCGGCGCCGGCTGGCAGCCGCTGAACAGCAGGAGCAGGCCGAGGAGAACCAGTCGACGGGCAGAAAAAATCAAGGACATACGAACCCTTATCGAACGCGGCGGGCCTGTTTGGGCGGCATATTATCGCAACCGTGCCGCGCTTCAGAGACTGGCCAGCGGCAACGAACGTGTCGCACGCTCGAGCAGCGTCCGCAAATCGACGTCGCGAGCACTCAGCGCCCGCAGGGTGTTGAAGGTCGCCACTGCCAGTCCACGGGACACCTTCACTTGCGACCCGGCGTGAAAATCCACGCGGCGATGCAGGTTGCGCAAGGTCAATATCGCCAGGCCAATGGAGTGCAGGCAGAAAAACCTCAGGCTGCGGTGCTCGGGCGTAATCAGCAGCGTGTAGTCAAAGGCCCGGCGCAGATGGGCATGGGCGATGCCGATCAGTTCGCCCAAGGCCTGCCCATAACCAGGCTGCGTGCTTGCGTGCAACGCAGACAAGTCCACGCCATGGCGCGCAAACAGGTCCCGTGGCAGCCAGCAGACGCCGCGCTGGCGGTCCTCCCATTGGTCCTTGAGGATATTGGTCAGTTGCAGGCCTTCGCCAAACGACGGCGCCAGTGCCGTCATCCGCGCCTGATGAACCGCCAGTTCCGGCGCGAAGTCGACGAACAGTTCGGTGAACATTTCACCGACCACACCGGCCACACAGTAACAGTAGCGCTTGAGCTCGGCCAAACTCTCCAGCCCCTGCAAGCCGGCGACACGCTGGAACTCGCCCATGCCCGGGCACATCACCCGCAGGCACTGCACAATGGCCGCCTGCTGGGGTTTGCCGAGGGCGCGCAAGACCTCCAGCACCCGTGGCAGCTGGCTCAACAACGCCTGCTCCGCCGGTGAACTGGCTTCGCAGAGCAAGGGGCTCAGCCCATCGCAGAACGCTTGGGCATCGATCTCACCGAGGACCGCGCGGATATACGCCGCTTCATAGCGCTGCTTGTCGGCAATCGACAGCGCCGGATCGTCTTCGATGGTGTCGGCGATCCGACACAGCAGGTAGGCGGTGGTCATGGCCGTGTTCAACGGCGGCGGCAATTGCGGGATGGTGAGGGCGAAGGAGCGAGACACCTGGGGGAAAATCGCCTCCTGATAACCGAGGGCGCTCTGCGCTGCCGATGTTCCGGTTGTGTGCGTAAAGGGCATGTTCAGGCTCGTTGAATAAAAGAAATCGCTCGGGGCGCGTGCATCTTGAAGACTTGAAAGCAGCGACAAGATACCGTCTTGCAACAGATTGTTATAACGAGCCAGCGCCCACAGCAGAAAATATTCATCGGGACCGTAGATGGCATTGACGTTTCATGCGCCAAACCGACAGGCCGCGATTCGTCACTTACCGGTCAAACGCTCACCCTGCCAGCCGCCGCCGAGGCTCTGGATCAACGCGACACTGCCCTGGGCCAGTTGGCCCTGGGTGTCACGCAGACTCTGCTCGGTCTGCAGCAGGATCAGTTGCTGGGTCAATACGCCTTGCAGGCTGACCGTGCCGGCTTTCTGCTGGGCCTGCTGGCTGCCGAACAGTTGCTGGTTGCGCTGGTAGATCTGCTGGTAGGCCTGGGCCTGGGTCTGCAGGTGATTGAGCGCCGAGAGGTTGTCTTCCACGTTCTGCAAGGCACCAAGCACCGTGCCGCGATAGTTGGCGACTTCCTCGTCATAGCTGGCCTCGGCCGCCTTGACCGCGGCCGAGCGCGCACCGCCGTCAAACAGGGTTTCGGCCAGCGCCGGACCGACGCTCCAAATCCGCTTCGGCAACGAGAACAGGCCGCCCAGGGCGCTGCCCGTGTAACCGGCCTGGGCCGTCAGGTCGAGGTTGGGATAGAACGCGGCTTCGGCGACGCCGATTTTCGCGTTGGCCGCTGCCACCGAGCGCTCGGCGGCAACGACGTCCGGACGCCGTTGCAACAGCCCCGACGGCAGGCTCAAAGGGGTGGCCGGCGGGTTGAAGGCAAAACTGTCGAGCGGCGCCAGGCTGAACTGCGCCGGGGCCACACCCAGCAGTACCGCCAGGGCATGCTCGAACTGCTCGCGCGAACGCTGCGAGGTCTGCAAGGCAGCCACCACACGGGTCAACTCGTCCTGGGCCAGCAGCAACTGGTCGTTGGATGCAGTGCCCTGGGTGTATTCGGTCTGGATCATGTCCAGCAGTTGCTGGTTGATACGCTGTTGTTGCTCCAGCAAGCGGATATCCATATCCAGTTGGCGGATGCCGAAGTAATTGCCGGCGACACTGCCGCCGATGGACAGTCGGACTCCGGCCAACAGCGCATCGGAGGCCTGGGCCGAAGCCTGGCTCGATTCGATGCCACGGCGTACCAGGCCCCACAGGTCCGGTTCCCAGCTGGCGCCGAGGGTGGCGCTGACACTTTGCTCGACCGAGCCACTCGAGGTGCTCGTTGTACTGGCGGTACCGCCGCTCCTGCCGACCCCACGGGAACCGGACAGGCCGGCGGTAACCGTCGGCCAGAGCCCGGCCCGGCTCGAGGCGACTTGCGCCTGGGCCAGGCGGTAGGCCGCCTCGGCGGCGACAATCGACTGGTTGGCCCGGGCCGCGCGAAGCATCAGGTCGTTGAGGGTCGGATCGTGGTAATCCAGCCACCACTGGCTGTCCAGCGCACCTTGGGGATTGGCCGCCGCCCGCTGCCATTGCGCTCCTTCCTTGAAAGTCTGCGGCAGTGCGATCGGCGGTTTACGGTAATCCGGCCCGACCATGCAGCCGCTGATGCTCAGGCTGAGCAGAAGGACCAGGTAAGCGGCGCGTCGACCCATCATCATTTTCAAGACTCCTTGCCGCGCCGACGCAGCCGCTCGGAAGCGCTGTCCAGCCACAGATAGACAACCGGCGTGGTGTAGAGCGTCAGCAATTGGCTGAGCAGCAACCCGCCGATAATGGAAATCCCCAACGGACGGCGCAGTTCCGAACCGTAGCCACTGCCCAGGACCAGCGGCAAGGCCCCGAGAATGGCCGCCAGGGTGGTCATCATGATCGGCCGGAAGCGGATCAGGCAGGCGCGATGAATCGCCTCGCGGGCACTGCGCCCGCGCTGAACCCGCTCGGTAATGGCGAAATCGATCATCATGATCGCGTTTTTCTTGACGATCCCGATCAGCAGGATCACCCCCACCAGGGCGATGATCGACAGCTCGGTGCCGGTCAGCAGCAAGGCGATCAGTGCGCCGACACCGGCCGAGGGCAAGGTCGAGAGGATGGTCAGCGGGTGCATCAGGTTCTCGTAGAGCATCCCCAGCACGATATACACCGACAACAGTGCCGCAACGATCAGCAGCGGCTCGCTGGCCACCGACGACTGGAACACCTGGGCCGTGCCGGCGAACTGCCCGACCACGCTGGCCGGCATACGCAACTGCGCCACGGCATTTTCCACCAGGACCGTGGCCTGGCCGATGGAGACGCCCGGAGCCAGATTGAACGAGGCCGTCACCGCCGGGAAGGTGCCCTGGTGGGCAATGGAAATCGCCGTGCGCTGGATGCCGGTATCCGACAATGCAGATAGCGGCACCAGCGTCGGCGGGGTCGCCGGCAGCGTTGAGGCGCCTCCGGCCCGGCTGGACGCTTCAGCCCCGGTCGGGACATAGATCGACTTGAGCGCCAACGGATCGGTCCAGTAAGGCGGCGCCACTTCCATCACCACATGGTACTGGTTGGCCGATTTGTAGATGGTCGAGACCTGGCGCTGGCCGAAGGCGTCGTAGAGGGTCTGGTCGATATTGCCGACATTGACCCCCAGGCGGGCGGCGGCGTCACGATTGATGCTGATGTTCGCCAGCAGGCTGTTGTCCTGCTGGTCGGTGTTGATATCGGTCAGTTGCGCCAAGGTGTGCAGCACGGCCACGACCTTGGGCACCCATTCATCCAGGGTGACCTGGTCATCGGCGGTCAGGGTGTACTGGTATTGCGCCCCGCTCTGCCGACCGCCGACGGTGATGTCCTGGGCCGATTGCAGGTACAGCCGGGTCCCCGGCAGCTCTCCGAGGGCCTTGCGAACCTGGGCGATCACCTGGTCGGCGCTGTCCTTGCGCTCACCGATCGGCTTGAGCGCAATAAACAACTGGCCGCTGTTGATCGCCCCGCCGCCCCCACCACCGCCACCGATAAAACCGCCAACGCTCTGCACATTCGGGTTCTTCGACACCGTCTGGTTGATCTTGCTGAACGCTTCCTGCATCGCCGTGTAGGAAATACTCTGCGGCGCGATGATGCTGCCCTGCAGCCGTCCGGTATCCTCCCGGGGAAAGAAACCCTTGGGCACCAGCACATAGAGCACGCCGGCGAGCACGATGACCAGCACGGTCAGCAGGCCCATCAAGGTCGAATGCTCGACGACCCAAAGCAGGGTCCGATCATAGAAACGATGGAAGCGCGAGTCCGGGTACTCGTGCTCCGAGCCCGTTGCCTGACTCGGGCGCAGCAGGATACTGGAGAGCATCGGCGTCACGGTCAGGGAGATCAGCATAGAAATCAGGATCGCCACCGACAGCGTGATGGAAAACTCGCGGAACAGGCGCCCGACGATCCCCCCCATCAGCAGCAACGGAATAAACACCGCGATCAGCGACACACTGATGCTCAACACCGTGAAGCCGACCTCCTGCGCCCCGGCCAATGCCGCTTGCACACGGGTATCGCCCCGTTCCAGGTGGCGCATGATGTTTTCCACGATAACGATCGCATCGTCCACCACGAAACCGGTGGAAATGGTCAGCGCCATCAGCGACAGGTTGTTCAGGCTGTAACCGAGGAAATACATGGCGCCAAAGGTGCCGAGCAGCGACAGCGGCACGACGACCGCCGGCACCAGGGTGCTGCGCCAGTCGCGGAAGAAACCGAAGGTCACCAGGGTCACCAGGAAAATCGACGCCAGCAGGGTGACCTCCACATCGTGCAACGAGGCGCGGATAGTGGTGGTACGGTCCAGCAGGATATTGAGCTTGATCGAGGCCGGGATCGAGCTTTGCAGGAACGGCAGCGAGGCCTTGACCGCGTCCACCGTCTCGATGACGTTGGCCCCCGGCTGCTTGAACAGCACCAGCAACACCGCCGGCCGGCCATTGGACAGGCCAAAGTTGCGCAGGTCCTCGACATCCTCGCGGATATAGCCCAGGTCGGAGATATGCACCACATCCCCGTTGCTTTGCTTGACCACCAGCGGCGCGTAGTCCTCGGGCTTGAACAGCATGTCGTTGGCGCCGATCCCGTAGGACAGATCGTCGATGGACAGCGCGCCCTTGGGCAGGTTGGCGTTCGAGGAGGTGATTGCCGCGCGAACCTGCTCCAGGCTGACGCCGTAATGGTTGAGCCGATCCGGATTGAGTTCGATGCGCACCGCCGGCAGCGCACCGCCGCCGACGGTAACATCGCCGACCCCGCTGGTTTGCAGCAGCTTCTGCTCGAGCAAGGTCGAGGCCACGTCATACATTTGCCCGGGCGTGGCACTGTCGGAGGTCAGGCTGATGATCATGATCGGCGAATCCGCCGGGTTGACCTTGCGATAGGTCGGATTACCCGATAAATCGCTGGGCAGGCTGCTGCGGGCGGCGTTGATGGCGGCCTGGACGTCGCGGGCGGCGCCGTCGATATTGCGGCTCAGGTCAAATTGCAGGTTGATGCGGGTCGAGCCCAGGTTGCTCGACGAGGTCATCTGGGTCACCCCGGCGATCTGCCCGAACTGCCGTTCCAGCGGCGTGGCCACCGAGGTGGCCACGGTTTCCGGATCGGCGCCCGGCAGCGAGGCACGCACGCTGATGGTCGGGAAGTCCACTTGCGGCAACGGCGCCACCGGCAACAACAGGAAAGCCAGCCAGCCGAACAGGGCCAGGCCGACCGCCAGCAAGATGGTTGCAATCGGGCGTTGGATAAACGGCGCGCTGATGTTCACGGCATCAGCCCCCGGTCTCGGCTTGACGCTTGCCGAAACGACGTTCCAGCTGGTTCATCGCCAGGAAAATCACCGGCGTGGAGAACAGCGTCAGCAGCTGGCTGAGCAACAACCCGCCGATGATCGCGATACCCAACGGATGGCGCAGTTCCGAACCGATGCCGGTACCCAGGGCCAGCGGCACCGCGCCGAACAGCGAGGCCATGGAGGTCATCAGGATCGGTCGGAAGCGCAGCTCCGCGGCCTTGCGAATCGCCGCGACCGGATCGAGTCCGTCATTGCGCTGCAACTCCAGGGCGAAGTCGACCATCATGATGCCGTTCTTCATGACGATCCCGATCAGCAGCACGATGCCGATCAAACCGATGATGTCGAACTGGGTCCCGGTGACCAGCAACGCCAGCAAGGCGCCGAGGGCCGCCGAGAGCAAGGTCGAGAGGATGGTCACCGGGTGCACGAAGCTCTCATAGAGAATGCCGAGCATCAGGTAGACCACCACAATCGCCGCCACCACCAGAAAGACCTGATTCGACAGCGAGGATTGGAAGGTCGCGGCGGCGCCCTCCAGGTTGGCCTGTACCGTCAAGGGCAGGCCGAGGTCTTTTTCAGTCTGATCCAGACGCGTCACGGCCGCGCCCAGGGTCTGGCCAGGAGCCAGGTTGAAGGAGATGTCGGCATAGGGGAACTGGCCCAGCCGGTTGATGGTGATCGGAGTGCGAATCACCTGCTGGGTGGCCATGCTCGCCAGAGGCGTCACGGTCCCGCTGCTGGTGGTGACATACAGGCCGGTCAGCAGGTCGGCGATATTGCGCGGTGGCCGGTCGGTGGCCATCACCACATGATATTGGTTGAGCTGGGTGTAGATGGTCGATACCTGGCGCTGGCCAAAGGCGTCGTACAGTACGTTATCGATGGCCTGGGGCGTGACACCCAGGCGCGAGGCCGTGGCACGGTCGATATTGATCTGGATCTGATTGCCGAACTGCATCGCCTGGCTTTGCACGTCGCTGAACATCGGGTCCTTGGCGATGGCCGAAAGCAGCTTGGAGGTCCACTCCTCCAGGACCTGCGGGTCGGTGGCCTGCAAGCCGAGGCGGTAGCTGGTGGTCGCGATCGTCGCATCGAGAGTCAGGTCCTGCACGCTGTGCAGGTACAGGCGCACCCCGGAATCATCGGCATTGGCGTCCGATAGCCGGCGAATCACCACCGCGGCGCTGTCGCGCTGGCCGCGATCCTTGAGGTTGATCAGCAGGTTGCCCTGGTTGATGGTCGGGTTGGTCTGGTCGATGCCGACGAAGGACGACAGGCTGGCCACCGCCGGGTCCTTGAGAATCCGCGCGGCGAGCTTCTGCTGCTGCAACTCCATCTGCTGGAACGACACAGTGGGCGACCCCTGGGAAATACCCTGGATCAGCCCGGTATCCTGTTCGGGGAAAAAACCCTTGGGCATGATCACGATGATGAACAGGGTCAGCAGCGCGGTGAAAACGATGGAAATCAGCGTCAGGGTGCGGTGCAGCAGCACCCAATCAAGACCACGCACGTAGTAGCCGTTGATCTTGTCGAAAAAGTCCGGACGACGTTCTGCGCTGTGATTGCGCAGCATGCGCGAACACATCATCGGTGTCAGGGTCAGGGAGATGATCGCGGAAATCACAATGGTCACCGCCACCGTCATGGCGAACTCGCGAAACAGCCGCCCGACCACATCGCCCATGAACAGCAGCGGGATCATCACCGCGATCAGCGCCACTGACAGTGAGATGATGGTGAAACCGATCTGCGCCGAGCCCTTGAGCGCGGCCTGCAACGGCGTATCGCCCGCCTCCAGGTAGCGGGTGATGTTTTCGATCATGACGATGGCGTCATCGACCACGAAACCGATGGCAATGGTCAGCGCCATCAGCGTCAGGTTGTTCAGGGAAAACCCCAGTACGTAGGCCACGGCCAGGGTACCGATCAGGGTCAACGGCACGGTGACGGCCGGAATCACCGTGGCCGGTATATTGCGCAGGAACAGGAAGATCACCAGCACCACCAGCAGTATCGCGACCCCCAGTTCGTACTGGACGTCGGTGACCGAGGCGCGAATGGTCTGGGTGCGGTCGGTCAACACGTTGACCTTCAGGGTCCCCGGCAGACTGGCGCGCAACTTGGGCAGCAGTTGCTGGACCCGGTCGACCACCTGGATCACGTTCGCTCCCGGCTGGCGCTGGATATTCAGTACGATCGATGGCGTGTCGTTGGTCCAGGCCGCCTGCCGTGGGTTTTCCGCGCCCTGGATCGAGGTGGCGATCTGCGCCAGGCGGATCGGTGCGCCGTTTTTGTAGGCAATCACCAGGTCGCGGTATTCCTCGGCCGATTGCAGCTGATCGTTGGCGCCGATGGAAAACGCCTGGAACTTGCCATCGATATTGCCCTTGGCCTGGTTGACGTTGGCAGCCCCCAGGGCGCTGCGTACATCCTCCAGGGACAGGCCCATGCTGTTGAGCGCCGAGGTATTGGTCTCGATCCGTACGGCCGGGCGCTGGCCGCCGCTGATGGTGACCAGCCCTACCCCAGAAATCTGCGAGATCTTCTGCGCCAGGCGAGTATCGGCCAGGTCCTCGATCCTGGTCAGGGGCAAGACTTCGGAAGTCAGCGACAGCGTCAGGACCGGCGCATCGGCCGGGTTGACCTTGCTGTAGACCGGTGGGTACGGCAGATTGGCCGGCAGAAAGGTGCCGGCGGCATTGATCGAGGCCTGCACTTCCTGTTCGGCGATATCCAGTGACAGTGACAGGTCGAATTGCAGGGTGATAACCGAAGCACCGTTGGAACTGGTGGAGCCCATCGACTTGAGGCCGGGCATTTCGCCGAACTGGCGTTCCAGCGGGGCGGTGATCGAGGAACTGATCACCTCCGGACTGGCCCCGGGGTACTGGGTGAAGACCTGGATCGTCGGGTAGTCGACTTCAGGCAGGGCGGAAACCGACAGGAAGTGGTAGCCGAGCAACCCCATCAGGAAAATCGCGACCATCAACAGCGTGGTGGCGATGGGTCGCTCGATAAAAGGTCTGGAGACGTTCATGAGCAATGACTACCCGGGCAGCACAAACGGAAGGTCTGAGACATTGCTGAACTCACTGGCTGACCACCTTGACCATGGAGCCGTTGTCCAGTTTGTCTGCACCTTCGGTAATCACCTGCTCACCGACTTTCACTCCATTCTCCAGCACCGCCGTCAGGTCGCCACTGGCCGGGCCACTCTTGATAGTACGCAGGCTGGCCTTGTTGCCTTGCACCACGAAGACGAAATCACCCTTGCTGCCGTGCTGGATCGCCAGGGTCGGGACCACGGCGACCTGCTGCAAGGTGTCGGCCTTGAGCCGGGCATTGACGAATTGATTGGGGAACAACGCATTGCCGCTGTCGTTGAATTGCGCCTTGACCCGCACCGTGCCGGTGGTGGTGTCGACCTGGTTGTCCAGGGCCAGCAAGGTCCCGCTGGCCAGCAGGTTATGTTTGTTGCGATCGTAGGCCAGGACATCGACCTTGCCCCTGGCCATGGCCTGGTCGACGGCGCCCAGGTCATCCTCCGGCACCGCGAAGACCACCGTGGCAGGGGTCATCTGGGTGATCACCGCGATCGCGGTAGTGCTGCCCGCGGCCAAGAAGTTGCCCGGGTCCACCAGGCGCAGGCCGACGATGCCATCGACCGGCGAGGTGATGGTGCAGTAACTCACCTGTACCTGCAGGTTCTGCACCGCACCGTCATCCGCCGCCACTGTTCCCACTTGCTCTTGCACCGTGGCAGCCTGGGTATCGAGGGTTTGCTGGCTGACCGAGCCGACCTTGATCAATTCACGAAAGCGCGCCAGGTCGCGCTGGGCGTTGACCAGTGCTGCCTGGTCGTGGGCCAGCACACCCTTGGCCTGGGCCAGCTGGGCCTTGAGCGCGCGGTCATCGATACGCGCCACCACCTGGCCCTTGCCGACCCGCTGGCCTTCCTTGAAGTCCACCGAGGAAAGAATGCCCGAGACCTGGCTGACCACGGTGACGCTGCGGGTCGGCGTCACCGTGCCCAGGGCATCGATATACACCGGCACATCCATCAATTTGACGGCGACCGCCGTCACCGGATCGCCCATCGAGGGCGGCTTGCCCTTGGGCTTGTTCATACTGTGAGAAAGCACCCAGCCCCCCGCCAGGAGCCCCAGTACCCCGACCACCAGCAGAATGCTTGTTCCCTTGCTGTGCTTCACTCATCTCTCCCCGGGCGCGCGCTTCAATACCGGCAACGGCCAATGGCCATGTGCACTGGAGATTAGTCTGCTATCGAGGTTGCGCCCGTGAACCTGAACCTAGGCTTTCTGGGGCGGTAGGCTGATCGTGAAACTCTTGTCAGTTAAGCAATCCAAACGGATGCCGTGACGGGATGCGGTGTAGCACTGCTTCGATATGTCAGCCTGGACATGGGCAGCCAAGACCACGCACTTGTCAGGCCTGCCACCAGCGCGGCAACAACTGCCGGACCCTGGCCTCGGCAAAACGATCATCGATCAGCATCACCACCCCGCGATCCTGCTCGCCGCGAATCACCCGACCCGCCGCCTGCACGACTTTCTGCACACCCGGGTACAGATAGGTGTAGTCGTACCCGGCGCCGAACAGGGCGGCCATGCGCTGTTTGATCTGTTCATTGACCGGGTTCAGCTGCGGCAACCCCAGGGTCGCGATAAACGCGCCAATCAGTCGCTGGCCAGGCAAATCGATACCCTCGCCAAAGGCCCCGCCGAGGACCGCGAAGCCGATACCCTGGCTGTGCTCGGTGAACTGTTCGAGAAAAGCCTGGCGCTGGCTTTCCTCCATGCGGCGCGACTGCTGCCAGAGCGAAATCTGTGGATGGGTCTCGGCCAGTAGCTGTGCCACTTGCTGCAAGTAGTCGAAGCTGCTGAAGAACGCCAGGTAGTTGCCGGGGCGCTCGGCGAACTGTGCGGCCAGCAGCTCGACGATGGGCGCCAACGAGGCCTGACGATGGACATAGCGGGTGGATATCTGGCTGATGATCCGCAGGTCCAGTTGCTCGCGCTTGAACGGCGACTCTACGTCGATCCAGGCAGTGCCTGCCGGCAAGCCCAGCAGGTCGCTGTAGTAGTGCCGGGGACTCAGAGTCGCGGAAAACAGCACGCTGCTGCGGGATGCCGTCAGCCGTGGGCGCAAGAAGCCGGCCGGAACCACATTGCGCAGGCAAAGCTGCGCGCTGCGCCGCCGCCCGCTCTCACGCAGGCTGATGTCAAACAGGTAATGCTCGTCGAACAGTTCCCCTACCCGGGAAAACTGCAGCAGCTCGAAATAGAAGCCCTGTAGTTCACCATCAACGTCTTGCGGGTGGTCATTGAGGTAGTCGCCGATGGCCGACACGCACAAGCCAATGGCGTTCAGCAGCTTGACGGGCGCCTGCCCATAGGCCTGATAAGGGCTGATCTGCTCCTTGTGCAAGACATTCCACTCGCGGTTCAAGCGCTGGAACGACTTTTTCAGCGCCTCGGGCAGGTTGCGCCGGACACTGTTCAAGACCTCCTGATCGAGGCTGGCGCTGTACATCTGCCGCCCGCGCTCCACCAGGTTGTGGGCTTCGTCCACCAGCGTCGCCACCCGCCACTGGTTGGCCTGGGCCAGGCCGAACAGCAGCGCGCTGAAGTCGAAGTAGTAGTTGTAGTCGGCGACCACCCAATCGCTCCAACGAGCCATTTCCTGGCTCAGGTAATAGGGGCAGATGTCATGGGCCAGGGCGATGGTTCGCAGCGCCTGCTGGTTGAGCAAGGGCACGCCGACCGCGGCCTGTCGCGCCGCAGGCAGGCGATCGTAAAAGCCCCGGGCCAGGGGGCAGGCCTCGCCGTGACAGGCCTTGTCCGGGTGTTCGCAGGCCTTGTCCCGGGCCACCAGTTCCAGCACCCGCAACGGTAGCGCGGGCGAGCGCTCGAAGAGGACCTGCGCCGCATCCAGCGCCAACTGCCGGCCTGGAGTCTTGGCAGTGAGGAAAAATACCTTGTCCAACTGTTGCGGGGCCAGCGCCTTGAGCATCGGGAACAGCGTGCCGAGGGTCTTGCCGATCCCGGTCGGCGCCTGGGCCATCAGACACCGCCCGGTGCTGACGGCCTTGTACACCGTCTCCGCCAGGGTCCGTTGGCCGGGGCGAAAATCGTCGTGGGGAAAGGCCAGGTCCCGCGCCGCCTGGTCGCGGGCCTGGCGATGGCCGGCCTCCTGCTCGGCCCAGTGCAGGAAGCGTTCGCACTGCTGCGCAAAGAATGCCTCAAGCTGCGCGGCGCTCCAGGTTTCCCGCAGCACGGTTTCCTTTTCGCTGACGATATCGAAGTACACCAGCGCCAGGTGCATTTCCGCCAGTTGCAACTGCTGGCAGACCAGCCAGGCGTAGATCCGCGCCTGGGCCCAGTGCAGTTGCCGGTGATTGGCCGGCTGTGCGGTGAGATCGCCACGGTAGGTCTTGATTTCCTCCAGCAGGTTTTGCACCGGATCGTAGCCGTCCGCCCTGCCCTGGACCTTGAGGTGGCGGTAATAGCCTTCCACCGGCAGTTCCGCCTGGTAACCCTCGGCACGCCGGGAAGCCACGGTGCGATGTCCGAGCATGCCCTCCTGGGCGCTCGGCGACGGCGTGAAGCGCAGGTCCAGGTCGCCGACCTTGGCGGTGAACTCGCACAAGGCGCGCACGGCAACACGGTAGGTCAAGGCGCCTCCACTGCCCATTGCACATAGCAGACGGCAATCGGCATCTGGTGCTGGCGGCAGAACTCCAGCCAGCGCAGCTGGTTGTCCTGCAACCGGTCACCTGGGCCTTTGACTTCGATCATCCGGTAGCGTTTATCGGCGGGCCAGAACTGGATCAGGTCGGGCATGCCGGCGCGGTTGGCGCGGATATCCAGCAGCAGGCGCTCGAACCAGTGTTTCAGATGTTCGGCCGGCAGGCAGTCAAGGGCCTGCTCCAATAGCTCCGGGGTGAGGATGTTCCAAAACACAAAGGGTGATTGCAGGCCCCATTTGGCGGTGAAGGTGGCGCGAATGCTCTCTTGGTAGCGACCGTCCTCCAGTTGCCCCAGGCATTCGGCGAACAGTTCGATGCGGCGAGCGTGGAAGTCTTCGTCGTGCAGGTCCGCCGGGCCGCTCTGGAACGGGTGGAAAAACGCCCCCGGCAGCGGCGCGAAGATCGCCGGCCAGCACAACAGGCCGAACAGCGAATTGATCAGGGTGTTTTCCACGTAGTGCACCGGAGCCCGCGGTTCGTGCAGGTGCCGGGCGACGCCTTGCTCGACGGACAGGCCTGGGTCATTGATCAGTACCAGGTCCAATCGGGTAATCGCCACCGGCGCTGCCGGGGCCATCGCCGGCAACCCGAGCTTGCGCCGCAACCGGGGCAAAATGCGTAGCAGATGCTGCTGTTCTTCGGCACTGTGGGGGGCGGCCTGTGCCTGCAATGCCAGGTCCATGGCCGCCTGGAACTCGCTCAGGCGCTCCAGTACACGAATTCGCCGCAGACGTGCTGGCGGGTGGGTACAAGCGCTATAGATCGCCAGCGCGCCGGGCCAATCATGCAAGCGCTCGCTCTGCTGCCCGAGCTGGAACAACAGTTTGCCCCGGCGGCGTTCCAACCAGGGGTTGTCGGTGGCCAACTGATTGACGTGCTCGTGTATCAGTCCGGGCTGCTCACCCGCCTCAAGGGCTTCGCGAGCCGCCTGCAGGTGCAGGTAGCCATCGAGGTCGGCACGGCTGCGCAGGCCGCGGGAGGATGCGCAGAGCTCAACCTTTTCATAGGTAAAGATGCCCAGGTCGGCCAGTACGAATTCGGACCAGTCCTGGTACAGGTTGCCGAAAAACATCAACCGCAGGCGGTCGCACAGGGGCATCACCTGCAGGCTGTAAAGCGCCTCGGGAATGCTTGGGCACCATTGGGCAAACGCGCGGCTCTCGTCGAAGCGCAGGGCCAGTTCCGTATACAGCTCGGGTTTGTTGGCCCTGGGTTGGGTGATATCGGCCTTGAAGCTGTGCAGCACCTCGGCCTTTTGCAGGACCGCGAACAACTGCGCCAGGCTCAACGGTGCCTCATCGCGCACCCAGCCCAGTGCCAGCAGCGGCAGCGCCGCCTGCCGGGGATCGCCGATCTCGGCATAGTTCAGCTTGCCGGCGCGAAAGTGCTCGCCCTTGCGCATCACCATTCTTACCAGCAAGGCCCGGGAGGCCTTGGGCAAACGGGAGAAATCGTCGATGAAGGCCTGTTCCTGCTCGTCCAGCAGGTCGGCATAACGCGTGGCCAGCCAGTCGAGCACTTGCTGGAAGTTGTTCAAGTAATAGAACGGATCGTCGAGGGGCTGAGTTGTCACGGGCGGGAAGGACCACGGCTATCGAATGCTGGTTATGCATACAGATAACAGGCCCTCCCGCCCCTGGCAAATAGAAACGGACAAAGGGCGCCCCGGCCCTTCGTTGGCACAACGGTTTTCCGGCCGGAACACTGATTCAATTGCAGGTGCCGGCTTGCTGGCGATAGCGCTTTTCAAGGCAACGGCGATATCGCCTATCAGACCGCATCGCCAGCAAGCCGGCGCCTACAGGACGATGTATCGCCGTGGAATAACGCCAAGCCCAGCCTGTACGCCTCAGTCGAGCTGTTCCAGGCGCAGGGCATCGGCCAGCACAGCCATGGCCTGGTCCAGGTGACGATGGCCATTGGCGGTGCCGCACAGGCGCAGGTGCTGCTGATGCAGGCCATGCAGGCTGAACAATTCGCCGGGGGCGATGACGATCTTCTGTTCCAGCAGTCGCTCGAACACCTTGCGCATGTCCACCGGCCGGGTCGCCTGCGCCCATACCGTCGCCCCACCCTGTGGCGGCACGAACGCCAGGCTGTCGGACAGACGCTCGCGCAACAAACCGCTCATATGCGCCAAGCGCTCCTGCAACAAACGGCGCAGGGTCGCCAGGTGTTGATCGATTCGCCCGCTGCTGTAGAGCCGGGCAATCGCCTTCTGCCGGGTCGGCGACATGCGAAACGAACGCAACAGGAAATGCCGCTGCAACTCCGCCCCCAGATGCCGGGACAGCAAGTAGCCAAAAGGCGCCTCGGCGCCCATGATCCGCTCGAAACTGGCGAATACCAGCAGGCGATCCGGGTCCACCAGGTCACGCATCCGCGGGCCGCCGGTCTCGAAGGCGAACTCGCCATGGCTGTCGTTTTCCAGCAACCAGACGCCGAAATGCTCCAGCAGCCGCGCCAGGTGCTCGCGTTGCGCAGGAGGCATCAGGCTGCCACGGGGCACACTGAGCCCGGAAGACATCAGCAGCAGCTTGACCGGCTGGGTCTGTAGCAAGTGTTCCAGGGCCGCCAGGTCAAAGCCCCCGTCGTCCAGCAACGGCAATTCGACGATATTGACCCCGCCCGCCTGCAACAAACGCAGAATCACCCAATCGCAGGGCGACTCCACCAGCACCGTGGCCTGTTTCAGGCTCAATGCGGCCATCAGGGTTTCCAGCACGCTGCGCAGGTCCGCACCGATATAGACATCGTCGGCATGCCAATAACGTTGGGCCGAGGTGGTATAGCGCACGGCCAGGGCGGTGCGCAGCTCCAACTCACCAAACGGCTGGAACTGCGGCGCCTGCTGGCGCGGGTACTGGCGCACCAGCTCGCGTTCGAGCAACAACAGTGGGTTGTCCAGCGACAGCAACAGCGCCGGTTCATCGCTGCTCAGCACCAAGGTGCCTGGCCGCCGCGAATGCACATAGAGGCGCTCCAGCACATCGGCGCTGCCACTGACAAACGACGCCCCGGAGACCGGTAGCGCGTAGTAACCCGACTTGGCAAGCGAATACACCCGCCCCTCCTTTTCCAGGAGGGAATAGGCGTACTGGATGGTCGAGATCGAAACATTCAAGCGCTCGGCCAGCTGGCGCAGGGACGGCAGCTTGACCCGGGCATCGGTCTCGACTTCGCTGATCAGACTGACCAGATAACGGTAGACCGCCTGGTAGGCGAAGTCCGAGTGTTTACGTCCCTTGTCGGGTAACGGTTGAGTCATGTCCTGGGGTACGGACGAATCCGCACCCGGCTGGGGAGTGTCTGAAACTATCAATACCAATCCTTTTTAACGTCCCGACAAGACTTCTTTGAATACTTCACCGTTGTCGGGATTGACGATGTCAATACGATGCTTGTCCGGGTCGCTGGCGCGAACCCGCGCAATCAGCGAACTGACGCCGGAAAAGTCCACCTGGGCCTTGGTGTAGAGGTCGCCGAGCAACGTCGGGGTCAGGCCACTGACTTCGCTCAGCCATTGCCAGATCTGCTCGGTCCCGCCCTGCCCCGACAGCGCCTTGTGCAAGTCCGGCAACGCCACCAGCATGCCGGGATGGCAACTGCGCAGGAACTGCTCAAGCCCGTGGCCATGGTTGACGAAGGGCGCGAACAATAAACACGTCAGTTGTACTTCGCTCAGGCCGAAGGCCTCTTGCGCGTAGGCACTGGCCAACGCCCGGCGATCGAGGATCTTCTCGTTGCTGTCATAAGCCCCCATGGCCTGCTCCACCAGCCGAGCCGGCATGCGTTTGCGACGCATCATCGCGGCGGCCAGTTGCAGGTACTCGCCGATACCACCCCCGTAGCTCAGACCCCGGACGTACTGCGCCTGCAAACCGCGCATATGCGCCATCAGCAAGGGGTTGGCGCAATCGGACTCGCTGAAGTGGAACGCCAGGTCATCGAACTGGAAGCCAAGAAATTCAGTCAGCAACGGCCAGCGCTCCTCCAGGTCGCGGCCGACCAGGTCGTAGACACCGACCAGCATCGGCGCCGTGGCCCGACTGGAACGACTGATGGCCGGCCCCTCGGGCTCCACCAGAGCTTCGCCATACAGTTCCCGGTAGTAATCCAGACCAAGGTCGTGGCAGGTTTTCAGCGCCTCGTCGAACTCCAGCGCCCGTCCTCCAACCCAAACCCGCTCAGGCTTCTCGGTGGCCCGCAGCAACCAGGTCATGTTCTGCTTCTGCTCGCGGGGCGACTCGCCGCTGACCAGGGCATCGATCCCCTTGTCCCAGGCACTGGCGCGTTCGTAGAAATCGGCCATGGACAGATAGCAGCCATTGCAGAAGGTCGCACGCCCATCCCCCGCCGTGAGGTGGCCGCTCATCAACAGGTTACGGCGGTTGATGTTGCGATTGAGTTCGGACATCGGCAGCCGATGATTGAACGGTCGGACATGCTTGTTATCCACCATCAACAACTCGACCCGGGGATCGTCATAGACGAACAAGGCACTGTAGCTGCGATGGATATTGTGCATGACCGTGGCCGTCACACCGGCATGGCGCAACGTCGCGACCCGCAGGTTGAAAGTGGCCGGCGAACGTCCGGCAATACTCAGTTGCGCCGCCCGCAGGAACGCCAGTGTATAACTGCTGTCCTTGCCGCCCCCGTGGGCCACCATGACCTTGAATTCACCAATACGCTCGATACCGCCCGCCGCTACGATCAGACGTTGAATCAACAACTGCAGTGCAATACGTTCAGCGCGTGTGAAGTAACTCATCAGACGCTGCAACACCTGCTGATAAACATAATTCATTGCCTGTTCATGAATGGAGCTCATAGCCTTTATACACCTGGTTTGAGTTCAGTGTCGGGCAAACAGCGCTCGCATTACCGGCAGTGGCCGGATCAGACGGAAGATTGCCTGCCCCCTATAACCCTGGTTGCGGACAGACAACACCCGAAGTATTGCACAGGTCTGAAACACCCACAGCAAGAGCTTTCGAGCATGACCGACGTCACTGATTGCCAGTTAGCGTTGGGAGCCTGTGTGCCAATAACAACATCTTAGGAATATTCTTACGGTGACCTACAACTATTAACTACCCGCAAGAGATTAACGGCATAAGGGGGCGGGCTTCGCCCACTTCCCTGAAGACAAGATATGCCAGGCAACGTATCCAGGCGGGCCCGAACCAGGACTTCGGCAAACAACAGGGCCCCGATAAAGCAGCTGATAGTGGACCATAACTCATTCCTTGAGCTGTAAGTGACGGTTCAATTATCAGCACTTACCCGGCGATTAACAGATACAGAATCCGGTAAAAAACCGGTTCAGTTGGTGATACTCTTCAGTGCGAGAAGAAAACTGGAAAAGTTGTTAAATTATATTTCAGTGCAGACATGAATAACCCCGTATCGCCTGACGATACGGGGTTATTCTGGCGCAAACAGTCGGAATCGACTCAGTTGGGCTGAACTTGCAGCGCTACCCGGCCGCGGCACGGGCAACCGTCCATGAAACGATGCGCCTCGACAAACTCGTCGAAAGGAAAGGTGCGGATTTCCAGCGGCGGCAACACACGGTCGGCCGTCAGCTGGTTGATATCGCGCAAGGCCCTTTGCAGCGCCACCTGGTCCTGGACGATGCCCAGTTCCGGCTTGCCGGTAAAGTTACCGATGCAGTGCACGAAGAACTGGATGTTCTTCTGGAATGCCGCGCACGCCGGGAACGGGGTCTGGTTGCCGCCCTGCAGGCCATAGAGCACCAGGCTGCCACGGGGCGCCAGGACATCGCCGAGCATCGACATCTGCGGCCCGCCGAGGCCGTCAAAGACCATATCGACGCCACGCCCATCGGTGTACTTGTTGACCTGCATCAGCAGGTCCTGCTCTTCGGTGACAATCACCTTGTCGGCGCCCAGGGACAACAGGTACTCGCGCTCTTCCGGGATCTTGGTCGCGGCAATCACCTTGGCGCCCAGTGCCTTGCCCAGTTGCACGAAGGACGGCCCGGCGCAGTGGCTGGCGTCGGTGACCAGGGCGTACTGCCCCGGCTTGACCCGCGCCAGGTCCACGTAAGCGAAATAGGCGATCAACAGCGGCGTGTAATGCACGCTGGCCTGGACCGGGGTCAACACATCGGGGTAACGGGTCAGGGCCGAGCGTGGCAGGACGATAAGCTCGCCATAGACGGGATAATCGTTGGGGCTCTGGGCTGGGAAACTGGCGACTTTGTCGCCGACGGCCAAGTCATCGACGCCATCGCCGAGGGCGGTGACCACGCCGGCCATTTCATGACCGATACCGGCCGGCAGGCGGGCCTGGGACGACGCCAGGTTCTGCCGCCAGAGCACGTCATACCAACTGATGCCAATGGCCTCCACACGCACCTGCACTTCGCCCGGCGCAGGCAGAGTGGCCGTATGCTCTTCGCATTTGAGCACCTCGGCCGGACCAAACTTGTGAAAACGGATCGTGCGGGACATCGCAAACCTCGTCAAATGAACCTCTAATGCCACGAACTTTATCCGGGCTTTTCGTGCAAGACCATCAGTGGCTATTAATAGTCGACATGCCTGTCATTGATTGGCGACCATTGTACACAGTTCAAATTTCCGTGCGAATCAACCACTTTTGCCCGTAAGATTGACCTTCCCCGCCAGTGAATATCTTGTGAAGCGAGCCCGATGAACCGTAACGACTTGCGTCGCGTCGATCTGAACCTGCTGATCGTATTCGAAACCCTGATGCACGAGCGGAGCGTGACCCGGGCCGCGGAAAAGCTGTTCCTCGGCCAGCCGGCCATCAGCGCGGCGTTGTCGCGCCTGCGCAGCCTGTTCGATGACCCGTTGTTCGTGCGCACCGGCCGCAGCATGGAGCCTTCGGCCCGTGCCGTGGAGATCTTCGCCCTGCTCTCCCCGGCCCTGGACTCGATTTCCACCGCGGTCAGCCGCGCCTCGGAGTTCGACCCGGCGACCAGCACCTCGGTGTTCCGCATCGGCCTGTCCGATGACGTCGAGTTCGCCTTGCTGCCGCAGTTGCTCAAGCGCCTGCGCGCCGAGGCCCCCGGTATCGTGCTGGTGATCCGCCGCGTCAACTATCTGCTGATCCCGGCCAAGCTGGGCTCCGGCGAGATTTCCATCGGCGTGTGCTACACCACCGACCTGCCGGCCAATGCCAAGCGCAAGGTCCTGCGCCGCAGCTCGCCGAAGTTGCTGCGGGCCGACAGCATGCCCGGGCCGATGTCGCTGGATGACTTCTGCGCGCGCCCCCATGCCCTGGTGTCATTCGCCGGAGACTTGAGCGGTTTTATCGATACCGAATTGGAAAAGCTCGGACGCAAGCGCCATGTCGTGCTTGCGGTGCCACAGTTCAACGGCCTGAGTACCCTGATCGCCGGTACCGACATCATTGCCACGGTGCCCGACTACACCGCCGATGCGCTGACGGCGGCCGGCGGGGTCCGCGCCGAGAACCCGCCCCTGGACACCCAGACCTTCGAACTGCACATGGCCTGGCGCGGTTCCCAGGACAACGACCCGGGCGAGCGCTGGCTGCGCTCGCGGATCCAGATGTTCTGTGGCGACCCTGAGAGTCTCTAGGGGTCATCTGGCAGGCTGTTTACCTGATGATTTCTGCCTTTTCATAGACCATGGAGATCCATTCACTTCCAGTGGATTGCTCCATTGGGGGCACATCTGAGGGCATGCGTTGGATGGTTTGAGAAGGATGCCCCCAACCTAAGGTCCGGCAGCCCCTTCTCGGAAAAGTCATACGCTACTGCCCGCAACCACCATCGCACGAACTGTTTTGATCAGTAGCAATAGAGTGTAGGCTCTACTCTACTAGTCTCGATGTCTGTTCTAAACCGATTGTCGTAACCAGTGATGGCAGCTTTGGGTCGACATGAGTCAGTCGCCTTAGGCGGCAGTCTACCGATGCCGTTCAGTCGGCACAGGCAATGAACGCGGAAACAATCCAGAGCTAAGTTAGAGCGGCTTCCAAAGCATACTCATCCACGATGTCGCCAGACTCGAAGATTCCGGTCTCGGCGATTTTTTCTCGAGCATTTTCGATGTCCTGCACGAACATGACGACAGCGAGATCCCTAGTCGCTCGGGAACAACACACGTAGAAAAGCCTTCTGGTGCGATCCATCACGCTATCCTTGCCCTGCGCAAAGTTTTCCACATCAGTATCTGAGGGCTCCACAATGCCAAAGTACTTTTCGTAGGAGAACTGCCTTTGCCCCCTGTGTTCCCACAAGAACAGATCATGCTCTGCACAGGAGACAAGAATCTTGCCCTGTTCTGGGCGGGGATTCGCGCTTCCGGCTTCATGCGGGGCGCCAACGGGTCCGTCACCTATACACTATCGCCCGTCGAAGCGCTGTTGCCGAACGTCACATCTGATCTCTGGGAAGCATACATGTCGGAGTAAATGCATGGGGGCCCGGCTTTGGTGGAGTGCTCCTTCAGAGCCCCAAAGGAACCTGCAATGGAAAACCATAAACAGTGGCGACTTTTCAACATTGACTGATCCAGAAGATTAAGGGCGAAGCTCCCGACGGCCCTACCATAGATTTATACGTCGCGTCGTTGGCGTTCAAGAGACTCCGCACCGGACCACCCGGACTTGCCGTTTTTTCCAGACCACCAGCATTTCAGCCTTAAAAGAAGAGTGATTCGACAGCGCCCAGTTTCTTGTACGGTGCAGCCTTGGCGACTTGGGTGACGAGAGGACGCTAGCGCCCTCCCCTCGACCGCCCCTTGCTCAGGCAGGTTGCACCGCTTGAGCCTTGCTCGCGTTGCCAGGGCGGATTTTGAACCAGATGGCGTACATCGCCGGCAGGAACACCAACGTCATGATGGTGCCGACCAAAGTACCGCCGATCAGTGTGTAGGCCAGCGTGCCCCAAAAAACAGAATGGGTCAGCGGGATGAATGCCAGGATGGCCGCCATCGCCGTCAGCAGTACCGGGCGGGCCCTCTGTACCGTGGCTTCGATGACGGCGTGAAAGGGATCCAGGCCTTCCTGGGCGTTGTGATGGATCTGCCCGATCAGAATCAGCGTGTTGCGCATCAGGATGCCCGACAGCGCGATCAGCCCAACCAGGGCGTTGATACCAAACGGTTGATGAAACATCAGCAGCGTCGGCACCACGCCAATAAGTCCCAGCGGTGCGGTGAAAAACACCATGATCATTGCCGAGATCGAACGCACCTGGACGATGATGATCAGCAACGTCAGCGCAATCATGATCGGAACCAGCGGCACTATCGCCTGGCCCGCCTTGCCCGATTCCTCGATTGCACCCGCTTGCTCGATCCGATAGCCGGCGGGGAGCGTGTCGATAATCGGCTGCAGTTGCTTGACGATCACACCCGATACATCCGGTGGTTGAAGGCCTTCGTCAATATCGCCACGCACGGTGATCGTCGGTGTACGGTCACGGCGCCTGAGGATCGGATCCTCCATACGCACATCCACCTCTCCGACCTGGGACAGAGGGATCCGCTGACCCGCCGCGCCCACCAATGTAAACCCTTCAATCCGCGCAGGGTCCAGACGTATATCGCCTGCAGCGCGCCCAACCACCTGCACTGAACGAATGTCTTCACGAACCGACGTGATCGGCACGCCCGTCAGCAGGAATTGCAACTGCTGGGCGACGGCGCTGGAGGTCAGTCCAACCGCCTGCAAGCGATCCTGATCCAGGCTGAAATGCAGGGTCGGCGCCAGAGGGCCCCAGTCGCTGTTGACCGTCCTCATCAACGGACTCGCTTGCATGACCGCTTGTACACGGCCCGCAATCTCGCGCAGCTTCGTCGGGTCAGGCCCCATTACCCTGTAGGCGACGGGATAGGGTGAATACGGACCAAACACAATTTGAGTCGCCCTGACACGGGCCTCTGGGGCGAGCCCGGCAGCGACCGCCTCGCGAAAACGCAGCTTGAGGGTTTCACGTGCCTCCTGGCTGGACGTGAGCACCACGATCTTGGCGAACGATGGATCCGGCAGTTCTGGCGCCATCGCCAGGAAGAAACGCGGCGCGCCCTGCCCGATATAGGCCGTGACGATTTTTGCCTCTTCCTGCTTTTGCAGCCAGGCCTCGACCTTTTTTGCAGTGGCACTGGTCTGCTCGATGGAGGTTCCGTAGGGCATCTGCACCTCGACCATCACCTCGGGACGATCTGACGTCGGGAAGAACTGCTTCTTCACCAGGCCCATGCCCAGGACGGCCACGACAAACAGCGTGATAACCGTACCAGCCACCAGCCACTTGAGTTCGATGACCCGGGTCAGGACCCGACGGAAGCGGTTGTAGCGCGGGGTATCGTAGATAGCCGCATGCCCACCCTCTACCTGCTTGATGTCTGGCAGCAACTTCACGCCCAGGTAAGGGGTGAAAGCCACTGCGACAACCCAGGAAGCGATCAGAGCAATGCCCACGATCCAGAACATGTTGCTGGTGTACTCGCCGGCAGTGGACTGGGCGAAACCGTTGGGCATGAAGCCAACCGCCGTTACCAGTGTGCCCGAGAGCATCGGCGCGGCCGTATGACTCCAGGCATACGCGGAGGCTTTGATGCGGTCGTAGCCCTCCTCCACTTTCACGACCATCATTTCGATCGCGATGATGGCGTCATCTACCAGCAACCCGAGCGCCAGGATCAATGAACCGAGGGTAATACGGTCAAAGTTCTTTCCGGTGGCCGCCATCACCACAAACACGATCGCCAGTGTCAATGGCACGGCAGCTGCGACCACGACGCCTACACGCCAGCCCATGCTGAGGAAGCAAACAAGCATCACCACGAGCAGCGCGACAAAAAACTTGACCATGAACTCACCAACGGCCGAGTCGATGTTGACGGCTTGATCGGTCACCTTGGTCAGCGTCATGCCAAGAGGCATGCCTTCATTGATCTTGGTCGTCTCGGCGTCCAGCGCCTTGCCCAGATCCAGGCCGTTCCAGCCTTCGCGCATGATGACCCCCAGCAGCAGGGCCTCTTCTCCGTTACTGCGCACCAGAAAGGTTGCCGGGTCTTCATAGCCACGTTCGACAGTGGCCACGTCGGAGAGCTTGAGCGTGCGCCCCTGAACCACAATCGGCGTGTCACGAATCTTCTCCAGTTTGTCCAAGGCGCCGTCCAGGCGGAGGAAGACTTGCGGCCCATTTGTTTCGATCGAACCGGCGGGCGTGAGCACGTTCTGATTATTCAGCGCGGCAAAGATGTCCTGAGGCGCAATGCCCAGGGTGGCCAACCGATCATGGGAGAACGAAACAAATATCCGCTCGGCTTGCTCACCGATGATGTTGACCTTCTTCACGCCCGGCACATGCAACAGTTGCTGGCGCAACGACTCAGCATCACGCACCAGCAGCCGCTGCGGCTCGCCTTTGGCTTTGAGGGCGAACAGCGCAAACGTCACGTCCGAATACTCGTCGTTGACCAAGGGCCCGATTACCCCCGCCGGTAGCTTGGTGGCCTCGTCGTCGAGCTTTTTGCGTGCCTGATAAAACTCTTCCTGCACCTGTGAGGGTGGCGTGCGGTCCAACAACGACACCATGGTGAAAGCAAGACCAGGCCGCGTATAGGTTTCCGAGCGGTCGTACCATTTCAATTCCTGCAGGCGTTTTTCAAGTGGCTCTGCGACCTGGTCCTGCATTTCCTGCGCAGTAGCCCCCGGCCAGGCAGTAATGACCGTCAACTGCTTGACCGTAAACGGTGGATCCTCCGCACGCCCCAGTTGGAAGAACGCCAGGGTGCCCGCAACCGCGATCAGAAAGATCAGGAATACCGTAATGGATCGCTCACGAACGGCGATCGCAGAAATATTAAAGCGGCCTTCGCTCATGGATGACTCCCGGCAAAATGGGCGTCATCCTGCTGGGGCACTCTCACGTCCTCTCCATCGCGCAGCAGATGGGCGCCTAACGCGACGATCTGCTCACCGACCTTGAGATCGCCTGCCACGCGCGCGGCATCGTCGCTCAATCCCAGCACCTGAACAGGACGCCAGGTCACCTTTGCCGGCGAGCCTGCGATCACCCACACACCGGTGCCATCGCCTGGGTCATAAAGGGCCGCGATGGGGACTTGCAGCGCCTGCCCGTGCGCGGCGCCTTCTGCGATCCGCAACGTGACCGTCGAACCTATCGGGGCATTGGCCAGCGCGCCCTCAAGCACATACCGCGCCTCAAACGTGCGCGTCACTGGGTCGGCAGAGTCAGAAAGCAGTCTGAGCTTCGCTGTTACAGCCCCTGCGGTACTGCCGTAAAGCGTCGCTTGCGCGCTGGACCCGGCTGCAGGACGCAACGTCTCGGGCAGATGCACGATGGCTTCGCGCTGGCCTGCGCGCGCCAGTCGAACCACGGGCTGCCCCGGGCTGACGACTTGCCCGGGCTCTGCGAGTGTTTCCACCACGACACCGTCGGAATCCGCAAATAACACCGCGTAACCGGAAGCATTGCGGGCGACATCTGCCTGGGCTTCTGCGGCGCTAAGCTGCGCCTTTGCGGTATCCGCTGCGGCTTTGATCTGGTCGTAGGCCGATGCAGAAACAGCCCCTGCGGCGACGAGGTCGCGATATCGCGCCTCGTCATCGGCTGTCTGCTTGGCTCGGGCCCTGGCGGCTGTGACCGACTCTTGCTGTGCTCGCGCCTGCAACCCCAGGTCGATGGGGTCAAGGCGCATAAGCGGCTGACCGCGTTTAACGCTCTGGCCGGTATCGACCAACCGCTCAAGGATCTTGCCGGAGACCCGAAAACCGAGATCGCCCTGCACACGGGCCGCCACTACGCCCGTGAATGAACGTGACGTCTCTGAGGAACCATCAACCGTTCCGGGCCTTACCAGAGGAGCCAGCGTGCGCGGATCGTCAATGTTGGATGAGTCACCACACGCCGTCAGGATGAGAGGCAACAAGCAGGCGGCAATGGGGATGGGTCGGAGCCGGAGCATAGGTTCCCTTATTGAATAGAAAGAACAGGGATCATATATTCAGACTGGTGACCATTATTGTCAACGGTCACATTCGAGATTTCAAACGCCGCAGAAGGATGCACTACCCAACTACGCGACCGCTCATGCCCCCCCTTGCAACAAGACTGGGTTGATGCAGGTCTGCATATTCCAAAGGAGCACATGACGGGGACGAGCGATATTTTCCAGTCATATCTGAATTTAGCCCAGAGGCCTCAATTGACAGAGAGTGACCATAAAGTAATATAGTCACCAACAATATTCGATTCAAGGAATCTCAATGCTCTCCCTCCGCCCCGCTGCTTTTTTGATAAGCGCCAGCTTGATGACAGGCTGTGCGGTCGGCCCGGACTATCGCCGCCCGGACGCCCCGCTCCCGGACCGTTACCTGGGCCAGTCTTCTGTCGAGCAGAGACCAGGGGCGACGCCTGCCAGCCTCGTCATCTGGTGGGACGGCTTCGGTGATCCACTGCTCGCCGACTTCGTCGCCAAGGCGCTTGAACAGAACCTCGATCTGGCGCAGGCCCAGGCACGAGTCGCGCAGGCGCGGGCAGGACTAGGCGCCGCCAATGCCGCTTTATTGCCCTCGGGAAACATCAGCGGCCAGGCCGCCCGCGCCTACCAATCAGTCGAGACGCCACTCGGCCAGGTGCTGAACTCAACCCCTGGCTATGATCGCTATGGCAGTTCCTACGAGGCCGACCTCAATGCCAGCTGGGAATTGGATGTCTTTGGCGGCCTGCGACGCGGACGCGAGGCGGCACTGGCCGAGTACCAAGCTTCCGAGGCAGGCGTTGCAGCCACACGATTGGCGATCGCCGCACAGACTGCGGATATCTACATCACTGTCCGCGGACTGCAGGCTCGACTGGATATCGCGAATCGACAAGTCAAAACCCAGCAGGGGCTGCTGGAGAAAGTCCAATTGCTCTACAACAAGGGGCTTGCCGCCAGCTATGAGGTTCGTCAGACCGAGGGGGCTTTAGCACAGGTCCAAGCCACAGTACCGGTCCTGCAGACCGGTCTGGATGCGGCCATGAATTCACTCGACGTAATGCTCGGCACGCCACCCGGTACTCATCGCACGCAACTTGCCATGGTCACAAGCATTCCGGCAGCGCCGCAGTTAAAGGCTATGGGAACGCCAGCCGACTTACTGCGCCGCAGGCCTGATCTCATTGTGGCCGAGCGCCGCCTTGCCGCCTCAAACGCACGCATCGGGGAGGCGATTGCCGAGTACTACCCGACGTTCTCTCTGAGTGCATTATTGGGGAGCGCGACGGCTGTATCGGCAGGCAATCTTTTTACCGGCGGCGCCAGTCAATCGTCGGGCGTACTGGGACTGCGTTGGAGACTCTTCGACTTCGGTCGCATCAACGCCCAAATCGACCAAGCCAAGGGACAGGAAGCCGAATCCCTGGCCGCTTACCGTCAGTCTGTGCTGCGCGCCACCGAGGATGTCGAGAACGCGCTCTCCTCACTGGTGAATCGGGACGCCCAAGCAACCACCCTCATTGGAGGCGAGACGTCTCTGACGCAAGCGCGCCAATCGTCGTTCACTGCTTATGAAAAAGGCACGGCCAGCTTGATTGACGTCCTGCACGCTGACGAGACCCTGCTTCAGGCTTCCGATGCTCGGGCGCAGGCACAAACCGAATCGGCACGCGCGGCAGTCGCCGCGTTCAGGGCGCTGGGCGGCGGCTGGCAGCCCTCGGATAGCCAACTGACGAGCCGATGACACGGGCGGTTTTCGAGATTCAAACAAGGGGTATGCAAGATGACAGTGAGAGAAAATTCATGGGTGCTGATTACTGGAGCGTCCAGCGGATTCGGCAAGGAATTTGCCCGACAGTACGCCGCAAAAGGGAAATCGCTGATTCTGGTGGCCCGCAGGCTGAACGAGCTTGAAGCACTCGCGGACGAATTGCGTAGTCGTTTCGACGTCGACGTGATGGTGCAGCAAGCAGATCTTTCATCAATAAATGTGATTATCGATCTGCATCGGCGCCTGCATGACAGCAATACGGTGGTCGATGCCCTGATCAACAATGCGGGTTACGGCTTGCAGGGAGCATTCCTGGATGAGCCCCTCGAAAGCTCCCTGGCGATGATCGACCTGGACGTCGCCAGCCTGACCGCCATCACTCGTCTGTTTGCAGAGGACATGCGGGCCAGGCGCAAGGGGCATATCTTGATGACGGCCAGCCTGCTGTCCTACCAAGGCGTGAAGAATTTTGCGGTTTACTCTGCCGCCAAGGCTTACGTACTCAGATTCTCCGACGCACTGCATCGTGAACTCAAACAAGACGGTGTGGTGGTCACAGCGCTTTGTCCAGGGATGTCGGATACCGGGTTTGCAGCAAGTGCCAAACAAAAGATAACACCGGTCTTGAAGAGGGTCATGATGCAACCTGAGCCTGTCGTTCGAGCAGGGATACAAGCGTTGCACGCGGGCCGTATGAGCGTCGTGCCGGGCTTTGGCAACAAGGCTATTGCGGTCTTGACCTGGGCCACCCCCCGTCGACTTCATCAGGGCCTGATGTCGCGCGTAATGGGTGTTTGAGCGGACCAGGCAATGCCCCCGACGACGGATACCTAATTCAATAGGTATCCGCTCTCAGGCCCCGCAGTGAGTCAGAATCGATAACTGACAGAAGTCCCCAAACCACTCGCGCTATTTTTATACTTCGAGCTGTAGGCGCCTCTTGAGGCGGATACGTCATTGACCTGTACGCTTTCCTCCCATAGGTAGGAATACGCCACATCGATCGTGACATTCTCTGCCGGCGTCCACCCTGCCCCGACACTGATGACTTTCCGGTCACCGGTAGGGATTCGCGGCCCACGGTTGACGTTGTTGGCGGGGGACTGGTCAACCGAGAAGCCGGCGCGAAGAACCCACTGATTGTTCAGCTTATACGCCGTGCCGATAGCGTGCGCCCACGTGTCGTGCCAATTCTGCTCCTCGGTAATGCGACTCAGTGTTCCGCTCAACGCCGCAGGCAAACCACTGTTTTCGAACACCAACTCTTTGAAGCGACTCCAGCGCGTCCACGTACTCCCCATGTAGAGCGTCCAGTCACTGTTGAGTTGATGAGTCACGGAAAAATCGACTGATTCCGGGGTGTCCACATCCAAGGAAGCGTCATAGCTCGTACCGCTTACACCCAGCACACTGAAGATGCCGTCGGTGAGCTTGGTCTTGGCATCCAGCTGGTAGCTGACCTTGGAGTGATAGGTCAGACCCAACCGAGTTCGATCTGTCGCTTGCACTAGAATACCCGCGTTAAACCCAAGCGCCGTGTCGTCGCCGGTGCTTTTGAGTTTTCCGTCATTGCGGCCTGGGCTGAGTGGATTGAGCACCATCCCGGAAAGCTCACCACTGATACGGTTGATGGTCGGTCCGAAACCGATCGAGACCTTGTCGTTGAACGCATAGCTGATGGTGGGCTGAAACGTAAGGGTCGTGACCTCACTTTTGTTGGCGTAGTAGCGGCCGGCGAACCCACTGCCATAATCGGTCATTAGCCCAAACGGCACATAGAAACCCACACCGAACGCCCAATGCTCATCGATGGGTTTGACGTAGTACCCCATGGGCACTGTCGTGGTCGGCACCATGTCCCCGTCCTCCTGCCCCCCGAATGTGCTGCGCGTCTGGCTTATATTGGCCTTTGCGAAAAGCGTTGCCGCCCCGACGCTGGCCTGCTCTTTTTTCAAGCGAGACATACCGGCCGGATTACCAAAGACGGTACTCGCATCTTCTGCAGATGAAGAACGGCCGGCAAATCCGGAGCCCATCCCACTGATGCTTTGTTCATTGAGAGCGAAACCGCTCGCGAACAGTTGAGTCGACGAGAGGGCCACAGCAAGGCCAAGCGGGGTCCTGCGCAGTATTTTTTTCATTATTAGGACTCGATAGATCATCGGGATAAAGCGGTAGAGAGCGTCACGCTGAGCGCGGGCTACCGGGAGGGGCCGCTGCGCAGATGTACGAAGATCGTGCGCGCCATGGCGATCCCTCCAGGATAGGTACAGCATATTTATTCATGTGACCATTAATGTCAACAGTCACAAATTCGGCAAATGAACATGCATGGCTACGCGGCAAATGCTGCGCGGACAATCCACTCAGTTACGTAGTGAGGTTTGATACATGGCTGTGAATGCGGGGATCAGGCCCCGGATTTGAGTTAATACCGCGCCCCGGAAAATGGTGTCCACCCGGATAGGTGTTCACCATCATCTAAGCGTTGATATCAGAGCAAAGTGATAGAGATGATTAGCGCAGGCTCACGGCATCAAGCTACGCAGAATGAGATTGGAGGTGAGGACCGGAGCCAGCTCGACGAAGTCAAGGTTGTATTGCAAAAGCAACGGATTGACGAAAGGGCGCAGCGCAAGGTGGATCGAATCGACTGTTTCGTCCAAGGGTGTTTTGCGTTCAAATTCGCCGATTTCTCGGCCTTCACGCACAATCTGCAACACGAAGTCCCTGACCAAGGCATCATATTGCTGAGCGCAGGGCCAGTTCTCAGACGCTGCAAATGCGGCGATGTCATAGAGTTTTCGATCACTGAAGAACAAATTCACCCCGGTAGCGATCAGCGTTTTCACCAGGCGTCGAAAACGTTCGGTCGGCGAGATGTCCTCTGCATTAATGGCCTGTTCTACGGCCGCGATGATTTCCGCCAGGCAATTGCCACAGATAGCCTCACCAATCGCCTGCTTGGAATCAAAAAACTTGTAGATGTACGCCTTGGAAAACCCGATCGCTTTCGCCAGGTCGGAAACCGTGGTTTTGCTATAGCCGTATTGACTGAAGTGCTGATTGGCCGCCACGACGATCTGATTCCGGATTTCATGATCGGCTGGGCCACGGATGCTGGGGGAAGCTATGGATGTCTTGTTCATACGAGCTAGCTTACGCATCCGAAAAGCGCTTGACAACGAGTGACCAAATTATACTTTTGTCACAACCTCGCGATGATCAGGGTTGGTTTCAGGTGAATTGTCTCTACGCGGAAGGCCAAACACCTCCCCCATCAATCCCTGTCAGCTTGCCGGATTGCGTGCCGTGACGATCCACGTCGCGCCGTCGATCATCACCGACCGCTCGCCGGGTAGGCCCGCGAAGGCGGCGCGAACCGCGGCCCAGGCGCGGGCTCGAATGGCGTCGGGCTGATCAGCGAGCACAAGCGCCAGCGGCCCCCCCTCGAATGCCATCTTCACCGCGTCGTCGATCGCCGTGTCCCGCGTCACGCCCTCGCCGAACGGGATGGAAGCATCGAAGGGCGTGCTGGTGATATCGGTGAAGCCGGCCGCTGTCAGGATGCGTGCCACGCGCTCCCGGTCGCCAAACGAGAATGGGCCGGGCGCTTCGGGATCGGGCCGTGCGGTCAGCGGGAGGATGCCCTTGAGCGCGCCCATCGGCAGGCGCACCCAATCATTCTCGGCCACACCGCGCCAGCAGACGAAAGCGACCCGCCCGCCCGGCCGGAGCGCGCGTCGCATATGGGCGAACGCCCCTGTCGGATCGTCGAAGAACATCACCCCGAAACGCGAGAACAGGAGGTCAAACGCGCCCTCGGGCAACTCGGCGCTGCTGGCATCGGCTACCCGGAACCGGGCCGGCGTATCCTGTGGCGCCAGCGCACGCGCGCGGCCGATCAGCGGTTCGGATATGTCCACGCCCAGCACATGGCCGCCCGCGCCGACGCGGGCGGCCAGAGCCAGGCTCGACGCGCCCGCGCCGCAACCGACGTCAAGCACGCGTTCGCCCGTGGCGGGCGCGGCGGCGGCGATCGCGGCCTGGCCAAATACCGCAAACATGGCGTCGAGCCGGGCCTGGTTAGCGGCCCAGTACTCTCCGTTTTGGCCATTCCAGTCGGCAACCTGATAGGCATTTTGCTCTGTCATGACATCTCCTCGTTTTGATTCGTTTTTAACTAGGCCGTGCAAAAGCCGGGAACGGCGACCTTCTGGAACAGGTGTGGGGTGGCTACGACGGATGACGGATAGGCCGAAACCTTCGCGACAAATTCGGGACGGGCGAAGGCTTCGCGCAGCGTCTCGGTGGACTCCCACACCACATAGTTCAGGAAGATCGGGCTATCACCGATCGCTCGGTGCAGTTGGGTGGAGATGAAGCCAGGCTGCTTTTTCAGGGTTTCGCCAGCCGACTTGAAGGCGTCCAGGAAGCCCGCTTCATCGGCGGAACCGACCGTGAACATGTTGATAAGTACGATTGGCGCGGCCGAGATACCGAGTTGGCGCTCAAGCGGGAATTTTTCGTCTAACGGCTTGAATTTCTTTAGTACTTCCATGGTAGCAATCCTGTCTATTGTGAAATTTCAAACTGGCGTGATCGATGCTGCTTGATCTCAAACCAACATCGACTGCTGGGCGGAGATACCCGCCGTCGCGCCTTGCCATGATGCCGTGGTGACCGAGGGCATGAGGAGATTGGCTAGGTCGCCCGCGGCATAGATACCGGGCATGCTGGTTTCCCGGCGCTCGTCGACCTTTAGGGCTATGCCCAGGGGCGTATCGACCGTGGCGAGGCCCAGCGATTCATGCAGGCGTGCAGACGGCTTGTTGCGCGGATGCGCGAACAGGATGTCGACCGCGACAGGGGGGCCAGCGTCGAGCCTGACGATGGCGTTATGACTCTCGTCATGGTCGATTTCGGTGATCCGGCCATCGACGACAGAGATTCCGCGGCGTGCCAGATCGGCCCGGATGTCGGGTGGAATGTCGTGATCATTGGCGAAGACCGTTAACGTGTCGGTCCAGTCGCGGTACAGCCTGACGTAGTTGTGCGACGGCGGGCCGGACCAGACGAGGCCCCAATGCCGGCCGGCAACTTCAAAGCCGTCGCAATAGGGGCATGGCACGATGGAGGAGCCCCAGCCTTCGGCAAAGCCGGGAACTTCAGGCATCTGGTCGGCGACGCCATAACTCAGGATCAGGCGGCGCGCCCTGAGGATTTCGCCCTTGCCTGTGTGGACGGAGAAATCGTCGATGGCGCCGGAGACGCTCTCGGCCCGGGCAGTGACCAACTGGATCGTGGGATAGCGCGCCAGTTGCTGCCGCGCCTCGGCCAGGATCTCCAGCGGTGGCTTGTGGTCGTGGCCGAGCAGGCCATGGGAGTGGTCGGCGAAGCGATTGCGCGGCAGGCCGGTATCGAGGACGGTGACCTTTCGGCGGGCACGGCCGAGTTGCAGGGCGGCGGCAAGCCCGGCAAAGCTGCCGCCGATGATGATGACGTCATTCATGGTGATGGGCTCCGCGCTGTGGATGGAGGGAGATTGGCTTGTACCTTTAAGATACTTTGAAGTACCATAATTCGAGAATTAGAATACTGTCAAGTACTGGAATTTTTATGACCGAAAACAGCCAGGCCCGTCGCGGCCGGCCCGCCAACGAGGCGCTAGGCCAAACGATAGCCGACGCCGCGTGCGAACTTTTTGTAGAATTGGGTTTTCAAGCGACGACCATGGATAAGGTCGCCAAGCGGGCGAAGATATCCAAGCTAAGCATCTATCGGCACTTCGAGAACAAGGAGGCGCTGTTCAGCGCAGCCATCGCGGCCCACTGCCAGCAGTTTGCACCACAAGCCCTTTTTGAAGGCGTCGGCGGTTCGACCGAAGATCAGCTCATGGCGGTGGGATCAACCCTGCTTCGCACGCTGTTGAGTCCGGACGTCCGCAGTGTCGAAGCGATGATCATGGCCGACAAGACGAATCAAAAGTCGTTAAGCAAGCGCCAATACGAAGCCGGCCCCGCCTATGTCATCGCCCAAATCGAGGCCTTGTTGCGTCAGTTGCACGCGAAGGCGGTGCTGAACGTGCCCGATCCTCTTCAGTCCGCCCGCTTGTTTGCCGCGCTCTTCAAAGGATCCGATCTCCTGATTATCGCGCGCTTCGATGAGGCGAGAGCAGAGGACGACAACGAAATCGAAGCCTATTGCCGGTCGGCCGTCGCCATGTTCATCACCGCGCACGGCGGCAACGACCACGCCGGCGGATAAGCATTTTATTGCTCCAGGCAGCTTGGGTTGCTGATCCAGTATATGGAGGCGCACTGAATACCAGTCACGGCCACCCCGGCCCGCTGCAGAAATCGCCATTCGAGATCGCTCGAACACCCGTGCAATTGGGGGCAAAACTGGGGGCATAATTCGAGTTTTTCACGCTATAACTACCGCGCTAGAGCTTAGTCAAAATGTTTTTTGGCGATCCGGATAGCCTCTGATGATGTCATGAGCACCGTCGAGGCCGCCATTGCCTCGGCTGGCAGGACATTCACCATGTGCCGCAGACGGTACGCGAGCGCACCTGCGTGAACTCGGCGTGCGTTTCCGACGCACGCTCGACAATCCCTCCCGTCACACGGGCCGTCCCATCAGCTCAGGCTGCCTATAAATGGCAACGCCAGATACAGCTTGATCACGATGGCATTGGCGATATCGATAAAAAACGCCCCCACCATGGGCACCACCAGAAAAGCGATCCGCGACGGGCCGTAACGTTGGGTCACCGCCTGCATGTTGGCGATCGCCGTGGGCGTCGCGCCCATGCCGAAACCGCAATGCCCTGCGGCCAGGGCCACGGCATCGTAGTTGCGGCCCATGACCCGGAAGGTGACGAAGATCGCGAACAGCGCCATCAGCACTGCCTGGGCCGTCAGCAGGATAAAGATTGGCAAGGCCAGCGCCGCCAGGTCCCACAGTTTCAGCGACATCAGCGCAATGGCCAGGAACAGCGACAGGCTGACATTGCCCAGCACCGATACCTCATGTTCGAAGACCTCATGCCAGCCCAGTATCGACAGACCATTGCGCAGTACCACACCGACAAACAGCACACAGACAAAGGTCGGCAGCTCAAGGGGCGTACCCTTTATCAGCTCGCCCAGGAAAGTACCGGCCAACAGGCTGATGGCAATCATCGCCAGTGTCTCGATAAAGGACCCGGGGGTGATCATCCGCTCGTGGTTGGGCTGCTCGAAGCCCTTCGGCATACTCGGGACTTCATTGATCAGCCCCTGGGTCTTTACGCGCTTGAGCAGCAACCTGGCCACCGGCCCGCCGATCAGGCCGCCCAGCACCAGGCCGAAGGTCGCCGAGGCCATGGCCAGCTCTGAAGCGGATGCCACGCGATACTGCTCGGTGAACACCGAGCTCCATGCGGCGCCGGTACCGTGACCACCCGACAATGTGATGGAGCCGGCCAGCAACCCCATCAACGGATCCAGGCCCAATGCCGCGGCCAGTGACACGCCCAGGGCGTTTTGCATCACCAGCAAGCCGACCACCACCAGCAGGAAAGTGCCCAGGACCCGTCCGCCTTTCTTCAGGCTGGTGAAGTCCGCGTTCAGGCCGATGGTGGCGAAGAAGGCCAGCATCAGCGGGGTTTGCAGCGAGGTGTCGAAGCTCAGTTTAAAATCGACGAAGACCCGCAGGACCAACAACACCAGGGCCACCACCAGGCCACCGGCAACGGGCTCGGGAATGTTGTAAGTGCGCAGGAAACCGACGCGCGAACAAAGTCCGCGGCCAAGCAGCAGCACCAGGGAAGCGGCCACCAGCGTGCCGTAGAAGTCGAGTTGAACCATATGGATAATCCTCGGTAATTATTTTTTTCTGACGAAGTTCTGGGCAGAGTCGAGCCGCTCCGACAACTCGAGTGTTGAGGTTTGAACAAGTGTGTTCGTGCCGTTAATTAACGGCATCGATAATCAAGGAAGGCGAATGAATGGATGTACGAAACGTGGTTCCGCTCTGAACGTTTGCTCCTCAAAGCCGCGCAGTGCTTTTATTGACCCTGTAGGACCGCTGCACCCACCCGCCTGCCGGCCCCCGCCATTGTACTGACCCCTCTCGTCAACGGTGTAGGCCATGTTCCCATCCAGCATCGGATAATTCTGAATATTCGAATCGATCGGCGCGCATGCCGAAGTTAAACGGGCTGTTGCACTCCCGGAAACAGTGAATTGTGCGTTTTAGGATTGATAGGTTCCTAACGAAAGGCGCATGCTAGAGGGCTGGGATCGGTTTGATATCATTCCGAATGATAGTTACCTTCGCTTCATTCGATTCGTGTGAAACCGGTCCCCACAGCATGATCCGCCCATCTCAATAGATTGGCGGACTCCCCCCATGGAACAGTCACTTAAACTTTTGCGCTTTCCTCTGGCTGCCCTGGCGGTCGTGGTGATGAGCGCCTGCGGTAAAGCGCCTGTGGCGGCAGGTGGTGCAATGCCGGCAGCCAAGGTCAGTGTGGCCAAGGTTATCGAACAGCCCGTCAACGAATGGGACGAGTTCACCGGTCGTCTCGAAGCCCCGGAAACCGTCGAGATCCGTCCGCGCGTCTCTGGCCAGATCGACTCAGTGGCCTTCACCGAAGGTGCACTGGTGAAGAAAGGCGACCTGCTGTTCCAGATCGACCCACGCCCTTACCAGGCTGAAGTCCATCGCCTCGAAGCGCAACTGCAACAAGCCCGCGCCAGCGCCAGCCGCAGTGCCAACGAAGCCGAACGCGGCAAGCGCCTGCTGAGCAGCAACGCGATTTCCGCCGAACTGGCCGACACCCGCAGCAGCTCCGCTCAGGAATCCAAGGCCGCGGTCGACGCCACCCAGGCGCAGTTGGACCTGGCCAAGCTGAACCTGAGCTTCACCCGTGTCACCGCACCGATCAGTGGCCGCGTCAGCCGTGCGGAAATCACTGCCGGCAACATCGTCACCGCCGATGTCACTCCGCTGACCAGCGTGGTCTCCACCGACAAGGTCTACGCCTACTTCGACGCCGACGAGCGGGTCTACCTCAAATACAGCCAACTCGCGCGCCAGGGTAAACGTGGCCAGGCCACCCCAGTCTACCTCGGCCTGTCCAACGAAACCGGCAACCCGCACCAGGGCGTGATGAACTTCGTCGACAACCAGGTCAACCCCAAGACCGGCACCATTCGCGGTCGTGCGGTGTTCGACAACGCCGACGGTGCCTTCACCCCAGGCCTGTATGCGCGCCTGAAGCTGGTCGGCAGCGGCACCTACGCCGCGGTACTGATCAACGACGAGGCGGTGGGCACCGACCTGGGCAAGAAGTTCGTGCTGGTCATGGATGCCGACAAGAAGACCGTCTACCGCTCGGTCGAGCTGGGTCCGAAAATCGAAGGGTTGCGCATCGTGCGCACTGGTCTGAGCAAGGATGACACCATCATCGTCAAGGGCCTGCAGCGCGTTCGCCCTGGCTCGCCCGTGGATCCGGAAGTGATCCCGATGGCATCCAAGGAAACCCTCGCGGCCCTGGCCCTACAAAAACAAGCCCTGGAAGCCAGCAATCTGCCCCAGGTCACGCCCGCCAAGAGCGCACCGGCCCCGGCTGCCAAGCTGGCCGTAGCGACTCCACGCGGTTAAGGGATACACACGATGAATTTTTCCCAGTTCTTCATATCAAGACCGATCTTCGCGGCAGTGCTTTCGCTGCTGATCCTGATCGCGGGTGCCATCTCGCTGTTCCAGCTGCCCATCAGCGAATACCCGGAAGTGGTACCGCCGACCGTGGTGGTGCGTGCCAACTTCCCCGGTGCCAACCCCAAGGTCATCGGTGAAACCGTGGCCGCACCGCTGGAACAGGCGATCACCGGTGTCGAGAACATGCTCTATATGTCCTCGCAATCCACCGCCGACGGCAAGCTGACCCTGACCATCACCTTCGCCCTGGGTACCAACCTGGATAACGCGCAGGTCCAGGTGCAGAACCGGGTGACCCGTACCGAACCCAAGCTTCCGGTGGAAGTGACCCGGATCGGTATCACCGTCGACAAGGCTTCGCCCGACCTGACCATGGTTGTGCACTTGACCTCGCCGGACAAACGCTACGACATGCTCTACCTGTCCAACTACGCCTTGCTCAATATCAAGGACGAGTTAGCCCGCCTCGGCGGCGTGGGTGACGTGCAACTGTTCGGTATGGGCGACTACTCCCTGCGGGTATGGCTCGATCCGAACAAGACCGCTTCGCGCAACCTGACCGCCACCGATGTGGTCAACGCCATTCGCGAGCAGAACCGCCAGGTCGCGGCCGGTCAGTTGGGTGCACCACCCGCCCCCAGCGCCACCAGCTTCCAGCTGTCGGTCAACGCCCAGGGTCGCCTGGTCTCCGAGGAAGAGTTCGAAAATATCGTGATTCGCGCCGGCGACGACGGCGAGATCACCCGCCTGAAAGATATCGCCCGGGTCGAGCTCGGTTCCAGCCAGTACGCCTTGCGCTCGCTGCTGAACAACCAGCCGGCGGTGGCAATCCCGATCTTCCAGCGTCCGGGCTCCAACGCCATCGACATCTCCAACGAAGTTCGCGCCAAGATGGTCGAGCTGAAGAAGGATTTCCCCGAAGGCATGGACTTCAGCATTGTCTATGACCCGACGATCTTCGTGCGCGGTTCCATCGAGGCGGTGGTCCATACCCTGTTCGAAGCACTGATCCTCGTGGTGCTGGTGGTGATCCTGTTCCTGCAGACCTGGCGTGCCTCGATCATCCCGCTGGTGGCTGTACCGGTGTCGCTGATCGGTACCTTTGCGGTCATGCACCTGTTCGGTTTCTCGCTCAATGCGCTGTCGCTGTTCGGCCTGGTATTGGCCATCGGTATCGTGGTGGACGACGCCATCGTGGTAGTGGAGAACGTCGAACGGAACATCGGCCTGGGCCTCAATCCGGTGGAAGCCACCAAGCGCGCCATGCGTGAAGTGACAGGTCCGATCATCGCCACGGCGCTGGTGCTGTGTGCGGTGTTTATCCCGGCGGCGTTCATCTCCGGGCTGACCGGGCAGTTCTACAAGCAGTTCGCCCTGACCATCGCCATCTCCACCGTGATCTCGGCGTTCAACTCGCTGACCTTGTCGCCGGCACTGGCTGCCGTGCTGCTCAAAGGTCACGACGCACCAAAGGACGGCTTTTCCAAGTTCCTCGACAAACTGCTCGGTGGCTGGCTGTTCCGGCCGTTCAACCGCTTCTTCGACCGCGCCAGCCATGGTTATGTCGGCACCGTGACCCGCGTTATCCGTGCCAGCGGCATCGCCCTTGTACTGTACGCCGGTCTGATGGTCCTGACCTGGCTCGGTTTCGCCAGCACCCCGACCGGTTTCGTTCCGGCCCAGGACAAGCAATACCTGGTGGCCTTCGCGCAACTGCCGGACGCGGCGAGCCTGGACCGTACCGAAGACGTGATCAAGCGCATGTCCGACCTGGCCCTGAAACAGCCTGGCGTGGAAAGCGCGGTGGCCTTCCCCGGCCTGTCGATCAACGGTTTCACCAACAGCCCGAACGCCGGTATCGTGTTCGTGACCCTGAAGCCTTTTGACCAGCGCAAGGACCCGAGCCAGTCAGCCGGAGCCATCGCCGGAGCCCTGAACGGCAAGTTCGCCGGGATCCAGGAAGCCTACATGGCGATCTTCCCGCCACCACCGGTACAAGGCTTGGGCACCATCGGCGGTTTCCGCCTGCAGATCGAAGACCGTGGCAACCTCGGCTACGACGAGCTGTATAAGGAAACCATGAACATCATCGGCAAGAGCCGTAGCGTGCCGGAACTGGCCGGGTTGTTCACCAGCTACACGGTCAACGTACCGCAGGTCGATGCTGCTATCGACCGGGAAAAGGCCAAGACCCACGGCGTTGCCGTCAGCGACATCTTCGACACCCTGCAGATCTACCTGGGTTCGCTGTATGCCAACGACTTCAACCGCTTCGGTCGCACCTACCAGGTCAACGTCCAGGCCGAACAGCAGTTCCGCCTCGAGTCCGACCAGATCGGCCAGTTGAAAGTGCGTAACAACAAAGGCGAGATGATCCCGCTGGCGACCTTCATCAAGGTCAGCGATACCTCGGGGCCGGACCGCGTCATGCACTACAACGGCTTTATCACCGCGGAAATCAACGGTGCCGCCGCACCGGGCTACAGCTCCGGCCAAGCCCAGGTGGCGATGGAAAAACTGCTCAAGGACGAACTGCCCAATGGCATGACCTACGAGTGGACCGACCTGACCTACCAGCAGATCCTCTCGGGCAACACCGCGCTGTTCGTCTTCCCGCTCTGCGTATTGCTGGCGTTCCTGGTACTGGCCGCCCAATACGAAAGCTGGAGCCTGCCACTGGCGGTAATCCTGATCGTGCCGATGACCCTGCTGTCGGCGATTACCGGGGTGATCGCTTCCGGTGGCGACAACAACATCTTCACTCAGATCGGACTGATCGTACTGGTGGGGCTGGCCTGTAAGAACGCGATCCTGATCGTTGAGTTCGCCAAGGATAAACAGGAAGAAGGCCTCGATCCGCTGAGCGCGGTACTGGAAGCCTGCCGCCTGCGTCTGCGGCCGATCCTGATGACTTCCTTCGCCTTCATCATGGGTGTGGTGCCCCTGGTGTTCTCCAGCGGTGCCGGTGCTGAAATGCGCCATGCCATGGGTGTGGCGGTGTTCTCCGGGATGCTCGGGGTGACCTTCTTCGGCCTGCTGCTGACGCCAGTGTTCTACGTATTGATTCGCCGCTTTGTCGAGCGCAGCGACGCTCGCAAGGCCGCCCGGGCCCTCAAGTTGGAGGCGCAACAATGAGCAATCTGAAGGCCTTTCTACCGAGTTTGCTGGTACTGGCGCTGAGCGCCTGTGCCGTGGGCCCGGACTACAAGACCCCGGCCACGGAGAAGGCGAACATCACCGCTGCCACCGATGGCAGTGCCGCGCAGAAGAACTATGACCGCGCGCGTTTCCAGGGTATCTGGTGGCAGCAGTTCGACGATCCGACCCTGAACCAGCTGGTGACCCAGTCACTGGCCGGCAACCGGGAATTGCGCGTCGCCTTCGCCCGCCTGAAAGCGTCGCGGGCGATCCGCGACGATGTCAGCGACGATGCCATGCCGACCATCACCAGCCGCGCCAGCGCCAACGTCGGCAAGGGCCAGGTGCCGGGTACCACCGAGCAACGGGTCAATAGCGAACGCTACGACCTGGGATTGGACATGGCCTGGGAGGTCGACCTGTTCGGCCGTATCCGCCGCAACCTGGAAGCCGCCGATGCCGACCAGCAGGTGGCCGAAGCCGACCTCTACCAACTGCAAGTCACCATGATTGCCGAACTGGTGGATGCCTATGGTCAACTGCGTGGCGCACAACTGCGGGAAAAGATCGCTCTGGCCAACCTGAAGAACCAGCAGGAATCCAAGGGCATCACCGAAAGCCTGCGCGATGCCGGGGTCGGCGATCAACTCGACGTGGTCCGTGCCGATGCCCGCCTTGCGGCGGTCGAGGCCACGGTGCCGCAATTGCAGGCCGAGCAGGCCCGCGAACGCAACCGTATCGCGACCTTGCTGGGTGAACGCCCGGATACCCTGTCGGTGGACCTGGGTCCGAAGGACCTGCCGGCGATTTCCAAGGCCCTGGCCATTGGCAATCCGGGCGACCTGCTGCAACGCCGTCCGGATATCGTCAGCGCCGAACGCAAGCTGGCCGCCGCGACCGCGCGGATCGGCGTGGCCAAGGCCGATCTGTTTCCCCGGGTCAGCCTCAGCGGCTTCCTCGGCTTTACCGCCGGGCGCGGTTCGCAGATCGGTTCACCCGCCGCCAATGCCTGGGCCCTGGGCCCGAGCATCACCTGGCCGGCGTTCAACCTGGGTAGCGTCAGGGCCCGCTTGCGCGGGGCCAACGCCGAGGCCGAAGGCGCCCTGGCCAGCTACGAACAGCAAGTACTGCTGGCCCTGGAAGAAACCCAGAACGCCTTCAGCGATTATGCTAAGCGCCAACAGCGCTTGATCTCGCTGATTCGCCAAAGCGAATCGAGCCGTGCCGCCGCCGACCTGGCTGCGATCCGCTACCGCGAAGGCACCGCCGACTTCCTGGTGCTGCTCGACGCCCAGCGTGAACGCCTGGCCGCCGAGGACAGCCAGGCCCAGGCCGAGACCGATCTGTATCGCGGCATCGTGGCGATCTACAAGTCCCTGGGCGGTGGTTACGAGCCGCAGACGCTGGCCAGCAGCAACTGATTCAAGACCTCCCGGGGTTGGATGCCCTCCGACCCTTTTTCAGCCCCGCACCAGCTTGGTCGCGGGGCTTTTTTTGTCCGCAGTGCAGCGCTCAGCCCTGCAGCCGCCAATTCAGCCATGGGTAAATCCTCGGGAATTCAGGTCGAGGCCTGCACACCTCCGTCGCCAAACGAATGACTTACCAATAGCGTCCGGCGAGACGTGCAGTGAAGCAAAACTGCAGATATGCTCGCCTCCAGGGGCCAAAATGATAGCCATGTGCCCCGACAGGACTGAAGGTCTCAAAGGGGTTGGGCAATGTCGCAGTCAGTCTTCCAGTTGTTCCTGACCCAGCGTCTGGCCGCGCTGGCCGGTGCCGACTCGTTGCGGGCCATCCGCGAAGGGTTGCTCTGGTTGCTGCCGTGCCTGCTGGTGTCGACGGCGTTCCTGATCCTCTCGGCCTGTGCGCGCCTGGCCGGGCTGCCTGACGGCTGGGTGAACTTCCTCGCCGGGCTGCACGAGAAGATCAGCGGTATCCTGCCCTTGCTGGTGGCCGCCTCCATCGGCTATATGCTCGCCATCCGCTATCGCCTGCCCCAGGTGCCGGTGGCGTTCCTGTGCCTGGCCCATGTGGAAATCGCCATCTACTTGCTCCACGACTTTCCTCGCGCTGCGGCGACCCTGGTGCTGTTTATTGCCATCGCCTCGCCGTTGATCAACGTCCCGATCATGGCCTGGCTGTACCGACAATCCTGGACACGGCTGGTGCGGGAAAACGTCGTCGGCTTCAATGTGCGCGACAGCATCAACGTGGTGCTCCCCGGCCTGATCGCCACCGCCCTGCTGGTCATCGTACTTTCGCTGCTGCTGGAGATCCCCCTGGTCGCCCAGATACAGGTGCCCTTCGACCGCGCGGCGCTCGACCATCCCTACCGCTACGGCGCATTGATCAGCGCCACCAACTCGGTCCTGTGGTTCTTTGGCATCCATGGCCTGCACGCCATGCAGCCGGTGTTCAGCGTCCTCGACGAGGCGGTGAATATCAATCAGCTCAACCTCGCCGCCGGGGAGCCGCACCGCTATATCCTCAACAGCGGCCTGCTTGGCTGTTTCGCCTTTATCGGCGGCTCCGGGGCCTCGCTGTCGCTGATCGTCGCCGTGCTGCTGTTTACCCACGACCGCTCCCTGCGCCTGCTGGCCCTGGCCGCGGTGCCGCTGTCACTGTTCAACGTCAATGAGATCCTGCTGTTCGGCTTGCCGATCATTCTCAATCCGCGCCTGTTCATCCCCTTTCTGGTCGCCCCGTTGCTCAACGCGCTGATCGCGGTGGCGGTGGTCCAGGCCGGCTGGGTCGCACCAATGGTCACCGGCATGCCACTGAACTCGCCGGTACTGCTCAATGCCTACCTGAGCACCAACGGCGACTGGGCCGCGGTGATCCTGCAACTGGCGCTGCTGGGTCTCGGCAGCCTGATCTACGCCCCCTACGTGATTGGCCTGCATCGCCACCAGGACGCGGACAACGGCATCTATATCAAGTCCTTCGATACCACCTTCCGCAGCCTCGAGGAAAAGGGCCGGCTGTTCGAACTCGACCCGGTGGCGGCATCGTACAAGAGCGACGCCCGCCGGGCCCGGGAAGTGGACCGCATCCGCCAGATCAGCGAATACGAATTTTACCTGGAGTTCCAACCGCAGATCTCCAAGACCAGCGGTCTGTGCACCGGCTGCGAAGCCCTGATGCGCGCCCGCGACAAGGACGGCAATGCCCAGCAACCCTGGGATTTCCTCAAGTGGCTGGGCCAGGCCAACCTGATGCCGGATGTCGACCTGTGGGTCGCTTCCCAGGCACTGGAGCAATACCGGCGCTGGCGCAAGCTGGGCCTTGAGTTACCGATGACCATCAACGTGACCGGTGCCACCTTGTGCGCGCCGGAGTACGGCGAGCGCTTGCTGGAGATCCTCGCCCAGGCCCAGGGCATGATTTCCGTGGAGCTGACGGAGGATGCCCTGGTCGGCGATGTCCAGGTGATCAATCGCCTGATCGAGCGCCTGCACGGTTTCGGCGCCAAGCTGTACATCGATGACTTCGGCACCGGTTATTCGGCGTTGAGCTATCTGCACCAGTTCAAGATCGACTGCATCAAGATCGACCGCAGTTTTGTCGTTGCCCACTGCCATCCCGAAGGAGCCCGGGTCTTGAATGGCATGCTGCGGCTATGTGAAGCCCTGAACCTGGGGATCATTGTCGAAGGCGTGGAAACCCAGGAACAGTACGATGCCCTGAACTCATCGACGGAACTGGTGATCCAGGGCTGGTACTTCAGCAAGGCGATCCCCGGCGAGCGAATGGCGGATTTTGTCCGCCAACGCCAGGCCCAGGCGCATCAGAGCCGTGGCTTGATGCTGCCCGGATAACGCCGTCATGGAGGCATTCGACCATCTGGTCGGTGAGGGTGACTGGACAGTCGCCGGCGCTGGAACCAGTGGACTATGTGCTGACTTGAGGCGGGTGATCCAGAGCGCGGGTTTGACTCCTGAGCGCGGCTGACCGAAGCTGGTATATTCAACGCTCGCCAGCTCACGGACCCTGCATGACGAAGCCTCGCCGCTACCTGCTTATCAGCCTGTCGCTCCTGCTTGCCCTCGGCTTTATCTGGCACCGGCTGCCCGGCAAGCCCGCGGCCCCCCAGGCCCCGCATATCAATTACGGCCAGGCGCTGAAGCAGGCGCATAACGGCCTGCCCGGGGCGGCGCGGGTACTCTATCAGCAACTGGCGCGCACCGACCTGACGGATGCCCGCCGGGCCGCCTTGCATGCCGAGCTGCCCAACTACCCCAGCCCCCAGGCGTTGAAGCTGGCCGATGCGGACTTGCAACACCCCTCGCCGGTGGTTCGCGAAGCGGCGATCCAGAGCATTGTCGGCCTGGTGCCCGGGGCCCAGCGCAGCCTGTTGCTCGGCCCAGTGCTTGAAGATCATGAGCAGTCCGTGCGTTTCGCCGCCGCCAACGCCATGCTCGGTTTGTCACCGGACGACCAGGGTTTGTATTACGGCCCGCTGCAACAGGTGGTTGACGAGTATGAACGGACCCTGGCGGCCCAGCCGGAAAGCGCCGAGGCGCAGTTCCAGCTGGCGCGGTTGTACTTGCATGAGGGGCAACTGGACAAGGCCCAGGCGGCGCTGGAGCATGTCTCGCGGCTGGAACCGGACAACCTCAAGGCGCTGGTGGCCCAGGTCGAATTGCTGGACAAGCGCAGCCAGCCGGACCAGGCCCGGCAACTGCTGGCCAAGCAGTTGCAGGTGCGGCCGCAATCGGCCTATCTGCAACATGCTCTGGGGATCTGGCTGCTGCGCCACGGCCAGACCGAACTCGCGGTGCTGGGGTTGTCCAAGGCCGTGGAACTGCAACCGGAGAACGCCGAATACCGCTACAAGCTCGCCACCACCCTGCATGATTTGCAGCAGGTCGAGGCGGCCCAGCGGCAACTGGAGGACATCGTCCAGCGCCAGCCGTCGAACCGCAAGGCACGGGTGCTGTTGATCAGCTACTGGAAGGAAACCGGGCAGTTGCAGAACGTGCAGATCCTGCTCGCCCAGTTGGAGCAGCAGAACCCGGATGATCCGGCGTTGCAGCAGGGGTTGTAGCCGCGATGTGGAAGATGATCAGCGTCTGACACTCACAGCACTTCAACGTCTGTTCGGCCGCTATTGCCGGCAAGCCGGCTCCCACAGGCGCGGCGCTCCATCCGCCTGGGAACGGTCAGGCCAGCAGCTTGCGGATCTGCTCCTGCAGGACATCCAGGTCGAACGGTTTGGCCAGGATCGGCGCGCTCTGGGCGATAGGACTGTTGGATTCGCGGATTTCCGCCGGGTAACCACTGATGAAGATCACCTTGAGGTCCGGGCGCAGCTTGACTGCGGGCTCGGCGATATCCACCCCGGAAATGCCACCGGGCAAACGAAAGTCGGTCACCATCAGGTCCAGGTTGGGTTTGCTCGCCAGGATCGCGAACGCCTCTTCGCCGTTTTCCGCCTGCAACACCCGATAGCCCTCGCTGGAAAGGTAAGCGGAAAGGACCATCAGGATCGAGGCATCGTCCTCGACGATCAGTACGACGTCTTGTGCATCTTCACTCATGGGAAGCCTTTATTCTGAAATTGCTGCCAATACGACCATCGGGTCAGCCAGAGGTTGCGTCTGATGTCGGCTTTCCCTACAAGGGTAGGCAAACGCAGAACAAGGCCCCTTCGCCAAGGGTACTCTCGACGGTGATACGACCACCATGGGCCGCGACAATCTGCTCGGAAATAAACAAGCCCAGGCCCAACCCGGCGGCGGCATGACTGCCGGAAATCCGCTCGAACTGGAGGAAAATCCGCGCCTGGTCATCTTCGCCGATGCCGATGCCGCGGTCACGCACTTCGACCCGCGCCTCGTCCCCGTGGCGGTACACACGCACCTCGATCGGGCTTTTGGCGCCATAGCGCAAGGCGTTGGTCAGCAGGTTGGAGATCACCTGCTCGATGCGGAACTCATCCCACTCGCCCTCCAGTGACGCGTCCCCCGAATAGCTGATCGTCGACTCGGCCGCCACCACCTGCGGCGCGAAGCTCTCCAGCACGCCGGCCACCAACTGCACCAGATCCAGACGTGAGGGGCGGATCGACAGCTTGCCAGTGCGAATGCGTGAAACATCGAGCATGTCCTCGATCAGGCGAATCAGGCTCTGGATCTGCCGCTCGTCACGCGCGACCATGCTGCGCATCTTGTCCAGGGTGAAAGCGCCGGCATTGTCCCGGGCCAGGTGCATCTTGCGCAATTGGGTTTCCAGAATCAGCCCGTTGAGCGGCGTGCGCACCTCATGGGATACGATCGACATAAAGTCGTCACGCATACGCACCGCGCGCTGTAACTCTTCCTGGGTCGCCTGCAGTTCGCGCAACAGCAACTCCTGCTCGCGGCGGCTTTGCTCCAGGGCCTCGACATGCAGTTTCATCGCCTTGCTCTGCCGATAGAGCTCGACGAAGACGCTGACCTTGCTCTTCACCGCATGGGTGTCGAGGGGTTTGTGCAGAAAGTCCACCGCGCCGCTCTCATAGCCCTTGAAGGCGTAGTTGAGCTCGCGGCCGGCGGCACTGACGAAGACGATGGGAATATGCTTGGTTTTCTCGGTGCCGCGCATCAACTCGGCCAGCTGGAAACCGTCCATGCCTGGCATCTGCACATCGAGAATGGCCATGGCGAATTCGTGCTGAAGTAACAGCGACAGCGCCTCATCCGCCGAAAGCGCCTTGTAGACAATGCGGTCCTTGCGCTTGATCAGCGCTTCCAGCGCCAGCAGATTCTCTGGCAGATCGTCGACGACCAGCAGTTTGGCCTGGATAGTACTCAGCATGTGATTCGTTCCAGCTCGACAAGCAGGCGGCCAATGCCCTGCAAAGAAAGAAGGTAGTCCGGCTGGTGCAACGTCAACGCGGCTTGGGGCATGGTCGCGACCCGCGCGTCATTCGGGTCCTGCACCACGGTCAGGCCGCCCTGGCGCTGGATCTGTGCCAAGCCCCCGGCGCCGTCCTGATTGGCGCCGGTCAAGAGTATACCCATCAGGCGGGGACCGTAGGCATCCGCCGCCGAGGCAAAGAGATAATCGATCGAGGGCCGGGAATAATGCACTCGCTCTTCGCGACTGAACGAAAAGCTGCGGTCCTGCTCGATGGACAGATGATACCCGGGCGCTGCGAAGTAGAGGCTACCCGGCACAATGCTTTCCTTGTCGTCCGCCTCTTTCACCCGCAACGCCAGGCGCCGCCCGAACACCTCGGCCAACTGGCTGCGGTGCCCGTCCGGCATATGCAGGACAGTCACGATTGGCAGGCGGAAGGACGCCGTCAGCCTGCCGAACACGGTCATCAGGGCTTCGACGCCACCCGCCGAGGCGCCCACCACGAGTGCCTCGATCCGCTGGAGGCCGGTGATTTGCAGTAACGGGTCGTTCATGATTTACGGTAGATCCGTTCTTGTTTGACCAACGCCTCGAACCGCTTGCCATAGGCTGAAAAGTCCAGCGTTTCCTTGCTGCCCAGCACCAGGAAGCCCCGATGGCACAAGGATTCATGGAACAATCCAAAGGCTCGATCCTGAAGTTTTTTATTGAAATAAATCAACACGTTACGACACGAAATTAATTGTGTTTCAGAGAATACACTATCCGTCGCCAGGCTGTGATCGGCAAAGGTCACGTTCTCCCGTAGGGTCTTGTCGAAAATCGCGTAGCCGTAGGCCGAGTTGTAATACTCGGCAAAGTCCCGCTTGCCGCCGGACGCCCGGTAGTTGTCGGCATAGGTGCGCACGTTGTCCAGGGTAAAGATGCCCTGCTTGGCCTTTTCCAGTGAATGGGGGTTGATGTCGGTGGCATAGATGATCGTGCGCTCGAGCAAGCCTTCTTCACGCAACAGGATCGCCATGGAGTACACCTCCTCCCCGGTGCTGCACCCGGCGATCCAGATCTTGATCGACGGATAGGTCTTGAGCAACGGCACCACCTCCTGGCGTATCGCCAGGAAATGGCCGGGATCGCGAAACATCTCGCTGACCGGGATGGTCAGATACTGCAGCAACTGCATGAACGCCGCAGGGTCATGCAGCACCCGCTCCTGCAGTGCCGAGATGGTCGTGCAATCGAGCTGGAGCAAGGCATGCTGGACCCTACGCTTGACCGAGGCACCGGAATAATCGCGAAAATCGTAGCTGTACTTGAGGTAGATCGCCTCGATCAACAACCGCAACTCGATGTCGGTACTTCGATCCACTAGATCCGTTCCATCTTCGGCAGCCACACCCGGATCAACGAGAACAGTCGATCCAGGTCGATCGGTTTGGCCAGGTAGTCGTTGGAGCCGGCCTGCAGGCAGCGCTCCTGATCATCCTTCATGGCCTTGGCCGTGACCGCAATGATCGGCAGCTTGCGCCAGCGTGGGTCCTTGCGGATTTCCAGCGTGGCCTCGTAACCATCCATCTCCGGCATCATCACATCCATCAACACCAGGTCGATGTCCTCCACTTCGTTGAGTCGCTGGATCGCCTCGCGACCATTGCGACCGATTTCGACAATCGCGCCCTTGTGCTCCAGCGCACTGGTCAAGGCAAAGATATTGCGCACATCGTCGTCCACCAGCAGGATCTTGCGCCCTTCGAACACCTTGTCGCGGCTGCGGGCGGTCTTGAGCATGCGCTGCCTTTCATGGGACAACTGTGACTCGACTTTGTGCAGAAAGAGTGTCACTTCATCGAGCAGGCGCTCCGGTGAGCGGGCACCCTTGATGATGATCGAGCGCGAATACTTGTGCAGCTCAGCCTCCTCGTCGCGGGTCAGGTTGCGCCCGGTATAGACGATCACCGGCGGGAAGGCGCGGATGTCTTCAGTGGACATGCGCCGCAGCAGTTCGTTGCCGAGCATGTCCGGCAGCTTGAGGTCGATGATCATGCAGTCGAAGACATTGGTGCGCAGCAGATCGAGGGCCTCCTGGGCGAAACCCACGGCGGTGATCTCGATATCGTCGTCGCCGATCAGGCGGGCGATGCTGTCGCGTTGCAGATCGTCGTCTTCCACCAGCAGCACGCGCTTGAGCTTCTGGGTCAGCTTGGCCTCCAGGCGCGTGAAGATTTCCTTGAGTTCGTCACGGGTGGTCGGCTTAAGCGCATAACCCATGGCGCCCATATGCATGGCGGCCTCGACGCGGTCCTCCACGGAAATCACATGCACCGGGATATGTCGGGTCGAGGCCTGTTCCTTGAGACGCTGCAGCACCGTCAAGCCGGAATGATCGGGCAGGCGCATGTCCAGCAGGATCGCGTCGGGAATGAACTGGGCGGCGAGCTCGAAGCCCTCGTCGGCGCCATGGGCCACCAGGCACTGGTAACCCAGCTCATGGGCCAGGTCGTAGAGAATCTGGGCAAATCTCTGCTCATCTTCGACTACCAGGATGCAGCGGCGGCTGAACGGACCTTTTTCGCGGTCGTCGGCAAAACGCTGGATCGGTGCTTCCACCACCGCCGGCGGCAACTTGCGAGGCGGATCCAGGGACTCCAGCGGTGCCGGGGGCGCCGCCACCGGCGCGGGGCCCCCGGCACGACGTTCCACATACTGCTCCGGCAGCACCAGGGTAAACACGCTGCCTTGACCGGGCTGGCTGGCAACGTTGATGGAACCGCCGAGCAGCGCCGCCAGGTCGCGGGAAATCGACAAGCCAAGGCCGGTGCCGCCGTAACGACGATTGGTGGTGCCGTCCGCCTGGCGGAACGCCTCGAAAATGCTCTCGTGCTGTTCGGCGGCGATGCCGATGCCGGAGTCACGCACGGCAAAGGCAATCCCGACACCGGGTTGGCGCGACACGCTCAGGCTGACCCGCCCCGTCTCGGTGAACTTGATGGCATTGGACAGCAGGTTCTTCAGTATCTGCTCCAAACGCTGGCGGTCGGTGAACAACGTCGTCGGCAGGTCGCCGCGCAACTCGATCTCGAACCCCAGCTGTTTGTCGCCGGCCAGTGGCTGGAACATGTTCCGCAGCCCCTCCACCAGGCGTTCGATACTGGTGTTTTCCGGACGCACCTCCAGCTTGCCGGCCTCGACCTTGGAGATATCGAGGATATCGTTGATCAGGTTGAGCAGATCGTTGCCGGCGCTATAGATCGATTCGGCGAACTTGACCTGTTCCGCAGTCAGATTGTCCTCGGGATTCTCCGCCAGCAGCTTGGACAGGATCAGCGAACTGTTGAGCGGCGTGCGCAGCTCATGGGACATGTTGGCGAGGAATTCGGACTTGTACTTGCTCGAGCGTTGCAGCTCCTCGGCACGCTCTTCAAGTTGGACCTGGGCCAGGTTCAACTGGTTATTCTTCAGGTCCAGCGCATCACGCTGCTCGGCCAGGGCCTGGGCCTGTTCGGCCAACTGCTCGTTGGTCTGTTCGAGTTCGCTCTGCTGGCTTTCCAGGTGAACCTGCGACTCCTTGAGCACCTGGGATTGCTCTTCCAACTCTTCGTTGGCGGTCTTGAGCTCCTCCTGCTGGACTTGCAGCTCTTCGTTGAGCTGTTGGGTCTCGGCCAGCACCTCCTGCAGCCGCTGGCGATAACGCGCGGCCTCGATCGAGGTGCCGATATTGTCGGAGATCAGTTCCAACAGTTCGATATCGCGCTCGTTAAGTGGCCGTAGGAAACCCAGTTCGATCACCCCGTTGACCCGCTCATCGTTGGTGGTCGGAACCACCAGCACGCTGCGTGGCGAACCGTTGCCCAGGCCCGAGCTGACCCTGAAGTAGTCCACCGGCACTTCGTCAAGACGGATCAGGCGACCCTGGCCCGCGGCCTGGCCAACCAGGCCTTCATCATTGAAAATCGCTTGCTCCTGCTGCTCCTGCTCGCGGGAAAAGCCATAGCTGGCGATACGGGTCAGGCCACCATGCTCCTCGCGGACATATAGCGCCGCGACCGCGCTGCCCATGTACTGGGCGCAGAATTGCAGGATATTGCGCCCCAGCAGTTGAAGGCTCAGTTGACCGAGTACCTGCTCGGCCAGTTCGGTCTGGCCACTGCGCAGCCAGGCTTGCTGCTCAAGGCGCTCGGCGCTCTTGAGTTGTGACGCGAAGTTTTTTGCATAACTATTTGAAAGTGTTAATAAATCACGCCGACCAACAAAAGCCAGCAAGGCACTCAACCCCAGCACGAAAGTGAGATAGAGGCCGATGACCCAAAGGGTGGTGCGGCTTACAGTTTCATTGCGCGCCAGTCGCAATTGTTGCTCCACCTCAACGGCGCTTTCGAATTCGTTGCGAATCTCGTCGCTCAGGCGCTTGCCGCGCCCGGCCTTGATCGCCGACCGGTAATCGCCGCTGGAGCGCTGCAGGTTGATCATCTCCTGCGCGTACTCGGTCCAGGCGCCCTGCAAGGCTTCGATGCGCTTGAAGCGGTCGACTTGCTGCGGGTTATCCGCGACCAGTTCCTGCAAGCCGCGCAGGTCGGCAATGATCTTCGGCCTGGCGACTTCGTAGGGGTCAAGGAAATGCTCGTCGCCGGTGATCAGGAAACCGCGCATGCCGGTTTCCAGATCCACCGACAGTTTCATCGCATCGTTGGTATTGTTGATCACCCGGTCAGTATGCTCGACCCACTGAATCACCGACAGCAGATAGGTGATCAGCGAGACGAAAAAAACCGCGCTGAGAACCCCGACGCCCAAGGGCAGGCTGATGTTGCGGCTCAATAACTTGCGAAAGCTTTGCTCATCCACCGAAGACGACGAATTCATTTCAGGGCCCGGATTAAAGTTATTGATTATCAAGGAGTCTGCCGTATGTACGAATAAAAGACCGTCTTTTTTCTCACAGCTTAGAATGCAATTTCCCAGGCCGCACTGCCATGAGGTGACGTGATGACAGACCTTAGCCTATCATCTTGTACACTCGGATATTTTTGTACAAGCATGGGAACTTGTCCGGCTTGGCGGTTTACTGATGCAAGAGGCAGAGCACTTCAGCGACCTTGATCCAACCCTCCACTTTTTCAGGATACGCCCTTATGTCAGCAGTCACCTCCACCATCCTGGTCGTCGAAGACGATGCCATTGTGCGCATGCTGATCGTCGATGTCCTGGAGGAGTTGGAGTTCAATGTCCTCGAGGCCGACGGCAGCGACACGGCCCTGGAGATTCTCGGACAGGCCGACACCCGCATCGATCTGCTGATGACCGATGTCGGCCTGCCCGACATGGATGGCCGCGAATTGGCCAAGGTCGCCTGTCAGATGCGCCCGGGACTGCCGGTGCTGTTTGCCAGCGGCTATGCCGAAAGCATCGAACTGACGCCTGGCATGCAGGTGATCGGCAAGCCCTTCTCCATCGACCAGCTGAGAATAAAGATCAAGAATATTCTATAAGCGAATGATTTATATCAGAAAATTATTCTAGAATTCACTTTAACTTAGCGGTATCCGCCAGGTCTCATTCATGCCTGAAACCCAGACAACGCCGCTCCTTGCCATTGGTCTCGGCTGCCGCCAGGGCTGCAGCGTCTCGACCTTGCAGGTATTGCTTGAGCAGTCATTGCAGAACCATGGGATCGACCTCAAGACAATCAAGGGGTTGGCGAGCATTGATGAGAAAAGGGCTGAACCGGGATTGCTCGAACTCGCGCAGCGCCTGAACCTGCCGCTGGTGTTTTTCAGCGCGGCCGAGCTGGCACCTTACGCAACACGTCTCAGCCACCGCTCCAGCCTGGCCTTCGAACAGACCGGCTGTCATGGCGTTGCTGAAAGTGCCGCGCTGGCCCTGGCCGAACAGTTGGGACAAGCGCGGGCGAATCTGCTGATTTCACGCCAGAAAAACCCGATGGCGACCTTTGCGCTGGCCTGGACCGGGCAAAACCCCCGATAATCCCCTCCTCCTACATGAACATTGTTCATGTGAAGCCTTGTGCAGCCCGCTCAGAGAGTGTCATGACCGTCTATTTCATCGGCGCCGGCCCCGGCGACCCGGAACTCATTACCGTCAAGGGCCAGCGCCTGATCCGCAGTTGCCCAGTGATCATCTATGCCGGCTCCCTGGTGCCTGAAGCCGTCCTGCACGGCCACTGCGCGAGCCAGGTGGTCAACAGCGCCGAACTGCACCTGGAACAGATCATCGACCTGATCAAGGCGGCTGACGCCCTGGGCCAGGACGTGGCGCGGGTGCACTCCGGGGATCCGTCGCTCTATGGCGCTATCGGCGAGCAGATCCGCCCGTTGCGCGAACTGGGTATCGCCTATGAAATCGTCCCCGGCGTGACCGCCACCGCCGCCTGCGCAGCCTTGCTCGGTGCCGAGCTGACACTGCCGGATATTTCCCAAAGCGTGATCCTGACCCGTTATGCCGACAAAACCGCGATGCCGGCCGGCGAAGAGCTGTCCAGCCTGGCCCGGCACAGGGCAACCATGGCGATTCACCTGGGGGTCAAGCACCTGGCTGAAATCATCGAAGAGCTGCTGCCCCATTACGGCGCGGACTGCCCGATCGCGGTGATCCATCGCGCCACCTGGCCCGACCAGGATTGGGTGCAAGGGACGCTGGAGGATATTCTGGTCAAGGTCGAGAGCAAGGGCTTTCGCCGCACCGCCTTGATCCTGGTGGGACGCGTCCTGGGCAACGACCACTTTAGTGAGTCTTCGCTGTATCGGGCTGGCCATGCCCATCTTTATCGACCGTGACCACCAGAGGGATAATCCGATGTCCGAACCGCTGTTCTCCGGCGCCAAGCTGGCCCTGCTCTGCGGCGATGAGCTACTGACCTATCTGCGTGACATGAAGGACAGCATTCCCTATCCCGGGCATTGGGACTTTGCCGGCGGCGGTCGTGAGGGCGAGGAAACGCCGAGTGAATGTGCGTTGCGAGAGCTGGATGAGGAGTTTTCCCTGCGTATCGGGGCTGAGCGAATCGAATGGGCGCGGCGTTATCCCAGTGTCACCCAGCCCAATACCCATTCGTGGTTTCTGGTGGGGCAACTGAGCTGCGGAGAAATCGAGGCGATCCGGTTTGGCGACGAAGGCCAGTATTGGCGAATGATGGCGATTGCCGAGTACCTGGAACACCCGCTGGGCGTGCCCTATCTGCAGGAGCGTCTACGTGACTATCTGCGCAGCCGTGCTTCGGCCTGATGGTTTTGTGTTGATTTTGAGGGCCCCTTCGCGGGCAAGCTCCGCTCCCACAGGATTAGTCTCAGGCCCTGGATTCATGGGCAACCCGAAGCATCCCACTGGATGGGGGGTCAGGCCATGCATACACGGGCAACCCGAAGCATCCCACAGGGTGGGGGTCAGGCCATGCATACACGGGCAACCCCGGGCATCCCACAGGGTGGGGGTCAGGCCATGCATACACGGGCAACCCCGGGCATCCCACTGGATGGGGGTCAGGCCATGCATACACGGGCAACCCGAAGCATCCCACAGGGTGGGGGTCAGGCCATGCATACACGGGCAACCCCGGGCATCCCACTGGATGGGGGTCAGGCCATGTATACACTGGCAACCCCGAGCATCCCACAGGGTGGGGGTCAGGCCATGCTTACACGGACAACCCCGAGCATCCCACTGGATGGGGGTCAGGCCATGTATACACGGGCAACCCCGAGCCTCATGTGGGAGCGGAGCTTGCCCGCGAAGGCGTCGGAACAGCCAGAACCGATCGCCCATAAAAAACGGTGCTCACGGGCACCGTTTTTTTATCCGACTGGACGCAGCGAACGCCCTGCTACCGAACTCAGTAGTAGGCGTTTTCTTTTTGCGTGTGGTCAGTCACATCACGTACACCCTTGAGCTCGGGAATCCGCTCGAGCAAGGTGCGCTCGATACCTTCGCGCAAGGTCACGTCGGCCTGGCCACAGCCCTGGCAACCACCACCGAATTGCAGCACGGCGATCCCGTCTTCAACCACATCGATCAGGCTGACCTGACCGCCGTGGCTGGCCAGCCCCGGGTTGATTTCGGTTTGCAGGTAATAGTTGATACGCTCATTGACCGGACTGTCGGCGTTGACCATCGGCACCTTGGCGTTTGGCGCCTTGATGGTCAACTGGCCACCCATGCGGTCGGTGGCATAGTCGACCACGGCATCATCGAGGAAGGCCTCGCTGAAGGAATCGATCCACGCGGTGAAGCTTTTCAGCCCCAATGCGGTGTCTTCAGGTTTTTCCTCACCCGGCTTGCAGTAGGCAATGCAGGTTTCGGCGTACTGGGTACCCGGCTGGGTAATGAAAACGCGGATGCCGATTCCCGGGGTGTTCTGCTTCGACAGCAGATCAGCCAGATAATCGTGGGCGGCATCGGTAATGGTTATGGCGCTCATGGAATCTCCTCACAGACTTGCCGCCAGTTTACGCCAATCGAGCCGCCGGACAAAGTCCTAGTATTTCTGTCGGGAAAGCAGCGCTCGCCACGGGATCGACCCCATCAGCAACGCCGCGAAAATCAGCGCGCTGGCCATCCAGCCCGCCGGGCTCGGCCAGGCGCCGAGCAGCAGCATCGAACCAAGGATGGCAAAGACCGGAATCAGCAGCGACAACGGTGCCACCCGCGACAGCGGATATTCGCGCAACAACAGATTCCAGCCCCAATAACACAGGAGCGTGGCGCCATAGACCTGGAATGCCAAGGAGAACAGCAGGCCCATTCCTAGTTGATCCGGCAACGTGACGAAGGGCGCCGCGCCGCCCCTCAGCCAGGCGAGCAGGCACAGCGGCAGCGGCGCGAACAGACTGGCCCAGACCACGAAAGCCAACACCTCCCTGACCCGGGACAACTTGATCAGCACATTGCCCAGGCTCCAGGCGACGGCGCTGAGCACGATCAACAGCAACCCGCCCCGGCTCTCGCCCGCCGGGCTATCAAGCAACACGCAGGCCAGGCCCAGGGCCGCCAGCAGCGCGCCGACCACCTGGGGCCCGCTCAGTGAGTCGCGAAACAGCAGCACGCCCCAGCCCAGGGTGAAGAAGGCACTGGTCTGGATCAGCAGCGCCGCCGTCCCCGGGGGAACCCCCAGGCTGATGCCGAAGTTGATCAGCCCCCACATGGCAACACCGAAAATCATCCCGTACGCGGCAATCCAGGACATCGCCACTGGTGGGCGGCGAATGAAAAAAACCCACGGCAGAGCGGCCAGGGCGAAGCGCAACGCTGTCAGCAGCAGTGGGTCAATATGGCTCAAGCCCAGCTTGGTGATGGGGAAGTTCAAACCCCAGACAGCCGTGACCAGCACGGCGAGCAACAGGTGTTTTTTCTGCATGGCAAATCATCCGGAGGGGTCAGGCCCGGCGATATGACCGCCGGTACCCGAGTACTTTGCCGCTACACCTGATGGCCCGCTTGCAGCTGAAGGTCAATTCAAATTAAAAATGGGCCATACTTTGATCTCGAATGCTCAAGAAACTTTCAGATGACCACAATCTTTCTTTGTGGCGAGCGGGCTTGCCCGCGCAGGGGGGCGAAGCGCCCCTAAAAGCAGTGATCACGGTGTATCAGCTAGAACCGAGGCAGTCGGTTTTGCGACTGCTGCGCAGGCGAGAGCGGCGGTGCGGCGTCCCGACAAGCCCGCTCGCCACAAGACTGCATTCACCTTCAAATCACCTTAACTTGGCGGTATCAGGCCATGTCCGAGTTTTACCCGACCACCTCAAGAGAAGTCGTCGTCACCCGCCACGACTATGCCGACGGCCAGAGGTTCGACCACCATCAGCATCAACGCGGTCAGTTAGCCTATGCCGCCTGCGGGGTCATTACGGTCTTTACCGACGAGGGCAACTGGGTCGTGCCGCCGGGTCGCGCCATCTGGGTTCCGGCCGACTGGCCCCATGCCATGCACATGCGCGGCCCGGTGACCATGCTCAATGCCTATATTCTGCCGGCCGCCCAGCAACGCCTGATGCTGGCCGCAGATTGCCAGGTACTAGGGGTTTGCGAACTGCTGCGGCATTTGCTTGAACAGGCGGCGCAGGTCCCGAGCCCGGCCAGCGAGCGAGATGAATGTCTGCTGGGCCTGTTGCTCCACGAGATCGCCCGGATGCCAAAACTGGCCCTGAACGCCCCGCTGCCCAAGGAACCACGCCTGGCCAGGATCTGTCGTCGATTGCTCGACCAGCCCTCCCTGGAAATTGCTATCGACGAGATGGCTCAAGAGGCAGGCATGAGCCGTCGCACCTTCACCCGCTTGTTCCGCCAGCACACCGGCGTCAGCTTTGTCGAATGGCGCCAACAGGCATGCCTGCTGGCGGCAATCGTTCGTCTGGGCAATGGCGAAGCGGTGACGCGGGTAGCCATGGAACTCGGCTATAGCAGCCCGAGCGCCTTTGCCACGGTATTCCGCCGCGCGCTGGGCAAGTCGCCCAGTCGCTATTGCCAATGACGCCCGGCCCTCAAAGATTCTCGTAGCGGTTCATATCCAGCACACCGGCATTGACCGGGTCGGTTTCCTGCAGGTAGGTCGTCAGGTCATGGAAATATTGCCAGAACTGCGGATGACTACGACGAATCCCCCAGCGCTCGACGATTTTTTCGAATCCGGCGGCATCCTTGGACTGCTCCATGGCATCGACGAATTCCGGCACCTGATCGGCGGGAATATTGAACATGAAATTCGGATAGCTACTGAGGATCCCCGGATAAATGGTCACGGTGTCCAACCCCGGCTGATAGCGAGAAGCTTCGCCGAGCATGAACGCCACGTTGCTGTGGGCGCGGTTGCGCAGCAGGCTGTAGATCCCACGCTTGCCGCTACGGCTTTCAATGCGCAGCATCGTGGCCTCCGGCAACTGTTCGACGACCCTGAGTCCGGCCGCCGGCCGCGAGGTCAGACGACTCAGCGACTGTTCGGCCGCCTGTAGTCCGGGGTCGATGTTCGGGCGCGAACAATATGCATCCGAACAACGGTTGATCGGGTCCGGATGCGCATTCAGATCGCCGTAGCGTACCAGCAACTGCCTGGCGAAATCCCCCTTGGGGTCCTTCGCATCTAGCTGCAGGGCGCTCGGCTTGCTCTCGTCGATACGCTCGTAATCCAGCCACATCTTCAGCTTGCCGCTGTTCTGATACCAGTCATCGAGGTAGGCGTCACGGGAGTCCGCCGGCATCAGACGCAGGAAATTCTGCTCGGCGCCGTTGCGGATCAGGTCGAAGTACAGCCGGGTCTGCGCCTGATGCGACACATTGCCGAACACGTCGAAGTTCACCACCAGTTGGTAATAGGTCCGCTCCAGCAGCGGGTAGTCGAACAGCCACATGGTCTGCGGCACCTCGCCGATCAGGCCCTTGCTCACCGTGGCGCTGTCGAAATGGCGGAAAATGCTGAGCAAGGCGTTGTCGTTGCCAGCCCACAGGCTCGACCAACTCGGAGCATGGTCAGTGGCGTAGACGTCCCTGCGCAAGGCTTCATACTCGTTGCGCTTGTCGCGATAGGCCAGCCACAGGCTCAACACGCTGCCGACATCGTCGTTCTGCCCCGGTGTTGCCAACAACGGCGTCGCCGCCCCGCGATAAATCGGATCGGTGATGTACAGGTCATGTTCCGGGGCCTGGAAAAACACCCAGAAATTGTCACGAATCACGTCGGTAGCAATCTGCCCGCGACAGACCGGCCCGCGGATAAAGGTGTCGACGAAGTACTCGGCATTATCGAGCATGAACTGATAACGCGCCGCCGCCGGGATCGCCTCGAAGGTTTCGAAGGGGTTGGCCCGCCGCTGCGGGCCGTAGCCCGGCGAGGCCGTGACCTGCCAGTTACCGCTGTAGAACAGGGTCTTGATCCGCGCCATCTTCGCCGCGCTCAGGGCATAGGTGATATGGGTCTTGTAGACGATCACGCCCTGCACCGGCCATAACCGGTAATACACCCGGATACCCGGGTCATCGTTCGGCTGGCGGGTGTTGATCAGTTCGATCGGCTGGCCTCTCGGCGTGCGCGAACGCACCCACTGGTAGAAGTGTCCCGGCTCGCCACCTTCAAAATAAATGTGCGCCAGGAACCAGTGTTCATAGAGCCAGCGCCCGACCAGGCTTTCCCGGGCTCCCGGAGCGTTGAGCAGGTTTTCCCATTGGGCAATCTGTACCGCCTCCCTGGCACTCGGTGCCAGGGCCTGCTCATCCATCGGCGCGCCGGAGGCCAGCCAGCGTTGCAACGTCTGGTACTGCTGGTCGGTCAGTCCGGTCACGGCCAGGGGCATGCCCTCTTTCGGGTGGGTATCGGCATACGCCGCGAACTCGCCAGGCATCGGGCACGTGTTCTCCCGGTTCAGACCCAGTACGATCTCCTCCGGCAGCTTGGCGTTGGGCTGCAAGGGCGTGCGATGCCCCAGCTCCAACATGCGCGACATCAGCGCAGCCTGGCTGCCCTGGGCATCCAGCACTGAGTAGAACTGCTTTTGTTGCCATTGGCGCGGGGTATGGGCGTCGATATACAGGCGCGTGGGCTGGGAGGCCTCACTGCGGTTGCCGTTATACACCAGGATCTTCGAAGCGCCCCGGGCCGCCCCTTCGGCACTGCCCAGGTTGAGCTGGCAGGCCGCGTCATAGCACGCATGGCAGGCCACGCACTTCTCGGCAAAGATCGGTTGAATGTCGCGGGTATAGGAAATCGCCGGAACCGGATCTTGCGCCTGGGTGAAACTGCTGAGCACCAGCAGCAGGAAAGCGCTGAAAAAACGATACGGCATGACCCTGGTCCTTGGAAGTGAAAACGCGGCAAGTCTACAGCGTCAACGCGTTTTAAACATGAACGATATTCATGCAAAACCTTGAGATGCTCTAAAAGCGCACAGGTTTGCTATCATCGCGGCTCTTCTGTATCCGTCCTTTCCAGGTAGTTTCCATGTCCGATCGCAGCGCTCGCCTTCAAGCTCTCCAGAAAGCTCTCAAGGAGCGCATCCTGATTCTCGACGGCGGCATGGGCACCATGATCCAGAGCTACAAGCTCGAGGAACAGGACTATCGCGGCAAGCGTTTCGCCGACTGGCCCAGCGATGTAAAGGGTAACAACGACCTGCTGGTCATTACCCGACCCGATGTGATCGGTTCGATCGAGAAAGCCTACCTGGATGCCGGTGCGGATATCCTGGAAACCAACACGTTCAACGCCACCCAGGTGTCCCAGGCCGACTATGGCATGGAAGCGCTGGTCTATGAGCTTAATGTGGAAGGTGCGCGCCTGGCCCGCAAGGTGGCCGACGCCAAGACCCTGGAGACCCCGGACAAGCCGCGTTTCGTCGCCGGAGTGCTCGGCCCGACCAGCCGCACCTGCTCTCTGTCGCCGGACGTGAACAACCCTGGCTACCGCAACGTGACCTTCGATGAACTGGTGGCGAACTACGCCGAGGCCACCAAAGGCCTGATCGAAGGCGGTGCCGACCTGATCCTGATCGAGACCATCTTCGATACCCTGAACGCCAAGGCGGCGATCTTCGCCGTGCAAGGTGTATATGAAGAGCTGGGCTTCGAACTGCCGATCATGATCTCCGGGACCATCACCGATGCCTCCGGCCGTACCCTGTCCGGCCAGACCACCGAAGCTTTCTGGAACTCCGTGGCCCACGCCAAGCCGATCTCGGTCGGCCTGAACTGCGCCCTGGGTGCCAGCGAGTTGCGACCTTACCTGGAAGAGCTGTCGAACAAGGCCGGCACCCACGTTTCCGCACACCCCAACGCCGGCCTGCCGAACGAATTCGGCGAGTACGACGAACTGCCGGAAGAAACCGCCAAGGTCATCGAGGAGTTCGCCCAGAGCGGCTTCCTGAATATTGTCGGCGGTTGCTGTGGGACCACCCCCGGCCATATCGGCGCCATCGCCAAGGCGGTTGCCGGTTACGCACCACGGGCCATTCCGGACATCCCGAAAGCCTGTCGCCTGTCGGGCCTGGAACCTTTCACCATCGATCGCCAGTCGTTGTTCGTCAACGTCGGCGAGCGGACCAACATCACCGGCTCCGCCAGGTTCGCCCGGCTGATCCGCGAAGACAACTACACCGAAGCCCTTGAAGTCGCCCTGCAGCAGGTGGAAGCCGGTGCCCAGGTGATCGACATCAACATGGATGAGGGCATGCTCGACTCGAAGAAGGCCATGGTCACCTTCCTCAACCTGATCGCCGGTGAACCGGATATCTCCCGCGTACCGATCATGATCGACTCCTCCAAGTGGGAAGTGATCGAAGCCGGCCTCAAGTGCATCCAGGGCAAGGGCATCGTCAACTCCATCAGCATGAAGGAAGGTGTCGAGCAGTTCATTCACCACGCCAAACTGTGCAAGCGCTACGGCGCAGCCGTAGTGGTGATGGCCTTCGACGAGGCCGGCCAGGCCGATACCGAAGCGCGCAAGAAGGAAATCTGCAGACGCTCCTACGACATCCTGGTGAACGAAGTCGGCTTTGCGCCGGAAGATATCATCTTCGACCCGAACATCTTTGCCGTTGCCACCGGTATCGAGGAACACAACAACTACGCCGTAGACTTCATCAATGCCTGCGCCTATATCCGTGACGAACTGCCCTATGCGCTGACCAGCGGCGGCGTGTCCAACGTGTCGTTCTCGTTCCGCGGCAACAACCCGGTGCGCGAGGCGATCCACTCGGTGTTCCTGCTGCATGCGATCCGCAACGGCCTGACCATGGGGATCGTCAACGCCGGGCAACTGGAGATCTACGACCAGATCCCGGCGGAACTGCGTGACGCTGTCGAGGACGTGATCCTCAACCGCACCCCGGAAGGCACCGACGCCCTCCTCGCCATCGCCGACAAGTACAAGGGCGACGGCAGCGTCAAGGAAGCCGAGACCGAGGAATGGCGCGGCTGGCCGGTCAACAAACGCCTGGAGCATGCGCTGGTCAAGGGCATCACCACGCACATCGTTGAAGACACCGAAGAGTCGCGTCAGTCCTTCGCCCGCCCGATCGAAGTGATCGAAGGCCCGCTGATGTCCGGCATGAACATCGTCGGCGACCTGTTCGGCGCCGGGAAAATGTTCCTGCCTCAGGTGGTGAAATCCGCCCGGGTGATGAAACAGGCCGTAGCCCACCTGATCCCCTTCATCGAACTGGAAAAAGGCGACAAGCCGCAAGCCAAGGGCAAGATCCTCATGGCCACGGTCAAAGGCGACGTCCACGATATCGGCAAAAACATCGTTGGCGTGGTCCTGGGGTGCAATGGCTACGACATCGTCGACCTTGGCGTAATGGTCCCGGCGGAAAAGATCCTGCAGGTGGCCAAGGAGCAGAAGTGCGACATCATCGGTCTGTCCGGGCTGATCACCCCGTCGCTGGATGAAATGGTCCATGTCGCCCGGGAAATGCAGCGCCAGGACTTCCACCTGCCGCTGATGATCGGCGGCGCGACCACCTCCAAGGCCCACACCGCGGTGAAGATCGAACCGCGCTACAGCAACGACGCCGTGGTCTACGTCACCGACGCCTCCCGTGCCGTGGGCGTGGCGACCCAGTTGCTGTCCAAGGAGCTCAAGCCCGGCTTCGTCGAGCGGACCCGTGCCGAGTACGTCGAAGTCCGCGAGCGCACGGCCAACCGCAGCGCCCGTACCGAACGCCTGAGCTACCCGGCGGCCATCGCCAAGAAGCCGCAGTTCGACTGGAGCACCTACCAGCCGGTCAAACCGACCTTCACCGGCACCAAGGTGCTGGACAATATCGACCTCCGGGTCCTGGCCGAATACATCGACTGGACCCCGTTCTTCATCTCCTGGGACCTGGCCGGCAAATTCCCGCGCATTCTCGAAGACGAAGTGGTCGGCGAAGCCGCGACCGCCCTGTATGCCGATGCCCGGGAAATGCTCGACAAGCTGATCGACGAGAAGCTGATCAGCGCCCGCGCGGTGTTCGGTTTCTGGCCGGCCAACCAGGTGCACGACGATGACCTGGAAGTCTATGGCGCGGACGGCAAGCCGCTGGCCAGGCTGCATCACTTGCGCCAGCAGATCATCAAGACCGACGGCAAGCCGAACTTCTCCCTGGCCGACTTCGTCGCGCCGAAGGACAGTGGCATCACCGACTACGTGGGCGGTTTTATCACCACCGCCGGGATCGGCGCCGAAGAAGTCGCCAAGGCCTACCAGGACAAGGGCGACGACTACAACTCGATCATGGTCAAGGCTCTCGCCGACCGCCTGGCCGAAGCCTGCGCCGAGTGGCTGCACCAACAGGTGCGGAAGAACTACTGGGGTTACGCCAAGGATGAACAACTGGACAACGACGCATTGATCAAGGAGCAATACAGCGGCATTCGTCCGGCGCCCGGCTACCCGGCCTGCCCCGACCACACCGAGAAAGGCACGCTGTTCGCCCTGCTCGACCCGGCGGCCAGCGAAGGCAAGGCCGGCGACAGCGGCGTATTCCTCACCGAGCACTACGCGATGTTCCCGGCGGCGGCGGTCAGCGGCTGGTACTTCGCCCATCCGCAGGCGCAGTATTTCGCTGTCGGCAAAGTCGACAAGGACCAGGTGCAAAGCTACACCGCGCGCAAGGGCCAGGAGCTGAGCGTCAGTGAACGCTGGCTGGCGCCGAACCTGGGCTACGACAACTGATCCATTGTCTATGCTCTCCACAGACAACCTTGTATGTGGAGGGCATCATGGACGACCCGATCGACAATAAACCGCCAACCTTCTGGCAAATGCTGCACAGCGTGATGGCGGCGGCCTTTGGTGTACAAAGCGGGAAAAACCGTGCCCGTGACTTTACCCATGGCAAGCCGAGCCACTTCCTGATCATAGGCATCCTGTTCACGGCGGTCTTCGGCTTGACGCTTTACGGTATCGTCAAGTTGGTGCTGCATTTTGCGGGTGTGTAGAAACACGCCCGCAACGTGTGACTCCGATCTATTTTCGAACCGAAACAGCAATATGGGGGCATTGTCCAGTCCGAACGGGATTGCCCACTAGCAGAAATGCTAGTTATTCAGGTCTGTTTGGAATAACGCTGATCGTTGAACGCCATAACCCCGGCCTCCCCCAGCGCTCACCCCCCAATCCGGGCATAGCCCTGAAACCTTATCGGGACGCTGAACTCAAGGCAGCACGGTTTTCAGGGAGAACGGATAGCGGTAGCTGTCCGGCTTGCCCTTGGCACTCAGGGCCTTGAAGTTAACGTGGTAATCCTCGCTGGCACTGTACCTCAGCAGCTTCCCGGCCTGGCTCTTGTCGATCAGTTCCAGCGCCGGGATCTGCCGCTCGCGACCACCGTAGCGAGTGAAGTCGATGCCGCCGGCATGGTCATGCAGCAACACCATTGCCCAGCCGCCCAGGGCGAAATGCCCGGCCACCAGCACGCTCAAGCGCCCGTCGATACGCGCCTGGAGAATCTCCGGGGAGCTGTTGACGGCACTGAACAGGACGTCCTGTCCCGGTCGGCGCCCGGCCTTTTCGAAGGCGGCCATGGCCCCCAGGGCCATTTCATCGTTGGCAGCCCAGACCAGTGATGTCTGCGGATAGCGCCGAATCATCTGCTGGGCCTGATCGAAGGCGCGCTCGCGACTCCACTCACCGTAGACCAACTGCCGCAAATGAACCTGCGGGAACTCCGCCAGCGCCCGACGCAGGCCTTGCTCGCGCAGCTGTGAGGCCGGAGTGAGCTTCATCCCGGCAAAGGCCAGCAGGTCAATGGGCTGGCCGGGCGCCTGCAACAGGCGTTGCCGGACCAGTTCCTTGAGCATCAGGTAGCCGCCCTGTTCGTCGTTCTGCACCATGCTACCCAGCAGTTCCGGCATGTCGCCGAGCCGCTCGCTCTGTTCCGCCGTCAGCCGGTTGTTGACAATAAACAGTTTCACCCCTCGCCCCTCGGCCATCCGCAGGATTTGCGGGGCCACGGACTGTTCATTGACGAACACCAGGTAATCGGGCCGATGCGCGCCCTGCAGAACCTCATATGCCTGGACAATACTGGTTTGCGGGTTGCGCTCGCCATAGCGCACCTCCAGCTCCATACCAAGGTTGCGTGCGGCCGCCTGCATGAAGTGGGCATAACTGACCCAGAATGGCTCCGTGGAATAACCAGGATTGAGAAACACCACAGTCGTCGCCTGGGCCATCGTCCAGAACGGCAAGCTCAGGATCAGCAGCACCTTGCAGAGAGTCTTCAGCATGTCAGCGCCCCGGAAAATAGCGGCGTATGATACAGGCAAAATGCCTGTTCCCCTTTTGCGAAGTTGTCGAAACTTTCCGACAGTTTTCGCAATCAAGAACGACTTCGGACTCGACCGAGCGTCCTCCTCTGGAATGCAGGGACGAGCAAGCTCGCCCCTGCCGTTACGGCAGATTGTGCATCAGAGTGATGGCAGGTTGCCTGTCTTACTTGTGACTGACCCAGAATACAGCGGTGGCCACCACCAGGATGATCAGGAACAGGATCGCCCAGGCATCGACCGTGCTGTCGCTTTTCCTTGCTTTGACTGGATTGCTCATCGCATCGCCTCTTGTCGGTTTTATCGGTGATTGCTGCAAACTCGCTGATAGTTAAGTAGAGATTTGCCCATACCACAAACAGGGTTATGGCTCGTCGACGCACGTTAGTCGTTTTGGTTCTGTGCATATACTCAAACATCACTTTTACGCATAACTGCAAACTGCTATCGTGCGCCGGCTCCGTCAGGAGTGCGCGGCCGTGCGCGCAGAATTGTTGAGATACGCCGGGTGCCTAAGGCACCCGGGGTATTTATGAAGCCTGAGAACAGGATCTATATGTACGTATACGACGAGTACGATCAGCGGATCATCGAGGACCGCGTCAAGCAGTTCCGTGATCAGACCCGACGCTATCTGGCAGGTGAGCTGAGCGAAGAAGAGTTCCGCCCACTGCGCTTGCAAAATGGCCTGTACGTCCAGCGTTTCGCCCCGATGCTGCGGGTGGCCGTACCTTATGGCCAGCTGACTTCGCGCCAGGCGCGAATGATGGCGCGGATCGCCCGCGACTATGACAAGGGCTACGCCCACGTCAGTACCCGGCAGAACATCCAGTTCAACTGGCCGGCGCTGGAAGACGTGCCGGAGATTCTCGCCGAGCTGGCCACCGTGCAGATGCACGCGATCCAGACCAGCGGCAACTGCCTGCGCAACGTCACCACCGACCAGTTCGCCGGCGTGGCCGCCGACGAGTTGGTCGATCCGCGCCCATGGTGCGAGATCGTCCGTCAGTGGACCACCTTCCACCCGGAATTCGCCTATCTGCCGCGCAAGTTCAAGATCGCGATCAATGGTTCGACCTCCGACCGCGCGGCCATCGAAGTCCACGACATCGGCCTGGAGCCGGTGCATAACGCCGCCGGCGAACTGGGCTTCCGGGTCCTGGTCGGTGGTGGCCTGGGCCGGACCCCGGTGGTCGGCGCCTTTATCAACGAGTTCCTGCCGTGGCAGGACCTGTTGAGCTACCTCGATGCCATCCTGCGGGTCTACAACCGCTACGGCCGTCGTGACAACAAGTACAAGGCGCGGATCAAGATCCTGGTCAAGGCCTTGACCCCGGAAGTCTTCGCCGAGAAAGTCGACGCGGAAATGGTCCACCTGCGCGGAGGCCAGACCACCCTCACCGAGGCCGAAGTCCAGCGCGTCGCCAAGCACTTCGTCGATCCGGACTATAAAGTGCTGAGCAACCAGGTCGCCGAACTGACCGAACTGGACCAGCAGCACCCAGGCTTCGCCCGCTGGCGGACCCGTAACACCCTGACCCACAAAAAGCCCGGCTACGTGGCCGTGACCTTGTCCCTCAAACCCACCGGCGTAGCCCCTGGCGACGTGACCGACAAGCAGTTCGATGCCATCGCCGACCTGGCCGATCGCTACAGCTTCGGCCAGCTGCGCACGTCCCACGAGCAGAACATCATTCTCGCCGACGTGGAACAGAGCCAGCTGTTCACGCTGTGGGGCGAACTGCGCGAGAACGGGTTCGCCACGCCGAACATCGGCTTGCTGACCGACATCATCTGCTGCCCGGGCGGTGACTTCTGTTCCCTGGCCAACGCCAAGTCGATCCCGATCGCCGAGTCGATCCAGCGCCGCTTCGACGATCTCGACTACCTGTTCGATATCGGCGAGCTGGACCTGAACATTTCCGGTTGCATGAACGCCTGCGGCCATCACCACGTCGGCCATATCGGTATTCTCGGGGTAGACAAGAAAGGCGAAGAGTTCTATCAGGTGTCCCTCGGTGGCAGCGCCAGCCGTGACGCCAGCCTGGGCAAGATCCTCGGCCCGTCCTTCGCCCAGGACGCCATGCCCGATGTGATCGAGAAACTGATCGACGTCTACGTGGAAAAACGTACCGAAGACGAACGCTTCATCGACACTTACCAGCGTATCGGTATCGACCCCTTCAAGGAGCGCGTCTATGCAGCGAATCATTAAGAACAACGCCGTTATCGACGAGACCTGGCACCTGCTGCCCAAGGACGCGTCCTTCGATGGTATCTCCAACTGCGACGACCTGATCGTACCGTTGGCCCTGTGGCGTGAGCACGCCCATGCCCTCAAGGCTCGTGACGGCGGCCTCGGCGTATGGCTGGACGCCGATGAAGAAGCCGAGGAAATCGGCGATGATGTGCAGCACTTTCAGGTCATCGCTCTGAATTTCCCGGCCTTCACCGACGGTCGCAACTACTCCAATGCCCGCCTGCTGCGTGACCGTTACGGTTACAAGGGCGAACTGCGGGCAATTGGCGATGTACTGCGCGACCAGTTGTTCTACCTGCACCGCTGTGGTTTCGACGCCTACGCCCTGCGTGCGGACAAGGACCCCTACGAAGCCCTGGAAAGCCTCAAGGACTTCTCGGTGTCCTACCAGGCCGCCACCGACGAACCGCTGCCGCTGTTCCGTCGCCGCTGAATCCCGCCGGTCCGGGCGCATCGCGCGCCCGGACCTCGGCTCAGAGCCCCAGTTCCTCCTCTGGGATTCTTTCCAGTATCTCTCGGGTCAAGGCCTCAAGCTCGCGTGTCTGCGCCTCCCGCCAATCCTTGAGCTGATCCCCCATCTGCGCTTCCAGCTCGATATCGATGAACTCATGCCAATGCGGATCACGGCTACTGGTACGCTGGGCGTCCAATGAAGACACGACAGCTTGATGCTGCGCGTCGATTGCCTTGAAGCGCGCGGGATAGCTGTCCTTCAGAAAGCTGGCCCAGAACTCACGGCGAGCCAGGGCCTGTGGGTATGCCGAGGTCTTCTCCCGGGCAATCACCTTGGCATAAGCCGTATCCAGATGCGCCTGTGTCACCCGGGCCAACTCACTGAACGTCATGTGCCGGGGCTGTCCCGGTAACTGCAGGCGTTCGGTCAGACCGATGCGATAGGCCAGCCTGACCTCCACCGGGTCGACTCGCGGCACATTGAGCAGCTTCAGCCGTGCGCCGATATCTTTCTGCGCCAGGGCCTCGACCTCATCGAGACGCCACAGTCCGCGGGTCAGCTTCAGCAGGCTAAGTTCAGTGGTGGTCGCCGTGTCCGCAGCCATTGACTTGGCCCGATTGACCAGAACCTTGACCTCCATGTCACTGAAGATCAGTTCCGCGCCATCGGAGCAGGTCTGCGGATGGGACGCCGAGACAAACAGCTCTTCGCGCAGATCCTTGTATCGGCTGGCAGCATCCAGTACCTCCCAGACCCGTGAGCTCAAGTCCGAGCGAGCCTCGCGGTACTCGGCGGTGACACTCAGGTCCCCCAGCAGCTTGAAAAAATCCTCGGAGCCTTGCTGGTGATACAACAGTTTCCATTGCTGCTCTTTCTGCGCTCGCTGCTCGGTGGGGATAACCTCGATCCAGTGATCGCACTCCTGCAGCGACTCCGTTCGGCGTGGCGCGTGAAGCCGTCGCCGGCTCTGTGTATCGATGCCGAAGTTGATCCCGGTTTCCCGCTCGTAGTGCTGCAGTCGCCGCACGCCCTCGGCGGACAGCATCGGATTGTCGTGCAGGTGGGTGACTCGGTTGATACTGGGAGGCCCGCTGTAGACCAACTCGGGAATCGTCGAGATCCGGTTGTTGCGCAGGTCCACCCGCTGCAGGTTACGCAGCCCCGACACCCCCTCCGGCCAGCGATCAATGTTGGTATGGCGCAGCAGCAGATGCTCAAGATCGTTCATCCGGCTGACATCCGGCGGCAGGAACAGCGGGTTATCCGATAAATTCAGGAACTTGAGCCGGGTCAGCCGGGTCAGCACCCTGGAGGCCTGGGCATTCATCACGATCTGGTTGCCGGGCAGGTGCAGATGCATCAGTTCGAACATCTGCCCAAGCTCTGCTGGCAGGCTGCTCAAGTGGTTGAAGCCCAGGGACAACCAGCGTAGTTGCTTGAAGTGGGCCAGGAACGAAACCTCGGTGCTGGCCACCGCCATGTCGTTCATGAACAGAAAGCCGACATGGCTGAAATCGGCGCGGATCGGTGGCAGGTCGCCGACGCGCATACCGAGCAAGTCCAGCTCGTAGAAGTACTTGCCACCCAACAGGTTGCGATTGGATTGTTTTCTCCAGCAGGCGAGGATCGCATCCACCACCCGCTGTTTGTTGTCGGGGGCGACCGGGGCCACCTGCAAGGTGCCACGCACCCTTCGCCAGGTCTGGCGTTGCGCCCAATGGTCCAGCGTCGCGGACAAGCTCTCATATTCTTCCCGCAGGCGTTCGAGCTCCACCAGGCAGGCCGGCTCGGAAAGATTGAGCGAAGCGAGAAAACCACTCACCTCCGCGGGGGAAAAGCCCGGATACAGCTGGCGCGCTCGCCGGGTCAGTCGTTCGGTATAGCCAATGTCCCGTGCGCCATCGCTCAGCGGATAGCCCGTCCGCCCCGAAGCCAGGCGCATGGGTGGTTTGAACCGGCGGTTCAGGGGGGCCAGGCCCAGGACGTCCTGGGCGGCGTAGGGATCCTGGACAATCCGCTCGACGATCCGCGCCTTCAGCCAGGCACCGGGCTCGGTGGAGCGCCCCCCCAGCTCACGGTTACCGAGCGTCGGCAACACGTCAACCAGCGCATCAAAAATGTTATCCGCGCCACCCAAGCGCGCTCCTGCTTGATTGAACGCGTTGTAGCGTCGCCCCTCCTTGAGCAGTACCCGCAGCGTGGCGGAGTCCGGAGCCCCCACCGCTTCGATCGCCGGGCTGAGAAACCGCTGCTTGCGCAGCTCGATGCGCAACCCCGTGGATGGCCAGTCCGGCAACTGCCCAAGGGTATGCAGCACCAGCCGATCCCCCTGCCCGCCCTCTTGTGCGGATAAATACCAGCTTTCACAAACACGGTTGAGTTTCAGCTGTTTGAGGTACCAGCGGATTTCTTCCGAGAAGCGTAGCGGCACCTGCTCACTCAAGAGTTCGAGTTCGGCGCTGCTGCCATGGGCAATCAACTCCTCGGCGACACTTTTCGGCAGGCCGGGGTACACCTTGAGCATGCGCTTCACCCGGTCATCGTCAGTCTTCTCGCTGGCCGCATACAGCGTGTCGAACAACCATTGTTTTCGCTCCGAGGCCGATTGCCGGAGTTTCCGAGCCAACAACTGAACGCGCTTACCCTCGTCAGCCAGGCTCACCCCCAACAATGCGTTGCGTTCGGACTCGCTCAACATGTTCAGCGACAACTTGAGCAGATCAGCGTTTCTGAGCTGCGATTCGATGAGTTGCAGCGATGAAAACTGCTCGGAGGTACGCTGGCCGTATTCCTCCATTACCTCCCCCAAGGCATTGAGTACCTGGATAACACGGTTATCCGGCCAACCGGGCAGCGTCGTCAGCAACCGCAGGCGCAGATCACCCTGCTCCAGGGCGCGTGACGCGGGGCCCGGCACCTCGTCGATGAAGTGGTTGATGGTCTGGTCGATCCTGAACCGCTTGAGGGTATCGAGCAACAACGCGGGCGGCGGCTGATTGTCCACCAGGGCCTGGCGCAAGGCACTCTCCTGGGCTCCACCGAGCTGGCGGATATGCTGTCGCATCCGCTCGCCGAACTCCGCCACGGGTTGGCCCATATGCCGGAACAGTTGCTCCGCGGGCCACTGCGCCACCTGCTCGTAGACCGTTTTCCAGCTGCCCAGGCCGTTGTGCCTGAGGGGTGGCGCGTGAAACAGCGCACCCGCCGGAGGATCAATCTGCCATTGCAGGCGGCGGCTGTCGTAGCTCACGGCATAGCGCTTTCCATCGAGCAGTAGATAGGTGTTGCCCTCGAATGGGTAGAGCCCGATTTCATTGGCCTCCAGCTCATCCGGCAGGCGGATATCACGCTCATAGGGGCCCAGATCGACCTTCCACAAACGGCGCTGGCCCCCGGGCCCTTCGACGGGGATCAGGGCATCAACCGAGGCTGGGGCTTTCAGGGCGCGCAGCAGCACCTTGCCGCTGGCCATCGCCGCGGCCCCGGCCGCGAGCTCGGCGACGCTTTCAGCCACATCCATCAGATAGTCGAGGGCCTCGCGCTTGTCGCCGAGTTGCCAGGCCTGCAAGCCGTCGTAGACCTCCCCGACCAATTGCACCACCGCCGCCGCCAGGATGACTTCGCCGACCACCGGCACGAACGACAAGGCCAGCGCCAGCAGCGTCAGCCCGGCTTCGCGGTAAGCATCCAGACGCGCCTGGCGCACCCGCGCATCGACATCAGCCGTAGGCACCGCCAGTTGCCGTGCGTGCGCCTTGATATGGAGATAGCGCTGCTGATGAAAACTCTCGAACAGGTTGCCGTTGATGGGCACTTCGCTTGACGGAATATATTGGAAGATCGACGGCACGGGCGGCCACTTTCGATCCAGGGACGACAACCTGGATTTGAGGGTACGAAAAAAACGCAGCCGGTGTTCCTCGGGGACGAAACGACTGAAAAACTGCTGGTAGGACAGCTCCCGCAGTTTCAGGGTCAAGTCATGTTCGAAGAAGGTATAGCTGCTGTATCGAGCCAATGGCCTGCGCGGATCCGCGGGAATATAGGCAATGCAGGGCGAATCCGAGCCTTCCGCCAGTTTTGCCCCGATGACCAACCAACCGTTCAACTCGATATCGAACATGCTCATTCGGCTGCAATGAACCTCTTCTCCCGAGAGTTTCGGCCGAACCTTGCCCTTGACCAACTCCAGCAGCAGATCATAGGTTGGCAGGGTGATATCCCCTTTCATGTAAGCGATATCGGCGGCCACCGCCAGCGCGTGTTTGTCATAGTCGACAAAGCATTCTTTGACCGATGATGGATGGCCGGGCAATTGACTGGAGGAGTTGAAGACACTGTCGATATGTGCCTGATACAAGGCGCCCAGATCCAGTGCTCGACAGAGTCCGGCAAAGGTTTCGGGAGCCAGTGTCGCGTTGATGCCAGGAGTTCGGCCGGGAAACTGGACCATTGCCTTGCCCTTCAGCCCCCCCCTCTCAGCCTCGCTGGCCTCGAAGTTCTGCAGGGCGGCTTCCAGCAGGGTTTGTGTATGAACAAAGGTGTAGAGCTTGTCTTCGAAAATACTCGACAGGTAAGTCGCGTCGACTCTGACAAACCGCACATGCTGCAGATCCAGGTCGCCATTCAGGTTTTTTTCCAGCGCCCGAGCCAACCGTGGCATGCAGAACCCCTGAATGTCCTGCAACTGCGCCAGAATCCGCCGAACTTGATGTTTCGACGCCTCCAACGCCAATAGATGCTCACGCAGTAGCAGGCGCATCTCCGGAGGGGCCTTGTACAGCCAACCCGGAATTTTCTCCCTGACCGTACCAAAATGAATCCCCGCCTCAGCGGGCGCGGGACTTTCAACAATGCTTTTCAGTGCTTCCATGGCAATCAACCCGGACATCCATTAGAGGATTCAGCGTATTGATCACCTGACAAGGGAGGGGCGTATTTATAGCTGGTGCGACGGCGTCCGTCGGCGAATGCCGACAGCCGCCATCAGCAGGGAGATTTACCAGAAACGTTGTTGGGTCAAGCGGCTCCACCAGTTGAGCAGCACGCGATCCAACGAGCTGCTGGCGGCCAGTCCGACACGCTCCTGCAGGCTTTTGCGCTCGGCATAATGCAGGTGGAACAACTCGGCATTTTTTGCCCGTTCGGCCAGGTATTCATCACTGGTCTTCAGTTCGTCCACCAGCTGTTTGTCCAGGGCCGCGACCCCCAACCAGACTTCGCCGGTGGCCACCTCATCAATGGCCAGTTGCGGGCGATATTGCGAGACAAAATTCTTGAACAGGCGATGGGTGATATCCAGATCCTGCTGAAACTTCTCACGACCTTTTTCGGTGTTCTCGCCAAACACGGTCAATGTGCGTTTGTACTCGCCCGCGGTCAGCACTTCGAAATCGATATCGTGCTTCCTCAGCAATTTGTTGACGTTGGGCAACTGCGCCACTACGCCAATGGAACCGAGAAAGGCAAAAGGTGCGCTGATGATCTTGTCGCCGATGCAGGCCATCATGTAACCACCACTGGCCGCCACCTTGTCGATGCAGATGGTCAGCGGTACGCCGGCCTGACGGAGACGCGCCAATTGCGAGGAGGCCAGGCCATAGCTATGAACCATGCCGCCGCCGCTTTCCAGGCGCAACACCACTTCATCCTTGGGCGTGGCCAGGCTGAGTACCGCGGTAATCTCATGGCGCAGGCTTTCAGTGGCCGAAGCCTTGATATCGCCGTCGAAATCCAGCACGAATACCCGTGGTTTGCTCTCCGGCTGCTTCTTGTGTTTTTTCTCGCTCTTGGCCTGCTGCTTGCGCAAGGACTTGAGCTGCTCCTTGTCGAGCACGCTCTGTTCCAGACGCTCACGCAGGCTCTTGTAGAAATCGTTGAGCTTGCTGACCTGCAACTGCCCCGCCGACCGGCGTCGGCCTTTGCTGCGCAGCGTGGCCGCGGTCACCAGAACCACGACGATCGCAATAACCAGGGTAACGGTTTTAGCCAGAAAACTTGCGTACTCGGCGACAAACTCCACGGTGACTCCTTACAAAACCAGGCGGCCCCCGGCTGTGGGGACTCACTACCGATCAAGCATACCGTCGGGGCGACCTTGCGACCAGTTGTGGCACCGCCTGAATTGTTTCTCTAACAAACATTTCAAACGAGCGTATGTTTTTTTATTGACAGGCTTCCACCATCCCCATAACCTCGCCAGACCTTCAACGTACCGGGATGACGCGGACGTGGGCAGCATCTATCTGATTCGACATGGCCAGGCCTCCTTCGGTGCGGACGACTACGACGTGCTTTCGCCGATCGGTATTCGGCAGGCCGAGGTCCTCGGCCTGCACCTGGCCGACCTGGGCCTGAGCTTCGACCGTTGCCTGGCCGGCGATCTGCGCCGCCAGCGGGATACCGCGCTCACCGCCCTGGGGCAGTGCGCCGCCGCCGGCCTGCGGGTCCCATCCCTGGAAACCGATGCCGCCTTCAACGAGTTCGATGCCGACGCGGTGATCCGCGCGCTATTGCCCAGCCTGCTGCCGGACGAACCCGAAGCCCTGCACATCCTGCGCAATGCCGCGCAAAACCGCGGCGAGTTCCAGCGCCTGTTCGCCTTGATCATCGAGCGCTGGCTCGGTGGCAATCATGACACCCCCGAGTTGGAAAGCTGGCTCGGGTTTGTCGCCCGGGTCGAAGGCGGACTGCGGCGGATTCTCGAGCAGGCCGACAACAGCCAGAAAATCGCCGTGTTCACTTCCGGCGGGACCATCACCGCCCTGCTCCACCTGATCACCCGAATTCCGGCCAGGGAAGCCTTCGAGCTGAACTGGCAGATCGTCAACACTTCGCTCAACCTGCTGAAGTTCCGCGGTCGCGAAGTGGCCCTGGCCTCCTTCAACAGTCAAGCGCACCTGCAACTGCTGAAGGCCCCGGAGCTGATCACTTTCCGATAAGTTCCGGCCAACCGTGACCCTTGTGGGGTCGTCGCCGTATTTACCCATAAAAGGATCGAACCATGACCTCTGTAGCCCACGTCGTAGAAGCAATGAAAGCCAAGTTCAACCCAGCCGCCGCTACCGGTCTGGACGTGATCTTCGGTTTCCGCATCGATGAAACCCAACACTTTTCGCTGATCGTCAAGGATGGCGCCTGCGAACTGAAGGAAGGCGAAAACCCGGAAGCCAACGTGACCCTGGTCACTGACGGCGAGACCATGAAAGGCATCGTCAGCGGGGACACCGACGGCATGCAGGCATTCATGAGCGGCAAACTGAAGGTCGAAGGCGACATGATGCTGTCGATGAAGCTGAGCGAGCTGTTCCCGAGCTGATCCAGGCCCGCAAGATACTGCAGCAACAGCCGCGCCTGATTGTGGGAGCGGAGCTTGCCCGCGAAGCTTTTGACGGCCGTAAGGGCCTCTTCGCGAACAAGCTCCGCTCCCACAAGGTTATCCGGCGCTTTTCAGCGTGAATGTTCTTGAGTGAACAGCACCGCACACCTCCATTCCCCCATTCTTGCCAAGCAACGCCTCCCCTCTACGCTGGCACATCAGGCCCGCTGATCATCCTGCAACACCCCGGCCAATAACAGCAGACCGCGCTTGTAGGCAGACAGGGCGAGCATTAGATTAGTCAATAATCTCTGGCCTCCAGAATAAGCAGAAGGGATAAGCATGCCGCTTACTGACCAGTCCACCCGTATCCGCGCCGGCGAAGAGCTGGATGTCGATTTGATCGATCCGTACCTCAAGGCACATATTCCGGGCCTGCACGGTCTGCCGGATATCAGCCAGTTCCCCGGCGGCGCCTCGAACCTGACCTATCTGATCCGCTACCCGGAACAGGAGTTTGTCCTGCGCCGGCCACCGTTCGGTCACAAAGCCAAGTCGGCCCATGACATGGGCCGCGAGTTCCGTATCCTCAACCAGCTCAAGGACGGTTTCCCGTATTGCCCCAAGGCCTACGTGCACTGCACCGACGAATCGGTGATCGGTGCCGAGTTCTATGTGATGCAGCGGGTCGAGGGCATTATCCTGCGTTCCGATCTGCCACCGGAACTGGGCCTGGATGCCGCGCAGACCGAAACCCTGTGCAAGAGCTTCATCGACCGGCTGGTGGAACTGCATCAGGTCGACTACGCCGCCTGCGGCCTGGCTGACCTCGGCAAGCCCGAAGGCTACGTCGAACGGCAGATCCGTGGCTGGAGCGAGCGTTATGAAAAAGCCCTGACCCCCGACGCACCCAGTTGGGAAGCTGTCCGTGCCTGGCTCAACGACAAGATGCCCGCCGACCATCCGACGTCGAGCATCGTGCACAACGACTATCGTTTCGACAATGTGATCCTCGACCCCCACAACCCGATGCAGATCATCGGCGTGCTCGACTGGGAGCTGACCACCATCGGCAATCCTCTGATGGACCTGGGCAATACCCTGGCCTACTGGATCGAAGCCGGCGACCCGGCGCCGGTGCAATTGATGCGCCGCCAGCCGAGCCACGCCCCCGGCATGCTGACCCGCCGCCAATTCGTCGACTACTACGCCGAACGCTCAGGCATCGCCATCGACAATTTCGACTTCTACTACACCTACGGCCTGTTCCGTCTGGCCGGCATCGTGCAGCAGATCTACTACCGCTTCTTCCACGGCCAGACCCAGGACAAACGCTTCGCGCAGTTCATTCACATGAACAAGCTGCTGGAGCAGATGAGCCTGAAAGTCATCCAGTCGTCCAGCCTCTGATCGCGCTAACAACAAGGAAAACCACCATGTCCAAGACCCAGTTGTTCGACCTCGACGGCAAGATCGCCTTTGTTTCCGGGGCCAGCCGTGGTATCGGCGAGGCCATTGCCAAGCTGCTGGCCCAGCAAGGCGCCCATGTCATCGTCTCGAGCCGCAAGCTCGAAGGCTGCCAGCACGTGGCCGATGCCATTATCGCCGACGGCGGCAAAGCCACCGCCATCGCTTGCCATATCGGCGAAATGGAACAGATCAACCGGGTCTTCGCCGGCATCCGCGAGCAATTCGGGCGCCTGGATATCCTGGTCAACAACGCCGCCACCAACCCGCAGTTCTGCAACGTGCTGGATACCGACCTCAGCGCGTTCCAGAAAACCGTCGACGTGAATATCCGCGGCTACTTCTTCATGTCGGTGGAAGCCGGCAAACTGATGCGTGAACACGGTGGCGGCAGCATCATCAACGTGGCTTCGATCAATGGCATTTCCCCGGGCATCTTCCAGGGCATCTACTCGGTGACCAAGGCCGCCGTGATCAACATGACCAAGGTCTTCGCCAAGGAATGCGCGCAGTTCGGTATCCGTTGCAACGCCCTGCTCCCGGGCCTGACCGACACCAAGTTCGCCTCGGCACTGGTCGGCAATGAAGCGATCCTCAAGACCGCCCTGCAACAGATTCCCCTCAAGCGCGTCGCGGCGCCGAGCGAAATGGCCGGGGCCGTGCTGTACCTGGCCAGCGATGCCTCCAGCTACACCACTGGCGTGGCGCTGAATGTGGACGGCGGCTTCCTGTCCTGATCATGAAATAAATATTCCATCAATTGAATTTATTGAATTTAAATTCTATAAATAGCCCTTCCTGAAAATAACAATCAGAAGGTGCGCCGATGGACGAGTTGGGAATAGGCTTGATCGGCACGGGCTTCATGGGCCGTGCCCACGCGTTGGCATTTCACAATGCCAGCGCCGTATTCGAACTGCCGCTGAAACTGCGCCTGGTGGCACTGGCGGACGCCAACACCCAGCGTGCCGAATCCTGTGCCCAGGCCTGGGGTTTCGAGCAGGCCTACGGCGACTGGCAACAGCTGATCGACGATCCCCGAGTCGGGGTGGTGGCCATCACCACGCCCAATCACCTGCATTTCCCCATGGCGATGGCCGCCCTTGCGGCGGGCAAGGCGGTCTACTGCGAAAAACCCCTGGCGGTCGACCTGGATCAGGCAACACGGATGCGTGACGCGGCCCGCCAGGCCGGCGTGGTCACCCGCGTGGGTTACAACTACCAGCACAACCCGATGATCGATCTGGCCCGTGAGTTGATCCAGAGCGGCGAACTGGGGGAGATCGTCGGTTTCCAGGGTGAGTTCAGCGAGGACTTCATGGCCGACCCCGCCTCGCCCTGGTCCTGGCGTTGCGAAGCACAGCATGCCGGCGGCGCCCTGGCCGACCTGGGCAGCCATCTGCTGGCCATGGCTCGCTATCTGCTCGGCGATATCACCGCCGTGTGTGCCGACACCCGCACTGTCCATGCGCAGCGTCCCGCCAGTGCCGGCAGCCTGGAAACCCGCGCGATTGCGGTCGATGACCAGGTCCATGCCTTGCTGCGCTTCGCCAACGGCGCCCGGGGCACTTTCAGCAGCAGTTGGCTCAAGCACGGCTACAAAAACCATCTGAGCTTCGAGATCAGCGGCACCCGGGGCACCCTGGCCTTCGACCAGGAGCGCCTGAACGAACTGCAACTCTGCCGCGCCGGCCAGAACGGTTTTCAGCGCTTGCTGGCCGGGCCGCATCTACCGCGTTACGCGGCGTTCAGCCCCGCCGCCGGCCATCAGTTGGGTTACAACGAGCTCAAGACCCTGGAAGTCCAGGCACTGATCGAGGCACTGGCCGGTCGCAGCCAGACGGGTACCGACTTCGAAGAGGCCTGGCAGGTGGAACGTCTGGCGACGACGATTCGCCGAGCGGCCAAGGAACAGCGCTGGGTTGACGTCGGCGAGCTGTAAACCTGTGGGATGCTGAACCTGTGGGATGCTGAACCTGTGGGATGCTGAACCTGTGGGATGCTGAACCTGTGGGATGCTGAACCTGTGGGATGCTGAACCTGTGGGATGCTGAACCTGTGGGATGCTGAACCTGTGGGAGCGGAGCTTGCCCGCGAAGCTTTTAGCAGCCTCAAGGCTGCCTTCGCGGGCAAGCTCCGCTCCCACAAAAGCCCCACCTCACTAAAGCCCTCACAAAAGCTCCACCCTACAAAAGCCCCACCTCACTAAAGCCCCACCCAAAACTCCACGCCTGCAAAAACTCCAGCGCCACAAAAGCACCGCATCCACAGACAATCTGCACTTTTCAAATTGAATGTTATTTGAGGCTGGCAGCGACCTTGTTGGCCACATCCGCAGGCAGCCAGGCCTTCCAGACCTCCGGGTGCTCCTTGAGAAAAGCCTCTGTCACCTTGCGTGGCGGCAGGCGCTCCTCGCTCATTTTCGCCAGCGCCTGGTTCAACACATCAATCGGCAGGTCGACCTTGGCGAAAAATGCCAGCACCTGCGGGTACTGCGTCTTGAACGGCGTCGAGACGCCAATGCTCAACTTCGAGGCCAGGGAACGACTCGGCTTGGGGTCGGGGTTCTCCGGGTCGGTCAGGGTCTTCCAGGCTTCGGCATCAAAGGCCGGCTCCTGCAGTTGGACCAGCTTGAACTTGCCCAGCAGCGGCGTCGGCGACCAGTAGTAGAACAGGATCGGTTTGCCCCGCCGGATCGACGAGGTAATCTCTGCATCCAGCGCCGCCCCGGAGCCGCTGCGAAAATTCACATAACTGTCGGTCAGGCCATAGGCCTTGAGCTTCTGCTGGTTGACGATTTCCGAGGTCCAGCCGATCGGACTGTTGAGAAAGCGTCCTTTATCCGGTGACTCCGGGTCGCGGAAGACATCCTTGTAACGCTCCAGGTCCGCGACCCCGTGCAGATCCGGCGCCAGGGGCTGGATGCCGCGCTCCGGATCGCCCTTGATCACGTACTCGGGCACCCACCAACCCTCGGTGGCCCCCTTGACCGTATCGCCAATGGCCGCGACCTCGCCCGCCGCTTCAGCCTTGACCCACACCGGGCTGCGGCCGGCCCACTCTTCGCCGATCACCTGGATATCATTCTTGGCCAGGGCCGTTTCCAGGGTCACAGTGGTGCCGGGCAGCATATCGGTCGGCAGGCCGTAACCCTTTTCGACGATATAGCGCAGGATGTCGGTAATCAGACTGCCGCTTTCCCAGTTCAGGTCGGCAAAGTGGATCGGCTGGGGAGCAGCCCGAACCGGAAGTGACAGGACGCAGACACAGAGTACGGCCAGGGCGCTGGCGAGCAGCGCGCGAAAACCTTTCATGGAATTACCTCAATCGCAGGTCGTCTATCGGCGAAAAATCCGAAAGCCCGGAAATATTCAGTCAGTTGAACTGTAGTAGAGGTTCCCGGATTGATGCACCCACGATCATTGAGAGCCTGGCGACTGAAGCTGCTGCAACTCGCGTCGGACCATGCTGACATACTCGGCAGGCCCCAAGGTATACAACTGCGCCGCGACCCAATTGAGCCAGGCGCCCTGTAGCTCGGCCTTGCAATCGAACAGCCGACGGGCCTCGGCACTGGCCTGCTGCGCATGCTGGCGGTGGAACTCGGCGCGGCTCGAATCCATTATTCGCTGGCCTTGAACGTCAGTTCGCCCTTGCGCCAGCGGGCAGCCTTCTTGGTCACGTCCTTGAGGGTCTTGCTCAAGGCGCCCTGCAACTGTTCATGGGCGGCAAATACCATCACCACGGCATGCCCTTCCTTGAACACGATGCCGTAGCCTTCGGGCACGCTGATATAGGCATAGTCGCCCAGGCCATAGACCGTCAATTTGATCTCGCGGAACTTGATGTCCAACTTGCCGCCTTCGCGGCTGGGCAATACCGCGGCACGAAAATGATCGCCGACTTTCAGCTCCAGACGCTGCTTGTCATCGACCACCAGGGAGGTTTCGGTATCGATCTCGGCAATGTAGATGCCTTCGGCGGTTTGTTCGGTGATATAGACGAAACGCGATTGAAACTGCTTGACCAGCTTGGCCCGAAGATCACCCAGTACAAACAGTGCATGCATATCCAGATTACTGACTGCCAACGAAAAGTCCTCAAACTCGAAAAATGAAGCCGCCCGGCGAATGCCAGGCAACACAAAACGTTCGGTCACTGCCGTCGGTTACCGAATAGAAAGCCCTGATGTTTGCCCGCGCGGTTTGGCGATGCTCACCGGTGCGCAGAAAGCCTAATGGATATAAGGTCCCATGACTTCTGCGAAGTGTCATCAGCGCTTGAAGGAAAACACCGCATTGCACCGATCAAGGGAAACCGGCAACTGAATTTGCGAGGGAAGGCCTTCTTGAAAAAAAGTAATTTCCGACATGCAGGTTGCAAAAAATGCCCTGGATGAAATCAGCCCCTGGGCACTGGAAGTGATTCTAGAACACGTCAGGCCATTCGGGCCAATCAAACTGCCTGCGGGTAGCATCTTACAAGACAAAAAGTACTCGATTGTGTCCAGTCTGTCGCAAATACCCTGTAGAAGCACCCGGGCGAGGCTACAGAACACTGCCTTGCGGTCGATAAGCTGGCAAGCGTCATTCCAGGAGTATCGCCGATGATCAACTTGAATGCTTCCTTGATCCCGCCTGCCTTCCTGCTGTCGTCAAACGACGACAGCGGCAGTCTCACCAACCATCTTTCGTCTAACCCGTTGCCGGGTGATGACAGTGGGTCGAATCTGCTGGGCGACAGCCTGGCGGGTAATGGCAAGGCGGCGAAAGAGCGGGTCAAGAAACTCCGCGCACAGATCGAGCAACTGCAGCAAAGACTGCGCAGGGCCAATGCGCAGCTGGCCGCGACCAAAAGCGCCCGTCACCCCAATGCGTCGGCGCGCGAAGCCGCAGTCCAGCCCGCCAAGGCCCAGGTCGCCGCCCTCGGCGCCGCATTGAACGGCACCAGCACCGCGCTGTTCATGGCGGAAAAGCTGACGGCCGGAATGATTGATACTTCGGCCTGAGGCCAGCAGCGAATCCTTGTGAGAGCCGGCTGGCCGGGACGCCGCAGCGCAGCGATGGCGGCCGATGGGGCTGCGCAAGACTCAAGGGCCTCATCGCTGGCAAGCCCGCTCACAAGGACTCCCTCCGCGCTTACTTTTCCGGTTTGTAGCCCAGGCGCAGTCCGCCCCAATGCCGGCCCTTGAGCATGATCGGCACTGACAGGTCATGCATCAGCTCCCCCGTGTCGCGGGTGTAGGTCTGCAACAGCAGCGGCTGCTGGTGGCTGCCACAGCGGATCCCAGTACGGTCATCGAATTTGCGCTTGGTCCGGTTGTGCAGCGTGTCGTGCTGCGGATTACCCGTCAGGGGCTGGCAAAACGCCTGGTTATGGGTCGGCACATAACCCTGGGGCGTACAGGCGATGGCGAACACCAGGCCTTCATGGCGAGCCAGCAACGGTTCCTGAATCGCCGGCAGCACCTGATCGGTGTAACGATCGAAACGCGTCTGGTATTTGGCCGGCGAAGTGTTGGCGATCGGCTGGTAACTGCGGTCGAACAGGTCATCCAGGCTGATACGGCTCTGCTCGATATCCGCCTCGAAACGGGCGGCGATCTGTGCGGCCCCTTCGCGGGCAAGGTCGTAGACCCGTTGGTGGTAATCATCCAGGCCGACCTCGGCCAGCCGCTGGCTGATGGTCTCGGCCTGCCCTTCCATCTGGATCGCCGCCTGGCTCAGATGGCGGGTCTGCTGGTCGCTGACGGTCAGGTCGCCGCGCATCTGCTCCACCGCCACGAACAGGCTATCCAGTTGCTCGCGGTTGCTCTGCGCACCGCGGGCGATCTCGCCCACCTGCGCTTCGACGCTGGCAGCGAGACTGGCGATGTTCTCCAGGTGCCGGCCGGTATCCTCGACTTGCTCCACGCCACCGTCCAGGTCCTGGGCCAGTTGGCGAATCTGCTCGACGACCTGGGCGGTACGCTGCTGGATATCGGCCACCATGACCCCGACCTCGTCGGTCGCAGTGGCCGTCCGCCCGGCCAGGCCACGCACTTCGTCGGCCACCACGGCAAAACCGCGGCCATGCTCGCCGGCGCGGGCCGCCTCGATTGCGGCGTTAAGAGCCAGCAGGTTGGTCTGGCTGGCGATTGCCTGGATCACCAGAGTCACCCGCTGGATTTCCTCGCTGCGCAGGCTCAGGGCCTCGATCGTCTGGCGACTGAGATTGGCCTGCTGGCTGAGCCGGTGCATGCGGCCGATGGACTCCGCCAGTACCGCATGCCCCTCGGCGCTGCTGCTACGGGCCTCACTGGCCGAGCCCAGGGCCTGCTGGCTCAGGTGCGAGGTGGTCTGCTCGGTATGGATCACCCGTTCGGCACTGGCGACAATCTGCGCGGCGGCACTGAGCTGCGATTGCACCTTACCGGCCAGTTGCTTGACCGAAAAGGCCACGCCGGCGGCGGACAGGGCGTTATGACTGGTGGTATGGGAAAGGTCGCGGGTCAATTGCGCCAGGGCGTCGCCGCTGCTCTGTGTGGATAACGCCGGGGCCTGGCGCATCCGCAGGCGCGGCAGCCAGATCAGTAATAGCGCCAGGGGCAGGCAAGCCCCCAGGGACCAGTCGGCAAAGGCCATGGCCGACAACAATAGCGCCAGTCCCACACTCTGTATCAACGGTGTCAGCCAGCGCAACGCCGGTTTTGATGGCACATCCGCGTGCGACCCGACTCCAGGCAGAATTCCTTCTCCAGACATGTACTTACCCACCGTGAGCGTCTAATTGTTTTTTCCCATTAAACGCCACTACGGGGCCATTAGCCATGGTCCGTTAGTTGTAGGGCGTTTGAATCAACAATAGTTGCTGTGGGTCAAGTGTGGAGGCGGGCTTGCTGGCGATTAACGATACGCGGCTTGACACAAACATCGCGTCGCCGCGAATCGCCGGCAAGCCGGTTTCTACAGGCGGGCAAATCAGGCTTGGCGCTGATGCTTGTCGATCTGCTCGTGACGTTCCTGGGCCTCGATGCAGTACTTGGTGGTCGGGCTGATCAGCAGGCGCTTGAGGCCGATTGCCTCGCCGCTGTCGTCGCACCAGCCGAAGGAGTCGTCGTTGATGCGCAGCAGTGCTTGTTCCAACTGCGGCAGCATGCGCTGGTCGCGGTCGATGGCGTTCACCAACCAGGTGCGTTCTTCTTCAACGGAAGCGGCGTCAGCCGGGTCAGCCGGGGTATCGAGACTCTCGATGGCAATACGGTTCTGCTCGATACGCTCGTGGGTTTCGACTTTCATCGCTTGCAACAGCTCGGTGAAGAAAGCCAGTTGCTCGGCGTTCATGTAGTCGTCCGCCGGCATGGCCAGCAACTTTTCCTTTGTCATTGATTTCTCTATAGAAAATACGTGCATTAAGGCGAATTAGGGAGCGTTCTGCACACCTGAGGGGATGCACAGAAAGGCGCCGTCCATTCCAAGCGCCACCCGGCACTCAATTTACGAGGGGCGGCAGTCTAAGGCCGAGTTATCGAGTCAGCAACTGAAATGACAGCAAAAACGTCCGATACGCCCATACAGGCGCTCTGGCGCCTGTCCTATGAAGACGTATCGGAGTGTGTTTATAACAAGAAATTCACCGCAAAGCGCCTATTAAGGAGACAAATGGTCACGCAGCGCGCGGCGTAGCACTTTGCCCACCGTGGTCTTGGGCAGCTCCTCGGTGCGAAACTCGACAATCCGTGGCACCTTGTACCCCGTCAGGTACTCACGGCAATGCGCCAGCAGCTGGGCCTCGGTCAAGGCCGGATCCTTGCGCACCACGAAGATCTTCACCCGCTCCCCGGTGACCTGATCGGCGACACCGATGGCCGCCACTTCGGCGACGCCGGGGTGCAGGGTGACCACATCCTCGATCTCGTTGGGGTACACATTGAAGCCCGATACCAGGATCATGTCTTTCTTGCGGTCCACCAGTCGAATGAAGCCCTGCTCGTTCATCACCCCGATATCACCGGTCGACAGCCAGCCGGCCCGGTCCAGCACCCGGGCGGTTTCCTCCGGCCGCTGCCAGTAGCCTTTCATCACCTGCGGACCGCGCACCTGCAACTCGCCCTCCTCGCCCGCTTGCGCCAACTCGCCGTCTTCACGCATGAACCGCACCCAGGTCGAGGGCAAGGGCACGCCAATGGTCCCGCTGAAATCACCCTCGCGCATCCGCGCGATGTCGATGGGACTGATGCAGACCACCGGCGAACACTCGGTCAGCCCGTAGCCTTCGATGATCGGCACCCCGGTCACCTCTTTCCAGCGACGGGCCACGGCGGTGTGGGTGGCCATGCCGCCAGCAATCGCCAGCTTCAGATCGGAAAAGTCACGGCCACGGAAGTCGGCGTCTTCCAGCAGCCCGTTGAACAGGGTATTGACCCCGACAATGCCACTGAACCTCTCCTTGCGCAGGATCATCTGTACACGCTTCACATCACGGGGGTTGGCGATCAGGATATTGCGCCCGCCCAGGCACATGAACATCAGGCAGTTCACCGTCAATGACAGCACGTGATACAGCGGCAGCAGGGTGACGTTGGTTTCCTGCTGGCTCTCATCCAGTTGGTTGCCGACCCAGGCCTTGGCCTGCATCAGGTTGGCGAGGATATTGCGGTGGGTGAGCATCGCGCCCTTGGCATCGCCCGTGGTGCCGCCGGTGTATTGCAGGAAGGCAATGTCATCGTGGGCCAGCTTGACCTTCCTCGCATGCATCCGCGCGGCCTGCTGCATCATCCGTGGAAAACGGATCGCCCCGGGCAGATGAAAGCGCGGCACCTGTTTCTGCACATGTCGCAGCACAAAGTTCAAGGCCGCGCCCTTGAACGTGCCCACCAGGTCACCGATTGCCGCCACCACGACGTTTTTCAGCGCACTGCCGGGCAACGCCTGCTCCAGGGTATGGGCGAAATTCTCGAAGATCACCACGGTCTCGGCACCGCTGTCCTTGAGCAAGTGCCGGAGTTCGTGGGCGGTATACAGCGGGTTGACGTTGACCACCACCGCGCCCACCAGCAAGGTGCCGAACAGGCAGATCGGATATTGCAGGCAATTGGGCATCATCAGCGCCACACGATCCCCCTTCTTCACCCCTCGGGACTGCAGCCAGGCCGCGAAGGCAAAGGCGCGTCGCTCCCACTCGAGGTAGCCCATCTCGGTGCCGATGCTGACGTAGGCCACGCGCTCGCGGTACTTCTCCATATGCTCGAGAAACACCTCGCGCAGCGACGGGTAACGGTCGATCTCGGTTTCGATATCGGCGGGAACCCCCGGCAGGTAGGCGCTCAACCAGATACGCTGGTCAATGCTGTGCAGGCTTGCGACGCTCATGGCACTCTCCTTGTTGTTGTTTTATTTTTCGACGATGGCGGTTACGCCCAGCCCGCCGGCGGCACAGACGGAGATCAGTCCGCGGCCCTGGCCGCGCTCGTCAATGGCCTTGGCCAGAGTGGCCAACAAGCGCCCACCGGTGGCGGCAAACGGGTGCCCGCAGGCCAGGGAGCCGCCATAGACATTGAGCTTGTTACGGTCAATCGAGCCCAGTGCCGCGTCCAGGCCGAGCCGTTCGCGACAATACTCGGAGTCTTCCCAGGCCTTCAGGGTACAGAGCACCTGGGCGGCAAAGGCTTCGTGGATCTCGTAGAAGTCGAAGTCCCGCAAAGTCAGGTCTTCGCGGGCGAGCATCCGCGGCACGGCGTAGGCCGGTGCCATCAACAGGCCCTCGGTGCCATCGACAAAGTTCACTGCCGCGGTTTCGCCGGTTCGCAGGTAGGCAAGCACCCGCAGGTTGTTCGCCTGCGCCCACTCCTCGCTCGCCAGCAAGACCACCGAGGCGCCATCGGTGAGCGGCGTCGAGTTGCCGGCGGTCAGGGTGCCGCTGTGTTTGTCGTAGGCCGGCCCCAGGCCGGCGAGCTTCTCCAGGCTGGCATCGGCACGCAAGTTGTTGTCGCGTTTCAAGCCGCGATAAGGACTGATCAGATCATCGAAGAAACCGCGCTTGTAGGCGGCATCGAGGCGCTGGTGACTGGTCAGCGCCAGTTCGTCCTGGGCCAGCCGGCGGATCTGCCAGCGCCTGGCCATCTCCTCGCAATGCTCGCCCATCGACAGCCCGGTACGCGGTTCGCCGATACGCGGCAGCAGGGGGTTGAAGAACATCCCCGGTCGCACCCCGAGCAGGCTATACAGCTTGTCGCCCAGGCCCTTGGCGCGGTTGGCTCGCAGGAGGATCTGGCGCAGGGCTTCGTTGATCGCAATGGGCGCGTCGGAGGTGGTATCGGCGCCGCCGGCAATCCCCACGTCGATCTGCCCCAAGGCAATCTTGTTGGCCACCAGCAACGCCGCCTCAAGGCCGGTGCCGCAGGCTTGCTGCACATCGTAGGCCGGAGTCTGCGGCGATAGCGTGGTGGACAGCAGGGACTCGCGGGCCAGGTTGAAATCCCGCGAGTGCTTGATGACCGCGCCGGCGGCGAATTCCCCCAGGCGTTTGCCCTCGAGGCCGTGGCGGTCGATCAAGCCCTGCAAGGCCGCCACCAGCAGGTCCTGGTTGCTGTCCTGGGCGTAGACTGTGTTGGAGCGGGCAAACGGAATGCGATTGCCGCCGAGGATGGCGACCCGCCGCACCGGCGCCGGATTGAAACCATAGGTGCTCATGACTGACCTCCGCCGATAAAGAGTCCGCGCATATGCGGCTTGTCGCCTGTCGCGTTGCGCACTTCGAATTCATGGCGCGTGTCTGTCGGCGGCACATTCCACAACGTCGCGCTGCCGGGCAGGAAGATCGGTAGTTTGAACTCACAGGCCAGCTCGGCGGCGGCCAGTGGCCGAGGGGGTTGTTGTGCCGCCAATGCCCGGCCCAGGGTCCACATGCCATGGGCAATGGCCCGCGGAAAACCGAACAGGCGTGCCCCCAGCCAGGAGGTATGGATCGGATTGTGATCACCGGATATCCGCGCAAAACGCCGGCCCAGGTCCGCCGGTAGCGACCAGCGCTGGGTGCGCACCAGGGCCGCTTCGTCCAGGTCCAATACGCCCTGCCAAGGCTCCCCCAATGGCGCGGCAACCCCGCGTCGCAGATACAGGCTTTCACTTTCCCAGACCAGGCCGCCGCCGCCTTTCGCCCGGGTGACGATCAGCACCGCCTGGCCCTTGGGATGCGCCACCCAACGTTCGCAATGCACCTCGACGCGCAAGGCCTGCCCGGCTTCCAGGCGTTGGTACTGGTGAATGCGATTGGCCAGGTGGACCATACCACTGGCCGGCCAGGGAAAGGCCGGGCTGGTCAGCAGCAGCAAGTGCAGCGGAAACGCCAGGGTATGGGGAAACGACAGCGGCACCCCGTGCTCGGGGCGGAACCCACAGGCACGGGCATAGCCGGTAATGTCCGCCGCTACCAGTTCCACCGCCGGACGCACCAGTCGCTCCTCGGGCAAGCGCGGCGGGCCATCGAGTTTGGGTTTGCGCAAGCTGCGCAGGCCGGCCCAGAGTAGACGGGTACTGGAAGGCGGCGGGTCGATGATACGAATACAGGAGTCGGCTTTCATCATTCAGGCTCCCAGCAGGCTTTGCCCGCAGACGCGGACCACCTGCCCATTGACCCCGCCTGAGGCCGGATGTGCCAACCAGGCAATGGCCTGGGCGACGTCCTCGGGCTGTCCGCCCTGGGCCAGCGCGTTCATCCGCCGCCCCGCTTCACGGATCAGCAGTGGAATTTTCGCGGTCATCTGCGTCTCGATAAACCCCGGTGCCACCGCGTTGACCGTCACCTGCTGGCGCGCCGCCAACGGTGCCAGGCCCTGCACCAGGCCGATCACCCCGGCCTTGGAGGTGGCGTAGTTGCTTTGCCCCGGGTTGCCGGCGATGCCGGAAATCGACGACACACCGATAATCCGCCCGCCGGGATTGATCGCCTGCCCCTCCAGCAAAGCCGTGCTCAACCGCAGCGGTGCCTCCAGGTTCACCGCGATGACCTTGCGCCAGGCGACTTCGGTCATTTTTGCCAGGGTCTTGTCCTGGGTGATGCCGGCATTGTGCACGACGATATCGAAGGCGCCCTGCTCGCCGGCAAACGCCAGCAGCCGCTTGGCCGCCTGCGGCGCGCTGATGTCCAGGGCCAGCGCGGTGCCCCCGAGGGACGCCGCGACGCTCTGTAACTCGGTTTCCACGGCGGGAATATCCAGGCAGACGACCTGGGCGCCCTCAGCCGCCAACACCTGGGCGATGGCCAGGCCGATGCCACGGCAAGCGCCGGTGACCAGGGCACGGCGCCCGGTGAGAGGTCTGTCCCAGAGGATATCCTTGGGCACATCCACCGGTTCGGCGATCCGCACCACCTGGCCACAGACAAAGGCCGAACGCCGGGACAGAAAGAAGCGCACGCTGCTGTCCATTTCCCCTTCGGCGCCCGGCTCGACATATAGCAGTTGCGCGGTGATCGCCCGTCGCAGCTCCTTGCCCAGGGAGCGTACGAAGCCCTCCAGGGCACGCTGCGCCACTGTCTGGCCGAGTGCCGTGCAGTGTTCCGGCGGCGTGCCGAGGACCAGTACCCGGCCGTGGGCCCGCAGGCGCCGGATATTGGCGTGGAAGAAGCGATACAACTCGTCCAGTTGCTGCACATCGCTCAGGCCGCTGGCATCGAACACCAGCCCCTGGACCTTGACTGTCGATGGTGCATCGACGGTCGCCGGGACTGCGGTCACGGTCTCGGTGGCGGCGAAGATCCTTTGCAGCTCGCCCGACAGACGGCTTTGGGGCCCCGCGGCCAGCACCACCGGATTGAGCAGGTTGCCGGCCTGACCTTGACGATAGCGTTGCAACGGCAGGGGTTGCGGCAGGCCCAGGGTCCGGGCCAGCCAGTGCCCCCAGGGAGTATTGACGAAGGAAAGGTAACCGTCAGCCATGAATAGATTCCGAGAAAAACCGAGAAAAAACATCAAACCGGGTTGCCCGCAGCCAGCCGACGCTTGCCCAGCCCCTTGTCCGTCTGATCGATATGCGCCTGACGCCGCTGCAACGCCTCCAACAGACCAAAGTCCTGGGGAAAATCATCCACCTGGATCGCATGGTCGGCATATTCAACATAGCGCCCGAGCAGCTCGCCCTCCTCACCGCTGATCAGTTGCGCGGCCAGGGCCTTGTTCCGCCAGGACGTGAACGCCTCGCGGGAGATCGGCACTGGCCCGACCAGCCCCTGGCGCACGGCCGGTTTCAGGCGTGCTTCGATCAGGTCCACCTGGGGCAGCAGCCGGAACGCCAGTTCACCATAGGCCAGCTTGTCGATATCCGGCTGCGGCATATAGGCGTCGGCCAACAGCCGGTCGCGGCTCTCGCCGGGGGTCTGCACCAACTCGGCGACTTGCGCCAGCAGCCGGTCGGAGGGCTTGCGCAGGGCAATGCCGAACGGGAACGCCAGGCCGCGAATCACCCGGCTGGCGGCTTTCGAAGGATAGTTGTCGAGGGTTTCGCCCAAGGCTTCATAGGCGCGCCACAAGGCATCCTGAGCCGCCCAGTGCAGCAGCGGCAGATCCGCCTTGGGTCGGCCGTCGTCGTCGAAACGCTTGAGGACGCAGGACAGGATGTACAGCTGCGAAAGAATATCGCCGAGTCGCCCGGTGATGCTTTCCTTGCGCTTCAGCGCCCCGCCCAGCACCCCCATGGAAATATCCGAAACCAGCGCCAGCACCACCGACAGACGCTCGCTCTGCCGGTAGTAAGGAGCCAGTGCCGGATCGGTTTGCGCCGGGGCCTTGAGCAGTCGCCCAGCCGTCAGCCCATGCGCCAAGGCCCGGACGGTGTTGGCCAGGACAAAGCCGATATGCCCGAACATCGCCCTGTCGAAGGCTTCCAGCCCTTCAGGTCCCTGGCACCGGGCCGCCTCCAGTTCACGCAGCACATAAGGGTGGCAACGAATCAGCCCCTGACCGTAGATGATCAGGCAACGGGTCATGATATTCGCGCCCTCCACCGTGATGGCAATCGGGCTTTGCTGGTAGGCTCGGGCCAGGAAGTTGTTCGGCCCCATGCAGATGCCCTTGCCGGCGGCGATGTCCATGCCATCGTTGACGATGGCCCGGGCCCGCTCGGTCACGTGGTACTTGGCGATGGCGGAAATCACCGAGGGTTTCTCGCCGGCATCCAGGGCGGCCACCGAAACCTTGCGCACCGCATCACAGGCGTAGAGGTGCCCGGCCATCCGTGCCAGCGGCGCCTGAACCCCTTCGAACTTGCCGATGGGCAGGCCGAATTGTTTGCGCATCGCGGCATAGGCCGTGATGCCACGCACGGCGACCTTGCCCAGGCCGACATTCGCCGAAGGTAGCGAAATCGCCCTGCCGGCGGCCAGGCACTCCATCAGCATGCGCCAGCCATTGCCGACCTGGGCGCGACCGCCGATCACCCACTCCAGGGGAATAAAGACATCCTTGCCCTGGGTCGGCCCGTTCTGGAACACCGCATTGAGCGGCCAGTGCCGACGACCGTGCTGCACCCCGGGGTGCGACGTGGGGATCAGCGCGCAGGTAATCCCCAGGCTGCCCGGACTGCCCAGCAGGCCATCCGGGTCCTCGGCGCGGAACGCCAGACCAAGCACCGTGGCAATCGGCCCCAGGGTGATATAGCGCTTGTCCCAGGTCACGCTGAAACCCAGCACTTCCTGGCCTTCGAAAGTGCCTTTGCAGACCACCCCGAGATCGGGAATCGCCCCGGCATCAGAGCCGGCGTAAGGGCTGGTGAGGGCAAAACAGGGAATGTCCTCGCCACGGGCCAGGCGCGGCAGATAGTACTGGCGCTGGGCCTCGGTGCCGTAGTGCAGGAGCAGTTCGGCCGGGCCCAGGGAGTTGGGTACCATCACCGAGATCGCCGCAGCCGAGCAGCGGGTCGAGAGCTTCATCACCACCTGGGAATGGGCATAGTGGGAGAAGCCTTTGCCACCGTACTGCCGGGGAATGATCATGCCGAGAAAACCGGCCTCCTTGGTGTACTGCCAGGCCTGGGGCGACAGGTCCTGCCAGACCTGGCTGGTTTCCCAGTCGTTGGCCATGTCGCAAAGGGTGTCCACCTCGTTGTCGAGGAAGGCTTGCTCCTGCGCGCTCAAACGCGCCGGCGCGGCGCCCAGCAGGCGCTGCCAACGCGGCTTGCCGCTGAACAGCTCGGCGTCCCACCAGACGGTCCCGGACTCGATCGCCGCGCGTTCGGTGTCGGACATGGCCGGCATGGTTTGACGGAACAGGACCAGGGCCCGACGCGAGAGCAAGGCCCGGCGCAAGGGCCTGAGCGCCAGCACCACGGCCGGGGCCAGGACCAGCAGCCCGCCGATGGCAGCCCCCAGCGGCCCGACCACGCCGAACAGATAACCGCTGGCCAGCCAGACCAGTACGCCCGCCAACCACAGGCGCGCGGACGCCTGCCGATACCCCAGGGCCAACGCCCCCGCCACTGCCAGCAACAACCAGAAAGTCATGAGCACACCTCTTGTGCAGATAGGAGAAACCAGGGGCGCCGGTGGTGAAATCACCCTCGGTCAATCATCAGCATGACGACTCACTGGCTTCTACCTTACAAAGAACAGAGCGATTTTAAAATTATTTTTCAAATTAATATTTAATCATCTGACCAAGCAAAAGAACCGACCAGGTCGGTTCTTTGGGAATCTCTTGCCATCAGGGAGAAACACGCACCTGTAGGAGCCGGATCGCCGGCGATGGGGCCAGTCAGCCTTGCATCGCCCGATCGGCCGTCATCGCCGACAATCCGGCTCCCACAGGTTTTGCGACACGTTAAGATATCTGACCGCTACAGATGCCCTCTCCACAACGACAAAGATCTCTATCAGAACTTGTAGGTCGTCGACAGACTGACTACGTCGCCAGAGGCCTCCACCTTGCCATTGAGGGTCGAACCGCCCAGGCGATCCTGGTTCTGGGTATTGATCGGCGACTCTTTCACAAACTGGTGCGAATAGGCCCCGTCGACGCTCAGCCCCGGTACTTCCTTGACTTCATAACCAAAGCCCAGGGAGGTGAACCAGCGGTCGTTGTCCGGGATGCGCGGATCGCGGGTCGAGTCGCGGGTCGGGGTCTGGTCGAAAGCCACACCGGCACGCAGGGTCAGGCGATCAGTGAAGCGATAGTCACCGCCCACCGAATACATCATGGTGTCCTTGTAGTTATAGGGAATAGAGACTATGAGATTGCCGTCGGACTTCAACGTCAGATTCTGGAAAGAGGACCACTGGGTCCAGGTCGCACTGACGCCCAGGGTGAAACGATCATTGAACACATGCACCCAGTCCAGACCAGCCGTGGCGGGAATATCCAACTGGGTAGTGGCATTGGCACCGTCCGGATTCAGACTGAGCCCTGGATAGGCCAGCCCCACCAGCGTCTCACCGTTGGGGCCGACCGGTTGGGTGGTGTACTCCCTACCGATCGAATCGGCGTAAATATTGTATTTACCCTCCAGCTTGTTCTTGATCTTCGCGTGATAGTTCAGCCCGAGGGTGTCCTGAGCGGTCGGTTTCCAAACCACCCCGGTAAACCAGCCGACCGAAGTGTTGTCCACCTTGACGCGCATCAGGTTCGAGCCAACACCCGATGGGAAGGGAATCCCACCCAGCGCAGGGGACATGGCCGCCGCGCCAGTCAGGTTGAGGTTCTGGCTGACGAAGCCATTGGTGTGTTGCACGATGACTCCACCGCCCACCGAAAAGGCATCGTTGACCTTGAACGAAAGCGAGCCCGTGAGCCCCACGGTCTCGATCTTGGTGTCCACGGCAAAGTCACGACCTTTCCAGTCGTCGTCCCAGGTACTGCGCATGCCCTGCGGAACGACCTGGCTCAGACCAAAGGCAAAACGATCATTGATCGGCAGTACCATGAATCCGGTCGGCAACCAGGCAGTAAAACCACCTTCGCCACCGTTTCCCGTCAGCGGTATGGGATCGCCAAGAGAGCCATCGGGATTGACCGGCGTCGTTGACGCGGGATTACCCTGATAATCGGTGGCGGTACCCTTGTACTTCAATTTGATACGGGCATAGTCGACCGTGAACTGTGCGACATTCTGATCGATAAAGGCCATCGCCGCCGGGTTGTTGTAGGCGGCGCTCGGGTCGTTCTTGAACAATGAGCCGCCACCAAAAGCACGGCCCCAACCGGGTGCGCCAAAGGTCGGGGTGGAAAAGCCACCAGCCTGAATCGGCTCGGCGACAACCAGCCCGCCCAAAACTGCCAATGCGACAGCCACATGTAATTGTTGTTTCTTATTATTCATGCCCCACTCCTTATTATTATCAACCGCAACAGGTCATCCCGGCTCACCGGCGCTCAACAGGCGCCTCCGAGGAGACGCCGGTCTTATCAACGAGTGATCAGCACGTTGTTTTCACTCCGACCTCAAGGGTTGGTGATCACGAAGGTCGGATTAGGCGAGACGCTGAGCTGGGTGATTTTGCAAGTGCCGACAGATTGTGGGGTGGTCGAAAGAGTCAGCGCGCCACCCGCATAGTTGGTAAGAACGTTGGCGGTACCACAGTTGGAAAGAATCTTGAAGCTCACCCCCGACACGGTTGCCGTGGTGGTAGAGGTTGGTGTCAGCGTCCAGGGCAGGTTCTGCATCACCGGAATACCGCACAGGAAGTTGCTGCCACTGACAGTGGCATTGGTGATCGAGGCGGTTTTACTATCAGACGCGACCGTGCCGCTGAAGGTGATGTTACATTGAACCGGAATATTTCCCGAAGCCGGCGAACTCACTGTAATGGTGCCTGGCGCACTGAATGTGCTACCCGCGGCAGGGCTGGTAATGGTCGCAGCGTTAACCATGGATGCCGCGCCTAAGCAGACAGCAATGGCAGTGAACGATGCAAGCGTTTTGATGCCTTTCATTGTTGTTATTCCTCACATGTTATGGCGATTCATTTCGCCGGGGGTAATGGCCTTTAACGGACAACACGGAGTACCACGACAGCAACAGCGACCGAGCTTCCCTTTCCAGCCAAACTTTCAAAATCCGCTGTATGACTTTTTAACAACCGCGCACTCACGCGCTATTCAATTCAGGGCACAACCCGAAAGTTCGGCGGCATCTGGATCGACACCGTCTTGATGGTGCAGCCACCGTCCAATGCCACCGCCGTGGCCTGGAGTTTTCCGGTGCTGTTGTTCCAGGTGCCATCCGCCGTGGTCGGCCCACAATCGCCGCCGACAAAGGGCGCATGCACCGTGACCTGAATGCCGGACATGGCACCGCTGCCCTCGTCCTTGGCCACCAGCTTCCAGGGCAGGTGCGTGGCTTCGACCTGGCTGCACTTCAGGCCACCGTCGAAACCGACTTTCTCGACACTGGCGTAACTGCCGTCGGCGCTGATCCGGCCGCTGACTTCAATCGTGCAGTCGGCATTGATAATGCTCTTGGCGAAACTGATCGGTCCCTTGGCGCTGAACTCACTATTGGCCGGTTCCATCCGCGCGGCGGCAAACGCCGGGGCCACGGCCGAAAAACCCAGCAACACCGCAAGCACCCGAACCGTTAATAGAACTTTGTGCATGGTTGATATCCTTCCTGGTACTTATTGTTGTTTTATGAGTCCGTTTCATCTTGCGCCCAGGTGTTATCCACCAACCTCGGCGTGAGCGTTCCCGTCATGCGCACTTTAAAAAGCGGGCATGTTATTCAATGGTTCTATTCAATCGCTGTGACGAGTGCCGTGGCGTCGTAATAAGTCAATACGTCTGGAGGGCTGCAAGTTGGCCAGACGGACATTGCCTCCATAGTGCGCCAACACCCGGTGATCCATCAGCCGCCGCCAGAGAAACGGCACATAGGCCCAGACGATCATGCTTGCGTAGCCGTATGGCAGTTGTGGCGACTCATCGAAGTGACGCAAGGCCTGATAACTACGCGTCGGATAGGCGTGGTGATCGGAATGCCGTTGAAGTTGGAAGAGGAAGATATTGGTGACAATCCGATTACTGTTCCAGGAATGCCGTGGCGAACAGTGCTCATACCGACCGTTGGGCAACTTCTGGCGCAGCAGGCCGTAGTGCTCGACATAGTTCACCACTTCCAGCAACGAAAACCCGTAGATCCCCTGGATCAGCAGGAAAGGAATCACCGCGCTGCCCAGCCAGAGGATCAAGCCTCCCCACAGCACTACGCTGAACATCCAGGCACCGAGCACGCTATTCTTCCAGTGCAGGGTCGGCAGCCCGAGCTTGCCCAGCCGATCGCGCTCCAGGTGCCAGGCCGAATGCAGGCTGTGATAGACCGAGCGCGGTAGGAAGCTCCAGAAACTTTCCCCCAGTCGCGAACTGGCCGGATCTTCCGGGGTGGCCACCCGCACGTGATGGCCGCGATTGTGCTCGACGAAGAAGTGGCCATAGAAGGTCGGCGCCAGGGACAACTTCGCCAGGAACTGTTCCAGTGGTCGGGGCTTGTGTCCCAGTTCATGGGCAATGTTGATGGCGATCCCGGTGGCGGCTCCGGTGGACATCGCCATGCCCAGGTAGGTGAAGGCACTGACGCTGCCATGTACCTGGGCGCGCTCGGTGATATAGGCCAGCAGGGCCGCCAGGCCGCCATTTAGCGACCAGGCCTCGCCGAGTCGCAGCAGGCCGCCGCCGCTCAACCAGTCGATGCCACCCGCCGCCAGCCAGGCCGTGCTGATCATGGACAGGATGACCAAGGCCACACAGGTGTAGATGATCCAGCGGTAGTAGGTTTGTTTCTCAAGATCCGGAACCACGGTTTCCGGTGGATTGCTGCGGTCTTCGCCGAGCAGGCCGTCGATCATCGGGATCAACCCGAAGATCACCAGTACCCCGCTCCACCACAAGGACTGGATGCCGGTGGCGAGAGCAAAAATGCCGGACAGCAGTGGCGTGGCCATTGGCAAGGCCCCGAGCCACCACCAATGCCGTTTGCCATCGCTCCAGATACCAGGTGCCGCCAGGGAAGCGCTCATGGCAGCCTCCGCGGGGTCGCAACAGCACACGAGCGCATAGCCGAATAATGGCCAGGCACAGAGAAAGCAAATGCGTCAAAAAGCGTTATTTTCATTATTCTAATCGCCCAATTGCACTTTTAAAAAAAACATTCAAAACATTTTTTTAAATATTTAGCCCGCTTTCGTTAGCTCGTCAACTATTTTTTTATCGAATGTCGGATGTCGTCAGGTAGCACTTGATCGACCGGTAAACCGCGCGCTCAGGAAGCTCCCGGCACCGGGGTTGAGAGGTTCAGGGCGAGACTGGGTTGCGGTTTTGCCCGCAGGGCGATGGTGCGGACCAGTTCGACCACTGGCTCCACGGCGGTGACCGGCAACATGTGCCCGGCCCCTTCGACAATTTCCAGGCTCAGGCCTGGCAGCTTGTCGCGCATCGACTCGCCATGCTTGCGGTAGCTCAGCACGCGGTCCCGGGAGCCGTAGATCAGACCCACCGGCAGCTTGAGGGCGGGGTAGCGCCTGACCATGTCCGGGAGATCGTTGTTCACCGTGGCGATCTCGCTGGAGGCGCAATAGAAGTTGCAGCTGCGCAAGCCCAGCAAGCCGCCGCCGCGCTCGGCAAAGTCATGGGGCGGCGACTCGGGGGCGAATACCGCCCTGATCAGGGCCTTGCGCCCGAGCATCCCGATGGGCGCGGCCAGGACATATGCGAACCAGCGCCTCAACCACGCCGGCCTCACCCCCAGCGACAGGAACACCGGGGGCAGGATCGGCTGGGGATGGGTCAAGGGCGCCACCAGCACCAGGCCGCAAACCGACTGTGGATGATCCAGCGCCAGGGACAGCGCCAAGGCGCCGCCGAGGGAATGCCCGAGGACCAGGGGGCGGTCGAGGTCCAGTTTGTCGATGAGTTCGGCGATCAGGCCGGCCTGGGCCGGGATATCGACCCTGGCACCTGGCCTGCGCGAGGAGTAACCGGAGCCGGGACGGTCCAGGGTTATCACCCGGAACTGCTCGCGTAAACGTGGCGACAGGGCATAAGTCAGGTTGCGTCCACAGCCGGACAGCCCATGGACCATCACCAGCGCCGGACCGCTGCCCTCCTCCACATAATGAATCCGTTCGCCACCCACTTCGATGAAACAGCCCTCGGGTGGCAGCGCAGCCTCGATATTCCGATTGATTCGCGAGCTGATGGCCCATAGCGCGGCATTCGCCGCCGCAAAGAGTGCAATCCCAACGCCCCATCCCATTGCTCGCCCCTCGCATCCCTGCCCCAAGGCGCAGCGCCGGGATTGGCTGCCACCTCAAGAATCGCCTACACCTGATGAACAGGCCCATCGGTCGGATGAGTCGCCAGGGTTCGACAGAACACTAGCGTAGGCGATATTTTCAGGTAAGTTATTTAAATTATTTTTTAAAACATTTAATTTAACCATGCAATGCTGAAGGCTCATTCAGCGCTGCCGTTCAGCGGCAGGCGTTGCCACAATCGAGGTACACACCATGAATGCGTACTCGTCACCCCCGCCAGATGGCGAAGCCGTTGATATCGCGATCATCGGCGCCGGTTTCGCCGGATTGTGCATGGCCATCCGCCTGAAACAGGCCGGCATCAGCGACTTTCTGGTTGCCGAACAGGCCGACAGCCTGGGTGGTACCTGGCGCGACAATCACTATCCGGGCTGTGCCTGCGATGTGCAGTCGCATGTCTATTCCTTCTCGTTCGCGCCCAATCCGCACTGGAGCCGGCAATTTGCGCCGCAGGCGGAAATCCGCGCCTATCTTGAGCGTTGCGCGGAGGATTTCGGGGTCACCCCGCACCTGCGTTTCGGCATGCCCCTGAGCAGCGCGGTGTTCGACGAAAGCCGACAACGCTGGACCCTGGGCTTTGCCAGCGGGTACCAGCTGTCGGCGCGGGTGCTGATTTCCGGCATGGGCGGGCTCTCGCGTCCCGCGCTGCCGGATATTCCCGGGCTGGCGGACTTTCAGGGCAAAAGCTTCCATTCCCAGCACTGGGATCATGACTATGCACTGGAAGGCAAACGGGTGGCGGTGATCGGTACCGGGGCCAGCGCGATCCAGTTCGTGCCGCAGATCGCCCCTCGGGTCGCACACCTGAGCCTGTTCCAACGCACACCACCGTGGATCCTGCCCAAACCCGATCGTGAACTGTCGACGGCAGAACGCTGGCTGTTCCGGCACTTGCCTTTTACCCAGCGCCTGGCCCGCTCGGCCATTTACTGGGCCCTGGAAAGCCGGGTGATTGCCTTCGCCCGCTATCCGAGGTTGATGAAGCTGGTACAGCGAATTGCCGTGCGCCATCTGCACCGACAGGTTGCCGCACCGACGTTGCGCAAGACCCTGACGCCCGACTACACCATCGGTTGCAAGCGCATCCTGATTTCCAACGACTACTATCCGGCGCTGGCGGGTAGCCACGTCAAGGTGATCAGCCAGGCAATCACACGGATCGAGGCCGGTGCCGTGATCACCGCCGACGGCGTGCGCCACCCCGTCGACTGTCTGATCTTCGGTACCGGCTTCCAGGCCACCGAACCCCTGCCCCGCGGCCTGATCACCGGACGCAACGGCCTCGACGTACTCGATGCCTGGGCCGACGGCGCCCACGCCTACCTGGGCACCTGCCTGCCGGGCTATCCGAATTTCTTCATGATCATCGGCCCGAACACCGGGCTGGGGCACAACTCGATGATTCTGATGATCGAGGCCCAGGTCACTTATATCCTCCAGGCCCTCGAGCAGATGCGCCGGCGGCGGATCGCCGCCCTGGAGGTCAAGCCCGAGGTGGAAAGCCGCTACAACGAGCGGTTGCAACACCTGCTGCAGCGCGCGATCTGGTCAACCGGCGGCTGTCGCAGTTGGTACCTGGACCCGCGCACCGGCAAGAACACCACCCTATGGCCCGGTTCGACCTGGCGTTTCCGCCAGGTCACGCGGACCTTCAAGCTCAACGACTATCAGATCTCTGCCCCAGCGAAACCCGCCCCCGTCGGCGCTCCGGCGCCCTTTTCAGAGGGTAGTCGCCCATGAACAGCTTCGATGGCAAAGTGGCCGCCATTACCGGGGCCGGGGCCGGCATGGGCCGCGCCCTGGCCATTGCCCTGGCCCGCGAAGGTTGCCACCTGGCCCTGGCGGACAAGAACTCCAAGGGCCTGGCACAGACCCTGGAACTGGCCCGGGCCGCCGCGCTGCTACCGCTGCGCATGACCACCCGGGTCCTCGATGTCGCCGAACGCCAGGCCCTGTTCGACTGGGCGGCCGCCACGGCCGCCGAGCATGGCGGCGTCAACCTGGTGTTCAACAATGCCGGGGTGGCGCTGTCGAGCACTATCGAAGGCATGAGCCAGGAAGACCTTGACTGGATCGTCGGGATCAACTTCTGGGGCGTGGTCCATGGCACCCAGGCCTTCCTGCCCTACCTCAAGCAGACCGGCAACGGCCACATCATCAACACCTCCAGCGTGTTCGGACTGTTCGCCCAGCCCGGGATGAGCGCCTACAACGCCAGCAAGTTCGCGGTACGCGGCTTTACCGAGTCCTTGCGCCAGGAGCTGGACCTGATGGACATCGGCGTCTCTGCCACCTGTGTCCACCCTGGCGGCATAAAGACCGACATCGCCCGCTCCAGCCGGATCCGCGACAACGTCAAGGGCCTGCTGATCGACAACGAGGAGCAGGCCCGGGCGGATTTCGAGAAGCTGTTTATCACCGATGCCGATCAGGCGGCCCGGGTGATCCTGCGCGGGGTGCGGAAAAACCGTAGACGCGTACTGGTCGGTCGCGACGCCCATGCCCTGGACCTGCTGGTACGCCTGCTGCCCAGCGCCTATCAGGCCCTGGTGGTATTCGTCACCCGGCGCATGTCGCCCTCGGGCAAGCGCAAGACCCGGCCCGACGCCAGTGACGCCGGTGGTCTCAATTGAAAGGAGTGCCTGTCATGCTGCCTGTACGTCGTGATGTTCGTGTCGAGCTGCCCGCTGAACGTGCCAAGGACTGGCATGCCCAGGGGCCGTGGGTCACGCATTTCTTCAATGCCCTGTCCCTGCTGTTTCCCTCCGGCGAGCTGTTCTTCATGGACAGCGTGCGCCATTACCGCAATCGGGTCCACGACCCCGAGCTGCAGCGCCAGATCCAAGGGTTTATTGGCCAGGAGGCCATGCACAGCCGCGAGCACCTGCGCTACAACGACCTGCTGCAAGCCGCCGGGCTACCGGCGCACCAGCTTGATCGACGCTTGCGGGTGATTCTCGACTTCCAGAAAAAACACTTCCCGCCGGCCTTCAACCTGGGCATCACCATTGCTCTGGAGCATTACACGGCGATGCTCGCCGACCTGATGCTGCGCGACCCGAGCCGCTTCGGCGACTCGGTCGAGGGTTATCGGCAGATGTGGATGTGGCATGCGCTGGAGGAGACCGAGCACAAGTCGGTGGCCTTCGATGTATGGAACGCCGCGCTCAAGCCGGGACTGGGGCGCTACCTGATCCGTGTCGGCAGCATGCTGAGCACCACGCTGATGTTCTGGCTGGTGGTGTTCGACTTTCATCTACGCCTGCTGATCGCCGACCGCAAGGCCGGCCATCACCTGAGAGGGTGCTGGAGCATGCTGAAATACCTGTTCGGCCGCCACGGCGTGTTTCCGCGCATTGCCCTGCCCTGGCTGGACTATTTCAAACCGGGCTTCCATCCCTGGGACCATGACAATCGCGAGCATCTGCAACGTATCGATGCCCTGGTCGAGGCGATGGATAACCCGCGCCCCTGACTGCGGAGCCTTGCCCTATTGCCATTCAGTTAAGGCCGAACACGGTCCTTGTGGGAGCAGAGCTTGCTCGCGAACAGGCCCTTGAGAACGCCAAAAGCTTCGCGGCGGTGCGGTGCTCCGACAAGCACCGCTCCCACAGCTTAAGTGGCGTTTTCAATATCCCATCCCCCTTAACTGAACGGCACCAGGGCTTGCCCGGTCAGTCAGGCTCTACAGGCTGGACCTGACTGGCGGTATCGATACTCACCACCACCGACAGCCCCGGGCGCAGCCGATCGATCTCTTCCTGCCCCGGGTCGACGATGATCCTTACCGGCACCCGCTGGGCGATCTTGACGAAGTTGCCGGTGGCGTTATCGGCCTGCAACAGGCTGAACTCCGAACCGGTCGCCGGGGCAATGCGCTGCACCCGTCCAGTGAAGCGGCGATGGTTGAGGGCATCGACGGTAAAACTCGCCGCCTGGCCCACACGCACCGCCGCCATCTGGGTTTCCTTCATATTGGCAATCACCCAGTGCCGATCTGGCACCAGGGCCATCAACTGCGCGCCGGAGTTCACATAGGCCCCCAGCCGCACACCGATCTGCCCCAACTGCCCGTCCCGGGGGGCGGTGATCCGAGTATTCGACAAATCGATCCGCGCCAGCTCCACCGCGGCCTCGGCGTTGCTCACCGCAGCTTCCAGCGACCCACGGTTGACCAGCACGGTTTGCAGGTCCTGGCGGGAAATATCCAGCGCCGCTTTCGCCTGGGTCACCGCCGCGTCCGTCTGGGCATGGTCGGCACGGGTCACGTCGAGCTCACGCCGGGACACCGAGCCGTCGGCGATCAACGCTTCGTTGCGCTTGAGGTCGGCGCTGCTCTTGAGCGCCTGGGCCCGGCTGTTGTCGAGCGCCGCCTGGCGCTGGGCAATGGTCGCCTCGGCACTGCGCCGCTGCTGCAGGTTATTGGCCAGGGCGGCCTTCTGCACGTCCAGTTGGGCCATGGCCTGGTCCAGCCGCTGTTTATAGATGCGGTCGTCGAGACGCACCAGCAGGTCGCCGGCCTTGACGAACTGGAAGTCCTGCACCGGCACTTCGAACACATAGCCGCTGAGCTGCGGACTGATCAACGTCACCTGCCCGCGCACCAGGGCATTCTCGGTGCTTTCGATGGCACTGCCGAACGGCGGCAGCTGCCAGGCATAGAGCACAATCAGCACGCCGGTGATGGCGATCGCGGCAAAGCCCAGGGACGATACGATCCGCACCCCCAGGGACCTCGGCTCGGTGGACGAGGCGCCGGCCGGAGTGACCCCGTCGGGGGTGGCGGCAATGGCATTGGTCGTGGTAGCAGGTTCGCTCATCGTGAAGGGGCATCGCTGGTGAGAGTGGAAGACGGGGTGTTGCCGGCGATTTTCCTGTTCATGCTGAGCAACCACAAGCTGCGGGCGAAGATCCACAGCATGGTCAATACCGCGATCACCGCAATCAACATGAACACATCGTTATAGGCCAGGATATTCGCTTCGCGGGTCGCGGACGCGGCCAACGCCTGCATGCCCTGGGTGGTGCGCGCCGACGGATCGAAAATCACCCCGGCGTAGGCCGCGCTGCTGCTTTGCAGGCGTGCGGCGACTTGCGGATCGATCAGGGTCAGGTGTTCGACGATGCTGCTGGAGTGGAATTTCTCCCGCACCACCTGGAAGGTGCCCAACAACGCGGAGCCGATCAGCCCGCCGAGATTGTTGCAGATCCCGAACAACACCGAGAAGCTCACCAGGTTGCGCGGGTTGGTCACCACGTTGCGGGTGCCCAGGGCCATGGTCGGACCGAGGAAAAAGGTCCCGCCGAAGGCCAGCAGGAATTGGCTGGCGTACATGTTGGCCGGACGCGTCAGGTTGTTGGAAAAGCTGTCCATGGACGAGCCGACCGCCATCAGCGCCAGGGAAATGATCAGCGGCTTGAACAAGTGATCGGGGTGAATGGTCAGGGCGCTGACCGCCAACCCGGCGATACTGCCCAGCAACATCACTGCATAGAGGCTGCGCATCTGCTCGCTGCCCATGTTCAAGGCCTGGAGAAAACCCACCGCGCCAGTCGACTGCTCCGAGAGCACCATGCGGATCAGAATCACCGCCAGCCCCAGCCGGATCATCGCCCCACTGCCCAGCCAGCGGGTCATCAGCATCGGGTTGCTGCGGTTGTGTTCAATCGCCAGCCCCGCGAGGATCAGCACGATTGAGGCCGCCGAGGCGATGCCGATCCAGGGCGCCTCCAGCCACCAGTCGATCCGCCCCAGCGAGAGCACCGCACATAGCAGCGCCACGCCCGTGGCAAGGATGGCGAAGGTCAGGAAGTCGAGCTTCTCAAAGGTCTTGAAGCGATCGCCGGGCGGCAGCTTGAGCAGGAACACACAGCCCAGGGCCGCCAGGGCCAGTCCCAGTTCGAACAAATACAGCCCGCGCCATTCGGCGATCTGCAGCAGGTCCTCGGAAAACAAGCGCGCCAGGGGCAGCGCCAACTGCGAGGTGCCCAGGCCCAGCACCAGGGCCTTGAGCCGCCACTTCGCCGGAAAAGCCTGGATCATGTAATACAGTCCCAGGGAACTCAGGGCCGCGCCGACCATGCCGTGGGCAGCGCGCACGGCAATCGCCGAACTCAGGTCGTTGACGAACAGATGGCCGAAGGTCACCAGCGCATAGAGCACCAGGAACACCTCGGTAAAGGCTCGCAGACCGAACTGCTGGCGAAATTTCACCAGTAACAGGTTCATCGAGACATTGGTCATCACGTAGGCCGCCGGCAGCCAGGCGATCTCCGCCGTGGTCGAGCCCAGGGCGCCTTGCAGATACGGCAGGTTGGCGATCACCAGTGAATTGCCCAGGCCACCGGTCAAGGCCACCAGCAGCCCGACCATGGCATAAGCCCAGCGCCTGGGCGTGGAATGCAGCGGCGTCGACGGCGATCCGGGCAGGCTGGGGCGCTCGTGAGGCTGCCAGTCATGCGGCGCGTATTGGTTCATCGGGGCCCTGCTCCAAACACCGGAAGGCGACTCTTTTTAACGGCAGCACAGATTACCTGAATCGCCGCGGTCTATTGACCCAAAACAACAGGATGTTCATCTCTTGTGCATAGGCTTTTCACATTTGGGCGTTTACCGTAGAATCCCGATCGCGCTCTGAGCCAGGGACCTGATAAAAATCATGAACATAACGCGGTTATGCAGCTTTGACATTTCATTTTTTTAGGCTTTAATCGCCGCATGTCTTTTATTACCCCTGTATCATCCCACGGTCATGCCTTTATGCTTGCTCGCATAACAGGCATCGTTCATTGTGCCTGAGCGTTGAGTCCGGCATGCTATCGGCTGGCTTGAAGCATCGCCGCACCATTGAAACCATTCTGGAAAGAAGCCTTTGAAACCTTATCCAATTCAGCGCGTGTCGATCGTTATCCCGGTCTATAACGAAGAACAGAGCCTGCCTGAGCTGTTGCGCCGCACCGAAGCGGCCTGTTCGCAGCTGACCCAGGATGTCGAAATCATCCTGGTCGACGACGGCAGCCGTGATCGCTCCGCCGACATTCTTCAGGAAGCCGCCGAGCGTGAAGGCAGCCCGGTCATCGCCGTGATCCTGAACCGCAACTACGGTCAGCACGCCGCGATCATGGCGGGCTTCGAGCAGTCTACCGGCGATGTGGTCATCACCCTGGACGCCGACCTGCAGAACCCGCCGGAAGAAATTCCGCGCCTGGTCGAGCAGGCCGCCCTGGGCTTCGACGTGGTCGGCACCGTGCGCAACAATCGCCAGGACTCGGCCTTGCGCCGCTGGCCGTCGCGTCTGATCAACATGGCCGTGCAACGTTCCACCGGCGTCGCCATGAGCGACTACGGCTGCATGTTGCGCGCCTATCGCCGGACCATCGTCGACGCGATGCTGGCCTGCCGCGAGCGCAGCACCTTTATCCCGATCCTGGCCAACAGCTTCGCCCGGCACACCACCGAAGTGCTGGTGCAGCACGCCGAGCGCGAGCACGGCGACTCGAAATACAGCCCGATGCGCCTGATCAACCTGATGTTCGACCTGGTCACCTGCATGACCACCACGCCCCTGCGGCTGTTGAGCATCATCGGTTTCACCATGGCCGGCCTCGGCGCGCTCTTCGCCATCCTGCTGGTGGTGCTGCGCCTGATCTTCGGCGCGGCCTGGGCCGGTGACGGTTCGTTCGTGCTCTTTGCTATCCTGTTCGTCTTCACCGGCGGCCAGTTCATCGGCATGGGGCTGCTGGGTGAATACCTGGGCCGCATGTACAGTGACGTGCGTGCACGTCCGCGCTTCTTCATCGAGAAAGTGCTGCGTAGCCAGCCGTCTCCTGCCAGCACTGCTGGTGATACCCCTTCTACTACTACCGCCAATCAGGTCGCACCATGAATCCGAAAGTTGTCGTCTTCGCCTATCACGATATTGGTTGCACCGGCATCGAGTCCCTGCTCGCCGCAGGTTACGACATCGCCGCAGTGTTCACCCATGCCGACGACCCGAAGGAGAACGCCTTCTACGGTTCCGTAGCGCAACTCTGTGCTCGCAAGGGCATTACCGTGCACGCCCCGGAAGATGCCAACCATCCTCTGTGGATCGAGCGCATTGCCAAGCTGAGCCCGGACTACATCTTCTCGTTCTACTACCGCAACCTGCTGAGCGAAGCGCTGCTGGCCACCGCCAAGAACGGCGCGTTCAACCTGCACGGCTCCCTGCTGCCACGCTACCGCGGTCGCGCACCGGCCAACTGGGTGCTGGTCAACGGCGAAAGCGAAACCGGCGTGACCCTGCACCGCATGGTCAAGCGTGCCGATGCCGGTGGCATCCTGGCGCAGAACCGCGTTGCCATCGATCGCGCCGACACTGCCCTGACCCTGCACACCAAACTGCGTGACAGCGCCGCCAGCCTGCTGAGCGAAGCCCTGCCGCAACTGGCTGCCGGCAAACTGAGCGAAACCGCCCAGGACGAGTCCAAGGCCACTTACTTCGGTCGCCGTACCCCGGCCGACGGCAAGCTGGTCTGGAAAAAGCCTGCCGAAGAGCTGTTCAACCTGGTTCGCGCCGTGACCCAACCTTACCCGGGTGCTTTCTGCGCCGTGGGCGAGCACAAGCTGATCGTCTGGAGCGCCGACGTCGTCAAGGGCAACGAAGGTCAGGCGCCTGGCCGCGTGATCAGCGTCGACCCGCTGCGCATCGCTTGCGGTGAAGACTCCCTGGTGATCAACGCCGGCCAGCGCAACGACAACGGCCTGTTCCTCAGCGGCCCGCAACTGGCCAACGAACTGGGCCTGGTGGACGGTTCCTTCCTGCGCGGCGCCGAGTCGGGCCGCAAGCCACGTCGCACCCGCGTACTGATCCTGGGCGTCAACGGCTTCATCGGCAACCACCTGTCCGAGCGCCTGTTGCGTGACGACAAGTACGAAGTCTACGGCCTGGACATCGGCTCCGACGCCATCGAGCGCCTGCGCAGCCATCCGAACTTCCACTTCGTCGAAGGCGATATCAGCATCCACTCCGAGTGGATCGAATATCACATCAAGAAGTGCGACGTGGTCCTGCCGCTGGTGGCCATCGCCACCCCGATCGAATACACCCGCAACCCGCTGCGCGTATTCGAACTGGACTTCGAAGAGAACCTGAAACTGGTTCGCTACTGCGTCAAGTACAACAAGCGCGTGATCTTCCCGTCGACTTCCGAAGTCTACGGCATGTGCCAGGACGAGAACTTCGACGAAGACACCTCGAACCTGATCGTTGGTCCGATCAACAAGCAGCGCTGGATCTACTCGGTCTCCAAGCAATTGCTCGACCGCGTGATCTGGGCTTACGGCGCCAAGGGCCTGAACTTCACCCTGTTCCGTCCGTTCAACTGGATGGGTCCACGCCTGGACCGTCTGGATTCGGCGCGTATCGGCAGCTCCCGTGCCATCACCCAGCTGATCCTGAACCTGGTGGAAGGCACGCCGATCCGTCTGTTCGACGGTGGCGAGCAGAAGCGTTGCTTCACCGACATCGCCGACGGCATCGAGGCCCTGGCCCGTATCGTCGACAACGAGAACGACTGCTGCAACGGCCAGGTCATCAACATCGGTAGCCCGGACAACGAAGCCAGCATCCGTCAGCTGGGCGAAGAACTGCTGCGTCAGTTCGAAGCTCACCCGCTGCGCAGCAACTTCCCTCCGTTCGCCGGTTTCCGTGACGTGGAAAGCAAGGCGTTCTACGGTACCGGCTACCAGGACGTGTCGCACCGCAAACCAAGCGTCGAAAACGCCAAGCGCCTGCTGAACTGGGAGCCGACCGTCGAGATGAGCGAAACCATCGGTAACACCCTGGACTTCTTCCTCAAGGAAGCCATGCTCGAAATCGCGGACAAGCGCTGATGCAGGCTGGACTTCGCATCGATGTGGACACCTATCGCGGCACCCGTGAAGGGGTACCGCGGTTGCTGGAACTGCTCGACGAGGCCCAGGTCAAGGCAACGTTCTTCTTCAGCGTCGGACCGGACAACATGGGGCGCCACTTGTGGCGCCTCATCAAACCCCAGTTCCTCCTGAAGATGTTGCGTTCCAAGGCTGCCAGCCTTTATGGCTGGGACATCTTGCTGGCCGGCACTGCCTGGCCAGGCAAGCCGATCGGTCGGGATCTGGGGCATCTGATGCGCCAGACCCTGGCCGCCGGCCACGAGGTCGGCCTGCACGCCTGGGATCACCACGGCTGGCAGGCCAACGCCGGGCGCTGGAGCGAAGCCGAACTGATCGAACAGATCCGTCGCGGCGTCGATTGCCTGAGCGATATCACCGGACAAGCCGTCGAATGTTCGGCCACCGCCGGTTGGCGGGCGGACGAGCGTGTCGTGCAAGCCAAGGAACATTTCGGCTTTCGCTATAACAGCGACTGCCGCGGGCACAGTCTGTTTCTGCCACGGCTGGCGGATGGCAGCCTGGGCACCCCGCAAATTCCCGTGGACCTGCCTACTTTCGACGAAGTCGTGGGTGCGGATCTGGCCGCGAAAGATTTCAATGCGTTCATTCTCGACCGGTTCAGTCCGGCGCGCCTGAATGTCTACACGATTCATGCAGAAGTAGAAGGGATTCTGATGGCAAACGAGTTTCGCCAGCTCCTGGCCCAGGCCAAGGCGCGCGACATCGAGTTCCAGCCCCTGGTCAATCTATTGCCGGCCCAACTGGATCGCTTGCCCGCCGGGCAATTGGTTCGTGGCACCCTCGGCGGCCGTGAAGGCTGGCTCGGGGTACAGCAGGGATGACCAGGCGCTGGGCTTTGCCGTTGCTGTTTCTCGCTTTTCTGCTGTTCTACCTGCTGCCACTGGTCACCCATGGCATGTGGATTCCGGACGAAACCCGCTACGCCCAGATCGGCCAGGAAATGCTTCGGCACGGCCACTGGGCGTCGCCGCACTTCATGGAGCTGCGTTACTTCGAAAAACCCATCGCCGGCTACTGGATGATCGCCATCGGTCAGGCCCTCTTCGGTGAAAACTTTTTCGGGGTGCGCTTCGCCTCGGCCCTGAGCACCGGGCTGAGCGTGCTGCTTGTCTATCTGATCGCCGGGCGCCTGTGGAACGACGAACGCAAGCAGTTTGCCTGCGCCGCGCTGTACATGAGCTTCGGCCTGATCGCCGGGCAAGCCGGGTATGCCAACCTCGATCCGCAGTTCACTTTCTGGGTCAACCTGAGCTTCGTCGCCCTGTGGTTCGCCATCGACGCCAGCAGCCCGCGGGCGCGCCTGTGGTCGTGGGTGGCCCTGGGCCTGGCCTGCGGCATGGGTTTCATGACCAAGGGTTTCCTGGCCCTGATGTTGCCGGTGCTGATCGCCCTGCCCTACATGATCTGGCAGAAGCGTTTTCGCGAACTGGTGGGTTATGGCCTGGTCGCCGTGGCCGTGGCCACGCTGATCAGCCTGCCCTGGGTCCTGACGGTCCAACTCCAGGAACCGGACTACTGGCGTTTCTTCTTCTGGCACGAGCACATCCGGCGCTTTGCCGCCGAAGACGCGCAGCACACCCGGCCATGGTGGTTCTACCTGCCGATGATTGTGCTCTCCAGCCTGCCATGGGCGCTGCTGTTGCCGGTGACCCTGAAGGACGCGTGGCGCACCAAAGGTCAACGCATCACCGTGTTCCTGCTGCTCTGGCTGCTGTTGCCGCTGGCGTTCTTCAGCCTCAGCCGCGGCAAGCTGCCGACCTACATCATGCCGTGCCTGATGCCCCTGGCGTTGCTGATGGGGCATTCGCTGATGGAGCGCATCAAGCTTGCGCAGGGCCAGGTTTCCCGTCTCAACGGCCTGCTCAACCTGGTGTTGGGCCTGGCGGGACTGGCCGCGCTGGTGTATTTCCAGATCAAGCAGCCGTTCTACGATAACGAGCCGTTGCACCTGACCCTGCTCTGCGTGTTCATCGGCAGTTGGATCCTGGTCAATCTCCTGCCCCTGCTCAAGCCGCTGACCTTCTGGGCCACCCCGGCGCTGGGCATGGGCATGCTGGTGCTGTTGCTGCCGGCGGCGATGCCGAACGTCATCGTGCACAACAAGATGCCCGACCAGTTCATCGCCCACCATGCCGAGGAACTGAGCCAGAGCCGTCACTTCCTGAGCAACGACCTGGGTGCCGCTTCGGCGTTGGCCTGGCGCATGAAGCGCAGCGACATTACCCTCTACAACACCCAGGGTGAATTGCAGTACGGCCTGGGTTATCCCGAGACCGCCGGTCGTGCCCAGGATCTGAGCCAGATCCAGGCCTGGATGGACAATGCCCGCCGTGAAGGCCAGGTCGGTGTGGTGATGCGCGTCAAGGATGAGGACGAACTGCACGAGATCGACCTGTTGCCCAAGGATCATGTCCGCTATGAAGAAGGCAACATGGTTATCCTGATTTTCTCGAAGACCACACCATGACCCTGATCCTGTTGCTCAGTGCCTGTCTGCTGACGTGCCTGGGCCAAGTCGCGCAGAAGTTTGCCGTCGAAAGCTGGCGCGGCCCTTCCCAGGGCGTCCTGCACAAACTGCGTTCGCCCTGGCTGTGGCTGGCGCTGGCCAGCCTCGGTTTCGGCCTGCTGGTCTGGCTGCTGGTCCTGCAACGGCTGGAAGTCGGGATTGCCTATCCGATGCTCAGCCTGAACTTTGTCCTGATCACCCTGGTGGCGCACTACCTGTTCAAGGAGTCGATCGACACCCGCCATTGGTTCGGCGTGGCGTTGATCATCGCCGGCGTGGTCCTGTTGGGGCGTCACTTATGAGCCAGGCTCGCGGCTTTACCCTGGCCACCGGCAGCGTCCTGCTGGTCAGCGGTGCCCAGTTGGGCATGCGCTGGAGCATGACCCGCCTGCCGGAACCGGCGCAATGGCTGGACGCCCTGATGACTCAGGACGTATCGTTACTCGCCTTGGGCGTGGTGGCCGGGTCGATCCTCGCCTACGCCCTGTCCATGCTTTGCTGGCTGGCCGCCTTGCGCGACTTGCCATTGGGCCGTGCCTACTCGTTGCTCAGCGTCAGTTACGCGCTGGTCTACCTGCTGGCCGCCGGCCTGCCGTTTTTCAATGAAAGCTTCAGTCTTTCGAAATCGCTGGGAGTGGCCCTGGTCATTCTCGGTGTGCTAACGATCAACTCTCCACGTATACCCCGTCCTAGGGACTCCGTATGAAAATCAGCGTAATTGGTAGCGGTTATGTCGGTCTGGTACAGGCGACTGTGCTGGCCGAAGTCGGTCATGATGTCGTGTGCATGGACGTCGACCAGAACAAGATCGACTTGCTGCGTAAAGGCCACATCCCCATCTTCGAACCAGGGCTGGAGACCATGGTCAAGAGCAACCTGGAAAGTGGCCGCCTGCACTTCACCAGCGACGAGAAGCTGGCGATCGAGCATGGCCAGGTGCTGTTTATCGCCGTCGGCACGCCGTCGGACGAAGACGGTTCGGCTGACCTCAAGTACGTCCTTTCGGTGGGCGATGCGGTGGTCCGTCATCGCGTCGAGCCGCTGATCCTGGTGGAAAAATCCACCGTTCCGGTCGGTACCGGCGACACCCTGCGCGCGCACATCCAGGCGGCCCTGGACAAAGTCGGGCGGACCCTGGAATTCGATATCGTCTCCAACCCGGAATTCCTCAAGGAAGGCTCGGCGGTTGAAGACTGCCGTCGTCCGGACCGGATCGTCATCGGCTGCGAGCGCGAAGAAGTCCGCGAAGTGATGCGCGACCTCTACGCCCCGTTCAACCGCAACCATGACCGCATCATGTTCATGGACCTGCGCAGCGCCGAGCTGACCAAGTACGCCGCCAACTGCATGCTGGCGACCAAGATCAGCTTTATCAACCAGATCGCCGAACTGGCCGAACACCTGGGTGCGGACATCGAAGCCGTGCGCATGGGCATCGGCGCCGACCAGCGCATCGGTTACCACTTCATCTACCCGGGCTGCGGCTACGGCGGTTCGTGCTTCCCCAAAGACATGCGCGCCCTGATCCACAGCGCCCAGGCGGCCAACTGCTCGAGCGACCTGCTGCAAGCGGTCGAAGCGATCAACGAGCGCCAGAAGCACAAGCTGTTCGACCGTCTGAACGCATTCTACAAAGGCGACCTGAAAGGCAAGACCTTCGCCCTCTGGGGCCTGGCGTTCAAGCCGAACACCGACGACATGCGCGACGCCCCGAGCCGCGTACTGATGGAAGCCCTGTGGGCCGCCGGCGCACAGGTTCGCGCATTCGACCCGGAAGCCATGCAGGAAACCCAGCGCATCTATCCGGATGAGCCGGGCCTGTCGCTGATGGGTACGCCGGAATCGGCACTGGTCGGCGCCGATGCGTTGATCATCTGCACCGAATGGCAACAATTCAAGGCGCCGGACTTCGAACTGATCAAGCAGCGTCTGAAAGCGCCGGTGGTCTTCGACGGCCGCAACCTGTTCGACGCCAATCGCATGCAGCGCAAAGGTTTCACCTACTTTGCGATCGGTCGCGGTGCCTCGCTGGACCTGCCGGTGACCCGTCACGGCATGGCGTGACATCCTGATTGAAAATACCTGGGTCGGTCCAGGCTGACCTTGTGGGAGCGGAGCTTGCCCGCGAAGTTTTTAGCGGTCTCGAGGGCCTCTTCGCGGGCAAGCACCGCCCCCACAAGATCCGGGTGTTCTCAAGCTCTGGGGTCGGGCCAGTGCATCGGGCTTATCCCAGATAGACAAACGACGCGGTCATTTCCAGAAAATGACCGCGTTTTCGTTCCTAACGGGCTCGCCCGTTTTTTCAGGTTCACGGCCGTGACATTGACGTCCTCATCCCGCAATACCCTGAATCGCCAATCCCTCTGCCTGGGCCTGGTGGCCCTGCTGCTGTTTATCGCCGGTGTCTATCAGCAAGCCGCCATCGGCTTCGACTCGCGCTTCGTGCTGTTCGCCGAGGAAATGCTGCGCCACGGTCCGAGTTTCTTCCCGACCACCTATGGCGAGCCGTACCCCGACTATTCGGCATTTTCTACCCTGCTGATCTGGCTGCTGTCGCTGCCGTTCGGCACGGTCAATTCCTTCGCCGCCTGGCTGCCAAGCGCCCTGGCCTCGGCCTGGATCGTGGTGCTGATGTACCGGCTGGTGGCCCCGCATTCGCCACGTTGGGCGCTGCTGAGCATCGCCTTGCTGCTGCTGACCAATAATTTCCTGATCGAAACCCGCGCGGTTTCCCTGGACCAGATGCTCGCCGCCGTGTCCCTGGCGGTGTTCTACCTGGGTTATGCCGCCAGATACTACGGCGCGCCGAAACGCGGTCTGCTGCTGTTGGCGCTGCTGGTACTCGGCTTTGCCATTCGCGGCCCCATGGGCCTGGTAATCCCCACGGGCATGCTGTGCAGCTTCTACCTGCTCAGCGGTCAATGGCGCCGGCTGTTCGTGTTCGGCTTCCAGGCCCTGTTCCTGCTGGCGGCCTGTATCGGCCTGTTATTGTGGCTGGCTTCGCTGGACGGTGGCCCGGCCTTCCTCCAGGAAGTGATCCGCATGCAATTCACCGGACGCATGGACGGCTCGGCGGGCTCCAGCAGTACGCTGTATTACTTCAGCAGCGCTTTTGGCAACTATGCCCTGGCTTATCCATTGGCCGTGCTGGTGCTGGTCGCCATTCTGACAACCGGTCGCCAGCACCGTGGACCGGCCTTGCAACTGACCCTCTATGCGGTCGCGGCAGGGCTGATCGTGATGCTTGGTTTGTCGGTGCCCCAGGCGAAAAAAGCGCGTTATATCCTGCCGATGGTGCCAATGGCGGCGATTGTCGCGGCCTATCCGTTCCAGGTTGAGAAAGGCCGTTTGTTTGCCTGGTTGCGTGGGTTGATGCAGGGCCTCTGGCTGATTCTGCCGGGCCTGCTGATTGCCGGGATGTTCATGTTGCATCGGCGCTTCCCTGAAGAGCTGCCGAGCCTGGGCGTCGCACCCTATCTGGTCGGGGCCTTGCAGGTGATCGCCGTGGTGCTGCTGTTCAACGCCCGCTGGCGCGCCCTCGGCCTGGCCGGTTGTGCGGTGCTGGCGCTGTGGAGCAGCTATATCCTGATCGTCGAGCCGACCGAACGCGTGGCCTACGATACCCGCGCCTTTACCCGGGCCACCCAGCAGTTGATGCAAAAGGACCCGGCGCCGCTGGTCATGCACGCAGTGGGCAAGGATGGGCGGGCGATCAAGTTCATGGTCAATGCCGAGGGGGATCTGCAACCGATCTTCACCGATACACCTGAGCAGCTTCAGGGCGTGGCGCGACCTGCATGGGTGATGATGGACAAGAGTACTTACGAAGCGCTGAAAGGCACGGCCGTCGGTGATCTGGTGCCGGTGCTCAGCCAGCGGTTCGACAAGAACGATTATGTGTTGCTGAAGCTGCCATAACGCAGTCTTGTGGTGAGTTGAGAACTTGTGGCGAGCGGGCGGGCCCTACTGCCGTTCAGTCAAGGGAAATGGCATATTGAAAGCACCTTCTTCCCTGTGGGAGCGGAGCTTGCCCGCGAAGCTTTTAGCGGCCTCAAGGGCCTCTTCGCGAGCAAGCTCTGCTCCCACAGGGACCGTGTTTGGCCTTAACTGAACGGCAGTAGGGCCCGCTCGCTCGCCACATGGACCTCAGCCAGGCTGAGACCCGTGCTCATGACGCGGTCAGGCGATCACCACACTCGCCCCTTTCAACACATCCAGCCCTACCCCCACCAACGTCACCGAGTCCGCCCCGAAGGTCAGCACGGTATCGTGCCCCACCACCTTGGCGTGCTCCTGGACAGTGTGTCCCTGGGAATCGGCATAGCCCATGAACACCAGCTTGTCGGACGCCTGGAAGCCGGTGATCTTGTCCTGGCCGAACGCCCCGTTGAAACCGTTGAACAGGAAGGTATTACCCCCGCCCTTCGCATCCATCAGGTCATTGCCGCCCCCACCGATAAACAGGTTGCCGCCCTTGGCCGCACCGATCAGATGATCGTCGCCACCATTGCCCAGCAGCCACTCCCCGGAAGACTTCGCGGTCAGGGTATCGGCACCCTCACTGCCCACCTGCGAGTTGACGTAACTCCCCTCTGACAGACTCTGACTCCCCACTACGTGGGCGACGTCCTTGTTGAAGAACACCAGGCTCGACTCCTTGCTGACCAGCGTGCCGATATTCTGGGCGATGGTGATCCCACCGCTGGCATCGCGGATATACAAGGTGCCATGGCCGTCGTTGGCGATATCGACGCTGCTGAGGGGTTTCTGCAAGTCGAAGGTATTGTTGCCCTTGCCACCGAGAATGATGTTGTAGCCACCGTCGTCCCGGAAGGTATCGTTGCCGCCGCGCCCTTCGATGTAGTCGTTGCCCCGCCCGCCCTTGAGCAAGTCATTGGCGTCGCTGCCGATGATAAAGGTGCTGCCGCTATGGGCCTCGGCGTTGCGATTGAGGTCCTGTACCCAGGTCTTGTCCCGCGCCGGATCCGACAGGTTGGCGACGATGATGGTCGAGTCCTTGCTGGTCAGGTTGTAGAACTGCGAACCCAGCACCCGATTCAGGCCATCGCCATAGGCCGTCGGCAGGTGGGAAATCCAAGTGGCGACGTTGCCGATGGAAAACGGCAGGACATTCCAGGCGTCGGACGCGTAATGGTCGTTGAAGCTGACGATATTGTTGGTCGCCGACGCCTTGTTCGCATCGTGCACGCCCAGGGTCGCCAGGGTCAGGCTGGAGCCGTCGAGGGCGCGGAATACCGGGTCGTTTTCATAACCGATATTCAGCACCTGGGTGCCCACACCGCTCTGGGTCGGCGAGGCGAAGGCGATGTAGTTGGCATCCTTGTAGAAACCGCCCCAATGGTCCTTGCTCAGGTCGGCCACGCTGTTGACCGCCAGCCCGCCGAGGCTGTGGCCGCTGACCAGCACGTCCTTGCCGGACAGGCCGTTGGCCGCGGCAAAGCCGGCGACGCTCTTGAGCAGTCCTTCGAAGGCATTGGCGCTGTAGTTCTTCGCGTAATCCTTGGGACCGATGGCCGCCAGCAAGTCGTTGATCGCATCGCCGATGGTATCGCTGATCTCGCTTTCCCGGGGCCCGCTGGTGCCACGGAAGGACACGCCGATCTCGCTCAGGTGCCCGCTGACGTCATACTTGCCGAGGATTTCCGCCTGCGCCGTGGTGTAGCCGGCCTTCTCACCATAGAAGGTGCCGCGGGCGTCAGTCTTGCCGCCGTAGCCCAGTTGCGCGGCGCTGATGGGCGTCCAGCCGGCAACCTTCACCGCCGCCAGCGCGGCTTTCTCCGAATCCGGGTTCCACGGTATCCCGGGGATGACCCCCTGGGCATCCGTGCCGCCGATCAGGGCCTTGACCAGGGTCGCCGGCAGGCCGAGGCCGAAGCCGTTCTGCTGGTAGCCCACGGCAAAGCCGTTATCGAGGTTGTGGTAGGAGTACAAGGTGATCGCCAGCGCATCGGAATACAGCGCTTTTGAAGCCTCGCTTCCCACATTCTTATAGTCAAACACACCCATGGTATTGCCTCCTTGCTGGTTGGAATTATTGCCGTATGAAGGCCTCGTCGACCCTGGCCAGGTCGGTTTCGCGCAAGGTGCCGGCGTAGTAATGCAATTTGGTCCAGGCCATCAGGTAGTCGTAGCGGGCCTGGGCCAGGTCGCGCCGGGTGCTGTAGAGCTGCTGCTCGGCATTCAACGCATCGAGGTTGACCCGCTCGCCACCGAGGATGCTCTGCTTGGTCGAGACCACCAGGGCTTCGGCTGAACTCAAGGCCTTCTGATAGGCGCGCAACTTGCTCACCCCCGACAGACAGGCACTGAACTGGCGGCGCAGCTCGATCAGGGTTTCGCGGGTCTTGCCGTCCAGCTCGTATTCGGCCTGTTCCAGATTGGCGCTGGCCTGGCGCACCGACGCCGAGACGCCGCCCCCGGCGAACAACGGTACGTTCACCTCGAAGCCGATGGTGTTGGTGTCGTAGCGCTGGTTGTAGGTGTTGCCACTGTCGGACTCGCTCTTGCGCACGCTGGCGTAGGCATTGAGCTTGGGCAGGTGCCCGGCGCGATTGCGCTCCACTTCATAACGGGCCACTTCCAGGGCCTGACGCTGGGACGCCAGGGTCGGGTTGTTCTCCAGGGCCATGGCGTGCCAGGTATCGAAGTTGGCCGGTTCCAGGGGAAACGACTGGAAAGCCTGGGCCAGCGGCGCCAGCTCGGAAACGTCCACCGACGCCACGCCGATCAACGCCCCCAACTCGCGCAGGGCGGCATCCTGTTCGTTGCGGGCCTCGATTTCCTCGGCGGTAGCCAGTTCGAAACGCGACTCGGCTTCAAGAATGTCGGTGCGCGTGCCCTCGCCCTGGCGGAACAGATGTTCGTTCTGCTGGAACTGCTCCTCATAGGCTTTCTTGCGGGCCTGGGCGATCTCGATTTGGTCCTGGGCAAACAACGCCTTGGTGTAATAAGTCAGGACCCGCACCAGCAGTTCCTGGCTCTTGCCGCGAAAGGTTTCATCGGCGAACAACGCTTGTGCCACGCCCTTGCGGTAATTGGCGTAGGCCTCATAGTCGATCAGCGGCTGTTGCAGCATCAGCGTTGAGCCGGAACTGGTGTAGTGGCGGTCCTCGTGGGCGTTGCCGCGTTCGCTGAGGTAAGTGGCCCGCGAGTCGTTGCGGCCCTGGTTGTAGTTGTAGGAAATCTTCGGCAGCAGGCCGGCGCGGCCAATGGCGCGGTTCTCCAGGCCGGCATCGCGCTCCTTGAGCGCGCCGAGGAAGACCGGGTCATTGCGCAGCGCCTGTTCATAAACCTGGAACGGCCCCATGGCCTGGCTGCCGGTGCTGACCAACAGGGACAGCGTTGCCACGATCATCGACAGTGTCTTCATTCGGTGAAACATCCTATTGCTCGGTCAGCGCGGAACCCGCGCGGTCCAGCAGCGGTTTGAACAGATAATTGAGCAGTGAGCGCTCGCCCGTACGCACGAACATCTCGGCGGGCATGCCCGGCTTGATCACCAGCCCGCGGAGTTTTTCCAGGGCCATGTCGCTCACTGAAGTGCGCAGCACGTAATACGGCGCGCCGGTCTTTTCATCGAGCAACTGATCGGCCGAGATCAGGCTGACTTCGCCGGCTACCCGTGGGGTGCGACTCTGGTTGAAGGCGGTGAACAGGATGTCCACGGGCAGATGGCTGCCGACCTTATCCACCAGGTTGACCGGCAGATGCCCCTCGACTTCCAGGCGCTCGCCCTGGGGCACGATCTCCAGCAGGTTTTCCCCGGCGCGGATCACCGCACCTTCGGTGTGCACGCTGAGATTGACCGCGATGCCCTCGGCCGGCGCGATGATCTCGCTGTGCTGCAAATCGAAACCCGCCGAGCGCAACTGCTGCTCCAGGGTCAGGCTCTTGAGCTGGGCCTCGGCCAACTGGCCGCGCACTTCCTTCTGATACTCCTCGGCGTGCTGGGAGAGCTTGAGACGCGACTCGACAATGCCCTGCTCGACCCGCCCGCATTCGCCGCTGTTCTGCGCCAGGTCCTGTTGCACCTGGGACAGCTGGCGCTGGTAGTCCAGCAGGCGGTTGCGCGGGATATAGCCGTTGTCGGCCAGGGGTTTGAGGTTGTCCAGCTGGCTGCGCAGGGAATCGGCGCGGGCGAGCATGTCGTTGCGCGCCCGGCGCATACCGGCCAGTTGCGAGCCGGCGCCGTCGATACTGGCGCGAATGCCGGCCTGCTCGCGGGAAAAGGCTTCGCGACGGCTGCTGAACAGTTGTCGCTGACCTTCGAGGACCAGCGCCAGGCGCGGGTCGGCATCCGTGCTCAACTCCGGCGGAAACACCACCCGGGGCAGATTGTCGCGCTCGCTCTGCCAACGCGCCTGGCTGGCCCAGGCCATGCGGTACTGTGCCTGCAGGGATTGCACATCGGCCGACAGCTGGGTCTGGTCGAGGCGAAACAGCGGCTGGCCCTGATGCACCACTTGCCCTTCACGCACCAGGATCCGGTTGACCACACCGCCGCCGAGGGATTGCACGGCCTTGCGCTTGCCGGACACCACTACCGTGCCCTGCACGGCAATGCCCTGGTCCAGTGGCGCCAGGGCCGCCCAGAGAAAGAAGCCGCCGGCCCCCAGGAGTGCCAACAGCCAGCCCATGCGGGCAAAGAACCGGGCATCGTGCTCGCGGTATTCAAAAGGGGTACTGATCTGCATCGTGCTGTCCTTGCTCATGCGCCGCTGCTGCGCGTCGGCGCGGGATACTGTCGACTCAGGCTGACGCCGGCCGGAGTGGCGGCCTCGCGGGCCGGTTGCGCTGCCGGTTGGGCGCCGGCCGATAGCGCCTTGAGCACATCGGCGCTGCTGCCGAAAGCTTGCAGACGGCCTTCGTTGAGCACCAGCAACTTGTCCGCCTGGGTCAGGGAGGTGGAACGGTGGGTCACCAGGACCACCGTGCTGCCCCGGGCCTTGAGCAAGGCAATTGCCTGGGTCAAGGCGGTTTCCCCGACCACATCGAGGTTGGAATTGGGTTCATCCAGCACCACCAGGCGCGGGCCGCCATAGAGTGCACGGGCCAGCGCCACGCGTTGCTTCTGCCCGCCGGACAAGCCGCTGCCGTCTTCCCCCAGCAACGTGTCGTAGCCCTGGGGCAGGCGCAGGATCAGTTCGTGCACACCGGCCTGGCGCGCCGCCTCGACCACTTTCGCTGAATCGACCTCGGCAAACCGCGCGATATTCTCGGCAACACTGCCGCTGAACAACTCGATGTCCTGGGGCAAGTAGCCGATATGCGGGCCGAGATCATCGCGGTCCCAGCGATGCAGGTCGGCGCCATCCAGGCGCACGGTGCCGCCCAGAGTCGGCCAGACGCCTACCAGCACCCGGGCCAGGGTCGACTTGCCCGAGCCCGAGGCGCCGAGCACCCCCAGCACTTCGCCGGGGGCCAGGCTGAAACTCACTTGGTGCAGGGTCGCGCCACGCTTGCCCGGCGGTCCGGCGCTGACCTGTTCGAACGCCACCTGGCCCTGGGGCGCGGGCAGGCTCATCTGCCCTTGCGCCTCGGGAAACTCGCGCAACAAGCCATCCAGACGCTGATAGGCGAGCTTGGCCGTGCTCCACTGTTTCCACACGGCAATCATCTGGTCGATGGGGCTGAGCACCCTCCCCATCAGGATGGAGCCCGCAATCATCATCCCGGCGGTCATCTCCCCCTTGATCACCAACAGCGCCCCCAGGCCCAGCACCAGCGATTGCAGGCACAGGCGCAACATCTTGCTCAGGGAGGTAATCACCGCCCCGGTATCGCTGGCGCGGTTCTGCCGTGCCAGGAATTTCGAATGCACCTGGAACCAGCGCTTGCGCAAGGCCCCGAGCATGCCCATGGCCTGGATGATCTCGGCGTTGTGCAGATGACTGGTGGCCAGTTGATTCGAGCGCTGCGAATAACCACTGGCTTCGCTCAAGGGCTTTTTGGTCATGGATTCGTTGAGGCAGGCCAGGGCAATCAGCAGCAAGGCTCCGACACTGGCGAAGACCCCAAGCCAGGGGTTGAACAGGAAGATCACCAGCAGGTAGATGGGAAACCACGGCGCGTCGAAAAAGGCGAACAGGGCCGGCCCGGTGAGAAACTGGCGAATCAGCGTCAGGTCGCCGAGGGACTGGCCGGCATGCCCTTCGCCGCACAACAGGTTGCGTTCGAAGGCCGCCTGATAGACCCGCAGGTTCAAGCGCCGCTCCAGGGCGCTGCCGATGCGGATCACGATAAAACTGCGGAGCACTTCCAGCAGCCCGATAAAGGCAAAGAACCCCACTACCATCAGGGTCAGCATCACCAGGGTGGTTTCGTTCTGCGAGGTCAATACCCGGTCATAGACCTGGAGCATGTAAATCGAAGGCACCAACATCAGCAGATTGATCAACGCGGTAAAACAACCGACGCTGAACAAGATACTTTTATAATCGCCGAGCACACGGATCAAAGGTGTCCCGGACATCATTTTCGGCGGGGTCATCTATCTTCCTTGAAGTTTACAGGCAGCCGGATACGCACCTTTATTCGATGGCCGACGAGCCGCTCGGGAATATAGGTAATTTCAACATGAGCCGCTCTTTCGCGCGCCATAAAGACTGAACGAGAAAACAACTAACAGACACGGGGCATCAAGTGCTCGCTTAATCGATTTGCCTCTGAATACTCAGGGCGTATCGCGCATCAGTACCAGGACGGCTCCATTCTTCAAGCGCACTTCATAACGATCCGCCTTCTGCCGATTGAAATGCACGATGCCGGTTCCTTCGCCCCCATACAGCCACAGGCCATCGGGGGTCGGTTCCCAGTTGGCCGGACGCTCGCCCAGCCAGCCGGCGATGCACTCCAGGTCACCACTCAAGCGCGGCGACCGCAGCGCCAGATCAAGCTCGCAGACCTGGTTTTTTTCACCTTCGGGGTACATCCGCCACTGGCCGACAAGGGCCTCGGGGCTGGTCATGAGCAGGCTGCTCGCCATGGTGACTTCTCCAGAAAACGCCAGAAACGCAGCCATCAGCCACGTCGAATAGGTACTGCGGACAAAGGTCTTGATCATGGACATGGACTACCAGGCCAGAAGGCAGCGCTGCAGCGCTGCCCTTACCGCATCAACTCAAGCCACGATATCCGTGACCGCTGCCTGGCCCACGGTGGTCACCAGGAAATCGGCGACGCCGTGCCCGGAAAAGTCCACCGCCAGGGTACCCAGGTTGGTGCCCGAGGCATACGTCAGCACCGCATCGCCGGCGTGACCGGTGAACGCATTGACGAAGCTCAGGCCCGCACCATGGGTGATCCCGGACAAATCGATCTTGTCCTGGCCACTGGTGAAATCCATGATCCGATCGACCGCTTTCGGCGCCGAGTCGGAAACCGCGGCGAACACGAAGGTATCGTTGCCCGAACCGCCCCAGAGCTTGTCGGCACCGCCAGCCCCGTAGAGGATGTCGTTGCCGGCACCGCCGCGCAGTTCGTTGGCCGCGTCGTTGCCGATCAGCAGGTCATTGCCCGAACCGCCAATGGCATTCTCGATCGTCACGCCCTGGGCAATGGAGATATTACCCACCATGCCGCCAACGTCGGAGAACGAGCCGTCATGCAGGTTGATCTTCTGGTTCTGGGTGAACCCGGAGAAGTCCAGGGTATCGTTGCCGCCACCGTCCCAGACCGAGAACACCAGCTTGTCCGCAGACGAGGTGGCGCTCATGTAGTCACGCCCGGCATTGGAGTTGAAGCCGTAGGTGGTATCACCGGAGCGGGTGCTGTAGTTGGCGCCGTAGAGCTTCTGGATCGCCGCGATATCATCCATCAGCGGGCCCGAGGAGTAGGCCTCGACCCCGCCTTTGCTGAAGTTCTGGCTGGTGTTGCTTTCGCTCCAGTAGCTCATGACGCTATAGCCACGGGTGTCCTGCCCATAGGTCGCGTCATTGTAGGTCGGGTTGCCTTCACCGGCGTTGTAGTCGCCGGGATGAGCCAGGCCAAGGGTGTGGCCGATCTCATGGGTCAGGGTCTGACGACCATAGTTGTTCAGGCCAGGCGTCTTGTTGACGTTGTAGCCGCTGCCGGTCAGGTACCAGGACTGGCCGTCGAAACCCGGCTCGGTGCCCGGCAGGAAGGCGAATGCGGCCGCGCCTTCCTGTCCGCCGCTGTAGTTACCGAAGGTCATATGACCGTCGCCACCCTTCGCCGCCTCGGTGAAGGTCACATTGGCCACGTCCGCCCAGGATTGCATGGACAGAACGGCCTGCGACTTCTGCAACGCGCTGAACTGACTGAACCCGGTGACGCCCAGACCGCTGAAGTTCGAGGTCGGGGACGTCAGAAAGGTGTAGCTCAGATCAATCCTGCCGTCACCGTTCGAATCGTGCCAGGCGGCACCGTCACGCAGCAATTGCGTGGCAGCCTGATCGACGGAGTAGGAGGGTTTGCCATTGACCGTGAGGTTGTCGCCACGGTCGTATTGATGGCTGAAGCTATCGATCTGGTTAAAGGCGGAACTGGTACCGTTGGCCGCCAGTGCCGCATCCGAAGAAACAATAGCTTTGGTTTTGACTTTCGACATAAACACACTTCCTTGTTTGCAAGTGAAACAGTTTTTGTCAGATAGCGACAATCCCTTGGCGAGATCATCCTATCACTCGCCCTTTTTGGAGGCAGCGAGAAACTGACACAATCTGAAATCAAACGTCCAGCGCTTTTTTTGATACCAAATCGCCTAAATACGGAAAACACCTACAAACATTGACCAAAGTCGTGAAAGTTTTTTCTGACAGTAACAGCTGACTCCTGCAAGCAGACTTTCGGAAAACTTCAAGTCACAAGAATGCATATGGGAAGTGCATCAATAAATGACCAGTTAGTCATTTTATTACTTATAAATTCCCAGATCGACCGTTCGTTCTCAATACATCCGGGACAACTTCGCCTTTTAACGCCGGCACCGCCGCTGGAGTCCTCGGTGCCGCCGCCGGTACGGGCGATACCGATGGCAACCCGTTGCGCCGGGCGCTGGGCCCTCGCTTCCCACCCGCCCATTCCCCTATCGGGGTACTGTCGAGCCCGTGCACGGATCTTCTAGACTGGGACATGGCTGCCAGCATTCACTGAAGCACTGCATGATTGACCACGACTCCGGAAACCCCATGTCCAGCACCATCAACCACTGGGTCGACCTGAACCAGGACCGGGACACCGGCATCGAAACCCTGCGCGCGCGTTTCCAGGGCCATAGCCATGCCTATGATGCCCACTGGCACGACAGCTATCTGGTGGGGGTTACCGAACAAGGCGTGCAGCAATTCAACTGCCGACGCACCCGCTACCAGAGCCTGGCGGGCAACGTCTTCCTGCTCGAACCCGGCGAGATCCATGACGGCGACGCGCCCACCGAAGGCGGCTTCACCTACCGCACGATCTATCTCGATCCGCACTGGCTGGAACGGGAACTGAGCGCACTGTTCGAAGAGGCTCCTGCGGGCAGCCAACTGAGCTTTGCCAACACCCTGGCCACCGACAGCCGCTTGGCCCAGGCGACCAGTGCCGCGTTCCAGGCCATTCACACCCAGGAATTGCGTATTGTCCGGCAAAGCGCCCTCGACCGCTTGTTCGACAGCCTCACCGACCATCTGCACTGGCGCGCCCGCTACCGTGAGGACCCGCGCCTGCCGCGGGTCGCGCAGGTCGCCCGCGAGTACCTGCACGCCCATCTGCAACACGACCTGAGCCTGGATGAGGTCGCCGCCGCCTGCGGTGTCGACCGCTTCCGCCTGACCCGCGCCTTCAAGGCCGCCTACGGCCTGCCACCCCACGCCTACCTGGTGCAATTGCGGGTGGCCAAGGCCCGGCAAATGCTGTCCCGGGGCGAAACGCCGGCGAACGTTGCCATGACCCTCGGCTTTGCCGATCAGAGCCACCTGGGCCGCTGGTTCGTGCGCGCCTACGGGCTGACACCCGCCGCCTACCGCAAGCGCTGCTCAAATCTTCCAGACGCCTGAGGCGGCACACCGGAAGATCGCTGTATCGATCTTTACCCGGAGCCCGCCGCCATGTTGTCCAGTTTTTCCAGCCTCCTGCCCTTTATGCTGTTCGCCATCGTCGCCTCCGTCACCCCCGGGCCGAACAACATCCTGGTGCTGAGCAACAGTGCCCGCCACGGCCTCGCGGCGGCGCTGCCGATCATCCTCGGTGCCGGTGCCGGAGCGGCAGTGATCGTCCTGCTGGTGGGCAGCGGTGTCGGTGGATCCCTGGCACAGTTGCCCCAGGTGCGCACGGGCATGCAATGGCTCGGCATCGCCTGGCTGAGCTACCTGGCCTGGCAGATCTTCAGTGCCCCGGCCAGTGACATCAACCCGGACGCGGCCCCGGTCAAACGTCTCGGCCTGCTGGGCGCAGCCAGCCTGCAACTGATCAACCCGAAGGTCTGGATGATGGCCCTGGCGGTGGTCGGCGTGTTCGCCGGCAGCGGCGCCGAGCGCCAGGCTCATGTGCTGTCGCTGTCGCTGGTGTTCTTCCTGGTGTCGTTGCCGTGCATGAGCCTGTGGGCAATGCTGGGGGTCGGTTCCGCGCGGCTGTTTCGCTCGCCTCTGGCGATGAGGCGTTTCAATCGCTGCATGGCGCTGTTGTTGCTGGTTTCGACCTGGCTGAGCCTGCTGGTATAACGGGGCGGGAGTCGCCGCAGTGCAAAAGCCGGTCGCACTGGTGCGCTTTTGCCAGCAGCCGGCTGCGTAACGTGGCCGGACGGTGCGTGAAGACACCGAACTCCACAATAAACGACCTGCCGCGAGACCTGCGTATCATGAAAAGACTGTTCAACAGCTGTCTGTTCCTCTGCGGTACCGCCCTGCTGAGCACCAGCGTGCTCGCCTCCGAAGACGCTTCCTGCAAGACCGTGCGCATGGGCGTGGTCAACTGGACCGACGTGATCGCCACCAGTGGCATGGCCGATGTGCTGCTCAACGGACTGGGCTATGAAAGCAAGCAGACCAGCGCCGTGCAGCAGATCATCTTTGCCGGGATCCGTGACAAGCGCCTGGATATCTTTCTCGGCTACTGGAAACCGGCGATGGACAAGAACATTGCACCTTTCATCGCCGCCAATCAGGTCAAGGTCCTGGCCCAGCCCAGCCTGTCCGACGCCCAGGCCACCCTCGCCGTGCCGCAATACGTGGCTGACGCGGGGCTGAAGACCTTCGCCGATATCGCCAAGTTCAAGGACAAGCTCGGCGGCAAGATCTATGGCATCGAGCCCGGCAGTGGCGCCAATACCACCATCAAGACCATGATCGACACCGATCACTTCGGCCTCAAGGGCTTCAACCTGGTGGAGTCCGGGGAAGCCGGGATGCTCGCGGCGGTGCAGCGGGCGGTCAATCGCAAGGAGTTCGTGGTCTTCGTCGGCTGGACCCCGCACCCGATGAACATCAATATGAAGATCGCATACCTGACCGGCAGCGAAGATGTCTACGGGCCCAACGAAGGCGCGGCTACCGTGTCCACCGTCACCGCCCCGGACTACGCCCAGCGCTGCCCGAACGTCAACAAGCTGCTGGAGAACCTGACCTTCAGCGCCGCCCAGGAAAGCCAGTTGATGGTGCCGATCATGGAGCGCCAGACGCCCCAGGACGTGGCGAAGAAATGGCTGCGCGATCACCCGGAAGATCTGCAGAAGTGGTTGAGCGGCGTGACCAGTGTCGATGGCAAGGACGGTGTGGCGAGCGTGCAGGCCAGCTTGAAGTAACGCCAATTGTAGGAGCGCAACGGCGGTGTTTGTGTGGGAGCGGTGCTTGCCCGCGAAGTGGCCCTCAAGACCGCCGCCACGGGCTCTCCCGCCCCCTGGTACAGGACTGAGACTGCGCATGACCGACTACCCGCTTTCCCCCGAACTCAGCGCCTTTGTCGCCAAGACCCTTGATTTCAACTACCCGGACAGCACGATCAATGGCCTGCGCAACGGCTACAGCGAGATGTGTCGGGCATTTACTCCGGCGCGTCCGGCGAACATCAGCGTCAACGAACAACTGATCGGCCAGGTGCCCGTGCGTCAATACCGCCCGACTTCAGCAACACCGGCCGATGGCTGGCCCTGCGTGGTCTACCTGCACGGTGGTGGCTGGGTGGTCGGCGACCTCGACTCCCACGATTTCATCACCGCTGAACTGGCCTCCCTGCTCAATGCCGTGGTCATCGCCGTCGACTATCGACTGGCACCGGAACACCCCTTTCCCGCCGCCTTCGATGATTGCCTGGCGGTGTGGCGCGGCTTGCAGGCCAGTGCCGCAACCTGGCAACTGGACCCGCAACGCATGGCGGTTGCCGGCGACAGCGCCGGCGGCAATCTGGCCGCCGCCGTATGCCTGGCGCTGCGCGATGCCGGGCAAGCGCAGCCGCGGCTGCAGGCCCTGATCTACCCGGGACTGGGTGGCGACGACCGGCTGCCCTCGCGCACCGAATGCGCCGACGCCCCACTGCTCAGCACCAGCGATGTGCACTGCTATCACGCGTTGTACCTGCCGGGTCCGGACAAGCCCTCGGCCTATGCGATGCCGTTGCAGGCCACTGATCTGCGAGGGTTGGCCCCGGCGTTTATCGCCGTGGCGCAATTCGACCCCTTGCGCGATGACGGCGTGCAGTACAGCGAGCGCCTGCAAGCGGCCGGCGTCGGCGTGGACTTCCATCCCGGTCACGGCCTGGTGCATGGTTGCCTGCGGGCCCGGGGCATCGCACCGGAAGTCGATCGGCTCTACGAAAAACTCCTCGCCGCCCTGCGCCGGTCCCTGGACCTGTAGCAAAAGTTACTTGACGACCGACCTTGCCTTGAGTTCTTCTGAAACCGGTTTCAGTACCAGTACAGCAACCGCCTGCTGATAACTCCAAGAAAAGGTTTCAGGCCGTGAACAGTTTTTCCGCTGCCCAACGCAGCCGCGTGACCATGCTCGATGTCGCTGAACGCGCCGGGGTCTCCAAGGCCAGTGTGTCGCGTTTTATCGGCGATGACCGCGCCCTGCTCTCCGAAGCCATCGCCCTGCGTATCGAGCAGGCGATCGGCGAACTGGGCTACCGCCCGAACCAGATGGCTCGCGGCCTGAAGCGCGGACGCACGCGTCTGATCGGCATGCTGGTGGCCGATATCCGCAACCCTTATTCGATTGCCGTGATGCATGGCGTGGAAACCGCCTGCCGTGCCCATGGCTACAGCCTGGTGGTGTGCAATACCGACCGCGACGATCAGCAGGAACGCCTGCATCTGGCGGCGCTGCGTTCGTACAACATCGAAGGCCTGATTCTCAATACCCTCGGTCATCACCTCGAAGAACTGCAGGAACTGCAGCGGGAAATGCCGGTGGTGCTGGTGGACCGCAAGGTCGAGCAGTTGGACAGCGACCTGGTCGGCCTCGACAACGGTACCGCCGTGCGCAGTGCCGTCGAGCACCTCGAAGAACAAGGTTACCGCGACCTGATGCTGGTCAGCGAACCCCTCGACGGCACCAGTTCGCGACTGGAACGGATCGAGCATTTCAACCTCGAGATCGCCAGGCGTGGCGCTCTGAGCGGTAGCATCGGCCATACCGGCGAGTCATTGCAGCTTCAGTTGCAAGACTTCCTGGCCACACCAGGCGCCGGTCCCAAGGCGCTGTTCTGTGCCAACGGCATCGCCGCCCTGGCCTGCGTACAGGCCCTGCGTGACCTGGGCTGCAACCTTTTCAACGATATCGGCCTGATCGCCCTCGACGACCTGGAATGGTTCCCGCTGGTCGGTAGCGGCATCACTGCCCTCGCCCAGCCCACGCAGCAGATCGGCGCCCATGCCTTCGACTGTCTGTTCAAGCGCCTGCGGGGCGACAAAGGCGCCGCCAGGGTCCTCGATTTTCCCGCGCAGCTGATCGTCCGCGGCTCCACCCAACGTACAAAATTGGCCTGAAGTATTGCGGCATCTGAATCACGCGGTAAGTGCCCGGGCAAAAATGAAACCGGTTTCAGAGGTACAACAACCATGAAAGAACAGCTGTTTCCCGTCTCCATCAGCCTCTCCAGCTATGGCGCGACACTGGTTCGAGAACGTGGCCAGGAAAGCTTTATCGAACTGCTGGTCGAGGCCGGCGCCCGCCGGATAGAGGTTCGCGAAGAACTGCTGAGCGATGAGGATCCGCAGCGCTTTGCTAGCCATGCGGCGGCCATGGGCCTGGAGTGTGCCTACTCTTCGCCCCTGGAGTTATGGCCCGCTGGCCAGTCGCGCCCCGACCCGCAACTGGCGGCGACCCTGCAACGCGCCGAAGCCTTTGGCGCGCGCTGGCTGAAAGTCTCCCTGGGCTACTTCAGCGAAAACTGCGACCTGTCGGCACTGGCTGGATTGCTCTCGGCATCACCGCTGCGCTTGCTGGTGGAGAACGACCAGACCACCCAGGGCGGACGCATCGAACCTCTGCTGCGCTTTTTCGATCAGGTCGAGCAACAGCGCCTGCCGGTGAAAATGACCTTTGATATCGGCAACTGGCACTGGCAGGACCAATCCGCCAGCAGCGCCGCGCGCCTGCTCGGCCGGCATGTCGACTACCTGCACTGCAAGGCCGTGGCCCGGTGCGCGGATGGCAGGCTCGTCGCCCTGCCACCGAGCGCCCTCGACCTGGATCTGTGGGAACCTTTGCTGGGCCAGATGAGTCAAGGCGTAACCAGGGCCGTGGAATACCCACTGCTGGGCGACGACCTGCTGGCCGTTACCCGCCAACAGGTGCACAACCTCGCCCGCCTGGGCCGCGCCATGGAGGAAACCGCCCATGCCTGAGATCGAAATCCTCTCGTTCGGCGAAACCATGGCGATGTTCGTCGCCGAACAAACCGGCGACCTGGCCCGGGTCGGACACTTCCACAAGCGCATCGCCGGAGCTGACAGCAACGTCGCCATTGGCTTGGCGCGTCTGGGCTTCAAGGTCAATTGGCTGAGCCGGGTCGGCGCCGACTCCCTCGGGCGCTTCGTCATCGACACCCTGCAAGGCGAAGGCCTGCACTGCGATTACGTCGACATTGACCCACGCTATCCCACCGGTTTTCAACTCAAGTCCCGGGAAGACCGGGGCCAGGACCCGCAGGTGGAATATTTCCGCCGGGGCTCGGCCGCCAGCCACTTGTCAGTGGCCGATATCCGCCCAGAGTTGCTCACGGCTGACCATCTGCACGCCACCGGCATTCCTCCCGCCCTGTCGGCCAGCGCCCGCGAACTGTCGTTCGAACTGATGACGCGCATGGCGGCCGCCGGACGCAGCGTGTCCTTCGATCCCAACCTGCGACCGAACCTGTGGACCAGTGAGAAACAGATGATCGAGGACGTCAACGCCCTCGCCGCCCTCGCCCACTGGGTCCTGCCGGGACTGGGCGAAGGTCGCTTGCTGACCGGCTACCAGGAGCCGCGCGATATCGCCGCCTTCTACCTCGACCAGGGCGCCGCCGTCGTCGCCATCAAGCTCGGGGCCGACGGCGCCTATTACCGGACCCAGCGGGACGAGGGTTTTGTCGCCGCAGTGCCAGTGCAAACCGTGGTGGACACGGTCGGGGCCGGTGACGCGTTCGCCGTCGGCGTGGTCAGTGCGCTGCTGGAAAACCACAGCGTGGCCCAGGCCATGGCGCGCGGTAACTGGATCGGTGCCCAGGCGGTGCAGAGCCGCGGCGACATGGAAGGCCTGCCGACCCGGGAACAACTGACAGCGGCCGGCCGGCCCGTATCCGCCGGCTAAGCAAGACCGTTTTTTTGAATGCCACCTGCTGCGACAAAAACAACAAGCTCAGGAGCCACACCATGCATACGCTGAAACTCGCCACCCGCCGCTGGTGGTACATCATGCCCATCGTTTTCATCACCTACAGCCTGGCGTACCTGGACCGCGCCAACTACGGCTTCGCCGCGGCCTCGGGCATGGCCGCCGACCTCAACATCACTCCCGGCCTGTCGTCGTTGCTCGGTGCGCTGTTCTTTCTCGGCTACTTCTTCTTCCAGGTACCCGGCGCCCTCTACGCGCAGAAACACAGTGTGAAAAAGCTGATCTTCGTCAGCCTGATTCTCTGGGGCGGCCTGGCCACCCTCACCGGCATCGTTTCCAACGCTTATATGCTGATCGGCATCCGCTTCATGCTCGGCGTGGTCGAAGCCGCCGTGATGCCGGCGATACTGGTGTATCTGTGCTATTGGTTCACCCGCGCCGAACGCTCGCGGGCCAATACCTTCCTGATCCTCGGCAATCCGGTAACCATGCTCTGGATGTCAGTGGCCTCGGGTTATCTGGTGCAGCACTTCAGCTGGCGCTGGATGTTTATCGTCGAAGGCCTGCCGGCGGTGATCTGGGCCTTTATCTGGTGGCGCCTGGCCGACGAACACCCAGCCCAGGCGAGCTGGCTCAGCGCCAAGGAAAAAAGCGATCTGGACAACGCCCTGGCCGCCGAGCAGGTCGGCATCAAGGCGGTGAAGAACTATGCGCAGGCCTTCCGCGAACCCAAGGTGATCATCCTCGCCCTGCAGTTCTTCTGCTGGAGCATCGGCGTCTACGGCTTTGTGCTGTGGCTGCCGTCGATCCTGAAAAGCGGCTTGAAGATGGACATGGTCGAAGCCGGCTGGTTGTCGGCGTTGCCGTACCTGGCCGCGGTGATCGCCATGCTCGCGGTGTCCTGGGGTTCGGACAAACTGCAGCGACGCAAACGCTTTGTCTGGCCGCCGCTGCTGGTGGCTTCGGTGGCCTTCTATGCCTCCTACGCCCTGGGCGCGGAACATTTCTGGTGGTCCTATAGCCTGCTGGTGATCGCCGGCGCCTGCATGTACGCGCCCTACGGGCCGTTCTTTGCCATCGTCCCGGAGATCCTCCCGGTCAATGTCGCCGGTGGTGCCATGGCGCTGATCAACAGCATGGGGGCCCTCGGTTCCTTCGGCGGCTCCTACCTGGTGGGCTACCTGAACAGCGAAACCGGCTCACCGGGCGCTTCCTACCTGCTGATGAGCGGCGCCCTGCTGCTTTCAGTGATTCTGACCGTTTTCCTCAATCCCGGCGTCAGCGACCGGGCAGCCCCCAAGGGTTTGCCGAGGCCGCGTGCGCTCTCCCATCCCTGAACTCTGTCGAGCGAACCCGATGAAAAAACCGATAGTGTTGTACAAGAAGCTCTCGCCCCCGCTGATGGCCCGCCTGCATGAGCACACCCAGGTCACCCTGATCGACGACCTCGGTGACAACGGCCAGGCGCAACTGCGCGCCGCCCTGCCCGAGGCCCGTGGCCTGCTCGGTGCCAGCCTGAAGCTGGATGCCGCGCTGCTCGACCTGGCGCCACGGCTGGAAGCCATCGCCAGTGTTTCGGTAGGTGTCGACAATTACGATATCGATTACCTGACCCGTCGACGGATCCTGCTCAGCAACACCCCCGACGTGCTCACCGAAACCACCGCCGACACCGGCTTCGCCCTGATCCTGGCCAGCGCCCGGCGCGTGGTGGAGTTGGCGAACCTGGTGCGCAACGGACAGTGGACCCGGAACATCGGCCCGCTGCATTTCGGCACCGATGTGCATGGCAAGAAGCTCGGCATCATCGGCATGGGACGTATCGGTGAAGCCCTGGCCCGGCGCGGGCATTTCGGCTTCGGCATGCCGGTGCTCTACCACAGCCACTCGCCCAGGCCTGAAGCGGAACAGCAGTTCAATGCGCGCTACCTGGGGTTGCACGAACTCTTGCAGGAAGCCGACTTTGTCTGCCTGACCTTACCGCTGACCCCTCGGACCGAGGGGCTGATCGGTGCCAGGGAATTGGCCCTGATGCGCCCGGAAAGCATCCTGATCAATATTTCCCGGGGCAAGGTGGTGGACGAACAGGCGCTGATCCAGGCCTTGCAGAACCGACAGATCCGTGGCGCCGGCCTGGATGTGTTCGAGCGCGAACCGCTGGCGCCGAACTCGCCGTTGCTGAACCTGGCCAATGTGGTGGCCACGCCGCATATCGGCTCGGCCACCTATGAGACCCGCGAAGCCATGGCACGCTGTGCGGTGGACAATCTGCTCGCGGCCCTGGCCGGAGAACGCCCACCGAATCTGGTCAATCCCCAGGCCTACCAACACTGAGCCCCATGCCGGCAGCGAGCGTTGCCATGGCGCGGCAACGCTCGAAGGTCAGATCACGAAGCGCGCGACCATGGCATTGAGGTCCACCGCCAGGCGCGACAGCTCATGGCTGGCGGCGCTGGTCTGATTGGCACCGGCGGCCGACTGGGAAGCCAGGTCGCGGATATTCACCAGGTTGCGATCCACTTCGCGGGAAACCTGTGCCTGCTCTTCCGAGGCGCTGGCAATCACCAGGTTGCGCTCGTTGATCAGGTTGATCGAGTGAGTGATCTGCTCCAGCGCCACACCGGCGGCACGGGCCATCTCCAGGGTACTCTGGGTCCGCTGGTTGCTTTGCTGCATCGATTGCACGGCCTGACCGGTGCCATTCTGGATACCAGCAACCATCTGCTCGATCTCCTTGGTCGACTGCTGGGTACGATGGGCCAACGCCCGCACTTCGTCGGCCACCACGGCAAAACCGCGCCCGGCCTCGCCCGCCCGTGCCGCCTCGATGGCGGCGTTGAGGGCCAGCAGGTTGGTCTGTTCGGCAATGGCACGGATCACGTCCAGTACCTGACCGATGTCACGGCCCTGGGTCGCCAGGCCTTCGATCAGCACCGAGGTGTTTTGTACGTCCTGGGTCATGGTCTGAATCGCCTCCACCGTCTTGACCACCCGGTCACGGCCTTCCCGTGCCGCCTGGTTGGATTCCTGCGAGGCTTCGGAGGTCGACACCGCGTTGCGCGCCACTTCTTCGACTGCGCTGGTCATTTCGTTGACCGCCGTGGCTGCCTGCTCGATCTCGTTGTTCTGCTGCTGCAGCCCGCGGGACGACTCCTCGGTCACTGCGCTGAGCTCTTCGGCCGCCGACGCCAACTGGGTGGCCGAACCGGAGATCTGTTCGATGGTCTTGCGCAGATTGCCTTGCATTGCCAGCAACGCGCCGAGCAAACGGGCCGGCTCATCTTTGCCTTCAACGGCAATGGCCTTGGTCAAGTTACCGCCGGCAATGGTTTCAGCCGCCTCGACAGCCTTGTTCAACGGCACTACGATACTGCGAGTCAATAGCCAGGCCAGCAGCACGGTCATCAGCGCCGCCACCACCGAGACCAGGATAATACCGAAACTGGCATTGCCGTATTGCTCACCGGCCTGGGCCGACGCAACCTTGGCGCCAGCCTTGTTGATCTCAACCAACTGATTGAGCTGTACCCCCATCAGGTCCGTACCGGCCTTGATCTGGTTGTTGATCAGATTACGCATGTCCTCGATCTTGTCCTGCCGTGACAACTCCAGCATCTGGCTCTGGTCCCGAATATAAGTGTCGAGCGTGACCGAAAACTCCTTGTACTTGGCCAGTTCTTCACCTTCAGCAGGCAAATCGGCGTAACTCTTCACGTCCTTGCGAACTTTGTCCACCAGAGCAGCAACCCGCGTATTAGTGTCCTGCAAGGATGCGGAATCACGGTTGAGCAGCAGGCGAAAAGACAGGATGCGCATACGCAGGACGTCTTCGAGCGCATTGCCGAGAAACCCGACGCTAGGCAGTTGATTCGTTTCCATATCAATGGACGCCTGGCGAATCACCGTCATGCGGGTCTGGGAAAAGACGCCCAGCACAATCACCAGCAATGCAATGAACGCAAAACCGAGAAACGCACGCGGGGCGATATTCATATTTCGTAGGGACATGGGCTGTTCTCTATAAGACGTGAGGACTACTAGCTTCCATGCCGGACACCTGTCAGATGGCAAGTTGCCATACCGACAGTGTTGCACCACTCTTCGTCTGCGACGGTGGGCTTACAACTGATTATCGGCAGAAGTTGTGAATTCATTCAGCGGGATTGAAAAAATATTTCACTCTATGACTTGGCATCGCCAAATATTTCATCATTGATACATTTGCTGCCCTGCACACTTTAAATCATGGCTATAGGCCATTAACTGTACAGGCATGTTCAATGTTCTGGAGCTGTAACTTGTGGGAACACTGAACTCCCACAAGCGAGCGTGGGCTTGTGGCGAATCATTCTCCGGTCTCGATCTCGGCTTGCAGGATATCGCCGGAGAAACCGACCGCGACGCAGATATCGCCGTTGGTCACGCTCGTCGAGGCCTTGCTTGTAAAGTTTATCCAGGTAGGCGCGCAGGCTGCGTTCCTGCTCGGGGTAACGCGCGGCGCAGTACAAAGCCCCACCCTTGCGGTAGTCGCAGTCGATGCCTTCGCGATCGATAACCCGCCGGACCTCGTCGGGCCTGGCATAGGCCTTGGGCGACAGGCCAGTGCGCTGGCGAAAGCACTTGTAGAAGGCCGACAGGGAATTGAACCCGGCGGCGATCGCCAGTTCGTCGATGCATACCGGTGGCACGGCCTGGTCCAGCGCCGCCAGCAGGTGCTGCAAGCGCGCCTGGTTGACGTGGCGGTAGAAACTCTTGTGGCGCACTCGAATCAAGATATATAGACGCAGATCAACTTACACGAAAACAATCGCCGAACGGCTTGAAAAAACTCTCCTGCCCCATTGAACGGATGCTATTTTTAAGCCTTCTGCTGGTGGGACCATGAGGTCCCGCCGTTCCTACCCGCGAGCAAAAGGAAGCGCTCAAAGAAACAGGTGGGCGACATGAGTAAAGTCTTCAGCCAGGTGACCTTCCCCAACGCTTGCCAACTGATGCGCTGGCATTTTCATCCCATGGGCTTCGAAGCCAGCATGGATGCGCCAGACAGCATGGTCGCCCGGCTGTTCGACCGGGCCAGTGGCGAAACGCTGATCGCCATCGCCGGTATTCCCTGCGCCACGGTGATGAACGCCGCCGATGTGGAACGGATCATCGAGGCGGTTGAGGATGAGCTCGAATCCTTCGTACCGCCCATGAGCCTGCGCGCCCTCAATTGACTCGAAGGCTTGCCAGCCAGTCAAGGCCAAACACCACAACCTGTGGGAGCGGAGCTTGCCCGCGAAGCTTCTGGCGTCCTCACCGGCGTCTTCGCGGGCAAGCTCCGTTCCCACAAGTTACCGGGTGCTTTCAACCCCTCTGTACAACTTGATAGCTCAGCGCAACCCTCAGGGTTTGACCCGTAAATCGGCGAAAAACGCCTTGTCCCCCGCCACCCGATCCGAGGCCTTCGGCCCGTTCGTGGCCTGGCCGTCCTGCCCGTCCAGATACCAGTAGCAGTGCTTCACCGCCCGGGTGATGCCGACGTAGGCCAGCCGCAGGATCTCATCCTTCTGCGCATTGTCGTAGGCCTCGGCATCGCCCTCGTCCCCCAGCCCGGCCATGCGATAGACCTGGTTCTTGTAGGGCGAACGGGTCAGGTGCAGGCAGTCGCCCAACAGGAATACCACATCGGCCTGCAACCCCTTGGCACTGTGATAGGTCAGTTGTCTGAGCCGGCGCTGCTCGGCAGGCAAGCTAGAATCAACATTAACTACAGAAGATATATACTCATTAATCAGTAACTTATCGCTACTTTTTCGAAACAACATTAAGATACTTTCGCCACGCCGGTAGTGCTCTTCCAAGCGCGCGGCCAAACCGGCATCGTCACGATCCAGCACATTGACCGGCCACAGTTCCTTCGGCTCGCCGCTGGCCTTGGCCTTCTTCCCGGCAATCGCCGGTGCCGCCCGGACGATATGCTCGGCCGCATCGATGATGTGCTGATGACTGCGATAATTGTCGCTGAGCATGACCCGGGTAGTCGCCGGCGAGGGGAACTGTTTGCTGAACTCCATGAAGTACTTGGGCGAGCTACCCCGCCAGCCATAAATGGACTGCCAGTCATCGCCCACGCACAACAGCGACGAATGCCGGGCCGCGCGACCGACCTGCATCGCCGGACCACGACGACGGATTTCCCGCAGGCTGGCCCGTAGCCAGGAGACGATCTGCGGTGAAACGTCCTGGAACTCGTCGATCATCAGGTGCGACAACGGACGCAAGAGCTCGTCGCTGAGCAGCGCCTGGTTTTCCGGGGTATTTTCGCCGAACAGCGAAAACATGCGGTTATAGGTCATGATCGGTGGCGACTGGACCAGCAGATGGGTCTCCAGGGCCTTCCAGAACAGACTGAGGGCTTCGAAGAAGAAACGGTCCGGATCGTCCCCGGCGAACCTCATCCGCGCCACGGCGGCAGGCACATCCAGGCCGAGGTTCTCGATAAAGCCGGCGGCCATCACAAAGCAGTCTAGCAGTGGCGCGGATGCCAGCTCACCCTTGACCTTGTAATCGAAGCCGGGTCCGGCCGTGGCATCTCCAGCCAGAGAGGCCAGGACACACTTTGCCGATTCATAGCTATCCAGCCATATCAATGGCTTACGACAGAAAGCTTGAAACAGCGTGCGTTTCACCGCCCATTCGGCGCGCACTGTGAGCCTGGACCCTGGCCGACTGATCTGCGGACTTTCCCGCGGATCGAAGCCCAGCACCACCCAGGCCTCCAGTTCAGCAATGTAACCATGGCAATGGAACGGCGAACCATTGATCTCGATGACCTCACGGTCCGGCTCAATCCCCGGAATCGGCCAGGCGCCCGCGCGAAACCACAAATCCTCCAGGGTGTCGCACAGCTCCTCGTCACGTTTGGACGCCAGTTCGGTGACGGCCATGCGCTTGCGTACATCCGGGTGGTCCTGATCCAGCTCCCGCAGTTGCAGGGCCTGCTTGTAGAGCGGCACCAGCACCTCGCGAAAACGCGGATTGTCGGTATGCAAACGTTGATAGCAGGCATTCAGTTGCTGGCGCTGGGCGTCGTTGATCCGCAGGTCGAACGGGTTGCTGTCGGCACCTTCCTCGGCGAACAGATTGCGCTCACTGAGATTCTCGAACGCCTGCAACTGACTGAAACCTGGCAGGCTGCGGACCATGGGCAGAATCCGCGAGTGAAAGGTGCGTACCACGTCACGGGCATCCCGAGGGCTGAGCACATGCCCCCAGAGGCCCATGACCTCCACAAGCTTGGCCATGAAGTCCTTGCGCGACTCCCGGGTGAAGGTCACCACGGTCATCGCGTCCAGCTCGAAGCCCAGGTAGTGGGTCAGCAGCAGGATACGCAGCACCAGCGAAGTCGACTTGCCGGCACCGGCGCCAGCGATCACCGCCGTCGACGGCGTGTCGCTGAAGATCATTTTCCATTGCGCCGCACTGGGCTGCGCTTGTGCGGGCAGGAGCCGGGCCACATCGGCCTTGATCCGCTTCTTCAACTCCGCCGTCAGCGGCAGACGCCAGTCGTCGAACAGGTTATCGTCGACCCCGGGCGCGCGATGCTCCAGCGGCCGCGTATCGCGGATCAGCAGGACCTGGCGCCCCTCCTCCAGGCCGTCGCGTCGTCCCTCGTCGTAACCGTACTCGACGCCTGCGCCGTGGCCGCTACGAAAGCCGTCGGCCTGGCCCTGCAACCAGGACGCCGCGTGCTGGGCACGCAGACGGCTCAGTCCGCCGCCCAGCAACTTGGCCAGCAAGCGCTTGAACAGGGGCAATTGAGCCAGGGAGGAAAGTTCGGCAGGCGGTTCGGGTGTCGGTGATGGCACGCTGACTCCAGGTAAGCGACGGTCTAGGCGAAAGGTCTATGGTCGCTCCATTACGTTCGGAGTTCTAGTCAATTGCTTGTCGATCAGCCATTTAGGCGACGAATTGAAAGTCGGGAGACAACTATAAATATCAAATAATGCGATTGATTTAAGGCATTTTTTACGCTTTTTATCGATATCAATTTAATAGATGATCGCTGCCATCAACCACCGGTTACCGTCCTGCCCCGGCTCCTGCCGGCCCATGACGAACCTGAACAGGAGAAGACTCATGCTGCAACTTCGACCCTTCAAGACCCTGGGCGGCGCTGATCATGGCTGGCTGGACGCGCACCACCACTTTTCGTTCGCCGAGTACCATGATCCGCAACGCATGAACTGGGGCAACCTGCGGGTCTGGAACGACGACGTGATCGCCCCCGGCACCGGCTTTCCAAAGCACCCGCACCGGGACATGGAAATCATCACCTATGTCCGTGAAGGCGCCATCAGCCACGAGGACAACCTCGGCAACAAGGGCCGCACCGAAGCCGGTGATGTCCAGGTCATGAGTGCCGGGACCGGGATCGCCCACAGCGAGTACAACCTGGAATCGACGCCGACCAAGATCTTCCAGATCTGGGTCATTCCCAACGAGGCCGGTTCGGCACCGTCCTGGGGGGCCAAGCCGTTTCCCAAGGGCGAGCGTGGCGAAGGTTTCGTCACCCTGGCCAGCGGTAAGGCCGGCGACGACCAGAGCCTGCGGATTCGCGCCGATGCCCGGCTGGTAGCGGCCAACCTGAAGGCCGGGGAAAGCGCCGAGTACCGCTTGGACAGCGGTCGTCGCGCCTACCTGGTACCGGCCACGGGGGTGATAGAGGTCAATGGTCTGCGTGCCGAGGCACGTGACGGGGTTGCGGTGGCTGATGAGCAGCTGCTGCGGGTGACCGCGGTGCAGGACAGCGAAATCATTCTGGTGGACCTGGCTTGATGCACTGATCGGCACCACAAAAGGCGAACGACAACTGTGGCGAGCGGGCTGCAAACTTCCTTAGCTGAAGCGCTTTGTGGCAAGCCTGCTTGCCACAAAGTCACGCGCAGCCTCAAGGATCAGTTTGGCGAAATCGCCCCGTCCACCAGCACCTGGGCTTCTTCCACCAGACGCTTGAGGTGATCGTCACCGATAAAGCTCTCGGCGTAGATCTTGTAGATGTCCTCGGTGCCCGAAGGACGCGCGGCGAACCAGCCGTTCTCGGTCATCACCTTCAACCCGCCAATGGCCTGGTCGTTGCCCGGTGCATGACTGAGGATGCGCTGGATCGCTTCACCGGCCAGTTGCGTCGACGTCACCTGCTCCGGCGCCAGCTTGCTCAACAGGGCCTTCTGCGCCGGCGTCGCCTTGGCATCGACGCGCACGGAGAACGGCTCGCCCAACTCATCGGTCAGGCCGCGGTAGATCTGGCTCGGGTCACGACCGGTGCGCGAGGTCATTTCCGCCGCCAGCAGGGCCGGGATCAGACCATCCTTGTCGGTGGTCCAGACGCTGCCGTCCTTGCGCAGGAACGACGCGCCCGCACTCTCCTCGCCACCAAAGCCGAGGGAGCCGTCGAACAGGCCGTCGGCGAACCACTTGAAACCCACCGGCACTTCGTACAGGCGCCGACCCAGGCGGGCCGCGACCCGATCGATCAGGCCGCTGCTGACCACGGTCTTGCCCACCGCCGCGTCGCGGCGCCACTGCGGACGGTTCTGGAACAGGTAATCGATGGACACCGCCAGGTAGTTGTTCGGTGCCAACAGGCCACCGGATGGGGTAACGATGCCATGGCGGTCATGGTCCGGGTCGCAGGCAAAAGCCACGTCGAACCGTTCTTTCAAACCGATCAGGCCCTGCATTGCATGGCTGGAGGACGGGTCCATGCGGATCTTGCCGTCCCAGTCCACGCACATGAAGCGAAAGGTCGGGTCGACTTCGGTGTTGACCACTTCCAGGTTCAACCGATAGTGCTCGGCAATCGCCGACCAGTAGCGCACCCCGGCCCCACCCAGCGGGTCCACGCCCAGGCGCAGGTCGGCGGAGCGGATGGCATCCAGGTCGATGACATTGATCAGATCGGCCACGTAGGTATTGAGGTAGTCGTGGCGATGGGTGGTGCTGGCCTTGAGCGCCTGTTCGTAGCTCACGCGTTTCACGCCGGCCAGACGGTTGGCCAGTAGTTCATTGGCCTTGGCCTCGATCCACTTGGTGACATGGGTATCGGCCGGACCGCCATTGGGCGGGTTGTACTTGAAGCCGCCACTTTCCGGCGGGTTGTGGGACGGGGTGATGACCACGCCGTCCGCCAGGCCCGCGGTGCGGCCGCGGTTGTAGCAGATGATCGCATGGGACACCGCGGGCGTCGGCGTGTACTCGTCGGCGGCGGCGATCATGGTTTCCACGCCATTGGCGGCGAACACTTCCAGCGCGCTGGCGCCGGCCGGCGTCGACAGGGCGTGGGTATCGATGCCGACGAACAGCGGACCGTCGATCCCCTGGGCCTGGCGGTACAGACAGATGGCCTGGCTGATGGCCAGGACATGCCACTCGTTGAAACTCAGCTCGAATGAATTACCACGATGCCCGGAGGTGCCGAAGGCCACGCGCTGGGTGGAGATCGCCGCATCGGGCTGGCCGGTGTAATAGGCCGAAACCAGTCGCGGGATATCAACCAGCAACTGTGCCGGTGCCGGCTTGCCCGCAAAAGGACTGAGTGTCATGCAAAACCTCTGGAGATGGATGGTACGGGGGAAGACGCGCAGTTTACTGGCAGTTCGACACTGACGTTAAGAGTTCTATCCGTTGACGTGAATATTTTCCATACGGTACGCGCTCCCCCAGGCCGGGAAAGCGCGTGTTTCGGTGAGCGCAAATGAACCGGCGCGTTAGCGCGCCCGGGTTTTCACTTCGCCAAGAGCGGCGACCTGATGATTTTTCAGGTCGAAGCGCAGCCCTGCAATCAGCTCGGAAATGGCCCGGCTGCTATCCAGTCTGGAAGCCTGGATGCCGGTAACCACCAGGTCCACCCGTTCGGATTTTTGATCGAAGACTTTGACCGTCAACGACTCGTCCGCTCCCAGGCTGCATTGGCAGCGCGTGGGCAGGAAACTGCTCTCGATGATGTTGCGTAACTCCAACGTGGACAATACTTGCATGGCGACTCTCTCCTTTATGTGAGACGGCCAGGTCTTTGGCAGAACAGCCAGGGTTAGCCATTCACATCTGCGTTTCAGGCGGGCGCCCGTTCCAGCCTTGGAGGACGACACCGACTTTTAGATTAGGCCTTTTCACGCGGACCGTTAAGGTTATTCGTCTGACAATCCGACACAATGACCTTGCACTCAACGTGCCGAAACAAGATGAATTATTGTTTGTTGGAAAAATCGATGTATTAAGGCACTAATAGGCCCGTGCGCCAATGCAAAATGCATTAAATGCCTTCTAGGGTCGGACAGTTTGCCGGTATCGTGGCAAACGCCCCTGGCCTGGACCGGCATCCAATGCCAGTGTCATTCGGCAAGGTGCCGCCACCGCATCCATCAAACGAGGGAGTCCCCCTCATGACAGGGCAACGAGAGCTCATGAATTCGACGACTATCGCCGCAACCTTCCTGCTGGCGCTAACCACTACCACTGGCGCATTCGCCGCCGACAAAGCCGACCTGGCGCCGTTTCCCAAGGCCGAAGACGGTTTCATCCGTTCGGTCATTCGCGTACCGAAGATGACCAAGGACTCCGACCACCGGGTCGAGATCATCGCCGGCAAGGTCATGCCCGTCGATTGCAACACCAAGCGCCTGGGCGGCAACCTGGACGAGAAAAACCTCGAGGGCTGGAGCTACTCCTATTATCGCCTGGAGAAAGTCACCGGACCGATGTCCACCCTGATGGCCTGCCCGCCCGGCAGCAAGACGAAAAAAGACTTCGTCCCGGTGATCGGCGAAGGCTACATGCTGCGTTACAACAGCAAGCTGCCATTGGTGATCTACGCGCCCGACGACCTCCAGATCCGTTATCGGATCTGGACGCCCTCCAAGCTGATCAAGCCCGCCAGCCGCGAGTAGCTCGCCCTGAGTCACGCGGCCCCGCCCAGGGCCGCGCGCTCGGCAACGTGGCGCAGGCTGTCGAAGTTGATGTTGGCCCCCGAGTTGATCGCCACCAGGGTCTGGCCGCGTAGCCCATGCGCCGCCACGTACTGCTTGATGCCCGCCACCGCCAACGCACCGGAAGGTTCGGTGATGGAGCGGGTATCGTCATAGATGTCCTTGATCGCGCGGCACAGCTGGTCGTTGCTGACGGTGATGACCTCATCGACATATTCACGACAGACTGCAAAGCCGCACGCGCCGATCTGCGCCACGGCCACGCCATCGGCAAAAGTTCCGACCGTGGGCAACACTACCCGCTCTCCCGCCCTTAGTGCCGCCTGCAGGCAGCTGGAGTGCTCCGACTCCACGCCGATGATGCGCACCTCCGGCCGCAAGTATTTGACGTAGGCGGCGATGCCGGCGATCAGCCCGCCACCGCCCACCGGGACGAAGATCGCATCCAGTGGCCCTGGGTGCTGGTTGAGCAACTCCATCGCGACGGTGCCCTGTCCGGCGATCACATCCGCATCGTCGAACGGTGAGACAAAGGTATAGCCACGCTCCTCCGCCAGTTGCAGGGCATGGGCCAGGGCGAACGGAAAGCTCTCCCCATGTAGCACCGCCGTGGCCTCGCGGCTGCGCACGCCCTGCACTTTCAGTTCCGGCGTACTGGTGGGCATGACGATGGTCGCCTGGATCCCCAGGGTCCGAGCCGCCAGGGCCACACCCTGGGCGTGATTGCCGGCCGAGGCCGTGACCACGCCCCGGCGACGCTGGACCTCGCTGAGCTGGACCAGCTTGTTGTAGGCGCCACGGATCTTGAAGGAGAAGGTCGGTTGCAGGTCCTCGCGCTTGAGCAGGATCTGGTTGCCCAGGGCCAGGGACAACGCCGGGGCCACTTGCAACGGGGTACGGATTGCCAGGTCGTAGACCGGCGCGGCGAGGATCTTGCGCACATAGTCGCCAAGCAGGTGGGTATGGGTAGCAGGTTCCAGGCTAAGGGTTACGGTGCTGGGCATGGCGGTCTCCGGGTGAACGGTTGGCCTCGGAGACAAACAAAAAACCCGCCTCGGAGGCGGGTTTGGGTAACAGATACAGGTCAGCCCGCCAGATAAGGAATGGCGGTAATAATGCTTGGCTGAGAAAAGCGCTGTACGGAAGTCATGTGTCGACGTTATCCGGGCACCACGGCCAAGTCAATGCCCGGATGCATCGATTACCAGGCCTGGCCACGACGCTTGAGCTCCAGGCGCCGGACGAACTCCTCGAGCACCAGGCCGTAAAGATCATCCTGCAGATAGGCGTCCTCGATGCCGGCGTCCATGTTCGGATTGTCGTTGACCTCGATCACCACCACCTTGTCGCCGGACTGCTTGAGGTCGACGCCGTAGAGACCGTCGCCGATCAGGTTGGCGGTCTTGACCGCCAGTTCCACCACCGCCCGCGGTGCTTCGTGAACCGCCAGGGTGCGGCACTCGCCGTTGATGTCCTGGCCCTTGGCCTTGTGGTTGTAGATCTGCCAATGGCCCTTGGACATGAAGTACTGGCAGGCGAAGATCGGCTTGCGATTGAGGACACCGATGCGCCAGTCGTATTCGGTGTAGAAAAACTCCTGGGCCAGCAGCAGGACCGAGTGTTCGAACAACTCGGCGGTGGCCTCCAGCAGTGCTTGCTGGCTTTCGACCTTGATCACGCCACGGGAGAAACAACCGTCAGGGATTTTCAGCACCAGGGGGAAACCCAATCGGTCTCCGACCCGTTCGAAATCCTCCGGTCGTTCCTTATAGAGAATCTCGGTGGCGGGCATGCCCAGCTTATGACTCTTGAGCAGGTCGGTCAGGTAGACCTTGTTGGTACAACGCAGGATCGAGGTTGGATCATCCATCACCACCAGGCCTTCGCTTTCGGCTTTCTTGGCGAAGCGGTAGGTGTGGTTGTCGACGCTGGTGGTCTCGCGGATCAGCAGGGCGTCGTATTCGGCGATGCGCGAATAATCCTTTTTCTCGATCAATTCGACATCGATGCCCAGGCCCTTGCCGACCCGGATAAAGTTCTCCAGTGCCTTGGCATTGGACGGCGGCAGCGCCTCCTGGGGATCATGCAACACCGCCAGGTCATAACGAGCCAGGCGTCGCGAACGGGGCACGCGCCAGATCTTGCGACTGAAACTGTCCAGGGACTGGGCAAAGTGATCTTCCTGATCTTCGCGCAACTTGTGCAAGGTGCCCGACTTGACCCCTTCGATATGCCAGGCGTTGGTCTTTTTAAACTCGACCAACAATATCGGGCAGGGAAAAACTTCAAATAACTGACGCGCCAGATCCTGTAACGGCTCGATCACCGTACTGCCAAAATACAAGGTCAGGGTAAAGCCTTCGGTGCCTTGGTAAAGTTGATGGCCCAGGGCTTTATCGAGGGTTTTGTCGAGATCGTCCAGGGCCAGTCCGTACAGCGCCTTGCGGGTCAATTCGCTGATGGTGCGCACCGACGGAATGACCTTGTGCCCCCGGGCTTCGGCCAGCAATGAGCAGTAATAACCGTGGCCCAGGTACTTGTAGCTGCGGCACAGGTTGATCACCTGGACACGCTTGCCGGGCTCATTGCCCCTGGACTGCTCAAGGTACTCCTGGGCCGTGACGATGTCTTCGCTGGGAAAATAAGAAGCCCAGTCTTCCTTGCGCTCGACGATAATAACCAGCTGACTACCAAGGCTATTTGAAGTGGACAAAATATTTGCCGTAGTTATTGCTGTCAGTACAGTTTGCTCGGATACTTCGCGCCAATGACCTTGTACCGCTGACATAAAAACCGACCCCATGGAAAACAAGACACTTCCTATTAAGCACGAAGTTTTTTGAAAGTCCCGTTTCGTTACACAACTTTTACGGTGATTATATGGATCTTGTCTTTCGCATTGCCACGACCGATGATTTGCCCGCCTTGCTGGAACTGGAAGAGCACTGTTTCACCACCGACCGGCTGACCGCCCGCAGCTTCCAGTGGATGGTCAGCCGTGCCCATGCGCAGTTGATGGTCGCCCAGCAAGCGGACGGTCGACTGGCCGGCTATGCCCTGGTGCTGTTTCATCGCGGCACCTCCCTGGCGCGCCTGTACTCCATCGCCATCGCTCCCCATGCTCGCGGCACCGGACTGGGCAAGGCGCTGCTGCAACGTAGCGAAGCCTGCGCCCTGGAGCATGACTGCGCCTACCTGCGCCTGGAAGTGCGCAGCGACAACGCCGCCGCCATCGCCCTTTACGAACGCAACGGCTATCGCCGCTTCGGTCGGATCAGCGATTACTATGAGGACCACGCCGACGCCCTGCGTCTGGAAAAACGTATTCTCGAGCATCGTGACAGCCGCGACCTGCATGTCCCCTACTACGCCCAGACCACCGAGTTCACCTGCGGGCCGGCCTGCCTGCTGATGGCCATGGGCGCGTTGCAGCCCGGGCGTAGCGCCTCGCGCCGGGAAGAGGTGCAGATCTGGCGCGAGGCGACCACGGTGTTCATGACCTCCGGCCATGGCGGTTGCAGCCCGCAGGGCCTGGCATTGGCTGCCTGGCGCCGGGGTTTCGCGGTGCGCCTGCAAGTGAGCATGAGCGGCCCCTTGCTGCTCAACGGCGTGCGCAACGAGCATAAGAAAGACGTGATGCGCCTGGTCCATGAGGATTTTGAAAGCGAGCTGGCGTCAACCGACGTCGAGCAAGTGCTGGGCGGCCCGCTGGACCTGCCAGGCTTGTTGGCCGCAGCCGGCCAGCCGCTGGTGCTGATCAGCAGCTACCGCCTGACCCGCTCCAAGGCACCGCATTGGGTGATCGTCACCGACTGCGATGAAGAATTCGTTTATCTGCACGATCCAGATGTGGACCACAGCCAGCATCGCCAACCCCTGGATTGCCAGCATCTGCCGGTCAGTCATGCCGAGTTCGACAAGATGAGTGCTTTCGGCAGCAGCAAGCTGCGGGCGGCGGTGATTGTCTATCGGCGTGAGCAGCAATAGTGTGGGAGCGGTGCTTGCCCGCGAAGTTTTTAGCGATCTCACGGGCCTCTTCGCGGGCAAGCACCGCTCCCACAGCGACCGTGCTCGGCCTTACTTGAACGGCCTGGCTCAGCGCTGCGTATTCGGAGCACTGCGGGTGCCCGGCTGGATCGGCACCGCCATCGGCGCTGACTGATCACGCGGGTAACCGTTCTGGATCGCACCATTTTCGATGGTCGAGGGCCGTGGCTTGGGTAGCGTATTCGGACCGCGCAACGGCGGCGCACTGGACTCGGAGCCCTGGCGACTGTTGGGGTTGGCCCGGCGAATCGGGCTGTTATAGGGGTTGTCGCTGTTGGGCAGGTTTTGCGCCAGCAACTGGGTTGCCGGCGGCATGCTGCCCTGGGGAGCACATTCGGCAGGAAGGGCAACGATCAGAAGCCCGACAAGCAGCACGGCGGCAGGAGCGCAGACAATTCTGTTCATGACGCCTCTCTTCAAGGATGAATTGGTTATGGGGTTTGGACAATGCCTCGCCCCATAATATACCCGCGACCTTCTCCACTTCTGCGGCGCAGCAGCACGGCGTGCCGCCTTGCTGCCGACTCAGCCTCGCCAGTACGCCACTCAGCGCCTGGGGTGGCAGTTGCAATTTCGTCCCGCGCTGCGCCGGCCCGTCGCGGACAGACACCCGCCGACAGCCATGTAACTGTCGTCATCCATATGCGACAATAGGCCCAATGTCTGGAATGAATCCCGCCTTTAAATTGCACAGCAGCTCGGACACACCGTCGGATGCTGCTCTTTACGTACGCGCGCTGGCTGAACTCTAGCGGTGAGCGGAGCGAGATGGAAAAGCTCCTAAGATGCCCAGGGAATGGCCAAAGCACCCAATCAGCAGCGCGTAACCCCTTGATAGGTAAAGTAATTGATCTCCACCGCAAATATCACCATGCAGTTCGGCGCCAAGCCGCTCTTCGAGAACGTCTCGGTCAAATTCGGCGCCGGTAACCGCTACGGCCTGATCGGCGCCAACGGTTGCGGCAAGTCGACCTTCATGAAAATCCTCGGCGGCGACCTCGACCCGTCCGGCGGCCAGGTCATGCTGGAGCCGAACGTACGCCTGGGTAAACTGCGCCAGGACCAGTTCGCCTACGAAGAATTCAGCGTGCTCGATACCGTGATCATGGGTCACGAAGAGCTGTGGAAGGTCAAGGCCGAGCGCGACCGCATCTACTCGCTGCCGGAAATGACCGAAGAAGACGGCATGACCGTGGCCGAGCTGGAAACCGATTTCGCCGAGATGGACGGCTACACCGCCGAATCCCGCGCCGGTGAATTGCTGCTGGGCCTGGGTATCGGCATCGAGCAGCACAACGGCCCGATGAGCGAAGTCTCCCCGGGCTGGAAACTGCGGGTGTTGCTGGCCCAGGCGTTGTTCTCCGATCCGGAAGTGTTGCTGCTCGACGAGCCGACCAACCACCTGGACATCAACACCATCCGCTGGCTGGAAAACATCCTGACCCAGCGCTCCAGCCTGATGATCATCATCTCCCACGACCGTCACTTCCTGAACAGCGTCTGCACCCACATGGCGGACCTCGACTACGGCGAGCTGCGTCTGTTCCCGGGCAACTACGATGAGTACATGACCGTGGCGACCCAGTCCCGCGAGCAGTTGCTGTCGGACAACGCCAAGAAGAAAGCGCAGATCTCCGAACTGCAATCCTTCGTCAGCCGCTTCTCGGCCAACGCCTCGAAAGCCAAGCAGGCCACTTCCCGCGCCAAGCAGATCGACAAGATCCAACTGGCCGAAGTCAAGCCCTCGAGCCGCGTCAGCCCGTTCATCCGCTTCGACCAGACCAAGAAGCTGCATCGCCAGGCGGTGATCGTCGAGCGGATGGCCAAGGGTTTTGATGGCAAGACCCTGTTCAAGGACTTCAGTTTCACCGTGGAAGCCGGCGAGCGTGTGGCGATCATCGGCCCGAACGGGATCGGCAAGACCACCCTGCTGCGCACCCTGGTCAACGAGCTGACCCCGGACGCCGGTACCGTCAAATGGACCGAAGCGGCCGAACTGGGCTACTACGCCCAGGACCATGCCTCGGACTTCGAAGACGAATCCAACCTGTTCGACTGGATGGGCCGCTGGACCAAGGAAGGCGAACAGGTGGTTCGCGGCACCCTGGGGCGCATGCTGTTCTCCAACGACGAGATCCTCAAGTCGGTCAAGGTAATTTCCGGGGGTGAACAAGGTCGCATGCTGTTCGGCAAGCTGATCCTGCAAAAGCCGAACGTGCTGATCATGGACGAGCCGACCAACCACTTGGACATGGAGTCCATCGAGGCCCTCAACCTGGCGCTGGAGAACTACCCGGGCACGCTGATCTTCGTCAGCCACGACCGCGAGTTCGTATCGTCCCTGGCCACCCGCATCATCGAGCTGAGCCCAAGTGGCGTGATCGACTTCAGCGGCACCTATGACGATTACCTGCGCAGCCAGGGCGTGGTGTTCTGACACCGCGCAAAACCTTGCCGGCGATGGCGATGCTTGTCCCGCCATCGCCAGCAAGCCGGCTCCTACAGGGTTCCTTGTACGACGACAGTTTACAGTCGACCGTGTACTGGTGGGAGCCGGCGTGCTGGCGATAGCGTCGGTGAATCCCCCACCGCCATCACTGACCAACCGATCCCTTCCCCCATAAGAAATTAGTTAGCCTGCTTTCTTTTATCCTCCGCTCCCGCCATCATGCTGGTCTCTAACCGCCCGCCCGCGAACGAGCCTTCATGTCCGCCCAGCAACCGCCCAGACCGACCAGCAACCTGACGATCACCCTGCAGATCGTTTCCATTGTCTTCTACACCTTCATCGCCTTCCTCTGCATCGGCCTGCCGATTGCGGTGCTGCCCGGCTATGTGCACGGACAACTGGGGTTCAGCGCGGTGATCGCCGGCCTGACCATCGGTTCGCAGTACCTGGCGACCCTGCTCAGCCGCCCCATGGCCGGGCGCATGGCCGACGGCATCGGCACCAAACGCTCGATCATCTATGGCCTGTCGGGCATTGTTCTCAGCGGCGCGCTGACCTGGCTGTCGACACAACTGCAGCACCTGCCGCTGCTCAGCCTGGGGATTCTGATCGGCGCGCGCCTGCTGCTGGGGATCGCCCAGGGCCTGATCGGCGTCGGCACCATCAGTTGGGGCATCGGCCAGGTCGGCGCCGAGCAAACCGCCCGAGTCATCTCCTGGAACGGCATCGCCTCCTATGGCGCCATCGCCATCGGCGCGCCACTGGGGGTGCTGATGGTCGAGGATTACGGCTTTGCCAGTCTCGGCATCGCCTTGTCGATCCTGGCCCTCGGCGCGCTGCTGCTGATTCGCAACAAACCCTCGGTACCGGTGATTCGCGGCGAGCGCCTGCCGTTCTGGGCAGTGTTCGGGCGTATCGCTCCCTATGGCGCCAGCCTGACCCTGGCCTCCATCGGCTACGGCACCCTGACCACTTTCGTCACCCTGTTCTATCTCAGCCGCGGCTGGACCGGCGCCGCCTATTGCCTGACGGTGTTCGGCACCTGCTTCATCCTCGCCCGACTGTTCTTTATCGGCTGCATCAACCGCTTCGGCGGTTTCAAGGCGGCCATTGCCTGCATGAGTATCGAAACCCTCGGCCTGGTGCTGCTCTGGCTGGCGCCTTCCCCCGGTGTGGCCCTGGCCGGTGCGGGCCTGGCGGGGTTTGGCCTGTCCCTGGTGTATCCGGCGCTGGGTGTGGAAGCGATCAAACAGGTGCCGAACAGCAGTCGCGGTGCCGGCCTGAGCGCCTATGCGGTGTTTTTCGACCTGGCACTGGCCATCGCCGGTCCGGTAATGGGAGCGGTGGCCTCGAACCTGGGCTATTCGTGGATTTTCTTCACCGCGGCACTCTTGTCGGTCAGCGGCCTGTCCGTCACGGTGTTACTGGCGCGTCGCGCGACAGCTCACTGACTCACTGATTGGCGGTCTGCATCCCGCCATGGCTCGGCGTGCTCAGGGTCTTGGTGAAGAAGCGCCCGGCTTCGTGGATCAGGTCGCGATGAATATCCTCGCGGTTGACCCCTTCGGCATCGGTACACAGCCCCGGCGTGGCCTGCAATTGCTCTGGGCTGCACGGCGCCATGAAGACAAAATGCCCTGCCCCGGCGATCAGCTTGAATTGCGGCGCCACCGGCAGCTTGCGCGCCAGGGCGGCGGCATTCTTGTCCGGAAACACCAGCGTGTCGGCACCACCGCTGTACATCAGCACCGGTACATGGACGTCAGACAGCGTATGGCGGCCGAACATCAGGCCCAGCGGCGCCATCAGCAACAACGCATGCACCCGTGGATCGGCCACCGGCTGCAAGTCATCGCGATCGACGATCAATTCGCCCTTGGTGTTGCAGGCGTCCTCGTCATCCGGATGCTGTCGGCAATAACGGCGCAAGCGCTCCAGGTTCGGCTGGGCTCCAGCCAGGATCAGCGCGGTTTCGCCACCCGCCGAATAACCGATCACGCCAACATTCTCGGCTTCGATAAAAGGTGACAGCGTCGGGTCGCCGAGGGCGGCGGTGATGGCTTCGGAAATCTGCATGGGCCGACCATAGAGGTTGCTCAACGTCCCCAGGCGGCTTTGATCCTTGTAGTTATCGCCCGGATGCAACACGGCGACCACGATAAAGCCCTTGCGCGCCAGGGAGGTGATCAGGTCGTGCAGGGCCAGGGGCGTACCGGTGTTGCCATGGGACAACATCAACAGTGGATAGCGGCCAATGGCGACGTTGGTATCTGCGCCGGCCCGGATCGTATAGTTGCCGATCCGGCTCGTGTGCTCACGATCACTGGAAGGGTAGAAGGCAATCGCCGACATCGGCTTGAGGTCCAGCGGATCAAGGAACGTCAGGCGATGATAGCCGACGCTCCAATGAACAGGTGGCGCCGCCTGCGCCGTCAGGAGGCTGCTGGACAAACAGATCAGTAACACTGCACAAAGACGCATCATGGGGATGCCCACCTTTGCTGCGAAATTAGCACACCAATTCTCTTCAATTCCTTGAAACTAAAGCTCTGCAGCAGGGCTTTGACTGATTTTCGAGGTTTTTCAGAGCACCTATGGTTGATCGATTATGCATAACCCGAGCCAAATCCGAACCGCCAGATGCAAAAAACTCCGTACGCTGACCATTCAGAATGATCAGCCTACGAAGTTTAATAGGTGTTCCAGAAAGAAGCTTGCGTGTTTACCAAAGCTTTACGCGGTGGCGAACAGCTCCTCGCGAATGCGTTCCTGCGCGGTGCTGATCGCCTTGGCGCGGACCTCTTCACCGTAACCCAGGCCGTGGGCGCGAACAAATTCGATATCGCTGATGCCGAGGAAGCCGAACAGCACGTTCAGGTAGTCCTCATGGGCAACGCCGGTAGGCATGCCGACATGCAGGCCGCCGGAGGTGGAGACGATCACCAGTTTCTTGCCAACCGCCAGGCCTTCAGGACCGGCGTCAGTGTAACGGAAAGTCTTGCCAGCAACGGTAATACGGTCGATCCAGGCCTTGAGTTGGGTCGGGATGCTGAAGTTGTACATCGGCGCGGCGATGACGATGGCGTCGGCGGCGAGGAACTCTTCGAGGGTCGAAGCACTGAGTTCGGCTTCGTGGCGCTGGGCCGCGTCACGCAATTCGGCGGCAGTACCGCCCGCTACCAGGGTCAGGCTGGAAAAGTGGCTGATGGCATCGCTGGCCAGGTCGCGGTAAGTCACCACGGCGCCAGGCTCGGCGAGCTTCCAGGCGTCGACGACCTGACGGCTCAATTGACGGGAGGCGGAGTTGTCGCCGAGGATGCTGGAATCGATGTGCAAGAGTTTCATGTGGGATCTCCAAGTGAGGATCGCCACTGGGCGATCAAGTTGAGATAATCCTACAGGTGAAACCAATAGCCGATTAGCAGGCTAAAATGTGATAGTACGTCCCATCCATGGAACGATTCGTTCACTGCCCACACCTGGCCTCGGGAACCGAGGCACAGCTATCGCCGTGGCTTCGCAGCCGCAGCACAAAGCCGATCTCAACGCGCCAACTGCCTGGCCTCGACGCATTCGGGCCTGAATTCAAATACGATATCCCTGTCCGGTTTGACCAGTTTGTGATTCTTGCCCTTGTAATCCAGTTGCGAAAGGATATCGCGGATTAAATTGAGGCGCGCCAAGCGCTTGTTATCCGCCCGTACAATGCGCCACGGCGAGACGGCGGTATGGGTTTGCACGAGCATTTCGTCTCGGGCAATGGAATACGCCTTCCAATGTTTGATGGCGACAGCATCGATCGGACTGATTTTCCATTGTTTGAGCGGATCACGCTTTCGCTCCTGCAGCCGGTCCCGCTGCTCACCTTTGCTAATGTCAAGGTAATACTTCAGCAGCCTGGCACCTGAGTTGACAAGTATTTCTTCAAACTTGGGCACCGACTGAATGAACTCTTCATACTCCTGCTTGGAACAAAACCCCATCACACGCTCGACACCGGCACGGTTGTACCAACTTCGATTGAACAGGACAAATTCCCCGGCCACCGGAAGGTGGGCCACGAAACGCTGGAAATACCAGCCATTTCGTTCGCGATCAGAGGGTTTGTCGAGCGCCACGATCCGGGTTTCCCGTGGGCTCAGATGCTCGACGATACGCTTGATGCTGCCGTCCTTGCCCGCGGCATCCCGCCCCTCCAGCAGCACGATGATCCTGTCGCCACAGCCAATGAAGTGCCTTTGGAGCTTGACCAGCTCAATCTGCAAATCACGCAGCTGCGATTCGTAGTCTGCGTGGGAGATTGAAGCCTCGGTTTGCCCTCTGTCACCGACAACCTCCTGCGCCGCAATAGCGCTATCGCCGGCAACGGCCAGGGTAACCTTGTCTCCCGCCCCGGCCTGTTTGTTTTTTTTAGTCATGACTGTACCCCCCGCCCCTGCTCAGTCGCCCGAATCTTCAGCACTGAGCTCAGTTTTAATTACGCTGACAGCGCGATATATCATTATGGCTGATTGTATGACTTTCAATTATTGAGCCACTATTAAAAATATCATCATCCGCCATCGCTTTTATTTGATCTCTATCAACCGCCCCCTACCCGATAATGCTATGTTCACCCATTAGCCTGCCCCACTGAAGAAAGTGATCTCTCCAATACAGTCAATCCGCACAGGTATTTTCTTACCCGCGACGCTGTTCATGATCGGCCTTGGCCGAGCGATAAGGATGCCCATGAAATGACAACACGAATTCAAGAGGTCCGTCGTTTTGAAGCCGTCGACAAACAAGGCAGGCTGTACACCATCATTGAATCAGCCCAGCAGGCGGTGGATGCCAGGCTGGCATCGGGCGAAAATGATGCGATTTTTTTTCGGGCGCTCAATTTCGGCCCGGTCAGCCAGATCAGCGACTCCGAGTTCCAGATTTTTCTCAGCGGAGTAAAACTGAAACGCCTTTGATCGCAAGCCGGGATCGTCCCCGCGGGATGAGGTCGAGGCAGTCCCAGAGGCGAAGCCAATCACCGATCAACCGCCTTGAATATGCTAGGTTGTTCCACTTTTGGAACAACCGAGTCACTGCTCATGCAAGACCTCAACGACCTCTACTACTTCGCCAAGGTGGTCGAAGCTGGCGGCTTCGCGGCGGCCGGACGCCTGCTGGGAATTCCCAAGTCGCGCCTGTCGCGGCGGATCGCCGAGCTGGAAGAACGCCTCGGCGCGCGCTTGCTGCAACGCACTACCCGGCAACTGAAACTGACCGCTGTCGGCGAGCGCTACCTGCGCCATTGCCAGGCGATGCTACTGGAGGCCGAGATGGCCGACGAAGCGGTGGCCAGCATGTCCAGCGAACCCCGCGGACGCTTGCGCGTCTCCTCTCCGGTGGGTTTGGCTCAGGAGTTCATGCCCTGGGTGATCTCCAGCTTCCTGAGCGCGCACCCGCTGGTCCAGTTGGAAATGCTGATGGTCAACCGGCGGGTCGACCTGGTGACCGAAGGCATCGATGTGGCCCTGCGGGTCCGCGAACAAGGCGATGAAGACCCGTTGCTGGTGACCCGCCGCCTGCGCCAGGCGCAGACCTTTATCCTGGCGACCCCGGCCTTTCTCGAACAATATCCTATCGCTACCCTGGACGACCTCAGGCAGGCTCCTGTTTTGGGCGCCCTGGAGGCCGATCGGCTGGTGCACCTGAGCCTGATCAATGATGTCGGCGAAAAGCGCGAACTGGCCCTCGAAGCCCGGCTTGGCGTCGACGACTTTGTCGTGCGCAAGGCTTGCGCCCTCGCTGGCCTGGGCTTCACCGTGCTACCGATGCTGTATTGTGAGGAAGAGCTGGCCAACGGCACCTTCGTGCGGATACTCCCCGAATGGTCCTTGCCCGGCGGCTGGTTGCAGGCCGTCTACCCCCATCGGCGCGGCGTATTGCCAGCGGTGCGGGCCTGGATCGACCACCTGGCCGAAGTTTTCAAAGGTTGCGGAGATAGAACACTGTGAAAGGATCGAGCCTGAGTCGGGAGGACGTCGCGCATTTCTGCCTGACACTGCCCGGAGCGCGGGAAGACTACAAATGGGGTGGCGTGCGGGTATTTTCCATTGCCGGGAACAAGATGTTCGCCGTGCAGGGGCTGCGCGGCGACTCCCTGGCCTTCAAGGTCGACCAGGAGCTGTTCCTCGGTCATGTCGACCGTCCGGGGATCGGGCCCGCACCGTATCTGGCCAGGGCCCACTGGATCATTATGGATGCGCCCTACCCGCTGGGCCGCGAAGAGCTGCAAGAACTGATCCAGCGCTCCCACCAACTGGTGGTCGCAAAACTGCCCAAGCGCGTCCAGGTCGGCCTGCTGCTATAAAAACGACAGGTGTCCCAGGCTGGCGCCGAGAAACAGGTAGTCGATCCAGAAGACCTGGTGCAGTAGCACGATCAGCCAAAACACCAACTGATACGAGACTTTGCGGGTCTTGTGCCGAAACACCTGCTGGGCAATCAGCGCTCCTGGCCAGCCACCCAGCAGTTCGATGGCATGGAGGACCTTTTCCGGTGTGCGCCAGGTCTCGTCGCGGGCCTTGCGCTTGTCGCTCCAGTAGAGGAAAAACGCCACCAGGCTGACGCCACCGTAAGCCCACAGCGGCAGCGCGGAGCCACCGCCGAGCCACATCCGCAACGCACCGACTCCGGGCAACAGGCAGAGCACCAGCAGCACCGCCAGCTTGAGCTTGAGGTGCTGGACCCGGCCAGCGGCCTGGCGACCGGGCTCCTGACTGCGTAGCGCCCTCATCCGTGGCTCGACCAGTCGACCCAGCCGAACTGCCAGGTAGCCAGGATCACCAGGCCGAAGGCAATCCGGTACCAGGCGAACGCCACGTAGGTGTGGCTGGCGATGAATTTCAACAAGCCGCGCACGGCGATCATCGCAAAGACAAAGGAAGTCACGAAGCCCAGGGCGATCACTGGCAGATCCGCCATCTGGAACTGATGACGGAAACCGTAGCCGGAGTACACCGCGGCGGCGACCATGGTCGGCATCGCCAGGAAGAACGAAAACTCGGTGGCGGTCTTGCGCGACAGCCCGAACAACAAGCCGCCGATAATCGTCGCCCCGGAACGCGAGGTACCGGGGATCATCGCCAGGCATTGGGCGAAGCCGACCTTCAGGGCATCTTTCCAGGTGATGTCATCCACCGTTTCGGCATGCACCACATGCTGGCGGCGCTCGGCCCAGAGGATGATCAAGCCGCCCACCACCAGCGCGGCGGCGACGGTGATCGGGTTGAACAGATAGGTGGCGATGATATCCTTGAACAACACCCCCAGCACCACCGCCGGCAGGAACGCTACCAGCAGGTTGAGGGTGAAACGCTGGGCATTGCGCTGCTTCGGCAGGTCCCGGACCACCGAAAACACCTTGAGGCGAAACTCCCAGACCACCGCCAGGATCGCCCCGAGCTGGATGATGATATTGAAGGCAATCGCCCTCTCCCCGCCGAAGTTCAGCAGGTCTGCAACGATAATCTGGTGCCCGGTGCTGGAGATCGGCAAGAACTCCGTCAAACCCTCGACGATACCCAGAATCACTGCCTGTGCGGCGGTCCAAAGATCCATTATTCCCCCATGCTGCCACGCACTCCGCGCGACATTTGAAAAATTCAACGTCCGATAATCTGCCCGCAGGCAGCCGATGCCCAGCGTGCCGCACCGCTTGTCGTCAAAGCGTAAAAAATGCCTGAAAAATCAAACATCAACTCAGGTTTGCCGGTTTCGGGCCGAAATCCTATCAGAGACATCTGTCTGTGACTGCCTGGAAAGTAGCCAAAAGCCTACTGGGCAGCAGCGACAAAACCTGTTTGGATGCAGATCGGCGATGATCACAACAAGAAGAAACAAGGAGCGCTGCCCTCATGAATAGTTTGCGAAATGTGTCGATCAGTCGGCGGTTGTGGCTCATCCTCATCGTCGCCATGGCGATGCTGCTGACCCTGGGCCTGTTGATGCTCCAGCAGATCCATGACGACCTCTACCAGGGCAAGGCGCAGAAGACCCAGCACCTGGTCCAGGTCGCCAGTGGCGTCCTCAACTACTACCATGACCTGGAAACCGCCGGCACCCTCAGCCGCGAAGCGGCGCAGAAGCAGGCTTTGAGCGTGATCCGCGGCCTGCGCTACAACCAGACCGACTATTTCTGGATCAACGACCTGCGTCCGGTGATGGTCATGCACCCGGCCAACCCCAAGCTTGAAGGCCAGGACCTGTCGGGGATCAAGGATCCGGACGGCTACGCCCTGTTCAACGAAATGGTCAACCTGACCAAAGCCAAGGGCGCGGGCCTGATCAACTACCGCTGGCCGAAACCAGGCGCCAGCGCCCCGGTGCAGAAAACCTCCTATGTCCAGCTCTTCGAGCCTTGGGGCTGGATCGTCGGCTCGGGCGTCTACGTCGACGACCTGCAGGACGAGTTCTATGGCCGGGTGTGGCGAGCGTCGCTGATCGGCCTGGGCATTGCCGTGATCATGGCACTGCTGGTGACGATGATTGCCCGCAGCATCGTGCGGCCCTTGCAGGAAACCGTGAACGCCATGGCCAATATCGCCAGTGGTGAAAGCGATCTGACCCGCAGCCTCGATACCCACGGGCAGGATGAAGTGACACAACTGGCCCGCCACTTCAACGGTTTCACCAGTAAGCTGCGCGGCGTGATCGGCCAGCTCCAGGCCTCGGCGACGGCACTGGGACAATCCTCCTCCGAGCTGGGCAGCAACGCCACCCAGGCCCAGGCCCGTAGCCAACAGCAATCACAGCAGATGGAAATGGTGGCGACGGCGATCAACGAAGTCACCTATGGCGTGCAGGATGTCGCGAAGAATGCCGAACAGGCCGCCAGCGAGATGCGCGATGCCGAAGCCCAGGCTCGCCAGGGCCAACTGAATATCGACAACAGCCTGCAACAGATCGATTCGCTCTCCGCCACCATCCACCAGGCAGTGGAAGTGATCCGCACCCTGGCGGCCGAAAGCACGCAGATCGGCAGCGTCCTGGAAGTGATTCGCTCCATTGCCGAACAGACCAACCTGCTGGCCCTGAACGCCGCCATCGAGGCCGCCCGGGCCGGTGAGCAGGGTCGCGGCTTTGCCGTGGTCGCCGATGAAGTGCGCCTGCTGGCCCAGCGTACACAGAAATCCACGGCGGAGATCCAGTCGATGATCGAACGTCTGCAAGGCCATTCCGAAGCCGCGGTAAAAGTCATCGGCGACAGCAGCCGCGCTTCGCAACTGACCATCGAGCAGGCCGGCCTCGCCGGCGAGAGCCTCAACGCCATCGGCCAGGCCCTGCGCAACCTCAACGGGCTCAATGCCTCGATTGCCAGCGCCACCCTCGAGCAGTCCCATGTGGTCGAGGAAATCAACCAGAATGTCACCGACGCGGCAGGCCTGTCCCACAGCACGGCCCTGGCGGCCGAGCAGTCCAGTATCGACAGTGAAAAACTCAAGAACCTGAGCCAGCAGCTCAATACCTTGCTCAAGCAGTTCAAGGTCTGAAAGCAGGAGGGTACAATCACCCTCCTTTTTTCGAGCCCAAGGAATCTCCATGCCTGCGCCCATGAAGGTCGTCGTCCTGGCGGGGCCTGAGTCCAGTGGTAAAAGCGGGTTGTCCGCCGAACTGCAAGCACAGTTCGGCGGCCTGCTGGTTGGCGAGTACGTGCGTTATTTCATCGAATGCAACCCTCGTGATACCTGCCTGGCGGATATCACGGAGATCGCCCGCCGACAGCTGGAGTGGGAAGACACGGCTCGCGGGCAGGCACCGGCGCTGCTGATTCTCGACACCCACCTGCTGAGCAATCTGCTCTGGAGCCGGACCCTGTTCGGCGAATGCCCGGCGTGGATCAAACAGGCCCTGCAGGCGCGCCACTATGACCTGCACCTGTTACTGCGCCCCGAAGGCGTGGCTTGGACCGACGACGGCCAACGCTGCCAACCGGAGCTGGGCGAACGCCAAGCGTTTTTCGCTGCCAGTCTGGACTGGCTGACGCGACATGGACAAGCGGTAACGGTGATTGACGGCGATTGGCAGGCACGTCGCGATCAGGCCTTCGCGGCCGTCACCCGACTGCTTGAAGAATCCTGAAAACACCGCCCCCTATAGGAGCCGGCTTCTACGATGGGGGCGTTTTCAAGGTCAAATCCGAGGATTTTCCAGCCTTGTGTCCGATTCTGAAACACCCTGTGCATAGCCGAAGCCTGAAAATCAATGCTTAACACCTGACAATGCCCCAGGTGTTAAGCCACTGATACACCTGCCCTGAAAGGCCCGCATTACTGCGTTGCGCCGAATTCCCCCCCTCCCTGTTCCCTCGATACTGTCTCATCCCTGAAACAGCTCTCGTACGCTTGCTCCGCAATCAAAAACAAACCACTGTTTTTAAAGGAAAAACAAAAAGCGGCACAGCTTCTGCTCTTTCCCTCTCAACGCCAGGCTAGGGCCGGCGTACTGAAGAAGGATGCCGTCATGGGAACTTTCACTAGCGGCTTTACCCGCACCGTGCTGATCAGCTTCGCAATCAGTTCGACGCTCTGCCTTACGGCCCAGGCCGGGGGCAACGGAGTGATTGTCCTTGATCGTACCGTTCAACCTCAGAGTTATGGGCGCCCTGCGCTCCAACCTGATCCCAACCCGACCACGGTCAACGCCAACCCTTCCGCCCGTATCACCTCGCTTACCGGTCGGGAACTGAGTGACGGCGATATCGCTAGCGTCAGCACCGGCGGCTCCATCAGCCAACTGATCGACACCAATACCACCAGCCTGCCGGGCCTCAACAACCCCAACGGCCTGCCCGGCATGACCGCCGGACACGGCGGCGGCAACGGTGCCAGCATCGCCAACACGGTCAACCGCGGGTTGTCGGCGGGTATGAACGCCCTCGGCGCCATCGGCAAGGGGCAATGACATGCGCCACTCACTGTTTTTTCTTGCCCTGTTCGGCAGCGCAAGCGTACTGGCCGACTCCGGAAGTCCGGTCATCGACAGCGCCACGCTCAACAACAGCGGCCAGCAATACAACGGCAACGCGATGGTCAACCAGGCCGCCGGCGATCAGCAGCAACAGCTCAACAGCCGCGCCATCGCCGTCGGCACCAACGCCAGCGCCAGCACCTCTCTGACCCAGAAAATCACCAGCGTGGCCAATACCGCGGTCGACGCCAAGGCCGCCATCCAGGGCAATTCCTTCAGTAACGGCAACGGCATGATCGGGGTCAACCAATCCGCCGGCGCCAACAACCAGATGATCAATGCCGTGCGGCTCAGCATCAGTGCCGCACCGCAAAGCATCGACGACAGCGTCCTGTCTCAACAGAACGTGGCGCTGTCATCGAACTCGGGCTCTTCCGCACCTTCAGGCAGCCGCCAGGTCGCTACCAGCGACCAGGCCTTCACCGGCAGCCGAGGGGTGATCCAGGTGAGCCAGAGCGCGGGGGTGGGCAACCGTATGGCCAACACCCTCAGTATCCGGGTCGCGGATTGACCTGTGCAGTGCCCATTAGAAAGTACCAACACTTAACTCAACTAATACAGCACGGAGATACACACCATGAAACCTACAATGGCTCTCAAACCACTGGTTTTCGCTCTGGCCGCCATCATGGCAATGGCCGCCCAGGCAGGCGGTGATGAAGGACACGGTCGTCGTCATCATGACCATGACAGAGGCCCCGACCTGGCGACCCTGCTGCAAATCACCGCCGGCGCCAACGCCTCGGTGAATGACACTCAGGACAGCCACGGCAATTCCGTCACCAACGAAGGCACCCAGAACAACGGCAGCATCAACAGTTCGTTGAACAATGCCAGCGGCAACATGGGCGCCAACGCCGCGGCCGGCGATGGCAACCAGCAGCTCAACGAAGCCGCGCTGGCCACCGCCGACGAAAGCTTCATCTTCGGCAGCGCCGTCTCCAGCACCACTTTGACCCAAACCAACCACAACAACACGGTCCTCAACCAATCCACCCAAAACAATGGGTCATTGAACAACTCTGGTAACAACGGCTCCGGCAACATGGGTGTCAACGTGGCCGCCGGTAACTTCAACCAACAGAAAAACGACCTGGCCATCGCCGTATCCGGCGGTCGTGTCGCTTCGGCAAGCGGCGCGGCTACCCAAAACTCCAACGGCCTGCAAGTGGCCAATGCCGCGGTCCAAGCCTACAAAGTCACCACCCTCAAATCCACTATCGATCTTGATGGCAGCTACAAAGGGACCTTCACCGGTACCGAAAGCAGCGGCAAAGGCGGTTATGGCAATGACGGCTGGGGTGGCGGTGACCACGGAAAAGGCAAAGAAACCCTCAAAGGTACCGAGATGGGTACTATCGAGCTGAATGGCGTCGCCACTTATCAAGTGCTGACACCTAACGGCTGGACCATGCCAGTGGTCAACAACGCCAGTATCAACAACTCGCTCAACAATGCCTCGGGCAATGTGGGTGCCAACGTGGCGGCCGGCGTCGGCAACCAACAAGGCAACACCCTGTCCATCGCTGCCGGCTGCCGCGCCTGCATGTAGTGGCAACAGTACTGAGAGCCCCGGAAACGGGGCTCTTTTTTCAGCTCTGGGAGGCGTATGACCATGCGTATTATCGCCGTTGCCCTCGCGCTATTTCTCTCTATCCCCATTCAGGCCGCTACCATGGCGGTGCCCGGTCTGCCCGGCGCCGTGGTGTTCTACAAACATGTACAAAGCATTCGCGAGCGGCGCTTTTCCGACCTGGTCGAGCAGAAAACCGACTTCAGTTGCGGGGCCGCCGCACTCGCCACCCTCTTGCGCCAGGCCTATTGGCTGGACGTCAACGAAGAACAGATCATCAAAGGCATGCTGACCACCTCCAATCAGGAGCAGGTCAAGAAGCAAGGTTTCTCCATGCTGGACATGAAGCACTATATCGAAAGCATCGGCATGCGTGCGCGGGGCTACAAGATTCCCCCCGACAGTCTGCCCAGTGTGACCATTCCGGTCGTGGTGATGATGGACATCCGCGGCTACAAGCATTTCGTGGTGATGCAGCGCGCTGACAAGGACTGGGTCTATATCGGCGACCCGGTGCTGGGCCACAAGCGCTACAGCAATGCCGACTTCAAGAAAGGCTGGAACGGCATCATCTTTGCCATTATCGGCCCCGGCTATGACAAGAGTAACGCCTTGCTCGACCCGCCGGCTCCGTTGACGGCCAAGAACAAGATGGACACCTTCCACCCGGTCAAGGACGCGGAACTGATGGATTTCGGTTTTATCCAGAGCGACTTCTTTTAAGGTGCAAAAAATAAAGGGGGCAGGAAGCTCCGGGAGCAACACATGAAAACATCACACAGGTTGATGGTCAGTTGTCTGGTGCTCGCCTGCCTGCCGGCACACGCAGCCCTGCCCTTCAAACCGATAGAACTGAAAGATTCAGAGATGTCCGAACTGCGTGGTCGCTACGTCATGCCGGGACGCATCATCAGTTTTGGGATTGTCATGCAAAGTACTTGGACCAACGCCCGGGGCGACACCATAGGCGCGGCTACTTCCCTGCAGATCCAGCAATCAACGATCAAACCGCAATTCTACGTCACCACCTACAGTAGCCAGGGCAATGGCGCGGCCCCCACCCAAGGCACCGGTACGGTGATCGGCGGTGCCGGCCTGAACGCCTCGGCGGGTGTGACCCAGGTGGTGCGCGCCGCCGGCGATGGCAACGGCGCCAGCAACAACGTTGCAATCAATGTCAGCGAAGCCAACCAGGTCCCGAGCAGCCCTCAGCAAATGGGCCAAGCGCTCACCAGCGGCGGCAGCATCACCGGCTCCGGCGCCGCCGGCAGCGTCACCGTCTCTGCCGCAGCCAGCGGCGTGAAAATGCAGATACAAGCCAATAACAATCAGGGTAATGCGCTGCAACAGATCGCCCAGGGCGGCGTGTTGCAGTCCACCACCCTTCTAGGTGGCAGCAATCTGGTCAACAGCATGACCCAACTCAATGTGGTATTGCAGAACAACATGCCTACTGTGGGGGCACTGGATTGCAGCCTGACTCAACTCAAGGGACTACGCAGTATGGGATTCTGAACTACGCTCACTCTCGACCATTGGGTGTCAGAAAAGGACGGTTTATTTCATGTCTCTATCGCTCTCGCTACGCACAGCAGTTTGTGTGGGTGCGCTCTTCCCGGCGGCGATGCTGCAAGCAGCGCCTGATACTGAAGTCGAGGCCCTGAAACAGGAACTCCAGGAGTTGAAACAACGCTACGTACAACAACAACAAGCTTTGTCGGTATTGGAACAACGGGTTCGTCAGGTCGAAGCGCAGCCAGCTCCGCCGCCGCCCAAACGCCTGGTCAAATCTCCAGCGGACTTGAAAAAGGGGCAAACGGTGGCGGCAGCCGGCTCGAACGCCTCAGGATCGGCGGCCAGCACCTCCGGCGCCTCTTACGGCCAAGCGCTCAAGGATGATTCGGCGCCGGCCCAGAGTGTGTCCGACTTGTACAACGAGGCCAGCGGCTTCTTCGGTAATGGCAAGTTCAGCGTCGAGACGGGGGTCACGTATTCGCACTACGATACCCGGCAGTTGTTTCTCAATGGGTTTCTGGCCCTGGATTCGATTTTCCTCGGCAACATCAACCTGGATCGGATCAAGTCCGATACCTGGACGCTTGACCTGACCGGCCGTTATAACCTCGACAACAGATGGCAGTTCGACATAAACGCCCCGATTGTCTACCGGGACTCGGTCTATCAAGCGGGGGGCGGCAATGGTGGCGCGGCCGGAACCACTGTCGAACAAACGGTGAGGCAGGATCCGGCCTTGGGTGATGTCAACTTCGGCGTGGCCTACAAGTTCCTCGACGAGTCGGAGAACTGGCCGGATGCCGTCTTCAGTTTCCGGATCAAGGCGCCTACCGGCAAGGATCCATATGGCATCAAGTTCCTCACCTCATCTCAAAGCACCAGCCTGACTTATCCGCAAAGCTTGCCGACCGGCAACGGTGTCTGGTCCGTCACACCCGGCATCTCGCTGGTCAAGACCATTGACCCGGCGGTACTGTTCGGCACCCTGGCCTACACTCATAACTTCGAGCGGTCGTTCAGCGATATCAGTGCACAACAGGGCGTCGTCGTTCCGGGCAAGGTCCAGCTCGGCGACAGCTTCCAGATCGGCGCCGGCGTGGCCTTCGCCCTGAACGAAAAGATGAGCATGTCCTTCTCGTTCTCGGACCTGGTGCAAAGCAGGAGCAAGCTCCAGCAAACCGGCCAGAGCTGGCAGAACGTGATCGGCAGCGATGCCAACTCCGGGTTCTTCAACATCGGCATGACCATTGCCGCTTCGCCGAACCTTACCATAGTGCCCATGCTGTCCCTGGGCATGACACCCGACGCACCGGACTTCTCCTTCAGCGTGAAGTTTCCTTACTACTTCTGACCCCGCTCCATGGAAAAGGCCCGCAACATCTGAATGTTGCGGGCCTTTTCGTTTCGCTCGCCGCGCCCTAGCGGATCTGGTGCTTGTGCAGCAATCGGTAGAAAGTCGGACGCGACACCCCCAGCACCCGGGCGGCCACGCTCATATTGTCACTGTGCCGGTTCAGCACATCGCACAAAGCCTGATGCTCGGCACGGTGCACATAGTCTTCCAGCGTACCCATGGGGACGCTGTCACAAGGCAGGCTGTTGAGCCCCAGGTCCTGGGCCTCGATCTGCCGTCCTTCGGCCAATACCAGCCCGCGCCTGACCCGATTGGCCAGCTCGCGGACATTGCCGGGCCAGGCATGATTGCCCAGGGCGACCAGCGCTTCTTCGCTGAAGCTGCGCGGCCGGCGCCCGGTTTCCTGGCTGTAGAAATGGGAAAAATGGTTGGCGAGCATCGCCACGTCGCCATGCCGCTCGCGCAGCGGTGCCGTCATCACTTGCAGGACGTTGAGTCGGTAATAGAGGTCCTCACGGAAACGCCCGCTGCCGATCGCCGCTTCCAGATCGACATGGGTCGCCGCCAGCACCCGCACATCCACCGAGATGGGTTGGCTGCCGCCGACTCGCTCGATATGTTTTTCCTGCAGGAATCGCAACAGATTGGCCTGCAACTCCAGCGGCAAATCACCGATTTCATCGAGGAACAAGGTGCCGCCATTGGCCGCCTCGATCCGCCCCACCTTGCGCTGGTGCGCCCCGGTAAAGGCGCCCTTCTCATGGCCGAACAACTCGGATTGGATCAGGTGTTCCGGAATCGCCCCGCAATTGATCGCCACAAACGGCTTAGCGTGCCGCTGGGACTGACGGTGCAGAGTGCGCGCCACCAACTCCTTGCCGGTGCCGCTTTCTCCACGGATCAACACGGGCGACTCGGTAGGTGCCAGTTTACCCAGCAGCTTGCGCAACTCGCGGATCGGCCGGCTATCGCCGAGCAACTCGTGCTCCGGCTGGTCGACATGGATCGAACCCTGGCCGCGCAAGCGCGCCATGCCGAAGGCGCGACCCAATGTCACCTGGACGCGGGAAACATCGAAGGGCAAAGTATGAAAGTCGAAGAACCACTCGCAAACGAAGTCCCCGACGTTCTGCAAACGCAACACTTCCTGGCTGAGGACCGCAATCCACTCGGTGCCGCTGCGGCTGATCAGGTCCTTGACCGCTTCAGGACGTTCGAGATGAAAAGGTTGCAGGCGCAACAGGCCGACATCGCAGGCGCGGTCGCCAGCGGCATCCAGATTGCAGCTGTCGACATCCCAGCCCACCGTGCGCAAGCCGGGTAACAGGCGATGACAGTCGTCGCAAGGATCAACCACCAGCAGACGTCTGAGCGGAACCGCTTCTTGCATGACTGATCCTTGACGTCAGAGTTTTTAAATATTTATTAGAAACAAGTAGTTGGAAAACCTGTCTGTAACACTAGCAAGAACTTGACGCTGACTTGTATCGTTTGGTTATAACACTGTCGATGGATAAGCCATAAACCGGAAAAGCCACGAGCCAGAGCCTTCGGACAGCAACTGCCAGCCCACCGAAACTGTCCTGGCCATCCCGGGGTTTGAATTGAGTATATGAAAGAAAGTGAAAAAAACTTTATGACTTGTGTGACCTGATGCCCGCGATCGGACATCAGTACAAGTAACCGACCGAAACGGTGAGCCCAAACCGACGGTCCAGCGAATTGTTTGGGCATACTTGAGAGAACAACCCATGAACGCCCCGCTCCGTATGAACGAAGCACTTCTGATGGCCGGCCAGGCCCTTAAACCCTTCCAGTGTGTTGCCTGGATGGCGCAAGACAAAGGCGAACTGAGCCTGACCGTGATCGACCGGACCAATAACAGCATCGGTCGCCAGCAGATTCCTTGCAGCACCTACTCCGACCCCGAACAACTGGTGAGTCTGTTGCAACAGGCCCGAGCGGAGTTGAGCCAGAAAGGCTACGACCTGCAGCCGTGGACATTGTCGGCCTGATTACGCTCCAGAGAACACCGCAAGATCCTGTAGGAGCAGCCGGTCGACGCTCGAGTCTTCATGGACGCCGCAGCTCTAAGGTGAATGGCCGCTTACAGCGGTTCGCGAGCCAGCTCTGCTCCTACAGTTGACCGCGTTCTTCTGCAGGATCGCAGTGCCTGTCAGACCCTTGTCAGGTCTTCGATATGCCGATACTGCGCGCCCAGCTCCGCAGCCAGCTGCACCGCCCGCCCCAGGCGAATCGGACCTTTTTCCAGGTCCACCAGCACCGCCTGGCAGTTGAAGACCGGCAAGCCGGACCAGGCTTTCAAACGCCCGTCCGTCAGCAACAGCACCCGCTGCTGTTCAGCCGCAAAGCGCTTCCGCCGCTTGGCCAACCAATTCGCGGCTTGAACCAGCGCCGCCTGCAAGGGCGTGCCGCCCCCGGCTCCCAAGTCCTCCAGCCAACCACCCAAGTCACTCGAGGCCTTCAGCCCCTGCAGCTGCCACCTGGGCCGATCACCGCTGGCGGTCATCAGCGCCAGGCGCGCCCGCTTGCGGTAAGCATCATCAAACAACTGCGCCAGCAGGCCCTTGGCCTCGCTCAACGCCTGGTGCCGTCGGGTCGAGGCCGAAGCATCGACAATCACCAGCCACAGTTCATGGGCCGAACGGCTGCGCGGACGAAAACGCAGGTCCTTGCGCGAGCGCGGGCGTCCGCCAAGCAAGGTCTCCACCCAACTGATCGTACCGCTCTCGCCAGACCGGCTGGCACCTTGACGCCCAGCGGACAAACGACCTGAGCAAGGCCTGGCATCCGTCCCCGGCGTCAGTCGAGGGCGGATGCCTGGGGCTTTTTTGGCCAGCTCGGGATCTCCCGGCGCGCCCCGACTGGCAAGGCCTGGGCCGGCAGTTCTCCCCATTGCCCCTGGCCCTGGGCCGGATCGCTTGCCGCATCGGGTGCGCCCCGCGGATTCGAGGCGGGTGAAGATGTGGGCGGCACGCCTTCGCGACGACGATGGCGCAAGGCAAACTCGGCCACCGCCTCGATATCCTCCGTGGCAATCTGCTCGGCTCCACGCCAGGCCGCATGGGCCCAGGCGGCACGCAACCACACCAGGTCGGCGCGCAGGCCGTCGACACCCGCGGCAAAGCAGCGCTGGGTAATCGCCTCCAGGGTCTGGTCATCCAGGGCGATCTCCGGCAGGCGTGCCCGAGCCTGGCGACAGCGCTCGCGCAAAGCCTCTTGCGCCGGCGCCCACTGCTCGCAGAAAGCGTGTGGATCGCTGTCGAAATCCAGGCGCCGACGGATAATCTGCCCTCGCTCGCTCGGCGGCGGCTGACCGCTGAGGGCTACGTTCAGGCCGAAACGGTCCAGCAACTGTGGGCGCAACTCGCCCTCTTCCGGGTTCATGGTGCCGATCAATACAAACCGCGCCGAGTGCCGATGGGAAATGCCGTCGCGTTCGACCCGATTGACGCCACTGGCAGCGACATCCAGCAGCAGATCCACCAGATGGTCGGGGAGCAGGTTGACCTCGTCGACATACAGCACCCCGCCGTCGGCCTTCGCCAGCACGCCCGGGGAAAACTGCGCCCGACCGGCGCCCAGGGCCGCGTCCAGGTCGAGTGTGCCCACCAGCCGCTCTTCCGTCGCGCCCAGGGGCAAGGTGACAAACAGCCCGCTGGCCAGCAGATCGGCCAGGCCACGGGCCAGGGTCGACTTGGCCATGCCCCGCGGCCCCTCGATCAGCACGCCGCCAATCTTCGGATCAATCGCTGTCAGGCACAGCGCCAGCTTCAGGTTATCGGCAGCAACCACGGCCGACAGCGGGAAATGCGGGGTATCGCTCATGACTTGCACACCTCAGGAATCTTCTTCTATATCCAGCAGCAGGTTTTCCAACGCCTCGCGGTACTCGCCCGGCTCGCTCCACAACCCACGCTGCTGGGCCTCCAGCAGCCGCTCGGTCATGTCGCGCAGCGCCGCCGGATTGTGCTCGCGGACAAAGTCGCGGGTGTCCGGGTCCAGCAGATAGGCATCGGCCAACAAGGCGTACTGGTGATCGTCGATCAGGCCGGTGGTGGCGTCGAACGCAAACAGGTTGTCGACGGTCGCCGCCAGTTCGAATGCGCCTTTGTAACCATGGCGCTTGACCCCGTCGATCCATTTCGGGTTCGCCGCCCGCGAGCGGATCACCCGGTTCAACTCGTCCTTGAGCGTGCGGATCTTCGGCAGGTCCGGCTGGCTGTGGTCGCCATGATAACTGGCGGCCGGTGCGCCGCGCAGGGTTTCCACCGCCGCCAGCATGCCGCCCTGGAACTGGTAGTAGTCATTGGAGTCGAGCAGGTCGTGCTCACGGTTGTCCTGATTTTGCAGCACCGCCTGTACCTCGCCCAGGCGTTGCGCAAACTGCCCGCGCGCCGCAGTGCCATCATCCTGGCCGCCATAGGCATAACCGCCCCAGTTCAGATAGACCTCGGCGAGGTCCTCGCGGCTCTGCCACAAGCGCCCGTCGATGGCATTCTGCACCCCGGCGCCATAGGCCCCCGGTTTGGCGCCGAAAATTCGCCAGCCGGCCTGGCGGGCAGCCTGTTCCTCATCCAGACCTTCAGCCTGCAACTGCTCACGCTCGGCGCGGACCCGCGCGGCTAGCGGGTTCAGGTCCGCCGGTTCGTCCAGCGCCGCCACGGCCTGCACTGCGGCGTCGAACAGGCGGATCAGGTTGGCGAAAGCATCGCGGAAAAATCCAGACACGCGCAAAGTCACGTCCACTCGCGGACGGTCAAGCAGGCTCAGAGGCAGGATCTCGAAATCGTCGACCCGCTGGCTGCCGGTGGCCCATACCGGCCGTACGCCCATCAGCGCCATGGCCTGGGCGATATCGTCACCGCCGGTGCGCATGGTCGCCGTGCCCCAGACCGACAGGCCGAGCTGACGCAAATGGTCGCCATGGTCCTGCAAATGCCGCTCAAGAATCAGGTTGGCCGACTGGAAGCCAATGCGCCAAGCCGTGGTGGTTGGCAGGTTGCGGACATCCACGGAAAAGAAATTGCGCCCGGTGGGCAATACGTCCAGGCGTCCGCGACTTGGTGCACCGCTGGGGCCGGCGGGCACAAAACGCCCCGCCAGGGCATCGAGCAACCCGCCCATCTCCGCCGGCCCACAGGCATCCAGGCGCGGCGCGACCACCGTCAGCAGCCCGTCGATGATCAACCGCACATCGCCCCACAACGCCGTATCCGGCCAGTCGGTCTGACCTTGCAGCGCACGCTCGATCAGTTGCCCGGCGTACAGTTCCAGGCGCTCGCGGCTATCGCCGGCGGTGCGCCAGTTTTCCGAGCTGACGGTTTGCAATGACTCAGGTCGAGGCCCGGTCCAGGGTTCGGCCAGGACGCAATCCAACGGATCGAAGCCCAGTTCGAAGGCCCTGGCCAAGGCCCGCAACACGCTGGACTGGGCGCCACGCCCGTCACCACGGGGAATCCGCAGCAAGGCCAGCAGCGTATCGATGCGCAGGCGGCCGGCCGGCGACTCGCCGAACACATGCAAACCGTCACGGATCTGCGACTCCTTCAAGTCGCAGAGGTAGGTGTCCAGCCGTGGCAGCCAGATCGCCGCGTCGGCATCGCTGTCCAGGCCGGCATCCAGCTGCAATTCACGGTCGATCTGCGTCTCGCGCACCAGCCTGAGAATGTCACGCTGCAATTCGCCGGCACGGCGTGGGTCGAGCAACTGCGCTTCGTAGTATTCGTCGGCCAGCAACTCCAGATCGCGCAGCGGCCCGTAGGTCTCGGCCCGGGTCAGCGGTGGCATCAGGTGATCGATGATCACCGCCTGGGTACGGCGCTTGGCCTGGGCGCCCTCGCCCGGGTCATTGACGATAAACGGATAGATATTCGGCAACGGCCCCAGCAACGCGTCCGGCCAACACTGCTGCGACAGCCCGACGCCCTTGCCCGGCAACCACTCCAGGTTGCCGTGCTTGCCGACATGGATCAGCGCATGGCTGCCGTAGGTGTGCCGCAGCCAGAAATAGAACGCCAGGTAGCCATGGGGCGGCACCAGGTCCGGGTCATGGTAGACCGCGCTGGCGTCGACCTGATAACCCCGGGCCGGCTGGATACCGACGAAGGTCAGGCCAAAACGCAAGCCGGCGACCATCATCCGCCCGCCACGGAACATCGGGTCCTGTTCCGGCCGGCCCCAGCGCGCTATCACTGCCTGGCGATTGGCCTCGGGCAGGCGCTCGAACATTGCCCGGTAGTCGGCCAGGGCCATGCTCTGGTGACAAGGGCGCAGGTCGAGGCTGTCGAAATCATTGCTGACACCACCGAGCAAGGCCTGGATCAGCGCCGTGCCGCTTTCGGGCAACTCTTCGCTCAACGGGTAGCCCTGGTCCTTGAGCGCCCGCAGGATATTCAGCGCCGCCGCCGGGGTATCCAGGCCCACGCCATTGCCGATCCGACCGTCGCGGGTCGGGTAGTTGGCGAGGATCAGGGCGACGCGCTTGTCCGCATTGGGTACCCGCGCCAGATCGACCCAGCGCCGGGCGAGTTCGGCAACGAAATCCATGCGTTCGGGCTGGGCGCGATAGCAAACCACATCACTCTGGCTGCGCTCGCTGCGCCAGGCCAGGTCCTTGAAGCTGATGGGCCGACTGATGATGCGCCCATCCAGTTCCGGCAAGGCGATATGCATGGCCAGGTCACGGGGCCCGAGGCCCTGCTCGCTAGCCTGCCAGCCGGGCTCGTTGTCCTGGGCACAAATAGCCTGGATCACCGGGATATCCCGGCGAAACGGCCGCAGATGCGGCGCTTCGGGGCTGGACTGGGCAAATCCAGTGGTATTGAGGATGATCGCGGCCGCCACCTCGTCCAGCAGGTCCTCGACCACGTCCAGGCAGGCGGACTCCTTGAGACTGGCCACGGCAATCGGCAAAGGGTTGAGCCCGGCAGCTTGCAAGCGCTGGCAGAACACATCGACAAAGGCGGTATTGGCCGCCTGCAAATGCGAGCGATAGAACAGCAGCGCCGCGACCGGTTGACCGACCTGCCAGTCAGCGCGCCAATCAGCCAATCCGGCGCCGCTATGGCGCGGATGATAGATCGCCGTGCGCGGCAAGGGTTGCGGCTCGGCCCAGGTATAGTCGCGCCCCAACCAGCGGTTGGCGAGACAGCGATACAGGTCCAGGGCATTGCCCATGCCACCCTGGCGCAGAAAATGCCAGAGCCGCCGGCCATCCTCGGCGGACACCGTGCTCAGGTCGCTCAGCTCCGGATCCGGACGATCGTCCCCGGGCACCAGGATCAAAGTCACCCCGCGCTCGGCCAACTGCACCAGACGCTCGATACCGTAGCGCCAATATCCGATCCCGCCGTGCAGGGACAGCAGGATGACCCGTGCGCGTTGCAGCACCTGGTCGAAATAGAGGTCGACCGAGGCGTGGTTCTGCACCTGCATCGGGTTGGCCAGGCGCAGACTCGGATAATTTTCCGGCAGTTGCTGCGCCGCTTCGGCGAGCAATGCCAGGCTTGAATCGCCGCTGCAGAGGATCACCAACTCGGCGGGGGTTTGCCCCAGGTCGGCGATATTGTCATCCGACACGAAACCGCCGGGCTGGGTCCTGAGCAGGTGCATGGGTCAGGCGGTCAGCGCGGTGCGCAGGGTCGATTCGAGCAGCGCGGCATCCAGTTCCTGGCCGATCAGCACCAGGCGGGTGACACGCGGTTCATCCGCCGCCCAGGCGCGGTCGAAGTGCTTGTCAAAGCGGCTGCCCACCCCCTGGATCAGCAGGCGCATCGGCTTGTTCGGGATTGCGGCGAAACCCTTGACCCGCAGGATGCCGTGCTTGCCCACCAGTTGTGTCAGGGCGTCCAGCAACAGGCTTTCATCGGCTTGCGGCAGTTCGAGGGAGATCGAGTCGAAGGCGTCATGATCGTGATCGTCATGATCGTCGCCGTCATGGTGGTGATCGTGGTGGCTGTGGCGAGTGTCGATATGTTCCTCGGAACCGGCGCCCAGGCCCAGCAGCACGTCCAGGGGCAGGCGACCGCTGCTGGCTTCAATGACCTTCACCGCCGGCGGCAGCTCCTCGGCCACTTCCAGGCGCACCCGGGCCAGGTCTTCAGGGCTGATCAGGTCGGCCTTGTTGAGAATCACCAGGTCGGCGCTGGACAGTTGGTCGGCGAACAGCTCGTGCAGCGGTGATTCGTGGTCCAGGTTCGGGTCGAGCTTGCGCTGGGCATCCACCTGGTCCGGGAACGCGGCGAAGGTACCGGCGGCCACGGCCGGGCTGTCGACCACGGTGATCACCGCATCGACGGTGCAGGCACTGCGGATTTCCGGCCACTGGAAGGCTTGCACCAAGGGCTTGGGCAGCGCCAGGCCAGAGGTTTCGATCAGGATATGATCGAGGTCGCCACGGCGCGCCACCAACTCACGCATCACCGGGAAGAATTCTTCCTGGACCGTGCAGCAGAGGCAGCCGTTGGCCAGTTCATAGACACGGCCACTGGCTTCTTCTTCAGTGCAGCCGATCGAGCACTGCTTGAGGATCTCGCCGTCGATGCCCAGTTCGCCGAACTCGTTGACGATCACCGCGATGCGGCGGCCCTGGGCGTTGTCGAGCATATGGCGCAACAGGGTGGTCTTGCCCGAGCCGAGAAAGCCGGTGACGATGGTGACGGGAAGCTTGGCCAGTGTTTTCATCGGATGCCCTTTGGCAAAGTGGCGGGCATGCGGGACGAGAACCGCGGCCCTTGGGCGCGGATGTGTTCGCCACCGGATCACCCCGCCCGGTTGTAGTGAGAAACGGTCACGAGGCAGGTCTCCTGGCTTACGGTCGGGCGGGCGGCGCTCCTTCCCGGGAGCAGGCCGGCCAGCCAGTCCTTGCGCCTTCCCGCCCGGAGGCAGTGGCAGTGCAGGGCTATCGAACCGTTTACAGTTGCGGGGGCAGCCGCGGCATACCGCGTTCCCTTCTTAGCTTCGGCCGAGTGCCGAAGAACCTCGAAGCTGCAAGGCTACGCAGTGCGTCGGGGCAGGTCAATCGCGAGCGCCGCTGTGGTTTAATTGCGGCCCTTTTCCCGCCCTGCCCGTTTCAAGGAATCGTGTTATGAACGCCACCGACATCACCCAGGTCCTGGTTATCGGTTATGTCTGGCCGGAACCGCGCTCGTCGGCCGCCGGCGGGCACATGATGCAGATCCTCGAAAGTTTTCTCGAAGCCGGCTGGCGCATCACCTTCGCCAGCCCCGCCGCAGTCGGCGAACACAAGGCCGACCTGGCGAGCCTGGGCATAGCGGAATGTCGCATCGAGCTCAATAACAGCAGCTTCGACCGTTTTGTCGCCGACCTGCAACCGGACGTGGTGCTGTTCGACCGTTTCATGATGGAGGAGCAGTTCGGCTGGCGCGTGGAAAAACACTGCCCCGCAGCACTGCGCGTGCTGGAGACCTCGGACCTGCAAAGCCTGCGTGATGCCCGCCAGCAGCAGCTCAAGGCGCGTCTGAAAGACCCTCAGGACCTGAATGACTTCAGCGCGCTGTTCGCTCCCGACCAGCGGCAAATATTCGAACAGATGAGCGAGACCGATCAGGCCCAGCGGGAAATCGCCGCCATCTACCGGTCGGACCTGAACCTGATGATTTCCGATGTCGAGTCGCAATTGCTGATCGAGCAGTTCAAGGTCCCGGCGGCGTTACTGCACTGGTGCCCATTGATGATCGACACGCCCGTGGCGGCGTACCGCAATTTCGACGAGCGCGCGCACTTTCTCAGCATCGGCAACTTCCGCCACGCGCCGAACTGGGATGCCGTGCTCTGGATGAAGAGCACGATCTGGCCTCTGATCCGCCAGCAGTTGCCCACGACCCAGTTGCATATCTATGGCGCCTACACCCCGCCCAAGGCCACCGCGCTGCACAATCCCGCCCAGGGTTTTCACATCATGAACTGGGCCGAAGACGCCCTCGAAGTCATGACCGCGGCGCGAGTTTGCCTGGCGCCGCTACGTTTCGGCGCCGGTATCAAGGGCAAGATCGTCGACGCCATGCTCTGCGGCACACCGAATGTCACCACCCCCATCGGCGCCGAAGCCATGCACGGCGGGCTGCCCTGGGCCGGTGCCGTCGAAACCAGCGCCGTCGCCCTGGCCCAAGCGGCTGTGCGCCTCTATCAGGACCGCGTGCTGTGGCAGCAGGCCCAGGCCAACGGCCAGGCGCTGCTCGCCGAGCGTTATGAGCGCCGGATCCACGGCCCCGCATTGATTGCCCGGATCCAGGCCTGCCGCCAGGACCTGGCGGCCCGGCGCCGGGACAATTTCACCGGGGCGATGCTACGCCATCATCACCACAAGAGCACCCAGTACATGTCGCAGTGGATCGAGGCGAAGAACCGCGTCGACTGAGTCGTCAGGAGGCCCCCAGCACCCGACGGATCTCGATAAGTTGCGCCGGTTCGCCGGACACCACCACATGGGCAGACAACGGCGGTAGCTGGCGACCCTCCGGCGTGCGGCTGGGCCTGACGGAGAAGTTGACGGTAATCAGGGTACCGTCGGCAAAGGTCGAGCGCTGCAGCAGGCGATCCCCGGACAACACCTGGAAATCGTCCATGGCCTGGCTGAACAAGCGCTCGTGCAGGGGGCGGAACACCTTGTCGTAGGCGCTGATCAGCGGCAAGTCGCGGGCAATCACCTGATCGTTGAGGTGATACAGCGGCGGCACCATATACAACAATTGCAGCAAAGCCGTGACATCGCGTTCGCTGGAGAACTTCAGCGAGCCGTACTCCCAATGATGGGTGCTGACCAGGCTGTCATGCAGCGCTATCTGGTACAGCGGCAGGCGGAATTCGGCCGAAGTCACGAAGCGCGCCACCTCCGGCTTGAGCGGGACCGCCTTGAAATACAGGTTGGGCGTTTCCGGCGGCCAATACCCCCCCACGTAATAGCGCGAGCGCTTGTTCTTGCGCATATCCGCGTCCATCCAGGCAAAGGGCTGGGTGGCAATGCCATGGCTGAAGGCGATGATCGATGCATAGAAGGACAGCCCGCCCTCGCTGCCCGTGACCAGGCCCAGCGCCTGGACCGGATACGCCAGGCGGCGCCGGCGCGCCTCGGCGTCCTGTGCCTGGCTGGTTTCCCGCCCCGGCGTGTAGTCACTGAACTCGGGGCCGGCGGCATCGACATCGAGAAAGTAGCTGTTCAGGCGCCCCGCTCGCGCCACGGCACTGATCCGTCGCCGGGCATAGGCTTCGACAATGCGCGGATTGACGAAAACACCGCGACCATTGAAACCCTGGACCTTCTTGCCCCGCTCGTCGGTATAGCCGGCGGCGGCCAGCTCGTCGCCCATCTTCGCGGTCGCCCAACTGGCTTGCAGATTCGATGGATGCGCGCTGCCATAGCTGTCGTAGGCCGACACCAGATAGCCGGCGGCTTTGGCAGCGTCCACCGCCTCGGGGTGCCAGAAGGTATCGCGCCAATCATCGGCACCCAACCAGGCCCGTGCCAGGCCCGCGCCTTGCAAGGCGGCAACGGTATCCAAGGACAATCCACCGCCCCAGCGCTCGGCCGGTGCCAGCAGATCGCCAAAGGCCTCGCGCAACTGACGACGCACCGTTTGCCCCCAGGCCACCTCGGCCTGTGGGTCATGATTGCCGGGCAACGGCGCCTGGGCCTCACGCACGACCACAGCCGGCAACCCGGAATTGATCGCCCTGATCACCTGGATCCGGGCAAAAGGCGGAACCTGTTCAAAAGCGCTATCGGCTTCGCCCAGCGCCAGCAGGAAGGCCTCGCGGGCCTTGAGCTCGAAGGCCCCCCAGAGCCTGGACGCCAAGTGATCGCTGTCGTCCCGGTGCCGGGCAAAAAAGCGCAGGAACTCCGGCCAGTGCAGGATATCGCCAGCCTTCAGCGGCCCGGCATCCCACAGATAGATATGCGGCGCGCCACCCAGGCGGGCGATCTGCGGTTGCGTGTGGATTTTCTCGCCCAACGAGACGAACTGATCGTGATCGCGCAGCCATTGTCGGTACAGCCGCGCGCCGATCAGCGGTTCCCGCGGACCGACAACGATGCGCACCCGGTAAGGTGCGTCGGGGGCCAGGCGATTGAAGGCATGGCTGAGGGTCGGCAGGGGGCGACCGTTTTGTTCCTTGATGCCAAAGCTGGTGTTGAACGGCGTCTCGACGATCCAGGTGAGCGAATAGTCCTTGCGCAGTTCGGTCCAGAACGGCATCGACAGCACCCCGTTGAGCCGGGCCGGCTGATAACGCCGCAGCAGCCAGTCGAGCCATTTCGGATCGTCGCTGGGGACATAGGCACCTTCGCCAAACGGAATCGCATGGGCCTCGATCGCCCCGTCCTCGACGGGCCTGGGCCATTCCAGCCGACCCGGTTGTCCGGCATGCACCGTCACCACCAAGGCATCACGATCCACCCCGACCTCAACCCTGAAGTCCTGGTCCGCCTGGCGGATCCGCCAGCGGTTGCCGGTGCGCTCGATGACCTGTGCGCCCTTGTCGAAGGCCGCGGCGCTGAGCAGGGCCTGGTGCCGATTTTCGTCGTTGTGGTGCAGGGCCACGACCAGGGTGGCCGGGTCGATGACAAAGGTCCCTGAACGATGAGGCAGATAGACCTGGGAAGCCCCTTCGGCGTTCAGGGCCAAGGTCCATCCGAGCAGGGTCAGCCAGATCGGCAGGCAGCGACGATCATTCATCCACCGCGGCGGCATGGCCTTCATGTTGTCCTCGTCGATTCAGGTGTGTAAACCGACGAACCTTAACTGACCAAGAAGGAAATGCTCTGTAGTCTCCTTCTTCTCAAATCGAGTGAAAACACTAAAAATCTGCCTGAGGTTGCGGCTCAAGACTTGAGTGGCCGGCGCAACAGGTAACAGTCCATGATCCAGCCTTTGCGCTTGCGCGCCGCTTCGCGCACACGGCGAATCCGCTCGCCCACTTCGTGCAGCTTGCCGGCCACCAGCAGTTCGTCTTCGGTGCCCAGGTAGGCGCCCCAATAGATTTCCAGGTCCTGGTCGGCGAACTGGCCGAACGCGCAGCGGGCATCGAGCATGACCACCACATTGTCCAGGTCGGCTGCCTGCAGGCGCCGCCCGGTGGTGATCAGCAACGGCTCGCCGATGCGATTCAGGGGGATCCGATGTTGCGCGGCCAGCACCTGGATACTGCTGATCCCGGGAATCACCTCGACGGCGAACGCCGGACCACCGAGCGCACGGACCCGCTCGAGAATCCTCAGGGTACTGTCATAAAGCCCCGGATCGCCCCAGACCAGGAACGCGCCGCACTCATCCTCGCCGAGTTCTTCGTCGATCAGCCGCGCGAACAGGGCCGCCCGTTGCCGATGCCAGTGCTCGACGCCCGCCTCGTAGGACGCCGCCGAGTCCTCGCGTACCGGATCGCTGACCTGGACCTGCCGGCATCCGGGCTGCCGGATATAACGCTCGCAGATGTCCTTGCGCAAATTCAGCAGATCGTCCTTGGCTTCGCCCTTGTCCAGCAGGAACAACACCGAGGCACGGTTGAGCGCATTGATCGCCTGGACGGTGATCTGCTCCGGGTGGCCGGGGCCCATGCCGATCAGCAGGAGGGTTTTCATGGCTGGCGCTCCGCTTGTTGGCGCCTGGCACGGCCCCCTCTTGGGCACGGTGCAACTGGCGCGATGGCGAGGATGAGGGCATTATCGACAGGCGCCCACAACAAAAAACGACAAAAAGTAGCCAGGCATGACCCGAGCAGCCCGCGTCACCGACCCCTCCTACGAGTTGATGGACGACCACAACGGCCTGTCGATCATCTATCGCCAGCATGGTTTCCCCTGCCCCCTGGTGCGTTGGCATTTCCACAAGGAATACGAACTGCACCTGATCGTCGCCAGTTCCGGCAAGGTGTTCATTGGCGACTATATCGGCAACTTCTATCCGCAGACCCTGTTCCTGACCGGCCCCAACCTGCCCCACAACTGGATCAGCCAGGTGGCCGAGGGCGAAGTGGTGCCCAAGCGCGACATGCTGGTGAATTTCACCGACGAGTTGTTCGAAAGCGGCCATCTGGTGTTCGCCGAGCTGAAGACCCTGACGCCGCTGCTGGAACGGGCCCAGTACGGCATCGAGTTCCGTTGCCAGCACACCGTGCGCCAGGCCACGACCCTGATGCAGCGTATCGCCGACTCCCAGGGTGTTACCCGGCTCGGTCACTTCCTGATCCTGCTGGAGCTGCTCGGCAACTGTGACGACTACCAGTTGCTGTCGGGTGTTACCACACCACAACTGGCCGACGAGCACAATATCGACCGCACCAACCGGGCGGTCGACTATATTTTTGCCCACTATGCCCGGGAACTGCCACTGGAAGAAGTGGCCGAGTACCTGGGCATGAAGCCCACCTACTTTTCCCGGGTCTTCAAGCAGGCCACCGGCCGTTGTTTCGTCGAATTCGTCAATCGCCTGCGTATCAGCAAGTCCTGCGAGTTGCTCGCGGACGGCGACAAGCCGGTGACCGATGTCTGCTTCGAGTCAGGCTTCAACAACATATCCAACTTCAACCGTCGCTTCCAGCAACTCAAGGGCATGACCCCTTCGCATTACCGGCGTTTGGCGGTACAGCGCCTGACGGAGCAGAACCACGGCTGATGGCCCGGGTTCAAACGCAGACCTGTAGGCGCTGGCTTGCCGGCGATGGCGGCCGCAAGGACGATGCAAGGCTCAAGGGCCTCATCGCTGGCAAGCCGGCTCCTACAGGGGATCGCTAGGCGCAGGGTTGTGCCGGGCCTGGATCTTGTCGAGGCTGGCGTCGGCCTGGGCCAGGGAGGCTAGGAGCGCCAGGGCGAGGGGTGAATACTTGAACATTGCGGGGGGATCCTTGAGAAGTCGGGCGACCGGGAGTCCGCCTTCGCGGGCAAGCTCCGCTCCCACATTGTCCGAGTGAACTTGAAGGGGCGGCGGACACCAGAACCTGTGGGAGCGGAGCTTGCCCGCGAAGGGGCCCTCAAAATCGCCGAATACATTGCAGGTACGATCAACCCTTGAACGGGTTATGCCGCTCTACCAGCGCCGGTGACTTCGGCGAGGTGCACACCAACTATGGAGCGAACGGACGGGCGAATATCCGCAGCCTCGGTTCGGGCTCGCCAGCAGGCATGGTTGGCGGGCACTTGAGTGTCGCCGCTGGCTGTCTCGGTTCAAATTGTCGCATCCGATAGATGATTGGAAATAACCGTCCGATTTCTACCGCTGGTCTTGGCGACATACAGTGCTTTGTCAGCGATATCGATCAAATTCTCGGCAGTGACCGTTCTTGAACCTGACAATGCACTGATGCCCACACTGACGGTGACGACTTTGGCCGGTGATTCATCATGTTGAATTGAACAGCCCTCCAGTTCAGTTCGAATTCTCTCGGCAATAATAAAGGCGCCTACATAGTCGGTATTCAAGAGCACGATGGCAAACTCCTCGCCGCCATACCGGGCGGCCAGGTCGCCTTCGCGTGTGATGTGCTTCTTGATGATCGCGCCCACCAACTTCAAGCATTCATCGCCCTGTACGTGACCGTAACAATCATTGTAGTTTTTAAAAAGATCCACATCGATCATGATCAGTGCAATGTCATCCGGTCTTCGTCTTGCCTTGTTGACTTCAGCGCTGATGAACAAGTCGAACTTACGGCGATTCGGCAGTCCGGTCAATCCATCCTCCAGCGCCAGTTGTCCGAGCGCCTTGTTGGCTTGGATATAGCTCTCCTCGGAGCGCTGCAACTCCTTTTGCATCTGGATTTGCTGACTCATGAGCCTGATAAGCCGATAGCCGAGAAAACTCAGAATGAATAATAAAATCGACGATATGAAAAAGCTTGCAAAGGACTCGCTACGCCAATCCGCCAATATTTCATTTCTATCAAATGCCGCGATGACAACAAGGGGATAACCATTGACACGTTGAAAGCTGATAACCCGCTCGGCCCTGTCAATAAACGACTTTATGGTGGCGGTGCCCGCATCGACCCCGGGCGTCAACAAGGCGAAGACTTCGCCTTTGGAAATATCAGTGCCAACATCAGCGTCGCGAAAAGGCTTGCGAACGACAATATGCCCTGTGGAGGAGACCAGGTTGATCAGGCCATTTTCCCCCATGTCGATGCCATCATAGAGACTGAGAAAGTATTTAAGATAAATTGTGGCGACAGTCACTCCGGCAAAACTGCCATCGGGATGGTTAAGCCGCCGCGAGAGGGTCATCACCCACTCATTGGTTGAGCGACTGCGTATCGAGGGACCAATAAAGGGCTCCGTACTGGCGTGGTCGCGATGGTGGATAAAGTAGTCGCGGTCCGAGTTATTGGCGCCCAATGGACTCGCACCATTCGAGTTGAATAAACAACGTCCGTGTTCATCATAAATGAAAAAGCCATGGACTTGCGGCAAGCTCTTCTGTTGGTTTTTCAGTATCCCCCCCAACCTTTCCAGGGTCTGGGCGCCGGTGCCTTCAACTTCCACTTGCCCCTGAATACCCAATATCACCGTGTCGGCTTGCGTGAGTGTCGCCGCGATGCTGGTTGACAAGGTCTTGGAAAGGTTTGACATCTGAGTCTCTTTGTCATGCAAGTGATACTCCAAAGAGTTGAAAATTCCCCAAATGCTGATCGTAATCAATGAAATACAGACCGCCGCCACAAAAAGCACCACCTGGCCGAGCTTGAGCCTGGCATCCGCCCACTCGGCCTTGAGAAACGAGGTCGCTTTTGTGATCATGAAACCCTTTCCGTGTGGTTGAAATGATGACGTGTAGTTTATGCGATTTTCACGGACACCTCATATTTCTGACAGTGATGACCTGCTCGGCGCCCGAAGGATGGCTGGATAGCCGTCGACACTGTCAGGCCAAGGGGTCAACACCTGGAAGCCATCATCAGTGACCGCCACCATATGCTCCCACTGGGCCGAGAGGCCCTGATCCTTGGTGACCACCGTCCAGCCATCGCTCAACGCTCTGAATCGCGTGACCAATGTCGCCCAGCGTCGCACCGGGGCGGACCACGCGAATACCGGCGCACATGGCTTCATACGTGGTCTGGACCAGGCGCCGGGCTTGCGGGCTGGGCTCACCGACGAAGTACATGCGACTGGTATCGCCGTACCAACCATCCTTGACCACGGCGATGTCGATATTCACGATATCGCCATCCTTCAGCGCCTTGGTCGAAGGGATGCCGTGGCAGACCACCTCGTTGACGGAGGTACACACGGTTTTCGGAAAGCCGTGATAGCCGACATTACCGGGAATGGCCTTCTGCACATTGACGATGTAATCGTGGCAAAGCTGATCCAGCTCGTCGGTGGTGACTCCCGCCTTGACGTGGGGCGTGATCATCGCCAGCACCTCGGCGGCCAGTTTGCCCGCCGTGCCAGACAGCACTATTTGCGCTGGGGTATTGATCTTGACGTTGGTTTTCATTGCCGGGCTCCTGGCGCCGCGTGAGCCCGGGAACCCTGCGAAAGCTCAGCGAGCGCGCACAGCTGTTTCAGATCGAGGCCGCCCGCCAGTTCGGCGCGAATCAGCAGGCGGCTGATGTCGCGGTGATCCAGATCGGGATACAGCTCCGCCAGCATGCCTATGCGCATCCAGTGCTCGGCCTGGGCATTGATCGAACGACTCAACGCATCGCTGGCTACGCGCAGATGCTCATGCATACCTTCTGAAATTTTTACGATGCCCATCGACCTATCCAATATGAAATATATATGAATCGTATACTAGCCGATAACAACACAAGATCGCAATTTCATTGCGCGAGCTGGAATGCTCGGCGTTTTCCGTCGATGGCCGGCCGGATCCGGGCATGATCGTCTACACCCCACTCAATGACAGCACCGCCGAGAAAACCAAGGTGCTGGTCGACCGTGCCTGAGCAAACACCAGGCAGCCGTCGACCCGAGCGGCCTACCGGCCGATCACGCAATCACCTTCGCATACACCAGTCGGTCGACATTCCCGCCGGTGAGAATGAGCCCCACCCGCTTCCCCGCCATCGCCTCCCGTTCCTGCATCAACGCCGCCAGTGCCGCCGCCCCCGCCCCTTCGGCCAGGTTGTGGGTGTCGCTGTAGTACACGCGCATGGCCTCGCTGACCTGCTCGTCCGTTACCGATACGATCCGCGCCGCACCGGCCGCATACACCGCAAAAGCCTCGGGGATCGGCTTGCGCACGGCCATGCCATCGGCAAGGGTATTGGCCGAGGCGGTTTGCAGAATCCTTCCGGCTTCGAACGATAACTTCGCGGCGTCCGCCTCGGTCGAAACCACGCCCACCACCCGGGTCTTCAGGCCCAGCGCATCGCGAGCGGCGATCACCCCACAGACCCCCGACCCGCAACCGATGGGCACGTAGACGGTGTCCAGGTCCGGCACCGCCGTGAACAACTCCAGGGCGTAAGTGGCGACACCCTTGATCAACTCGCTATGGTACGGCGGCACCAGATAGAGGCCTTGCGTCTCAGCCAGTCGCGCGGCCTCCTCACGGGCCTCGTCGAAATCCCGACCAAACTCGATGACCTCGCCACCAAAGCCGCGCATGGCGGTGTTCTTCTCCACGGAATTGCCCCACGGCACCACGATCAGTGCCCTCAGGCCCAGCGCCCGGGCCGCCAGGGCGATGCTCTGGCCGTGGTTGCCACGGGTGGCGGTGACGACGCCCTGAGTGTCCGGCAGAGTGCGTTTGAGCCAGTGCATGAAGGTAATACCGCCGCGCACCTTGAAAGCCCCAGTGGGGGTGTGGTTTTCATGCTTGACCCAAACCGTGCAACCCAAGCGTTCGGCCAACAAAGGCCAGGCGTATTGGGCGGTAGCAGGCATCACCTGGTACACCTGGCGGGCAGCGTTTTCGATGTCGTCGCGGGTCAGTCCGTGCATGGCCGGTCTCTCTGGGGTTTTGCCCAGTCTAGGCAGGGGCGCGGACCGCGGGCTTTCAGAAAATTGACCTGACCTTCAGGCTTGCCCTTCAGTAAGATGGTGTTCATGAGTCGCCGAAACAGCTTGCCTTCACCGTCCCTACGCGAACCGGTCCGTCGTGCCGAGGCCGGGCCATGGGTGATCGAATTGCTACCGGCCGCCAGCTACGAAACCCGCTACATCGCGCCCCAGGCCTCTATTGGTTTTGCCTTCGACAGCCAGCGAGGCCTGCACGCAATTGGCAGCGACCGGGTGCGCCCTTTCACGGCCACGCCCAACGGCCTGGCGTTCATACCGCTCGGGTGCGATGTGTTTTCCGAGTCGCCCGAGGGCGGTGAATACCTGCGGCTGATTCGCACCGATGGCACGCCGCTGGCGGGGGATCATGCTTTCAACAACCGTATTGATCGACAGGCGCTTGCCCTCGCCCAGCAAATGCGCAGCGCGTTGTTGCGAGCCTCGCCGGAGGACGATTGGGAGGCCTGGGCGCTGGCCCTGGTTCAACGAGCGATGGGAGATACTGTGTCGGCGGCCCCGCTGCGGGGCTCGATGACCGCCCGGCGGCTGCGCCTGCTCGATGAGTTCATTGACGCCGGGCTCCACGGGCCGCTGGGCGTGCAGGCGATGGCGGCGATGCTGGGCTTATCCGAAGGCTACTTCATACGTGCGTTCAAGGACGCCACCGGCAAGAGCCCGCACAGCTACCTGATCGATCGACGCCTCGTCCGCGCCCGGGGCCTGTTGCGCGACCCGGCGAAGCGCCTGGCGGATATCGCCCAGGCCTGCGGCTTTGCCTCCCAGGCGCACATGGCCACGGCTTTCAGGCAGCGCCTGGGGGTCAGTCCGCGAGACATGCGCGGATGATGCAACGGGTCGGTCTGTTATCCGCGTGCTGGAAGGGACTGGTATAGCCGTTGCACCGCCTCCTGTCCGTAGCGCCGCTCCAGCTTTCGGACAATGAAATGCCCGCGCGCCATGTCCTGGAAGTGATTGATGAAGGCCAGGTTGATCAGTGCGCCACCCACCGCACCGATCGCCGGTATGGCCTGTGCGGCGGCTTTCTCGCCCACGTTGATACTGAATCGTTCGGCAATGGTGGCGATCAACTTGAGAATCGAGCCATCCGACAGGGACTTCGCCAACGCTGCCCGCACGGTGTAATAACCGGTTTCCGAATCATCATCTTTAGCTGATCGACCGCCGAGTGCAAAGACGGCCAGGCACGCTTGCTTGGCTTCGTCGGTATCAATGCGCTCTTCATGACTCCTGGCGATATCGGCAATGGAGCGCAACATGATTGAGGTTGAAAGCGGCAACTCGACACTGAGTCCGGCAAAACCGAAAAAGCCCCCGATGCCCCCGCTCACGGCGATACCGGTCTTGTGCCAGAGATTGGAAGGCCCTTCGCCCGGCATATCCTTCATGGTGAAAACCGCCGCATCGAGGGCCTTCACCAACGCTGATTGAGTGATGCCTGCAATTCTTTTGGTGATGCTGTTGGGCAACTGTGCCAGAGCGACCTCGATGGGCATGCCGATAATGTTCGTCAGCTTGGCCACGAAGCCGGGGTTCTCCAGCAGATTCTTCGCGCATTGCAGCTCATTTCGATCGTCTTCCGAGAAGCTCATCAATCCGTACTCGATACTGGGTTGGCAGGACCGCTGCAGGACAAAGGGCTCCAGCGCATCCTTGTGGCAACGATATCAAGGTGCGGCCACTGCATGGAAATGGCAAGTCATGATGCCACTTGCTGCTCTTTCTCTCGTATCTCGGCACTCATGTCATCACAGCAGTTTGACCAGTCCGTCAGCCATTTAGGCATATCCGCCGGCTGCTCGGTCAGCCCCATCTCGCGGACGAACTCGCTCGGCGCCACCGTGCCCCGGGCAGAGCGAAACAGGCCGCGCATCACCACGGTACCCACCACCCGGCCCCTGCTTACGAAGCGGTGCTCCATAAAGCTCCACTTGTGGTCCCAACCAAGGATCCTGCTGTGAATTTCGAAGGATTCGAACAGCCGCAGCTCGCGACGAAATTTGCCCCAGGTATCCCCCACGATCGGCACGGCCCGGTGACGCAAGGCCACGCGATAGGCACCACTGCGCAGCACGAAGTCCATGCGCCCGACGTCGGCCAGGTTGAAATACCGACCATTGGTGACATGCCGGTTGAGATCGAGATCCGACGGCCAGACACGCAGGCGTATGACGGTGGAGGCCAAGCCGTCAACGGGCTTGCGCCAGGGGCGACGAAACAGCATGAGCAGAAGTCTGAACCACAAATTCATGAATACACCGATGGGTGGGAAAGAGCGGCTTACTTTACGGGGAGCCGGTTGGGTTACAGTAGGTGCATAAATGACTTATTTCATGCGAAAAACGCAAAGAGACCTTCATGCACATCACGCTGCTCCTGGTTGATCAATGCTCCGCCGCAAGCGCCACCCTGGCTCTTGAAGTGCTGAGTGCCGCCAACCTGTTCGCCGACACCGCCAGCCCACCGTTCGAGGTGGTCTGTGCTTCGCTGAACGGAACTGATGTCACGGCCTGGGGTGGACAGAAGCTGCGGGTGGACCGGTCCATCAGCGCAATAGCCCATACCGATCTGGTGCTGATCCCGGGTTTTCTTTTCACCCTGAAAGACGCCCTGCCGACCTTCGCCGTTCATGGCCCATGGCTACGGCAACAGCATGCGCAAGGGGCAGTGCTGGCGTCCATGTGCACGGCAGCCTTCATGCTGGCCGAGTCGGGTCTGCTGGACGGCATCCGGGTAACCACCCATTGGGCCTTTGCCGACCTCTTTCGTCGCCGTTATGCCCAGGCATGCCTGGATGAAGCGCAGATGCTTTACGAGGACAATCGCTTGATCACCAGCGGCGGTGCGAGCGCCGCCATGGACCTTCTGCTGTTTCTGGTCCGGCGCTTCGCGTCGCTCGATCTGGCCCGCAAGTGCAGCAAGTATTTGCTGGTCGACAAGGTACGAACCCAGCAGTCGACCTATGCCACATGGACGCCGCCAAAATTTCACGGGGATGAAGAGATACTGCGGGTTCAGCACTGGCTGGAGGCACATTTCCAGCAGCCGGTGCTGATTGATGACGTCGCTCAACAATTCGCGTTTGGTGTCAGGAATTTCAAGAGACGCTTCAAGGACGCTACGGGCTACCAGCCCCTGCTCTATCTACAGACACTACGGCTGGAGCGGGCAAAGCAGTTGCTTGAGTCGACCCGCATGAGCGTGGGCAGCATTACCAACGCCGTGGGTTACGAAGACAGCAACTCCTTCCGCAGGCTCTTTCAACAGCGCGTCGGCCTGCTGCCCGCCGCTTACCGGAAGCAATTTCAGTCCGCTACGAGTTGATGGACCGCCGCATGGCAAGCGTTATTGCTACGAAACAGCCGTAGAGCAGTCACCACGGAGGACGTCCAAAAGGTATTGATTATCCAAGTTAGACTGATTAATACTCCGGCGGCAGAGACCGAAAACCAGGGACAGTTTGGCGAGGAGATGCACGCCAGTGAAAACATTCAACGTTCGCCAGCTGGAAAGTACTGATATTGAAGCGTTGCTGACATTTGAAACCGATAACCGTGAATGGTTCGAATCTCAAATTGATGCGCGTGCCCCTTCCTTCTATTCACGACAGGGGGTTGCCGATCATATCCAGTGTTATTTGTCCGACTTTGCCATTGGCGCCTGGCACCCCTTTGTTATCGAAGACTCCAGTGGGGGTATCGTCGGTCGAGCCAACTTGAAAAACATCAATTCACCGAAGGGTTGCGCGGAAGTGGGCTATCGGATTGATCAACGCTTTTGCGGACAGGGCCTCGCCACACTGGCCTTGCAGCACCTCATCCAGGAGGCACAGGCGTACTGGAACCTTACGCAACTACTGGCCATTGTATACAAGGACAATATCGGTTCACAAAAAGTACTGAGCCGGTGCGGATTCCGGGTCGAGCATGAGTTCTGGATGGACAAAACGAAGGATGAATGTCGACTCATCCTTTCGCTCTAGAGTCTGGCCGCGATAATAAAAAAACACCCGAGGTACTTTTTTGTCAATGCCATTAACTGGATAACGCCACCACCCTGGCTCGCGCGGCGTGCAGTTTTTTGTAGCTGTCGATCAGGCGCAGATGTCTATCGAGCCCCTCCAGCTTCATGCTCGTCGGCGTCAAGCCAAAGAAGCGCACGCTGCCGTCGACTGAACCCAGCACTGCGTCCATCCGCGGATTACCAAACATCCGACGGAAATTGACCTCGTAGTCCTCCAGTTCCAGTTCGTCATCCAGCTGTATTTCCAGCACCACGTTCAAGGCCTGGTAAAACAACCCGCGCTCGACCGTGTTGTCGTTGAACTGCAGGAAGGTTTCCACCAGCTCTTTCGCCTCGTCAAAGTGCTGCAAGGCGAGATGGATCAGCAGTTTCAACTCCAGAATCGTCAACTGCCCCCAGGCCGTATTGTCGTCAAATTCGATACCGATCAGAGTGGTGATATCGGTGTAATCATCCAGCTCGCTTTCTTCCAAACGCTCAAGCAGGGCCTTAAGGCCGGCATCGTCGAGGCGGTGCAGGTTCAAAATATCGGCACGGAAGAACAACGCCTTGTTGGTGTTATCCCAGATCAAATCGTCGACCGGATAAATTTCCGAGTAATCCGGCACCAGAATGCGGCAGGCCGTTGCGCCGATATGCTCATACACCGCCATGTAGACTTCTTTGCCCAGGCCTTCGAGAATTCCGAACAACGTCGCGGCTTCCTCGGCGTTGGAGTTTTCACCCTGGCCGGAGAAATCCCATTCAACAAACTCGAAATCCGACTTGGCACTGAAAAAGCGCCACGACACCACACCGCTGGAGTCGATAAAGTGTTCGACAAAGTTATTCGGTTCCATCACCGCGTGACTTTCAAAGGTGGGCTGGGGCAGATCGTTCAAGCCTTCAAAACTGCGACCCTGCAGCAACTCCGTCAGACTGCGCTCCAGCGCCACCTCAAAGCTTGGGTGCGCCCCGAACGAAGCAAACACCCCGCCGGTACGCGGGTTCATCAGAGTGACGCACATCACCGGGAATTCCCCGCCCAGCGACGCATCCTTCACCAGCACCGGAAAGCCCTGCTCTTCCAGGCCCTGGATACCGGCGAGGATGCCGGGGTATTTCGCCAGGACTTCCTGCGGCACATCAGGTAGTGCGATTTCACCTTCCAGGATTTCGCGTTTTACCGCACGTTCGAAGATTTCTGACAGGCATTGCACCTGCGCTTCAGCCAACGTATTGCCGGCGCTCATGCCATTGCTGAGAAACAGGTTTTCGATCAGGTTGGACGGGAAATACACCACTTCGCCGTCCGACTGGCGCACGTACGGCAACGAGCAGATACCGCGTTCTTCATTGCCGGAGTTGGTATCGATCAGATGCGAGCCACGCAACTCGCCATCGGGGTTGTAAATCTGCAGGCAATAGTCGTCGAGAATTTCAGCCGGCAGCGCATCTTTGCGGCCAGGCTTGAACCAGCGCTCGTTCGGGTAATGCACAAACGCCGCATTGGCGATCTCTTCGCCCCAGAACTGATCGTTGTAGAAGAAATTACAATTCAATCGCTCGATAAACTCGCCCAACGCCGACGCCAACGCGCCTTCCTTGGTCGAGCCCTTGCCATTGGTAAAACATATCGGTGAGTGCGCATCGCGGATGTGCAGCGACCACACATGGGGCACAATATTGCGCCATGAAGCGATTTCAATCTTCATGCCCAAGCCGGCGAGGATGCCCGACATATTGGCGATGGTTTGTTCCAGCGGCAGATCCTTGCCCAGAATATAGGTGGCCGCGTCCGCAACCGGACTCAGCATCAGCAATGCCTGGGCATCGGCATCCAGGTTTTCCACTTCCTCGATCACAAACTCAGGCCCGGTTTGCACCACCTTTTTTACCGTACAACGGTCGATGGAACGCAAAATGCCCTGGCGGTCCTTGGCGCAGATATCCGCCGGCAACTCGACCTGTATCTTGAAAATCTGGTGATAGCGGTTTTCCGGATCAACAATATTGTTTTGCGAAAGGCGGATATTATCGGTGGGAATATTGCGCGTGTCGCAGTACAACTTCACAAAGTAAGCCGCACACAACGCCGAGGAAGCCAGAAAGTAATCGAACGGGCCGGGGGCCGACCCATCGCCCTTATAGCGGATGGGTTGATCGGCCACCACCGTGAAGTCATCGAATTTGGCTTCAAGCCGAAGGTTGTCGAGAAAATTGACCTTGATTTCCATGCGGGATTACCAAAATAACGAGACAAATAATTGGCCGCCATTATCCGGTTTTTCAGTCGGAAGTCTTGTGCTTTTCAGCCACGGCCGCTGATCGGCCCCATCCACTCTCCAGTTGTTCGGTCGCCGTTACGACGTCCATTTAACCGCGTTGCCGAAAGACTGCTTTGCTCGCGCAACGCTCAACGACTCGATACGCTTCCCAACGCTTTCAACAGCAGCGGATCATGTCCATAGATATCCGGGGCATAGAGCAAGGCGCCGTCACTATCGACTTGTACCGTCCAGTAACCGAGCAGGATCGGCACCGGCACGGTCAGTCGGTATTCGTGGGTGATGCCGCTGGCCAGCAACTCATCGGTCCGTGCGCGCTCGGCCGGGGTCAGCAACAGGTCGCGCAGGTGCATCGGCTGCTCGACCCGCACACAGCCCGAACTGAAAGCCCGCGGGCCTTTGGCAAACAGAGGTTGGCTGGGGGTGTCGTGCAGGTACACGGAAAAGGGGTTGGGGAAACGCAGGACAATCTTGCCAAGCGGGTTCCTCGGACCAGCCTCCTGGCGCAGCATGATATTGCCAGGCCGTTCCCAGTCGATGGCATCCGCTGCCAGTGGATTGCCTGCACTGTCCAGTATCTGCAGGTTCTGCTGGCTCAGGTACGTCGGATCCTGGCGGATAGCCGGCAGCTTGTCCTCGCGCATGATGGTTGGCGGCACGGTCCAGGTCGGGTTGAGGGTCAGCCGGGTAACCCGCGATTTCAGGAGCGGCGTCTGTCGATCGGCACGGCCCACCTGAAGGCGCGTCTGCCACACCGGCGCGCCGTTGTGATAGACGCTCAACTGAGCCGCCGCGACATTGACCAGCACCCCCTCGGGCTCCAGGTCCGGTGCCAGCCAGCGAAAGCGTTCGAGGTTGATCCGCAACTGCTCGCGCCGTAGCGCCGGGCTGATATTCAGCTCAGTCAAGGTGCCCGGCCCGATCACCCCATCGCCCTGTAGCGAATGGCTCAGTTGGAAGTGCTTGACCGCACGGCTCAGTTCCTCGCCGTAGACCTTTTCAGGACCGCCGGGCAGGTTCTCCAGATAGCCCTCGGCGAGCATTCGCTGCGCCAGCGCGGGTATCCGCGCGTCCTCCATGCCGGGACGCAGCAAGGGACCGCCGGCGATCGCCGGCCAATGGGCCAATGGCTGCTGGCGCCGCGCCGCGTAGGCACGCCGCAGGCTTCGGTACAACTCGACATCCGGCCGCGCCTGATCAAAAGCCTGGGCCATGTCCTGCAGCCCGATCGCAGCCAGCCTCAGCACCTGGGCATCGACGTCCCGCATCGGCGGCTGTGCATGCCAGAGCGGCTCGAAGCGCGCCTGCTGCAAACGACCGTAACGCAGGTCTTGCAACGCTTGCAGATACTGCCAGCTGATCTCGACATCGGTACACAGTGCGTTGCCGGCCCCGCTGTCCTGGGGCAACGGATAACGCGCCGGGTCCAGGCCATCATCGGCCAACAACGGCAACTGTTCCTGCAGGGCCGACAGACGCCCACCGGAGGACCAGACGGGCGCATCATTGTGCAGTTGGTAAAACGCCTGCAAGCGCTGCTGTACCGAAGCGTCCAATTGTGCAACCAGGCCCGGGCAATCGGTCGACAACTGCGCCAGGAACGCCGGCAAAGGCGCGGGCGGATCCGTGAGCAAGTCCTCGGCTGTCGCGACCAGTGGCGTCACGAACAGGCAAATGCTCAAGTAATATGCGTGTTTTTTGAACAACGGCTTGACTCCAATCCACGGTCGTCGCATTGATAGTTCACAGCTGCAGCAGAAGCGAAAAACCTTCAGGCAGCCTGTGACCACGCTGCCCGAAGACCGGTGGGAGGCGCGAGCCTGGACTGACGGCTGAGGCACTTTTCAACATGCTGACTTCTTGCTCCCGACTCTGCCTGATCACTCTGACCCTGGCCGTAACCTGCAGTTCTGCCCTGGCCGCCAAGGACCTTGAACCGACGCTGTACCGCAGACTCGCGCAGGCGGCTCCGGAACTCAACCCCCTGGTCCTGAAAAACGCCCTGAACGCCATGCAATGCGCCATCAACAGTGGCCTCGAACAATCCGAGCGCCTGGCGGTGATCGACTACTCGCAACCCTCGACGAAGCGGCGCCTGTGGATCTTCGACCTGCGCAAAAAGACCCTGGTGCTACGCGACCTGGTCGCCCACGGGCAGAAGTCCGGGGAAAATTTCGCCACCCAGTTTTCCAATCAGGTCGGCAGTTATCAATCCAGCCTGGGCCTGTTCCGCACCCAGGAAACCTATGAAGGCACCCATGGCTATTCGCTGCGCATGGACGGCCTGGAACCGGGCTTCAATGACCTGGCCCGCGACCGTGACATCGTGATCCACGCGGCCGACTACGTGAGCCCCCTGTGGAGCAAGCGCGAAGGCCGTCTCGGCCGCAGCCAGGGCTGCCCCGCCGTACGCCCGCAAGTTGCGCGGCAGGTGGTCGACAAACTCAAGGACGGCCAGTACATGTTTGTCTGGTACCCCGACCGGCACTGGTTGAAGTCCTCGGCCTACCTCAACTGCAAGCCCCAGCAGATGGCCAGTGCCACAGCTCCTGGCGGTTGACTCCCAGGGGACGCAGCGCCTCTAGCGCGGATGGCCTTGGCACAACCGGTACTGCGCCACCAGCTTGTCCAGAAAGCCAAAGAGTTTCTGGTTCATTTGCCCATAGTCATTGCCACGAAGGGCTGCCGGTTGCTGGACGAAACGGCGCTCGGTCGACGTCGCGAGTTCGCTCTCGGACGCGGCGATAAGCCGCTCGACGACATCGTGGGTGAACTCCATATGGCATTGAAAGCCATACACCAGCGGGGCGTATTCAATGATCTGCCTTGGGCAGCCTTCGCTGTAGGCCAGGACCTTGGCGTTTTCGGTGAGACCCGGCATGTCGTTGTGCCAATGCCCGACTTCCAGAATATCGCCGAAATGAGCGACCTTGTCGTTACCCTGCCCCGCCTCGGTGAGGCTGATCGGGTACTTGCCGATCTCTTTCTCGGGGCTGTGAGCGAACCTGGCGCCCAGGGCCTCACCGAGCAGTTGGGCGCCGAGGCAGACGCCCACCACGGCCTTTTGCGCCATGACCGCTTTGGCGATCAGCGCACATTCGGCGGCGGCATCGAAGTGCGGACACTCTTCCCGGGTGGTGGCCGGTGACTGAGGACCGCCCAGCACCACCAGCAGATCGATGTTATCGACGTCCGGGAAAGCGGAGCTCTCATAGACACGCGAGTAGCTGGCCTCGTAGCCACGTGCTTCAACCCAGGCTTCGTAGGCACCCGGCGACTCGAATGCTTCATGAACGACGAAATGAACCTTCATTGCAACTCCTCTGGTGATAATCCCTGTCTGGCACCCGCCCTTGAGAATGAGGTCTGGCAGCGGTCACTGACAATAGAACAACGCTGCGTCCCGCTCCAGAGCATTGGCCAATATCGCACGGCCACATCGGGCCAAATGCGCTCCTGCGGTTGCAGCCGGTGCAATCCCGGCCTATGTTCCAAACGATACATTTATCTGCAACCCGCGCCCCCAGCCTGCTGTCCATCCAATACGAACTCCCCCCGTAACGAGGTGACACATGCCGAACAACTCCCGTCCCGCCGTGCTCGAACTGATCGGCAATACGCCGTTGGTGCGCGTCAGCCGCTTCGATACCGGACCGTGCACGTTGTTCCTCAAGCTTGAATGCCAGAACCCTGGCGGATCGATCAAGGATCGCATCGGCCTGGCGATGATCGATACGGCCGAGCGCGATGGCCGCCTGCGCTCCGGCTCGACCATCGTTGAAGCCACCGCCGGCAACACCGGTCTCGGCCTGGCCCTGGTGGGCCGGGCCAAGGGTTACCGGGTGGTATTGGTGGTGCCCGACAAGATGTCCACCGAAAAAGTCCTGCATCTCAAGGCCATGGGCGCCGAGGTGCATATCACCCGCTCGGATGTCGGCAAGGGCCATCCCGAGTACTACCAGGATGTCGCCGCGCGGCTGGCAAAAGAGATTCCCGACGCGTTCTTCGCCGACCAGTTCAACAATCCGGCCAACCCGCTGGCCCATGAAACCAGTACAGCGCCGGAAATATGGGCGCAAACCCAGCACGATGTGGACGCCATCGTCGTCGGTGTCGGCTCCGCCGGCACCCTGACCGGCCTGACCCGTTTCTTTCAACGCGTACAACCAAACCTGGCCATGGTCCTGGCCGATCCGCTCGGCTCGGTGATGGCCGAATACAGCCGCAGCGGCACCATCGGCACCGCGGGTTCCTGGGCCGTGGAAGGCATCGGCGAAGACTTCGTTCCGTCGATTGCCGACCTGTCCAGCGTGCGCAAAGCCTACTCGATCAGCGACGAAGAAAGCTTCGACCATGCCCGCCAACTGCTGCGCGCCGAAGGCATCCTCGGCGGTTCCTCGACCGGTACCTTGCTGGCCGCGGCACTGCGCTACTGCCGCGAGCAAACCGAACCCAAGCGCGTCGTCACCTTCGTCTGCGACACCGGCACCCGTTACCTGTCCAAGGTCTACAACGACCAGTGGATGAACGACCAGGGCCTGCTGAAATACAAGCACTACGGCGACCTGCGCGATCTGATCGCGCGGCGCTTCGAGGATGGTCGGGTGATCAGCGTCGGCCCGGACGACACCCTGCTCACTGCCTTCCAGCGCATGCGCCTGGCGGACGTGTCGCAACTGCCGGTGCTGGTGGACGGCCAACGACTGGTAGGCGTGATCGACGAATCGGATATCCTGCTGGGTATGCATGACGACGCGACGCACTTTCGGCTGAGCGTGGCCAGTGTCATGACCGACCAACTGCAAACCCTGGCCCCCACCGCCAGCCTGGCGGAACTGCAGGCCGAACTGGCCCGCGGACTGGTGGCAATCATCGCCGACGCCTCGGGCTTTCATGGCCTGATTACCCGCGTCGACCTGCTCAATCACCTACGGAGATCCCTGGCATGAGTCAACACGACAAGTCCGCCGCCCCCCGCGCCTTCGCCACCCGTGTCATTCATGCCGGGCAGTCGCCGGACCCGACCACTGGCGCGCTGATGCCGCCGATCTACGCCAACTCCACCTATCTGCAAGAGAGCCCTGGCGTGCACAAAGGCTTCGACTACGGCCGCTCGCACAACCCGACGCGCTTTGCCCTGGAGCGCTGCATAGCCGATCTTGAAGGCGGCACCCGGGCCTTCGCCTTCGCCTCCGGGCTGGCGGCGATTTCCACCGTGCTCGAACTGCTCGATGCCGGCGCCCATGTGGTCTCCGGCAACGACCTGTACGGCGGCACCTTCCGCCTGTTCGACAAGGTGCGCCAACGCAGCGCCGGGCATCGCTTCAGCTACGTCGACCTGACCGACCTCGGCGCCTTCGAAGCAGCCCTGCAGGACAATACGCGGATGGTCTGGGTCGAGACACCGAGCAACCCCCTGCTGAGCCTCACGGACCTCGCCGCCGTCGCCCGCATTTGTCGCGACCGCGGCATCCTCTGCGTCGCCGACAACACCTTTGCCAGTCCCTGGATCCAGCGGCCGTTGGAGCTGGGCTTCGACATCGTGGTGCACTCGACGACCAAATACCTCAACGGCCACTCCGACGTGATCGGCGGCATCGCGGTGGTCGGGCAAAACGCCGAACTCGCCGAGCGTCTGGGCTTTTTGCAAAACTCGGTGGGGGCCATTGCCGGGCCATTTGACGCCTTCCTCACCCTGCGTGGCGTGAAGACCCTGTCGCTGCGCATGGAGCGTCATTGCAGCAACGCCCTGGACCTGGCGACCTGGCTCGAACGTCAGCCACAGGTGGCGCGGGTCTACTATCCGGGCCTGCCGTCACACCCGCAGCACGAATTGGCACGCCGGCAGATGCGCGGTTTCGGCGGGATGATTTCGGTGGACCTGAAAAGCGACCTGGCCGGTACCAAGCGGTTCCTGGAAAGCGTGCAGATCTTCGCCCTGGCCGAGAGCCTGGGCGGCGTCGAAAGCCTGATCGAACACCCGGCGATCATGACCCACGCCAGCATTCCCGCGGACATCCGCGCGCAACTCGGTATCGGTGATGGGCTGGTGCGCTTGTCGGTGGGTGTCGAAGACGTCGAGGACCTGCGGGCGGATCTGGCACAGGCCTTGGCGCGGATCTGAGCCATGGGGGTACGGGCCGCCGCCAACGAAACTTGGTGGCCTGCCTCCTTTCTTTTAAGATGCATTTTCCATCGGGTTGATTGAGCTACCCAAGCGCCCCTATGACACCAACACTCCCCCCGCCCCCCTCCGCAGTCGGCGATAACCACATGATCGAAGTAACCGAAGTTTCCATTGCCCAGCTGCGCGCTGCGCTCGAATCCGGCCAGACCACGGCGGTTGAACTGGTCCGGGCCTACCTCGCCAGGATCGACGCCTACGACGGCACCGATACGCCTACCGCCCTCAACGCGGTGGTGGTCCGCAACCCCGAGGCCCTCAACGAAGCCCGGGCGTCCGATGCCCGCCGGGCCAAGGGCGAGACACTGGGACCCCTCGACGGCATTCCCTATACGGCCAAGGACAGTTATCTGGTCAAGGGGCTTACCGCCGCCTCCGGCAGTCCGGCCTTCGCCAAGCTGGTCGCCCAGCGCGATGCGTTCACCATCGAGCGGCTGCGCGCAGGTGGCGCGATCTGCCTGGGCAAGACCAATATGCCGCCCATGGCCAACGGCGGCATGCAGCGCGGGGTCTACGGTCGGGCGGAGAGCCCGTACAACGCCGACTACCTCACCGCGCCTTTCGCCTCGGGTTCATCGAATGGCGCCGGGACGGCGACTGCCGCCAGTTTCGCCGCATTCGGCCTTGCTGAAGAAACCTGGTCGAGCGGACGCGGCCCGGCGTCGAACAATGGCCTGTGTGCCTATACCCCTTCGCGGGGCGTGATCTCGGTACGCGGCAACTGGCCGTTGACCCCGACCATGGACGTCGTCGTGCCATATGCCAGGACCATGGCCGACCTCCTCGAAGTACTCGACGTGGTGGTGGCGGAGGATCCCGATACCCGCGGTGATCTGTGGCGGATGCAGCCCTGGGTGCCGATTCCGAGCGTGGCCGCGGTGCGTCCCGAATCCTATGGCGCACTGGCCGCCGGTAGCGATGCACTCGCTGGCAAACGCTTCGGCGTGCCACGCATGTTCATCAACGCGGACCCTCAAGCCGGCACCAGCGATGCGCCGGGAATCGGTGGCCCGACAGGTCAGCGCATCAACACCCGAGCGTCGGTGATTGCCCTCTGGGAAGCCGCGCGCAAGGCGCTCGAAGCGGCGGGTGCCGAGGTGGTCGAGGTCGATTTCCCGCTGGTCTCGAACTGCGAAGGCGATCGTCCGGGTACGCCGACCGTGTTCACCCGCGGCCTGGTGTCCAAGGAATTCCTGCACCATGAGTTGTGGGAGCTGTCGGCCTGGGCCTTCGATGATTTCCTGCGGGCCAATGGCGATCCCGCGTTGAACCGCCTGGTGGACGTGGACGGGCCGAAGATTTTCCCCCACGACCCCGGCACCCTGCCCAACCGCGAAGGCGACCTGGCCGCCGGCATGGACGAGTATGTGCGCATGGCCGAGCGCGGGATTACCCCGTGGAACGAGATCAGCACCTTGCCTGACGGACTGCGTGGGCTTGAACAGACCCGTCGCATCGACCTTGAGGAGTGGATGGACCGCCTGGGGCTCGATGCGGTGCTCTTCCCGACGGTGGCCGACGTCGGTCCGGCGGATGCCGATATCAATCCAAAGTCGGCGGATATCGCCTGGAGCAACGGTATCTGGGTGGCCAACGGCAACCTCGCCATCCGCCATCTGGGCGTGCCCACGGTCACCGTGCCAATGGGCATCATGGCGGATATCGGCATGCCGGTCGGCCTGACCTTCGCCGGTCGTGCTTATGACGACTCGGCGCTGCTTCACCTGGCTTCGGCATTCGAGTCGACTGCAAGCAAGCGTTTGATCCCGCCGCGTACCCCGGCGCTGGCATAAGACGAGCTTGATACGCTAACGGATATGCGTTGAAAAAAACTTCAGCGCACTTTCGTTGAGCTGCTGGTGAAAGGCAATCCGGTCGAACCCCTTGGCATCGACGCAGAGCTGCGGCGCATCCTGCCTCAACGCCGCAGGCCCCCATCCGCGATAAATGCGACTTCGCATTTGACGCTCCCACAACCGCCTGCTAAACCCTGCTAGGCGCATCACAACGTCAAGACATGAACTCGAGTATCCGGGCATAAGCCGCTTGTGCGGCCCGAAGTCCGAATGCTTGAGCGCGGCAGCAGGACTGCTGACGTGAGTCGCCTTGTGCTCCAGTTTTCTGCGCGCACCCAGTCAAGGATATGACCTATGGAAAGCGTTGATCGCCTTAGCAGTGCTATGGGGCGCAGTCTGATCCATCAGCCTTGCTCGTCGTTCATCCGACACGGCCTCGCCGGATTGGCTCTCTCAGGACTGTTGCTGGCTACCCAGCTGGCAGCCGCCCAGACCGGACCTGTGTTCTCCCCGGATTTACCTTCCCCCCTGAGCCCGGTGATTCCGTCGGACGTCGACCCCGCGCTGATCGGCACCCTGACGAAAAATGGCGAGTTCGCCCAGGTGCAACGGGTCTTCGATATCTTTTCCTGGCAACAATTCCTGGCAATCAATTGGCCGACAGGCGAACAAGGCAAGCCTGCGCCACACATTGCCGACCTGGCATTTGGCCCACCGGCCTGGACACGCTGGCACGAGTCATTCGAGCTGTTCCGGGAAGACGGCCGGCCACCGCCCTCGATGCTGACCGAAACACAGGCGGCACGGCCCCTGCGTCAAGCCGTGACGGCGCGCCATGGCGTGCCCCTGGGGCCAATGGCGGCTACGAGCACCGACCGCAGCAAACGTATTCTGTCGATCATCAGCGCCACCAAGGCGCTGACGGTCCTGGATGAGACCCGACAGGCCTTTACCCATCCACTTTGGGACCAGCATGGCCAGCAGGCCCATTACGAAATACTGATGAACGATACCGAAACCCAATACATCGTGCAGAACCAGCTCTACAACTTCGATGGGCAGATCGCCTTCAGCAACACGCATAACGCCTTGAATATGCCCGCCGGATCATTCAATCGTCCCGAGCAACCCGGCGCGATCGAGATCAAGCTCGCCTGGCGCATCCTGGATGAAGCGGCCGGTGATATCCCGCAACGCTATTTCACCACCACCGCGATGATACTCAACGACGACGGCAAGGGCTGGCACGATGCACAGGTCGGCCTGGTGGGCATGCACATCGCGCACAAGACCGGCACCTCGCCGCAATGGAGCTGGTCAACCTTCGAGCACGTCGACAACCTGCAGGTGAACTCACTCGAGACCGTTCAGGTCAATGGCAAGCCGCAGCACCTGCGAGCATCCTTCAACAATCCCGACTGCGCGACTTGCCTGGTCAACAGCTATCCGCCGACCAAGGATCCGGCCACAGGCCAGTTGCGCACGCAAGTGACCCGTGTGATACCCATTCCCCCCGCCACCGAGCAGATCAATCGACAAGCCCAGGCCTTGCTGCGTGACATGGGTTCGGTCTGGCAATACTACGAGCTGATCAACACCCAATGGCCGACAGACCCCGCCGCGCCGCCGACCACCCCGGGCCCGGGCACCTTGCCGGGGAGCATCGACAACAAGTCCGGCGGCAAGCCGACCCCGGTCTATCTGGCCAACTCGATCATGGAAACCTATTTCCAGCAGGGCAATCAGCCCGTGGGGCAGGAAGAGGAAGGCGGGCCGGCAGTGACCGACCATGTTTTCGCCACCGAGAGCTGCATGGGCTGCCACTATTCGGCGGGTATCGCCAGCGCCTACACCCTGGGTGCCAACGGCGTCAAAACGGCGACTTTCAATGGTCCGACCAGCGCTGACTTCAGTTGGACGTTTCAACAACTGGCGCATTTCCGCACCGACGGCACGGAGGCAAAGCCGAGCCCCTGAGAGGCTTGAGCACCCTACCGGGGCGCCTGTGAAGGGCCCCCGGGGAAGCGTGCGCAGTATCCCAGCGCTCAACCCATTCCACGGAGGAACTTCATCATGAGTCGGCCCCTTACTCAAAAAGCCTACCTGAGCGCCAACGGTGCCAGGGACTTTCTGCAAACCGATCCAGCTGGCACCTACCAGTTCGTGACGACCAACAACTTCACCCCCAACCTCGGACAGTGGACGCCATTCGGTAACGTCGGCGCCATCACGCGGGCCAGCAACAGCTTTCTGCTGAGCGCGCAGAACAACGATGTCAGCCTGCAACTGTCCTTCCTGTCTCCCCGTTGTTTCCGCATTCGCTTCAACCCCGCGGCGAATGCCAGCTACGACACTGACAATTCATATGCCGTGATCAATCGCGATCTCGGCCCGGTGACGCTCAACATCCTGCAGAACACCCAGGACCTTCTACTGATCGATACCGGCGCCCTGCAGCTGCGCATCAATTTGCAACCCTATGCCCTGCAAGTCTTTCGCGACAATGGCAGCGGACCGCAGTTGGTGCACAGCGATACGACCGATGACAATCAGTACTACAACCTGGTCTACCTGCCGGGCCATGAAGTCATTGCCAACTTCAAGCAAACGCCGGTGAATGCCTACTACTTCGGTTTTGGCGAAAAGGCCGGGGCCCAACTGGCCAAAAACGGCTTCAGCCTGACCCAGTTCAACTTCGATAACTTCGAATACCTCTCCGATACGCTGGCGCAGGGCGAGCAGTCCGGGCCGCTCAACCCCAGCGAGCCGCTTTACTGCTCCGTGCCCTTGTTGATCGAGAACAACCCCTGCCCACAGGGCGTCAATGCCGGCCCGGCGTACAGCTACGGGCTGTTCTTCGACAACCCGTCGCAGTCCTATTTCAACATTGGCGCCAATGATTACTCCGACATGGACGGCATGTACTATTTCGGCGCCCTGTACGGTGAGCTCGACTATTACTTCATGCTCGGCGACCAGACGTCAGAGGTCGTTGACCAATACACCCAACTGACGGGGCGGCCGGCGCTGGCTCCGAGATACGCGCTGGGCTACCACCAAGGCTGCTATGGCTATTACGACCAGGAAAAACTCAGCGCGGCGGCCGACGCCTACCGCAACGCCAGTATCCCGATCGACGGGCTGCACATCGATATCGACTTGCAGAACAACTATCGGACGTTTACCAGCAGTACTATCAAGTTCCCTGGACTGGGCGTGCTGTTTTCCAACCTCAAGGCCAACGGCTTCAAGTGCAGCACCAACATCACGGCCATGATCAGCAACAACCCCCTCGATGAAACCGGCGAGGAAGCGCCCTACCCCACGCGGGACGAAGGCGTGGCGCAGGGCTATTTCCTGCGCAATGTCCGCGCCGGCCTGCCAACGGACGGTTCGTTGTTCGTCGGGGAAGAAAACTACGGCGTGAACTACGGCAGCAACCCCTACTCCTACCCCCCCTTGCAGGCCAACGGCAACCACGAGACACAGCTCGGCTCCGGTGGCTACTACCCCGATCTTGGCCGGCCCGAGGTCCGTACCTGGTGGGGGCAGCAGTACCAGTACCTGTTGTCCGCGGGACTGGAGATGGTCTGGCAGGACATGACCGATCCGGCCATCTACGCCTACTACGACACACCGCAGATGCAGCAGAGTGCCAACGATACAGCCGACAGCAACCCGGCGTACGGAGAAGCGCCTCCGCCCAACGAGAACCGCGTACTATCGCCCTGGAAGACCGCGCCCCTGGACCTGATGGTGACCAGCTTCGGCGAGAGCGTGGCGCACGCCCAAGTGCACAATGCCTTCGCCCTTTTGCTCAGTGAGGCCACTTATAACGGGCTCAACCAATTGCGTCCGCAGCAGCGCAACTTCATCATTGCCCGTGGCGGTTATGCCGGGGTGCAGCGCTACGCGGCATTGTGGACCGGCGACTCGGCCTCCAGCTGGGACTTCCTCCAGATCAACCTGCCGCAGGTACTGAACCTGGGACTGTCGGGCATTCCGCTTTCGGGGTGCGACATTGGCGGGTTCGGCCCGGGCGACGGTAGCGTCGGCGAAGGCTTGATCACCAATTACGAACTGTTCACCCGCTGGATGCAGCTCGGCTCCTTTTTGCCCTGGTACCGCAATCACTATGACGGCTACGTCAAGCAGTTCCAGGAACCCTTCAACTACGCCGAGCCGGTGCCGAGCAATTGCCGGAAGTACGTCGAACTGCGCTATCGGATGTTGCAGATCTACTACGACGCCTTATACCAGTCGACGCAGACCGGCATGCCGATCGCCCGAGCCCTGTTCCTCAATGAGACGCAGGACCCGCGGATCTATGACTACCTGAACGATCAGTTCTTCGTTGGCCGCGATATCCTCGTGGCCCCGATCATCACCCCGCACGAGACCGCCAGCCCGCCCAGCCCACCCGTGCGCGATATCTACCTGCCCGCGGGGTCGCAGTGGTACGCGTTCATGGACGACGATTTCCCCCTCGAGGCACCGATCGACGGTGGAACCCTGGTCATGGGCTATCATGCGGATCTTGACCAGGTGCCGATCTACATACGCGCCGGTGCGATCCTGCCGATGCGCCAGTTGGAACAGTGGGTGGGGCAACTTGAGGTCAATCCACTGACCTTCAATATCTACCCTGGCCAGGACTCGACCTACACGCTCTACCTGGACGATGGCTCCAGTACTCAATACGCCACCGCTCAAGCCTACCGTTTGAGCGAAATCAGCCATACCGGCATCGCGAATGGCCAGAACATCCGCATCCAGCGCACGCACGATCACTACCTGCCCGCCGAACCCTTTTATTTCGTTTCCCTGCTCGGCGCCGAAGCGCCACAGTCGGTAAGCCTCGACGGAAAATCACTCGACAACGTGGAGAGCCCCCAGGCGCTGGAGCAGTCGAGCGTCAATGCGTACTACTACAACAGCACGATAAAACAGGTCTACACCAAGATCTTCGATACCCGTGCGGACACTACCCTGCAGTTGCTGTTTCCCTGAGAGAGGTCACGGGGCACCGCCTTCGGTTGGAGGTGCCCCCTCGATCGGTCATTACGCGCCGGGCAAGAATCACTCGACGGTGGCAGATGGATGGCCAGGGTGTTCAGCCGTCTCGTGCCGTTCAGTTGTCCCCCAACAACGCCAGCAATCGCTCGATATCCCCCCGACCCCGCTTGGCCCCCGGCACAAAGGCAAAATATCCATGCCCAAGCCGCAACGAAACGGCGGAAAGCGCGATCAAGCGCCCCGCCTCCAGCTCCCGCTGGGCAATCGCCTTCTGCCCCAACGCGATACCCATACCCAACTTGGCCAGCGTCACCGACAAACTCGATAACCCCGACCGCCGCCCATGGGCCGGGTCCGGCGGGCGCTCCAGGCGCTCGGCGGCAAACCAGTCGCTCCACGTAGGGTGCGAGGCATAATTGGCCCCCCACTGCGTATGAATGAACAGACTTTGGTGAACAGCCGCGAGGTCAAAGTCCTTGTTGCCATGTCGGTACCACAGCTCCGGCGCGCACACCGGCAGCACTTCGTCATGGAACAAGGGAATCGCCTCGCACGCCGGGTAGTGATAGTCCCCGTAGCTGACGCGCAGGTCCACGTCATGCCGGGCAAGATCAACGGGGTCATCCTCCACACGGACATCGACCGACAGTTGCGGGTAGACCTCGACAAGCTCCATGAGCTTGGGTGCCAGCCAACATTCCGCCAGGGAAAACGGCACGCTGACAATCAGCCGGGTACGAATCTCGCCTTCCAGGGTGCGCAGGGTCATCGCGGCAATTTCGTTCAACGCCCGCGAGGTTTGCGGGTACATCGCCAAGCCTGCATCGGTCAGGGCCAGGCGATTGCCGTTGCGCACGAACAGCTTCTTGCCGAAGAAGTCTTCCAGATGACGGATCTGCTGGCTGACGGCCGCCGATGACACCCCCAGTTCAGCACCCGCCAGGACGAAACTGCCCAGGCGCGCGGCGACCTCGAATGTCCGTACGGCATTGAGCGGTGGTAAGCGTTGCATAAGCGCTCTTCCCCTAAGTTTTACCAGGGAGAGCCTAACAATTTGTGCCGTTGTTGCGAAGTTTTTCGTGGGGTAAGTTGGAGCCATCTACAACGAGAGGGTCATCATGAACAACGTCATGGATCTTGAGCGCTTTCCACTCGACCGCGAAGGCAGCGCTGCGTGGAATGAACTGGTCGATAAGTGCCGTACTGAATTGAAGCACAACGGCATGTTCAACCTGGAGGGGTTCATCATGGCCGACGCGGTGCGCCAGGCGGCTGAGCGCATTCGACCGAGCATGAATCGTGAGTCCCATACCCACAGCCGCACCCACAACATCTACTTCAAACCCAAGATCGAGGGTTTGCCGGCGGATCACCCGGCACTGCGCCAGGTCGAGACGGTCAGCCATACCCTGTGCGCCGACCAGCTCAAGGACAGCCTGGTGAACGAGGTGTACGAGTACCCGCCGCTGCTGGCCTTCCTGGCCGCGGTGATGGAGAAGCCGCAATTGCACCTGATGGCCGACCCGCTGGCCCGCGTCAACGTGATGAGCTATCGCCACGGCGAGACCTTGAACTGGCACTTCGATCGCTCTGAATTCACCACCACACTGATGCTCCAGGCCCCTGAGGAAGGCGGAGAATTCCAATATCGCAGCGACTTGCGCAGCACGGATGATCCCAACTATGCCGGCGTCGCCGAGTTGCTCGAGGGGCGTGACCCGCTGGTGCAGACACTCAGGTTGCGCGCGGGCACGCTGAATGTATTCCGCGGCAAGAATACGGCCCATCGCGTCACCCCCGTGCGCGGTCCGCGCGAGCGCATGGTCGCGGTGTTCTCCTACTACGAAAAGCCCGGCGTGCTGTTCAGTGCCGAGGAACAACTGGGTTTCTATGGCCGAACAGCCTGATCCCCGGGCACCACTCAAATAAAAAGATCAGCCGACACCGCTTGCCCCTGCCGAACCTTTTCGAACTCTTTGGGGAAACACATGCACGCCATCACTCGCTCCACCCGCACCCTTTTTACCTGCTGCGCCCTGAGCGGCATGCTTTTCACCGGACTGGCCGCGGCCAAGGATTGGACTACCGTCAGGGTCGCCACCGAGGGGGCTTATGAACCCTGGAACAGCACCCTGCCGAACGGCGAAATTTCCGGTTTCGAACCTGAGTTGCTGAAGGACCTGTGCGCGAGAATCCAGCTTGAGTGCAAGCTTCAGGCCCAGGACTGGGACGGCATGATCGCCGGGATGAATGCCGGTAAGTTCGACATGCTGATGGACGCCATCGTCATCACGCCGGAGCGCCAGGCCATCGTCGACTTCTCGCAACCCTATGCGGCCACCCAAGGTGTGTTTGTCAGTGCAACGCCGGCGCTGATCTCGGCCACGCCGAGCACACAGACGCTCAGACTCAGCGGTGACCAAGTCCAGGATCAGGCCGCCATCGACAAACTCAAGGCGCTGGTCAAAGGCAAGACCATCGGCATCCAGTCGGGCACGGCCTACACCGACTTCGTGGAGAAAAACTTCAAAAGCGTGGCGACCATCCGGACCTACAAGAAGTCCGGTGAGCACATGATGGACCTGAACGCCGGTCGCATCGATTTCGCCTTTGACGACGTGACGTTCTTTTCGTCCGCGCTGCAAAATCCGGAAAACCAGGCGGTGCGGATGGTGGGGCCGAAGATTGGCGGGCCGATCTGGGGCCCCGGTGAAGCGCTGGCCTTCAGAAAGGCCGACGGGGACTTGAAGGCCCGGTTCAACCAGGCCTTGAGCGCGGCCTTGGCGGATGGGACGGTCAAGAAGCTCTCGGAAAAATGGTTCAAGGCCGATATCGCGCCCTAGCCTGCAAAGTGGCTGAGTGCCGCATCGATAAAGTTCCGAAGCTTGGCGGTGCGCTGACGATTTGCCGTGTAAAGCAAATGCATGGGTCGGTTCGGCGCATCGAAATCCGCCAACAATCGCACCAACTCGCCGCTTCGCAGCGCCGGTTCAAGAAAATCTTCGGCGCCAAGGACAATGCCAAACCCGTCAAGCGCTGCTGACAGCAGCGCCTTGCTCTCGTTGACCTGCAAACGGCTGGCGACTGGCGCCTTGTAAACGATGCCGTCTTTGCTGAATTGCCATTCGCGATCGGCCGGGCGCGACCAATACGCATACCCGAGACATTCATGATTCTCGAGATCAGCGGGTGTGCATGGCGTTCCGCGCTGCGCCAGATAGTCCGGTGCGGCACAGGCCAGCAGTCGATACGGCGCCAATGGCCGGGCGGTCAAACTCGAGTTGGCCAAGGGGCCGATCCGAAACGCCACTTCGTAGCCCTCCTCCACCAGATCGACGTAGCGGTCGGTCAAATGCAGATCGATTTCCACCCCAGGGTGGTGACGCAAAAAAATCGTCACAAATGGCATGAGGCTATAGGAACCGAAGGTCACCGGAGCCGTGACTTTCAGTTTGCCCCGAGGGGTGTCGCTCATGATCTGCGCCAGGGAGTCGGCAGCCTGGGCTTCGCTGACAATATGCTTGCAGCGCTCATAGTAGGCATTCCCCAGCTCGGTCAGGCTCTGCCGCCGGGTCGTGCGGTTCAGCAATCGCGCGCCCAACCTGTGTTCAAGCGCGGCGACATGCTTGGCCACCATCTGCGGCGAGATGCCCAAACGCTCCGCGGCACTGGCATAGGAGCCGGATTCCGCAGCCATCACAAAAGCGCTCATGCCCGTCAGGCGATCCAACATTCGACACTCCTGGTAACAAGACTAAGTCCTGAATGGCGATTTATCGTCCATTGATCGCCAATCATCATAGCGTCTTCCAACCAAGCAAAGGAGTAAGGACATGCGCATCGGCATTATTGGGGCAGGGTTTATCGGACGTGCAGTGGCGCAATTGCTGATAGCCGCGGGACACGAGGTGATGCTCAGTAACTCACGCGGCCCACAGACAATGAGCAGTGTGCTCAGTGATATTCCCGCCAGTCAGGTCGGCACCGTGGAGCAAGCCGCAGAATTTGGCGACGTGGTGCTCGTGGCCATCCCCCTGGCACATTACCGCAGCCTGCCGGCCCAGTGGCTGGAGGGCAAAATCGTCCTCGATGCCAACAACTACTACCCGCAACGAGACGGCCGGATTGCCGCGCTGGATCGCTTCGAGACCACCACCAGTCGCCTGCTCGCCGAACATCTGTCGCGGGCCAAGGTGGTCAAGGTTTTCAACGCCATCCTCGCCCAGGACCTGGGGCAAGACTCGCGCCCGAAAGGCGCGCCCGACCGCCGTGCGCTACCGATTGCCGCGGACGATCCGGTCGCCAAGGCCCTGGTGATCAATTTGTTGGACGACATGGGATTCGATACGGTGGATGCCGGTAGCCTCGATGAAAGCTGGCGATTCGAGCGGGCCAAACCCGCCTACTGCATCCCCTTGGATAAAGCGGGACTGACGGCTGCCTTGGCGGCAGCCCAACGGCAGATCGAGTTGCCCGAGGGATCGTGGCGCCGTCTCCAGCCCTGACGGCATGCCAGCCGGATCAGGGCAATAGCGCCCGGTGTTTCAAGGCCGCGCGCCCGCAGACTCCGATAGCCACTCATGCGCTCGGTACCAGGCCAGTGTATCGCGCAGCGTAAGTTCCAGCGGCCGGAAAACCAGGCCCAGTTCCCGCTGGCTCTTGAGCGGATTGAAATGACTGCGGCCGGCCTCCTTGAGCATCAAGCGCACGGTGGCAAAGCTGAGCAAAGCGGGTTTGTCACTCAAGCCCGCAATCAGCTCCTGTATACCCGCAATCAGATAGAGCAATGCCACGGGCAACTTGCGTCGAGGAGTGGGCACATCGGCAATCTGGCCGATCAAGGGAATCAGTTCAGCCATAGTCATGTGCCGGCCCGCGGCGAGATAGCGTTCGCCAGACCGCCCACGTTCGGCTGCCGCCAGCAAGGCCGAGGCAACGTCGCGGGCATCCACCAGCGAAAAGCTCCCCGGCACCAGCCCCGGTAACTTGCCGCGCACCGTATCCAGCAGCAGCTGCCCTGATGAAGTCGGTCCCCGGTCACCGGGGCCCCACATCCAACCGGGGAGCACAAACGTCGCGTTCATCGCCGAGTGAGACGCGCAGAAAGCACGCACGGCCTGATCGGCCAGGATCTTGCTGCGATAGTAATCATCGGCGCCGGCGGGATCACGCTCGTCGGTCTCGTCGATAATGGCTCCCGGTTCGCCATTCAGCACGGCGATGGAAGACGTCTGCACGAACCGCCGGATGCCGGCCTGGTAGGCCTGCTCGATCAACGCCGCCGTGCCGTCGATGTTGATGCGCTGCAAGGTTTGCCAATGGCGCCCGCCCTTGTAGTTGTCGCGGAAGAACGCGGCGGTATGGAACACCACCACACAGCCCTGCATCGTCGGGGCGAAGGCCGCCACATTATCCAGGTCACCGACCACCAGCCTGATGCCGGACAGATCGGGAAACTGTCGCCTGGCTTTTTCCAGTGAACGCACCAAGGCAACGACGCCATAGCCCCGCTCGATCAGCAGCCGAACCAGGTTGCTGCCGAGAAGTCCGGTGGCGCCGGTCACAAACGCGGTGTTCTGGGACATGATTAAAAGCTCGATTGATTTTTAGATATCAAATGATATCTAGAAATCATATCGATTGAATTTAAAAGCTCAAGTGATATTTTGACGCCCATGAACGCACAGACCCGCAAACGGCTCAGCCGTGAAGAAAGCCAGGCCCAGACCCGCGAACGCCTTGTCGAGGCGGCACGACGCTTGTTCGTGCAACGCGGCTTCGGTGGTACCTCGATTCGGGATATCGCCGACGAGGCCGGCTATTCGCAAGGGGGTTTCTATTCGAATTTCGCCAGCAAGGAAGCACTGTTACTGGAACTTCTGCACCAACATATGCAAGCCGAAGCCACGCAACTGAATGCCTTGATAGAGGCGGCGGAACACCTGGATGGCGATGTACTGGCGGGCCTGGAGGTCTGGTCGACGACCCTCGACCAGGATGCCGACTGGGCGATGTTGGCGGTGGAGCTGCAATTGCACGCCAATCGCAGCGCGGCCTTCGCCGAGGAATACCGGCAGGTGTGGGACGGTCATCGGCTAGCGCTGGGCGGACTGGTTGCCAGGGTGTTTGCCCGGTTGCGCAAGATCCCCCCGGTGGAGCCAGCAGCACTGGCGGCGGGCCTGATGGCACTTGCCCATGGCCAAGCGCTGCAGCAGGTGGTGTATGCGCCCCAGGCTCCGGGGCGGATGATCATGGTTTTCTTGAGGGGGGTCTTGGCCAGTAGCGCTGACGCTGAGTCGTCAGCCACCGCCGCGACGCCCGCTACTGCGCATTGACCTCGGCTTGCAGGGCTGCTTGCAACCATGCAGTGAAGCGGCGGGTCAGCGAGTTTTTTTCACTGTCGCGATGGATCAAGCAAACCCAGTTGGCGCCGGGAACACGCTGCTCGCACAAGGGTTGCAATAGCCCATTGGCTCGCGCATTCGCGGCCAACAGTTGACTGACCAAGGCAATCCCATTGCCCGCGCAGGCCGCATCGAGCAACAGGCCCGGGTCGGAAAAATTCAATCCGTTACTGCGCTGGCCGACATCCTCCCCGCCCTGCACTACCCAGTGACTCCAGTCCATTTCCCGCTCGCCATGCAAGGTGGTGCGCTGCTCGGCGGGCACCTCCAGCAGATCAGGATGACAAGCCGGATAGAGACGATCACTGAACAGCGCCTGATAGCTGCAATCGACCTGGGCGACGAGGTCGTCGCGAATCGCAAGGTCGATGGTTTCTGTCGCCATGTCCGGCGGCTCGAAGCTGGTGAACAGCCAAAGGTCCACATCGGGGTACTGCCGATGGAAATCCGCCAACCTGGGCAGCAACCAGTGCCGGGCGAACGCCGGGGTGGTATTGACCACCAACTGGTTGGGCTTGCGGTATTGCTCCAGGCGCCGGATGCCGACGGACAACTGCAGCAGCGTCGACTGGGTCGTGCTGTACAGGTCATCTCCGGCGTCGGTCAGACTGACACTGCGGCCACTGCGGAAAAACAACGGCTGCTCGAGATAGGTTTCCAGGTGACGGATCTGCTGGCTGATGGCGGACTGCGTCAGGTGCAACTCCTGCGCCGCCTTGTGAAAGCTGCCCAGGCGCGCCGCGGCTTCAAAGCCGCGAAGGGCGTTCAAAGGAGGCCAATGCTTCAGCATATTGATAAGCCTTACTAATCAGTTATCCGCTAAATCTATCGTTTGTTGCGCTATTTATGAAGTCATAGCATGAGCCTTGTTCCGCGACAGCGGTTTTCAGTCATAAATAATACTTAACTGAAAGGTGAGCAAGCATGCAATGCAATGGCATTCAGAGCAATGGTTGGTCGATGCCCGCGGAGTGGTCGCCCCATGCGGCAACCTGGATGGTCTGGCCCCACAACCAGCCCTTGTGGGAATCCGGCTGGGGCGTGACGCTCGCCCAGGTGCAAATCGACTTTGCCCGTGTCGCCAACGCCATTGCCCGTTTCGAGCCGGTGAAGATGCTGGTCGATCCTTCGGCGCGAGCCAGTGCCGCCGCCCTGTGCAACGCGAACATCGAACTCATCGAAATGGCGGTCAACGACAGTTGGTGCCGTGACTCCGGGCCAACGTTCATCTGCCATCCGCAGCAAGGAGTGGCCGGTGTCAGCTGGCGCTTCAATGCCTGGGGCGGCAAATCGGCCTTTGACCTGGACGAAGGCCTGGCCCGACGGGTGCTCAATCACCTCGGCCTGGAAGGCTTCAGCACGCCCCTGGGCAACGAAGGCGGTGCGATTCATGTCGACGGCGAAGGCACGCTGATCACCACCGAATCGGTGCTGCTCAACCCCAACCGCAACCCGGGCATGAGCAAGGCCGAAATGGAGGCGATCTTCAGTCGCCTGCTCGGCGTGAAGAAAACCATCTGGCTACCGGGCGACCCGGATCATGTGACCGGCGACATGACCGACGGCCATGTCGATGGCGTCTGCGCCTTCGCCCGCCCCGGCCTGCTGCTGGTGGATGCGACACACGAGCGCGGCTCCGTCTACGCCGAAGTGGTGCGGGAAAACCGTCGCGCCCTGGAGTTGGCCAGCGATGCCCAGGGACGACGCTTCGAACTGATCGACCTGTTCGAAGCCAGCGCCGCCGTGGACACCGAGGCTGAAGTGTTTTGCGCCTCCTACACCAATTTCTACATCGCCAACGGCGCGATCATCATGCCGGCCTACGGCATCGGCGCCGACCAGGCGGCGGCTGAAGTACTGGCAACGGCCTTCCCGGCGCGCGAAGTGGTACCGGTGCAAATCAACCAGTTGGCCCATGGCGGCGGTGGCGTGCATTGCATCACCCAGCAGCAGCCCGCCTGGCCGGTAAAGGAGTAACGCCATGAGTCTGCTGAAGATTGCCACCACCCAGATGCCCTGTACCTGGGACCTGGCGCACAACCTCGATCAGGCCGAACAGCTGGTGCGTGACGCCGCCACCCAGGGCGCGCAGGTGATCCTGCTGCAGGAGCTGTTCGCCACACCGTATTTCTGCATCGAGCAAGATCACAAACACCTGGCGCTGGCCGAGGAGTATCAGCACAGCCAGGTCCTCAAACGCTTTGCCGCGCTGGCCCGGGAACTGGGCGTGGTGCTGCCGCTGAGCTGGTTCGAGCAAGCCGGTAACGCATTTTTCAACTCGTTGAGCGTGGCCGATGCCGACGGACGCTTGCTCGGGGTCTATCGCAAGACCCATATCCCCAACGCCATCGGTTACCAGGAGAAGGAGTACTTCAGCCCCGGCGACACCGGCTTCCGGGTCTGGGACACCGCCTTCGGCCGCCTCGGGGTGGGAATCTGCTGGGACCAATGGTTCCCCGAGACCGCCCGTTGCCTGGCCCTGATGGGCGCTGAAGTATTGCTGTTTCCGACGGCCATCGGTTCGGAACCCGGCGCAGCGGCGCTGGACTCCCGTGATCACTGGCAGATGACCATGCGCGGCCATGCGGCGGCCAACCTCCTGCCGGTGGTGGCCGCCAACCGGGTCGGCCGGGAAGTGGCAACCACCGATCCGAGCCTGCGGATGGGCTTCTATGGCTCGTCCTTCATCTGCGACCACAAGGGCAAGCTCCTCGCCGAGGCCGACCGCGACAGCACTGGCGTATTCCTGCACAGCCTGGACCTGTGCGCTATGCGCGCCGAGCGACTGACCTGGGGCATCTACCGCGACCGCCGTCCGGAAATGTACGGACCGTTGTCAGGCCTGGATGGCTGTTCCATCAATGCTCATTGGAAAACCCAGGGGATTTGACATGAAGATGACCCGCAAGCAATGGCTTTGCACCTTGGGCTTGGCGCTGAGCGCCGTCCTGTCGTCGGTGCAGGCGCAAGAAAAGACCTTGAAGCTGTACAACTGGGCCGATTACTTCGCCGAGGACACCTTGGCCAGGTTCACCGCCGAAACCGGGATCAAGGTGATCTACGACATCATGGATGGCAGCGAGACCCTGGAAGCCAAGATGATGGCCGGCGGCAGCGGCTATGACCTGATCTTCCCGGGCGACACCGTGGGCGTGCGCCTGATGCGCGCCGGCAGCCTCCAGCCGCTGGACGCCTCGAAGCTCATCGCCCTGGATGATATCGAACCCGGCCTGCAGAAGTTGCGCCGCCAGTACGCCGACTCGAACAAGGCCACCGTACCCTACACCTGGGGCACCATCGGCCTGACCTACAACGCCGAGCAGATCAACAAGCGCCTGCCCGATGCGCCGGTGAAGAGCCTGGACCTGCTGTTCAAGCCGGAACTGGCGGCCAGGTTCGCCGACTGCGGGATCAGCCTGATCGACTCGCCGGATGAAGTGCTGGCGGTGGTGCTCAACTACCTCGGCCGTGATCCGCGCAGCGCCAAGCCACAGGACCTGGCCGCCGCCAGTGAACTCCTGCTCAAGCTACGGCCATACATCCGCAAGTTCCAATCGCAGCCGGTGACGGATCTGGTCAACGGCGACGTGTGCCTGTCGCTCGGTTACAGCGGGGATATGACCCAGGCGCAACGGGCCGCCGATGCCGCAGGCAGGAAAACCACGTTCCAGTACCACATCCCACGGGAAGGCACCACGGTGTGGATGGACACCATGGCGATCCCGGTCGACGCCGAGCATCCCGAGTACGCCTATGCCTTTATCAACTTCGTCATGCGCCCGGAGAACATGGCGGCGATCAGCAATTTCACCGGCTACCCGACCGCCAACGCCAAGGCCCGGCCCAGTGTCGATCCGCTGATGCGCAACAACCCGCAGATCTACCCGGACGAAGCCACCTTCGAGCGGCTGATTCCCGGCAAGGATATTTCCCAGGCCGACATGCGCGCCCGGATGCGCGCCTGGACCAAGTTCAAGACCGCCACCGTCAAGTGAGTGGGCACCCCGCCGCTCATCCGTTGATTTGAAACACGGGCGCTGCAAAGCGTAGTGCCTGATTACCGTATAACGATTGGATCGAGAGGACAGCAGATGCCAACACGTCGTGAATTGATCAAGCAGGTTTCAGTGGTCGCAGGCCTGGGTGTGATCGCCGCCATGGGCCTGGGCGTTGACGTCTCCCGGGCTTCGTCCAGCGTCAATCGCCGCTGGTTCATGCCCGATGAGCGAGGCAGGCAACGGCGTGCCTTCGTCGCCTTCGGTGCGCAGACAGCCATCTGGGAAGACTTCACCGCCGATGTACAAGCCGCCATAGGCCTGATTGCCCGCACCATCGCCCAGTACCAACCGGTCACGGTATTGTGCCGCGAGCACGAAAGAGGCTTGGCCGAAAAACACTGTGGCAGCCACAACACCACCTTCGTCATGACCGAATTGGACGATATCTGGATGCGCGATATCGGCGCCAACTTTGTCATCACCGAAACAGGCGAACTGGGCGCGGTGGACTTCAACTTCAATGGCTGGGGAAATAAGCAGCGACACGCCAACGATGCCCGAGTCGCGGCTCTGCTGGCGCAGGACAGCGGCGCGACCTATCTGCGTAGCTCGCTGGTGGGCGAAGGCGGCGGTATCGAGGTCGACGGTCACGGCACCGGCATCATGACCGAAAGCAGCTGGATCAACGCCAACCGCAACCCCGGCTGGAGCAAGGCCGAAGTCGAAGAAGAACTGAAAGCGCGCCTGGGACTGCGCAAGATCATCTGGCTGCCAGGCATCAAGGGCAAGGACATCACCGACGCCCATGTCGATTTCTATGCACGCTTTGTCAGCCCCGGCGTGGTGATTGCCAACCTCGACACCGATCCGCAGTCCTACGATCACCCGGTGACGCTGGCCCATCTGGATATTCTGAAGAAGGCCAGCGACGCCGAGGGTCGTCCATTACAGGTACATACGCTGTCGCCACCGTTGAACCCGCGTAACAGTCGATTCAGCAAAAACAATCCGGACTTTGCGGCGGGTTACATCAACTACTTTATTCTCAACGGAGCCATCATCGCCCCGCAGTTCGGCGACAAGCTGGCGGACGCCGCGGCCTTCGACCTGTTGTCCAGGCTGTACCCGAAACACAAGGTCATCCAGCTCAACATCGACGCGATCGCGGCGGGAGGTGGCGGCATTCACTGTGTCACCCATCAGCAGCCATAGATGCCGTGACGCCTACGGCGGGGCAACGTCAACCGGGCATGGGTTTGCGCATGAAGACACGGGCAAACCCATTTTCCGTCGCACGGATTGGGAGCGGAGACTTACCAGCAGCGGCGCCCTGCTGAAGCCGCCGTTGATCATCGCGTCAGGAAAGGCCCGATCAGCGTCGCGAACCACTCGATAAACATCCCGAGCCGACGCGAGCGCTGGCGCCGATCAGGATACAACACCGAAACCGCCATGGGTGTCGCGCGGTACGCGGGCATGACTTCAACCAGCACCTCGACGGCCAACAGATGCTGGACATCGAACAACGGTACCTGAATCAGTCCCAGTCCGGCACAGCAGCTGGCGATGTAGTTTTCAGCGTTGTTCACAACAATCTGACTGGGCAGCGACCGGGACTGTTCGACGCCGTCGAGGACGTATTCCCAAGGTAACTCCTGGCCGCCGATGGTGGGCGCATAACCGACACACAGATGCCCGTCCTCTAAATCATCGGGATGCTCCGGAACGCCAAATTCCGCCAGATAGCCCGGGCTCGCACAGTTGACCAGTACCACCTGCCCCAATGGTTTTACCACCAGGCTGCTGCTCTGCGGCGTACCGAAACGAATCACGCAATCGACCCCCTCCTCTATCGGATTGATGGCCCGATCAGTGGAGCCCAAACAGAGCTGAAGGCCCGGGTAGCGACCCAGCAGATCGGGCAACGCCGGGATGATCAGACGTCGAGCGATGCGACTCGGCGCATTGACATTCAACCGCCCAACGACGTGCTGCTGATGGGTTTGGAAGAGTTGGTCGATATCATCGATATCCAGCAACACCTGGCGCGCACGTGCCAGCAACTGGCTGCCGTCGGCGGTCAGGCAGACCTTGCGCGTGGTGCGATGCAGCAAGCGCGTGCCGACGTCCGCCTCCAGTTTCTGCACGGCCGCGGACACGGTAGCCCGTGGCAGCTTCAACACCCGCGCAGCCTGGATGAAACTGCCAAGCTCGGCTACCTGAAGGAAGACCCGGTACTGTTCGATTCTGTCCATGTGCCCGTCAATGCTTGAGGGTTGCGTTGGCGTGCCGGGCACGATAGCGCCTGACCACGCGGCTTTCGATGGCGCACACCAGCAGCATCACCGCAGTGGTCAGCCAGCTCATCAGCAGCAGGTCCGTGGCATAGGCGACAGGCACCAGCGCCAGCAAAAACAACAGCCCGGCGAGATGGGACTTGGGCAGCACTCGATACACCACACGCTTGTACAAAATGCTGCCGAACAGGTAGATCATCGGACCGGCCACCAAGGTCATGGCATCAGCCGTCGACAGGTGCCGCTCGGGATGCAGCATCACCAGATCGTTGCCCACCGCCGTGGTGATGATGCCCGCTACCAGAATGGCGTGAATATAGTGGAAGTAGGCCCCGAGGCGGCCCGGATCGTCGGCGTTGGTGATACGCAGGGTGGCGTCCTTGCCAGCGGTACCGAAGTACAACCACCACATCGCCAGGGTACCGAGGAACGTCGCCAGCAGGCCCAGTAGAATGGGCATGCCCCACTGCTCGGTTTCGCCCAGGACCGCGCCGCTGGCCAGCAGGGTTTCGCCCAGGGCGACAATGACGAACAACTGGCAGCGCTCGGCCAGATGACCGCCCTCGATGGTCCAGTCACTCGTCCGCGAACGTCCCAGGCCGGGGAAAGCGAAACCGAACATCGGCGAGATGTACTCGCACAACACGGCAAGCAGCCACAAGCCAATACGCAGCGGCCCCTCCACACAGGCACCAGCCACCCAGAACAGCGCGGCCACCCCCACCCAGCCGAGCATGCGTCTGAAATTGGGCGCCAGGGGATGCTCGCGTGGCAGTTGCAGCACGATAAACCCCGTGCGCCCGACCTGTATCGACACATAGGCCAGGGCAAAGACCAATCCGCGCTCGCCAAAGGCTTCGGGAATGCTCGCGGCCATCAGCAGGGCCGGGATCATCAGGGCAAAGATCAGCCCCCGCATCAACGGCGTCTCCGGATCGAACCAGTTGGTGACCCAGCCGGTGTACTGCCAGCCCAGCCATACGGCAAACCACAGGACCAGGGTCTGCATCACCCCAACCAAGGTCAGATGATGGAGCAGGCCGTGACTGAGCTGCGTCACGGCGAACACATACACCAGGTCGAACATCAGCTCTTCGAAGGTTACCCGCGCATGATGGCCGTCGCGCTGGCGAAGCAAAGGATGATGCGCGTGCTGGTTTACGCTCATGTCAAACCCCGTGGCCTGGTGGTGTCGGGAAAAAGTGTCAACGCAGCCTGCCGGGGTTGCAATGTTTTTATCGGCTCACTTGGTGGTGTAGCCGCCGTTGATCAGGATCGTCTGGCCGGTGACCCACCAGCCGTCGCTGACCAGATTGCGAATGAACGGCACCACGTCTCCGATATCGGTCAACCCGGTGCGGGAGAATGGCGACAGGGCCGCCGCAGTTTTATGGTAGTTGACCGCGTCCTGCCCTTCAGCCGGGTAGAAAAACGGCGTGTCCATGGGCCCCGGGCCCACCGCCGTAACCGAAATGCCGCGCGCGCCCAACTCTTTCGCCGCAGCCCGAGTAAAGTGCTCGACGGGGGCCTTGCCGCCGGCATAGGCCGCATAGAAAGGCGTGAACGCGCCTAGCAGCGAGGTGACGATGGAGCAGATCTTGCCGTTGTCGTTGAGCTGTTTGCCCGCCTCCTTGATAAAGAAGAACGCGGACTTGGCATTGACCGCCATCATTTCGTCGTACTCGGCCTCACTGATGTCAGCCATCGGCTTTTTCAAGACTTTGCCGACGGTGTTGATCGCAATGTCCGGCCGTCCAACGGCCGCCACCGCGTCCTTGAAAAGCTTTTCCACCGCGCCGGCCGTGGTCAGATCAGCCTGCAACGCCACGGCCTCGGCGCCCAGCGCCTTGATCGCCGCCACGGTGGCCTCGGCGTCAGGCTGGCTGGCGGCGCTGTTGTAATGCACCACCACGGCCTTGGCCCCCTGTTGCGCCAGGTCCCGAGCGATAAGCCCGCCCAGATTCTTGGCGCCCCCGGCGACAAGCACCACTTTACCTTTGATGGAATGGTCCGGCATGGCGTAGCTCCTGGCGAATGAAAGTACGCCACAGTCTAGAGAGGCATTGCACAAAGATAAGCCAGTGAATAGTGGATGGACTGTCCAGAGAGTGCGACTAATCATCAGTGCCGAACAGCAGCCACTTGAGAAAATCTCGGCAGGCGCTGAAAAAGCCATGACTCATCAGCCACTTCTATCGTGATTCATAACAAATACTTATTCTCGGAAAGAATCGACCAAATCTGGTCGGATTGCCCTACAAACCGCTCTATCTCAGGCAATACAGCCTATGGCATCAAAACTGAAACATTGGTAATTTGCGCCGCACGTGATTACCCCCAGAGTTCTAATAATGAAAAAAGTCATGCTCAAGACCACACTCAGCCTTGCCGTAACCCTGGCCTCCAGCCAACTTTTCGCCAGTGGTATTGCCATCAACGAACAAAGCATCAGCGGGATGGGGACCGGTTATGCCGGTCGCTCGTCTTCCGCCGAAGATGCCAGCACCCTTTACGGTAACCCGGCCGGCATGTCGCTGCTCAAGCGCGACCAGGTGACTGCCGGTGTCGCGGTGCTGGATGCCAAGACCGATATCAAGAACACCAGCGGCGGTCGCCCGGGCGGCACCAACGACGGTGATATGGTCCCGTTCACGTCCGTCCCCAATGCCTTCTTCGTCAAACAGCTGGGCAACGGCTGGGCAGTGGGTCTGGGCGCCTACGCGCCTTTCGGCCTGATCACCGATTATGAAAGTGGCTTTGCCGGCAGCAACTACGGCCAGAAGAGCGAAGTCAAGGTTGTCACCCTGCAACCGACTGTCAGCTACGCCATCAACGACGTGGTTTCCATCGGCTTCGGTCCGACCTTCAACCGTATCAACGGCGAGCTGAGCTCCACGTTGCCGATTGGTAACGGCTTTGTCGACGTCAAGGGCGACGACACGGCAGTGGGCTACAACGTCGGTGTGATTGTCCAACCGACCGATACCACCCGCCTGGGCCTGACCTACCACTCCAAGGTCAGCTACTCGCTGGACGGCCACACCAGCGTCACCGGCCTCACCGGTTTCGGTATTCCCAACGCCCGCTACAAGACCTCCCTGGATATCACCACACCAGAGAACGTGGACTTCTCGCTCACCCAGAAACTGGATGATCAGTGGACCGTCTATGGCGGTGCCACCTGGACCCGCTGGAGCCGCCTGCAAAACATCACCATCAACAACCAGGGTGTGACCGGCCCGCTCGCCGGTCAGCTGACCAGCAGCACCGAGCCCCAGAACTGGCATGACACCTGGGCCTCGGCCATTGGCGTGTCCTACCGGGTCAACAAGGAATGGGTCCTGCGCAGCGGCTTGTCGTTCGACCAGGCACCGACCAACAACACCGACCGTTCCGTGCGTATCCCGACGGGTGATCGCCGTGTCATCAGCTTCGGTGCCGGCTACAGCCCGACCGACGACCTGACCATCGACCTCGCCGTCTCCTACCTCAAGGAAGAAGACGTCAACGTCAACCTGAACAACCCGCAAAAAGGCTCCTACAGCGCTCAGTACTCAAACAGCGCCTGGGGCTATGGCCTGGGCTTTACGTACAAGTTCTGATACAGCGCGAGCCTGCAGCGCGCGCCGGCTGTTTACCGGAGCGCATCAGGCGTTAAACGTGTGCCAGGGGGCTATACTGATTTCACTCTGTTGATCAGAACCACCCTCGATCGCTGCATAGCCCTCCTGGCAGGACACGTGAAACATTCGACACTGACTGCAGCGATACTCTGTCTATTGCTCGGCACTCCCGTCCGGGCCGAGCAGTATCAGGTCGTTACTGAAGAGTGGGCGCCCTACAACTACCTGGAGAACAATCAGCTCACCGGCATGTCCACGGAGATCGTCCGGGACATAATGGCGCTGACCGGGGATAACTTTGAGGTGCTGCTGCTGCCCAGCATGCGAAGCACCCACGCATTGAATACCCGGCCCAGGACCATCATGTATTCCCTGTTCCGCACCGCACAGCGCGAACCGTTATACAAGTGGGTCGGACCGATCGTCGAAGAGTCCATTTACCCCTATCAGTTAGCCAATGCGCAGCCTCCCGTGAATTCCCTGGAGCAACTGCTGCATGCCCCCCGGATCACGACCAGACAGGCCGGCCTGATCCCCGAGGTCCTGCAGGCACGGGGCTTCAATAACCTGGAAAAAGTTGCGACCGAGAGTCGGCAGCTCTACCGCATGCTGCTGGCCGGACGTACCGGCATCATCATAGGCGACACCGCTGCGGGGGTGGCTTACTACAGCAGCCAGTTGGACATCGCTCCCGGTACGCTGCGGCAGATACCCATCGAGCTCTATCGCTCATCGCTGTACATCGCCTTCAGCCGCGACTGTGACGACAAACTGGTGGCTGCCTGGGCCGGCGCCCTGGAGCAACTGCGCCGCTCGGGCGAGCTGGAGCGCATCCAGGACCGGTACAGGCAATGAAAACGCGGAAACAGCCCGAACCCGCTTCGTAAACACTGTCAACTTTGAGTCGACCTCTGCCTCTGGGGGCTGTCGTGGCAGATCACCCCACGGGCCTTGATGAGCGCGATCGCCAATCCTGATCAAGCGGCGGCCAAGCGAGCGTTCTAGGCCATGATGGGCATGAGAAAGATCGATATCGCGCTGATCGAAGCGGCGCTGAAGGGTTAGCAGCAGGGCTTGGGGTCAAGCGTTTGGACAGGGAGGAAATCCGACTATGCTGAACGCTCCCGCCTCACCAGGAGCCCGTTATGACCGTCCGCCGCATCATCGCCAACCTGACCAGCCAGCGCCCCGCCGAGATCGCGACTTTTTATAGCGAGCTGTTCGATATCGCCCCGGTGATGGACCACGGCTGGATCATCACCCTGGCCTCCGACAGTCAGGCCGTCGCGCAACTGAGCATCGCCAGTGAAGGTGGCTCCGGCGCGCCGGTACCGCAACTGTCCATCGAAGTGGACAACCTCGACGCGGTGTTCGAACGGGCGCAACGTGCCGACTACGAGATCCCCTACCCGCTGACCGTCGAACCCTGGGGCGTGCGGCGATTCTTCGTGCGTGATCCGTTGGGTACGTTGATCAATGTACTGCAACACAGTGACTGAACTTTATAGCATCCGACGCAGCACCGGGTTGCCGCGAAGCTGATGCCGCACCACAGCTGCCAGGTGCAACGCCACCAGCGCGGCCAACATCGTGCAGAGCAGATGATGCAGTTGCTGAATCTCCGCCAGGGCTGGCAGGGAATGAAGCAACTGCGGCAACGGCATGATCCCAAGCAACAGCACGGGATGGTTCATCATCACCACCCCGGTCAGCAATACGCCACTGACGCAGAGATAGATCAGGGTATGGGTCAGTTTGGCGATGTTTTTCTGCAGATCTCCGGTCCCCGTCGACTGTTCGGACGATGTGCTCAAGTACAGCCACAAGCGCCAGGCAAATAGCGGGATAAACAGCGAGGTTATTTGCGGATTGACGCTTTCCACCCACTGACGAAGTGGATGATTGACAGGTAGCAAGGTCACACCGAAGCCGCTCAACGTGGCCCAGAGGATAACCAGCGCGGAGATCCAATGCAGGTAGATACGGGTAGTCGTGTAGGGCTTGGGGGGTGATTGCAAGACGAGGTGGACCATAAAATCGCGCGGCGCCAAATATTAAGAAAGATTTGCATTTAGATTTGCAGTGCCACGGTACTCTCCCGCTATTCGCACTGCAAGGCCTTGGCCGCCCTACCCTGAGCGTTTGCGGGGTTGGGATACGCTGCGTCGATGAATTGCCCTCGCCACAATCGGTAATCATCCTGGCCTTGTCGCTGTGCGGCCTGGGCACTAGGCTTCGAATGTCGCTGCTCATTCAGCGACCGGGCCTGGAAACCCGCCAAGAAATCAGGCGCTGGACGCGGCCATGGAGAAGGATGGAGAACGTTATGCCTGGGCGTCCCACTACCTTTGCGAAATGGGCAAAGCGCTGGTTGATGACCTGAACCAGAGAATGTTGTCTGGCCAAAAGGCCTAGGCTGGGAATCGGAAGTTACTGACCATTCGCAATTGCCGGCCCGCACCAAACGGCTGTTGTAGGAGCAAGCTTGCTCGCGATGGACGTTAACGATGACGCGGGCTACCTGATGCACTGCGGCACTTTTGTACTCATCGAGCAAGAGCAGCTCAGGTGTCGCTCATTCGCAAACAAAAAAAGCCCCGCCACCGAATACGGTGCGGGGCAAAAAAATGGTCAGTTGCGGTCAACCAAAGCGGCGCGATAAAAAGCGCTTACCGGCCGAACTCAGATGCAATCCTGCGCCGCACGCTCGAAACTCGAAGGCAGGAAATTCGAAGCCAACAAATGCCGCTCGTAAACAAATACCTTCCCGCCCGTCCCGGCCTTGTGGGCTTCCAGCACGTTGTCCGCCGAGACTTTGCTTGTCACCACGATCCGGTAGCTGTGCTGGGTCTGCGAGACGATCGGGTTCAACGCGCTGCGCTGCAATTTCGGTATGACGCAATCAGCGTACTGGGCTGGGGTCTTGCTGGTCTGCAAGGTCAGGGTCGGGTCATTCGGCGCGGAGGCACAACCGGCCAGCAACAAGGAGCCAAACGCCAGGGCAGGCACAAATAAAGGGCGCATCAATCTCATCCTGAAAACAAACTGTGTGTTCGATGCCGCTGATTTTCCGGTTATTCTCGACAAAGTAAAACCTGCATTTCGTGATGGTCGGTATTACGTCTAGCAATAGATGCGCGCCATGCAGGCAACGACACACCCAATCACAATTAGAAAAGATGAATGAGGACACCTCATTGAGAACGTTTGACTTGATCCGCGACGCCGTTTTGCCTGATTTCCGTGAGCGAGTGGCCGATTACCTGGTCCAGTACGAAACCGTGCTGCTGTCCGAAAACGCGGCCGACCCGGTTCTGACCCAAGCCACCGCCAATCAGTTGCGCGGTTATCTGCGCGGGCTGAACACCACGCGGGTATTGGGCATGGCGGATTGGGAGGAGCTGGATAGACGGGTGGTGAATACCTGGCTCTAGCGAACCGAGCATGAGCGATGCCTCCCCCGGCCCACGGCCCGCTTCGCATTGAGCGCCAACAGGCGATCAGCCCTTGCCGACCGCCTGTATACGCGCAACCACGCGACTGGCCAGGTCATCGGGGCGAAACTTGGCCAAAAAATCATCCGCTCCGACCTTCTTGATCATCGCCTGGTTGAAAATGCCCGATAAAGACGTGTGCAAAACAATATGCAACTTCTGCAGTCGAGGGTCATTTCTCACCTCGGCGGTCAGGGTGTAACCGTCCATCTCCGGCATTTCTATATCGGAGATCATCATCAGCAGTTCGTCCGCCGGTGACTTTCCCCCGTCGAGCATGCCATGCAGGTAATCCAGCGCCTGGCGACCATCATTGAGTGCAATCACCTTTACGCCTACCGATTCCAGGCAGCGACTGACCTGCTTGCGGGCCACGACCGAGTCGTCCACCGTCAGTACGATGAATTCGGGAGCCTTGGCATTGGTCTGGGCATCGATCACCCCCAGGGAGATGACTTCACTGGTGGGCGCCACCTCGGACAAGACCTTCTCGACATCAATGATTTCCACCAGCCGGTTATCGACCCGGGTCACGGCGGTCAGGTAATGATCGGCGCCACTGCCCTTGGGGGGCGGATGAATATCCTCCCAGTTCAGATTCACAATATGCTCGACCGCCGAGACCAGGAAACCCTGGGTCTTGGTGTTGTATTCGGTAATGATCACGAACGCCGAGGCCATGTCCTGGACCCCAGGCAAACCGGTGGCCCGCGCCAGATCGAGGATCGGAATGGCGATGCCGCGAATAGTGGCCACACCGCAGACCACGGGGTGGGACTTGGGCATGATATGCAACGCGGGACAGGGCATGACCTCTCGCACCTTGAACACGTTGATGCCATAGAGTTGACGCTCGTCGAAGCGGAACAACAGCAATTCGAGGCGATTCTGCCCCACCAGCTGGGTTCGACTGTTCACGGACTCCATCAGACCTGCCATCACCACCCCCTTGAGCACTCAATTGCCAGTCCCCGCCCACCGTGGTCGGGAGTGGTTGATATCGTTGGTCCGCCACCTGCGAAGTCGTTCCAAAAGGCGTAAACACGATCAAGCGGATCGCGCAATAGAGGCTGTGAGCGCTGACTGGCGTTAAAAAATCATCGCCGCATGCGTGCCCCTCCGCCATCGGCGCATCCCTATTTTTGGGTAGGGATCGCAGGATACAGGGTAGGAAATTCCCTAGAGCGTAGCTCGCCTGACCACCCTCCGCCCGCAAGGAGCAGCGCCATCACAGTCCGAACATGAAATTCCTGCCATCCACAAAAGTGTCATAAAGCCATCATGCAATTTTGTTACAACCAATGGTGTAGTTCTCACTAAGAGCCCGCCCCTGTGAACCTTCGTTTCGCCTTTTCCCGCAAGTCTTCCCAACGACCCGCCCTGTTGCGCCGCCTGAGTATCGGTAAGCGCCTGCTGGCCAGCTTCGGCCTCTGCGCCTTGTTGCTGGTGGCCCTGGGCGGCTTTTGTCTGACGGCAATGCAACATATTCGCCACCAGGGCGAGTTGATCGAGCAAGGACCGCTGTCGAGTATCGCCCAGGCCGACGCCATCGCCATCGACCTGGCCAAGATGCGCACCGAGGCCGCGCTGTTGTTGGTGTTTGCCAATGACCCGGCCGAACTGGTCAACCGCAAGATCAACCTGCAGCAGCTCAGCGCCGAGGTGAACCAGGGGTTTACCGAGTACCTGGCCAAGGTCCCGGACGGGACAGAGCGGGACTCGATCAAGTTGCTGCAGGATGCTGCGCAGCAGTTTGTCAGCCTGTTCAAGCAGGCCATCGACCTGGTCGAGCAGAAGAAAATCAGCGAGGCTACCAACCTGTCCAACAACGACCTGTCCAACCAGGGTTCGATGATGGACATGCAGGTGCAATTGCTCCGCGAGCTGAACAAGCAGACCACCGCGCAAGCCCTGGAAAATACCGCCAGCACCTTCAAGAAGGTCCAACTGCTGCTGCCCATTGTCATCGCCGTGGCGCTGGTGCTGATGCTGTTGCAGGCCTGGCGACTGAGCGTGAGCATCACCCGACCGCTGCGCCAGGCCTTGCAGGTGGCCAAGACCGTGGCCGCCGGCGATCTCAGCCAACTGGTGATCGCCCATGGCCAGGACGAAGTGGCGCAGCTGCTGCAGATGCTCGGGCACATGCGCGATCAGTTGCACGCGGTGATCAATCAGATCGGTGGCGCCGTCGGCCGCCTGAACGCGGCCACCCAGGAGATGGGGGCGATCATGCACGACAGCGCCCAGGACCTGCATCAGCAATACGGCGAGATCGAACACGCCGCCACTGCCGTCACCCAGATGAGCCAGGTGGTCGAGGAAGTGGCGCGCAATGCCGTGGAGACCTCCAGCGAGTCGCGCAGCTCCAGCACGGCCGTGCGCGAAGGCCAGCAGCAATTGGACGAGACCATGGCCGATATCAGCGTCCTGGCCGATCAGGTCGAACAGGCCAGCCTTCGCGCCCAGGCCCTGGCAATCGAAACCCAGGGCATCAGCAAGGTGCTGGAGGTGATCCGCAGCGTGGCCGCGCAGACCAACCTGCTGGCGCTCAACGCGGCCATCGAGGCGGCCCGGGCCGGTGACGCGGGACGTGGTTTTGCCGTGGTGGCCGATGAAGTACGCGGCTTGGCGCAGCGTACCGATGCGTCAACGCGGGAAATCGAAAAGATGATGGACGGCATTCATCAGGGCACCGGCGACACGGTCCTGGCCCTGGCCGAAAGCGCCGCCCAGGCCGGCCGCACACGGCAGCGCGCGCAGGTGGCCAAGGATGTGCTGGGGAGTATCTCCCGGTCGGTGGCCGGCATTGATGAGCGCAACCTGGTGATCGCCACCGCCGCCGAGCAGCAGGCCCAAGTGGCACGCGAGGTGGACCACAACCTGGTGCGCATCCGCGACCTGTCCATGCAGACCGCCAGCGGCGCCGCGCAAACCAGCACCGCCAGCCAGGAGCTGGGGCGGCTGGCAGTGGAGCTGGACGGGATGCTGGCGCGCTTCTCACTCTGACAGGCGGCACCATAGGTCAGGCAGGGCTCGGCGCAGGAGCATTTCGACACACGCGAAACCCGTTGGAAGGGATCGCTTATCGGGCTAATCTTGCTCCTAGCGCCGTCCTGAACCTCAACTGGAATCCCGCCGGGTGATCAAACCATCGTTACTGCTACGCCGTCGTTTTGCCTCCATCCGCTGGCGCACTCGTGTGACCCTCTGGGCTGCCGCAACTCTCGCGGGATTGCTGGTAGTGATGTTCGCCAGGCTGGCTGACCTTGCGCTGACACAATTTGCCCAGCACACCGCCGAACATCCCTGGTTGCCCTTCATCTACACCCCGCTGGTCGGCATGCTGGTGGTATGGATGACCACGCGCTTTTTTGTCGGAGCCCAAGGCAGTGGCATTCCCCAGGTGATCGCCGCCACCCGCTTGGCCCACAAGGGCGCGCCGGTCAACCACTTGGTGTCGCTGCGTATCGCCTTCGCCAAGATAGGCCTCGGCACATTGGCGCTGACCGGCGGCTTTTCCGCGGGACGCGAAGGCCCCTCGGTCCAGGTCGCCGCCTCGATCATGCATTTCTTTCACCGCTACCTGCCCAATGCACGCATTATCCGTAGCGAAGACCTGATCCTCGCTGGCGGCGCGGCGGGCATCGCCGCCGCGTTCAACACGCCCCTCGCCGGTGTCGCGTTTGCGGTGGAGGAACTGGGACGCAAGCTGGAAACCAGAACCAGCGGCGTGCTGCTCAGCACCATTATCCTGTCGGGGATGGTCGCCATCGCCTTGCAGGGCAACTACAACTATTTCGGTCACTTCAACGTTCAAGAGATCACACTCGACATCGCCATTGCGGCGCTGGCGACAGGTATCGGCTGTGGGCTGCTGGGCGGCTTGTTCAGCCGCATGTTGCTGTGGCCCCAGCGCCATCGGCACTTTGTCGTCTGGGAGTGGCGTCGCACGCACCCGGTCTGGTTCGCAGGCGCTTGCGGGCTGCTGGTGGCGATCCTGGGTTGGTTGAGTGGTGGGATGTCATTTGGCAGCGGTTACGGCATCACCACCCATATCATTGCCTCCGATACCGGCCTGCCTTGGCACGCGCCTGTCACGCGCTTTCTCGCCACCCTCGTGACTTATTTTTCCGGTATTCCCGGCGGTATTTTTGCCCCTTCCCTGGCCGTCGGCGCCGCCGTGGGTGCCAATGCCGCCGACTTTTTCGGCCTGGCCGCGCAACCGATGATTGCCCTGTGCATGGTCGGCTTTCTGGCCGCCGTGACGCAGTCCCCCATCACTTCCGCGATCATTGTGATGGAGATGATCGACAGCCATGGGATGGTGATCAGCCTCATGGCCGTTGCGCTGATTGCCAAGGCGGTCAGTTCACGGATGAGCCCCGAGTTGTACCAGCAGATGGCCCGGGGGTTTCTTCAGTCTTCGGACGATGGCAGCGCCTCTAAAAAAGAAACCCCATAACCCAAGGCTGGGTCGCAACGAGCCAGCAGGCCTCCATCGAGTCGTGTGGCACAGGAGATTTGCATCTCGCCCGTCAGGTTCTTATCATCGCGCTGGGTGCGCTGCTGCATACGGCACAGCGCAGGTTAAAGCATAAACGTTGGTCGGGCCGCCAACGGAGAATTGCTGTGCCTGAAAGACACCCAGCGTCGCCTTCCATCCCTCGCCCGCAGGCTCTGACCGAACGCGCCTTGTCGGCCTTGGAGCGCTTCTCGCATATCGAAGCCTTCAGCGGCATCGTGCTTCTGCTGGCCGCGATTGCGGCCCTTATCTGGGCCAACAGCTCGGTCGCCGACTCCTACGAACATTTCTGGAACACCCCGCTCACCGTGGGCCTGGGCGACTTCACGGTCTCGCGCTCACTGCACTTTCTGGTCAACGATGGACTGATGACCATCTTTTTCCTGGTGGTAGGGGCTGAAATCCGCCAGGAGATCAAGGACGGGGCACTGGCCAACCTAAAGCTGGCCACCCTGCCCCTGGGTGCCGCCTTGGGCGGCGTGCTGATGCCGGCGCTCATCTACACCCTGCTCAACCACGGTACCCCGGCAGCCAACGGCTGGGCCGTACCCACCGCCACGGACATTGCCTTTGCCGTGGGCGTCCTTGCCCTGTTGGGCAAATCGATTCCAAGCGGGGTGCGCGTCCTGTTGCTGGCCCTGGCAATTATCGATGATATCGTCGCCATCCTGATCATTGCCATCTTCTATGCCGCCAGCCTGGATTACCTGGGCCTGGTGATCGCGGCTGGCGGCCTGTTGCTGGTGCTGGTGTTTCAGCGGATGGGCATCGGCAAGGCGTATGCGTACCTGCTGCCGGGGGCCATCGTCTGGTTCGGGCTGTTGAAGACCGGCGTGCATCCGACCCTGGCAGGCGTGATTCTCGGCCTGATGACCCCGGTCAGCTCCCGGCCCGCCAAGGAACAACCGCTGGAGACCATCGGGCGGACGTTCGAAGAGCTGATGGAGCGATTTTCCGCCTCGGGCGATAGCCCACAGACCGTGGCCAAACCCCTGAAGCAACTCCGGCAGGCCCAGCGGGAAATGTTGCCGCCGGTCCAGCGCGTTCAGGCCGGGTTGCATCCGTGGGTGGCGTTTGGTGTCATGCCGCTCTTCGCACTGGCAAACGCGGGCGTCAGCCTGCAGGGGGTCAATCTGGACGATGGGCTGTCCCTGCATCTGTTCATGGGGGTGATACTGGCGCTGGTACTGGGCAAGCCCCTGGGGGTCATGCTGGCCAGCGTGGTTCTGGTCAAGCTGAACATCTGCAGGCTGCCTGAAGGCGTGACCTGGAGTGGTGTCGCCCTGGTCGGTCTGCTGGCGGGTATTGGATTTACCATGTCGATTTTCATTTCGTCGCTGGCGTTTACCGACCCGAGACTACTCTCGGCGGCAAAACTGAGCGTGCTCGCCGCGTCGTCCCTGGCGGCGGTGCTGGGGTTGCTCTGGGGGAGGACTCGATCAAAGCTTTCCCAGCGCATTCATGAGCCCATCTCATAGGCCCGTTCGGATTTCTCCGCCTAATCAAAGACGACTGCTCGTACGACAGTGATGGGTCATCCATCGACTGTTTTTAAGGCCGCGATCCGCAGGCGGAAAACCGCCCTGTTTTGCAGAGAAGCAGTTAATGCCCAAGGCAGCCATTCTCAACGCCTGCGTCATCTTCATATCACTGCAGTCGGCGGCGCATCGGCGGGTGGTGCGGAAAATGCCTTGGAGTATCGAGACTGGATAGACCGGTTTATCACCGGCATTGGCGACAAGCCCGCGGTGCTCATTCTGGAGCCGGATGCGCTGGCAGACAGTGAATGCCTGACCCAGCAAAAGCGCGATGAGCGCCTGGCGTTGCTCAATGCGGCGCAGAATTCGATACCGTTGATCCGACAGGTCAGCACTTGGCCTGCGATCTGGCTCAGCTCAATAGGCTGCCCTCTGGACTGGCCCAGTGCGCACTTTCCCCATACCCGTAGTCCCAGAAGAATCCATGCTGAAGATCTGCCCGCAAGTGGTTGGCGGTAGCAACCAGCAGGCAACACGCGAACAGCACTCGGATGGCCAAGGACAACCTGGGCATGGCGTGATCCGCGTTAGTGAAGTAAGCCCGACAGGATATCGGGATTGTACCGCTTCGGCAGCAGTGCTCGCTCGCAAGACCCTCGTGGATACGCGTGCCGTGCGCGCGCCACTCACTGCTCCGCCAGAAACTCACGATACTGCGCCGCCGTCTGCTCCGGGCGCTCGACCATCGGCAGATGGCCCACGCCGTCCCAACACTCCAGGCGCGCATGGGGAATGCCGGCGATCCAGGTTTTTGCACTGGCCAGGGGGACCATGCGGTCTTCGCGACCCCACAGCAGCAAGGTCGGAACATGGATATTGTTCAGCCAGGGTTCCATGCGCGGGCTGTCATGGAAGTCGTCGAAGATTTCCGCCAGTTCAGGACGCCGATCGATATAGGTCTGCGACTCCGCCGCCAACAACACGCCAGGTATCCAGGGCGGCGAGGCCATGGTCATGGAGAAGAACCGATCGAACTCCGCCCGCGAGCGGATCAGAAAAGGGTTCCTGCCTTGCTTGACCAACTCTTCCACTTCATTGGGTTGCGGCAGGTTGACCCCCACCGGTCCCATCAACGCCAGGGACAGCACCCGCTCCGAAAAATGCGCCGCCAGCCAGGTACCGACGTAAGCGCCCATGGAGCTGCCGACCACATGCACTTTGTCGATCCCGCTGGCGTCCAGCAGTTCGACCATGCGTTGCGCCTGGGTCGCGATACTGTAGTCGCCACCCGTTTCGAAACCACTTTTGCCGTGCCCGGCCAGGTCGGGAATGATCACCCGGTGGTCGGCAACGAAGGATCGCGCAAAGCGCAGCCAGAGGGTCTTGTCGGCACTGAAACCGTGGATCAGCAACAGCGGCGGCGTGTTGCTTTGAGTCCCGCCCTGGAAGGTCGACAAAGTCATCCGCTCAATCGCCACCGGGACTTCCTTCACCCGGGAGAGCCGTGCTTCCAGACTCGTGATCAGGTCAAACAGCAGACCTCCTACACGTGGATAGGTCCACCATCCCCATACGACGAGGAGGACGATCAGGGCAAGGATCAGGAACATCAACACTTCTCCGGAACAGGGTTGGCGAAACCAGTCTCCGCACGACCGGTCGAGTCATAAAAACAGAACGGGCATCCGCCAGCAAGACGCCGTGCCGGATCGGCGTGACAACCCTTGAGTGACTTCTGATAGGCTGATCGGCCCGACCATCCACCCAGCCAGGCTCAGCCCCATGATCCATATCCGCGCCATGACAATGGACGATTACCCGGCAGTCATCGACCTGATGCGCAATACCCCGGGCATCTCCCTGCGTGATGCCGACTCCCGTGAGTCGACCGCCCGGTACCTGGAGCGAAATCCGGAGATGAGCTTCATAGCGGAAGTCGACGGTGACCTCGCTGGCTGCGTCATGTCCGGGCATGACGGTCGCCGGGGCTACTTGCAGCACCTGCTGGTCCTGCCCCGCTATCGCCGCCGGGGCATCGCCAATGCACTGGTCGAACGCTGCCTGTCGATGCTGGAGGCACACGGAATCCTCAAGTGTCACCTCGATGTGTTCAAGACCAATGAGGCCGCTGCCGCCTACTGGCAAAGCCAGGGCTGGCAGCTCAGGCAGGATATCGACCGCTATTCGTTTACCCGACCGGGTAATCAGAATGCCTGACCAGGCGGCTCGGCATCAGACGTCCGGCTCAATAGACCCAGGGCAACAGGCGCCAGGTACGTGAGCGATAAGCCTCGTACTCCTCGCCAAACTCGGCCTTGAGCAAGGCTTCCTCCGAGTGCATGCGCGCTATCAACGGGACCAGCGTCAACGCCGTCAGCAACACCCCGACGCCGGAGCGAAAAGCCAGCGCCCAACCGAGTGAATTGACCAGCAATCCGAGGTAACTCGGGTTGCGCAAGAAACGATAGAGACCGGTAGTCACCAGCCGGTGCCCCGGCTGAATCGCCACCAGCCCGCTGAAGCGCTTGCCCAACACGAACACCGGCCACATCCGCAACACCCCGCCAACGGCAAACAGCAGCACACCGAGCCAACGCACGCCCTCACCGCCAAAGGTCCACCAGCCCAGGCGAGCCGTCCAGGGCGCCAGCCCCACCAGCATCAAGCCGAGGACGCCAATGACCGGGATCACCCAGCGATTGCCGCGATCTTCACGCACGCCGGGGCTGAGATTGCCTTCGGTGAACAGCGCCGTCGCCGCCAACAGCAGGGTCACCACGGCGATCACCAGCAACGCCGGCTGGGCAGCAAATGCCGCCCAGCCGCCGAAGCCCCAGACCGCGAGCCAGAGATAGCCCAGCGTCGCCGCAATGCTGAAAAACGCCAAGCGAAGTGAGATTTTCATGCTGCCCTCGACGGGATAACCCTGATAGCTGCCGCTTTCAGTGTAGAAGCATAGGTCTCAGCCAGCGGCCGGTAACGCTCTAGCCCACGGTTTGCAAGAAGTCCCCCGGAAAACCAATTTATTCCATAAGGAATAAAAAATTATTTTGTATAATTTTATTGTTAATCCAGGAGGTCGCTACCGGGGCCATGCATGGCCTCGAGGGGTTCCCCGATCCGCAGGACTTTGCAGCGCTGACGCGGCAGTATGCGCAGTGACGTCAGGCATAGGCGCTCAGGCACCCGCCAGGCCGTCAACGATTTCGAGTCGGCCTTGCCGGACATCTCGCAGATCCTCTCAATTACACTCGAAAAGACAAAAACAACAACCAATAACATTCAAAAAGATGATTTGACTTTGGTAAAAAAAAACTAAGCTACACAGAGCCATTTCAGCCATATGGATGCGTTGTAGATGTTTACAAAAACGACCTCGGCTTTCAGCGCCAAATGGGCGGACAGCACGCTCAAGATCGGTCATGTAATTCTTTTTGTGGCAGCGGTCTGCATCTCATTGATCGGCATCAGCATCTGGGGGGCCTTCAACTCCCTGGCGTATCACTTGCACGATAAAAAAGTCGAGATGTCAAACCTTTCCAAGGCCTTGTCGTCAAGTATAGCGGCCACCCTCACCCAAGCCGACACCGTCATACTCGGGGTCCAGTCACAGTTAAATGGTGAAGGTACCGGACCGGAAGAATTGAAAAAGCTGAAGATGATATTAAAGCTCCAACAAAAATACCTGCCACAAATCTATGGCTTTTCCATTTACGACGAACATGGACGTTGGCTATTAAACTCAAACGATAGAAACCAGTCCAACCTGAACAACTCGGACCGCGACTATTTCATCTACCATCGCGACCATACCGATTCCGCTCCATTCCTGGGCCCGCCCATTCGCAGCCGATTAACAAACGAATGGGTCATCACCCTATCGCGCAGGATCAATCATCCTGACGGCAGCTTTGCCGGTGTGACAATGGCCACCCTCTATCTTAAATATTTCCTCAACCTCTACAACAACATCGACATCGGCAAGCATGGCATCATCAACCTGGCCTCCTCGACAGGGCACATCATCGTACGCTACCCCTTCCATGACGCAGAAGTGGGTACGGATATTTCAAGCGGGGAGGTATTCGCCTTATTGGTGCCCGGTGTCGCCTCGGGCACTGCAACAATAAGATCATTTATTGACAATGTCGTACGAATCATCAGCTTTCAACGTGTTGATGGCTATCCTCTTGTGGTCATCGCGGCTTTTGACAAAGATGAAATATTGGCGGACTGGCGTCGCGAGTCCTTTGCGAGCCTTATCATATCCTCCATATTGCTGCTCATCCTCAGTGTGCTGGGCTATCGCCTCATAAAAATCATGAGCCAGCAGATTCAAGCACAAAAAGAACTGCAACACTCCGAAAGAATCTATATAGAGGCGAACAAGGCGCTCGGGCAACTGGCACTCGAAGATGGATTGACCGGTCTCTCGAATCGTCGTAAGTTCGACCTGTTTATCCGCTCGGAAATAAACAAAGCCAAGCGTAAACCCGATGACCTCGCCCTCATCCTGATTGATATTGACCTGTTCAAGAAGTACAACGACCATTACGGTCACGTACAAGGCGATGAATGCCTGAAATCCGTGAGTAGCATCATCAAGAAAAATATCACCCGGGAACATGATCTTGCGGCCAGGTATGGCGGAGAGGAGTTTGCCATTGTCCTCCCCAGTACCGATTATGTCGGCGCTTTTATCATCGCCGAGAAGATCCGAACGGACGTGGAGCGCGCCGCCATTCAACACGGCGAATCACCAGCCAAAGTCGTCACCATCAGCCTGGGTATCAGTGCATTATCCGGATCAAAAGCCGACATCCCCGAGCAACTGATCGATATTGCTGATAAAGCACTCTACGTCGCGAAATCCAATGGCCGAAACCGGACGGTTATTTCCGACAATCTGCCCAGCGCCCGGCCTCTCCCCATGCCCCGGCGCATGGGCTCCGCCAGCGACACGGAACAATCGCTGTAGCTTGATTCAGCCCTGCCAGCCCAACCCCAACGCCTTGTGCAAGGAGGCAAAGTCCTTCAGCAACTCACTGTCGCCGCTCACCCGATTCTGCTCGGCGTCGAAGCGGGTGCGCTCAGCGTTCAGCCAGTCCAGGGTACTTGCGGTACCGGCATCGTAGCGCTCGCGAGTCAGGCTCGCGGCACGCGCCGAGGACGCTTCGATATCCCGCAGCAGGACCACGTTTTCACGTTGATGACCGTAGCGCGCCAAGGCCACATCGGCATCGCGCAGCGCACCGAGAACCACGCTGCGATAGTGGGCCCGAGCTTCGTCGACACCCCCTTCGGCACTGTCGACATCGGCCGCCACGCGACCGAAGTCCAGGGCGTTCCAGGTCAGGCGTGGAATCAGCAGCCAGCTGGCGTTGTCCTTGCGCACCAGATGCGAAGGCGCCGCGGCGCTGAAGCTGAGGTCGCCGATCAGTGACAGCTTGGGAAACCAGTCGGCCTTTTTCTCGCCGACCTGCGCGGTGCTGGAGGCCAGCTGGCGTTCGGCGGCACGGATATCCGGACGGGACTTGATCAGTGCCGCCGGATCAGCGATGGGCACGCTCCCGGGGACACTCGGCAGCGCGCTCGGCTGGCCCAGTCGGCTGTCCAGTTCTCCCGGTTCCAGGTCGCAGAGGACCGCCAGTTGGTCCAGCGACTCGATGATCTGCGCCTGCAACGGCAGGCGTTGCGCACGGGTGGTCTGCCATTGGGTGGTGACTTGCTCCAACTGCAATTGCGAAGCCACGCCACGGCTGCGACGCTGCTGGGTCAGGTCAACCACCTGGGCTTCCAGGCCCGCCGAGGTGTCAACCAGGGCCAGGCGGGTCTGCTGGTCACGTAAACCGACATAGGCCTGCACTACTTCGGCAGCCAGTTGCACCTGGGCATCGGCCAGGCTCTCGGCCGAGGCATCGGCACTGGCAGAAGCGGCCTCGATGGCACGGTGCGTACCGCCAAACATGTCGACTTCCCAGCTGGCATCGAAGTCCGTCAGATACAGCGACAGCGGCCCACGACCAGCACTGTTCTGCTGCCCCGTCAGGCTGGAAAGATCGGGAGAACGCATGCGAAGCGCCGTGGCATTGGCACTCAACTTGGGCCGCCCGGCGGCCCGCTGACCGTGCAACCCGGCCCGGGCCTGACGCAAACGGGCTTGGGCCACACGAATATCCGAACTGTCATTGAGCGCAGTGTCCACCAGGCTGTTGAGTTGCGCATCACCCAGCTCACGCCACCAATGGGCAACGGCTGGGATGCTGCCGGCAACGGGGTCGGCGTGGGCGAAACGCCCTGCCGCCACGGTCTTTTCGGCAACCGCGGGCGCGCCGTGGTAATCGGGGCCGACGGTGCAACCGACGAGCAGGCCCAGGATCAGGGCCGAAATCAGGGTTCTCTCGATCATCGTGCGGGGCTCGCCGAAAGGTTTGGTTTCTTGAGTAAAAGGGCCAGGGGAATACACAGGGCCAAGGCAATGCCCAGCAGGTAGAAACAATCGGTGAAGGTCATGACCGACGCTTGCAAGGCAATGTCGCGACTCAACTGACCGACCGTCTGTAACTGCGCCAGGGCCTGGTCACCGGTCTGGCTCATGAAGGAGGCCGTCTGTGCCGCCATATGTTCCTGGCCCAAGGTGCTGTTGGCCGTCAGCGACTCACGAATCATCGCGTCGTGATAACTGCTGCGCCGATCGATCAACACCCCGGTCAGGGCCAGCCCGATGGAGCCGCCGATATTGCGCGACATGTTGTAGAGTCCCGCCGCCTCGCCTTTCTCATGGGCCTGAACGGCCGCCATGGTGATCTGGTTGAGCGGCATCATCGCCAGGATCTGGGCGAAACCGCGCACCAGTTGCGAGGTGTCGAAATCATGGCCGACACTGTCAACCGTCAGGTTCAGACTCATCATGCAACTGATTACGAACAGCACTAGCCCGGTGCCCACCAGCCAGCGGCTGTCATAGCGCTGCATCAGCCGCGGCAGGATCGGCATCATCAAGAAAGCCGGTACGCCGGAAAGCAGCATGATCGCCCCGGATTGCTGGGCGTTGTAGCCGGCAACACTGTTGAGAAACTGCGGCAGCAGGTAGGAAATCCCATAGATGGCCGCCCCCACCGTCGAGACGATCAGGATCACGCTGGCATAGCGCGGGTTGCGCATCAGGCTGAGCTTGATGATCGGTTGGCGGGCGGTGAACTGACCGATGGCGATCAGGATAAAACCCAGGGTCATCAGCAGGCTCAGACCGACAATCAGCGAGGACTCGAACCAGTGCTCACGCTGGCCCTCTTCCAGGATTACCGTCAGCGAACTCAAGCCCAGGGCCAGCCCGAGGATGCCGATCCAGTCCGCCTTGATAAATTGCTGAAGATCGGCTTTTTCCGCGCGGATGCCGGTCCAGAGCAAAGCGATCAGCGCCAGACTGATGGGCAGGTTGAGGAAAAAGCACCAGCGCCAACTGGCGTTCTCGGTCAGCCAGCCACCCAGCACCGGCCCCATCAAAGGCCCGAGCAAGACGGTCAGGCCAAACATCGACATGCCGATGGCCATCTGATGCCGGGGCAGGCGCGTGCCGATGATGGTCTGCGCCGTCGGGATCATCGCGCCACCGGCAAAGCCCTGGCCGACCCGCGCCAGGATCATGCCCGTGAGACTGCTGGACATGCCGCAGAAAAACGAAAACAGCGTAAAAGCCATTGCCGTGCCCATCAGGAACCGACGCAAGCCGAAGACCCGGGTCAGCCAGGCCGCCAGCGGGATCATGACGATCTCCGACATCAGGTAACCGGTGGCAATCCAGGTGCCTTCCGTGCCCGAGGCACCGATCTGCCCCTGGATCTGCGGCAAGGCCGAGTTGGTGATGGAGATGTCCAGCGTGGCCAGCAAGGCCCCGAGGGAGCCGGCCGCGACCGCGATCCAGTCGGTCAGCGAAGCATTGGCCTCCTGGGGCGCGTCCCGCGTGGCCGCGACCGTCGCGGCGTCAGCCATGTTGGCGGGTGTCCACGTCGACAGTCACCGACAGGCCCGGCATCAGTACCGCACGCGCCGACTCCGGCACGTCCAGCTGGATACGCACGGGGACACGCTGGACGATCTTGGTGAAGTTGCCGGTGGCGTTCTGTGCCGGTAACAGCGCGAACTGCGAGCCGGTACCAGGCGAGAGGCTGTCGATATGCCCGCTGAGATCTTCACTGCCCAGCGCATCCACGTGCACCGTGACCACCTGGCCGGGCTGCATATGGTGAATCTGGGTTTCCTTGAAATTGGCCGTCAGGTAAAGCGCCTGCACCGGCACCACGGTCAGCAGGCGCGTGCCCGGTTGGGTGAACTGGCCGACGCGAACACTGCGATCGGCCACCCGACCAGCCAGGGTGCTGATCACCGTGGTGTCGTCCAGGTCCAGTTGCGACTGCCGGGCACTGGCCTGGGCCACCGCCAGTTGCGCCTGGGCCTGCTGCAATTGCGCCTTGAGCGTACCGATACGGGTTTGCGCCGCGCGCAACGCGGCTTGATGCGCGCTCAGGCCGGTGCTGGCCTGGGCCAGTTGATTGTTGAGGTCGGCCAGATGCTCTTCCGTCTCGGCGCCGGAACGGGCCAGCGGCGCATAACGCTTGACCTGGGTCTGGGCGTGGCGCAAGTCGGCGTTGGCGCCGTCCAGCTGGGCCTGGCCCTGGGCAATGCTGGCGCCCTGCTCCACCAGCTCGGCTTCGGCCCTGGCCACATCGGCCTGGTGAGAAGCCACGGTGGCCTGGGCTTCGTCCAGCGCCGCCTGATATTTGCGCGGGTCCAGGCGCACCAGCGGCTGGCCGACGCTCACGGTTTCGTTGTCACTGACCAGCACTTGCGCGACATAGCCGCCGACCTTGGGCGCCACGGTCATGCTGTCGGCCTGCAGGTAGGCGTCATCGGTGCTTTCAATGAAACGCCCGCTGAACCACCAGTGCGCGCCCCAGCCGATCAGCGCCAGCAGTGCGACAACACCGACCCCGATCAGGGCACGCGGCGGCTTGCCACGGCGCTCGGGAAGATTGCTTGCAACCACGGGCTCAAGGCGGCCGTGCTGACCGATAGGTTGATCGACGGACATGCCGCACTCCAAAATATTCCAGTCGGTAAAAAATGCGGCGATGGCGAATTTATGTCAAGTGATATAATTTGTTCTGGCATTCTTTTTCAGGCTTACCCATGGCACGACATCGACCAGCAAATGAAGGCGGCTACCAGCGCGGCGAAGAAACGCGCCTGCGGATTATCGAAGCCGCTGTGGACCAGTTCGCCACCCATGGTTTCGAAAGCGCCTCGACGCGCCAGATCGCAGCGGCGGCCGGGGTCAATGCACCGGCGCTGCAATACTATTTCGACAACAAGGAAGGGGTTTACCTGGCCTGCGTCCAGCACATCCTTGCGCAGCTCTGGGCACAGCTGGAGGAGGTGGTCTCGGCCGCCGAAGCGGCGCTGGACGACCCCCTCGCCGATGACCCGATATTGATCGAGCGTTACCTGGGCATTCTTGGTGTCTTTCTGTCGTTCCTTCATGACACGCCGCAATCCACCGACTGGCGTCGCTTCATGGCCTGCGAGCAAGCCGGCCTGGGCCCGCCGTCCGCGGCCACACTGATGGAGCAAGGCCTCAATCAGCGCCTGTCCCACGTCACCCGCAGCATCGTCGGGCGCCTGACCGGGCGGCCGGCCAATGACGAAATCACGATAATCCAGACGATGGCGCTCAACAGCCAGAGCATCGTGTTTCGCGTCAAGCGCGCGCCCATTCTGCGGGCGCTGGGCTGGGACACCATCGACCAGCAACGCATGGAAACCGTGCGCAACGTGATGCTGTCACAGAATCGCCTGACGCTGCTGGCATTGGTCAGTGAGCGCGACGCGGCAGGCGCGGAAACGGCGCAGTGACGCCTTTAACGAGCCTGTAGGCCAAACGCGGTTGCCAGGCTCTTTGCGCCTTTCGGCGTCAGATTCAGGGCTCTGGAATCGAGATGGCGGTTCACCCAGCCGCGCTTGAGCAGCAGGTCCAGAAGGGCTGCGCCCAACGCACCGCCGATATGCGGTGAGCGCTCGCTCCAGTCCATGCAGGGATAGGCCAGGCGTCGGCGTTGGCGCGACACGGCCTCGATATCGATGCCCAGACGCACCAACGACGCGGCGCCCGTTTCCGTGAGGACATAGTCCTTGCCCTGCTCTTCGATCCAGCTCGCCTGCAACAAGGCGTCATGCAGTTTGACCGCGACTTCCCCGGCGATATGGTCATAACAGGTCCTGGCCCGCTTCAAGGCCGACGGCGTGCTGGGCTGAAACCGCGTCATGCGGCGATCAGTCAGCGATAACAAGGCCTCCAGCGCATGCGCCACCTGGGGATTGGCCAATCGGTAATAGCGATGCCGACCCTGGACCAGCATCTCCACCAGCCCCTGCTCACGCAAACGTAAAAAATGGCCGCTGGCGGTGGACGCGCCGATATCGGCCACGGCGGCCAATTCCGTGGCCGTGCGCGCGTGGCCGTCCAACAGACTGCAGAGCATTCGTGCACGAGCCGGATCGGCAATCGCACCGGCCACCGCTGCCAGGGAAAGATCAGCCGCTTCGACATCCATAGTTCACCCCTTTGCGAAGTATCGCGGTTTTTTCATCATCATACTGATGCCAAACCACTTGAAGGGATTCACCCATGCAGCAATCGAATTTTTTTGGCCGAAAGGTCGTGGCGGCGACCTTTGTGATGGCGGTGTTCGGCTGGGGGATCGGCTTCTACGGTCCGCCGATCTTTCTCTACGCGGTGATTCAGCGAACCGGCTGGTCGCTGCCCTTGTGCTCGGCCGCCGTCACCCTGCACTTTCTCGCGGGCACCCTGGTGGTGGTGAACCTGCCCGTCTTGTACAAGCGCCTGGGCCTGCCCCGCACCACTGTGCTCGGATCGATCCTGCTCGGCATCGGCGTTTATGGATGGTCGGTAGCCGATCAACCCTACCAATTGTTCCTGGCCGCACTGCTCAGTGGATTGGGCTGGGTGACCATGGGGGCGGCCGCGGTCAATGCACTCATCTCTCCATGGTTTGTCGCCAGGCGTCCGGCCGCCCTGGCGATGGCCTATAACGGCGCCAGTATCGGCGGGGTGATCTTTTCATCCGCGTGGGTGTTCCTGATCGACCGGATCGGCTTCACCCAGGCCGCGCTAGGGGTTGGCCTGGTATCGATAACGACGATTGCCGCGCTGTCAATCAAGGTCTTCAAGGTTCGGCCTGAAGACCTCGGGCAATATGCCGATGGGGCGGATCAGCCACCTGAGCAGCCGACCGTCTCCCCGGGTAGCAAGGCAACCTCGCTATGGTGCAATCGTCGATTCGTGACATTGGCGGCCGCCATGTCCCTGGGATTGTTCGCCCAGATCGGGCTGATTACCCACTTGTTCCTGCTGTTGGTCGATCACGTCACAGAGGCAAAGGCCGGATTGGCAATGGGCCTGGCAACGGCAAGCGCCATCGCCGGCCGGTTTCTGGTCGGTTGGCTGATGCCACCCAATGCCAACCGGCGCACCGTTGCCTGCCTGAGCTATGGCTGCCAGTTGCTCGGCTGCCTGGTCATGACCGGATTAGGCAGCTTCCCCGATCTGCTGTGGCTGGGGGGCATCCTCTTTGGCGCGGGGATCGGCAACGCCACCTCCTTGCCGCCGCTGATTGCCCAAGCGGAATTCCCGCGCCAGCAAACACAACGCGTGGTGACGCTGATCGTCGCCACCGCCCAAGGCTGCTATGCCTTTGCGCCAGCATTCTTTGGTGCACTGAAGTCACTGGGCGGGTCCCATGGCGAACTGCTGCTGTTGGGGCTGGCGGCCGGAGTCCAGGGGCTGGCGATATTGGCTCTGGTGGTGGGTAACCGGCGTTCGGCTCAACATATCCCGGAATTCAGCCGGCACTCACTCTGACTGCGGCTTTGATCGGGTCGACTTGCTGCGAGCCGCCGAAGTGTTGAGCGCCACGGCGGCGCGAATCAGCGCGGTCAATGCCTGCTCATCGATCTGCTCGCCCTCATGCAAATCAATCGCGCGCCGGGTGTTGCCTTCAAGGCTGGAATTGAAGAGACCCGCCGGATCCTCCAGCGATGCACCCTTGGCGAAGGTCAGCTTCACCACCTGCTTGTAGGTCTCGCCGGTGCAGATGATGCCGCCATGGGACCAGACCGGCACGCCACGCCACTTCCACTCCTCGACCACTTCGGGGTCGGCCTGCACGATCAGCGTCCGGATTCGGGTGAGGGTCTCACCGCGCCAATCCCCCAGTTCCGCGATTCTTGCGTCGATCATCTGCGAGGCGCTCCCACCCTCTTCCGTTTCCTGGTTCATGGCAGTTGCATTCCTGTTCGTGGCGGTTGCCGCTCGCCGGTTTCATCAAGAAAGAAACCACACTGTGCTAGTTTTTCCACCACTCGCCAGCAGCACTGGTTTCACTTATCAAGCGTTGAGATAGAGCATGTCACGAGTTTTTCCCGATACCGCAGCATGGGTCTTCGGCATCAGCGCCACACTGCTCAGCAGCTTTGCGGGCGCCGCCTCGACTGCCGTTACCTCGCCTCAGATCATGAACCTCTGCCAACCCGCCGCGACAAGCCCATCCGCCAAACAGCTGCTGGCGGCCGCGCAACGACATCTGGGCGATGGCATCCACGCCCTGCCCCATCTGCATACGGAAGGCACCCTGCCGAACCAGGGCATTCGCGAGCAGAGCATCGCGGCGGAAAAGGATTGGCCGGTACTGCGCCAGGCCGCCCTCGCCTGGCGCCTGAGCGCCGACCCGCGCTATCTGCGACAGGTCGACGAGGGCCTTGCCACCTGGACCCGCACCTATCAGCCGGACTTCAACCCGATCGACGAAACCAATCTCGATCAACTGATCGATGCCTACACCCTCACCGCCAGTGCACTGCGCCCGGAAACGCGAGAGGCCAGCCGCGCCTTCCTGCGCCAACTCGGGAACGGCTACCTCGCGCAGATTCGACAGTTCCATGCTTCGAAGAGTAGTAAAAATATCAATAACTGGCAGAGCCATCGCGTCAAGCTGGTCACCCTGGCCGCCGCCGCGCTGGCCGATCAAGGCATGCTGGAGCAGGCCTTCCAACTGTTCCGGCAACAGGTAGCGGACAATCTCCTGCCGGATGGCTCGGCGCTGGACTTCAGGGAGCGTGATGCGCTGCACTACGTCGTCTATGACCTGGAGCCACTGGTCCAGGCCGCCCTGGCGGCCAAGCCCTACGGCGGCAATTGGTTGGGTTATAGCGCCCCCACGGGTGCCTCCCTGAGCCGCTCGCTCGATTGGCTGGTGCCCTATGCAAACGGCCAACGCAGCCATCAGGAGTTCGTGCATACCCGCGTGAAGTTTGACCGCGACCGCGCCAACGTCGGAGAAGCCGGGTATAGCGGTACCTGGGAGCCGAAAAGCAGCAACAAACTCTTCTGGCTGGCCGCGCAACTGGATGGGCGATACTTGCCGCTGGCCCGGCAACTGGCACCCAATCCTCAAGACTGGATCGGTGCCTGCTACTTGAAGTAGCCATGGCACCTTCGGCTCAAGCGTCGGACGATTCAGGTATCGGTAACGAAAACCGCCAGGCGGGGCAATACGTTATGTCCTTTTGGCGACATTCATGGACTTATTGGCGTTAGTCGGCAATCGGCAGACAGGCTAGAGTCCATCTACTGTCTTGTTTCTGGATGACCCGCCTGATGACTCGCCCTCGTTTCCTGCCCGACAACTTCACCCTGACGCTGGTCAGCGTGGTGCTTCTCGCCAGTTTCCTGCCCGCCGGCGGCCAGGTCGCCGTCGGTTTCAGCGGGCTGACCAATATCGCCATTGCCCTGCTGTTCTTCCTGCACGGCGCCAAGCTGTCGCGCGAGTCGATCATTGCCGGCGCCGGCCACTGGCGCCTGCATCTGCTGGTGTTCGGCCTGACCTTTGTCCTGTTCCCGCTGCTGGGCGTCGCGCTCAAGCCGCTGCTGTCGCCGCTGATCGGCGACAAGCTGTATATGGGCATGCTCTACCTCTGCGCCCTGCCGGCCACGGTGCAGTCGGCGATTGCCTTCACGTCCCTGGCCCGCGGCAATGTGCCGGCGGCGATCTGCAGCGCGGCGGCGTCGAGCCTGTTCGGCATCTTCCTCACGCCGTTGCTGGTGACCTTGCTGCTGGACGTGCACGGCAGTGGCGGCTCGACCCTCGATGCCATCCTGAAGATCAGCGTGCAGTTGCTGCTGCCATTTATTGCCGGGCAGATCGCCCGACGCTGGATCGGCGCCTGGGTAGGGCGCAACAAATCGTGGCTGAAGTTCGTTGACCAGGGCTCGATCCTGCTGGTGGTCTACAGCGCCTTCAGCGAAGCGGTGAACGAAGGCATCTGGCATCAGATCCCGCTCTGGGACCTGGCCGGCCTGGTGGTGGTCTGCGGCGTGATACTCACGCTGGTGCTGCTGGCGTCCAGCGTGCTGGGCAGGGCCTTTGGCTTCGATCAGGAAGACCGCATCACCATTCTCTTCTGCGGCTCGAAGAAAAGCCTGGCCACCGGCGTACCGATGGCCCAGGTACTGTTCGCCGGCAGCACCATCGGCGTATTGATCCTGCCGCTGATGTTGTTCCACCAGATTCAGTTGATGGTCTGTGCGGTGCTGGCGCAGCGTTATGCAAAACGCCAGGAATCGGTGGCTGAACTGATGGGCCAGGTCGATCCTTGATCGCTTCCCATCCACGGATGAGCATGTGGATCATATCCGGTTGCGACCGCCTGGCCGCCACGGCGCTGAAGCAATGCTTGCTGGATCGAAGTGCCGTGGGGCGTGTCCACTAACCACGGCGGGATTGATCGGCATGATCAACCCACCTCCATTGAAATCTCCGTCTATGCTCCCTCCATCACTGGAGGGAATACCATGGACTTCATTTTTTTGGTACTCGCTGCACTGTTCTTCATCAGCCTGGTGGGCATGGCGCATGGCTGCGCGGCGCTGAAAAGGAGACGGTCATGACCGCCTTCTATCTATTCGGCGGCCTGATAGCGGCCGGCCTGCTGGTTTACCTGGTCGCCGCGCTGCTGTTTCCGGAGGACTTCCTGTGAATCTTCAAGCCTGGGTCCTGCTCGGGGCCTTTCTTTTGCTGCTGGTTATTCTGGCCTGGCCCTTGGGGCGCTGGTTGACCAGCGTGATGGAAGGCCGCTTCGCCTTCGGTTCGCGCGTCGAGTCACCGCTGTATCGGCTTGCCGGTGTCCAGCCTGGAACGCAGATGGGTTGGCTGCAATACGCCCTGGCCCTGATCCTGTTCAACAGCCTGGGGCTGCTGGCCGTTTATGCCTTGCAACGGCTGCAAGGCGTGCTGCCCTTCAACCCGCAGGGGTTTCCCGCCATCACCCCGGACTCGTCGTTCAATACCGCCGCCAGTTTTGTCACCAATACCAACTGGCAGGCCTATAGCGGCGAGTCGGCGATGAGCTACCTGACCCAGATGCTCGCCTTGACGGTGCAGAACTTCATGTCCGCGGCCACCGGTATCGTCGTGGCGATAGCCTTGGTCCGTGGGTTTGCCCGCCACAGCGCCGACAGCATCGGCAATGCCTGGGTCGATCTCACCCGGATCACCTTGTGGGTCCTGTTGCCGCTGTCGCTGATCTTCGCGCTGTTCTATGTGAGCCAGGGTGCGATCCAGAACCTTGACCCCTACAAGGACGTCAGCACGCTGGAGGTCATGCAGTACCAGGCACCGGTACTCGACGCCGCGGGCCAGCCGAGCGTCGACGCCAAGGGCAATCCGCTGACCGTGGCCAGCAGCACCGATAAACAGACCATCGCCATGGGACCGGTGGCCTCCCAGGAGGCGATCAAGATGCTCGGCACCAACGGTGGCGGCTTCTTCAACGCCAACTCGGCGCACCCCTACGAGAACCCCACCGCCGTCACCAATTTCTTTCAGCTGATCGCGATCTTCCTGATCCCCACCGCTTTGTGCTTCGTCTTCGGTCATGTCGTCGGCGACATACGCCAAGGCTGGGCCCTGCTGGCAACCATGACCATCCTCTTCGTGATTGCGGTGATCGCCGTCACCCACTACGAGCAACTCGGCAATCCGCAGTTCGCCTCGCTGGGCATTGATAATGCCGCGGGCAATATGGAAGGCAAGGAACTGCGTTTTGGCATCAGTGCCTCAAGCCTGTTCGCGGCGGTGACCACGGCGGCTTCGTGCGGTGCGGTCAATGCCATGCACGACTCGTTCACCCCCCTGGGCGGCGCGGTGCCTCTGGTGCTGATGCAACTGGGCGAGGTGGTATTCGGCGGGACCGGCTCCGGGCTGTACGGCATGCTGGTATTCGCCATTCTCGCGGTATTTATCGCCGGGCTGATGATCGGACGCACACCCGAGTATCTGGGCAAGAAGATCGAAGCCTACGAGATGAAGATGGTCGCCATCGCCATTCTGGTCACGCCGTTGCTGGTGCTGCTCGGCACCGCAGTCGCCGTCATGACCGATGCGGGCCGCCTGGGCATCGCCAATCCCGGTGTCCATGGCTTTTCGGAAATCCTCTATGCCCTGACCTCTGTGGCCAATAACAACGGCAGTGCCTTTGCCGGTCTATCGGCTAACACGCCGTTCTACAACACCCTGCTGGCCGTCGTCTGCTGGTTTGGCCGGTTCGGCGTCATCGTACCGGTGCTGGCGGTCGCGGGCAGCCTGGCCGGCAAGAAGCGCCTGGCGGTGACCGGCGGCACGATGCCGACCCATGGCATGCTGTTCGTCGTCCTGCTGATCGGCACGGTGTTGCTGGTCGGTTTGCTGAACTATGTGCCGGCGCTGGCGCTGGGCCCGGTAGTCGAACACCTCATGCTGTTCAAGTGAGATCAGGCACATGACCCGTAAAGCGTTCTCCCTGTTCGATCCGACACTGCTGCGACCTGCCGTCGTCGACGCCCTGCGCAAGCTCAGTCCGCGAGTCCAGTGGCGCAACCCGGTGATGTTCGTGGTCTACATCGGCGCCATCATCACCACCGGCTTGTGGGTCCAGGCCCTCAGCGGCAAGGGCGAAGCCAGCACCGGTTTCATCCTGGCGATTGCCTTGTGGTTGTGGTTCACGGTGCTGTTCGCCAATTTCGCCGAGGCCCTGGCAGAAGGCCGCAGCAAGGCCCAGGCGGCTTCGTTGCGCAACCTGAAAAAGGAAACCTGGGCCAAGAAACTGCGCGAGCCCCACTACGGCGCCGAGTGGCAACTGGCCAAATCCAGCGAGCTGTGCAAAGGCGATGTCGTGGTGGTTGAAGCCGGCGACCTGGCCAATTCGCTGATACCGGCCGACGGTGATGTGATCGAAGGCGCCGCTTCGGTGGACGAATCGGCCATCACGGGCGAGTCGGCCCCGGTGATACGCGAAAGTGGCGGCGACTTCTCGGCGGTGACCGGCGGTACACGGGTCCTCTCGGACTGGATCATCGTACGGGTCACAGCCAACCCCGGCGAAACCTTCGTCGACCGTATGATCGCGATGGTCGAGAACGCCAAGCGGCAAAAAACCCCGAATGAAATCGCCCTGTCGATTCTCCTGGTCGCGCTGACCATCGTGTTCCTCGGGGTCACAGTGACCCTGCTGCCCTCCTCGCTGTTTGGCGTTGCCGTGACAAAAGCCGGCGTGCCGGTCTCGCTCACCGTGCTGATCTCACTGCTGGTGTGCCTGATTCCCACCACCATCGCCGGCCTGCTGTCGGCAGTCGGCGTGGCGGGCATGAGCCGCATGATGGAGGCCAATGTCATCGCCACCTCTGGGCGGGCCGTGGAGGCCGCCGGGGATGTCGACGTACTGCTACTCGACAAGACCGGCACCATCACCCTGGGCAACCGTCATGCCTCGGCTTTTTTGCCGGCGCCGGACATCAAGGAGGCGGAACTGGCCGATGTGGCGCAATTGGCGTCCCTGGCCGACGAAACGCCCGAGGGGCGCAGTATCGTGGTGCTGGCCAAGCAGAAATTCAACCTGCGGGAACGGGACATCACGGCGCTCGACGCGCATTTCGTGCACTTTTCTGCGCAGACCCGCATGAGTGGTGTCGACCTGGGCCCCCGGCAACTGCGCAAAGGCGCCGGCGAGGCCGTCCTCAAGCACGTCCAGAGCCTGGGCGGCAGCTTTCCAACCGCGGTACAAACCAGCATCGAGGAAGTGGCACGCCGGGGCAGCACACCGCTGGTGGTCGCTGACGGGGCCAAGGTGCTGGGGGTCATCGAACTCAAGGACATCGTCAAAGGTGGGATCAAGGAGCGCTTCGTCGAGCTGCGACGCATGGGGATCAAGACGGTGATGGTGACCGGCGACAATCGGGTCACCGCCGCCGCTATCGCCGCCGAGGCCGGGGTCGATGACTTTCTGGCAGAGGCGACCCCCGAACAGAAGCTGCAACTGATCCGTAGCTACCAGGCCGAAGGTCGGTTGGTGGCCATGACGGGCGACGGCACCAACGATGCCCCGGCACTGGCCCAGGCCGACGTCGCCGTGGCAATGAACTCGGGCACCCAGGCGGCCAAGGAAGCTGGCAACATGGTCGATCTGGACAGCAACCCGACCAAGCTGATCGAGGTGGTAGAGACCGGCAAGCAGATGCTGATGACCCGTGGTTCGTTGACCACCTTCTCGATCGCCAACGACATCGCCAAGTATTTCGCCATTGTACCTGCCGCTTTTGTCTCCACTTACCCGCAGCTCTCGGCCCTCAATATCATGGGCCTTACAAGTCCCAACTCCGCAGTGCTGTCGGCGGTGATTTTCAATGCACTGATCATCATCTTCCTGATTCCCCTGGCGCTCAAAGGGGTGAAATACCGCCCGGTCGGCGCGGCCTCGCTGCTGCGCCGCAATCTGTTGATCTATGGGCTGGGCGGGGTGATCGTTCCATTTATCGGCATCAAGGTGATCGACATGGCCTTGTCTGCTGTCGGTCTGACTTGAGGGGGTACTGTCATGCTAGCTCTGTTGCGTCCCGCCTTGACCCTGCTGATCGCACTCTCCCTGATCACCGGCCTCGCCTATCCGTTGCTCACCACCGGGATCGCCCGGCTGGTGTTCCCCTATCAGGCGGCGGGAAGCCTGGTGGAAAGAGATGGTAAAGCCGTGGGTTCGCTGCTGATCGGCCAAGGGTTCAGTGACCCCAGGTACTTCTGGAGTCGGCCGTCCGCCACCAGCCCCATGGCCTATAATCCGCTGGCTTCGGGCGGCTCGAACCTGGGCCCGCTGAACCCGGCCCTGGGCGATGCCATCAAGGGCCGGATCGACGCCTTGCACGCCGCCGATCCGGGGAACACCGCCACGATACCCGCCGATCTGGTCTACAGCTCGGCCAGTGGCCTTGATCCGCATATCAGTATCGCCGCCGCCCTGTACCAGGCCGCACGCGTCTCACGGCTGCGCAACCTGCCCGTCGAGCGGGTCCGCGAGCTGATCGCCGAACACTCGGAAAACATGCTGTTCGGGTTCCTCGGCGAGCCGCGGGTCAACGTGCTGGCATTGAACCTGGCACTCGACGCCGCGCATTGAGTGTCCACTGACCCAGGGTGGGCTTGATGGCCGAACAACGTCCTGATCCGGACCAACTGCTGGCACAGATCCGCGAAGAAGAGGCGCAAGCCAAACGCGGCCGCCTGAAGATTTTTTTCGGTGCCAGTGCCGGTGTCGGCAAGACCTACGCGATGCTGGCTGCCGCCCAGACCGCCAAGCTGCAAAATGTTGATGTGCTGATCGGCGTAGTCGAGACCCACGGTCGCGCCGAAACCCAGGCACTGACTTCGGGGCTGGAGCAGTTACCGCTCAAGCAGGTCGTCGACAAGCACCGTACCCTGACCGAGTTCGACCTTGACGCCGCGCTGGCGCGCCGGCCGGGCCTGATCCTGATTGACGAACTGGCGCACTCCAACATCACCGGCTCGCGCCACCCGAAACGCTGGCAGGATGTGGAAGAACTACTCGGCGCCGGTATCGATGTCTGGTCCACCATGAACGTCCAGCATCTCGAGAGCCTGAATGACATCGTCGGCGGCATCACCGGGATCAAGGTCTGGGAGACCGTGCCCGACCATGTGTTCGACACGGCCGATGAGGTGGTCATTGTCGACCTGCCACCCGATGACCTACTGCAACGCCTCAAGGAAGGCAAGGTCTATCTGGTCCAGCAGGCCGAGCGTGCGGTGCAGAACTTCTTCCGCAAAGGCAACCTGATCGCCTTGCGCGAACTGGCGCTGCGGCGCACCGCCGATCGGGTCGACAGCGAGATGTTGCAGTACCGCCTGAACACCTCGGTCAAGCCGGTCTGGGGTACGCGCGAGTCGTTGCTCGCCTGCATCGGTCCCCACGAGCATGCGGACAAGACCGTGCGTTCGACCGCGCGTCTGGCCGCCCAGCTCAATGTGCCGTGGCACGCCGTGTATGTCGAAACCCCGGCCTTGCAACGCCTGCCCGAGGCCAAGCGCCGCCGCGTCCTGGCGACCCTCAAGCTGGCCGAGAACATGGGGGCGCAAATCTCGACCCTGGCCGGACAGGATATTGCCGAGGTATTGATCAAGTATGCCCGGCAGCACAATCTGTCCAAAATCGTGCTGGGCCGTGACGACCGCCTACGTCGGCGCTTCTGGCACTGGGCGATCGCCGATCGCATCGGCGCACTGGGCGCGGACCTGGATGTGATCCAGGTCTCTCTTCCCGCCAGCCGGCGGGCGCAAACCGAGACACGCCTGGCGGTCCCCCATAGCCCGCTGGTGTTGCAACCCTGTCTCTGGAGCGTGGCACTCTGCATCCTGACGACCCTCGCGGCCATGCCCCTGGCCCAGATCCTGGAGCAGGCCAATATCGTCATGATCTTCCTGCTCGCCGTCGTTGCCGCGGCGGTGCGTTTTGGTCGCGGCCCGGCGGTTCTGGCGGCCTTCCTGTCCGTGGCGTCCTTCGACTTCTTCTTTGTGTCGCCGCGTTATTCATTCGCCATTGCCGATGTCCAGTACCTGGTGACCTTTTGTGTCATGCTGGTTGTCGCCCTGGTGATCGGCCAGATGACTGCCGGCCTGACCTACCAGGCACGAGTGGCACAACGCCGCGAAGATCGCATGCGGGCGTTGTACGAGATGTCACGTTTGTTGTCGGCGGCCTTGATGACCGAACAAGTCGCGGAGATCGGCGCACGTTTTCTGGCCGCCGAGTTTGGCGCACGATCCGCCCTGCTGGTGGCTGACGACGACAACAAACTGCAAGCCCCGATGATCATCGGCGATCCCCCTCAGGTCGACATTGCCATTGCCCAGTGGTCTTACGATAAAACCGAACCGGCCGGTTATGGCACCGACACCCTGCCTTCTAGCGCCACGCTTTATCTACCCTTGTCGGCGCCCATGCGGGTGCGCGGGGTACTGGCGGTGCAGCCGCGAGACGCCAGCCGCCTGGTGGTACCGGAACAGCGGCGGCTGCTCGACACCTGCAGTTCATTGCTGGCGATCTCCCTCGAAAGAATCCACTACGTCAATGTGGCCCAGGACACCACGGTTCAGATGGAATCCGAGCGCTTGCGCAACTCACTGCTGGCGGCCATTTCCCATGACCTGCGAACGCCCCTGTCAGTCCTGGTGGGACTCACCGCAGACCTCAAACAGACAAGCCCTCCCCTGTCGGGCGACGCCGCACGGATCGCCAGCGCCGTCGGAGAATCTGCGCTGCACATGAATACCCTGGTCAACAACCTTCTGGACATGGCCCATCTGGAGTCCGGCAAGCTGGCGCTGAACCGACAGTGGCAGCCGATCAAGGACGTGCTGGGCAGCGCCCTGAAAGCCCTGCAGCCAATCCTCGGCAATCATCCCGTGCAGGTTGCCCTGGATGACGATATACCCGCGGTTCGTATCGACGGAGCACTGATTGAACGCCTGCTGATCAACCTGATCGAAAACGCCGTCAACTACACGCCGCCGCAAACGCCCATCCACGTGGGGGCAAGGACTACGTCTGAGACTATCGAGTTATGGGTGGCCGATGACGGCCCGGGCTTGCCGCGCGGTCATGAAGAAACCATCTTCAGTAAATTCGTACGCGGCAAAAAGGAAAACTCGATTCCGGGCGTCGGTCTGGGCCTGGCCATCTGCAAAGCCATTGCCCAGGCCCATGGAGGCACCATACTGGGGGTTACCCGCCCGGAAGGTGGGGCGCGCTTCACCTTGCGTCTGCCCCGGGAAGAGCCACCGCTCATTGAGCCTTCGGCTGATTAGTCACACCGAATGGGATATGCACGGAGGGCACGACCGCGCTGGCGGCTTTAAGATGGCCCGACTGGTCGTCGAAGAAAATATGCGGTTTCAACACCGCCAGTACCCGCCCCTTTTCGATGCCTCCGAGGAAAAAGGCGTCATTGGCCATGACTCCCCAACTCTTCAGCGTATTCAGCGCGCGCTCGTGGGACGGCGCACTGCGGGCGGTAACAATGGAAACCCTCAGGCGATTCTTGTAATCCGCGTTCTGCGCCTTGTATTTCTCTTCTTCCGACTGGATCTTCGCGATACGAACAAAGAACTCCTTGAGCGGCCCGGGGTTGTGGGGCTGCGCGACATTCTTGACTTCATGGGCGTGAAATCCCTCCAGCCCGGACGTCTGCATTACCGACTCGGACTCATCCCCCGCCAGGACGCCATCAAAGTCGAAGGCGATCCTGAGGGTATCGTCGGCCTCGTCATCATCGGCCTTTGAGTCCATGACCTGCCCCGCCGGATACCCGGCCTTGATGGCCGCATCCACGTCCGTCTTGTCGGCCGAGAGAAACAGCGCAATATTCAACGCAGGGATGTATTCGTAAGGCGACTTGCCCTGCATGAAGATCGCCCGCGTCATCCCGAGCCCATAGTGATCAATGGTTCGCATGACGCGCAGTCCCGTGTCCGGGTCGTTCTTGGACAGCAGGACCACTTCCACCAGGGGATCTTCCGGATCGGCACTCAAGTCATTCAGAGACAACAAGCGCTTGATAAAAGGAAAGGCGATCCCTTTGGGCAACGGCTCGTCCAGCTTGCGTTCCTGGAATTTCCGATACTCCTCCTCCCCCTGGCTCTTGAACACCGCATCCGAAGCACTGAGATCAAACACGGCGCTCGATGCCACGCCAATCACCAAGCGATTATCCAACTCATAGGGCATAACCGTTCTCCGTCGTAATGGCCACATACTACCGCACCCGTCTTATGCCGTTATGACGCGATCTTGAGTGACCTCAGTGCGAAATGATCCCATGGTCAATCGCGTACTTGACCAGGGCGGCGGGCTTGTCAATGTTGAGCTTGCGGCGGATGCTCAAGCGATGGGTCTCCACCGTGCGCACGCTGATGTCCAGCTCCCGGGCCATTTCCTTGTTGTTCATGCCCTCGACCATCTTGCGCAGCACCTGGCTCTCGCGCGGTGTCAGCTCGTTATCGGCGGGCTTGTCGGCGATCAGCCGTTGTGCGATCGCGGCACTGTAGAAGGTCCCGCCGCTGGCGATGGCCTCGATGGCGGCAATGATTTCCCGTGAAGGCGAATTCTTCAGCACATAACCACTGGCGCCGGAACGCACCGACTCGCTTACATACTCGGTGTTGTCGTACATGCTGAGGACCAGAATCTTCAGCAACGGATACGTCTTGCTCAACACCCGAGTCAGCTCGAGTCCGTTCATGTCCTTCAGACCGATATCCACCAGCAGCAGGTCCGGCTGGCAGCGCTTCACCATCTCGAGGGCTTCGGCGCCGCTCTCGGCTTCGCCCACCACTTCCAGGGCGGGCATGATCGCCAGCAGGGCCTTGATCCCATCCCGGACCAGGGAGTGATCGTCGACCAGGGCGACGCGGATTGGATACAGCAGGCTCATCAGGGACGCTCGCTCTTGTTGTGGGCTGAGTCAGTACTTTGTAGCGGGCATTTTAAGCGGCAGCAGCACGTCCAGCACACTTCTTCCCGGCGTCGAGACCAGCTCGAAGCGCCCACCAAAATGCTCGACCCGTTCACGGATATTACGCAGGCCAATGCCGGAGTGACGCCGCTCGACCTGAGCAACGTTGAAACCGATACCATCATCAATCACCGTCAGCCGTACGGACTCGGCGGACCCGCACAGGGTAATGGAAACATTCTGCGCCTGTGCGTGACGTTCAATATTGGTCAGGCCTTCCTGCACGATGCGAAACAACGAGACCGGCAGCCCCTCGACCAGTTGGCAATCGAATTCGCTGTTATCGTAGGTCACCACCAGCCCGCTGCGCTGCTCGAACTCGGCGGCGAGCTGACCAATCGCCGCGGGCAAGCCCAGGGTGTCGAGCAAGGACGAGCGCAGATCATGGGAGAGGCTGCGCACCTCGCCAATCGCTTCTCCCAGGCGCTCGACGGCTTCCCTTAAAATGTCCAGGCCCTGCTCCTGCCCTTTCTCCAGCACATGGCTGGCCAGTTCGAACTGAAACTTGATGGACACCAGTACCTGGCTGATACCGTCGTGCAGTTCACGGGAAACCCGTGAGCGCTCTTCCTCCTGCAAACTGACGATGCGCTGGGTCAGACGCTGCAGTTTCTTGTCAGCCAGGCGATGCTCGCTGACGTTCAGGGTCATGCCGCTGGCAAAGACCAGCAGCACCGCCACCAGGGCAACCACGGCGATCGCCAGCATCGTCTTGCGGATGCCCTGGGCCACCTCGTCACGGGCCTGCTGGGTGGCGCGCTCGACATCCTCAAGATAGATGCCGGTTCCGAGCATCCAACCCCAGCGGTCCAGCATCACCACATAAGCGAGCTTGTCGGTCACCTGCCCGGTCGAGGGTTTGTTCCAGGCGTAGCGTTGAAAGCCCTCTCCCGACTCAGCGCTTTTCAGCAACGCCTGGATCACCGGCAAGCCGTGGGGGTCCTTCATGTCCCACAGGTATTGGCCTACCAGCTCGGACTGGCGCGAGTGCATCAGGCTGCGGCCCTGACGGTCGTAGACGAAGAAGTAGCCATTGATCCCGAAGCTGAGCTGGCGCAGCTCTTCCAGCACTTGCTGCTGGGCGTGGGCGTCGCCCTTGCCGTCGTCATAGAGCGGTGCGATCAGGCTCTGCGCCATTTCGACGTAGTTTTTCAGTTCCGCACGCTTGCTCGCCAGGATACTGTCTTCGATCAGTTGCGCCTGCTGGTCGCCCAATTGGCGGTTCAGGGATATCACCAGGGCGCAGATGACCGCGATAGCCAGGACCAGGGGCAAGATTCCCAGGGCGACGATTTTGTGCTTGAGCTGCATGGCGAATCCCGGGGCTCTCAGTAGAACTACGTAGAGGCTGCGTACGTAGTCGTGCGGATACTTTTGTTGACGGCATACACGGATATTGGGCCAGCTCCGCACAGCGGACACAATTATAAAAATTACCGCCACAGTCTACCGGCTGTTGGCAGGAGACACGCAATGAACCGTCTGGCTAAACACCTCGCCTGGTTTGCCGTGGCTGTCCTGGGAGCGTTTGCGCTGAGTGTCGTGGCCCTGCGCCGCGGCGAAGCCATCAACGCCCTCTGGATCGTAGTCGCCGCAGTCGCTATCTACCTCGTCGCATACCGCTACTACAGCCTGTTTATCGCCAACAAGGTGATGCAGCTCGACCCCAGTCGCGCCACCCCCGCCGTCATCAATAACGATGGCCTGGACTATGTGCCGACCAACAAACACATTCTTTTCGGTCACCACTTCGCGGCTATCGCCGGCGCCGGACCGCTGGTCGGACCGGTATTGGCGGCGCAGATGGGCTACCTGCCCGGTACGCTGTGGCTGATTGCCGGCGTGGTGCTGGCCGGTGCGGTGCAAGACTTCATGGTCCTGTTCATGTCCACCCGCCGCAACGGC
>NZ_JALLIX010000020.1 GCF_023242365.1 Pseudomonas sp. MWU13-2100
TATCTTGCGATACGGGCATTTTCTTTAACCGGCCAGCAGATTGCTAGGTTTTCACACAGTCTGTGAAAGGCGGCTTTTTTGTCCCTGCGATCTGCCTCTGGACATTTGAACGCGTGCAGGCAACGCTGTCCGAATCTCTTGATTCCGAGTGCAAGGGGCCTGGGCACTCGTTGTTTCATCCATTAGCGAAGGGGAATTCAATGCCGTTTGTGACGATCGATGGACAACCGCTGCATTTCCTCGACCAGGGCGTGGGCGAGGTGGTGGTGCTGGGCTCCAGCTACCTCTGGGACAGCGGCATGTGGGCCCCGCAGGTCGCGGCGCTGTCGCAACGCTATCGGATCATCGTGCCGGAACTCTGGGGCCATGGGCAGTCAGGGCCGTTGCCGGAGAACACCCGTAGCCTCGACGATCTGGCCAAGCAGGTACTGGCCTTGCTCGATCATCTGGAAATTCAGCGTTTCACCCTGGTCGGCCTGTCGGTCGGCGGCATGTGGGGCGCTCGCCTGGCCCTGGCGGCGCCCGAGCGCGTTCGCGGCCTGGTGTTGATGGACACCTATGCCGGTGCAGAGCCGGCGCCGACCCAACAGTATTACTTCTCGATGCTGAAGATGATCGAGGACGCCGGCAGTGTTCCACCACCGTTGCTCGATGCAATCGTGCCGATTTTCTTCAGGTCGGGTATCGATCCGCAACTGCCGTACTATCAGGCGTTTCGCACATCCCTGGCGACCTGGTCGGACGAGCGTCTGCGCGACAGCGTCGTACCGCTGGGACGGCTGATCTTCGGTCGGGACGATCGCCTGGCCGCGCTGGCGGCGTTGGATGCCGGCAGCACCCTGGTGATGTGTGGCGAGCAGGACAAGCCTCGGCCACCGAGCGAGGCCCGAGAGATGGCCGAGCTGATCGGTTGCAAGTACATCGGGATAGCGGAGGCCGGCCATATCTCCAGTATTGAAAACCCGACATTCGTGAACGAGGCACTGCTGGCATTCCTGTCCGAGCTGCCTGCATAGTCAGCGCGACCCTCCGTAGCAGCGAGCAAACCCATCCATGGACAGATTCCAGGAAATGCAGGTGTTCGTCGCCGTCGCCCAGGAGCAGGGCTTCGCGGCGGCGGCGCGGCGTTTGAGTCTCTCGGCACCGAGCGTCACCCAGGCGGTGGCGGCGCTGGAAAAACGCATTGGTGCCCAGTTGCTCGTGCGTACCACGCGCAATGTGCACCTGACCGAGCCCGGGCAACGTTATCTGGAAGACTGCCGGCGCATCCTCGCCGCGATGGAGGAAGCCGAAGCCTCGGCCGCCGACAGCCATGCCCACCCCAGCGGGCAACTGACCATGACCGCGCCAGTGCTGTTCGGCGAGTTGTACGTCACGCCGGTGATGGTGCGTTACCTGGAGCAGTATCCGGCAGTGGATATCAACGCGTTGCTGTTGGACCGCGTGGTGCCCATGGTCGAGGACGGGATCGATGTCGCGGTGCGGATCGGCGAATTGCCCGACAGTGGTTACCACGCCGTCAGGGTAGGGCAGGTGCGCCGAGTAGTCTGCGCTTCACCGGCCTATCTGGAGCAACGAGGCCGTCCCGTGCATCCAGACGAATTGCGCCAGGCGCAGATCGTCATGGCCGCCTCGGCTTCTCAGGTCAGGAGTTGGCAATTCCTCGATGGCGACAAACCCTTGAGCATCCGCCTGGAACCACGATTGGCGCTGACGGCGAATCGGGCGGCGATCCACGCCGCCTGCCTGGGTCTTGGTCTGACCCGGGTGTTGTCCTATCAAGTGGCGGACAAGCTGGCGGCCGGGGAGCTGGAGGTCGTGCTGGAAGACTTCGAGTTTCCTCCGCTACCGATCCATGTGGTGTATCAGGGAGGCCGCAAGGTCTCCGTACGGGTGCGCAGTTTTGTCGACTTCATGGTCGCTGCCTTGCGCGAACACCCGAACCTGAATGGCTGATGAGCATTTCAATTTTTGAAAGAATGGATTGCCGTTTCTGGTGATTCTGTTGTTTTCGCTGAAGGAGCAAGATCACTCCATCAGCGCGAACCATCCCGGGTTGCGCTTCCGCCCCCGTGGAGTCCCGCCATGTCCCAGACCCCCATCAAGCTCTACAACTTTTCCCGCTCAGGTCACGCCCATCGTGCTGAACTGATGTTGTCCCTGCTCGGCCTGCCGGTGGAGCTGATTCATGTGGACCTGCCCAGCGGTGCTCATAAAACCCCGGAATACCTGGCCCTGAATGCTTTCGGCCAAGTACCGGTGATCGATGATCAAGGGCTGATTCTCGCCGACTCTGCGGCGATTCTGGTGTACCTGGCACTCAAGTATGGGCAAGGCCGCTGGTTGCCCACCGATCCGCTGGGCGCCGCCCGGGTGCAACGCTGGCTGTCGGTGGCGGCCGGGCCGATTGCCTTCGGCCCGGCCCGGGCCCGGCTGATCACGGTGTTCGGTGCGCCCTTTGACGCCGAGGAAGCGATCAGCCGTTCCCATGCCTTGCTCAAGGTCGTCGAGCAGGAACTGAACCAATCGTCTTATCTGGTGGGTGACACACCGACCATCGCCGATGTCGCCGGCTACAGCTATATCGCCCATGCGCCGGAAGGCAATGTCTCGCTGGCGGACTACCCCAATGTACGGGCCTGGTTGGCGCGGATCGAAGCCTTGCCGGGCTTTGTGCCGATGCCGCGGACCATCGCCGGATTACAGACCGCCTGAGGTTGATGAAACCTCCCGTCCACTTCGGTCGGGAGGGTTTCCCGTGGAGAAGTCGCGATGAACACATCCAGCGTGTCACCCTGGCACACCGGTGAACTGCAGATGCAGACCCTGGTCGGTGTCGCCGAACGGATGGCTGAACTCGGTCCGAGGGTGATCCGTGACTACATGCCGGACCAGCATCGTGACTTTTATCGCCAGTTGCCGTTCCTGCTGTTCGGTACTGTCGACGATCAGGGCAATCCCTGGGCGAGCCTGTTTGAGGGCGAGCCGGGTTTTGCCTTTTCTCCCGATCCCAGGTTGTTGCAGGTGGCGAGTTTTCCACAGGTTGCGGACCCCACCTATTCAGCCCTGCGAGCCGGCGCGGCCATCGGCTTGCTGGGAATGGAGCTGCATACCCGGCGACGCAACCGTATCAATGGGCGTGTGGCGGCGCTGACTGGAAAAACCCTGAGAGTGGCTGTGGAACATGCCTTCGGCAACTGTCCGCAGTACATCCAGTTGCGTCAGTTCGAACGGGTGCCCGCGCCGGACCCTGCCACGCAAGTCGTTCATCGTTCCCACGGATTGGACGCCGAGGCAGCGGCAATGATCCATGCCGCCGATACGTTCTTTGTCGCCAGCTATGTGGATATCGACGGCGCTCGCTCCGTGGATGTCTCCCATCGCGGCGGGCAAAGCGGCTTTGTCCGGATCGAGGGCGACTGCCTGACCATTCCGGATTTCGCCGGCAATCTGCACTTCAACACCCTGGGCAATCTGCTGATCAATCCCCATGCGGGCCTGTTGTTTATCGATTTCAATACGGGTGACCTGCTGCAGCTCAGTGGGCGCACCGAAGTTATCCTCGACGGGCCGCTGGTGAAAGCCTTTCAGGGCGCCGAACGTTTGTGGACGTTCCACGTGGAACATTGTGTGCGGCGTCCGGCGGCTTCGACCTTGCGCTGGAAGTTCGAGGGCTTTTCACCCAACAGCCTGATGACCGGCAATTGGGATCAGGCGGCTGCGCGCTTGCAAGCCGAAGCACTGGGCAACGCTTGGCGGCCATTGCGGATCAGCCGGATTGTCGAGGAAAGCAGCAACATTCGTTCGCTGTACCTTGAGCCGACGGATGGGGCGGGGTTGCCGATGTTTCAGGCCGGGCAGCATCTGCCGCTGCGTTTCGATCTGGGCGGGCAGACGCAGATTCGTACCTACAGCCTGTCGGGCGCTCCTTCGGATGCGTTCTGCCGGATCAGCGTCAAGCGCGACGGTCGGGTGTCGTCCCATGTGCACGACCAGCTCAAGGTCGGTGATGTGCTTGAGACGCGCGCGCCGCAGGGGCATTTCACTGTGGCAACCCATGAGCAGCGTCCGCTGGTATTACTGGCGGCGGGGGTGGGGATTACACCCCTGTTATCGATGTTGCGGGAGGTGGTGTATCAGGGCAAGCGTACCCGGCGGATGCGGCCCACGGTTTTGTTCCACAGTGCCCGGTCGTTGGCGGAGCTGCCGTTTCGGGTCGAGCTGGATGAACTGATGGAACGTGCGGGCGATACGGTTCAGGTGGTGCGCTTGCTGAGTCAACCGGAGCCTCAGGCAGTGCCGGGTGAGGATTACCATCTGCAAGGCCGACTCGATGTCGAGGTGTTGAAGGCCGTGCTGACTATTGATGACTATGACTCGGTGGATTTCGTCCTGTGCGGCCCGGGTGGCTTTACCCAGGGGCTGTACGATCAACTGCGGGATATGGATATCCGCGATGAGCATATTCATGCGGAGACTTTTGGCCCTTCGACATTGCGCCGACGCCAGGATCCGGGTGCACCGCCAATCGAGCAGCCGCCGGCGGCAACGCAGTCGGTGCCGGTGGTGTTCTATCGTTCGGGCAAGGAGGCACGCTGGGAGCCGGAAGGCGAGAGCCTGCTGGTCTTGGCGGAAAGCCGCGGCTTGCAGCCGGAGTTCAGTTGCCGGGGCGGGTCCTGTGGAACCTGTAGCACGCGCTTGATCAGCGGGCAGGTACATTATCCGCAGCCGCCCGCGGAGTTGCCGGGCGAGGGGCAGGTGCTGATTTGTTGCGCGATTCCGGCGCAAAGCACGGAACCGCTGGTGTTGGATCTGTAACGGCTTTCAGCGCCGCAGGCTGGTATCGATCTGGCTCATCCGACTACGCAAGGTAAACACCCCATCCCCGGAGAGGATCGCCCCACGGGCAAACAAGCGCCCGTTTTCCCAGTTCGAAAGCCCTAGCTCCGGCTTGTTCAGCGCGTACTGGCCATCGACCCAGCGGGTGAAGCCATCGCCGACAAAGGGCGCATTGATGCTGTTGTAGAAGTAGTCATGGGCATCACGTTCGGCGCTGATCAGCGACACGGTGAACTGCGGGCTGTACCGGTTGAACAGGGCAACCGCCTGATCCAGGTCATCGACGATTTTCAGGCTGACTTCCGGCGTCTCTTCCCATTCCCACTCACGGCCCAACTGGTCTTCGGGCAGTGACTCGGTTTGGGCTTCTTCCTCATAACCTTCGGCACGCTGGACCTGTACCCGCGCTTGCAACCACTCGGCGGGCAGCACGCCTTCATCGCCGCTGACGATATGCAGCTTGCAGCGCTGGCCGCGAGCCTCGCCGGCAGCTTTTAGTGCATCGAGGAACAACGGCACCAGTTCAGCCGCGCGCTGGCGATGGATCACGCAGACATTGAGGGTGTTGCACACCTTGCGATCCAGGGAGTTGCGCACCACTTCGGCGAAACGCTCGGCGTCGGCGTCCTGATGGGCCACCAGCCACGCGCCGCCGGTGCCGTGCAGGCTGACCACTGTGCCAGCCTGCTGGGCAATACCGCCAAGCTGTTTCACCGCGTGGCCCGAGCCCCGCGCCACCGCCAGGGACAGGCGACGGTCGGCGAACATGGCCCAGCCCGCCGCCCGGTCGCTGCTTTCCACCAGGGACACCGCACCCGCCGGCAACCCGGCTTCGTGCAGCGCCGGATCGAGTGCATGGCGGACTATCGCCTGGGCCGTGCCGAGGGCATCGCTGCCGATCCGCAGCACGGCGGTGTTGCCGGTACGCAGGACGCCTGCGGCGTCGGCAAACACATTGGGTCGACCTTCAAAGACAAACGCCACCACGCCCAAGGGCGCGACGACCTGTTCGACCTTCCAGCCCTCATGTTCCACGGACTCGCGGACCCGACCGCGAATCAGCGGCGCATCACGCCAGGCCCGCAGCCCGGCGATCATGTCGCGACGCATGGCCTCGCTCGCCAGCAGACGGGTAGTGGAGCGCCCGCGGGCCTTGGCTTGGGCGATATCGGCCTGGTTCGCGGCCTCGATCAATGCCCAGCAAGCCGGGGCCTCAAGATGCTGGGCGAACAGGTCGAAGAACTGGCTGATGGCTGCGTCCGAGACTTGAGCCAGGGTCGTGAACGCGCCCTGTGCCGTGTCGATGGCCTGGGTTGCGAGCTGTTGCACGGCGTGGGGAATCAGCAGCAGTTCGCCGCTGGCCTGGTCCACCAGCAGATGATCGCCCGGTTGGAAACGCTCGGCCAATTCCGGCGGCACCGGGGAAACCCGGTTACCCGCATAGAGAATCGGTGTGCCGGCGATAAGACGATCGAGCGTGCTGGTCATGATGGGAGAACGTGTCCAGGAAAGTAGAAAGCAAAATGTATAAGAAAAACGCCTTTGGCTCACCTGCTAACGGCGTTTCTTTTGTACGACGTTGCATCCTCGGCGGGGTATGTCCTGTGTGGGAGCCGGCTTGCTGGCGAGGGCGGCCGTCAAGGCGATGCAAGACTCACGAGCCTCATCGCCGGCAAGGTCGGTGTTGTGTCAGGAGTAAGGCGGTCCAGACATCAGGCTTGCTGGATAAACGCCAATCGGACGGCAAAACCGATCAACAGGCCGCCGAACAGCCATTGCTGCAGGCGTTGCGCCCGTGGGCTCTTGTCCAGCCATTGGCCGATCCAGGCGCCGGCCAGGGCATAACAACTGTCGAACAACAGCCCGACGGCCACCAGGGTCGCGCCGAGCCCGAGGAACTGCGGGGCTACCGGGCCGGCATGGGCATCGATGAATTGCGGCAGCAGCACCGAGCAGAACAGCAATGCCTTGGGATTCAGAAGATTGGTGAGCATTCCCTGTTGCAGGGCGGCGCGCCAGCCCAGGGTGCGTTGGGCGCCCTCGTGATCAGCGCTCAACAACGCCAGCGACCCGGGTCGCAGCATGCGTACGCCAAGCCACAGCAGGTAGGCGGCGCCTGCCAGGCGCACGATGTCGAAGGTCCACGGCGCGGCCTTGAACAGCGCCGCCAGGCCCAGGGCCGCAAGCGCTACATGGCAGGCGCGGGCGATACCCAGGCCGAGGGCGGTGGTCAGGGCCTGGCTGCGGCCATGGCGGGCGCCGGTTTGCAGCAGCAGAATCATGTCAGGGCCGGGGAGCAGATAAACCATCGCCAGTGCGAACAGGTAGAGGAGCATCGTGCCGTTTCTCCAAGAGGGGATAACCGGAGAAAAGTCTATGTCGGAAGACCAGGGCAGGTGCTTGCGTATTAAACTTATGAAAGGCTTAGAATTGGTGTTTTCTGCCATTACAGTCGAGTTGAGTAGTTGGATATGCCAAAAATAAAATTCGATGCCTATGACCGTAAAATCCTCGCGGCTTTGCAACGGGACGGACGCCTGAGCAATGTCGAGCTGGCCGCCGAGATCGGCCTCTCGGCCTCACCGTGCCTGCGGCGGGTGCGCATGCTCGAGGAGGCGGGGGTGATTCGCGGCTACCAGGTGAACCTGGACCGCGATGAAGTCGGGTTGGGTTTGACCGTGTTTGTCGGGGTCAAGGTCGAGCGGCACCACGAGGCTGAGGCCGAGGCGTTTCGCCTGGCGGTCATGGCTTTGCCCCAGGTGATCTCGGCGTTCCTGGTGTCCGGCGAGTCGGACTTCCTGCTGCAAGTAGTGGTGCCCGATCTGCGGGCTTATGAGCGCTTCCTCAATGGCCAACTGCTGCGCTTGCCCGGTGTGCGTGATATCCGTAGCAACTTCGCGATCCAGGCGGTGAAGGCGCCCGGACCGCTGCCGTTGGATCACCTGCCTGACTGACTCAGATCTGCGTGGCCAGGCCTTCGACGTTCATTGCCGCCTGGCGCAGGGCTTCGGAGCGGGTCGGATGCGGATGGCAGGTGAGGGCGACGTCTTCGGCCGAGGCGCAAAACTCCATGGCCACGCAGTACTCGCCGATCATCTCGCTGACGCTCGGGCCTACCAGATGCACGCCAAGGACTTCGTCGGTATGCTCATCCGCCAGGACCTTGGCGAAACCCTCGGTCTCGTGGTTGATCTTGGCCCGGCTGTTGGCGCTGAAGGGGAATTTCCCGACTTTGTAGGCGCGGCCTTCGGCCTTGAGCTGTTCTTCGGTCTTGCCGACACTGGCCAGCTCCGGCCGGGTATAGATCACGCTAGGGATCAGTGCGTAGTTGACCTCGCCGGCTTTGCCGACGATCTGCTCGATGCAGGCCATGGCTTCGTCTTCGGCCTTGTGGGCGAGCATCGGACCGCTGGTGACATCGCCGATCACCCAGACTCCCGCAGCCTCCGTGCGGTGGCCCTGGTTGACCAGCATGCCGCGTTGGTCGGTGGAAAGCCCCACGCTTTCCAGCCCGAGCCCTTGAGTGAATGGACGACGCCCGATGGCCACCAGCACGTAATCGGCATCGATCAACTGCGCTTCGCCGCCGGCCGCCGGTTCCACGCGCAACTGCGCGCCGGTCGCCGAGCTGATGGCACTGGTGACCTTGGAACCCAGCAGGAAGCGGATGCCTTGTTTACTCAACGAACGTTGCAAAGCCGTGCCGGCCTCCAGGTCGATGCCGGGGCAGATCCGGTCCAGGTACTCCACGACCGTGACCTGGCTACCGAGCCGACGCCACACAGAGCCCAGTTCCAGGCCGATGACCCCGGCACCGATCACCACCAGGTGCTTGGGTACCTCCGGCAACGACAGCGCGCCGGTGGAGTCGAGGATGCGCCGGTTGTCGATATCGACGCCCGGTAGCGGCGTCGGCTCGGAACCGGTGGCAATCACGATATCCTTGGCCTGCAAGGTGCTTTCGCTGCCATCGGCCGCGCTCACCACGACCTTGCCGGGGCCGGCGATCCGCCCCCAACCCTTGATCCACTCGACCTTGTTCTTGCGAAACAGGTATTCGATGCCCTGGGTCAGCCCGGCCACGCTCTGGTCTTTCTGTTTCATCATCTGCGCGAGATTGAGGCGGGGCTTGACCTCGATCCCGAGGTTGGCGAACTCGCCGCCCAGCGCCGCCTCATAGAGTTCGGACGCATGGAGCAGGGCCTTGGACGGCATGCAGCCGACGTTCAGGCAGGTTCCGCCGAGGGTCGCGCGTGCCTCCACGCAAGCGACCTTCAAACCCGACTGGCCGGCGCGAATGGCGGCGTTGTAGCCCCCTGGCCCGCCCCCGATGATGACGACGTCGTAGCTGCTCATGACTGTTCTCCCGGGAGACACCACGTTGAGGAAGAAGGACAAAAATAGGCCTTATAAATATTATGATAATAATATTGTCCTTGTGCGCAACGTTGGTCAAGGCTGAAGCGCCGATGGGAGCGGGAGGGCGCGGCGTCACCTGGGGGATGTTTTATTGCTGCCGGCACGGGCCGGATCGTCCAGAAAGGTGGTGTAGGGGTACGTCGAGTCGGCGTGAAAATTGATTCGCCGGCCCCGGACGGTGGTCAGTTGCGAGTCGGCCTTTATGCAAAGTGTCTGGCCGCTTTTGAAGGTGAGTCGGTGAATCTGCTGATTGTTTTCCCGGCTGATCTCATGACTGATCAAGTCCAGCAGGTTGCTCAGGCCCAGGGGCGAGCCCGGTTGATTGATGGTCAGGCAACTGGAAGTCTCCGTACCAGGGGCAGTCCCCAATGGGCGTTGAAAATAATGGTATTCACTCAAGGTATGGCTCATGGCGGCTCCGTCGCTCAAGTGTGCGCGCCGAGTGTTGGGCATATTATTAGTCGGCGGCGCGCACAAAGGGGGTCAAGTGTTTTAAGGGGGTGACATATAGTTATAAGTTATCTGGCCCCGTGGGTTGGCAAGCGTACGAGGATAAATAAGGTTTTCGGGGTATCGAGCTGCCCACTCAAGGGGTTAGGCACGGTGCGGAACCCTCGGCGAAGGCTTTTCAATACGGAAAGTTACGAAGATTTTTAATGAACCGGCAAGGGTTATTTGAAGTCAGAGGGATGTTAGTCATTGCCAGGTTACCAATCAAGTCACGCAGATGTTGAATTTTGTTACATGGGCACTTGGTTAACCGGTGGTAATTTTTCTGGTTGTTTCGAACAGTGGGATATCAGATAAATCAATGTCAGTGTTTTCCGTATTGTTGGATTAATTAATATACGGGTTACACCCCTCGACTAATGCTCTCATTATTCCTTGTTAGGAAATTTTTGTTATGTAGTCACGCAATACTTCAGCAGGTGATCCCTGGCAGGAACGGCCGGTCGATGAGGGGGAGGGGCGGCGAGGATTATTTTCAAAAAAAATTGCAAGGGGCTGTAACAGCGGGCGACGACCGCTCTCTAGTGCCATGTCGAGACTGAACATTCCGTTCGGACCGATACCCCCAATGTATTTTCGAGGATAAAAACATGTCGATCAAAACCGCCGCTGCCGGTGCCGTACTCGCTCTTGCCGCCGCCACTATGTTTGCCGGTGTCGTCACCCAGGCCTCGGCTGCCGACGCTCAGGTTCACTGCTACGGCATCAACGCCTGCAAAGGCCAGAACGACTGCAAGACCAAGGACCACGCTTGCAAAGGAATGGGTTCGTGCAAAGGCCAGGGCTTCAAGATCACGACTCAAGCGACCTGTGATAAAGAGCACGGCAAAGTCGGCGAATAAGCGACGACCGAGTGCTCCCGCAGCGGTCGGCCCCCGATGCCGCTGCGGACACTTTCGCAAGGAGTCCAGTATGTCCGCTTCCCGTTCCTGCCTGGGTTATGGCCTGGGTTTGCGCAGTCACTATCACCAGGAAATCCTCGAACAGTCGCCCGCCGTGGACTGGTTCGAGATCGTTTCCGAGAATTACCTGGTCCAGGGTGGCAAGGCGCTGTATTACCTGGATGCCATCGCCGAACGCTATCCGCTGGTGATGCATGGCGTGTCGCTGTCCATCGGCGGGCCCCATGAGCTGGATATGCATTACCTCAAACAACTCAAGCAACTGGCCGGGCGGGTCAATCCCGCGTGGATTTCCGACCATCTGTGCTGGAGCCGCGGCAACGCCCATCAGTTGCATGACCTGCTGCCGCTGCCTTACACCGAAGAAAGCCTGTACTACGTGGCGGCCCGGGTCCGTCAGGTGCAGGACGTGCTGCAGCAGCCACTGGTGCTGGAGAATGTCTCCAGCTATGTGCGTGCCGCGTCCGATGAATTTTCCGAGTGGGAGTTTCTCGAAGCCCTGAGTCGCCTGAGCGACTGCGAGCTGTTGCTGGACGTGAACAATGTCTATGTCAGCGGCCGCAATCACGGTTTTGATCCCTGGACTTTTATCCACAGCCTGCCGGCGCGCAAGATCCGGCAATTGCACCTGGCCGGGCATGCCGACTATGGCGACTATGTGATCGATACCCATGATCATCCGGTCTGCGATCCGGTCTGGGCGCTTTATCAACGGACCCTCGAACACCTGGGCCCGGTGGCAACCTTGCTGGAACGCGACGATCACTTCCCGCCGCTGGCCGACCTGGTGGATGAACTGGGCAAGGCCCGTGAGTTGGGCGGTGCTGCCCTGGCGCGGAGGTCTTTATGCGCCTGAACGACTGGCAGCTGGCCTTTGAGCGTTACCTGCTGGGGGACGATGCCAGCGCCGACGCGGCATTGGGCGCCAGCCTGATCGGTGGGCCGAGCCTGGATGTGGCGACCGGCCTGGCCATTTACCACAATGCCTACCGCGCCCGTTTGCAGGAAGCCCTGCGCAGCGATTTTCCCACGGTCTGGAGCTGGCTGGGTGACGATGAATTCGATGCACTGACCGCGGCCTATCTGCGCGAATGTCCATCGTCCCATTACAGCCTGCGCTGGCTCGGTGCAGGCTTCGAGGCTTTTGTCCTGCGCCATCTGGTGCCGGAACAGAGTGCGCCCCTGGCAGAACTGATTTGCCTGGAATGGGCCTTTACCCTGGCTTTTGATGCCTTGCCGGGCGAGCCCCTGACCCTGGTGGCCATGGCCAGTCTGGCGGCGGAGGCCTGGCCGACGCTGCGGTTGGAGCTGGTGCCCAGCGTCCAGTGGCTCGATGGCCGGTTCAACAGCCTGGCGATGTGGCGGGCGGTGAAGGCCGAGGCGGAGTTTCCCGACAGTCTTGAGCTGGAACAGCCCCAGGTCTGCCTGGTCTGGCGTGCCGGCCTGGTCTGCCACTATCGTAGCCTTGAGCCGGCAGAAGCCCAGGCGCTGAGCTGCATGGTGCGGGCCGGTTGGAGTTTCGCCGAACTGTGCGCCGAGCTGGCGGCCACTCTCAAAGAGGGGGCGCCCTTGCAAGCGGTCAGTTGGCTCAAACAGTGGGTGAGCGACGGTCTGGTCTGCCAACGCCACACTTCTTGACGCACCCATTCCCCACAGGGGCGGTGGCGGGCAAACCCCATAGTTCGAGTCTATTATCTCAATAGGCTGACAGTTCCTGTGAATGCGCTACCCTTAATTCAGACGTCTGAAACAAGGGGGATTACTCATGCTCGCGCAACTTCCACCGGCCTTACAGAATCTTCAGCTACCGCTTCGCCTGAGACTCTGGGACGGCCACGAAATCAATCTCGGGCCGACGCCCAGTGTCACCATCGTTGTGAAGGACCCACAACTGGTCGCGCAATTCACCCATCCGACGCTGGACTTGCTGGGCAGTGCCTTCGTCGAAGGCAAGCTGGAACTCGAAGGCTCGATCAGCGACGTTGTGCGGGTCTGCGACGAGTTGAGCCAGGCACTGCTGGAGGATGAAGGGGACAACCTGCCGTCGCGCCTGGCCCATGACAAGGCTACCGACGCCGCTTCCATCTCCTATCATTACGACCTCTCCAACGCTTTCTACCAGCTCTGGCTGGACCGCGAGATGGTCTATTCCTGCGCCTACTTCGAAAGCACCGACGCCACCCTCGAAGAAGCCCAGCAAGCAAAATTCCGCCACCTGTGCCGCAAACTGCGCCTGCAGCCTGGCGAGTACCTGCTGGATGTCGGCTGCGGTTGGGGCGGGCTGGCGCGTTATGCTGCACGGGAATTCGGGGTCAAGGTGCTCGGTATCACCCTGAGCAAGGAACAGCTGGCGCTGGCGAAGGAGCGGGTGGCCGCCGAGGGGTTGCAGGACAAGGTCGACCTGCAGTTGCTCGATTACCGTGACCTGCCCCAGGACGGCCGCTTTGACAAGGTGGTCAGCGTCGGCATGTTCGAACATGTCGGACATGCCAACCTCAAGCAGTATTGCGAGATCCTCTTCGGGGCCGTGCGCGAAGGTGGCTTGGTGATGAACCATGGGATTACCGCCAAGTACACCGATGGACGCCCGGTGGGGCGCGGTGCTGGCGACTTTATCGATCGTTATGTGTTTCCCAATGGCGAGCTGCCGCACCTGTCGATGATCACCGCCGAAATCAGCGAGGCCGGCCTGGAAGTGGTCGACGTGGAGAGCCTGCGCCTGCATTACGCACGGACTCTGCAACAGTGGAGCCTGCGCCTGGAAAACAACCTGGAGGCGGCGGGTCGCGAGGTGCCGGAACGGGCCCTGAGGATCTGGCGGCTGTACCTGGCCGGTTGTGCCTACGCCTTCGAAAAAGGCTGGATCAACCTGCATCAGATCCTGGCGGTGAAAGCCTTCGCCGACGGCAGTCACAACCTGCCATGGACCCGCGACGATCTTTACCGCTAATCTCCTCGAGCAGACACTGCCTCAGGCGATGTCTGCGCCGAGGTCCATCTCTAGAGGATCGGCGAGATCAGCCGCGCGACCCGCATGCCGAGCTGTTGCAGGCGGTGGGTTTTGCGGCTTTCGTCCTTGGCCACTTCATGGGCCAGGGCAAAGTCCTGTTCGAGCATCTGTTCGACTTTCCGGGCGAAGGCTTCGTCCACGGTCAGCAACATCACTTCGAAATTCAGCCGGAACGAGCGGTTGTCCAGGTTCGCACTGCCGATGGCGCTGATCTCGTTGTCCACCAGCACCACCTTTTGATGCAGGAAGCCGGGACGGTAGCGGAACACCCGCACACCGGCACGCACCGCTTCGAAGGCGTACAGGCTGGAGGCGGCGTAGACGATGCGGTGGTCCGGACGTGATGGCAGCAGCAGGCGCACATCCACGCCGCGCAGCACCGCCAGGCGCAAGGCGGCGAACACTGCTTCGTCGGGGATGAAGTAGGGACTGGTGATCCAGACCCGTTCCCGAGCCGCATGAATGGCTTCGACGAAGAACAGCGAACAGGTTTCCACCGGGTCGGCCGGGCCGCTGGCGAGCAATTGGCAGAGTACGCCGTCATCCGGGTAGGACTCCGGCAGGATCAGTGGCGGCAGTTTGCGCGAGGCCCAGAACCAGTCTTCGGCGAACGACTCCTGCAAACAGGCGACCACCGGGCCGCTCACCTGCACATGGGTGTCGCGCCAGGGCGACAGCGGCGGATTGGCCCCCAGGTACTCGTCACCGACGTTGTGCCCGCCAACGAAGCCCACCAGGCCGTCGACTACCACCACCTTGCGATGATTGCGGAAGTTCACCTGGAAGCGGTTCAGCCAGCCGCTGCGGGTGGCGAACGCGCGGATCTGCACGCCGCCCTCGCGCAGGGTATCGACGTAGGTGTGGGGCAGGGCATGGCTGCCGATCCGGTCATAGAGTACGTAGACCGCCACGCCTTCAGCGGCCTTTTCCAGGAGCTTTTTCTGCATCCGTCGGCCGAGCTGATCGTCGTGGATAATGAAAAACTGCACCAGCACCGCTTCCCGGGCCTGGTCGATGGCCTGGAAGATCGCCTCGAAGGTCGCGTCGCCGTTGATCAGCAACTGCACCTGGTTGTTCGTCAGGCACGGCATGCGCCCCAGTTTCGGCATCGCCCGCAGCGAGGCATAGGCCTGGGAGCTGCGCGCGGCCAGGGCCTCTTCGACCCAGGGGCGCCAGTTCAGGTCGGCGATGGCCTTGCGCATTTCCACGTTGGCCTGACGCCGAGCCTTGATGTAGGCGTCGAAGGTGCTGCGGCCGAAGACCAGATAGGGAATCAGCGTCAGGTACGGGATGAACATCAACGACAGGGCCCAGGCGATCGCGCCTTGGGCGGTGCGCACGGTCAGCACGGCGTGGATGGCGGCGATCAGGCCAAGGGAATGAATCAGGGCAATCAGATAAGCGAAAAGGTGTGGGCCAAAATAATCCATGGGCGATCCTGCTCAGGCGTCTTCAATCTCTAACAGACCATGTTCCGTCGTTATTGTCGCTATTTAATTCTTGACGCAACCCCCGCATGATTCTGACGTCTAAGACGAACCATTCTCTAGGAGCTATTCGATGAACCTTCGTCTGCCGGGCCTGGCCCTTGTCCTTGGCTCAATGATTCCTGTCGCCCAGGCGCAGGTGCTGCAACCGGGTTTGTGGGAGCTGACCTCCAGCAATGTGCAGGTCGAGAACCAACAGCTGGATGTCGGCATGCTGATGGGCGTGCTGAAACAGAACACCACCCCGGAGCAGCGCGCGGCGCTGGAGAAGCAGGGAATCAACTTGGGCGGCGAGGGTGTGCGGGTGTGCCTGACGCCGCAACAGGTGGCTTCCGAATCGATTCCGCTGACCGACCCGCAATCGGGTTGCCAGCAGCAGGTCACCGAGCGCAACGGGCCGGATTGGAAATTCCGTTTCAGTTGTCCAAAGGCCCAGGGTGCCGGCGTGGCGCATTTTGTCAGTGACCGCGAGTTCAGCACCAAAGTCAGCGGCACGTTCAATGCCACCGGCATCCAGCAGAACGGCAGCATGGAGACGCGGGCGGTATGGATGGGACAGGATTGCGGGCCGGTGAAACCGCGTACCTGACACCGACGTAGTGCTCGTTTAATTGGAACACTGCGCAACCTGTAGGAGCGCTTGTGTGGGAGCGGAGCTTGCCCGCGAAGCTCTTGGCGGTCTTGAGGGCCCCTTCGCGGCGGTGCGGCGATCCGACAAACTCCGCTTGTGTCTGGCGTTGCGGATCAGCAGGCTGCTCATGCTCAAAAGTCGTTTTGCAGGGCCTTGTAGCCGCACACCAGATCAACGTTGGTCTGCGGCTGGTCGCCGGATGGAGCCTTGCAGATCGCTGATGACGTCTACCTCACCGTCACGAATCGCGTTGTAGAAACAGTTGGGGCGCTCGGTGTGGCAGGCCGGGCCTTGCTGGTCGACCCGCAACGGCACGGCGTCGCCATCGCAATCCAGGCGTGCCTCGACCGGGTGCTGGCGGTGCCCGGAGGTTTAGCCCTTGCGCCACAAGCGGCCGTGCACTCATTTGCTCAGCGCCGCGTGCAGGGTGTTCATGTTGTATTCGAACAGACCGGTAAAGGTACTGGCCGGGCCCTCGGCGGCGAGGGCGTCGGAGTATAGGGTGCCGCCGATCTGCGCGCCGCTTTCGTCGGCAATCTGCTGGAGCAGGCGGGCGTCCTTGATGTTTTCCATGAACACGGCCTTGACCTTGTCCTTGCGGATCTGGGTGATCAGCGCGGCGACTTCGGCGGCGGACGGCTCGCGTTCGGTGGACAGGCCCTGTGGTGCCATGAACTGGATACCGTAGGCCTGGCCCAGGTAACCGAAGGCGTCATGGGAGGTGACGATGCGACGGTTGCCGGCCGGCAGGTTGCCGAGCTTGACCTTGGCTTCAGCCAGCAGGCGGTAGATCTCTTTCAGGTAGGCCTGGCTGTTGCGGGTGTAGTCGGCCTTGTTCGCCGGGTCGACCTTGATCAGCGCCTGGGTGATGTTGTTCACATAGAGTTCGGCGTTGGCCAGGTTGTGCCAGGCATGCGGGTCGGGAATGGTTTCGCCGTCGTCGACCATGGTGTGGGAGATCACGCCCTTGCTGGCGGTGACCACGGGTGCCTTGGTCTCGGTGCTGGTCACCAGGCGGTCGAGCCAGGGTTCGAAGCCCAGGCCGTTCTTGACGATCAGCTTGGCGTTGAGCAGGGCCCTGGCGTCATCCGGCGTCGGTTCGTAGGTGTGGGCATCGGCGTCCGGGCCGACCATGCCGATCACGGCGATATGATCGCCGCCGATCTGCTGGGTGATGTCTCGCAGAATACTGAAGCTGGCGACCACGGGGAGTTTGTCGGTCGCCTGGGCGGTGGACAGGTTCAGGGACAAGGCCAGCACGGAGCTGAGCAGCACGAGTAGAGCGCGCATCGGATGACACCTCATTGGGATGTAAGCAAGGGTGGGCGGCGCAGCAAACCGTGCACCGGACCGAAGACCACGGACAGCAGGTAAAAGCCGCCTGCCACCAGCACAATGGCCGGGCCACTGGGCAGCGAGTAGTAGAACGACAGCAACAATCCGAAGGTGACCGAGACGCAGCCGATCAGCGCGGCGATCAGCATCAGCACCGGCAGGTTGCGGCTCCAGAAGCGCGAGGCGATCGCCGGCAGCATCATCAGGCCGACCACCATCAGCGCGCCGATGGCCTGGAAACCGATCACCAGGTTCAGCACCACCAGGGTCAGGAACACCCCATGGGCGAGGGGGCCGAGGCGGCTGACGGTTTGCAGGAACAGCGGGTCGAGGGTGTCCAGCAGCAGCGGGCGATAGATCAGTGCCATCAACACCAGACTGATGCCGCAGACCCAGAGCATGCCGGTCAGGGTCGGCCCGTCCACCGCCAGGGCCGAGCCGAACAGCAGGTGCAGCAGGTCCAGGCGCTTGCCGGCGATACCGAGGATCAGCACACCGCTGGCCAAGGAGATCGGGTAGATCGCCGCCAGGCTGGCATCTTCGCGCAGGCCGGTACGGCGGGTGATCCAGGCCGAGAGCCCGGCCATGCTCATGCCAGCACCGAGGCCGCCGAGGGTCAGGGCTGGCAGGCTCAAACCGGCGATCCAAAAACCGATGGCGGCGCCCGGCAGAATGCCATGGGCGACTGCGTCACCGATCAGGCTCATACGCCGCAAAATCAGGAACACCCCGAGTGGCGCGGTACTGCAGGCCAGGACCAGGCCGCCGATCAACGCCCGGCGCATAAAGACGAAATCCTGGAACGGTTGCCACAGGTGGCTGGTGAACATCAGCATCAGGCTACCTGCGTAATGGTTTGTTGCACGATCAGCTCTTTGCTGGGAGCCAGTACGCAGCCGCTGCTCTTGATCCGCAAAGCGCTGGGAATATGTTCGCGCACGGCAGCCAGGTCATGGCAGACCACCACCAGAGTGCGACCCGCGGCGTGCCAGGCGTGGATATGTTTCCACAGCAGGGCCTGGCCATCCTCGTCGAGGGCGGCGTGGGGTTCATCGAGCAACAGGATCGGCGCTTCGGCCAGGCTCATCCGCGCCAGCAGGGCCCGCTGCAATTCACCACCGGACAACGCCATCAACGGGCGATGCTCCAGGCCGGCGAGGCACCAGTCTTCCAGCACGGCTTGCAGACGTTCGCTGCGTTGCTGCGGGGTTTGCTTGATGCCCCAGAATCCGGCGGCCACCAACTCTTGCAGGCTGATGGGGAACTGGCGGTCCAGATGTTGTTGCTGCGGCAGGAACGACAGGCTGCCGCGCCGTGGAACATCCAGGATGACTTTGCCGGATAGCGGCTTTTGCAGCCCGGCGAGGACTTTCAACAGGCTGCTTTTGCCGGTGCCATTGGCCCCGATCACGGCGGTCAGGCTGCCGGCCGCGAGTTCGAAATCCACGGCGGGAGTCAGGGGTTGGCCTGGGGCGCCCCAGCGCAGGCCTTGGCAACGGATCATGCCTGCCTCCAGTTCCAGTGGCTCTCGGCCACGGCGTCATGGGCGTGCAGGCTTTCGGCGTGGACCACCCGCAAGTGGAAAGCGCTGACCGATTCCGAACGCTTGAGCACCAGATTGAGACGGCGTGCCGCGTCTTCGCAGAACATCAGATTCTGGCCATTGGCGAGGGCGAAAGCCTGCTCGTCCGCGCGTTTGACCGCCGTCTGCACGGCGGTACCGAGGGCCGCCTCGGCTTCGTTGATCAGGGCCTCGAAGGCAAATCGATACGTTTTTTCATCTAGTTGAATTTGTAATTGTGCAATGCTGCGCTGGCTGTGAGGTGTGGCGACGACGCCTTGCGGTCCGCCGAGCCAACTGAGGATGTCACTGTGCACCAGGGGCTTGTCGGCGAAATCGGTGATGAACTGCTGTTGGATCAACTGCCGGGCGAGGGCTGCCGAGCACGGGCAAGTTGAGGAGTAGGCCACGTCAATTTTTAGTTCCACGTGGAACACTCCGTTTTTCAGTTCGGCTAAAACACTGACTGGATAGGTTTTCCAGCCGGTCAGCGGACTGACCAACGCCGGGCGTTTGAGCAGTAGATTTGTATGAATGCGCAGGTAGGCGTTGCGGGAAAGTCCGTCGTGGCTATCGAGAAATTGCTGTAATACTTCTCGTATCAGTGTGGGCGTCAGGTCGTCCTGCTCCAGTTGTTCCAGGGCCAGGTACAGACGTGACATATGAATGCCCCGCGCTTCGCCATCGTCGAGGCTGACACCAGCGTCGGCTTTGGCGCTGAGACGGTGGCCGTCAATCGAGACCGGCAGGGCAATGCCACACATGCCCACCCACTCGAGGGGCAAGGCTTGCCGGGAGGACTGCGCGGCGATATCCGGCAGCGTCAACGCATTCATGAGCAGGTCCATCGTCGGAAATAAAACGACATGTTATATTATAACTATTCGCTCGACGATGCCTTTTTTGGCTGGTGCTTTACACAACGACAACGAGTACGGACGCTCCCTTATCCGCGGTACCTGTTATGCATAGACGTCAGTTGCTCAACTTTTTATTGGCCGGTTCGGTGGTGCTGCCGTTCGGCTTGTCGGCGGCGCAGATCCGGAATGCGCGGATGTGGCGCGACGGCAACAAGCTGCGGCTGGTGCTGGACCTCAGCGGTCCGATTCAATACAAGACCTTTTCCCTGACCTCGCCTGAGCGGCTGATTATCGACTTGAGCGGTGCCAAGCTCACCGGGGATTTCCGACAATTGGCGCTGGGCAACACGGTGATCCGCTCGATCCGTTCCGGGCATTTCGGCCAGGGCGACACGCGGATTGTCCTCGACCTGGCCAGCCCGGTTCAGCTCAACAGCTTCCTGTTGCCGCCCGAGGGCGCGCAAGGCCACCGCCTGGTGCTCGACCTGACCAGCAACGGCGGCGCCGCGGTGGCTCCGGCGACCCTGGCAGCGGCACCGGTGGTTGCCCCGCCGCCGCCCGTGCGGCATGAGGAGGCGGGCGGCAAAGCCCATCGCAAGCGCGACATCATGGTGGTGGTCGATCCTGGCCATGGCGGCAAGGACCCGGGCGCACTGGGGTCGAAGGGTGAGCGCGAGAAAGACGTGGTGCTGTCCATTGGCCGGCTGTTGGCCAAGCGCCTCAAACGTGAGAAGGGCTTCGATGTGCGCCTGGTGCGCAACGACGACTTCTTTGTGCCCCTGCGCAAGCGGGTGGAGTTTTCGCGCAAGAACAACGCCGACATGTTTATTTCGGTGCATGCCGATGCCGCGCCGCGTATCACCGCCTCGGGGGCTTCGGTGTTTGCCCTGTCGGAAGGTGGGGCGACATCCACCACGGCGCGGTTCATGGCCCAACGTGAAAACGGTGCCGACCTGTTGGGCGCGCAGAGCCTGCTCAACCTCAAGGACAAGGACCCGATGCTGGCCGGGGTGATTCTCGACATGTCGATGAACGCCACCATCGCCTCCAGCTTGCAACTGGGGCATAGCGTGCTGGGCAGCCTGGAAGGCATCACCACCTTGCACCAGAAGCGCGTGGAGCAGGCGGGGTTCGCGGTGCTGAAGTCGCCGGACGTGCCGTCGATCCTGGTGGAGACCGGTTTTATCTCCAATGCCCGCGACAGTCAGCGGCTGGTGACAGCGCGGCACCAGCAGGCGATTGCCGATGGGTTGTTCGAGGGTTTGAAGCGTTACTTCGAGAAGAACCCGCCGGCGGACAGCTATATCGCTTGGCAGCAGCAGATGAAGGAAGGGGTGGTATAAGACTGGCTGCCACACCATTGTGGGAGCCGGCTTGCCGGCGATGGCGGCCGGAGGGTAGTCGCTAGGCTCAAGGGCCTCATCGTTGGCAAGCCAGGCCCCTGCAAGGGGCGTGCGTTACCCTGGGATTGCCTAGCACCCCACCATCCGGTCGCAGACAAACTTCTTGCTCAACCCGCCTGAACTGGAAAAACGGTTCTGGGTAGTCCAGCCCACCCGCCGGCTGTAACCGACCCAGGCTTCACCGTCCGAGGCTATCCCGGTGAAGAACGTCAACTGCCCATAGCGACTACTGGTCTGCGCCCAGTAGCGCTTGCCGATCACTTCAAACCCCTGCAGGTAAATCGTCTTGCCCTCGGTGGCGACGCCATAGGCGTTGCCCAGCCCATCCTTGCACGCCAGCAGGTTGGCGCTGCGGGTGCAGCTCGTCTGGGGCATGGCCGGCACTTGGGCCTGGGCGTTCGCCGTCACCAGCAACAGGATCGGCAGCAGATAATTCAGGACAGCACGCATCGGTATTCTCGGCAACGGGATCAACGCCAGCATTGCCCCCTTCGTCGTGGCGAGCAAGCGGGGATTGGATTATTTGTATTGTTATAATATAACATCAAGTGAATTCAGGACCCGATCTCCCATGACTGAACACGAACTGCTCGCCCAGCCCGAAGCGGACTACATGAACGATGCCCAACAGGGGCTTTTCCGTGCGCGGCTGCTCGGCCAGCGCCATGAACTGCAGCAACGCATCAGCGGCGAGTTCGACCAACTGCGCGAGCACGAAACCAGCAGCGCCCCGGCTGACCTGATAAGGAAAACCCCATGACCCAACGTCTACCCGTGACCGTGCTGTCCGGCTTTCTCGGCGCCGGTAAAAGTACCCTGCTCAATTACGTCCTGCGCAATCGCGAAAACCTGCGGGTGGCGGTGATCGTCAACGACATGAGCGAAATCAATATCGACGGTAGCGAGGTGCAGCGCGACGTCAGCCTCAACCGCGCCGAGGAAAAGCTCGTCGAGATGAGCAACGGCTGCATCTGCTGCACCTTGCGCGAAGACTTGCTGGAGGAGGTCGGCAAGCTGGCTCGCGACGGTCGTTTCGATTACCTGCTGATCGAATCCACTGGCATCTCCGAGCCACTGCCGGTGGCCGAGACCTTTACCTTCCGTGATGAAAGCGGCCAGAGCCTGGCGGATGTCGCCCGGCTCGACACCATGGTCACGGTGGTCGACGGCATGAACTTCCTGCACGACTACCAGGCCGCCGAAAGTCTCGCCTCCCGTGGCGAAACCCTGGGTGAAGAGGATGAGCGTTCGATCACCGACCTGCTGATCGAGCAGATCGAGTTTGCCGATGTGATCCTGATCAGCAAGATCGACCTGATCAGCAGCAGCGACCGTCAGGAGTTGGTGGCAATACTGCAACGCCTGAATTCACAGGCGGACATCATTCCTGTGGTGATGGGTGAGATCCCGCTGGCGAAGATCCTCAACACCGGCCGTTTCGACTTCGAGCGCGCGGCCCAGGCGCCGGGCTGGTTGCAGGAACTGCGTGGCGAGCACGTACCGGAAACCGAGGAGTACGGCATTGCTTCCACGGCATACCGGGCGCGGCGGCCGTTTCATCCCGAGCGGTTTTTCGACTTTATCAACCGACCCTGGGTGAATGGCAAGCTACTGCGTTCCAAGGGCTTCTTCTGGCTGGCCAGCAAGTACCAGGAGGCCGGTAGCTGGTCCCAGGCCGGTGGCCTGATGCGCCATGGTTTCGCCGGGCGCTGGTGGCGGTTTGTGCCGAAACCGCAGTGGCCGCAGGATCAGGAAAGCATCACGGCGATCATGCAGCACTGGACCGCGGAAACCGGCGATTGCCGCCAGGAACTGGTATTTATCGGGCAGAACATCGACTTCGCTCAGATGACCGAGCGACTGGATAATTGCCTGTTGAGCGATGAGGAAATGGCCCTGGGGGTCGAGGGCTGGAGCGCACTGCCCGACCCGTTCGGTGTCTGGCATGAAGAGGAGGCCGCCTGATGCTGGCACCACGCTGGAAGGCCTTGCCGACGATTCGACAGGTGCGGGGCGAAGCGCCGACGGTGCTGGGTGAGATTCTCGACGAGGGGGTCAATCTGGCGGTCTGGCAGCGGCGGTTGCCGGGGCATATTGCCGATTTCGCGACCCTGTTGTTGTCATTGGGCGAGCCGTTGGCCGAATCCCTGAGCCTGGAGCTGGCCGATGACGAGGCGCAGCCGAATCTGCAGGGGCTGGCCTCGGGGTTTCGTGACCTGGAAGGTTATGAAGGGTTTTTGAGCGATGTGTCCTGGTTGGTCAGTGCCTATGCCTGCCTGCTCGGTGCGCGGCGGATCGGCCTGCGTTTGCGGGTGCTGGACAAGGCCATGTGCCCGCGTTTTCACGTCGACCATGTGCCGGTGCGGTTGATCACCACCTATGCGGGGGCGGGTAGTCAGTGGCTGGCGGAAGGGGCGATCGAGCGTCGGTTATTGGGCAATGCGGTGGCGGAGCCGGATGAGCCCGCGTTGATCCGGCAGGTGGACAGTGGCGCGGTGGCGTTGCTCAAGGGCGAGCGCTGGCATGGCAACGAAGGCTTTGGCCTGGTGCACCGTTCACCGCCGCTGCCGGAGGGCGAACGGCGGTTGATCCTGACCCTGGACTGGCTGGCTTGATCCGTACTATCGGCAGTGGCGTGCTCTGGTAAACGCCGCCAAACCCCTGTGGGAGCGGAGCTTGCCCGCGAAGGGAGCACCGCGGTCTTGCCGATACACCGCGTCACCGTTCTTCGCGTGCAAGCTCCGCTCCCACATTGGGATCGGTGACAGCCATGGCTATGGGGTTTGCCACTGTCCGCCGCTTTGGCTTTCACAGAACGGCTTGAGGTAGGCGGCATCGCCCGCCACGCCGTAATAGTGGATATTCTGCCGGTAAGGCATATTGGCCACTTGCGCGTTACCGCATACACCGAATGAACCGCCCGGGCATTGCTCGACGTACTCGACCTCGACCTTCTGCCCTGGCAGGTTCGGTTGGCAGAAGCCGTCACTGAACAGCTTGGCCGGGATATTGATGTTTTCCTGGCAGACTTTGACGTCCAACCGCTGCCCATGGCTATGTACCACGCAGGCCTGTGCCAGCACCTGGCCCGAGCCGAACAGCAACGCCAGGCAGATCAGGCGCATCATTCATTTATCTCTTTCAGATCATCGGCCCTATATGTTGCAGAACATTCCCACCCATGTCATCGCCGGCCCGCTGGGCGCGGGTAAGACCACCCTGATTCGGCAACTGCTGGCGCAAAGGCCGGAGGGCGAGCGCTGGGCAGTGCTGATCAACGAATTCGGCCAGATCGGCCTGGACGCCGCGCTGCTGACCCAGGGTGATGATGGTATCGCACTGGGGGAAGTGGCAGGCGGTTGTGTCTGTTGCGTCAACGGCGCGCCGTTCCAGATCGGGTTGACGCGACTGTTGCGCAAGGCGCGGCCGGACCGGTTGTTGATCGAACCCTCCGGGTTGGGGCATCCGGCGCAGATTCTCAAGCAACTGGCCGAGGCGCCATGGTTGGGAGTCCTGGCGCTACAGCCTTGCGTGCTGGTGCTGGACGCCCGGGCCCTGGCGGCGGGTAAACCGTTGCCGGAATCACAGCAGGAAGCGCTGGGGCTGGCAGGGCTGCGGGTGTTGAACAAGTCCGCAGGGTTGGACGAGTTTGAACGGCAACGGGTGCTGTCCCGGCTGCCTGAAGGGCCCGTGTGCTGGACGGAGCAGGGGGTGTTGGGGTTGGCTGAGTTGCTTGCCCTGGATCGCGGCGATCGCGGGCAGGCTCAGACCGACGGTGATATCGCGCTTTCCGCAGGCGCACCGGGCAACGCTCCATTGCCGGCGATCTGGACCGACCCGGCCCAACCGATCTGCCTGGACCACGCCCAGGACGGCAACTGGAGCATCGGTTGGCGCTGGCATCCGAGCCAGCGCTTCGATACGGAAAAGCTCCAGCGCTGGTTGTCCGGGCTGGATTGGTTGCGGGCCAAATTGGTTATCCACAGCCCGGACGGCTGGGTTTCCGCCAATGCTGTGGATAACTTGACGGTGCAGTGGCAGCCCAGCGAATGGCGGCGGGATTCGCGTATTGAGCTGATCTTCGGGGAAAAGCAGGAGATGGAGTGGCTAAATGCCGGAATTGCGCAGTGTCGTTTGTCGGGATGACAACGGTGAGTATGACATTGCTATCGCCGGCAAGGTCATCAGGGCGTTTTCAGCGTCGCGAATTGGTGTGGTCCTTGCCATGATCCTGGCGCCATTGGCTCAATTCGATCACTTCGGCGCTATGCACAGGCGGCTTGGCTTCGAACGGGTAGGGCGCCAGCTCGATATGGGCGCTGTGGGCGCCGAACTGGGTGATGGTCCCGGCGTGACGCTGCTCGCCGGTGACGGTGAACTCGAAGTTGTAGATCCGCGCCAGGCGCCGCCGACCATGGGCGTCACGGACAAAACCGATGCGCTTGAGGGCGACGGCGCCATCGAGCAGCTCGATGTCGAGCTTGGCGCAGTGCTGCTTGACCCGCTCCAGCGCCCGTTCGCGCAGGCCATGGTTGTGCCAGAGCCAGGCAGCACCGGTCGCCAGCAACATCAGCACGAACATATTTCCGAGGGTCAGCATGAACGCCACTCCAACAAAGTCAGCTCAGCTTAACTGGCTCCCCGGTCTGTCGTACAGGCTCTGTTTAGTCGCATACTCAGCGGCTTGAATCCACCGGCCTTCTGGAATACGGAATGAAACGCACTCCCCATCTGCTCGCCATTCAATCCCACGTGGTTTTCGGCCATGCCGGCAACAGTGCGGCGGTTTTCCCCATGCAGCGCGTTGGGGTCAATGTCTGGCCGTTGAACACCGTGCAGTTCTCCAACCACACCCAATACGGGCAGTGGGCGGGTGAAGTGCTGGCGCCGCAGCGGATTCCCGAACTGGTCGAGGGGATCGCCGCCATCGGTGAACTGGGCAACTGCGATGCGGTGTTGTCCGGCTACCTTGGCAGCGCGGCCCAAGGGCGGGCGATCCTTGGCGGTGTGGCGCGGATCAAGGCGATCAACCCCAATGCCCTGTACCTCTGCGACCCGGTGATGGGCCATCCGGAGAAAGGTTGCAGCGTGCCGACCGAGGTCAGTGATTTCCTGTTGGAAGAAGCGGCGGTCATGGCTGATTTCCTCTGCCCCAACCAGCTTGAGCTCGACAGCTTCTGCGCACGGGCACCGAACTCCCTGTTCGATTGTCTGGCCATGGCCCGCAGCCTGCTGGCGCGGGGACCGAAGGCGGTGCTGGTCAAGCACCTGGCCTATCCGGGCAAGCCGGCGGAGAGTTTCGAGATGCTCCTGGTGACCGCCGAGGGCAGCTGGCATCTGCGCCGCCCCTTGCTGGCCTTCCCGAAGCAGCCGGTGGGCGTCGGCGACCTGACCTCGGGGCTGTTCCTGGCGCGGGTGCTGCTGGGGGATAGCCTGGTGGCGGCGTTCGAGTTCGCTGCCTCGGCGGTGCATGAGGTGCTGCTGGAAACCCAGGCCTGCGCCAGTTACGAGCTGGAGCTGGTGCGGGCCCAGGACCGCATCGCGCATCCGCGGGTGCGGTTCGAAGCGGAGTCGATCAGCCTCTGATCAGCCTGGCGGTCAGCGCGCTGCTGCTTTTTGGGGAGCAGCGGGTGGCTACTTTTTTGTCGGAGCAATGGATCGCTGATGGTGTGGGAGCGGTGCTTGCCCGCGAAGAACGATGACGCGGTGTATCTGCCGGCACCGCGGTGCTCTTTTCGCGGGCAAGCACCGCTCCCACACACAAGTACCGTTCCCAGAGTGACTGTGTTCAGTCCAGGTGGGCTCTACAGGTCCTGAGTTTCCCTTCGATCAAGGGCCGTCGGCCTTGATTTCCTGGTAACGCTTTTCCAGTTCCTGGCGAATCTGCCGACGCTGCTGCGCCTGCACATAGCGACGCTTGTCCTCGCTGCTGTGCGGCTGCAACGGCGGCACGGCGGCCGGCTTGCGCTGGTCGTCGACCGCGACCATGGTGAAGAAGCAGCTATTGGTGTGGCGCACCGAACGCTCGCGAATATTCTCCGTCACCACCTTGATGCCCACCTCCATGGAGGTGTTGCCGGTGTAGTTGACCGACGCCAGGAAGGTCACCAGTTCGCCGACGTGGATCGGCTCGCGGAAAATCACCTGGTCCACCGACAGGGTCACCACATAGCGGCCAGCATAACGGCTGGCACAGGCGTAGGCCACTTCATCCAGGTACTTGAGCAGGGTGCCGCCGTGGACATTGCCAGAAAAGTTGGCCATGTCCGGGGTCATCAAAACAGTCATCGACAGCTGGGCATTTCCGGGTTCCATAGCACGCTCACGGTTGGGTAGGCAGGGATTGGCTCAGGCACCTCTACGGGCGCTTCCTTCATTTTCACGGACACTCGATAACGGGACGCCGTCGACCGGGCCATCGTCACGCTTCAAGGGATCTGTTTCTACATATTGCACCGGCTTTTTGTCGGAAGTCGCGGTGATAACCTTCAGAAAGCCATGCCATAGAAAATTCTCACACTAGGAACGGTGATTGCTGACGGCTCAAAAGGCTGTCCCATGGCCGCTTTCCGAACAGCAAGGAGCGCCACGTCATGCATGCCATCAGTTTTATCCAGGACCTGGCCGTGATCATGCTGGTGGCTGGTGTGGTGACCATCCTCTTCCATCGCTTCAAGCAACCGGTGGTGCTCGGCTATATCGTCGCCGGTTTTATCATCGGGCCGCACACGCCGCCGTTCGGCCTGATCCACGACGAAGACACCATCAGGACCCTGGCCGAACTGGGGGTGATTTTCCTGATGTTCTGCCTGGGCCTGGAGTTCAGCCTGGGCAAGCTGTTCAAGGTCGGGGCCACGGCGTTTATCGCGGCGTTCCTGGAAATCGTACTGATGATCTGGATCGGCTACGAAATCGGCCGCTGGTTCGACTGGAACACCATGGATTCGCTGTTCCTCGGCGCGATCCTGGCGATTTCCTCGACCACCATCATCGTCAAGGCTCTCAACGACCTGAAGATGAAGAACCAGCGCTTCGCCCAGCTGATCTTCGGCGTGCTGATCGTCGAGGACATCCTCGGTATCGGCATTATCGCCTTGCTGTCGAGCATTGCCGTCAGCGGCACCGTGAGCTCGGGCGAAGTGTTCTCCACCGTGGGCAAGCTGTCGCTGTTCATGATCGTTGCCCTGGTGGTCGGCATCTTGCTGGTGCCACGGCTATTGGCCTATGTCGCCCGCTTCGAAAGCAACGAGATGCTGCTGATCACCGTGCTGGGCCTGTGTTTCGGCTTCTGCCTGCTGGTGGTCAAGCTGGAATACAGCATGGTCCTGGGGGCGTTTCTGATCGGCGCGATCATGGCCGAGTCCCGTCAGTTGCTGAAAATCGAGCGCCTGATCGAACCGATTCGTGACCTGTTCAGCGCGATTTTCTTCGTTGCCATCGGCTTGATGATCGATCCGGCGATCCTGCTCGATTACGCCTGGCCGATTGTCGTGATCACCGTCGCGGTGGTGCTGGGCAAGATGCTCTCCTGCGGGCTGGGGGCGTTTATTGCCGGCAACGATGGCCGCACGTCGTTGCGGGTGGGAATGGGGCTGTCGCAGATCGGCGAGTTCTCTTTCATCATCGCGGCGCTGGGGATGACCTTGCAGGTCACCAGTGACTTCCTCTATCCGGTGGCGGTGGCCGTCTCGGTGATCACCACGTTGCTGACGCCCTATCTGATCCGCGCGGCGGATCCTCTATCACTGAAGCTGGCGGCGGTGATGCCACGGCGCCTGGCGCGGGTGTTCGGGTTCTACGGTGAGTGGCTGCGCAGCATCCAGCCCCAGGGCGAGGGCGCGCTGCTGGCGGCGATGATCCGGCGGATCCTGTTGCAGGTGGGGGTCAACCTGGCGCTGGTGATGGCGATCTTCTTTGCCGGGGGCTTCTTCGCGGCGCCGATTGCCGATTATCTGGCCGACTGGATCAATGAGCCGAGCTGGCACAAGGGCCTGATCTGGGGCGGGGCACTGCTGTTGTCGCTACCCTTCCTGATCGCGGCGTACCGCAAGCTCAAGACGCTGTCGATGCTGCTGGCAGAGATGGGCGTGAAAGCCGAGGTGGCGGGACGGCACACCCAGCGGGTCAGGCGGGTGATCGCCGAGATGATTCCGCTGTTGTCGCTGCTGGTGATTTACCTGCTGTTGTCGGCGCTGTCGGCGAGCATTCTGCCCACCGGCGAGTTGCTGGTGCTGATCGCGGTGGTTGCGGCGGCGGTAGCGGCGCTGCTGTGGCGTTGGTTTGTGCGTGTGCATACGCGGATGCAGGTTGCCTTGCTGGAGACGCTGGAGCAGAAGAGCGATTCGGCGGGGCACTGAGGACCTGTACCTGTGTTATGGGGCTGTGTGAGGAACACCTTCGGGTGTGCCGGATTGCTATGTGTCCGGTCCGCGAACCTTTGCACAGCAGCCACCCTTCAGCATCGCGGCGGATGGTGGTGGTCTTTCAATGAGAAGGATTCACACATGGCTAGCTACATTGCGTTTCAATCCAATACCGCTGACACCCTTGTCCTGTTTTTCAATCCCGATGCACGAAAACACTGGGCAGTTGACACCCAAGACATCCGTTTCTGGCCGAAAGTTGTCGGTAGGGGGGGGATCTGTAGGAATCTGACCAAAACTTTCTACGTAATTTCCTGATAGTTCCCGATGGCGATGCCATTGGAACCGTGGCCTGTTAGCGTCCCGCCAGCTCATTCGCGAGGCATCACCGCGATATTTCGCTTGGCTCGACGTTCTACTCAAAAACCACAAGAATCAGGATATGGAAATGAATGCACGGTTACACCTCTCTTTTTCCCATGAAGTCTCCTCGGAATTTCTTCGCAATACACCGCAAGACCTTGGTTTGTCCGTAGCACCTGATGGCGTGCCGATGGCAGAGGATTTTCCAGCCACGATTGAGGGCTGAACCATGGGACGTGGAACAGCCAACGGAATCGGCCAAGGGTTACACGGTGACCTGACGACTACCGGAGCGGTGTGCATCAGCAGCCTGCCCAAGGCGGCACAAAGGCGGCGAGGTGTATTGCGGCTCGGGGATGTCACCACCGCATGCAAGAAGTGCGGTAAAACCGGCGCCATCGTCGAGAGCCTGCCGGCCATGAGATGGCTTGGTATTCCCACCGTGCTGGATGGCGCCGAAGTCCGCTGTGGCTGTCCTCCCGGCACTAACCGGCTGATCGCGCCTGTCGAGCGACCGTCTCGTGCCGCTCGCTCCGAGCCGATCAGCGAAGCCCCTCAACCGCACGGCGCGCCACACCTCAACCCGACGGTGCCCGGCGCGACGCCTGGTTCAAGTCAGACCTGCGTGTTCGCCAAGTCCTGCGTCAGCGTGCCCGCCGGCTCGACCGATGCCGGCACGGTCGCCGAACCCGCGGACAACTTTGGCGCCACGGCGCTGCTGGCGTCGACGGGCACCGCCGGCACGCTCGGGCGAATCGCCGGAACCTTGGGCCGCGACCTTGGCGCCTGGGCTGTACGCGGATTCAGCGGAGCCGCCGCCGGAGCCAGCCCGGCATTGAACGTCGTGCTGCTGGCTTTCTGGCCAAGGGCTATCGGCGACTCGACGCTCTACACCCCAGAGCAGTTGGCCAATATGCGTTCGGCCAGTACCCGGGTGCGCTTCCAGTTCCGTTACGATGACGCGGGAAAAATGCGGGTCTACGGCCTGCACACGAGACCGGGCAACGGCGCGGATCGCGTACCCGTTACCCAGGCCCGCTGGAATATCGGCGAGAGCGCCATGGTGGCCGACCTGGACGGCATCAGCATCACCTGGACCCCGAACAACGGTCCGGTGGTCAATGTGCCGACCCCTTATCCCGGCACGTCTGAACGGCTCGATAACCTGCTGGTCCATCCAATCCCGGTGGGCCAGGAAACACAGCTGACCCACTACCCCGGACAGGACGCCGAGGATCTGACGTGGCAGGATACGATCATCACGTTTCCGGCTGACTCCGGCGTGCCGCCGTTGTATTTGGTGTTTGCCAAGCCGGCCTTGAAACCGCTTGAAGTGGGCACCTTTGGGTCGTTTATCGGAAGGCTACGCAATGGTTTGCAGGCGGATCATATGCCCTCACAGGCGGCGATAAGGCGTTATCTGGAAAGTAGCGCGATAAGCTTCACAGAGAAGCAGATTGACGAGGCTTTAAAAAGCGCTGCTAGCATTGCCATTCCGGCATATGTTCATCAGAAATTCAGTGAAACCTATGGCTGGCGAAACACAAAGGAAAAACAAGCGCTAGATGCCGGCGACCTTCGTGGCGCTGTAGACAGCAATTTCGACGCGATTAAGCCATATCTCGTGGAGCATGGCTTTGCCGAGTTTGACCTTGAGACGGTCCGTTCCCAAATGCACAAGGTCAACGAAGAGCAGGGGTGGTACTAATGGATGCAGCAAAAATCAATCGGTTGGTAATAGGTCTTGGTCGTACTTACGACGAGCTTCTCGCCGAGGGTATGATTCAACCCGGATCAATAAAACCGTTATTCGAAAACAGCCAAAATGAGGATTTTATTCATAAGCCTGAACCAGGTATTGAATTGTGGTTTTGGGCTGAAACCAGGCGATTGGAGCGGGTAGTCTTTTGCTTAATTGCTCTGGCGAAGAATGAGCCTGTTTACACCGGGGAGTTACCTACCCCATTCACCCTTGCCATGGACCAAGCAGGCATCCGCACAATGCTCGGGGAACCCTATGAGTCCAAGGGACCAGTGAAGTTGCCGCTACCCATCGGCACTACAGGGGGGTGGGATGCATATCGACTCGGAGTCGAGTCCCATCCGAATGCGAAGGTAGCAGCACAGTATTTGCTAGATAAATCCGTGTGCGGCCTGGTGTTTACCTTGGTCGACAAGGGACACGACTGATCCTCTTAGCCAGGGCGTTTGGGTAAGTGCCTTGTCGACCCCTCTTGATCCGTTTTGCGAGATTGCTAGTTATCCGTCGGCACTGATTTGCTACCCGTAAAACGGTGCTGAGAACTCCGCCGAGGGCATCACTCAAAGTTGACGTGCCGCCAATGGCTTGTCGGGCTTCCAGGGGGTTTGAGACGGCAAGGCATACCGTCTGACCCAAACATCGCTTTTGCACGATGAGGGTCAAGAGACGGTCTCTACAAGTAGGGGTCATCGGGCTGGCGCGGATCAGCTTTCCAGCCACACATCCCGCGCCCAGTGCCATACCGATTCCCAGGACTCTTCGGTGATCAGCTCTTCTTCACCGGACCACAGCACCACGGTGCCGTCTTCCTCGACGCAGTAGTAGTTGTCACCGTCCTGGCAGATCGGGATCAGGTCCCGGGGCACACCGGAATCCCAGGCATTGGCGGCGACATCGGGCAGGTAGGTGTGCGACTGCGGATCGGTCACGGTCACCGGCTCCAGGCTGCCATACACCACGTCACTGACGGTCAGCAGGAATTCCTTGAAAACGAAGGGGATGTTGATGAACAACTCCTCTTCGACTTCGACCAACTGATCCTCGTCGGGCAACTCCAAAGGCACCGGCACGGGTTCGTTGGCTTCACGCAATTGTTCAATGACTTCTTCCACGGCCTCAATCCTCTTGCTTTATGGCGCGGTTCGTATCACGGGTCTTATACAGTAGCTTGCAAAAAGTACAATTGTGAAATGCAAAACCCCGGACAGGTCCGGGGTTTTTGTAGCTTTTTTCAGCGCGAGCCGTGGATCAGCCGTTCTGGCGAATACCGGCCACCAGCCAAGGCTGGTTGTCGCCTTGTGGACGCTCCATGTTCCAGCTTTCGCTGAAAGCTTCGCCCTGGTCGAAACGCGAGTTCTTCGACACACCGCTGAAGGTCAGGGTGGCGATGGTCTTGTCGGCGCGATCGTCCAGGCCGTCCAACTGCACGTGCAGGTTCTCGATGTAGGTGGACTGGAAGCCGTCACCTTCGTTCGCCCGTTCCTGTTTCAGGAATTGCAGCATCTGCGGGGTGACGAACTCGGCGATCTTGTCCATCTCGTTGGCATCCCAGTGCTGCTGCAGCGCCTGGAAGTGACTGCGGGCAGCTTCCAGGAAGCGCTCCTCGTTGAACCAGGCCGGTGCGTTGATCACGCGGCGCTGGGCGACGGGGGCGGAACCACCGAAGATCGAGTTCTGCGGCTGCGCCGGTTGCTCGAACGCTTCACGCTGGAACGGCGCGCCGGCCGGGGCCATGTGCTCCTGCTGCTTGCGTCGACGGGCGGCAATGAAGCGGAAGATCACGAAAGCGATGATCGCCATGATCAGGATGTCGAAGAACTGCATGCCCTGGAAGCCGCCGCCCATGAACATGGAGGCGAGCAGGCCACCGGCGGCGATGCCGGCCAGCGGGCCCAACCAGCGCGAAGCACCGCCGGCTTTGGCGGCAGCGCCCGCGGCACCGGCAGCACCGGCTGTCGCGGCTGCGCCACCGACACCCGCGGAAGGGGCCATCTGGCTGGTTTGATGGCTGGGGGCAGAGCCCATGCTCTTGCCGCCGCCGAAGCGCTTGGCGTTAGCATCCAGGCTCATCGTCAGACCGATGCAGAGCGCCAGGACGATACTGAGAAAACGTTGCATAAGGGTATTCCCGTTTGTGGAGTGCACGCGCGCCATACTGCACAGGTGAAATGTTACTGGCTAGCGCGAGAGTGTTTCCGGCTTTTGCCTGATCCTCTCATGCCCCACCTGAAGGTTTCATGAAAGGCCACTGTGCCGATGCCGTTTATTGCGTAATGCGAGTCGATAAACTCTGTGTGAAATATCCCGACTAGCGTCGAAGAGCCAGCATGACCACGCCAGCGGTAATCAGGCCGATACCGCCCCATTGGCGCAGGTCGAGCTTCTCGCCCAGCAGCAGCACGCTGATGACGGCGACGAATACCACACTGAGCTTGTCCACCGGGGCGACCAGCGAGGCCGGGCCGACCTTCAGCGCGCGGAAGTAGCACAACCACGAGGCACCGGTGGCCAGGCCCGACAACAGCAGGAACAGGTAGCTCCTGGCGGAAATCGAACTCAATGACTGATATTGGCCCGTTGCGTACAAAATCAAGGCCAGGCTGACCAATACCACGATGGTACGCAGCAGGGTGGCGAAGTCCGAGTTGACGTTATCGATGCCGATCTTGGCGAAGATCGCCGTCAGGGCGGCGAAAGTCGCCGAGAGCAGGGCCCAGAATGTCCACGAAGAAAAAAAGCCTGAGCCCATGGTGTGTCACGACCTCGATTGAATGATTGGACCGGCATGGCGTGCTCTCGGGGCGGGTGTCCAAGCGTTTCCATACGGGGTGCGGAAACACTTGAACGTCACGGTCAGACCGCTTCCAGCTTGGCGTAGCCGAGCATCAGCCACTTGCTGCCTTCGCTGAAATTCACCTGGACCCGGGCCTGGGCGCCGGCGCCTTCGAAGTTGAGGATCACGCCGTCGCCGAAGATGCTGTGGCGCACGGTCTGGCCGAGGCTGAAACCGGTGTCCGGAATGTCGCTGCCGCCGAACAGGCTGCTGCTGACTTGCGTCTGGGCGCCGCCGAACGGTCGGCTGACGCTGTTGGACAGGCGCACTTCCTGGATCAGCCCCTTCGGCACTTCGCGGACGAAGCGCGAAACCTTGTTGTAGGTCTCGCTGCCATACAGGCGGCGGGTCTCGGCGTAGGTCAGCACCAGGTTCTGCATCGCCCGGGTGATGCCGACGTAGGCCAGCCGGCGTTCTTCCTCAAGGCGGCCGGGTTCTTCCAGGCTCATCTTGTGGGGGAACAGGCCTTCTTCCATGCCCACCAGGAACACGTAGGGGAATTCCAGGCCCTTGGCGCTGTGCAGGGTCATCAACTGAATGCTGTCTTCGTGCTCGTCGGCCTGGGTGTCGCCGGCTTCCAGCGACGCGTGGCCGAGGAAGGCGGCCAGCGGCGACAGCTCGGCGTCTTCTTCGGCGGCCTCGAAGTTGCGCGCGGCGCTGACCAGTTCCTCAAGGTTTTCCACCCGGGCCTGGCCTTTCTCGCCTTTTTCCGCTTCGTGGTAGGCGATCAGCCCGGACTGCTCGATGACCACCTGGGTCATCAGGTGCAGTGGCATGTCCCGGGTTTTCGCCGCGAGGTCCTCGATCAGCTCGATGAATACCCCCAGCGCCCCGGCGGCACGTCCGGCCAGGGCCTTGTTGGCGACCAGCTGGCGCAGGGCTTCCCACATCGACAGCTCGCTGTGGCGGGCATGTTCGCGGATGGCCTCGACGGTTTTCTCGCCGATCCCACGGGCCGGGACGTTGATCACCCGCTCCAGCGCCGCGTCGTTGCCACGGCCTTCGAGCAGGCGCAGGTAGGCCATGGCGTTCTTGATTTCCGCCCGTTCGAAGAAGCGCTGGCCGCCATAGATACGGTACGGAATGCGTTCGCGCAGCAAGGCTTCTTCCAGCACCCGGGACTGGGCGTTGGAGCGGTAGAGGATGGCGATATCGCTGCGGGCCAGACCGGTTTTCAGGGCGCTTTCGATGGTTTCCACCACGTAGCGCGCTTCGTCGTGTTCGTTAAAGGCCGCATAGAGGTTGATCGCCTCGCCGTCGCCGCCGTCGGTCCACAACTCCTTGCCCAGGCGCCCGGTGTTGTGGGCGATCAGGGCGTTGGCGGCCTTGAGGATGCCGGCGGTGGAGCGGTAGTTCTGCTCCAGGCGGATGGTCACGGCATCCGCGAAGTCGGCGGAATACTGGTGGATGTTCTCGATTTTCGCGCCGCGCCAGCCGTAGATCGACTGGTCGTCGTCGCCGACCACCATCAGGCTGTCGCCGCCCTGGGCCAGCAGGCGCAACCAGGCGTACTGCACGGCGTTGGTGTCCTGGAACTCGTCCACCAGGATGTGCCGGAAGCGCTTCTGGTAGTGCGCCAACAGGCCCGGATGGTCGCGCCACAGGTCCAGGGCGCGCAGCAGCAGCTCGGAGAAGTCGATGACCCCGGCGCGGGCGCAGGCGGCCTCGTAGGCTTCATAGATGCTGCGCATGGTCGCCAGGAACAGGTCACCGCTGGCCTGGATATGCTGCGGGCGCAGGCCCTCGTCCTTCTGGCCGTTGATAAACCACTGGGCCTGGCGAGCCGGCCAGCGCTGTTCGTCGAGGCCGAGGTCGCGGATCACCCGCTTGACCAGCCGTTGCTGGTCGTCGCTGTCGAGGATCTGGAAGGTCTGGCTCAGGCCGGCTTCCTGCCAGTGCGCCCGCAACAGCCGGTGTGCCAGTCCGTGGAAGGTGCCGACCCACATGCCGGCCGGGCTGATGCCCAGCAACTGCTCGATGCGATGGCGCATCTCGGCAGCGGCCTTGTTGGTGAAGGTCACCGACAGGATCGAATGGGACGAGGCGTTTTCGACCTGGATCAACCAGGCGATACGGTGCACCAGCACCCGGGTCTTACCCGAGCCGGCACCGGCCAGGACCAACTGACGGCCAACGGGAGCGGCTACGGCCTGGCGTTGGGCATCGTTGAGGGAGTTCAGCAAAAAGGAGAGATCATCGCGCATCGACGCATTCTAGGGTGCCGGGCCTGGACGGGCAAACCCTAATGCTGAGCGGCGGCTCTTATGCCGGGACTCGCGCCGCGGCAGATAAAAAGATCGGCTGTGACGACCGGTCAGTCATCGGCTACAGGCGGCGTGGGGCCTTGCTTTGGCCCTGAACAAGGGCTCTGGCTCCTGGGTAATTCATTACATTTTATGACTTGAGGCAGTTTGGTCCAGCCGGATGCTTGTGTATGCTCCTGCCACGTTTATGGCTTAACCATTATAAGAATACTGCCCATGACCCAGAGCTTTGACGCGCTGAGCCCCTCGATGGCGGCTGGGCGGGTTATCCACAAACAGTTCGCCACTGAACTGACAGTCGAACGGACGCGCCTGTTGTACCAGGGGTCGTTGCTGCCGACTTTATTCATGTTGTTGAACGGTCTGGTCTGCGCCTGGTTGCTCTGGAGCCCGCAGCGCTACCTGCTGGTCAGCGTCTGGTTGGTGTGGTTGATGGCGCTGGTGGCCTTGCGCGTGATCCAGGTGGCGGCGTTCGATTCGGCGATACCCAGTCGCCAGGCCCAGCCGATCTGGCGACGCATGTTTCTGCTGGGCTCGGCGGTCAGTGGCCTGACCCTGGCCTGCGCCGGCATTGCCCTGGTGCCCACCGACAGTTTTCTCGAGCAGGCCTGGGTCTTCGGCCTGATCGGTGCCGCCACGCTGTCCGCCAGCGTGGCCTATGCCGTGAGCATCCCGGCGTTCCTGACCTTTACCTTGCCCTGCCTGTTGCCGGCCATCGGCTACCTGTTCTGGGGCGGTGGCGAACAACAGCAAGGCTGGGGCTGGCTCGGGCTGATCCTGCTGGCGTCGCTGAGCGTGGTCGCCCTGCAGGTCAATCGCCTGATCCGGCGCGGGCTGTTACGGCGCTTCCAGAACCAGGCGCTGATCGAGAGCCTGCAACAGGCGCAAACCCGTAGCGAACAACTCAACCAGGAGTTGGCGCGGGAAATCGAGCAGCGTCGCCGCGCCGAACAGGAGCTGCGCGAGGCCCAGGTCGGCCTGGAAAGCCGGGTCGCCCAGCGCAGCCTGGAGCTGGACGCGGCGAACCAGGCCCTGAGCAAAAGCGAAACGCGCCTGGCCCTGGCGTTGCAGGCCAGCGAACTCGGGCTGTGGGACTGGAACCTGCAGACTGACGAGGTGCATCACACCCAGATCAAGGAGCTGTTCGGCCTCGACCCGGAATACGTGACCTCGATACTCGGCCACCTCAAGCCGCGCCTGCACCCCGCCGATGTACCGATGCTCAAGCACGCGCTGGTGGAGCATTTGAAGGGGCGTACCGAGGATTATCTGATCGAGTACCGGGTCCGGCATGGCGATGGCCATTGGGTCTGGATCGAGGACCGCGGGCGGGCGGTCGAGCGTACCGCCGGCGGTCGGGTGTTGCGCATGGTCGGCACCCGGCGTGATATCAGCGCGCACAAGGAGCAGGAAGCCCAGCGCCAACTGGCCGCGACGGTCTTCGAGGCCGCCAGTGAAGGCATCGTGATTTTCGACCCGAACTACATCCTGCTGGCGATCAACCAGGCGTTCAGCCAGGTGACCGGTTACCTGCCCGAGGACATGCTCGGGCGCAATGTGGTCGACCTGCCGTGCAGCCGCGATGCCCGGCGCCACTATGCAACCATCCACCAGGCGCTGGAGCAGCACGGCAGCTGGCAGGGCGAACTGGTCGAGGCGCGCAAGAGTGGCGAGCTGTACCCGCAATGGCTGCAACTGAATGTGGTGCGCGATACGCGGGGCAATGTCAGTCATATCGTGGGCTTCTTCGCCGATCTGTCGGCCCGGCGTGAATCCGAAGAGCGCATGCGCTACCTGACCCACTATGACGAACTGACCGGGCTGGCGAACCGTTCGTTGTTCCGCGAACGCCTGTATGAGGCCCATCAGCAGGCTCGCCAGGGCGGCCGCAGCCTGGCGTTGCTGCACATCAACCTGGACCGCTTCAAATTGCTCAACGACAGCCTCGGCCATGAAATCGCCGACCAGTTGTTGCAGCAGATGGCCCGGCGCCTGGTCAACGCCTTGCCGGAAGCCAACACCATCGCCCGTTTGTCCGGGGACGAGTTCGCCGTGTTGTTCGACGCCTACGGCAATCTCTCCAGCCTGGCCCGGGTGGCGACCCGTCTGCTCGCCAAGCTGCGGGTGCCGGTGACCATCGATGAACACGAACTGGTGGTCAGCGCGTCCATGGGTATCAGCCTGTTGCCGGACAATGCGCGGGAAATCCCGGTGCTGCTCAGCCAGTCGAACATCGCCATGCAGCATGCCAAGCACCTGGGCGGAAACAACTTCCAGTTCTACACCGACAGCTTGCAGGCCAGCACCCTGGAGCGTTTGCAGCTGGAGAACCAACTGCGCAAGGCCATCGAAGAGCGGCAACTGAGGGTCTTCTACCAACCCAAGCTGTGCCTGGCCACTGGGCGGATGAACGCCGCCGAGGCGCTGGTGCGTTGGGAGCACCCGACCCTGGGCCAGGTGCCGCCGGGCGACTTCATCGGCCTGGCCGAAGAGACTGGCCTGATCGGACCAATCGGTGAATTCGTGCTGCGCCAGGCCTGCTGGCAGGCGTGCGAGTGGCAACGCGAAGGGTTGGCGCCGATCAGGGTCTCGGTGAACCTGTCGGTGCATCAGTTGCGCCAGGGCAAGCTGGTCAGCCTGGTGCGCCAGGTGCTGGAGGAAACCGGCCTGGCTCCGGAGTTGCTGGAACTTGAGCTGACCGAAAGCCAGTTGCTCGACAGCGTCGAACACATCATCGCCACCTTCCAGCAACTGCGCGACCTGGGGGTGAAGCTGGCTATCGATGATTTCGGCACCGGCTATTCGTCCCTCAGTTACCTCAAGCGCTTCCCGGTGGACTACGTGAAAATCGACCAGAGCTTTATTCGCGGCTTGGGCGAGGGCAGCGAGGACGCGGCGATCACCCGGGCGATTATTGCCATGGCCCACAGCCTGGAACTGAAGGTGGTGGCCGAGGGTGTGGAAAACCAGGAACAGCTGGATTTCCTCAGGGCCCAAGGCTGCGATGAGGTGCAGGGGTATCTGATCAGCCGGCCGGTGGCGGCGCAGGAGTTGATGCGGCTGCTGCGCAATGGCTTTTCCTAGGCGCCGGCCGCGACGGCGCCTGATGAGTGCTTAGGTGAATAGGGTGAGGTATTTATGTGCTACGAAAAACGTAATTCCACCTGTTAGCCAACCCCCGGTAAAGAAGGGGGGGATCAAGAAGGAGATTAAAAATATAGGGGGGAATTCGCCAAATTTAGATAAAGTATTGGTTTTTTTTCAATAGCATAAGGTGTTGTTATGTATTCTATAAGGCCACTCAGCACGCCGCAAAAATATCCGATAGATATTCCGGAAAATAATGCTAGGGTTGGGCTTGATTTAGATATGGATTTTTGTCGAAACATTAAAAAACAGAATCAACAGCGGGAAAATGAACGCGTAAACTTCCTGGTCCCAATGGTAGTGTATGGTTTTTTAGGGCGTCTATGATTGATAAGTGGAACAGCGCCAACGTTAGGGATAACAATGCGCAAAATTTCCAGTAGCAGAGTTTATTTGTCATGATCGAGTCTTTAGGATTTCAGTTAGATGCTTCACAGGTGGATTTGCTGGATTTTTAACTAGGGAAGTACGGGGGCACTAAAATTGTTGCCCTATATGGTGTTCATGAAAGTAAGCGGGTGCAAAAAACTCAGTTGTTAAATTGGGTTATTTTTGTTGATTTAATAATCAAGTAATTAAATGTCAGCAGTATCGAGATTGTCCATATTTTTAATGTTAGATAAGGGAATATGAATCCAATGATTAGTACCTCTAACGGAGTCCCTGTGATTAGTTTTCCATCGTTGGCTATTTTGTGGATGGCAACCATTACGATGTAAGCGGCGAGCGAGCAGAATATGGGTGCGATACATGACCAGATAATCCACGTTTTATTGTTGTCTGCTTTTTTGTACGGTGCAGAAAGTAGTAGTGCTAAAGTGAAAAAAATTGGATAGTAGTAATAATGTTCTCCCATTCTTCTGGGGATAAGCTGAAAAAAAATGGATGCATAAATGATTAGCGATAGACCTATTATTAATGTGATCGTGATTTTTTTCATTGAGTGGCCAGTTTTTTTAGTTTTCTATTAAGATTTGCTGGGAACCAATAAGACCCTAGATCTTTGAAAGGGCCTACTCCGTCGAGAGCATTTGATGAGCACTTAGAACAAAGTCCTCCACTGCATCCGCCTAGGTTTTGTATTCTTTCTATGATTTCCTGATCTTGGGCTGTGGTGGTTTTAAAGAAATGAGCGATCACGTCGTCACCATCGCCTTTCTGGAAATTTATGTAGTCATTAAGATTTGCATTTTCGTCGTATAATGCGCCGCCAGAACCCTTTGGGCCATTCATGTAACTTCCACCTGGATCGTAAAGTACTTGAGTATTGTCGGCTGAGACAAATACGCCGGCGTGTGTTCCAAAGATTGGAGTGTTATTGTTTATGATGACAGTGACATCAAGTCCCAATGGGTCTGTATATCTATGCGGATTGCCCAATGCGTATAAGAAGGTATTCAACCCTCCAGCCAGACCAATCGGATCGCTTTGTATGTATCTACCCGTTTTTGGAGCGTAGTCGCGAAAATAATTATAATGCAGACCCGTTTCAGTATCGAAATATTGCCCGGGAAATCGAAGGTTCAAGCTGAGAGAGTTGCTGGCGTCTCCTATTCCGAAAGCATCCGACTTCCATTGCCACACCCCTTGTTGGCTCTCGTCGGTCGCGAGGCGCGGTGTATTGAGATGGTCGCTATGCAGGTAGAATGGTGTGCTTTCGACAACACTACCTTGGACGTCATAATCCATTGTTATGCCGCCCAGCGGTAGGCTATCAAGCCAGATATAAAACTGACTTTTCGTTTTCTTGCCTTGGCTGTCGAATTGAGTTTCACCGAGTAATTGCCCCGTCGGGCTATAGATAAAGGTGGTAATGCCTTGAGGGGTTATTTTTTGTGTGCGCTGACCGAGAGCGTTATAGCGATACTCGGCGAGGTTAAGTTCGGCGTTTTTCACGTGACTCAACCGGTTTCGTGCGTCATAGATCATTTGGCGGTCTGCTCGGTCTTGAATCAAGTTGCCGGCGATGTCTGTCGTTACTGGCTGATCGGCAATGCGTGTCAGTCGATTGCTGGAGGTTTCATACTGATATTCAGTGACCGAGCGCTCTTGAATTTGTCTATCAATTAGTGGCGTGTGGGTTTTCTCCGTTCGATTGCCTCCGGCGTCATAGGCATAATTATTTTGATGAGTATCGACTTTTTCCTCGGTTAAACGGTCCAGGGCATCATATTGATAATTCAAATCTCCAAAGAAATCACTTTGGAGGCGGGTAATGTTGCCATTGGCATCGTAGTGATGGGTGCTTTCCCAGTTAGATACGGTTTGCTTCACCAGTCGATAGTCTTGATCGTAATCACGATTAAGGAGGGTTCCATTTTTCCAGTTCACGCTTGTCAGCGGGCCGAACGGTAGATAGCTAATATGGCTGGCGAAATCCTCAGGAAGAGTGTTGCCTTGTTGGAGCTGTACATTATTGATCCGCCCGATGAGGTCTCGTTGGTAATGCAAGTCAAGGGGGGCCGGGTAGTCAAACTGGGTCAGTTGACCAAGATCATTGTATCGATAGCGAAGGGTTTCTTGCTGGGCGACTCCGTTTACTCTGAGTGTCTGGCGTAGCGCTATCAGTCTGCCTCGCTCGTCGTAGCTGAATAACAGCTCGCTATCCGCATGGTTTGCAGCCGTCAGGCGACCAATGCCGTTGTTACCGTCTTCGATCATATCGTAGTGGTATTGGCTGTCGAGTTCAGGTTCGGCTGGATAGCGACGCGCGATCAGGCGATTCAATGCGTCATACTCATAGCTTGACACTATTCCTCTGGCGTCAGTCTTTTGTATGAGGTTGCCAGCGGCGTCATAGACGTAAGTGCTGGTCCCGCTGTCAGGACTGACAACTGTTGTCAGGTTGCCCAACGCGTCGTACTGGTAACGTGTTGTCACCTCCCTTGGGTCGTTGACCTGGACGAGATTGTCCTGAGCGTCGTATTCGTATTGGATTATTCCATTAAGGGCATCGGTGCTCTGGGTGAGTCGGTCGAGTGGGTCGTAAGCTCGGTTATGGCTGGCATTCCGTGGGTTTGTGTGGCGTGTGGGATTATCATTCAGGTCGTACTGCATGCTGTTCGTTTGGCCGGCAGCGCCCACCGACCGTAAAAGGCGTCCCAACTCGTCATAGACCCATTGATGCTGCCTGGTCAGTTTTCCTGTGCTGTCTTTCAGTCGCTGCGCCGTGCGATTACCCATCGGGTCGAGATCGAATTCAATCTGCTCATCCCTATTATTGGTGATACGAGTCAGGCGTCTGGCATCGTCCCATGTGTAGTCTAGCCAGCTGCCATCCCCATGGATTAAACGGGTGATGTCGCCAGTGGCATTGTATTCAAAGTTGATGGTGTTACCGGCCGTGCTCGCCGAAACCAGCCATCCTTGTGGAGAGTAGCTTAGCGCGATAACTACGCCGTTAGGATCGATCACCGTTTGTGGGTTGCCCAAACTGTCGAAGTCAGAGAGCGTGGTGGAATGTCCTAGGGCGTTGATCACCCGGACAAGGTGACCTTGGTCGTCGTGCTCATAGCGAGTGATGTCCTCGACATCGGTACGTGGGCCGTCAACGGTTTCAATCAGGCCTAATGTGTTGTAGGTGTAAGACCAGCTGCGCTCTTCGGTCTGTGCCCATGTTGTGGAGAAATGAGCTGACAAGCAGAAAGCCAGGAGCCAAGTCTGGAATGATGGTGGATTCATGATCAGATCCTTCTGATTCAGCGTGGGGTTATGGTTTGGCTGAGCGGTCGTCCTTGAGGGTCGTAAGTGTATTGAACGGCTCGATCCGGTTCAGTAACCCGTATGGGAGAGAACAGCGTCGGATGCCATTCGGTGGAGATTGTTCTCGCGTCAGGTGTTCCGCTTGCTTCTGTTCGGGATGTTTCTAACCCTCGAGTGTTTCGGGTATAGGCGGTTACGTTGCCTTTGTTGTCCGTTTTCGATTTGAGAAAACCTTGCTCGTCATAAGCAAAGGTCGATTGGCTGTCTGGGCAGTTGGGGGAGGGCTCGCCATCTATAGACTTTATACGTTTTGTACCTCCGACCAATTCGAATTGGTAGTGAGTTTTCTTGCCGAGTTCGTTGGTAACGGTAGAAGAACCGTCGTCGTTATAGTCGACGGTGATCTTTTGGGCGCCATTGGAGTGTTCGCTGGATATGGCTCGGCTTTGGTTGTCGTAAGTCCAGGTGGCATAACGGACGCCACGCTCGTCCTCAATGGCCGTGAGAAGCCGGCTGTCATTGGGGTCTTCATAAAAATACTTGCGCCTTTCTGACCGGTCGGGATAATTTCGGATGACTGATTTTAGTTGTATATAGGTGTTGTACTCATAAAGAATATTGACGTGCTCTGTTGCCAGACTTAAAGGTTGCCTTCTGGCGTCTTCGGTGAACTTCAGGCTGAAGCCGAAATCGTCCAGAACCTCTACAAAGTCTTCGGTGTATTTCAGATGTTGAGAGATGCCATTTTTCCGAATGCTCAGCAGTTTTCCGGTGTTGTCGAAGGTCAGGAATTCATTGCCAGGGGAGCTGTAGATAAAGGTATCGTCTCCCTGAGTCAAACTTCCTACTTCAGGTGGCTTTGGAGTATGGCTGTCGGCTGATTTTTCGAATATGGACACTCTGCCATCCGCATGTATGACCGTCGTGGTTGAGCCTTCTACTATAAGGCGTGATGAGTACGAGTGTGTCCAACGGCCGTGCGCGCTGCTATAAAATCTGGAAAATTCAATGGGACTAGATTGTGCCGCGGTCTTGGCTGCGGAGAAATCTGTTTCTGCCTGAGTTTTGTAACCCGATGAGAAATTTATGGGGTTTCCCGCCGTACTTGAAGGGCAGGTGTCTTCGTTTTTATGATGTTCACATTGCCCATTAAGTGGATTATAGAATTTTTCAAGCGGACAACCATCTCCAAGCCTGACGATGGGGCTATTTGCGCTTGTCTCATCTTCGTAAGGCTCGTGGGAGATCACGCAGGTCCAGTTGCGTTCGTCTTCAGCTCTGACTGATAGATAATAAAGATCATCATAATCGTAATATTTTTTCCACACCCATCTGCAGGCTAGCTCTGGTGAGGCATGTTTAGGTTCTGGGTGGTAGAGCAGCAACCAAGAGTACTCTTCTGCTGAGAGTTCATAGCATGAAAAAAACAGAAAGCAAAAAAATATGAATTTTAATTTCTTGTTCATAAAAGCTCAATCATCCGTGATTGTGAGGGCTGTGTTTAGTTGTAGCTTGAGTTTCGAGCGCTTTTCAAGCGTGAAAGTATTTGATAATGTTTAAACACTGATGTGTATGGACGTGTGTCAGCGGGGGGGGTTAAGTCGTTTTAGTGGGTTTTACGAATATAGAAAATTTTGTCAGCAGTTTTCTTGTAAGAGTCTGTAATAACCACCTTAAGCGGGGAGTCACCCTATTTAGGTGCCTGAGGCGGGGTTGGGGCTTAGCCGTCTTCTCGACCGCTACAGGGCTGGGCCGTTTGCAAATCAGGGCCTGGATGATGGATTTGAGCGGGCAATTCGCGAATTCTTGTAGTATAACTACAAGACTGCTACATCCCAGGCGTTCGCCCATAACAATGAGTCCAGCCCTTTGAACCTGTTGCAACACATCGCCCAGTCTCGCAACCTGCTGCGCAAGTCCGAGCTCAAGGTCGCCGATCACGTCCTGCTCGATCCGGCGGCGGTGATGCACAGTTCCATGGCCGACCTGGCCCACAGCGTGGGCATCAGCGAACCGACCATCGTGCGTTTCTGCCGGGCCATCGGTTGTTCGGGTTTCCAGGACCTGAAACTGAAGCTGGCGCAGAGCCTGGCGGCCGGTGCCAGCTTCGGCCAGTTCGCGATTCACGAAGACGATTCGGTGGCGGACTACAGCCTGAAGATCTTCGACACCACCCTGCACACCCTGATGGACGTGCGTGAAAAGCTCGATCCGGCCGCGTTGCAACGCGCGGTGACCGCCATGTCGGCGGCGCAGCGCGTGGAGTTCTATGGTTTCGGCGCTTCCGGTGCGGTGGCGGCGGATGCCCAGCACAAGTTCTTCCGGCTGTTGCTGACGGCGGCGGCGTATTCCGACCCGCACATGCAGGCGATGTCGGCGGTGACGCTCAAGCCCACCGACGTGGCGATCTGCATTTCCCAGTCGGGCCGTTCCAAGGACCTGCTGATCACCGCCAACCTGGTGCGTGAAAGCGGCGCGACCCTGATCACCCTGTGCCCGAGCCAGACGCCGCTGGCCGAGCTGTCGACGGTGAACCTGGCCATCGACGTGCATGAAGACACCGAGATCTATACCCCGCTGACCTCGCGGATCGCCCACCTGGTGGTGATCGACGTGCTGGCCATGGGCGTGGCCATGGCCCGTGGGCCGAGCCTGGTGAATCACCTCAAGAGCGTCAAGCGCAGCTTGCGCAGCCTGCGCCTGTCACCCAAGTCGGTAAAAGCCCTCGACGACTGAGGTCCACTGACTCTCTGCATCAGACGGGCTTGTGTGGCGAGCGGGCTTGCCCGCGCTCGACTGCCAAGCCGTCGCAAAACCGGTCGTCTAGGTATGCCTGATAGGCCTCATTCGCCGGTTTTAGGGGCGCTTCGCGCCCCAGCGCGGGCAAGCCCGCTCGCCACAGGGTCAATTTTCATCTGCCTGTCACGTGGTTGCCGCCAAACCGTCATTGCCCCCGTCCACTCTGTAACTCCCGTACCCACCCTGGGAGACTCGAAATGGCCCGGCACCACGAAGAGCAAAGCAGCGTCAAAACCCGTCGGCAGCAGGAAGATCAGCGCCGCATGGAATTTCGTCGCGCAATCGAAGACCGCACCGAACAGCGCCAACTGCAACAGGAAATCGCCGCACTCAATTACTGGCAGGCGGACTCGGCATCCGACCGTCGAAGCGCTCAGCCAGCCCGCTGATTTGTAACCGTTCACTGCGAATAAACCCCAGGAACGCATGGGCGACCGGTGACAGGCGTTTGTCCTTGGCCTGAACCAGGCACCAACTGCGATAGAGCGGCAGTTCTTCCACCGGCAGTTCTCGGAGCACGCCGGTCGCCAGTTCCAGGCTCAGGGCATGGCGCGTCAACAGGGCCAGGCCCAGGCCCGCCACCACGCACTCGCGCTGGGCTTCGCCCGAGGTCACTTCCAGCGTCTGCGAGAAGTGCACGCGTTTCTCCTTGAAATACTCCTCACACGCTATCCGCGTTCCCGACCCCGCTTCGCGGATCAACAACGTATACGGCTCCAGGTCCTGCAAGCGCAGCGGGCCGCCGTGGCACAACGGGTGATCGGGCGGCGCCACCGCGACAATCGGATTGTTCAGGAACGGCAGGAATTCGAGCCCCATGTCCTGGGGCACCATCGACATGATCAGCAGGTCGTCGCGGTTGTCCGAGAGGCGCCGGAGCGCTTGTGCGCGGTTGACCACCGTCAGGTGCAGGTTGACCTCGGGATGCTGGCGCTTGAACGCGGCAAACAGATGCGGGACGAAATACTTGGCGCTGGATTCCACCGCCAGTTTCAGTTGTCCCTGCAGCGAGCCTTGCATGTCCGAGAGCTGCATATCGAGGTTTTCCAAGCGGCCGAAAATATCCCGGCTGGCCCGCTGTAACGCTTCAGCCGCCTCGGTCATGTAGAGCTTTTTGCCGACGTAATCGAACAAAGGCTGGCCAATCAGCTCTTCCAACTGACGAATTTGTAGGCTAACGGCTGGTTGTGTGAGAGACATTTCGTCGGCTGCGCGGCTGTAGGAACGCAGATCGCAGACCTCGTTAAAAATCTTGAGCTGACGTAATGTCATACGCATCAAGGACTTACGCATTTTATAAATACTCATGGAGGCTGCGAACCGTCCAACTATAAGCTTTTGCTTATGAGCGACCCAATAATTATTGATTTTGGTTTATCGCTGGGGAGGGCTAGTGTGGACTGCGCGACTGACTTGAAACATTTAGTCACGCGCCGACCCGTTTTTTCGGTTGCACCCCAAGGGTTGTTTGTTCCAGCGGCTTAGGAATTTCCAAGTGATAAAAAAGATCCTGATCGCCAACCGTGGTGAAATTGCCGTACGAATCGTGCGTGCCTGCGCCGAGATGGGCATTCGCTCGGTCGCGATCTATTCCGACGCTGATCGCCATGCCCTGCATGTGAAGCGCGCGGATGAGGCCCACAGTATCGGTGCCGAGCCGCTGGCCGGCTACCTGAACCCGCGCAAGCTGGTGAACCTGGCGGTGGAGACCGGTTGTGACGCACTGCACCCCGGCTATGGCTTCCTGTCGGAAAATGCCGAGCTGGCGGATATCTGCGTTGAACGCGGGATCAAGTTCATCGGCCCGTCGGCGGAAGTGATCCGGCGCATGGGCGACAAGACCGAAGCCCGTCGCAGCATGATCAAGGCCGGCGTGCCGGTCACCCCGGGCACCGAAGGCAATGTCGCGGACATCGCCGAAGCCCTTACCGAAGGCGACCGCATCGGTTACCCGGTGATGCTCAAGGCCACCTCCGGTGGCGGCGGGCGCGGTATCCGTCGCTGCAACAGCCGCGAAGAACTGGAACAGGCCTTCCCCCGGGTGATTTCCGAAGCGACCAAGGCCTTTGGTTCGGCGGAAGTCTTCCTGGAAAAATGCATCGTCAATCCCAAGCATATCGAAGCGCAGATTCTCGGCGACAGCTTCGGCAACGTGGTGCACCTGTTCGAGCGTGACTGCTCGATCCAGCGCCGCAACCAGAAGCTGATCGAAATCGCCCCCAGCCCCCAGCTGACCCCGGAACAACGCGCCTATATCGGCGACCTGTCGGTGCGCGCGGCCAAGGCGGTGGGCTACGAGAACGCCGGCACCGTGGAGTTCCTGCTCGCCGAGGGCGAGGTTTACTTCATGGAAATGAACACCCGGGTGCAGGTGGAACACACCATCACCGAAGAAATCACCGGCATCGACATTGTCCGTGAGCAGATCCGCATCGCCTCCGGCCTGCCATTGTCGGTCAAGCAGGAAGACATCATCCATCGCGGTTTTGCCCTGCAGTTCCGGATCAACGCCGAAGACCCGAAGAACAACTTCCTGCCCAGCTTCGGCAAGATCACCCGTTACTACGCCCCCGGCGGTCCCGGCGTGCGTACCGACACGGCGATCTACACCGGCTACACCATTCCACCGTTCTACGACTCCATGTGCCTGAAACTGGTGGTCTGGGCGTTGACCTGGGAAGAGGCGATGGACCGTGGCCTGCGCGCGCTGGATGACATGCGCCTGCAAGGGGTGAAAACCACTGCGGCCTATTACCAGGAAATCCTGCGTAACCCGGAATTCCGTAGCGGCCAGTTCAATACCAGCTTCGTTGAAAGCCACCCTGAACTGACCAACTACTCGATCAAGCGCAAACCCGAAGAGCTGGCCCTGGCCATCGCCGCCGCCATCGCCGCCCACGCAGGCCTGTGAGGACTATTACAATGAGCAAGAAGATTCACGTTACCGACACTATCCTGCGCGACGCCCATCAATCGCTGCTCGCCACCCGCATGCGCACCGAAGACATGCTGCCGATCTGCGAGAAGCTCGACAAGGTCGGCTACTGGTCCCTGGAAGTCTGGGGCGGCGCGACCTTCGACGCCTGTGTGCGCTTCCTCAAGGAAGACCCGTGGGAGCGCCTGCGCCAACTGCGCGCGGCCTTGCCCAACACTCGCCTGCAAATGCTCCTGCGTGGCCAGAACCTGCTGGGTTACCGCCATTACAGCGACGACGTGGTCAGGGCTTTTGTCGCCAAGGCGGCGGTCAACGGTATCGATGTGTTCCGCATCTTCGACGCCATGAACGACGTGCGTAACCTGCGGGTCGCCATCGAGGCAGTGAAGGCATCGGGCAAGCATGCCCAGGGCACCATCGCCTACACCACCAGCCCGGTGCATACCATCGAGGCGTTCGTGGCCCAGGCCAAGCAGATGGAAGCCATGGGTTGCGACTCGGTGGCGATCAAGGACATGGCCGGCCTGCTGACTCCTTACGCCACTGGCGAGCTGGTCAAGGCGTTGAAGAGCGAGCAGTCGCTGCCGGTGTTTATCCATTCCCACGATACCGCCGGCCTGGCCGCGATGTGCCAGCTCAAGGCGGTGGAAAACGGCGCCGATCATATCGACACGGCGATCTCCAGCTTTGCCTGGGGTACCAGCCATCCGGGCACCGAGTCGATGGTCGCGGCGCTTAAGGGCAGCGAGTTCGATACCGGCCTGGATCTGGAACTGCTGCAGGAAATCGGCCTGTACTTCTATGCCGTGCGCAAGAAGTACCACCAGTTCGAAAGCGAATTCACCGCAGTCGATACCCGGGTGCAGGTCAACCAGGTGCCGGGCGGGATGATCTCCAACCTCGCCAACCAGTTGAAAGAGCAGGGTGCCTTGAATCGCATGGGCGAAGTGCTGGCGGAGATTCCGCGGGTACGCGAAGACCTCGGCTTCCCGCCGCTGGTGACCCCGACCTCGCAGATTGTCGGCACCCAGGCGTTCTTCAACGTCCTCGCTGGCGAGCGCTACAAGACCATCACCAACGAAGTGAAGCTGTACCTGCAAGGCGGCTACGGCAAGGCGCCGGGCGTGGTCAACGAGAAGCTGCGGCGCCAGGCCATCGGCAGCGAAGAAGTGATCGACGTGCGTCCGGCCGATCTGCTCAAGCCGGAAATGGTCAAGTTGCGCGGTGAGATCGGCGCCCTGGCCAAGTCGGAAGAAGACGTGCTGACCTACGCCATGTTCCCGGATATCGGGCGCAAGTTCCTCGAAGAGCGTGAGGCCGGCACCCTGGTCCCTGAAGTGTTGTTGCCGATCCCCGAAGCGGGCGGCGTGCGTTCGGCGGGCGGCGAAGGTGTGCCAACCGAGTTCGTCATCGACGTGCATGGCGAAACCTACCGCGTGGACATCACCGGTGTCGGCGTGAAGGCCGAAGGCAAGCGGCACTTCTACCTGTCCATCGACGGCATGCCGGAAGAAGTGGTGTTCGAGCCGCTCAACGAGTTCGTCAGCGGCGGCACCAGCAAGCGCAAGCAGGCCAGCGTGCCGGGCCACGTCAGCACCACCATGCCGGGCAATATCGTCGATGTGCTGGTCAAGGAAGGCGACACGGTGAAAGCCGGCCAGGCTGTGCTGATCACCGAAGCCATGAAGATGGAAACCGAAGTGCAGGCGGCGGTGGCGGGCAAGGTTGTCGCCATTCATGTGGCCAAGGGCGACCGGGTCAACCCGGGCGAGATCCTGATCGAGATCGAAGGCTGATCCAACGCCTTCGACGATAAACGTTTTTCCTCGGGGGGGCATGTGCCCCCCTTTTTTTGGTCTTGCGTTTTCCCCGCCCCATCTGTGATGAGCCGGGTTTATGTGGCGAGCGGGCTTTTGACCTGTGCAGGCTTCACATTGTGTCAGGCGCGCTCTTTTTAAAAGGTCAGCCTCCACTGCCCCATGACCCCATGGTTGCGGCTGTTGCCGCCGACTTCCCCGGTGTAGCCGACGCCAAGGCGCTGGCTGGGCGATAGATTCAGGTCCAGTCCGGCCTCCAACAGCAAGCTGTCGCGGTCCAGGGCGGCGCCCTTGACCTTGAAGGTGCGATCGGTCACCGCGAGTTTTTGTTCGGTCGTGCTGTCGACGTCGCCATACAGGTGCTTCCAACCAGCGCTCAGGCGCGGGGTCAGGCTCATTTTGTTATCGAGGACGGTGATGGCGCTCGCGCGCAAGCCGAAGGTGCTGTTGAGGTTGCCGTGGGTCTGGGCGCTGACGTCCAGGGCCGCTTCGCCGCCGCTCTGCTTGAAACTGTTCCGGTGATAACGTTCGTAGCCGAGGCCGGCGAACGGTTCGAGGCTCAGGCCGGCAGCACCGAAGGTGTAACCGAGTTCGGCGAAGGCTTGTTGGCTGTTGGCGTCGTAGTCGCCTTTGAGACGATCACGGTAGCCGTTGAACGCCAAGTTGTGTTCGGTCCTGCCGGAATGGCTGCTGTACACGGCACCGAGCCGCAGGGCCAGCGGGCCGCTTTGGCGCAGGGCATAGGCGCCGGCGTGCCAGCTGTCTAGGCCACCGGTAAAGCGTTGGCCTTTGAAGTCCGACTGCGACTGGCCGCCAAGGAGGCCGAGGCGCCATTCGCTGTCGAGCGCCCAGTCGGCACCCAATAGCAGGCCCCGGGTGCTCTGCCGCAGCCCGTGGTGGCCGTGATTGCTGTCGAATCTGGCGGAATTGCCCAGGCCTTGAACCCAGAGCCGGCTGTGGCCGCCGTTCATGACTTGAAGTGTCTTGCTGCCTTGGCCGGCGTGCAGGCCTTCCGTTTGGCGCAAGGCTGCCAGCAGGCTGCTGCCCACTTGCCGGGAGCCGCTGAGTGTCGCGTTGCGCAACTGGGCGTTGCTGCCGCCGGAAAGCTGCTCGAGCGCATGGCCCGCTTCGACGGCGCTGATGTAGCGCAGGGCCTGGTGCAGTGGTGAGTCTGCGGACGTTTGCTGCGGTGGGGGTTGGTCCGACAGCTCAATCTCCTGGTGTTTCTGGGCGACAGGCTTGGGCGGTGTGATGGTTGGCTCGGATGCGACCGGCTCGGGCGGTGTGATGGCCGGTACTGAAGCGACTGGCTCGGTCGGTGTTATGGCTGGCACATCAATGTCCGGCGTCGTGGGCTCAGACGGGACAACCGGTGTTGGCGCCGGTGCAGGCGTGGGTGGCGCTATCCAGGGGTTCAAGGCTCCCCCGACGTTCTGGCCGTTCTCGGTATTGCCGAGATCCTCCAGATTGACCTCGTTGCGTTTGTAGGTGATGTCCACCTGCGTCGGGGTGTAGTGGGCGATAGCGGTCATCAACGCCAGGTTGCTGCTGATCTCGGCGAATTTTCCTTCCCGCTTGCCGGCTTTGATCACCGTGTGCCGCTGGTTTGCCGGCGATTCGTTGGCGGCCAGTACGTAGAGTCGGGCGCCGTTCAGATGGGCGGTGCCACCGACTTCGACGGTGGCGCTGTTGCCGTTGGCGTCGATGCCGTAGGAGAGGGTCGCGCCGGGATCCAGGGTCAGGTGCTCCTTGACCCTGGCGGCGCCCTCCAGGGGATCAACCTTCAGGGTTCCCGCTACCCGCAGCTGTCCGACCGTTCCGTTGCCGCTGTAGCTCGCTCCGTCGCTGACCCGCGCAGTCCCGAGAATTCCGCCCCTGTTGATCAAATGGGTATGCGCCAGGATCTCGGCCCCGGTGCTGAAGTCGTCCTGACTGGTGAGGGTCCAGGTTCCCGTCCTGACCTGTAGCCGCTCGAAGTGGCGGCTGTTGCCGAAGCTGCCGCCCTGGGCGTCATCGAGGACCACCAGGTCGTCGTTGGCTTTAAGTGGTGTGTCAGGGTTGGCGCCGAGTAGAAAGCTCTCCAGGTAATCGTCCGTGGTCCCGCCGTCCACCCAGCCGGAAAATTGACTGGCGCTTTTCACGATCAGGGTGTCGCTTTCACCGCCCAGGTTCAGGGCCACGCCGTTGCCGCCGCTGATCAGGCCGTTGTTGATCACGGTATCGGCGAACTGGCCGACCAGGTTGACGCCAAAGCCGTCGAGGCCACGAATGGAACCATCGTTCTCCAGCAGCAAGGAGGTTGTCCGCTGGTCGGCGAGAATACCGTTGTGCTGCCCCTCGATCTCCGCGTCCTTATGGTTGCTGAGGCGACCGCCGTCGAGGTACACGCCCTCGCTGCTATGGCGTGGACTGGCGGAGTCGCCGCCGGGGCGATGGCCCCGGTCAAAACCATTGGCTCCGCTGCCCGTGATTCGGCCGTGGTTGTCGATGTAGATCCTGCCCCGGGCCCGCAGTCCGTCGGCATCGCTGTCTACGGCGGCGGTGGTTCCTGTCACGGTGCCACGGTTGAGCAGATGGGTTCCGCCTTCGATCCGCAGGCCCGTGCCGTCCTGCGCCGCCAGCTGGGCCTGGCGAAAAATTTCGATGCCGTTACTGAACGGCGTCTGTCCGCTCAGCGACCAACTGCCTTGCCGGACCTCCAGCCGTTCGAAGTTGCGGCTGTCGCCGAAGCGGCCGCCCTCGGGGCTGTCGAGAATGATCTGGTCATACCCCGTGTTGCCGTCGACGATACCTTCGAAGCGACTGTTTGCCTGCACGATCAGGGTGTCGTCACCGCCGCCCAGGTCGAGGGCATGGCCGTTGCCGCCGTGGATCAGTCCGTTATTGGTCACCCGGTCGGCCTGCTCGCCAATAAACTGCACGCCAAAGCCTTTCTGGCCGTGGATAGTGCCGTTATTTTCCAGTGTGGTGGATAGCTGCGCCGGATTCTGGTTGCCGTCACTCACGACGATGCCGTGATCGGCGCCGCTGATGCTGCCCTTGGCATATTGGATGATCGTACCGCCGCCGATGGCGATGCCTTCGCTGGTATGAACGTCGCCATATTGGTCCACGCCTCGACTGCCTTTGCCGACAATCTGGCCGCCGTTATGGATCTCGGCGCTCGTCTTGATCCGGATGCCATCGCCGTCGGCGTCCAGGGCGACTGCATCGCCCGTTAAGCTGCTGTAGTTGGTGATCTTGCCACTGCCCGCGGAGTGGAAAGCTGCGCCGTTGAGTCCGCTCACCCGATCCCGGTTTATAAGCTCTCCCTGGCCTCGAGTACTGACGCCGTGACGCCCGCCCGTGACGACTTTGTTGTTGATCACGGCGACATCACTTGCCCCCAGTTCTATGCCGTCATGTTGTTCACTGGTGACCTTCCCGTCGTTGACGATGCGGCCGGTGCTGCGTCCGCTGAGCTTGATGGCGCTTCCGGTAATCGCTTGGATCTCGCCGTCACGATGATTGGTGTAGTCGACTGATGCGCCGCTCAGCGTGATCGCGTCACCCTTGGTGGCGTGCAGGCTGCTGGTATTCATGACGGCCAGGCGAGCGCTGGCGCGATCCTGTTCACTGGCGGCTGAAGAGGTGCCAATGGGGCTGGCTTGTGTGTCCCGCAGGATGATAGTGGTCAGTGCCAGCGTGATAGCGAGTGCTAGACGATGAGGGGTAGGGGGCATGCGTTTTCCGGCCTCGGATGGGTTCGAGACCGGAAATGTATCTATGTATTTAACCGATAAATGTCGGTCTTTTTACCTCTGTCAGGCGAGATAAGTCAGCGTATCCAAGGGATTAAAAACTCATCTTCCATTGCCCCATGAGCCCGTGGGTGCGGCTGTTGTTGCCCACTTCACCGTTGTAGGCCACGCCGATGGAATGCCGGGCCGAGAGGTTGAGGTCGAGCCCGGCTTCGACGACCAGGCTGTCGCGGTCCTGGGCGATGCCTTTGGTATTGTAGGTGTTGCCGGTCACCTGATGGGTCTGGGTACTGGTGCTGTCGATGGCGCCGTACATATGTTTCCATCCGGCGCTCAGGCGCGGGGCCAGGCTCATCTTATTGTCCATGTACTTGATGCTGGCGGTGCGCAGGCCGAGGGTGGTGCTGAAGTTGTCCTGGGTCTGGGCATCGGCTTTCAGTGCGGCTTCACCGCCTTTTTCCGTATAGCCCTTGCGTGAGTAGCGCTGGTAGCCGAGGTTGGCGAAAGGCTCGGCGCTAAGGCTGCCGCTGCCCAGGTTGTAGCCGAGTTCACCGAAGACCTGCTGGCTGTTGGCGCCGTAGTCGCCGGTGAGACGGTCCTTGTAGCCGCCGAACTCCACGTTGCGCTGGGTCTTGCCGTAGTGCTGGCTGTGGACCGCGCCGAGGCGCAAGGCCAACGGTCCGCTCTGGTGCACGGCGTAGGTGCCGAAATGCCAGCTGTCCAGGTCGCCTTCGAAGCGATCACCTTTGTGTTTCGACAGCGATTTCCCGCCCAGCAGGCCCATGCGCCATTCATCGTCCAGGGCCCAGTCGACGCCCATCACCACGCCTCGGGTGTTCTGTCCGAAGGCTTTCTGACCTTGCGGTTGATCGAAGCTGCTGGCGTTGTTCAGGGCCTGGACCCACAGGCGACTGTCGCCCGGCTTGATCTGCGCGCGTCCTGCCAGCGAGACCTGGCCGGGGGTGTTGCCTTGCGCTGCGGGCATGCCGTTGCCGAGCTGGCGCATGGCCGCGAGGGCGCTGTTGCTCACTTGGCCAGTACCGCTGAGCGTGGCCCGGCCCAGGTTGGCGTTGGCTGCCCCGGAAAGCTGCGCGCGGGCGTCCTTTTTCGCCGTTGCGCTCAGACTGGCGTAGGCCTTGCGCAGCGGGGATTCGACCGGCCTGGGGATTGGCCTGCTGCCGTTACCGCCTTGGCTGTCATTTGGGTCATCCGCCTGAGGCTGGCTTGGGGCGTTTTTTGCGAGTTCCGCTTGGTTGGTATTCTGTTCAGAGCTCTTTTTTTCTAGAGCATTCAGTCGCTCATCAAATTGTGCCTTTGTTTTTTCCAAATTCTTTGCGTTCTTGGCGATGTCGCGCTTGTTGTCCGCGATGCCACTGGCGTTCTTGGCGATGTCGCGCTTGTTGTCTGCGATACCACTGGCGTTATTGGTGATGTCGCGCTTGTTGTCTGCGATGCCACTGGCATTCTTGGTGATGTCGCGCTTGTTGTCCGCGATGCCACTGGCGTTCTTGGCGATGTCGCGCTTGTTGTCTGCGATGCCACTGGCGTTCTTGGCGATGTCGCGCTTGTTGTCTGCGATGCCGTTGGCATTCTTGGCTATATCACCTTTGTTGTCTGCGATGCCGTTGGCATTCTTGGCTATATCACCTTTGTTGTCCGCAATGCCGTTCGCGTTCTTTATTATATTCTTCTTGTTGTCCGCAATGTCGTTTTCGTTATTGGCTATGCCTCTCTTATTGTTCTCAATATCGTGTTCGTTTTTTATGATATCGCTTCTACTTGGGGAGCCACTCTGATTCCCTGGTAGTTGGGAGGAATCGGATTGGCTGGAGGAGCCGCGTTCCGCCCAAACCCAATGAGTACCGTCGGCGCGCATGTGCACCGCAGTGGGAAAGCGCGGATCATCACCTGTGAAGCGGCCCAAGGTCCAAGGAGTCCCTTTCTTGTCCCACGTGGTGTCTCTCTGAAATGATTTCGGATCCACCTGGCGCATTTGGCTCAAGTCAGGGTTTGCAAGCGTGTCATCGAGGAACTGATCACGATACATAGCTTTGAGCAAAACGCTTTCTTGGAAGCTCGTGTTATTCGGCCCATTCCAATTCATATCGATAGGTCGACCGGATACCTGTGTCGATTGATCAGCCTGGGCCTGCTGACTGGCAATGACACTGGACGCCAGAGCGACTGAAACAGCGAGTCGGTGAAGGGGTGTGGACATGGGATTTCGACCTCCTGGAAATTCGAGGCCGAAATGTATCTATCCATGTAATCGATAAATGTCGGGCTTTTTACCCGTCTTTTGCGAGATATGTCACCGGTCAGGCGACGATTAGAGGCGTGTTTATGACTCTGTGGTCTTACGGTGGCCGCGGCGTCAGCCACCGTATTTTCAGACCGAGGGGCACTGCACTTTCAGGTTGTCCGCTTAACCCCGGCACTCGACCAGGGACTTGATTTGTCCGGCCGTGGTCAGGTTTTCTTCCGACAACCACTGCTCGAACCCGGCATTCACCGTCGGCCATTCCGAATCGATAATGCTGTACCACGCCGTGTCGCGATTCCGGCCCTTGACCACCATGTGCTGGCGGAACACGCCTTCGAATTTGAAGCCCAAACGCTCGGCCGCCGTACGCGAGCGGGCGTTGTCGTTGTTGCACTTCCATTCCAGGCGCCGGTAGCCCTGGGCGAAGACTTCCTTGGCCAGCAGGTAGACCGCCTCGGTACTTTTCGGCGAGCGCTGCATCGGTGCACCGAAGGTGACGTGGCCGATCTCGATACGGCCCTGGGCCGGGACGATCGACATCAGGCTGAGGATGCCCTGGACTTCACCGCTGGCCTTGTCGACCACGCTGAAGAAATACGGATCGCTATTGGCCGCGTGGTTGTTCAGCCAGTCATTGAAGGCGCCGCGCTCCAGGAACGGACCATAAGGCAGGTAGTCCCAGAGCTTGGGGTCGGCACCGGGGCCGGTCAGGGCCTGCCAGAGATCGTCGCCGTGACGGGCTGGGTCGAGCTTTTCCAGGACGATGAAACGCCCCTCCAGACGCTGGGCCGAAGGCGCCGGCGCGCCTTTCCAGTTTGCTACGGATGTCGACATGACAGGTTCCTCGAGGCTCACAACGCTTGGCGAAATTGAATGAAACCAGGGCGCTCGGCAATCCGTTCGTAGAGCTGGATGGCCGTAGCGTTGGTCTCGTGGGTCAGCCAGTGCACTTTACTGCAGCCGGCCTCGGCCGCCGTGGCGTAGACATGCTCGATCAGCCGTCGTCCCAGCCCGGTTCCGCGCTGGCCTGGGGCCACGAACAGGTCCTGCAGGTAGCAGGAGTCCTGAACGCTCCAGTTCGACCGATGGTAGATGAAATGCACCAAGCCCACGGCCTTGCCGTCCTGCCAGGCGAGGGCGGCATTCGTGGTTTCGCCCGGGTCGAGCAAGCGTTGCCAGGTCGACTGGTAGACCGCCTCCGGCAGCTCGGTCTCATAGAACTTCAGATAGGCCTGCCACAGAGGGCGCCAGACGGCCTGGTCGGTGGCGCTGACCGGACGGATTTCGATGGAACTCATGCTGACTCCTTAACGCATCAATTGGGCGAGGGCTTGATCCTGGCTGTCGGCGCTGGCCGCCAACCCTTGTTGCACACCGGCGCTGTCGGCGGCGCTGCGGTTCTGGCTGAGCTTGCGCTTGCCTTCCAGGCGCTGGATCGGCAGGGCAAAACCGACAATCGCCTTGAGCATGCTGTCGATGTACGGCGCCGGGGCGTCGGCGACTTTCCACGGCTTGTCCCGGCCGGCCTCATGGCGGTCGGTCAGGGCGCTGACCAGGTTGAGCAGGCGCTCGGCATCGTCGAACACCTCGGCCTCGCCGTAGGCATGCACGGCCACGTAGTTCCAGGTTGGTACGACCTTGCCGTGCTCGGCCTTGGACGGATAGAAGGACGGGCTGACGTAGGCATCGGCTCCCGGAAAGATCACCAGCACTTCACCGCTCTCGGCCAGTTCCTGCCACTGCGGGTTGGCCCGGGCCAGATGGCCGTAGAGCGTGCCGTTGGGACCTTGCTCGGGGCGCAGCAACAGCGGCACATGGATGGCTTGCAGGCCGAGCTTGCCATGGGTGACCAGTGTCGCCAGGCGGGTGCCTTGAATATGTTGCTGCAAGGTGAGCAGGTCTTGTTCGGAAAAGGCGCTGGGTGTGTACATGGAAATTTTCCTTGGCGAATACCTGCATCCTAGGCAGGCTATTGGTTGGTTGTAAGAGCCATTACCGGCGATTTTCATAGGTCCAATACCATGCCCAGTCCATCGTTGCCCCTGCCGTTCGACCCTGCCGGGATCCACCTCGATCCGGCCAAGGGACTCAGTCGCCAGCTCTATCAGGCCCTGCGCCTGCGGGTACTGGACGGCCGCCTGGCCAGTGGCAGCCGCCTGCCGGCCAGTCGCGACCTGGCGAGCGCCCTGGCGATCTCCCGCAACAGTGTGGTGCGGGCCTATGACCAACTGTACGCCGAGGGCTTTATCGAAGGCCGGATCGGTGATGGCACCTACGTCGCGCAACTGCCGGAAAAAGCCCTGCCGATCAAAAAGTTGTCCACAAAACTATCCACAGGGTTTTCAACAGGCTTACCCACAGGGTTATCCACAAAATCGACTGAAACCGCTGGGGTTACATCCAGTAAAGTTATCCACAATCTGGCTATGGAGCGCATCGAGAGCAACCCGATGCACAAGCCACCGAGCGGTCCGCCGCGAGCTTTTCGGGTGGGGGTGCCGGCTTTCGACCTGTTTCCCTTTGGCGTCTGGGCCAAGCTGCAGGCGGCTTTCTGGCGCAAACCGGACTTGCAGCTGCTGTGTTACGGCAACGCGGCGGGGGAAGAGCGCTTGCGCGGCCTGATCGCAGCGTACTTGCGCAGCTCCCGGGGCCTGTCCTGCACGCCTGAGCAAATTGTGATCACCAGTGGCGCGCAGCAGGGCATTAGCCTTTGTGCACAGTTGCTGGTGGACCCGGGCGATGGCGTGGCGGTGGAGAATCCCGGGTACCGGGCGGCGCGTTTGGCCTTCGCGGTGGCGGGGGCTAATCTGCATGGCGTGGCGGTGGACAACGAAGGGCTCGATTGCGCCGAACTCGCGCAATTGCAGGACTGCCGGCTGGTCTATGTGACCCCCTCCCACCAATACCCTAGCGGCGTGATCATGAGCCTGGCCCGGCGCCTGGAGTTGCTGGCCTGGGCCGAGCGCAGCGACGGCTGGATCGTCGAGGACGATTACGATGGCGAGTACCGCTACAGCGGCGCTCCGTTGGCGCCCTTGGCGGCGCTGGATCGGCAGGGGCGGGTACTGTATGTCGGGACCTTCGGCAAGATTGCCTTTCCGGCGTTGCGTCTCGGCTATCTGGTGCTGCCGCCGACGCTGGTCGAGGCTTTTTCCCAGCGCCGCGCGCTGGATATGCGGCACTCGGAGGTCAGTACCCAGGCGGTGATGGCCGAGTTCATGGCCGCCGGGCACTTCCAGCGGCATATCCGGCGCATGCGCCGGGCCGCACTGAGTCGGCGTGACACCTTGTTGGCCCATTGGCCGGCGGCTATCCCGGGCTGTGGCGATTTGCCGGCGGTTGCCGCGGGCCTGCACCTGACGGTGCCGGTGGAGAGCCTGGCCCGGGAGCGGGAGTTGATCGCGCAGGCCGAGAGCGTCGGCGTTGAAATCAGCCCCTTGAGCAGCTACTGGATCAGCCAGCCGGAGCCGCCCGAAGACCGGCGTGCCGGCCTGGTCCTGGGGTTTGCGGCGGTACCGGAGGCGGATATCGAGTCGGCGCTGGCGCGCCTGCGCACGGCCTGGAAGCTTTAGTCGCGGGGCGGTATTAACCGGCTACCGCAGGCCGGAGGGTGGTCGATGATTAGGTGTTCCTGGAACCCGAAACCAGGATGAATACCCATGAGATCCGCCCTCGCTGGCACCACCTTGAGCGAAAACCAACAGGCTTCGCTGGTCTACACCCTCAGTGACTATTTTGCCCGCCGCCCGACCCTGGAAAGCGTCGCGCCGGGGCTTGTGCGGGACATGCTGGAAACTGAATTGCCGTCGTCCGCGGCACGGCTGGTGAATGCCGCACTCATTGAGCCGGAACCGGGCAAAGACGACAGCACCCGTGTGCAATATCGGATCTTGCCCTTGGCGCACCTGCTGATCGAGCGCTTCCTGGGTGAAAAGGAACTGGTTCATCCGCCAGGCAGCTATCTGACGCTCTATCCGGGCGCCGAGTATCCGCAGAAGTTGCTTCTGGGCGTTGAAAGGGTCGAGACGCTGCTGAGCGGATGGGCGCCGTTGCTACTGGATGCGTATAAACAGGAGCTGGTCGACTTCTGGAGCTTGCCGTTGGAGCAGGATGCCGCGCCCTGGCAGCGGCTTTCCGAATTCTTCGCCGCGCAATTGCACCAGGCGTGCGCGGTGCTCTCGGGCGATGAACTGGCCACCGTGCAGATGGTGCTCGACTATCCCGACCTGGAGGCGCGCCGGGCCAGGTTCGGCGGTGACTGCGCGCAGGCCTATATCCCGATCATCGATACTCGCGACAAGGTTCCCGAGCCCTTGCATGTCCAGGCGCTGGTGTTGAGCCGCTGGGTCGGCAAGCGCCAGATCGTCTTGCTCTACAGCCTGTTCGGCGGAATCGAAGCGTTCGATTCCAGCGAAGCGCTTGAAGCCTCCCTGGGGTTGACCTTGAGCGGGCAGGGCTCGGATTTCAGGAATTACTCACCGGATCATCATGTCTTCGACGCCCTGACCGTGAGCCTGTTGGTACGCCAGTTGGAGGCCATTGCGGCGATCAAGCCGGACGACTATCGCGATCTGCCGGCACTTGAACAGCGATTGCATGAGCTCAGCGGATTGCAGTCCCTGGTCGGTGCCTTCCGTTCCGGCCACGAGACGAAGCTGGGTCAGCTGCACGACTTGCTTCCCGGCTGGCTGCGCAATGCCGCGCCATCGCTTCGCACCTCTTATGGGGGGTATGTGGCGGCGCTGGCGTCGGTGCATCGACGGCATGCCGGGAAGGCGTTTCTCGACGGCATTCCCGATATCCTCGCTTTTGCGCGCCAGGCATTGCAGGCGAGTCTGGAGAAAGAGTATCCAAAGGCCGTGCCCGTGTCGGTCGGCGATATCGGCCTGACCCTGACGCTGGGCACGAACAGCGCGGTCGAACTGGCCAACAAAAGCTTCAACCCTGCAGGCTTTCGCGATGCGACGCGGGCCCAGGACTATGCCGCCCTGGCGTTGAAGAACCTCGAGGCCTTTCCGTGCACGGCGTCCGCGCAGGTGCGCTACAAAGGTCAGCCCGCGCCCGCCTGGATGACCTATGACGCGCTGCGTACGGCGGTGAGTGACGCCGATATCGGCAGGACCTACCCCGATTTGCTCAGGCAGAAACTGCAACATGACCTGGCCGAGCGCACCCGGCAGAAGGGGCTTTTTTCCGACTACCTGCGGGTGCTGTTGCCGATGTTGGCGCTGGAGTTGCGGCTCAACCAGCAATTGAGCGAACCCGCCCAGCGTTATGTCGAAGCGCTGGTGACGCAAGATGTGGGCGTTCAGACGGTCCTGGGACGGAGCATTGTAGTCAGGCCGCTGGCTTTGCTGGCGCACCCGAATGCCACGGCGGACCGCGTGCGTAACATGTTTGTGATCGGTCCGCAGGCGACGGGGCAGGGACCGCAGGTGTTGTTCTGCCCAGGCAGCGCCGCGCCCTTGCTCGAATTTTCTTCATTTGACGGTTTGTTGGCGGCCATCAAGGAGGAGGGGGCTTTGCAGCAGTCGGTCCTCGCTGGCCTGGATCCGCTGACGCGCTTGATCTATGACCATGGCGGGTTCGAGGAACCCCATCTGGGCAGCGTGATTGTTTCCGATTGGGACGTACCAGAGACCCCGCGGCCGGTTGCACTCGATACCACACCGTTGTCCGGTTCGTTCGGCGCTGCGCTGTTCGCCGCCAGCGTCGAGACGTTGATCGCGCATGCCGAGGCCGACTCGGTGTCCAATGCCGAAGACCGCTGGAATCGTTTCGTCGATCTGGGCTGGGCCCTGTTCGGCTTGCTGCAACCCTTTCTGCCCGGCCCGCTGGCGAGTCTGGGGTTGATCGTGCAATTGCTCTCCAGTCTCAAGACCTTCGCAGATCCCAATGCCGCGCAGCCCTGGGCGGCGTTCGCCGATGTCTTGCTGAACCTGGCGGTGGTGCTGGTGTATCACCGTCGGCCGCTCATCGCTAAAGCCGAGGTTGCTGCCGAGGCCGTGCGTCCCGGGCCGATCATCGACAACGCCGTGATCAAGGAGCCGGCGGTCAGCGTCGCGCGGCAGTTGGTGTTTGCCTGGACCCGTCCGGGACGTCAGTTCAGCGCCTCCGAACTGGTCCGGCTCGAGAAGTTCAAGCTGCCGCTGTCCGAGGCGCCGGGCAGCGTGCTGGCTTCGGGGGAGTGGCAAGGCTTGTATCAGCGTGACGGCTTGCTCTATGCCCAGGTCGACCAGGCCTGGTTTCGGGTGGCACGCAAGCTCGATGGGGTGGTGATCATTCATGACAGCCACCCGGCACTCCAGGGCCCCTGGCTGAAAAGCGACGGCGCGGGGCGCTGGCAGTTGGATCGTGGCCTGCGCCTGCTGGGTGGCGTGGGGGAGTTGAGTGTGCGCGCCGCGAAGAAGTTGAAGTCGCTGGAGAAAAAGGCCCGCGATCTGCTGGCCAGTGTGCCGGCGCTGCTGGCGGATGCCGAGCGCACGGCGAGCGTCGTGGCTTCGCCTCTCGACATCCAGAACATACTCGAGCTCAAGGCGCAGCCTTTTGAAGAGGCTATCAAGGAGTTGTGCGCGTTGACCCAAGGGCTTTCACAGTCACCCCGGTCGCTGATTTCCGATCTGGAGCAGGCGGCAAACACCTTGGCCAACCAGGGCCTGAGCCTGCGGATCAGGTTGACCAAGGAAAGGTTGCCGAGCGCTGCCGCTGTCGGGTTTCTGCACGCGCAAGGGCAGATCACGATCCGCAAGCTGGGTGAACGCCGGGATATTTCCCAGGGCAAGGGCACCGATTTTCTTGAGGAGTACGGCATCAGCGACAGGCAGAGCGGGTCGTTTTGGTTCGCGCACTTCCATTACCCGACGGCGACCACGCCGGCGGCCAGCTATGTCAAAGCTCACCTCAAGACCCGCGCGCAGCGTTATCTGGGGCTCGGGTTTCAGATCGCCCAGGCGAGCGCCGGGGTGAAAGTCCAGCCCATCTGGCGCGGGCCGATTGACCCCGAGACGGCGGCGTTGTTCCTGTCTCCACGTGGTTGAATCTGTAGGAGCAGCCGGTCGACGCTCCTACAGGGGGACAGGGTAAGCCTCAGATCCCGGACTTGATCTTGGTCCAGGCCCGCGTGCGTGCCCGTTCGGCCTTCTGCTCCAGGGGCTGCAAGGTGTAGAGCGTCTTCATCGCCGCTGCGGTCGGGTACAGGTTGGGATTGTTACGAATCGCCGGATCGACCATTTCGGTGGCGTCCTTGTTCGGGTTCGGATAACCGACAAAGTCGCTGATCGGCGCGATCACCTGGGGTTGCAGCAGGTAGTTGATAAAGGTGTAAGCGTCCTGGGTGTCCTTCGCCCCTTTGGGGATCGCCAGCATGTCGAACCAGATCGGCGCGCCTTCCTTGGGCAGGCGCATGTCCACCACCACGCCGTTCTTGGCTTCCTTGGCGCGGTTGGCGGCCTGGGAGAAGCTGCCGGAATAACCGACGGCCACGCAGATGTCACCATTGGCAATGTCCGCCATGTACTTGGACGAGTGGAAATAGGTGATGTACGGACGGATCTTCAGCAACAGCGCCTCGGCTTTTTCATAGTCCTTGGGGTTGTTGCTGTTGGGGTTCAGGCCCAGGTGCTGCAAGGCCAGCGGCAGGATCTCCGACGGCGAGTCGAGCAGGGCGACGCCGCATTGCTTGAGTTTGCTGATGTTCTCTTCCTTGAAGATCAGGTCCCAGCTGTCCACCGGCGCCTTGTCCCCCAATGCCGCCTTGACCTTGTCCGGGTTGAAGCCGATCAGGATGGTGCCGTACATGTAGGGTACGGCGAACTTGTTGCCCGGGTCGTTGGCCTCGATCAGCTTCATCAGCTTGGGATCGAGGTGGTTCCAGTTCGGGATCTTGCTGCGGTCCAGCGGTTGGAACACGCCGGCTTCGATCTGTTTGGCAAGGAACACGTTGGACGGCACCACCACGTCATAGCCGGAGTTGCCGGTGAGCAGCTTGGCTTCCAGGGCCTCGTTGGTGTCGAAGATGTCGTAGACCAGCTTGACCTGGCTGTTCTGGGCCTTGAAGTCGTCCAGAGCCTTGGGGGTGATGTAGTCGAACCAGTTATAGACCCGCAGGGTGCGCTCCTCGGCGTGGGCGGCGGTGCTGAGCACAGCGGCGCAGAGGGCTGGGGCAATCAGACGCTTGAGCTTGTTCATTGTTCTAATTCCTCATTGAGCGTAGTGGAAACCTTCGAGTACGTTCACGGCATTGATGCCGATTTCTTCTACCGCGTAGCCGCCTTCCATGACGAACAGCGTCGGCTTGCCCAGGCGGGCGATGCGTTCGCCCATGCGCAGGTAATCCGGGCTGTCGAGCTTGAACTGGGAAATCGGATCGTCCTTGAAGGTGTCCACGCCCAGGGAAACCACCAGCACATCGGGCGCGTAGCGTTCGATCTCGCCGCAGGCCTGCTCCAGCGCCGCACTCCATTGGTCCCAGGCAGTGCCGGCGGCCAGCGGATAGTTGAAGTTGAAGCCTTCGCCAGCGCCTTCGCCGAGTTCGTCGGCATAGCCGAGGAAGAATGGGAACTCGGCTTCCGGGTGGCCGTGGAGCGAGGTGAAAAGCACATCGCTGCGTGCGTAGAAAATCGATTGGGTGCCGTTGCCGTGGTGGTAATCGACGTCGAGGATCGCGACCTTCTTGTGGCCCTGATCGAGGAAGGCCTGGGCGGCGATGGCGGCGTTGTTCAGGTAACAGTAACCGCCCATCAGGTCGCTGGCGGCGTGATGTCCCGGCGGGCGGCAGAGGGCGAAGGCGCCGCGGACGCCGCGCTGGATCTCGGCCTGGGCGGTGAGGGCGACCTGGGCCGCACTATAGGCCGCCTGCCAGGTGCCGGCGGTGATCGGTGCGCCGCCGTCGAAGCTGTAGTAGCCGAGTTCGCCGTGCAGGTTCTTCGGGATGACCCGACGCAGGGTGCGGGCCGGCCAGGTGAAGGGCAGCAGGTCGCCGTCATGGCCTAGTTCGGCCCAACGCTCCCAGGCGCCCTTGAAGAAGTTCAGGTAGGCCTCGTCGTGCACGCGGCGGATCGGCTCCAGACCGAAGTCTTCCGGTTCGCGCACCGGGCCCAGGGCCCGGTGTTGCACGCGGGCCAGCACATGGTCGGCGCGCGAGGGCATTTCGAAGCAAGGCATCAGTTGCCCGTCGATCAGCTCGCAGCGGCCGTGGTGCAGGTGGTGATCGTCTGAGTAGACCGTCAGCATTTATTGTTCTCCGATAGCGTGGACGTGGCGTCATTCTTGATGCCTGGCGCTGTTGGGAGAACGGCGGGAGCGGCCAAAAGGGGATTGATATGGCCAAAAGATGTGTCCTGATTTCGCCCCTGAACGGGGCATAAGGGCTCTTTTTGGGGGCGCAACACGCGGTCCTGGTCGGGCGTTGTTGGCGTGGCCTTGGGGGGACTCAGGGGCGGAACTGGCTTGGACTGACCCCACTCCAGCGCACGAAGGCATGGCGGAAGCTGGCGGTTTCGCTGAAGCCCAGTTCATCGGCAATGCGGTGAATCGGTAGCTGACCTTCCCCGAGTAACTGCTTGGCCCGCTCGAAGCGCAGTTCGTCGAGCAGCTCCTGATAGCTGCAGCCCAGGTCGTTGAGGTGCCGGCGCAGGGTGCGGGCCGAGCATTTCATCTGTTCGGCCAGGCCCTCCAGGCCTGGTGCGGTATGCAATTGCGCGGCGAGCAAGTGGCGGATGCGCCCGAGCCAGGCCTGGCGACCGGTGAACTCCAGGTTGTGCTTGCGACAGCGCTCGGCCATGGCCTGGTGAGTGATGGCGTCCGCCAGGGGCAAGGGTTGCTCCAGCCAATGCTGGTCGAAGGCGAAGGCGTTGCTGCCGGCCGAGAACTGTAGCGGGCAGTCGAAGCTGTCGTTGTAGTCGGCTTGATAGTCCGGGGCTTCGTGCTCGAAGCGCGCCGCCAGCAAGGGCAGCGGGTGTCCGAGCAGGTCGTCGCAGATGACTTTCAGCGAGGCCAGGCACAGCTCGGTGTTGAACACCGCCAACTGCGGATTTTCCCGATAATCCGCGGCGCTGAACCAGATCCGTTCGCCGTCGGCTTCCAGGCTCAGTTCGAACAGTGTTCCCAATAGCGCCGGATAGCGCAGGGCCAGGCGTAAAGCGTCACCGAAGGTGGCACTGGTGAGCAGGGCATAGCCGAGGATGCCATAGGCCGAGACATGCATGCGTCGGCCCAGTTCCAGACCGATTTCCCGGCGCAGGGCCACGGCGTTGCTGCACACCTGCATTTCCTGGTTGGTGGTGATGCGGGTATCGGCGCGGCTCAGGTCGGCGGCGCTGATGCCGCTGCCGGCCAATAGCGCATCGCTGGAAATACCCTTGTCGCGGAAGGCGTTGAGCACCAGGGAAACCGCGTTGAGGGTGGTTAGGTGCGAGTGCAGCATGTTCGGTTCCGTCCATGGGAGGTATGGGAATCGAGCAAGTTGTGTGCCGTCGGCTGATAAATACGCGGCGGCACCTTCGGTGTGCTGGCAGTGGCAGAGCTTGAGGGGGGTGAAGGGTATCAGGGGTGTGAAGGGTATGAGGAGAGAGATGTGGGAGGGAGATGTGGGAGCGGAGCTTGCCCGCGAAGAACGATAACTCGGTGTTTCTGAAAAAACGCGGCGTCTTCTTCGCGGGCAAGCTCCGCTCCCACAAGCGCCGGGGGCGGTGTTTCAGGCTTGAGTCGGCTGCGACCCTGCCAACAAGGCATCGACCACCGCCCGGGCCATTTCCACCGAATGGATCATCGACCAGATCAACCCGCGTTCGACGCCGCTGCCATATTCGGTGATTTCATCGGAGACTTCTTCGGCACAGCGCAGCATCAGCGATACATGGATCAGCGCCTGCTCGGCACTGATGCCTTCCTGCACGTTGAACAGCGAGAGGTGACGGCAGTCGTTGACGCAGCCGGGGCGGGCGGCGGTTTCTTTCAGGGCGGCCAGCAGCGGCGGTTCGTGGCGCTGACTGTTGAGGACCTGCAAGAGGTCGGCGTTGGCTTTCTTGAGAATGGCGGTGATGCGGGCGCGGGCGGTCCTGCTGGGCGGATCAGGGACGATTTTATCCATGCGATGACTCCTATTGATGTCATGGAGCCGACACTGTTCGCGACTAAACGAAGGGGGTGGCGGCTGTACGCAGGTTAGTCGACCGGCCAATAGGAAACCGGCGCACCCGAGGGTGCCCTACGCACAGCCACCATAAACCTGGGGGGGCATAAAAAACGCCGGCCATAAGGTATGGGGGCGCTGTGCGCCTATTGAGCTCGGGCGACTAAACCCGTTCACTGCAATTGGGCAGTGACAAACGGAGACTAGTCACGTGGCTGGACAGGCGCAAGGCGTTGGGATTTTCTAGGAAATGTCGCTCAAGAAAAAGCGATTTGTCTGGTGTGTAGGCTGGTTAGCTCATGAAATTTGAAGTCGGGCGCGGTTTTGTGGCAAACCCTGTGCCGTTCAGTCAAGGCAATTTGAAATCAAACGCGGACTTGTGGCGAGCGGGCTTGTCGGAATGCCGCACTGCCGCTCTCGGCTGCGAAGCAGTCGTAAAACCAGGCACCTCGGTCTGCCTGATAGACAGAATGCACCGGTTTTAGGGCCGCTTCGCGACCCAGCGCGGGCAAGCCCGCTCGCCACAGTGGATCGCGTTCGGCTTCAAATTCCCTGACGTGACTAACGGGCGAGTTGAGCGGTGGTTCAGCTCAACTCGCCACACAGATCCAGCTCGACCAACCGCCGCACTTCAGTCAGCTCCAGACCCGCGCCCAGCAACGCATGCAGTTTGCCGAACACCGCCTCGCGGGTCATGCCGCCGCCGGACAGCACGCCGACACCGCGCAAACGGCTACCGGCTTCATACACGTCCAGCTCGACGCCACCTTCATGGCACTGCGTGACCGCCACCACCACAACCCCCTTGTCCCGCGCCCGCTCAAGGCTGGCGAGAAACGCCGGATTATCGCTCGGCCCAGTGCCGCTGCCGAAGCACTCCAGCACCAACGCCTGGATACCGCTGTCGATCATGCCGTCCAACTGCGCGGCGCCGATGCCCGGTACCAGCGGCAACACGCCGACGCTCGCCAGTTGCTTGCCCTGGCGATAATCCAACTGCGCCGGCAGCGCCTCGACCTTGGCCCCGCCACCCGTGCGATTCAGTGCCGCAAACGGATGCCGGCCAAAGCTGCGAATCTTCGCGCAACGGGTCGGCGAGAGCATTTCACCGTGGAAGTGCAGGTGCACGCCCGGCGCCAGGCCCTGGCCCAACGCGACCAGCGCGCCGCAGACGTTCTCCCAGGCATCGCTGTCCGGTACGCCCGCCGGCAGCATGGAACCGGTGAACACCACCGGTACCGGCAAGCCCAGCAACTGGAAACTCATGGCCGCCGCGCTATACGCCAGGGTGTCGGTGCCGTGCAAAACCAGCAGGCTGTCGCACTGCTGCCCGTCCACCGCTTCGATCACCGCATCGCGCAGGCGCTGCCAGTACTCGGGGGTCATGTTGGCGCTGTCGATCAGCGGCGCCATCTCGCGAAAACGCCAGTCCGGCACGCTCAGGCCAGGCTGGCCGGCGAGCTGTTCGCGCATCCGCGCTTCGAAACCAGACGCCGGGGCCAGACCGTTGGCGCTGGCCTGCATGCCGATGGTGCCGCCGGTATAGAGCACCATGACGTGCTGCGCGGCAGGATAGGAAGCGGAAGTCATTGATGGTTCTCCTGGACGAATGCACCTTGCGCCGCAGCATGCCTGCGCGCGCAAGGTGTGTCACGTCGAGCGGCAGGACGCCACTCGTTGGTATCTGTCGCGTCGGACGGCAGGGCGCCGCCCGTGGGAGCGATCAGCGTTGCGTGGCAGGTACGCCTTGGGCGGCTTCTTGCTCGCGCGGCGCGGTTTTGCCCGGGGTTGGCCAGGCTTCGAGGTCCAGGTCCAGATCGGCGAACTTGCTCGAGTCGAACACCGGCTGGCCGACGCCGGCACGGCGTTGTTCGTCGTAGTCGCGCATCACGCGCAGGCCGATCTTGAACAGCAGGGCCAGGGAGATCAGGTTGACGAAGGCCAGGCAGGTCATGGTGATGTCGGCGAAGGCGAACACGGTCGACAGATTCTGTACCGAACCCCATACGATCAGTGCCAGCACCAGGGCGCGGTACACCATCAGCACGATGCGGTTGCGGGTCAGGAACTGCAGGCTGGTTTCGCCCAAGTAGTAGTTGTAGAGGATGCAGGTGAAGACGAACAGCGACAGGGCGACGCTGACGAACACGCGGCCCCAGTCACCGACCACGGCGGCGAGGGAGTTCTGGGTCAGGACAATGCCGTCACCTTCGAAGCCAGGGGTGTAGAAGCCCGACAGCAGGATCAGCAACGCGGTGCAGGTGCAGATCACGAAGGTGTCGAGGAACACGCTGAATGCCTGGACCACGCCCTGGGCACCCGGGTGCTTCACGGCGGCCACGGCGGCGACGTTCGGGGCGCTGCCCAGACCGGCTTCGTTGGCGAACACGCCACGCTTCACGCCCATGACGATGGCGCTGCCGAGCAGGCCGCCGAACGCTGGGTCAAGGCCGAAGGCGCTCTTGAAGATGGTTTCCAGCATGGCCGGGACGTGCTCGATCTGGCTGCCGATCACGTACAGGGTGACGCCGATGTAGGCCAGGGTCTTGACCGGAACCAGCAGGTCGGAAACCGAGGCGATGCGCTTGATGCCGCCGACGAAGACGATCGCCAGCAGGACGGCCAGGGCGATGCCGGTGTGGTTCGGGGAGAAACCGAAGGCGTTCTGCAGCGAGTGGGTGACGGTGTACGACTGCAGGCCGTTGAAGGCGAAGCCGTAGGTGACCAGCAGCAGGACGGAGAACACCACGGCCATGCTTTTGAGCTTCAGGCCGTGCTGGATGTAGTAAGCCGGGCCGCCGCGGTACAGGCCGTCGCCATCGGCGCGCTTGTAGACCTGGGCCAGGGTGCATTCGAAGAAGCTGCTGGACATGCCCACCAGTGCGGTGACCCACATCCAGAACACGGCGCCCGGGCCGCCGAGGGTCACGGCGATGCCGACACCGGCGATGTTACCGGCGCCGACGCGGCCGGCGAGGCTCAGCATCAGGGCCTGGAACGAGCTCAGTTGGCCTGCTTGACCGCGAAGGGACTCTTTGAAAACCGTGAACATGTGACGGAAATGGCGGAACTGGACGAACCGCGAGCGGATCGTGAAGTAGCTACCGAGCCCGACAATGAGCACGATCAGTAGTTTCCCTGAGAGGAAGTCGTTGATGACCTCAAGCATGGAGTGGTTCCTCGCTGTTTTTTGATGCAAAGGCGGCTCGATTGAAAGATCGCGTTACACCCGATGTCACTGGGCAGTGTGGGCTGGCGATGCTTCATCCCGAGCTTTCGCGGGTTGTTTTTAGTGTTGTTTCGCGTGTTTCAGTGCCGCTGTACCGCGGATCGCTTACGCGAAGAGGGGCGGCACTATACCGATGAGCACCGCGGTCGTCTGCACCGGTGTGTAGGACAGACGACGAAGCGCAGGGTATTTCTTGTGAAGGCAGGGCGAGGTAGGGCCTTTTTCCCACGTCCAGTTGTAAAAAAAGGGCCTGAAGAGTGACCTTCAGGCCCTCAAAAGGTGAGAGGTGTCTAGTCCCTCGACCTGGTGAGCGTGTTGCGGTCTGGCACTGAAGGTCAGGCCTTCAGGGGAACCAGACGCGGAGCAATCATGTTTTCCGGGCGCAGGATGTCGGCGAGCATGGCGTCGTCGAGCAGGCCTTCTTCGCGCACCAGTTCCAGTACGCCACGGCCACTTTCCAGGGCGACGCGGGCGATCCGGGTGGCGTTTTCATAGCCGATGTAAGGGTTCAGCGCGGTGACCAGGCCGATGGAGTGCTCCACCAGTTCGCGGCAGCGCGCTTCGTTGGCGGTGATGCCGACGATGCAGTGTTCGCGCAGCATGTCCATGGCGCGTTGCAACAGGCGGATCGAGTCGAAGATCTTGAAGGCGATCAGCGGTTCCATCACGTTCAGTTGCAGTTGGCCGCCTTCGGCCGCGATGGTCAGGGCCAGGTCGTTGCCGATGATCTGGAACGCCACCTGGTTGACCGCTTCCGGGATCACCGGGTTGACCTTGCCGGGCATGATCGAGCTGCCGGGTTGACGCGCCGGCAGGTTGATTTCGTTGATCCCGGTGCGCGGGCCGCTGGACAGCAGGCGCAGGTCGTTGCAGATCTTCGACAGCTTGACCGCGGTGCGCTTGAGCATGCCGGAGAACAGCACGAAGGCGCCCATGTCGGAGGTGGCTTCGATCAGGTCGGCGGCGGGCACCAGCGGCTGGCCGCTGATGGTTGCCAGGCGGTCGACCGCCAGTTGCTGGTAGCGCGGGTCGGCGTTGATGCCGGTACCGATGGCGGTGCCGCCCAGGTTGACTTCGGTCAGCAGCTCCGGAGCCAGGGTCTTCAGGCGCGCCAGGTCTTCGCTCAGGGTGGTGGCGAAGGCGCGGAATTCCTGGCCGAGGGTCATCGGCACGGCGTCTTGCAGCTGGGTACGACCCATTTTCAGGACGTGGCTGAACTCTTGACCCTTGGCGGCGAAGGCCTGGATCAGGCTGTCGAGGCTGGCGAGCAGGGCGTCGTGGCCCAGCAGCAGGCCCAGGCGGATGGCCGTCGGGTAGGCGTCGTTGGTCGACTGCGCCATGTTCACGTCGTTGTTCGGGTGCAGGTACTGGTATTCGCCCTTGCTGTGGCCCATGGCCTCCAACGCGATGTTGGCGATGACTTCGTTGGCATTCATATTGGTCGAAGTACCAGCGCCGCCTTGAATCATGTCGACCACGAACTGCTCGTGGAAGTCGCCGCGGATCAGTCGGGCACAGGCTTCGCTGATGGCTGCATGCTTGGCTTCGGTCAGGTGACCGAGCTCGCGGTTGGCGTCAGCGGCAGCCTGCTTGACCATGGCCAGGGCCACGACCAGTTTCGGGTAGTGCGAGATCGGGACGCCGGAGAGACGGAAGTTGTTCACCGCTCGCAGGGTCTGGATGCCGTAATACGCGTCGCCGGGTACTTCGAGTACGCCAAGCAGGTCTTTTTCTGTGCGGAAAGATGCAGCGGAGGACATGATAGAAATCATCTCGATAAGAACCCGGTCGGTGCCGGAACGTTGGCAATGCTAGGCTTGGCCAAATTTTTGGGCCAATGCTGTTCAGCACTGGCCTATGCACAAACGGCATAATGTGGATGTGACGCGTTGTGTATGACAAGCGTGCGAACCAAAATGGTGCGCGTGGTGGGAGGAGCCGATGAATCTCGAAAGCAAATGGTTGGAAGACTTCAGTGCCCTGGCGGCGACCCGCAGCTTTTCCCAGGCGGCCGAGCGGCGCTTCGTGACGCAGCCGGCGTTCAGCCGCCGGATCCGCAGCCTGGAGTCGGCGCTGGGGCTGACCCTGGTCAACCGCTCGCGCACGCCGATCGAACTGACGGCGGCGGGGCAGTTGTTCCTGGTCACGGCCCGTACGGTGGTCGAGCAGCTGGGTGAGGTGGTGCGCCATCTGCATCATCTGGAAGGCGGGCAGGGCGAAGTCATGCAGGTAGCGGCAGCGCATTCCCTGGCGCTGGGCTTCTTTCCGCGCTGGATCGCACAGTTGCGTAATGAGGGGTTGAATATCGCCACGCGGCTGGTGGCGACCAACGTCGGCGACGCGGTGCATGCCTTGCGTGAAGGCGGCTGTGACCTGATGTTGGCGTTCTATGATCCGGATGCGGCGTTGCAGATGGACGCGGAGATCTTTCCGTCCCTGCACCTGGGGCAGACCGAGATGTTGCCGGTGTGTGCGACCGGGCCGGACGGCAAGCCGCTGTTCGACCTGGAAGGCGAGGCGAGCGTGCCGTTGCTGGCGTATAGCGCGGGGGCGTTTCTCGGGCGTTCGGTGAACCTGCTGCTGCGCCAGCGTAATCTGCGTTTCACCACGATCTACGAAACCGCGATGGCCGACAGCCTGAAAAGCATGGCGCTTGAAGGGTTGGGCATTGCCTGGGTGCCGCATCTGAGCGTTCGGGCGGAATTGGCGCGCGGTGAATTGGTGGTGTGCGGCGGAGCGCAATGGCATGTGCCGTTGGAGATTCGCTTGTATCGCTGTGCGCTGGTGCGCAAGGCCAATGTGCGTTTGTTGTGGCGCAAGCTCGAAGGTGCGGCGGCGCAGGCACCGGGTTCTATCTGAACCCCGCGTAACCTGTAGCAGCCGGTTTGCCGGCGGACTGTTGTGGGAGCGGAGCTTGCCCGCGAAGAGGCCCTCAAGGACGCCAAAAGCTTCGCGGGCAAGCTCCGCTCCCACACAAGCTCCGCTCCCACAATGAGTTTGTGACGTGCTTGGATTGACCTGAAAGTCAGGTAAACCGGCCTTCAGCGGCTAAAATCCAGCAAACGACAGATGGTCGGTAAAGGTGCGTTCAATGCACTTTTTTCGGTATACTGCGCGGCCTTCGGCCGGCTTGCCCGGCCCCGATTCGTATGACAAGCCACGCCGGTCTCCCGCGTGGCTTGTTGTTTTTTGACGCGCCCGCGGGCGCCCAAGAGAAGAGGCACGACGATGAGTGCACTGGTTGGCGTGATCATGGGCTCCAAGTCCGATTGGTCCACCCTTAGCCACACCGCCGATATGCTGGAAAAGCTCGGCATCCCCTACGAGGTGAAAGTGGTCTCTGCCCACCGCACCCCGGACCTGCTCTTCCAGTACGCCGAAGAGGCCGAGTCCCGCGGGATCGAGGTGATCATCGCCGGTGCCGGCGGCGCGGCGCATCTGCCAGGCATGTGTGCGGCCAAGACCCACCTGCCGGTGCTGGGCGTGCCGGTGCAGTCGGCGATGCTCTCGGGCGTTGATTCGCTGCTGTCGATCGTGCAGATGCCGGCCGGTATTCCGGTCGCGACCCTGGCCATCGGCAAAGCCGGCGCGATCAATGCCGCGCTGCTCTCGGCAAGTATCCTGGGCGCCAAGCACCCGCATTTCCACGCCGTGCTGAAGAAATTCCGTGCAGAACAGACAGACAGCGTGCTGGACAATCCAGACCCACGCGTCGCCTGAGGTTGATGACGATGAAGATCGGTGTAATCGGTGGCGGCCAGTTGGGCCGCATGTTGGCACTGGCGGGCACGCCGCTGGGGATGAACTTCGCTTTCCTGGACCCGGCGCCGGATGCCTGTGCAGCCGCCTTGGGCGAGCATTTGCGCGCCGATTACGGCGATCAGGACCACCTGCGCCAGTTGGCTGATGAAGTCGATCTGGTGACCTTCGAGTTCGAAAGTGTCCCGGCGGAAACCGTCGCCTTCCTGTCGCAGTTCGTGCCGGTCTATCCGAGCGCCGAAGCCTTGCGCATCGCCCGTGACCGCTGGTTCGAAAAGAGCATGTTCAAGGACCTGGGGATTCCCACCCCGGCCTTCGCCGATATCCAGTCCCAGGCGGACCTGGATGCCGCGGTTGCCCGGATCGGTCTGCCGGCCGTGCTGAAAACCCGCACTCTGGGCTATGACGGCAAGGGCCAGAAAGTCCTGCGCAGCGCGGCCGATGTAGTCGGTACCTTCGCCGAACTGGGCAGTGTCGCCTGCCTGCTGGAAGGCTTCGTGCCGTTCACCGGGGAAGTCTCGCTGATCGCCGTGCGTGGCCGTGACGGTGAAACCTGCTTCTACCCGCTGGTGCACAACACCCACGACAACGGCATCCTGCGCCTGTCCGTGGCCAGCACCGACCATCCGCTGCAAGCCTTGGCTGAAGACTATGCTGGCCGGGTGCTCAAGCAGCTGGATTATGTCGGCGTGCTGGCGTTCGAGTTCTTCGAGGTCGACGGTGGCCTCAAGGCCAACGAAATCGCGCCACGGGTGCACAATTCCGGGCACTGGACCACCGAAGGTGCCGAGTGCAGCCAGTTCGAAAACCACCTGCGGGCGATTGCCGGGTTGCCGCTGGGTTCGACCGCCAAGGTCGGCGAAAGCGCGATGCTCAACTTCATCGGCGAAGTCCCGCCAGTGGAACAGGTGATCGCCATCGCCGATTGCCATCTGCATCACTATGGCAAGGCGTTCAAGGCTGGTCGCAAGGTCGGTCACGCGACGCTGCGTTGCGCCGACAAGGCGACGCTGCAGGAGCAGATTCTGCGGGTCGAGGCGTTGATCGGCGAATAAAGATAGTCAGTGCCGGTGGGAACCTACGGTTGCCGCGGGCCTCTGATGGCAGGATGTCAAAGTGCTGACTAGGCTTTGACGGTGCACACTCACCGAGAGGAAATGCCATGCACATTATTGCGACAATTTTTATCGGCCTCATCGTCGGCCTGGTGGCGCGGTTCCTCAAGCCGGGCGACGACAGCATGGGTTGGATCATGACCATCTTGCTGGGTATCGGCGGTTCGCTGGCGGCGACCTACGGCGGTCAGGCGCTGGGGATCTATCACGCGGGTCAGAGTGCCGGTTTTATCGGTGCGGTTGTTGGCGCGATTGTCTTGCTGGTGATCTACAACCTGATCAGAAAGAACTGATCCAGGTGACCAGGCCCTCTCTGCCGCAACGGTAGAGAGGGCTAGAATGTGTGACCTCCTTTCTGTTTTCGAGTCTCCCCATGCGTCGTCTCCTTTTGACACTTCTTTTCCTGGGCAGTGGCCTGGCCCACGCCGGTGAGCTGCCGGAAACCGACTGGCTGGAACTGATGCCCAAGTCGGACCAGAAAGCCCTTGAGCAAATGCCGGAAATCACCCACAACACGCCCGAGGGCGACGGTACGTTTACCGCCAAGGGAGGGTTGAAACAGAGCAAGGGCCTGCCGGCAGTGATGTATTCGACCAAAACCGTGGCCGCGATGGACGGCAAGGATATTCGCATCGGCGGTTACCCGGTGCCGCTGGAGACCGATGCCAAGGGCCGCAGCACGCTGTTTTTCCTGGTGCCGTACCCGGGCGCCTGCATCCATGTGCCGCCGCCGCCGCCGAATCAGCTGGTGCTGGTGCGTTATCCCAAGGGGTTGAAGCTGGACGATATCTACACGCCGCTTTGGGTCACCGGCACGCTGAAGATCGAGAAGGTCAGCAATGACCTGGCCGACGCGGCGTATGCGCTGGATGCGGGGAAGGTGAGGGCGGTGAAGGAGTCGGATCTGTAAGGTTCGAGATCTTCGGCGTTTGTAAGATCGCTTTCGCGGGCAAGCTCCGCTCCCACAAGGGCTGTGTCGTACACAAGCTTTGTGTGTGCTCGGGACTTAATGTGGGAGCGGAGCTTGCCCGCGAAGAGAGCGACGCGGTATTACGCCAAGCGCTGACTGCTGATAGTCACACCCAGCGTATGACTGGCCCCCGGCGCCAGCGTCACCGCATCATCCATCACGTTCGCGGTCTCGATGCAGAGCATCTTCTGCCAGCCATCGTCGGCCATGTCGGCGAGCTGACCGGCCCGGTCGATCCACGGGTTCCAGATCACCGCCGAACGTGAGCCCTGGGTACTCAGCTCGATACGCCGCTCCCAGGTCGGATCGACAATGCTCAGCTGCGCAGGCGCATTCTGGTAGATACGATCGGTTTCACCGGCGAAGCGCAGTTCGCCTTGCTGGCGGACGTGCTTCCAGTCATCCGCCGTGTCGATGTAGGCCAGGCCATCCACGCCCTCGACGTGCACATTGCGCACATCGCTGACAGCGAAGTAGCTGTGCAGTGCCTGGCTGATGCTGACCGGATGATCGTCCTGGTTTTCGCTGATGAGCTCGAGGCGCAAGGTCTCGCCCAGGCGAATACGCAGGGTCAGGCCGACCTTGTGCGGCCAGCCCGGCAGGCCGCCTTCGGGCAGCGGCAGGCTGAACGTCACGTTCACCGCATCGCCGTCGGCCTCGATGCCCTGCAACGACCAGTTCATCGTCCGCACCAGGCCGTGGGCCGTGGGTGCCTCGCTGCTCTGGCGCATGGCCTGGACGCTGTGCGGGTTGCGCGAGAAGTTGCCGAACCACGGCCAGCACACCGGCACGCCGGCCCGGATACCCTTGCCTTGCTTGAACACGGCCTCGTTGTTGAGCCAGATCAGCGGTGGCTGCCCGGCCAACTGGTAACTGAGGATCTGCGCGCCTTGTTGCGCCACCAGCAATTCGGCCTGGCCGTGGCGGATGCGCCAGCCGTTCAGCTCGTCCAGTTTTACCGTTTCAACATGGGGCGTGGTCATGGTGTTCTCGCAAGACAGGGAGTTGTAACGGGCCGCGCGCTGGCGGCCGGGTTAGCGCCGTGGCACGGAGCGGGTGCGCCCGCTGCCGTCGATGGCCACGAACACGAACGCCGCTTCGGTGACCTTGCGCCATTCGCTGGTCAGCGGATCGTCGCTCCACACCTCGACCATCATCCGCATCGAGCTGCGGCCGATTTCTTCGGTATGGGTATAAAAGGACAATTGCGCGCCGACGGCGACCGGGACCAGGAACGCCATGCGGTCGATGGACACCGTGGCCACCCGGCCACCGGCCACTTTGCTGGCCATGGCGGTGCCGGCCAGGTCCATCTGGCTGACCAGCCAGCCGCCATAGATGTCGCCGAAACCGTTGGCTTCACGCGGGAGCGCGGTGATTTGCAGGGCGAGATCGCCTTGCGGGATAGGATCTTCTTGTTCGAGTTCGATCATGCCGGGGTGCCTCTGACCCGTAACGCTACGTTGGTACTGCAGGTGAATAGCCGTCTTCAAGAAAAACGATTCAGCCCGAACATACTACGTTCGTTACGTTTCTCGTAAGCCGCACTAAGGGAAACTCTGCGAAAGCGGCTGGTTCGGTCCCAACGGCGTTTTCGCACAATACCCCTCTAGCCTGCGGTTTTACCCGGCGCAGGGCACGAGTATATCGGTCGGTAGACCGCGAGACGACCTCCCGGTTCTCATTTTTGCCGACGAATGCGCCGATCCATGTGCTTTTACGAACAATTTGCTATCGTGCCAGACCTGCCTCCAGCCTGAGTCAGCCTTGCATGGCTCATAGACGTGCCCAATAAGAGAAGCCCATGACCACCGCGTCCGCCCAGATTGCGCAACCCGCGCGCCCGTTGACCCGTAACGACTACAAGACTTTATCGCTGTCTGCCCTGGGCGGTGCGCTGGAGTTCTACGACTTTATCATTTTCGTGTTTTTTGCCGCAGTGGTCGGCAAGCTGTTTTTCCCAGCGGACATGCCCGAGTGGCTGCGCTTGATGCAGACCTTCGGGATCTTCGCCGCCGGCTACCTGGCCCGGCCGCTGGGGGGCATCGTGATGGCGCACTTCGGCGACCTGCTGGGGCGCAAGAAGATGTTCACCCTGAGTATTTTCCTGATGGCGGTGCCGACCCTGATCATGGGCCTGCTGCCGACCTATGCGCAGATCGGCATCTGGGCACCGATCCTGTTGTTGCTGATGCGGGTGATCCAGGGCGCGGCCATCGGCGGTGAAGTACCGGGCGCCTGGGTGTTCGTCGCCGAACACGTGCCGGAGCGCAAGATCGGCTTTGCCTGTGGCACCCTGACCTCGGGCCTGACCGCCGGCATCCTGCTGGGTTCGTTGGTGGCGACCCTGATCAACAGCCTTTATACCCCGCTGGAAGTGGCCGATTACGCCTGGCGGATTCCGTTCCTGCTGGGCGGCGTGTTCGGCCTGTTCTCGGTGTACCTGCGCCGCTGGTTGCACGAGACCCCGGTGTTCGCCGAGCTACAGCAACGTAAGGCGCTGTCCGATGGCATTCCCCTCGGCGCGGTACTACGTGATCATCGCGGTGCGATCCTGGTGTCGATGCTGCTGACCTGGTTGCTGTCGGCCGGCGTGGTGGTGGTGATCCTGATGACCCCGACCGTGTTGCAGACCGCCTATCACTTCGCCCCGACCGTGTCGCTGGAAGCCAACAGCCTGGCGACGATCTGCCTGACCCTGGGGTGCATTCTCTCCGGTGCGCTGGCCGACCGCTTTGGCGCCGGCCGGGTGTTCGTGTTCGGCAGCCTGGGGTTGATGGTGACCTTCTGGACTTTCTATAGCAGCCTGCCGATCCACCCCGAGTGGCTGTTCCCGCTGTACGCCCTGAGCGGCCTGTTCGTCGGCACCATCGGCGCGGTGCCCTATGTGATGGTCAAGGCGTTCCCGGCGGTGGTGCGTTTCAGCGGCCTGTCGTTCTCCTACAACCTGGCTTATGCGATCTTCGGCGGCCTGACCCCGATGATCGTCACCCTGCTACTCAAGGAGAGCCCGATGGGCCCGGCTTATTATGTGGCGATCATTTGCGGCATGGGTATGCTGGTGGGCGGCTATCTGTGGGCGAAGGGGCGTTGAGCTGCAAGGGTAGAAAGAGGCACCCTTCTATATAAAGGAAGAGGGTTTCAAATTATTTCAAAGATGACATGTTGCGGCGCCGGGTGAGGGCGCCGCAGTCCAGTAGAAGCGGGCTTTTGCCCGTTTTTGTGTTCAAAATCAACCATTCTCCCCCATGATGGCCAGTCATCTAACTGTCATATACCAGTCATAGAGTGTTCATCTGGCCTACTGATACTTGGCCCCGACCTGATAAACCCTCTCTGCTAGGAGCAAGGCATGAAACTGAAGCGTTTGATGGCGGCAATGACTTTTGTCGCTGCTGGCGTTGCAACCGCCCACGCGGTCGCCGCTGGTGTGGACCCGGCCATTCCGTCTTATACAAAAGCCACGGGGGTATCGGGTAACCTGTCCAGCGTTGGTTCCGACACCCTGGCTAACCTCATGACCTTGTGGGCCGAGGGCTACAAGAAAGAATACCCGAACGTGAACATTCAGATTCAGGCCGCCGGTTCCGCTACCGCGCCGCCCGCCCTGACTGAAGGCACTTCGAACCTGGGCCCGATGAGCCGCAAGATGAAGGACACCGAACTGGCTGCCTTCGAGCAGAAGTACGGCTACAAGCCGACCGCTATCCCGGTTGCCGTGGATGCCCTGGCCGTGTTCGTGCACAAGGACAACCCGATCAAGCACCTGACCATGGAACAAGTCGATGCGATCTTCTCCTCGACTCGTCTGTGCGGCGCCAAAGCCGAAGTCAAGACCTGGGCTGACCTGGGCGTGACCGGTGACCTGGCCAACAAGCCGGTTCAGCTGTTCGGCCGTAACTCGGTATCCGGCACCTACGGCTACTTCAAGGAAGAAGCCCTGTGCAAAGGCGACTACAAGCCTAACGTGAACGAACAACCTGGTTCGGCTTCCGTTGTGCAGTCCATCAGCTCCTCGCTGAACGGCATCGGCTACTCGGGGATCGGCTACAAGACCGCCAGCGTGAAAACCGTTGCCCTGTCGAAGAAAGGCAGCACCGAGTTCATCGAAGACAGTGAAGAAAACGCACTGAACGGCAAATACCCGCTGTCGCGTTTCCTCTACGTGTACGTCAACAAGGCACCGGGCAAGCCTCTGGCTCCGCTGGAAGCCGAGTTCGTGAAGCTGGTTCTGTCCAAGCAGGGTCAGGAAGTGGTTGTGAAAGACGGCTACATCCCACTGCCAGCCAAGGTTGCCGCCAAGGCACTGGCTGACCTGGGCCTGAGCGAAGGCAGGCAGTAAGCCTTTGGCCGGGACGCCAATCCCGGCAGCGACACCAAGGCGCGGCTTGATCTCCATCGACCGCGCCCCTCATTCCGAAACCGCTGCCAGCCTTGCTGGGCGGCGGCTTCAGTGCGTCACTGCATTGTCATCTTTCTGTCATACGGGACCGCTAGGGTGTGCGCATGAACGATCTGGCCAATTCCACCATGACTACGACTTCTCTTCCCAAGCGCATTGATTTCAATACGCCTGAGCTGCAACGCAAGCGCCGTATTCGTGCGCTGAAAGATCGCCTGACCCGTTGGTACGTATTCATTGGCGGCCTCGCCGTCCTCGGTGCGATCACCCTGATCTTCTTCTTTCTCGGTTATGTGGTCCTGCCCCTGTTCCAGGGCGCTTCGCTGACCGCCGAGAAAAGCATTACACCGGCCTGGATCCAGGATGCCGGCAAACCCTTGATGATTTCCCTGGAAGAGCAGAACCAGGTGGGCATGCGGGTTTCCGACAACGGCCAGGTGCTGTTCTTCAATGTCCAGGACGCCAGTGAACTGTCGCGGGTCCACCTGCCGATTCCGGCTGGCACCACGGTCACCTCTATCAGCAAGGACCAGCCGGGTATCCCGCTGGTGATTGTCGGCCTGTCCAATGGCCAGGCGCTGGTGTTCCGTCACACCTATAAAGTGACCTACCCGGACGGCAAGAAAACCATTTCCCCGGCGGTCGAGTATCCCTACGGCGATGTGCCGATCAGTCTGGACGATCAGGGCCGTGCGCTTGAGCATGTGAACCTGAACGCCGCCGACACGACCTTGGTCGTGGTGGGCTCCACCGGTGCGCAACTGCACGTGCTGGAGTTGACCAAAGAAGAAAACATGATGACCGGCGAGGTCACCAGCGAGCAGCGCAGTATCGAGTTGCCGCAGATGACCGAGCCGGTCAAGGCAATCTATATCGATCCACGCCAGCAATGGCTGTACGTGATCAACGGGCGCGCCCAGGCCGATGTATTCAGCCTGCGCGACAAGAGTCTGAACGGTCGCTACAAACTGCTGGAAAGTGCTGATACCGAAGTGACCGCCAGTACCCAACTGGTGGGCGGTATCTCGCTGATCATCGGTGATTCCAGCGGCGGCCTGGCCCAGTGGTTCATGGCCCGTGATCCGGATGGCGAGCTGCGCCTGAAACATATCCGCGGTTTCCAGATGGGCACCGCGCCGATCGTCGAGATCACTGCTGAAGAACGTCGCAAGGGCTTCGTCGCGATGGACGCTTCCGGCAAGCTCGGCGTGTTCCATAGCACCGCGCACCGCACCCTGCTGGTCAACCAGGTGGTCGATGGCCAGGGCCTGTTCGGTCTGTCGCCGCGGGCCAACCGGGTGATCGTCGAGCAAGGAGGCAAGATCCAGCCGTTGGTCCTCAATAACCCGCACCCGGAAGTGTCCTGGAGCGCGCTGTGGAGCAAGGTCTGGTACGAGAACTACGACGAACCCAAGTACGTCTGGCAATCGACCGCCGCCAACACCGACTTCGAACCCAAGCTGAGCCTGTCGCCGCTGACCTTCGGTACCCTGAAGGCCGCGTTCTACGCCATGCTCCTGGCTGCGCCGCTGGCTGTCGCCGCCGCGATCTACACCGCCTACTTCATGGCCCCGGGCATGCGCCGCAAGGTCAAGCCGGTGATCGAGTTGATGGAAGCGATGCCGACGGTGATCCTCGGCTTCTTCGCCGGCCTGTTCCTGGCGCCTTATGTAGAAGGGCACCTGCCGGGGATCTTCAGCCTGCTGATGCTCGTGCCGATCGGTATCCTGGTGGCCGGTTTCGCCTGGAGCCGCCTGCCCGAGTCGTTGCGCCTGCGGGTGCCGGATGGCTGGGAAAGCGCGATCCTGATTCCGGTGATCCTGTTCGTCAGCTGGCTCTCGCTGTTCATGAGTCCGCACCTGGAGACCTGGTTCTTCGGTGGTGACATGCGTATGTGGATCTCCCACGACCTGGGTATCACCTACGACCAGCGCAACGCCCTGGTGGTCGGCCTGGCCATGGGCTTCGCGGTGATCCCGAATATCTATTCCATCGCCGAAGACGCCGTATTCAGCGTACCGCGCGGCTTGACCCTGGGCTCGCTGGCCCTGGGCGCCACGCCGTGGCAGACCATGACGCGGGTGGTGATCCTCACTGCCAGCCCGGGCATCTTCTCGGCGCTGATGATCGGCATGGGTCGCGCCGTCGGCGAGACCATGATCGTGCTGATGGCCACCGGCAACACGCCGGTGATGGAGATGAACCTGTTCGAAGGCCTGCGCACCCTGGCGGCCAACGTCGCGGTGGAGATGCCGGAGTCGGAGGTCGGTGGTAGCCACTACCGCGTGTTGTTCCTCTCGGCGCTGGTGCTGCTGCTGTTCACGTTCATCATGAACACCCTCGCGGAACTGATTCGTCAGCGTCTGCGCAAGAAATACTCGTCGCTTTAAGAAAGGTAGAAGTCTGTGAAACAGAACTCCCTGAACAGCTGGTTCAAAAGCGGCGCCCCCGGCGTCTGGATCAGCGGTGGTGCGGTATCCATCGCGGTCATCATGACCATCGGCCTGCTGGCCGTGATCGCTGTGCGCGGCCTGGGTCACTTCTGGCCGGCCGACCTGGTGCATGCCCAGTACAACGTGCCGGGCCAGGCCAACCAGGTCGTGGTCGGCGAGGTGGTGCAGAAGGAAGAAGTCCCTCGCGAGCGCCTGAAGGCGGCCGGCTTGCCGGTGCCGGAGCAGGGCCCCGAGTTCATGACCCGGGAGCTGATCAAGGTCGGTAACCGCGATCTGAACGGCAACGATTTCACCTGGATCGTCGGCGAGTGGCTGCAGGACCAGACCTACCCGGCCGAACTGATGACCATCGAGCGTCGTGAGTGGGGCAACTTCTACGGCACGCTGGTCAACGTCAAGGAAAGCGGCAAGGTGATCGCCGAAGGCGAAGCCGCCTGGCCCGAGTTGCAGGCCCGTGTCCAGCGCGTGAACGCTTTGGCGGCGCAGATCAAGACGCTCGAGAAGAGCGACATCGGCGCCATCAACGCCGGCCTCGAACGGATTCGCCTGCACGGCCGCAAGTTGGAGCTGCAAGGCCGTCTCGATGCCACCGCGCAAGCCGACATGGCCACCGAGCGCGCCGAACTGAATGCCCGCTACCAGGATATCGAAGCGCGTCTGAACGATCTGCACACCCAGTTCAACCGCGACAGCCTGACGGCCCTTGATGCCAACGGCAAGGAACTGGAAATCAGCATCGGTAAAGTGGTGCATGCCTACCAACCGAACGCCATGGGCAAGCTGACCAAGCTGAGCTTCTATTTCAGCAAGGTCTGGGAGTTCCTCAGCGACGATCCGCGTGAAGCCAACACCGAAGGCGGGATCTTCCCGGCGATTTTCGGCACGGTGATGATGACCCTGATCATGGCGATGATCGTGACCCCGTTCGGCGTACTGGCGGCGGTGTACCTGCGCGAATACGCCAAGCAGAACACCCTGACCCGGATCATCCGCATCGCGGTGAACAACCTGGCCGGTGTGCCGGCGATCGTCTACGGTGTGTTTGGCTTGGGCTTCTTTGTCTATGTACTGGGAGGCTCGCTCGACCGGCTGTTTTTTCCCGAGGCCCTGCCGGCACCGACCTTCGGGACCCCGGGGTTGCTCTGGGCTTCCCTGACCCTGGCGCTGCTGGCGGTGCCGGTGGTGATCGTGGCGACCGAAGAGGGCTTGGCCCGGATTCCCCGTACCGTGCGTGAAGGCTCGCTGGCCCTGGGGGCGACCAAGGCCGAGACCCTGTGGAAGATCGTCCTGCCGATGGCCAGCCCGGCGATGATGACCGGCATGATCCTCGCCGTGGCCCGCGCCGCCGGCGAAGTGGCCCCGCTGATGCTGGTGGGTGTGGTGAAACTGGCGCCGTCGCTGCCGGTGGATGGCAACTACCCGTACCTGCACCTGGACCAGAAGATCATGCACCTGGGCTTCCACATCTACGATGTCGGCTTCCAGAGCCCGAACGTCGAGGCTGCTCGTCCGCTGGTCTACGCCACCGCCTTGTTGTTGGTGCTGGTGATCGCCACGTTGAACCTGTCGGCCGTATGGATCCGGAACCACCTGCGCGAGAAGTACAAGGCGCTGGATAGTTAATAACATTCACCCCATCCACTGTGGGAGTGGCCGGTCGACACTCGATTGCCGGCGATGGCTGCCGATCAGGCGATGCAAGGCTCACTGGCCTCATCGCCGATGAGCCGGCTCCCACAAACGAATATGTGAGCGCAGGGAGTTACCCCATGCAGCATGAAACCCAAACCCACGGCATCAATATGTCCGCCCTGGGCCGTAGCAAGCAGAGCCTGGACCTGGCGAGCGAAACCGTTGCCATCGCAGTCCCGAAACTGAGCCTGTACTACGGAGATAAGCAGGCGCTGTACGACGTCAGCATGAACATACCCAAGCAGCGCGTGACCGCCTTCATCGGCCCGTCCGGTTGCGGCAAGTCGACATTGCTGCGCACCTTCAACCGCATGAACGACTTGGTGGACGGTTGCCGCGTAGACGGTGAAATCAACCTCTACGGCAACAACATCTACCGTAAGGGCGAGGACGTCGCCGAGTTGCGCCGCAAGGTCGGCATGGTGTTCCAGAAGCCCAACCCGTTCCCCAAGACTATCTACGAGAATGTGGTCTATGGCCTGCGTATCCAGGGCATCAACAAGAAGCGTATTCTCGATGAAGCCGTGGAATGGGCTCTCAAGGGCGCGGCGTTGTGGGAAGAGGTCAAGGATCGCCTGCACGAATCGGCTCTGGGCCTGTCCGGCGGTCAGCAACAGCGTCTGGTGATTGCGCGGACCATCGCGGTCGAACCGGAAGTGTTGCTGCTCGATGAGCCCTGCTCGGCACTCGATCCGATTTCGACCCTCAAGGTTGAGGAGTTGATCTACGAGCTGAAATCTAAATTCACTATTGTCATCGTCACCCACAACATGCAACAGGCGGCGCGGGTTTCCGACTACACCGCATTCATGTACATGGGCAAGCTGGTGGAGTTCGGTGATACCGACACCTTGTTCACCAACCCGGCGAAGAAACAGACCGAAGACTACATCACCGGCCGTTATGGCTAGGTGAGGAAGCTGCAAGTCGTTAGCGACAAGCAGCAAGCACGGGCAGCCTGAGCATATTCACAATTCGGCTTGAAGCTTATAGCTTGAAGCTTGCAGCTTTCGCGGAGCGACACATGATTGATAAAGACGGTCTCACCCATCACATTTCCGCGCAGTTCAACGCGGAACTGGAAGAAGTACGCAGCCACCTCCTGGCCATGGGCGGTCTGGTCGAGAAACAGGTCAACGATGCGGTGACCGCGTTGATCGAAGCCGACTCGGGCCTGGCCCAGCAAGTGCGCGAAATCGACGACCAGATCAACCAGATGGAGCGCAACATCGACGAGGAATGCCTGCGCATTCTCGCCCGTCGCCAGCCTGCGGCCTCCGACCTGCGGTTGATCATCAGCATCTCCAAGTCGGTGATCGACCTGGAGCGCATCGGTGACGAGGCAACCAAGATCGCCCGTCGCGCCATCCAGCTGTGTGAAGAAGGCGAGGCACCGCGTGGTTATGTCGAGGTGCGCCATATCGGCGACCAGGTGCGTAACATGGTCCGTGACTCGCTGGATGCCTTTGCTCGCTTCGACGCCGAACTGGCGTTGTCGGTGGCGCAGTACGACAAGATTATCGACCGCGAGTACAAGACCGCCCTGCGCGAGCTGGCGACCTACATGATGGAAGACCCGCGCTCGATCACCCGGGTGCTGAGCATCATCTGGGTGCTGCGCTCCCTGGAGCGGATCGGCGATCACGCACGCAACATCTCCGAACTGGTGATTTACCTGGTGCGTGGCACCGATGTCCGGCACATGGGTCTCAAGCGCATGCGCCAGGAAGTTGAGGGTACCTTGTCCGAAACTGCTAATGTTCCCGGTGAAGCTGACGATAAGTAAGATTGCCCGAGAGAAACGCCCGGCCTAAGGTCGGGCGTTTTTGTTTGTGGCGTACGAATTTACGCGCACCCGCGAACGAAAAGTCCCGGTGTGACCAATCGCTGTTGGCAAATAGCCATTAGTCAGTATGCTAGCCGGGATTTTCAGAGGAATGGTCAATGAGTAAAGTCAGTGTGTTGGTGGTGGATGACGCGTCGTTCATCCGCGATCTGGTGAAGAAATGCCTGCGTAACTACTTCCCGGGCATCCGGATCGAAGACGCTGTCAACGGTCGCAAGGCCCAGGCAGTACTGGCCCGCGAAGCGTTCGACCTGGTGTTGTGCGACTGGGAAATGCCGGAAATGTCCGGTCTGGAGTTGCTGACCTGGTGCCGCCAGCAGGACAACCTCAAGACCATGCCGTTCGTCATGGTGACCAGCCGTGGCGACAAGGAAAACGTGGTTCAGGCGATCCAGGCCGGTGTTTCCGGTTATGTCAGCAAGCCTTTTACCAATGAACAGCTGCTGACCAAGGTCAAGCAGGCGTTGCACAAGGTCGGCAAGCTCGACACCTTGATGAACAGTGCGCCGACCAGGGCCAATTCGGCCTTTGCCAACGACTCCCTGAGCGCCCTGACCGGCGGCCGGTCTGAAGTGGTCAGCCCGGCGGCGCAAGCCCCTGCCGCGGTACCGTCCAAAGGCCTGCTCAGCAGCCCGCCGGTGCGTCCGACCACCGCGGCGTCGCCGGCCGGCGCGGCAGCGGCCTCGGGCGGTCGAGGCCAGGGCCAGTTGCGCCTGTCCAGCGGCACCCAGCAGTGCGTGATCAAGGCGCTGAGCATCAAGGAAGCCTTGCTGGTGGTGCGCCGTACCGAGGTCCTGCCGCAGGTGCTGGAGAACGCGGTACTGGATCTGGAGCAGGGCGACAACGCCGAGATCGCCCGCCTGAATGGCTATCTGCATGCGATCGTCGCCCATGAACCGAAGCCGGACAGTGAATGGCTGCAACTGACCTTCCGCTTTGTCGACCAGGACGCCCAGAAGCTGGACTACATCTCCCGCCTGATCGCCCGCGGCACCGCACAGAAGCACTTCGTTCCCGGGGCTTGATGCCCACCTGACGGCGTGGTGGCTTTGCCCATCGCGCCGTTTACCTGACCTTCCTTGCATGCTGATCCCGGCCTTCGAAACGCCTTTCGTCCGAATCCTTTTGCTCGGATTGTTTTATATCTGTTTCGATATAAACTGTTTAAGAACCACTGTGCAAGGTGAGCTTGCAGCCAAGTCTTGAAACAACCTCGCACCACGGAACTCCCGCCCATTGATTAGGCTTTTCCTGTCAGTAACAGGAGAAATCGATGCCAAGGCACAAGGATGTGGTGTCTGTAGGGAGCTCACTCAGGGATCTCAAGGCGTTCCCGCTGGATGCGCGAAGGGCGGTCGGTTTTCAGCTGGACCTTCTGCAACAGGGTGAAGCGCCTTGTATGTCCTTCACGTCTTCAGGAACACCACCCGAAAGACGGAAACCCGGGATACTGAACTGGCACGGGCCAGACTGCAGGAGATAGGAACAACGCTATGACCGACCTGATCAAGACTGAACGTTTCGCCTCTGTCTGGGATGCCCTCGAGGACACCCCGCGGGAGGCCGCCAATATGCGCCTGCGCTCCAAGTTGATGATGGAGCTGATCAGTCGCGTCAATGCCTGGGAGCTGTCGCAGAAGGACGCGGCCAAGCGCCTGGGGATCACCCAGCCGAGGCTCAATGACCTGCTGAACGGCAAGATCGACAAATTCTCCCTGGATGCGCTGGTGAACCTGTCCGAGCCGGCTCAATTGAACGTCGACCTGTGCTTTGGTCCCGGGGCCATCCAGCTGGCGTGATTCACACAAATGCCCTGGCCACCTGCTAGTCTGGTCGCCATGTTTCATTCGGCGACTCTCGCTTATGTTCCTGCGTCTGCTGCTTTCCTGTGGTCTGTTGATGGCCGCCACCTCGGCTGCGGCCATGACCATCTACAAGTACACCGATGCCAATGGGGTGGTCTCCTACAGTGACCGGCCGGCGCCGGGTGCCCAGGTATTCGTGTTTCGTGATCGGATGGTCGAGCACCTGGAGCGTCAGGTCCGCCTGGATATCCGCAAGCAGAAGGGAGCCGATGAGGTCTACGTGCGCAACGACCTGTATGCCCCGGTGGAGATCGAGCTCGGTTTCGCTGCCTTGAGGAACGTCAGCGGCGCCCCGCAGTCGATCCGCAAGGTCCTGCCGGCCCGCAGCAACCAGCGTCTGGCGTTGCTCACGCCGCTCCAGGCCGGCGAGCCGATGCGCTACGTCCCCAGGTTCCAATACTTCCTTGGCGATCCTTCAGGGCAGGCTCAGGGCTATCGTTACCCATTTCCCTGGCGCGGCGGGCCGTTTCGCCTGACCCAGGGACCGAATGGGCAGTACAGCCACTTCGGCGCCAAGAGCCGTTACGCGATGGACATCGCCATGCCGGTGGGCACGCCGATCGTCGCGGCGCGGGGCGGGGTGGTGATCAAGACCGAGAACGATCAGAGCGGCGGCGGCAAGAACCCTTCGGGCAACTTCGTACGGGTGTTGCATGACGACGGCACCATGGGTGTGTACCTGCACCTCAAGCAAGGCTCGGTGAGCGTGCGCGAAGGCCAGCGGGTGGAAGTGGGCAGCCCGCTGGCGCTGTCGGGTAACACCGGCAACAGCACCGGGCCGCACCTGCACTTCGTGGTGCAGCGCAATACCGGGATGGGGCTGGTGTCAATTCCCTATCAGTTCAGCCAATCGCTGGAGGTGTTGCCGAACTTTGCCCTGAGGGGCAAATAGGAAGGCTTGAAGACGCCACGAACCCTGTGGGAGCCGGCTTGCCAGCGATGAGGCCACTGGGCCTTGCATCGCCTTTGCGGGCGCGATCACCAGCAAGCCGGCTCCTACAGGATGTATTCCAGTCCCGAGGATATCAGTCGAGCTTGAGGACCTTGGCCAGGATGATCTTCGGTCCTTTCATCTTCTTGATGATGATGCGCAGGCCTTCGACTTCCAGCACTTCTTCCTCTTCCGGCACCCGCTTGAGGGTGTCATAGACCAGCCCGGCGAGGGTCTCGGCTTCGATATGGTCCAGGTCGATGCCCAGCAGGCGTTCGACCTTGAACAACGGCGTATCGCCACGCACCAGCAACTTGCCCGGCTGATAGGCGAGGATGCCACGTTCGGTCTTGCGGTGTTCGTCCTGGATATCACCGACCAGCACTTCCAGCACGTCTTCCATGGTCAGGTAGCCGATCACCTTGCCATCGGCTTCCTCCACCAGGGCGAAGTGCGAGCCGCCCTGGCGGAACTGTTCCAGCAGGCGCGACAACGGCATATGCCGCGACACCCGCTCCAATGGCCGGGTCAGCTCCGCGAGGTTGAACGACTCGGGAATATGGTCCAGGGCCGCCAGTTCCAGCAGCAGGTCCTTGATGTGCAGCAGGCCGACGAATACGTTGCGCTCGGCGTCGTACACCGGATAACGGCTGAACTTGTGGCGACGGAACAGCGCGAGGATTTCCTTGAGCGGCGCATTGCAGTCCAGGGTCACCAGGTCTTCCCGGGAGTTGGCCCAGTCGACCACTTCCAGTTCGCCCATTTCCACCGCCGACGCCAGCACACGCATGCCCTGGTCGCTGGGGTCCTGGCCACGGCTGGAGTGCAGGATCAGCTTGAGTTCTTCACGGCTGTAATGGTGCTCGTGATGCGGGCCGGGTTCACCTTGGCCGGCGATCCGCAGGATGGCGTTGGCACTGGCGTTGAGCAGGTAGATGGCCGGGTACATGGCCCAGTAGAACAGGTACAGCGGCACGGCGGTCCACAGCGATAGCAACTCGGGTTTGCGGATCGCCCAGGACTTGGGCGCCAGCTCGCCGACCACGATGTGCAGGTAGGAAATGATGAAGAAGGCGGTAAAGAACGACACGCCCCTGATCACTTCGGCGGAATTCACGCCGACCGCGCCGAGCAGCGGCTCCATCAAGTGGGCGAAGGCCGGCTCACCGACCCAGCCCAGGCCCAGGGAGGCCAGGGTGATACCCAGCTGGCAGGCGGACAGGTAGGCGTCCAGCTGGCTGTGCACGGTGCGCAGGATCTGCCCGCGCCAGCCGTTCTTGTGAGCGATGGCCTCGACCCGGGTCGAGCGCAGCTTGACCATGGCGAATTCGGCCGCAACGAAGAAACCGTTGAGCAATACCAGGATCAGAGCGAAAAGAATCATGCCGAAATCGGCGAAGAGCGAAGCGAGGGTCAAGCTACTAGGGGAAGGATCCATGATGGAGTTTTACGGGTTCCGTATTTCAATTTGAAGTAGGTGTTCAGGTGCCTGAAAGGCAGGCATAAGTCATCCAATGTAGCGGCAGATGTGCCTGTTGCCTAGTGGCCTGGCTCGGTGGCGTCCCGGCAAGGTGCTAGGCGGGCTGGCTTTTGCTGCTTGAACGGGTCACCTGGGCCGGCGCGAAGTGACAGGTAAAGGTGCTGCCATGACCCAGGACGCTGCTGATTTCCAGGCGCGCGCGATGGCGCAGCAGCACATGCTTGACGATCGCCAGGCCCAGGCCGGTGCCGCCGGTGTTGGAGTTGCGACTGGAGTCGACCCGGTAGAAGCGTTCGGTGAGGCGTGGCAGGTGCTTGTTGTCGATGCCGATGCCCGAGTCCTGCACACTCAGGTGCGCGCCGTGCTCGTCGCCCCACCAGCGAATGCGGATATTGCCTTCGGCCGGGGTGTATTTGACCGCGTTGAACACCAGGTTGGAGAACGCGCTGCGCAGCTCCGCCTCGCTGCCCTTGAGGCGGATGGCGCCGTCTGCTTCCAGGGTGATGGCCTGGTTGCGTTGTCCGGACAGGGCCTGGGCGTCGTTCTTGATCGACTGCAACAGCGTGTCGATGCGCACCGGCTGGTTGTCCGACGGGTAGTCAGTGGCTTCCAGCTTGGCCAGCAACAGCAGGTCGTTGAGCAGGGTCTGCATGCGGCTGCCTTGTTGCTGCATCTGCTGCAGGGCGCGAACCCAGCGCGGGTTCACCTCTTCGACGTTGTCGAGCAGGGTTTCCAGGTAGCCGGAGATCACCGTCAGCGGTGTGCGCAGCTCATGGGAGACGTTGGCGACGAAGTCCTTGCGCATCTGTTCCAACTGATGGATGCGAGTGACATCGCGCACCAGCATCAGGTGCTCATTGTTGCCGTAGCGGGTGATGTAGAGCTGGATGCGCATCCGGTCGTTGGTCGGCGAAGGGATTTCCAGCGGCTCGGCGTAACTCTCCTGCTCGAAGTATTCCTTGAAGCGCGGATGACGCACCAGGTTGGTCACCGGCTGGCCGCTGTCCTGCGGGGTCTTGAGGCCCAGCAGGGTTTCGGCGGCGCGGTTCCACCATTCCAGGTTGCCGTCGCTGTCGAGCATGATCACCGCGTCCTTGAGGGCGGCGGTGGACTCCTGGACCCGGTCGATCACCGCTTGCAGGCGCCCGCGCACGCGCTGGTCGCGGCGTTGCAGGTGGTAGATGCTGTCGAATACGTCGCCCCACAGGCCGTAGCCGTCCGGCGGCGCTTCTTCGGGTTTGTGCTGGCGTAGCCATTGGTGCAGGCGCAGCAGTTGCTTGAGGGTCCAGCCCAGGTACAGCGCCAGGCCCACGGCCAGGCTCCAGCCGTAATAGCCGCTGGCCAGGCCAGCCACCAGGCAGCCGGTCACCAACAACAACAGATGGCGGATCAGGGTGCCATGCCAGTTTTGATTCACTTCAACATGCGTCCTTGGAGGCGAAGCCGTACCGAGCGGCGAGCTTCAACGCTGCAAGTTTGAAGCAGCTCGGTTACCGATGTATGGCGGATCGTGTGCAGCCGTTCTCAACCCTTGGTGGAGAAACGATAGCCGGTGCCGCGCACGGTTTGTACCAGATTCTCGTAGGCATCGCCCAAGGCTTTGCGCAGGCGGCGGATATGCACGTCGACGGTGCGTTCCTCGACATAGACATTGCCGCCCCAGACCTGGTCCAGCAACTGGCCACGGGTGTAGGCGCGTTCCTGATGGGTCATGAAGAACTGCAACAGGCGGTATTCGGTAGGGCCCATTTCCGCCGGCTTGCCGTCGATGGTCACCCGGTGGCTGATAGGGTCGAGCAGCAGGCCACCGACTTCGATGGGGGCTTCGCCGTCGGTCGGACCGGCACGGCGCAGCACCGCTTTGAGGCGTGCCACCAGTTCCCGTGGGGAGAACGGCTTGGTGATGTAGTCATCGGCGCCGACTTCAAGCCCCTGGATCTTGTTGTCCTCTTCGCCCTTGGCGGTGAGCATGATGATCGGGATGTCACCGGTCAGCTCGTCGCGCTTCAGGCGCCGGGCCAGCTCGATACCCGAGGTGCCGGGCAGCATCCAGTCGAGCAGGATCAGGTCGGGTTTGCGATCGACGATGATCGCATGGGCCTGCTGGGAGTTTTCCGCTTCCAGGCAGTCATAGCCGGCCATTTCCAACGCCACGGCGATCATCTCGCGGATGGGCGCTTCGTCGTCGACGATCAGAATGCTCCTGCCAACCATATCCCTTCACCCTCTTGTCATTTAACTGTCTTGCGCCGCATTAGATAACGAAATTATTGCAGTCATGTGACAGCTTTTTTCAGCAAGCCGCAATGGTCATATTCATGGGCTACGCTGGAGGTTCGAATCCTACAACCACAAAAGGAAGGTTCTCATGACTCACTCTTCGTTTTCGTTGAAAGCCCTGATGGTAGCGGCGGCGCTCACGCTGCCGGCCCTGGTTTTCGCGGCCGAGCCGGCCATGATGAAAGACGGCAAGATGGTCGATGGCAAGGGCATGACGCTGTACACCTTTGACAAGGATGCCAACGGTAAATCCATGTGCAATGGTGATTGTGCCAAGAACTGGCCGCCGATGATGGCCCCTGCGGACGCCAAGCCCGAGGGCAAGTGGACGGTGATCAAGCGCGACGACGGCATGATGCAGTGGGCGCATGACGGCAAACCGATGTACAACTTCAAGATGGACGCCAAGCCTGGAGACGCCATGGGTGATGGTAAAGGCGGCATGTGGCACATGGCCAAACACTGATTCACCACCGTCCCTTGTAGGAGCTGGCTTGCCAGCGATGGCGGCCGATCAGGCGATGCAAGGCTCAAGGCCCTCATCGCCGGCAAGCCGGCTCCCACAGGTTTCGCGGTCGTCTGGGCGTGTGTGTCGTTTCGACTTCGCTTGATCAACGCACCGCGTAATCCAGCACAACCCCCAGGAAAATCGCCAACCCCGCCCAGTGGTTGTGCAGGAACATCTTGAAGCAGAGCTGCGGGTCTTTGCTGCGAGTGACCCAGAATTCCCAGACAAAACAGGCTGCGGCCACCAACAGGCCGATATGGAACCAGCCCCCCAGCTCGAACCGCGCCCCGGCCAGCAGCAGACAGCCGAGCATCAGGCCCTGCAGGGTCAGGATAATCGCCCGATCAGCCTCGCCGAACAAAATGGCGGTGGATTTCACGCCGATCTTCAGGTCGTCCTCGCGGTCGGTCATGGCGTAATAGGTGTCGAATGCCACCGTCCACATCAGGTTGGCGATATACAGCAACCAGGCCGTGGCCGGCAGGCTGCCGGTCTCGGCGGTGAAGGCCATCAGGATGCCCCAGGAATACGCCGCGCCCAGCACCACTTGCGGGTAATAGGTGTAGCGCTTCATGAACGGGTAGCAGGCCGCCACCGCCAGGGCACCGAAGGACAGCCACACCGTCGTCGCGTTGGTGCACAGCACCAGCAGGAAACTGGCCCCCATCAGCAGGGCGAACACCGCCAGGGCTTCCTTGCCGCTGATCCGCCCGGCCGCCAGGGGGCGTTGCTCGGTGCGTTTGACGTGGCCGTCGACCTTGCGGTCGGCGAAGTCGTTGATCGCACAGCCACCGGCGCGGGTCAGGATCACGCCGAGGCTGAAGATCAGCAGGTTGCCCAGCGACGGCATACCCTTGGCCGCGATCCACAGCGCGCTCAGGGTCGGCCACAACAGCAGGTAAATGCCGATGGGCTTGTCCATGCGGGTCAGTTGGAGAAAGTCCCAGGCCCGTGGGTGCAGACGATTCATGGATTTGAGCAGGTTCAGGTACATCAGCAGTTCTCCCCACAGGCACTGACGGCGTGCCACAGGCTGGGCAGGAAAATCTCCGCCACCAACAGGCTCAGCGGCCCGCGATTGAAGCGTGAGCGACGACCCCAGAGGTTATCGGCGCGATGCTCCAGGGGCAGCCAGGGCGCCGGGTAATGACAGACCTCGATGGCCTGGCGCTCGAATGCCTCATCGCAGAACAGCAATTCGCCCAATGAACGGCTACCCAATTCATCCATATTCAGGCCGCCTTCGCGCAAGGCACTCTGTGCCGCGACACTGCGGGCGAACACCCAAGGCTGGCCATGACCGCGCAAATACACTTCGCGCACCCAACCCGGGCTTTCACTCGGCAACTCCAGTGCGGCGCACTCGTCGTCGCGTAGCGGTTGCCAGCCTTCGAACAGCGGCGTGACACTGAAAGCGTTATCGGAAAGTGCTGTAAGACGGCGGGTAAGGGACCCTTCGTCAAATAACCAGTCGAGGGTTTGCGCGCCTGGCGGGGTGGTCAGCCGGCTCTGCGTGAGCCAGGCGGGAGACGCTGGAACGGGGGCTTTGTGCGGCACGATGGGCAGTTGATTGGCAGCCAGTGAGGCGCCGAGCTTATCACAGGCGGTCCGGCCGTTTAGAGCGCCCGGCACATCAGCGCTGTCGATCGTGCTTGCATCGGCGGGCTTCGATCAGTACAAAACGCCCTGAGCCGGACGGCAGCGCTGCACCTATCGACTGTCCGTGCCGTCAAACGCCTGGGAACCGAGGAAGTAACGAGATGAAGAAGTGGCAATGTGTGGTCTGCGGGCTGATCTATAACGAAGCCGACGGTTGGCCGGATGATGGCATCCTCCCCGGGACTCGCTGGGAAGACGTCCCGGCTGACTGGCTGTGCCCGGACTGCGGCGTCGGCAAGATGGATTTCGAAATGATCGAAATCGGCTGATTGATCAATTTTTAAGCAGATAGCAACGGATTTGGAGAAAGGAATGAGCGCACCTGTCGTGATCGTCGGTACCGGGCTTGCCGGATACAACCTGGCCCGGGAGTTTCGCAAGCTCGACAGCGAAACCCCGCTGCTGCTGATCACCGCCGATGACGGGCGTTCCTACTCCAAGCCCATGCTGTCCACCGGCTTTGGCAAGAACAAGGACGCCGACGGCCTGAGCATGGCTGAGCCCGGGGTCATGGCCGAGCAGCTCAAGGCCGAGATCCGCACCCACACCCGCATCAGCGGCATCGACCCGGGCCACAAGCGCCTGTGGATCGGCGAGGAAGCGGTGGGCTACCGTGACCTGATCCTGGCCTGGGGCGCGGAAACCGTGCGGGTGCCGGTGGAAGGCGATGCGCCCGAGGCGATTTTCCCGATCAACGACCTGGAGGATTACGCGCGCTTTCGGGCAGCGGCGGCGGGCAAGCAGCGTGTGCTGCTGCTGGGGGCCGGTTTGATCGGCTGTGAATTCGCCAATGACCTGATCCTCGGCGGTTATCAGGTAGAACTGGTCGCACCTTGCGAACAGGTCATGCCGACGCTGCTGCACCCGGCGGCGGCCGCGGCTGTGCAAGCCGGCCTGGAAAGCCTGGGGGCGCGTTTTCATCTGGGTCCGGTGCTGACGCGCCTGCAACGCAGCGCCGATCATCTGGAGGCGCACCTGTCGGATGGCACCACGGTGCCCTGCGACGTGGTGGTCTCGGCCATCGGCCTGCGCCCGCGCATCGACCTGGCGGCGGCGGCCGGCTTGCAGGTCAATCGCGGGGTGGTGGTCGACCGTCACCTGAAAACCTCCCATGCCAACATCTACGCCCTGGGCGACTGCGCCGAGGTCGATGGCCTGAACCTGCTGTACGTCATGCCGCTGATGAGCTGCGCCCGGGCGCTGGCCCAGACCCTGGCCGGCAATGCCACCGCAGTGAGCTACGGCGCCATGCCGATCACCGTGAAAACCCCGGTGTGCCCGCTGGTGGTGTCGCCACCGCCGCGTGGCAGCGAAGGGGTATGGGCGGTCGAAGGGCAGGGCGCCGACATCAAGGCCTTGTGCCGTGACACCAGCGGTCGGCTGCTGGGCTACGCCCTGACTGGCGCCGCAGTGATGGAAAAGCTGGCCTTGAACAAGGAACTTCCGCCGTTGCTGGCGTAAATAGCGGTCCTTCTGTCGTAAACACCCGGTTCTTGCCCCTACAAAGGTCGTAACGAGACTGGCGCGGGGCCTTGCCTCGTGCCATTCTCACTCCCGTCTGCCGCAGAGTAGAGCCTGCGGCGCTTTGGGCGCTGTTCCGGAAGAACAGCACGGACATAACAACAAAAAACCGTCAAAGAGGCTTCATTATGCGTAAACCAGAACTCGCCGCTGCTATTGCTGAAAAAGCGGACCTCACGAAAGAACAGGCCAGCCGCGTGCTCAACGCCGTTCTTGAAGAAATCACCGGCGCGCTGCACCGCAAAGACAGCGTCACCCTGGTGGGTTTCGGCACCTTCCTGCAGCGTCATCGCGGTGCCCGTACCGGCAAGAACCCGCAAACCGGCGAGCCGGTGAAGATCAAGGCCAGCAATACCGTCGCGTTCAAACCGGGCAAGTCGCTCAAAGATAGCGTCAACCCGTAAGCGTCAGGTACCACTCCCGGAGCAACGGGGGCTGTAGAAAAAATGGGCACGCCGATAGGATCGGGTGCCCATTTTTCATTCTGGCGGTGCTGTCGCAAGCTCCGCTCCCACATCAGGGACGTGTTCCGCCATCAGAATATCGTCGTGCCCAGCCTTTGTGAGCGCCGGTTTGTCGGGACGCCGCGTCGCGGCGATGGTGGTATCAGGAGGGCGGCAGGGCGGCTAAGCAAGTGGTTGCCGCATCGACCACCGCTTCTAGCCGGCTTTCCTCGGTATCGGAAAAGTTGCCGTATTGCGCCATGGCCCGGCAGGTCGAGAGCCGTTCCAGGGCCTCGCGAACGTCGCCAGCGGCGCTGAGTTCAACGGCCTTGTCGATAAAAAACGGTACGGACTCGTTGCGGCTTTTGCGCAACTGCGCGATCAGCCTGTCCAGGGCGGTCAATAAAACGGTCAACGGCATTACCAGGGCACTCCCGGTCCGTGTAGAGGCAAGGCCGGGGCGATCGGTTGTCCATTTTTCATGCCGGCGATTCAGGGCATGCGCATCAGCGCCGTGCGCAGGCGCCGAATCAGGATCGGGTCGCCCAGGCATTGCGTGGGCGTCAGGTTATCCAGTGCCGGGACAGATTGCTCGAGCCACCACAAGCTTTCCTTGAGACCTCTCTTGCCATAGAGGATTACGGCCATGTCCAGATGTCCGTCCATGGCGGAGGCCAACTGCCGTGCCTGGTCGTCGAGATAGTCCTCCTCGTAGAGGGTGACCAGCGCTTGCCAGCTGGCATCGCCGGGATAATCGTTTTCCAATTGTTCCATGACTAGAACCCATCGAAGGCAATAAGGTTAGACCCGGTGGGATTTCGGGCAGAAGGGGCCAGTATTCCATCATAGCCGCTGGCCTTGGCCCAACTGCCCACCTGATGGGTCACGTCGTATTTGGAGCCGGTAATGTCTTTGAGTGACACGCCCAACTGATTGCGGACCTTGGCGTTGGTCAGGTCCAGTACATTGTCGAGTTGGACTTTCTTGCTCACCAGTATTCGTGTCGACAGGTCGACTTTCCAGTGGGTAACTTCCGCCATGGCGGTCTTGCGCGAGTTGGCCCCGTAGACGCCGCCTAGTCCGGCATTGGTGTAGCGGTGGGTCGCCGCAACGTTCCACTTGTGGGCCGTCCAGGTGGTGCTGACCCGGCTGGGTTCCTCGAAACGATACACGGTGCGTTTGACCTTTCGGCCGGGCGGCGGTGTACCGCATTTCATCAGACCCAGCGGGTCGCTCCAGCCTTGCGGGTTGGGGGCATACTGGTAGGCATTGAGGCCACCGGCCAGACCCATGGGATCCGGTGTGGTGAAGCGTCCTATATCCGGGTCGTAGAAGCGGAAGGTGTTGTAGTGCAGCCCGGTTTCACGGTCCAGGTACTGGCCCTGAAAGCGCAGGTTCTGCTCTTCGATGTAATAGGGTTCGCGCACTTCTTCGACGGTGGCGCCCCAGACCCGGTAGCGTGCCTGCCACACCATCGTGCCATCGGCTTCGGTCAGTTGCCGTGGCAAGCCGCTGGGATCATTCTGGTAGTAGCGCACCTGTTGGTGCGCGCCATGTCCATCCACCCGCGCCAGCGGCTCATAACTGTCGTCCGCGTAGAGGTAAAGGCTGCCCTGGTTGTTCTTGTGCTCCTGGAGCAGTCGGAGTCCATCCCAGGTGAAGTGAGTTTCACCGAGCAGGTTACCGTTGCGATCATGTTCGGTTTTGCCGATACGCCGTCCCAACGGGTCGTAGCGCATGCGCACCAAGGTTTCTCGCGTGCCCTCCTGGTTGCGCACCTCTGTCAAACGATGCTCGGCGTCATAGGTAAAACGCTGTATCCGATGGCCAGCGCTGCGTTTCTCGATCATCCGCCCGAAGGCATCATAGCGATATCGCTTGTCCTGGTAGCTCAGCAGTGTGTTGTGCGCCACTCGACCGGTCCCGGTCGGCGGGCTGTCCAGCAGGTTGGCGGCGGCGTCGTAGGCGAAAGTTTCGCGCAAGCCCTGGACGTTGTCCTGGCTTGCAACGATCCGGCCCGTGGCATCGTAATGCAATAACTGGCGGTGCTCGCCACCGGGTTGCCGGTCGATCCGGCCGATCAGGTTGTCACTGAGGTCGTAGTCGAAATGTTGTTGCACCGATGCCGGTAGTTGTGTGGGCTGTCCGGTTGGACGGCGCGACCTTGCGCGCAGGCGCCCACTACGGTCGTACTCGCTGCGGGTACTGAGCCGGCCCTGAGTACGCAGCACTTCGCGGTGCAGACTGTCGCGCTCGAAGTCGCTGATGAGCTGCCCGTCGAGGTTGATCTGGTGCAGATGGCCGCTGCCGTAGTACAGCCGATTGAGCCATCGGCCATCGGGTAGCTGCGTCTGGACCAGATTGCCCAGCTCGTCATAATGATGCTGCAGGCAGCCCGCCGCGCTCCGTTCTTCCAGCAATTGGCCGAGGGCATCATAGGCGAAACCGAGTGTTTGTTCGTTACCGTGGTTATCGGTAAAGGTGGCGGCACTCAGTTGGTCCAGTGGGTCATAGCTATACTCGGTGCGCCCGTCATCAGTGACCTTGGCGATCAGGCGCCCACAGGCATCACGCTCGAGCCGATGGATAACAGGCCTCACGAGGGGCGCCGGTACTGATGCTGGTTTGCCGCCAGGCGCGGGTATGAACTGCACGACGCTGACTTGGTTCAATGCATCGTAATCGAAGCGGCGGGCGCTGCCGTCCAGATCCCGTTGCTCGGTCAGGCGATTGCTGGAATCCCAGGTAAATTGGTAGCGCTCAGCGTTCTCGTTGGTCAGGGCCAGCAAACGGCCGTACTGGTCGTAGCTGAATTCGATCTGCCGTCCCTGCGCGTCGATCCGCTGGCACACCTGGCCGCGTCGATCATAGCGGTAGTGCGTGGTGTGCCCTTCAGGATCGGTATAGCCACTCACCTGTCCCTCGGCATTGCGCTGATAATGATCGGTACGTCCGTCCGGCCACTGGCTGCCGAGCAAGCGGCCCTGGGCATCGTACCGATATTGGGTACGTTCACCGAGGGCATCGGTGACGGTGTCGAGCAAGCCGCGAGCGTCATAGTTCAGCCGCGTGGGATGGCCTGTGCAGTCGATGTGCTCGACCACCTGACCGAAACTGTTCCAGCGCAGTTTCTTGCTCTTGCCGGCAGGGTCGATGATTTCCACCGTCTGGCCGTGGGCATCGTGACGATAGCGCGTGACTTGCCCCAACGGGTCAACTTCCCGTATGCAATTTCCACGCGGATCATAATGGTAGTGCCAACTGTTGCCGGCGCTATCGGTCTCCACTCGCGGCAGCGCCCAGTGTTCCAGCCACACGGTCGATTCGCTGCGCCCCAGTGGATCGACGGTTTCACTGAGGTTGCCGGCTTCGTCGTAACTGAACTGGTACTGTCCGCCCAAGGGGTCGGTCGCCCCGAGCAACTGGCGTTCATCGTTCCAGTCGAAGGACCACGTATGACCCAGCGCGTCGGTGTAGCGGGTAATCTGGTGCTGTGGGTTCCAGTGGCGGGTGCTGACTCGCCCCAGACCGTCGGTGACACGGGTGATACCAGCGTCCAGATCGTAGTCGAAGCGATAGTCATCGCCATCGTCGGTCCAGTGTCGGATGACGCGCCATTCCCGCTGCTGGACCCTGGCCCACTGGTAAAAACAGCGCAGGCCGACGGGCAGACGATGTTCGCTCAGACGCCGGTCGGCATCGTAGGCGAAACTCCGCTGTACGTGCCCGCTGGTATCGCGGACTTGCGCCAGATCGCCCTGCGCATCGTAGTCGTAATGCACCAGTAATTCGCGGGACTGGTCGAGGTGGATTCGTTCGATCCGGCTGATCCGGCGTGGCCATTGCGGCGCGTAGCTCAATTCCACCTGCACCAGGTCGAAGGTATCGCGTAGCCGCTCAAGACGTCCTGATTCGTCATAGTCGAGGAAGAGGCGGTTGTCGTTGCGGTCACCCAATTGACTCAGGCGCAGACGGCCAGGCTCGCATGGATCCGGTTCGAACAGTCGGTAAAGGCCTTCGTCGCTCTCGATCAGCAATTGGCCATTGCCATGGCGCCGGACGCTCAGGCCTTCACCCGGACTGAACACCGCGCTGCCGAGTGCAATCGAGCCCATGTCGATGCGGCGGGCCTGCTCGTCGATATAGATCAGTTGCTCGCCCCCTTCGGGGTGAGAAGTTATCTCGACACAAACTTCATACGGTACGCTCCAGCCCGCACCGAACAGCCCATTGCGGCGCTCGTCATGGCTGTTGTAGAACCTTTGCCACTCCAGAGGCAGCAGCCCCGGCAGGGCGAAATCCAGGTCATCCAGGCCACCCAGGACCTTGGCGCCGGTGGCGGCGTGTACCGGATTCGGCGAACCGGCGATGGCCTTGGTCAGCGCGCCGATGGCCTGGCTGGTGACGAAGGAATTGACCCCGGCCAGCAGCATGCACGGCAGGTTGCTGAGGAACTTGCCCTTGCTGCCCTTGAGCATCATCAATGCGGTGATGGCCAGGCCGACGCCGGGCGTCTTGCCGCTGCGGATCTCGCGTACCACCACCGAGCCGCCGCCGATGGTGACATTGGGGGAGATCAGTCCAGACGATACGACGGTGGCATCACAGGTGCTGCGGTCGCCGCTGCGCACGGCGGGTTGGCCGTTGATGCTGACCTTTTTCGAACCTTCGGCGAGAAACTGCGGCGGCATCGGTGGATGCTTGGTGCAGGTCAACAGGTCCAGCGGTTTGGGCACGGCACCGGGGGCGGGCGTTGCCACCGTAGGGCGCCACATCTGGGCAAAGAAACCCTTGGCGATATCCAGGTAGCTGGCTTCCTGAGGTGGCTCGCTGTCCGGCGTACCGGCCGCTTCGACATGGGACGGCACGGCGCCGGCGGCGCGGGCTGCTGGAATCGAGTTGATCAGGGTGTTGCTGGAGCCGCTGAGGATGGTGGCCTGTACCGTGGGCGGGAAGAGCGCGTTGCCGATGCCCTCGCACAGCTTGCTCAGGCCCTTGTCGGTGCCGGTCTTGCTCATCGCCACGCCGACAATGACCCCGACCACGGCACCGAGCACACAGGCCCCAAGCCCACCGGTGGCGACGGTGATCCCGGTAGCGGCGACCACGGCGGCGGTGGCCAGCGCGGTGATTGCCACGTTGGCCGCGACTTCGAGCACGCCGCCGAGAATATCGGCCAGCATCGAGGTATGGGATAACGCGTCACCCAGGCGGGCCGCCCAGAGCGGGTCAGACATGAAAGGTCATCGACAAGTGGTCCATCATCAGGTCAAGAGCGGTGCGGAGTATGAATGATCTGATGTTGGCGGGAAATTATTCCTACTGTGATTGTGGGGGTGGATCACAGTTGTAGAGCAAATAGCGGGTGCACGTTCTCACAAACGCCGCACCCGCTTTTGTAGGAGCCGGCTTGCCGGCTCCAACAAGGGCTGCATTTCAGCCTGCGTTCACCTGAAGCAGCTGCAACGGTGCGTGTCTCTCGCCGGCCTCGATGAGCAGCCCATCGACCTTCTTCAGCGCCGTCAACAAGCTCCCCACGCTGCGGGCATTGAGCCGCACGCCATCGGTGAAAGCCTTGTTGATCGACACCATGACACTGGAAACGCTCTCGTCCGCCTGAGCTTCCAGCAAATTGTCCCGCAGGTGGGTAATCAGCTCCTTGAAATGTGGATCGTCCAGGGAAAGGGGGGCTCCCAGATCGTGCTTCTTCAGGGTGCTGATCAGCAACCCCAAGGCCACGCTGGCCCGCATCAACGCTCTTTCTCGTGCATCCATTCGCTGTCTCCTGTGTCGAGGTCCGGCTCTAGTGACGCCTGAAGGATAGACCACGCTGGGGATGGTGCTTTTGAAGGGGCGGGTGAGCGACGACTGGTCTGGTGGTAGCACTCTGCGCCAGAGCGTTTCATTGTTTTTCCGATGGGGCCGCGCGGGGTTTCGATCATTTAGGATGATGGTTTGGATATTTGAAAAATATCTGATTCTCGTAGAGGGCATTTCCGCCATGTTTGAAAAGCTGAACGATCAGGTAGCAAGCTCTGCTCGGTTGTTATCCGCATGCCATGAAAAAGTCAAAGATAACAGTGATCTTAAAGATCGAATGACGTTGATTGATGAACTTTACTCATATGCGGACAGTGAAGATCATGCGGCTGCACGTTTTGCCGAGTTAGTGGTTGATCGTGTGTATGAGTATGAAGCTGAGACGGTTTTGATTCCTTGTTCTTCGCAATCGCAAGCGTTGGCCTTTTTGATGGAGGAACGAGGGATCAAGCAAATGGAACTCTCTACTATTGCGAGTCAAACTGTAGTGTCTGAAATTTTGAATGACAAAAGAAATATGACCGTTGCACAGATGAAAGGGTTTTCCGAGTTTTTCAGCGTTCCTGCTGGATTTTTTATGTTTATGAACGGGAAAGAAAAGTCCGATGGTGAGTAAAGTTTTCTGACCGCAGTCCCCGCTCTAATGCGGCGATATGCAGGTCCAGATCGACCGTCAGTATCAGCCCAGAGTCTGCGGGGAGTTCGAGTATGCCTGCGTCAGTCAGGCCGAGCTTGAGGAAATGGGCCGATTTGGCTGTCGTGATCGACTCAGGTCGATGCTCAGTCGCTGATGCTATGAAAGCTGCCAGCAAGTGGCGAATATTATGCTTATGAGGTTCAGATGTGTACCACAGCAGGTTGCTGGCTTCGGTTAGCACGCTTGTAGTGACAACGATTTCATGGTCATCAATAAACAACATGAGGATTTCAAAATCCTCCGGGCTATAGTCGCCAAGCCTTCTATGGTTTGGAATGTATTGTGGGTCGTAAAGTCCCACGATTAGCAAAACCAAAAGATTGGTATCGATGATTATCTTGTTCTTCATTTTTTCTCTAGCATTCGATCTTTTATCCACAAGGCATCGCCACTGTCCTTGTCGATACAAACGACTTTATAGGCTCGCTGGGTTGCCATCAGTGCTGCAATGCCGGCCCCTAGGGCTGCTCCACCTCTATTGATGGTAGGGCGCTCAAATCCGACAGTAATCAAATAGTTTTCATTTGAGTCACGGGCAACCTCTTCAAGCAGTACATTGGAAATGTCCTGAACTGAAAAAAGTTCGATGATGTTGTTAACAGCCATTTGGACGGCTTCTTTAATTTTGATACTCATTTCATCAGCTCCAATGCATTCAGCCAAAATGATGCATTACTAACCAGTATAAAGCTACTCGGAGCAGTGATCCCGGTAACGGTCTGAAAAAAGCAGCTTGATCGTTACCGGAATTTTCAGGGGATACGGATCAGGCTCTGATTACCCGAGCCTCCTCATGTCCAGGTGCTACAAGGGCGATGCAGGATGAGACGGGGGCGAGCCTTCCAGCAACGCATCCACCACCGCCCGAGCGACTTCCACCGAATGCAGCATGCCCCAGAACAGCGCCCGTTCGACGGGGTTGGTATGCAGGCTGATTTCGTCGCCATTGAGTTCAGCCGTTTCGAGCAGTCGCGACACGTAGGTCAGCGCATCCTGGGCATTGATGCCTGGTTGGATGGCAAACAGCGTGGGCTTGCAGGGATCTTCGGGGATGACGGGTTTGGAGGAGGTGAACGCGAGGGTATCGAGCAGCCGAGGTGTGCCTGAAAGTGCCGATTCGGCCTTGTCTAAAGGACCATTCGGAATTCTGCACAGGTACGTCTCTTTATCAGCGGTGCTAGGGGCTTTGCGAGTGGTCGGCGGATCGGGGGTGATCTTCTTACTAGTCATGGAGACTCTCCTATTCCTGTCTCTCGGTAAAAGATGGGCGAAAATTTCAATAGATCTGACACCCTCCGATCCGCACATTGCATGGTGAATCAATTCAGTCACCTTTGAATAAGCCGATATATTTCAGACCGTTGTAGTGCTCTTTAATGGGTTGTTTGATAACCAGATCCGCATCCTGATACCAAAATATTGCATTGGCCTTTTTAATGCCCAGCGCTTCACAGCCCTTTTTTACTAGAGGTAGTTCGTCTTGATCAACGGCGGCCTCGACGAGAATTTCATCCAACGAAACTTCCTTGTCGCAGCGCGGTATGATGCCTATGAAGTCTTCGTCATACCAAAGCGTACCGATGTCTTTACAAAACCCGCAGAGCTTATAGCTGGGGTCGTCAAAGTCACCTTCAACGGAATAGTCCTGTTTGAAGTAGTCCATGTACTCAGTTTCTGGAGCGAAGTTGCTTCCGATCCAGACATGAACATTGTTGTCATTCAGCATGCTTAAGTACCTATGCGTTTTACAACGATAACGCATCATTGATGCGAGGGCCTTTGCTTCTGCGGACTCACCCCAGCCAAGATGAAAAATCGGCGACATATACCTCTTCAAGAATTAACTCTTGAGGTATATCTGCAATGCTATCGGCTATCTCGTCATAGGGGGAAGGCAGCGTGTAGCAAAACCCAAAGTCATCATCTAGAATAATGACTCCATTGAAAATTCGTTGACGTTTTGTAAGTTTCTGTACCTGGGAAAACGACATGCCAGTGGAAAGCATACCTTTGTAGAGCCCTTGATAATTAGCGTTGCAGGCAATTGAGCATATTTCGCCATCAGGAAGGGTAGCCACTATAATAGTGCCGTCCACCACATAGGCCGATCTCACCTCACCATCTGGCAGATTATATTTTTTTACCTCGACTCTATGATTTGCATACAGCTCATCAATATAGGTGGAGATATTCTCCTCCAGCACTATATTTGCTGCGCAGCGCATGGATTTTATGTCTGCGGTGAAATCGATCATTTTTAAAGCCCACCGTTCATTAAGTTGCCATTGACATACACCGGGGAGTCTTTGATCAAATCATAATTTTGGAAATTACCGTGCCCAATCCTACCGAACACGACTTCTTCCCCGGATTTATTGAGTTTATACACTTTCCAGTAATCATTCCCGTGGATGTTGGGTTGGGTTGGGCTACCTCCTGGATGGTAGTCAAGCTCATAGGTGGCGCCGGATTTTGTAGTGCGAACAAATTGAACATGTTGAATGGCGTTGGATCGCTTTGCTTGTGGGTAGGTTTTTGTCCAGCCTCGGGCTGTGAGATATCCCTCGACGTCAGCAGGCTTTTTCCCCGACAGCTTTCCAACCCATCTTTTGGTGATTGTATTTTTTCTGGCAAAGCCTTTTGGCGAGCCACAGCTTAGACCCAAGGGGTCGGCATAGCCTGTGGGGTTCGGCGCGTAGGCATATAAATTGATCCCGCCAGCGATCCCTATCGGGTCCGGCGTCGTAAACCGTCCCACATCCGGATCATAGAACCTGAACGTGTTGTAGTGCAGCCCAGTCTCCCGGTCCAGGTACTGGCCCTGGAACCGCAGGTTCTGTTCCTCGATGTAATAGGGTTCGCGTATCTCCTCGAGGGTGTTTCCCCACACCCGATAGCGGGCTTGCCACACCGTGGCGCCATCGGCTTCGGTCAGTTGTTCGGGCAGGCCGCTCAGGTCGTTGTGGTAGTAACGGACTTTCTGCAAACCGCCGCTGCCATCGACCCGCGCCAGCGGTGCATAACCGTCGCCTTCGTAGAGATAGAGGCTGGTCTGAGTGTTCTG
>NZ_JALLIX010000021.1 GCF_023242365.1 Pseudomonas sp. MWU13-2100
AATTTCCCGTCAACGCTTATTTTCACTTTTCTGTCATAAGCGTGGGAAACGGTATAGAAACCCCAGGTTTTGCAGTGTTCAAACTGGCCTCTTCGCGGCGGTGCGGCGATCCGACAAGCTCCGCTCCCACAGGGACCGCGTCACACCGCAAACTCCGGATCAGCCCCGAACACTGTGGGAGCGGAGCTTGCCCGCGAAGCTTTTAGCGACCTCAAGGACGCCATCGCCGGCAAGCCGGCTCCTACAGGGACCATGTCACACCGCAAATCCTCGGTCAGCCCCCGACACTGTGGGAGCGGAGCTTGCCCGCGAAGCTTTTAGCGGCCTCAAGGACGCCATCGCCCGCAAGCCGGCTCCTACAGGGACCGTGTCACACCGCAAACCCTCGGTCAGCCCCCGACACTGTGGGAGCGGAGCTTGCCCGCGAAGCTTTTAGCACCCTCAAGAACGCCATCGCCCGCAAGCCGGGGCCTACAGGGACCGCGTTGTTGTGGAGAGCGGCTTTTTTGCCACAAGGCGAGGAATTCGACGCGCCACCACCGGGATACGCAACACCAACAGCAACACACCGACAGAGGCATACACCGTCCACTCTTTCAGATCCGCACGCACGATCCACAACATATGCAGCAGCCCCAACCCGAGAATCACATAGACCAGCCGGTGCAACTTCTTCCAACGCGTCCCCAGGCGACGCTGGCTGTAACGGTTCGACGTCACGGAAAGCGCCAACAAGCAGAGGAACCCCAGTGCACCGACAATGATGTAAGGCCGCTTGCGCAACTCGACAGCCAATTGCGACCAGTCCAACCCGAGCACAAACACCAGGTAAGCCGCCAGATGCAGCACCACATAGGCAAAACACCACAGACCCAATTGACGCCGCACGGCGATCCAGCCCGGCCAGCCACTGAGCTTCTGCAACGGCGTCATGCTCAAGGTCACCAACAACAGAATCAGCGTACCCAGGCCCAAGCGATCAACCATGACCTTTCCCGGGTCCGGCCCCAGGGCCAGGCTCCAGGCCTGATACAACCAGAGCAAGGGCCAGATCGCCGTCGCAATAAAAACGCCCACACGCCAGAACGGATAGCGCATCAGTAGTTCTTCCGCAGATCCAGGCCACTATATAAAGAGGCAACCTCTTCCGAGTAGCCGTTGAACATCTGCGTCTCGCGCACATTGGGACTGAACAGCCCGCTGGGCAAACGCCGCTCCCGGGCCTGGGTCCAGCGCGGATGGTCGACCGTAGGGTTCACATTGGCATAGAAGCCATACTCGTCCGAGGCGATGCTTTGCCAGGTGGTCTTGGGCTGTTCTTCCACCAGGCTGATGCGCACAATGGATTTCACGCTCTTGAACCCGTACTTCCACGGCACCACCAGACGCAAAGGCGCGCCGTTCTGATTCGGCAACTCCCGCCCATACATGCCAACCGCCAGAATCGCCAAGGGGTTCATCGCCTCGTCCAGCCGCAAGCCCTCTACATAAGGCCAGTCGATCAGCGCGAACCCCGAACGCTGGCCCGGCATGCTCTTGGGGTCCTGCAGGGTTTCGAAGCGAATGTACTTGGCCTTCGAGGTCGGCTCGACCTGCTTGAGCAGCGCCGAAATCGGAAAGCCGATCCAGGGAATCACCATGGACCAGGCCTCGACACAGCGCAGGCGATAGATCCGCTCCTCCAACTGGTAAGGTTTCATGAAGTCTTCCAGGGCATAACGCCCCGGCTTGCCGACTTCACCATCCACCACCACCGACCAGGGCTCAGTCTTCAGGCTCCCGGCGTTCTGCGCCGGATCGCCCTTGTCGGTACCGAACTCATAGAAGTTGTTGTAGTGGGTCGCATCCTTATAGGGAGTAATCGCCTCCCCCTTGACCGTCACCGCCCCCCATTGGGTCTCGGGCAGCTTCCCGGCCAACCAGGCCGGCGCATTCCCCGCGTCCACATCGGCATAACGCGCCGCCTCGGCGGCGCTGGCCCAACGCGGCAGACTACCAATCGCCAGCCCGGCAACAGAGGCACCGAGCAATGCACGACGGGAGAGATAGAGGGATTCGGACGTGACGTCCGATTCTTGGCAATCGGATCGCTTGGGAAGCTTGATAAGCATGGCAACTCCGTAGCATTGGAGGACTGATGCACCAATAGACTACGGAGTCTGCGGGAAATTACATCACTCGCCGGCTTTGTGCCGACGAAGATGCAACAGGTACTGGATGGGACCCGAGGCCGCATAGGCGAGGAAAATCAGCAGCAGGATGCGTGGCGGATCGCTGAACACCACGGCGAACACCAGCACCACGGCGAGAATCGCCACAAAGGGCACGCGGCCCTTGAGATCCAGCTCCTTGAAGCTGTTGTACTTGATGTTGCTGACCATCAGCATCCCAGCCCCCGCCACCAGCAAGGCCACCAGGAACGACATCTTCGAACCCTGGATCCCGTAGTCGCTGAATGCCCACACCGTACCCGCCACCACCCCAGCCGCCGCCGGACTGGCCAAGCCGATGAAGTAGCGCTTGTCGGCAGTCCCGACCTGGGTATTGAAGCGCGCCAGACGCAATGCCGCACCGGCCACATAAATAAAGGCGACCATCCAGCCGACCTTGCCCATATCCCCCAGCGCCCAGCCGAATGCCAGCAGCGCCGGGGCGACACCGAAGGCGACCATATCGGACAGCGAGTCATACTCGGCGCCGAAGGCACTTTGGGTATTGGTCATACGCGCCACGCGACCGTCGAGGCCGTCGAGCACCATGGCGACAAAGATCGCGATGGCGGAAAACGCGAAATACTTGCTCGCCCCCGCCGGGTCCCCGGCGCTCGCGGCGCTCTGCGCACTCATCGCACTGATGATGGCGTAAAAACCGGCGAACAGGTTCGCGGTTGTGAACAGGTTCGGCAACAGATAGATACCGCGATGGCGGACTTTCTGGCCGTCAGCGTCATGCCCTTCTTCGACATGTTCGTCGATGGGCAGCAGGCTTTCGGCGTCGGAGCCCTGACCAGGCTCTTCGGGACGTTCAGTCATGACATTACCTTGTAGCTAAATGAATGGTTTCAACAGCACTCGGCGACCGCTCTTGGACCGCAAAACGATCCCGCTTTATACCAGAAGCGCCCCGGCCTGCGGAAAAACCCGGGGTAGACAGATCGATCAGCCCAGGACAACGTGGGGCAGGAATCGACTGCTGTCCTTGGTAATCAGGCTGTTGTCTTCGCGAATACCGATCCCGGCCGCCACATCCCCCACCACCCATGAACCGATCACGGTGTAGCTGTCGCCAAACTTCGGCAATGGGGAAAAAGCCTGCAGGATATAAGGTGCATCAGTGTAAGGCCCATCTTCGACCACTACCTGATCGTCGCCGGTACGGATCTCGATGTTCGCGCCCTCGCGGGAAAAGAACGGTTTGCGCACCCAGCCCCTGGGCACCGGCCGCTGCGGATTCTGGTCGACGTAGGCAGGCAGCAGGTTGGGATGGCCTTCGTGGAATTTCCACAGCAGCGGCAATATGCCTTTGTTACTGACAATGGCTTTCCACGCTGGTTCGATAAACTGGGTATCACAGCCAGGCACCGCCAAGCCGAACGCCTCATGGAAGATATGTTCCCAGGCATGCAGCTTGAACAGCCGCTCGATCCAGTGCCCGTCCAGATCGACAAAGTGTCCCTGGGCGCAGAGACCGATGTCCTCAATATCGATATGCCGCGCCTCGATCCCCGCATGCGCGGCCATCTTGCCCAGGAAGTCCGTGGTTCCGCGATCCTCCTGCGACCCCGACATGGCCGAGAAGTAGAACGCTCCTCCGGGCGGAAACGCGGCGAAGGCCCTGACCAGATCTTCGGCAATCGTGTTGAACTGATTCGCCTGCGCCGGCAGCACACCCCGGCCGATTTGCTCCTCAAGCCAGAGCAATTGCACGGAACCGGCCTCGAGCAGACTGGTAGGTGTATCGTAATTGGCTTCCAGGCACTTGGCCGGGCCGCTGCCGTCATACGCCAGGTCGAAGCGCCCGTACAAATGCGGATGCCCTTGCTTCCATGAGTCGCGGACCAGGTCGAAAAACGCCGGCGGTATGGCCAGGCCCGCCAGTAGCTCTTCACTGTCGACGACACGCTCGACCACATCCAGGCACAGGTCATGCAGTGCCTTGGTCGGCGCTTCCAGATCGCGGCTGATCTGCTCTTCGGTGAACAGGTAATAACCACGCTCATCCCAGTAGCGCTCGCCACCGATAGTGTGGAAACCGAAACCTTCGCGTTCGACGCTTTCGCGCCAGTGCGGGCGCTCTTCGATAGCGATCTTTTTCACCCTCGCCGCCCCCTCAACCGCCGGAACTGAAGATACTGCTGCTCTTGCCGCCCCAACCGCTGCGCGCGGTCGCCTGGCTGCCGAAACCGCCGCGCGAGACCGTCGAGGACACCGAGCCGGAACCGCTGCCCAGGCTCTTGCCGAGGGTCGCCGGGGTGTAGGTGTTGGTGGAACTGCTGCGGGCCTGGGTCGAACGACTGAACGACTTGCCCTCCTCGATCTGCCGCGACAGCGTCGAACTGGTGTAGGTACCGCGATTGTCGCGACTGTCGTAGATCGGCTGGGAATAGTAACGACCGCCACCACCGCTGTTGCTGAGCAGATTGCCAAGCAACAACCCGGTCAGCAGACCGCCATTACCACCGCCGGAGTTGCCGCCCGACTGTACAGCGGCTTGTTGCTGGGCCTTTTCAAGGTCCTTGCGCGGTACGTTACCGGACATTGCCAGTTCAAAGCCGCCCATCTTCGGCATGTACTTGCCGTCCGGGGTGACCTGGCAATAGCCGGGGACGAAGTCACTGTCGCAGGAGGCCTGGTCGTCATAGGTCGGCGCAATACGCCGATGATCGGCCAGCGCCTGCATGAACGCGTCGGAACAGACCTCCACCGGCACTTTCGTCGCCACACATTCCTCGACCGACTTGAAATTGCTCTTCGTGGTCACGGCAACGTTGTCCTGGGACGGACCGCAGGCGGAAAGCGCCAACGGCAGGGTCCCGGCCAGGACCAGTTTTACGGAGCTACGGGTTCTCATCGAATGATCCTTATCCTTGCCCTGGGCTCAGGTCGACGGCGTCATGCAGGCCGAATTCAGCAGCCCGACACTGATGGCCACCGACGCCGAATAGATCGCCGCCGCCAGCTCGCCGCGCACGATACGCGCGGACAACCCCTTGAGCACCAGGCTGGTCACGACAAATGCCAGCAATTGCACCACAGCCGCAATCAGCACCCAGACCACCACGTCGACGACGCTGATGCTGTTGGCGATGATATTGCTCGCCGGCAGGGCAAAGCCCACCAACGAACCGCCCAGGGCGACCGCCGCGGCGGTATTGCCCTCGCGGATCAGGGCGAACTCCTTGTGGGGCGTGATCAGGGTGTAGATGAATTGAAACAACACGAACAGTACAGCCGCCACCGCCATATAGAGGATGAAGCCGAATACCGCGGTGGCGTTGAGCGACAGGCGCAGCGCGTCGAGCATGATGATTTCCTTGTCAGAGAACTTCGATATCGGTGATTTGCAGCGTCACGCCAACGGCAGTGGACAGGGTGATGACCCCCTCCTCGTCTTCCTCGACCGAGAAGAGCAGGAATTCCCGGCGATTGAGCAAGCCGATCTCGCGGGAATAGAGCATGCTCAGGTGCTTGATCGAGTAGGCGCCTTCCGGACTCTTGACGAACTCCTGCATGGGTGTGAGTTCGGTCTGCCCGTCTTCCCCCCCCCATAGCCGACCATATTCCTCGCCTTCGAGCTCGTAGAGCGGCATGCCGATCTTCGCATTCGGGCCGGTCAGCTGCAGCAACTGTTCCTTGCTGTTGATCGTGGTGACGTCGTGGTAGCCAAACAGGATCAGGTCCTGAATGTCCTCGGCCGCAGGACCGTTCATGACCACTTGCAGGAAGTAATCCTCGTTATCGAGGTAAAACCGCTGCAAGCGCATCGACTGCCCAAGGTCGATATCGCCGACCGCCCATACTTTTTCGTCACCGGGCACCACCACATGGGACTGTCCCTCGAGCAACAGCTTCAAGGAGCGATCCAGGCACAGCATCCGCCCCGAGGCCAGCCCCAGGGGATTGCCCAGCACTACCGAGGTCGCACCCGCGGCGGGCTTCGGTGCCTCCAACCCCATGGCACGTTTGATCCAACTCATCGTGTCTCTCCTTGCTGTCGCGACAACGCACTACCCAGCCGGTTTTTCAGACGGCAAAAGGGGCAAGGCGCTCACGCGCTTGCCCCATGACCGCAACTTACTGGCCCGCGCCAGGATTCTGCCGAGCCTTCAGCCGCGCCAGTACATCGCTACCACTGCCCGACTTGGCGCCGATACCGGCGTCCTGCAGGCGACGCTCCAGATCGCCGCCATTGGACTCGTCGGCCAATTCCTGCGCCGCATCCAGCTTGGCATCGCGCTCATCCTGGCGCTGTTTGATCCGCGCCAGCGAACCGACTGCGGTTTCCAGCTTGCCATTCGCTCCGCCGGTAGCGGCGGCGGTCGCAACACGCGCCTGCTGGACGGTCTCGCGGGCCTTGGCCATTTCGACCTGTTGCTTCAAACCCTTGATCTGGTTTTCCGCCTTGATCACCTGGGCATGCAGCATCTCGACCTGGGCGCCGAACTGATCGGCCAGGAGTTTTTCCTGGTCGCGCTGGGCCTCGATCTCGGCCACTTTGTTGGCGCACTCGCCGGCCAGGCTTTCCGAGCCTTTGTCCAGCGCGGCCATGGCCTTGCCTTCCCAGTTGGCGATGTCGTTGTTCAGGCCGTCGAGGCGCTGTTGCGACAGTTTGTAGCGAGCCTTGATGTCCACCAGGCCGTTCTTGGCCTTGGCCACGGCATTCTCGGCGTCGCGTTGTTCCTGCTCGAGGATGCGAATGGCGTTGGCGTCGACGATGGTCTCACCGACTTCGGAAACACCACCACGAATGGCCGTTATGACTTTCTTCCAGATACTCATCGAAAACTCCTTGGGGACTTCGTTAAACGTGGATGTGGTCTTCAAAGGCTTCCACCGCACGGATCACGTTCTCGGCCAGGGTGAAGATCTCCTGGACGATCACGGTGATCGTGGAAGCCGCGCTCAGCGCGCCGAACATGCAGTAGACCTCGGTACCGTCGCCGACCCGCTCGATACCCACGGAGGACAGCGGGAACAGGTCGCGGCTGCGCAGCACCAGGTTGTTGAAGACGGCCGGATCCTTGACCCGGCTCACTTCGACCAGGGTCGCGTCCACCAGGATCTGGTCACCGGACACCGCCAGGTAGAGTGGCAGGTCGCCGAACTCGGTCATGCTCAGTTTGATGCTCTGCTCGGCGTTTTCGGCGAGGGTCAGCACAATCTCGCCACTGGACACGACCTCCAGCTCCGACAGCGCCTTGTGCAGCGAGTTGATCGTCCAGTTGATGTTCTCAGTCATGAAAGCCTCCAGTTTGATCCGTTCACCCAGGAAGGGCTGGCGTAACGCCTTTTCGATACCCCGCAGGGCCGTCGCATTCTCGGGAAGAATCCAGAATTCCCGCTTCACCAGACCGGCATCGCGCAAGCGCGTGCGCATATCGCGAACGTAGTCGGCGGTGGTCTTGGGCTTGGCCGGTGATGACGTTTTGCCGCCCGACAGAGGCTTGTCATCCGCTGCTTTTCTACGAGGCATCTGTCCTCCGAAAAATCTTACATGTAAGTAAACTACGACTTCTATCCGGAATGTTCAACATCTGACATGAAAGGTTTATGTGACAAAATAAAACGCCCCGACAAGTCGGGGCGTTGGTGTGCAGCACATACCGTCGCCCAGCCCCAAAGGGCCGGGCAACCGGCTGAGCGTCGACTCAGTTCTTGGCTTTGTCGACGATCTTGTTCGCACCGATCCACGGCATCATCGAACGCAGTTGTTCGCCGATGATCTCGATACCGTGCGCGGCGTTGTTACGACGCTTGGCGGTCATCGATGGGTAGCCGGTAGCACCCTCGCTGATGAACATCTTCGCGTATTCACCGTCCTGGATGCGCTTCAGAGCGTTGCGCATGGCTTGGCGGGATTCGGCGTTGATGACTTCAGGGCCGGTCACGTACTCGCCGTACTCGGCGTTGTTGGAGATCGAGTAGTTCATGTTGGCGATACCGCCTTCGTACATGAGGTCAACGATCAGCTTCAGTTCGTGCAGGCACTCGAAGTAGGCCATTTCCGGCGCGTAGCCGGCTTCAACCAGGGTTTCAAAACCGGCTTTGACCAACTCGACGGTACCGCCGCACAGAACGGCTTGTTCGCCGAACAGGTCGGTTTCGGTCTCGTCCTTGAAGGTGGTTTCGATGATGCCGGTACGGCCACCGCCAACGCCGGCGGCGTAGGACAGTGCAACGTTCTTGGCGTTGCCCGAGGCGTCCTGGTAGATAGCGATCAGGTCAGGGATACCGCCGCCTTTGACGAACTCGGAACGCACGGTGTGGCCTGGAGCCTTCGGCGCGATCATGATCACGTCGAGGTCGGCGCGCGGCACAACCTGGTTGTAGTGGATCGCGAAGCCGTGGGAGAAGGCCAGGGTGGCGCCTTTCTTGATGTTCGGCTCGATTTCGTTCTTGTACAGCGCGGACTGGAACTCGTCCGGGGTCAGGATCATGACCAGGTCGGCAGCGGCAACAGCGCTGGCCACGTCGGTCACTTTCAGGCCATGGGCCTCGGCCTTGGCCACGGTGGCCGAACCTTTACGCAGGCCCACGGTCACGTCGACGCCGGAGTCTTTCAGGTTGCACGCTTGTGCGTGCCCCTGGGAGCCGTAACCGATGATGGCGACTTTCTTGCCCTGGATGATCGACAGGTCGCAGTCTTTATCGTAGTAAACCTTCATGAAATTCTCCTCTATATCCAGGCCGTTCAGGCCATTCGCTAAATTAAGTTAAACGCTCAGTACTTTGTCGCCACGGGCAATCCCGGTGACGCCGCTACGTACGGTTTCCAGAATCGAGGCCGTCCCGATCGACTGGATGAAGCTGTCCAGTTTGTCGCTTGTACCGGTCAGTTGCACGGTATAAACGCTGGCGCTGACATCGACGATCTGACCACGATAGATATCGGTGGTGCGTTTGATCTCGGCGCGCTGGGCGCCAGTAGCCTTGACCTTGACCAGCATCAGTTCACGCTCGATATGAGCACTTTCCGACAGGTCCACCAGCTTGACCACTTCGATCAGCTTGTTCAGGTTCTTGGTGATCTGCTCGATGACTTCGTCATGCCCCACGGTGGTCAGCGTCAGACGCGACAGGGTCGGGTCTTCGGTCGGGGCCACGGTCAGGCTTTCGATGTTGTAGTTGCGTTGCGAAAACAGGCCAACCACACGAGACAGAGCGCCAGGTTCGTTTTCCAGAAGCAGGGAAATGATGTGCCGCATGATTAGGTACGCTCCGTCTTGCTCAGCCACATATCGCGCATGGAGCCGTCTTTGATCTGCATCGGGTAGACGTGCTCGCTGGTGTCGACCTGGATATCGAGGAACACCAGGCGATCTTTCATCGCGAACGCTTCTTCCATCTTCGGCTTCAGGTCTTTCAGATCCGTGATACGGATGCCGACGTGACCGTAGGCCTCGACCAGCTTGACGAAGTCAGGCAGCGATTCCATGTACGAGTGCGAGTGACGGCTGCCGTAGCTCATGTCCTGCCATTGGCGGACCATGCCGAGCACGCCGTTGTTCAGGCTGACGATCTTCACCGGCAGGCCGTACTGCAGGCAAGTCGACAACTCCTGGATGTTCATCTGGATGCTGCCTTCGCCGGTGACGCAAGCGACGTCTGCGTCCGGAAAACTCAGCTTCACACCCATGGCGGCCGGGAAGCCGAAGCCCATGGTGCCCAGGCCACCGGAGTTGATCCAGCGGTTAGGCTTGTTGAACTTGTAGTACTGCGCCGCGAACATCTGGTGCTGGCCCACGTCGGAGGTCACAAAGGCATCGCCCTTGGTCACTTCGCAGAGGGTCTCGATCACGGTCTGTGGCTTGATGATACTGCCGTCGCCCTTGTCGTAAGGGAACAGGCCGCGGTCGCCGCGCCATTCGTCGATCTGCTTCCACCAACTGGCCACCGACTCCTTGTTCGGAGTCTCGCCGATTTCCTTGAGGGTCGCGACCATCTCGGTCAGCACGCTCTCCACCGGCCCCACGATAGGCACGTCTGCCTTGATGGTCTTGGAGATCGATGCCGGGTCGATGTCGATGTGGATGATCTTGGCGTTCGGGCAGAACTTCGCGGGTCCGTTGATCACCCGGTCATCGAAGCGCGCGCCCACGGCCAGAATCACATCGGCGTGGTGCATGGTCAGGTTGGCGGTGTAGCTGCCGTGCATGCCGAGCATGCCGACGAACTGCCGGTCGGTACCCGGGTAGGCACCGAGACCCATCAGGGTGTTGGTCACGGGCAGGTTGAGCATTTTCGCCAGCTCGGTCAGGGGCGCGGAGCCACCACCGAGGATCACACCGCCGCCCGAGTAGAGCACCGGACGCTTGGCCGCCAGGAGCATTTCGGCCGCCTTGCGGATCTGGCCGGAGTGGCCACGTACCGCCGGGCTGTAGGAACGCAGCTTGGCTTTTTTCGGAAAGATGTATTCGAATTTCTCGGCCGGATTGGTCATGTCTTTCGGGATATCGACAACGACAGGACCAGGACGACCGGATTGCGCCAGGTAGAACGCCTTCTTCATGACTTCCGGGATTTCCGAGGCGTGCTTGATCATGAAGCTGTGCTTCACGATCGGCCGGGAGATACCGATCATGTCGGTTTCCTGGAACGCATCGGTACCGACCAGGGTGCTTGGCACCTGACCGGAGATGATCACCATCGGAATGGAGTCCATGTACGCCGTGGCGATACCGGTGATGGCATTGGTTGCGCCAGGACCGGAAGTCACCAGGACCACGCCGGCTTTACCGGTGGCACGGGCGTAGCCGTCGGCCATATGGGTCGCGGCCTGCTCATGACGAACCAGGATGTGGGTGACATCCGGCTCCTTGAACAGGGCATCGTAGACATGAAGGAGAGCACCACCCGGGTACCCGTAGATGTACTTGACGCCTTCGTCACGCAAAAAGCGGACGAGCATCTCACCGCCAGATAAAAGCTCCACGTTGTTCACCTCTAAAACGCCAGAATACCGTCCCACACACTGGAGACGGGTCTTAATAGGTTTACTTCTCAGCAGAGCATGAGCGACGGTGGTCGCCGACTACGTCAGCACTGACTGAGCAAGTATTGGGAGTGCCCCAAGTGTTGCGGGGGTTTCCCACCCAGCGCGAGGTAACGCGTTGCGGGTGTAACAGGTCGGCGCGGATATGCGCCTCATGATCTGCCGAGTGGGCCTGCTTCTGGCAGTCCCTCTACAGCGGACTTTGGATTGTTCTGATTCGTCCGGCCCAAGTCAAGTCATCTTGTGCGCTTTCTTCGAACTAAGCGCATGACAACGCAGAAGAAAACCTTTCCCAAGGGAATGTGCTACGTTGCTTATCGCATTGTCTGACAAGGAAACCTGATGCGTAGAAGCATTCTGATGACGGGCCTGCTGCTCGCCTTGAGCCCGCTGTGCCAGGCCGGGCCGATCTACAAATGGATCGATGCCCAGGGCCAGACGCATTTCGATGCACAGCCGCCAGCCGGACAAGCGGCGACCGTGGTAACCCCGGCAATCGGCAATGTCCCCGCCCCGCCGCCCCGCCCCGCCGTGCCCGCGAGCACGCCGGTGGGCGACCAGCAGGCGGTGGACGCCAAGGTCAAGAAGCAGATCGCCGATCAGGAAGTGGCGCGCAAGGCCTATTGCGAGAAAGCGCGGACCAACCTGGCCCAACTGGAAAACAATGCGCGGGTGCGTGAAGAGATCAATGGCGAACTGCGCCGCCTGACCGAAGAAGAGCGCCAGGCGCGCCTGGTAGAGACGCGCAAGGCCATCGAAGAAAACTGCTCGTAACTGTGGGAGCCGGCTTGCCAGCGATGACTGCCGGAAGATCGCTGCGCGCCTCAAGGGCCTCATCGCCAGCAAGCCGGCTCCTGCAGATCAGCGAGTCTGGGCAATCAACTGGTCGAACCGCGCCAGCAACCGCTGCAGGCCCCGCCCTTGCCCCGGCCGCTGGGCATAGACCATTTCCGCCATGGCCAGAATCCCGGAAGCATTGGGCAGCGGCAGATCCTCCTCGAGGATCACCTTCATCCTCGGCAGGAAGATCCATTGCAGCCACTGCTCGAACTCCAGCGTATCGACACTGAAAGGCTCGACGCTGGCCAGGGCCTCGGCGCTGGGCGGCACCTCATCCCAGCAACCCTGGAGCCGCAGCTCCCGCTCGATCAGCAGCAATTGCTCGGCAATCAACGGAAAACGTACATCCATCAGTAACCGACCCTGGCCTTCTGCTGCGCCTGGGCGGCTCCCGCGGCATCACCCTGCTTGCTCCGCGCCTGGGCAATGATGCCCCAGAGGTTGGCTTGCAGATCCGGGCGTCCATTGGCAAAACTCAGGCCGCGACGGGCCAGTTGCTCGGCTTGCGGCGCATCGCCCTGGGCCATGCGCACCTGGGCCAGGCGATAAAGCACTTGCGGCTCACGCGGCGCCACGCGCTGAGCGCGCTCAAGACTGGACGAGGCACCGTTGAGGTCGCCGCTGGATTGCTGCTGTTGGGCCGTGGTCAACAACGCCAGCACCGGGCCATCCAACTGCTCGTCAGCGGACAGGCCGCCGCTGTTGCTGTTCGAAGGAATACCGCTCGGCGCCACCGGGCTCGGCATGTTGTAGCTGCCCTGATTGACCGGCGGGTTGTACGCGCCCTGGTTATAGGCCCCCGAGTCGACCGGGGCGTTCTGGATCGGCGCATTGTTCGCCGGGCCCGGAGTAATCGGCCCGGGCGTGAACGGTTCGGTGCTGATCGGCGCCGACGCTGCCGCCCCGCCGCCCGGAATCATTACCACCACGCCGGAATCCTGCGGAACCGCCTGGGTCTGGCTCGGTACCGGCCCCTTGACCACCGTCTTGCGGAAACCGCCGGTGGACGAGATCCGCTCGTTGTTGGAGACCGCGGTCCCCGAATCCACCACCGGGATCGAACCCCGTGGCACGCTGGAGCAACCGCCCAGCACGGTCAATGCGGCAAAAGCTGGAATCCACCACTTGTTCACGTCAAACCCTCTTCGCTCAATTCAACCAGCCCTTGACCCAATCCATCACTTCAGTGGCCGGCGCAGGCGCCACGCCACCACACGCCGTACCGGGCACGGGTTCACTGCCGCGAATATACGGCATCCGCACCGCTCCCGGGCAATTGGCATCGGAGCCTTGCCCGGTATGCGGATCGACCCAGGCCTGGACCACGTTATCCGGTTGCGGCATATCCAATGGCAGCGGATCGGCCTTGCGCATGAAACTGGTCCAGACCTGCAAGGCGCCGCTGGCACCGGTGAACGGCGTCTTGCCGTTGTCGTCGCGGCCGAGCCAGACCACCGCCAACAGGTCCTGGCCGAAACCGGCGAACCAGCTGTCCCGCGAGTCGTTGCTGGTACCGGTCTTGCCGGCCAGGGTCAGGGTCTTGGGCAGGACGTTGTAGACCCCACTCCCGGTACCCTCGCGCATCACCCGTTGCATCGCCGCCTGGATCAGGTAGATCGAACCCGGATCGAAACGCTGCTGGACCTGGAACGGATAACGCTTGAGCGGTTGGCCCTCGGCCGTCAGGACACTGCGAATCCCGCGCATCGGCGTATTGAAGCCGCCGTTGGCCAGGGTCTGGTACATGGTCGCGATATCCATCGGCGTCATGCTGGCAGCCCCCAGCAGCATCGACGGAAAGGCCGGGAACTCGCGAGTGACGCCGAGGCGTCCGAGGGTCTTGAGGACATTCGGCACGCCGACTTCCAGGCCCAATCGAGCGGTCGCCAGGTTGTAGGAGTGCGCCAGTCCCTGATACAGGAAAACCGTGCCGTGGGAACGACGATCGAAGTTCTGCGGCTTCCAGACCTGTCCGTCGGCACCTTTCACCGAGAGGGCTTCGTCCGACAACCAACTGGTCAGCGTGTACTGGCTGGGTTTCTCCAGCGCCGTCAGATATACCGCTGGCTTGATCAGCGAACCCACCGGGCGGACTGCATCCAGCGCCCGGTTGAACCCGGCAAAACTGGACTGGCGACTGCCGATCATGGCCTGGACCTCACCGGTTTCCGGATTGGTCACCACCATGGCCGCCTCGACATCGTCCCCCCCCTTGCGCCCGCCCAGACGTTTGAAGGTGTCGTTGACCGAGGCCTCGGCCTTCATCTGCAGGATCGGGTCGAAACTGGTGAAGATACGCAGGCCTTCCTCGGTCAAGTCTTCGTCGCGGTAGTCCTGACGCAGCTGCCGCTTGACCAGGTCGAGGAAGCCGGGGAACGAACTGTCCGCCAGACTGCCGCGGGCAGTCACCCCCAACGGCATCTTCTTCGCCGCCGCCACTTGTTCGGCGCTGGCCACGCCCTGCTGTTCGAGCAAGTCGAGCACCAGGTTGCGCCGCTCCAGCGCACGATCCGGGTAACGCCGCGGATTGTAATAGGACGGCCCCTTGACCATGCCCACCAACAACGCCACCTGATGCAACTTCAGCTCCGCCAGGGGCTGGCTGAAGAAGAACTGGCTGGCCAGGCCGAAGCCGTGCACCGCGCGCTGGCCGTCTTGGCCGATAAAGACCTCGTTGAGATAGGCCTCGAGAATCTCCTGCTTGTTGTAATGCAGCTCCAGCAACAGGGCCATCATGGCCTCGGTGAGCTTGCGGCTCAGGCTGCGCTCGTTGGTCAGGAAGAAGTTCTTGACCAACTGCTGGGTCAGGGTACTGCCGCCCTGGCGCATCTGCCCGGCCGAGGTATTGACCCAGATGGCGCGGGCAATCGACTTGGGCGAGACGCCGAAGTGGTGATAGAAGTCCCGGTCCTCGACCGCCACCAGGGTATCGAGCAGGTACGGCGGCACCTGGTCGATCTTGATCAGGATGCGGTCTTCGAGATTCTTCGGGTACAAGCCGCCGATCAACAGCGGCTCAAGGCGCACCACCGAGAGCTTCGCCCCGTTGAGCGAGGACAGCTCGGCCACATAGTCGCCGGAGAAGCGCACCCGTACCGGCTGGGCCGTCTCCAGGCCTTCATAGAACTGGAAGCCACGGGTGTTCAGATCCACGGTATTGCCGTTGACCGCCGCCGCCCCCGGGCCATTGGCCACGGCTTCGCGTCGATAGCCGAGGGCATCGAGTTCGGTCAGGAAATCTTCCTTGCTCAGCTTCTGGCCGGCGAACAGCTCCAGCGGCCGGGCATAGACCTTGGCCGGGATGGTCCAGCGCTTGCCGGAGAATTTCTCCTGCACGATGGCATCGAGGTAGATGGCAAAACCGGCCAGCACGACGAGGCCAACCAGGCTGAGCTTGATCGCCCAGCCAAGCCAGGGGCGCAGGCGGCCAGCGGGAGGTTTGGATTTGGCGCGGGAACGGGGGGATCGGGTACGAGTCATGGCGGCGGATTATACGCACTTTATTCATGATCAACATGTACGTCCGGCGGTTTGCACCCGAGCCCGCAGCGGCCATAATGACGGCCTTGAATTTACCGCCCCTTGAAGGATCGCCAGTGAGCCAGTCCCTGATTACCGCCCTGCAAAACCCGGCCCTCTATCCGCATCCGGTGGAAGGTTTCCAGGTTATCGAAACCCATATTTCCTGGGTCCTGCTCACCGGACCGTATGCCTACAAGATCAAGAAACCGGTCAACTTCGGCTTCCTCGACTTCACCGAACTGAGCGGTCGCGCACACTTTTGCGCGGAAGAGCTGCGCCTGAACCAGCGCCTGACCCATGACCTGTACCTGGAAGTCCTGCCGATCACCGGCAGCGTCGAGGCACCGGTACTGGGCGGCAGCGGCCCGGCCATCGAATATGCGCTGAAAATGCGCCAGTTCCCGCAGAGCCAGCTGCTGAGCACCCTGCAGGCCAACGGCGAGCTGACCGCCACGCACATCGATGCCATGGCCCAACAGATCGCCGCGTTCCACCAGAGCGCCCCCGAAGTGCCGAAAGACCATTACCAGGGCACTCCGGAAGCGGTCATGGACCCGGTCAGGCAGAACTTCGAGCAGATCCGCCCGTTCCTCAGCGAAAAGGCCGACCTGCTGCAACTCGACGCCCTGCAAGCCTGGGCCGAAACCAGCTTCGAACGCCTCAAGCCGCTGCTGGCCCGGCGCAAGGCCGAGGGCTTCATTCGTGAATGCCACGGCGACATCCACCTGGGCAACGCCACCCTAATCGATGGCCAGGTGGTGATCTTCGACTGCATCGAGTTCAACGAACCCTTCCGCTTCACCGACGTCTACGCCGACACCGGCTTCCTCGCGATGGACCTTGAAGACCGTGGCCTCAAGAGCCTGGCCCGACGCTTTATCAGCCAATACCTGGAACTGACTGGCGACTACCAGGGCCTGGCCCTGCTGAACTTCTATAAAGCCTATCGCGCCCTGGTGCGCGCCAAGGTCGCGCTGTTCAGCATGCCGGCCGAAGATCCGGTGCAACGCGCCAGCAGCATGCGCCAGTACCGCAACTACGCCAATCTGGCGGAAAGCTACAGCACCATTCCTTCGCGCTTCCTGGCCATCACCAGCGGCGTCTCCGCCGTCGGCAAGAGCCACGTCGCCCTGCGCCTGGTGGAAGCCCTGGGCGCCGTGCGCCTGCGCTCGGATGTCGAACGCAAGCGCCTGTTCGGTGAACAGTCGGGCGGGAACAACGTCGGCGACGGTATCTATAGCCGCGATGCCAGCGCGAGCACCTACCAGCGCTTGCATGAAATCGCCGAGATCGTCCTGCGCGCCGGCTTCCCGGTGGTGATCGACGCCACTTACCTCAAGCGCGAACAACGCGACGCCGCCGCCAAGGTTGCCGAAGCCACCGGCGTACCGTGCCTGATCCTCGACTGCAACGCGCCACAGGTCGTGATCGAAAGCTGGCTGGCCCGGCGCCAGGCGGATGCCGTCGATCCATCCGACGCTACACTGGAAGTGATCGCCGCCCAGCAAGCGAGCCGCGAAGCCTTGGGCGCCGATGAAGTGCTGCGCACCAAGCGCGTCGAAACCCATGAAAGCGGGAGCCTCGACGCCCTGGTCGAGCAGATTCGCCAGCGCCTGCCGGGCCTGTAAAACTATTTCAGCCGTGGGGTCGCAAGTGCTTCACGGCTGAAACATAGTGGCATTATACTGGCGTCATAAATCCAACAGGAGACGTCTCATGAGCCATCCCAAGCTGCTTGACTCACCGTTGTTTGCCTTGCTGCACAAGGATGACATCGCCGGTTTCAACAAGGCGCGCCCCAAGGACGGTCCGATCGACATGCGCGGCGGTGACTTCCGCGGCCTGGACCTGCGTGAACTGAATGCCGAGGGGATCGACTTTACCGATGCCTACTTCCGCTCCGCCGATCTGCGTGGCGTAGATCTGCAGAAAGCCATCCTGGCCGGCGCCAGCGTGGCCCATGCGCAGATTTCCGGTGCTTACTTCCCGGTGGAACTGAGCCCGGCCGAGATCCTCATGTCGATGCAGTTCGGTACGCGCCTGCGCTACAACGCCTAGCCCTCGCGGCGCGGCCCCGAGGATGGCGGTAACGCCTGCCATCAGTGGCATGCTCGTGACCTGGATAACGCTCCCGCCGGACGATTTCGCCCTTGGTGCCCCTGCGCTGCTCCCCAGGCCAGCGTCGGCGAACGCCGCGGCTTAGAAGCATTTGCACCAACGCCAAGCAAAGAATCACGCTTTTCCTACTGACCGCTACACTCCTTTTCAGGCTTGCCTACTCTCGTCCACGCAGCGTTCGGCCGTCGCAAGGAGGCTTGATGAACGATGAACTGCAACACCTGAAGAACCTTGGCAAGACGTCGGCGCAATGGCTGCACGCGGTGGGTATCCACAGCGCATCGGATTTGCGTCGACTGGGAGCGGTGGATGCCTACCGCGCGGTACGAACCCGCGGATTCCGGGCCTCGAAAGTGCTGTTGTATGCGATCGAAGGGGCCTTGATGGACATTCACTGGAACGATATCCCTCAAGAACGCAAAGAAGCCTTGAATAAACAGTTGGACGCGATATCGTCGCGTCATAAAAACTGATTTCGCAGGTTTGGCATGTATCTACTCGGGGAGCAACCGGCCTACGCCGATGAACTGATCAATCGCCTGCAGGCGATTCCGGCACAACTGCTCAAAGGCTTGCCCCCCTGCGCCCCCCCCCTTGAGATTGAGCACATCGCCGACCTCGGTGCCTTGCTGCCCGCCGATCAAGTGTTCCTGATCGACAGCGGCCTGCTGCACGCCCGGGTCGATGAACGGGCACTGTTCTATTTGCACGAAGGCGACCTGGTCGGGTTGCGCCAGGGCATCGACTGGCCGCGCTGCGTGTTGAGCAGCGACAACCCACTGCGCCTGATCCCCTACCAGCGCAGCGAACTCTTCGCCCATATCTACGCCGATGAAAGCCGCGCCGAAGCGCTGCTGTGCTACCTGATCGGCCAGACCGCCCTGCTCTCCGACGCCGTCACCCGCCTGAAACAACCGGAATTTCGCAGCAGCAACGGTTTCCAGCAGGTGGCCAGCGGCGAGGTGATGATCCGCCAGGGTGACGATGCCGACCATGTCTTCATCATTACCGACGGACACGCCGAGGCCTTTGTCGACGGGCACAAGGTCGGCGACGTACCCAAGGACGAGATTTTCGGCGCCATGGCCGTGTTCACCGGCGAGAAACGCAGTGCCAGCGTAATCGCCAGCCAGCCTTGCACGGTCATACTGATTCCCAAGGAGCAGTTCCTCAGCCTGACCCAGAGCAACCCGCGCATCGCCCACAGCCTGATCGAAAGCATGGCCCGGCGCATCGACCTGCTGAACAAGGAAGTCACGCGCCTGAGCGCCATCGGCACGCCGCGCTGAAGCATTGCGACTTCGCCCCCTCCTCCTCCGCAGCGCCGCGGACGAACGCTGGATAAAAAGACATTGACTTAAGAATGAGAATCGTTATGATTATCACAACTGATCGCGAGATCGGTTGGATTTTCTGGAAGGCCCTGGTTCGGACTCTCAGATTATCTCCTCATCAGGCTAATCACGGTTATTGACCCGGCTTTTTTGCCGGGTCTTTTTTTGCCTGTGCGAAAGCCAGCCGTCAGAAACCTCGGCGCCCCAGGTGCATCAGGCCTCGCCGACCAGCGGCGCCATCGGGTATTCCAGTCGCGCCAGCAACTCATCCAGCAAGCCGGAAGCCCCGAGCCGCACGTGATCGGCGTTGACCCAGGCGGCGCCGAAACGCGCGCGCGCCAGTTCGATATAGGTGCGCGCATCATCGAACGTGCGTATGCCACCGGACGCCTTCAACCCCACCAGACCACCACGTTCGGCGATGGCCTCGAGCATGATGCGCACGGCCTGCTCGGTCGCATTGACCAGGACTTTGCCGGTACTGGTCTTGAGAAAGTCGGCCCCGGCGGCAATCGCGTCCTGGCTGGCCTGGCGGATCATCTGCGGATCGCGTAGCTCGCCGGTTTCCAGGATCACCTTGAGCCTGGCCCGGCCCGCGCAGGCCTCACGGCAGGCGGCGACCATGCTGATACCGGTCTGCGCATCGCCCATCAACAACGAGCGATAGGGGTAGACCAGATCCACTTCATTGGCGCCGGCCGCGATCGCCTCCAGGGTTTGCCCGACCGCCGCGGCGATATTCGGCCCGCCGTGGGGAAAGTTGACCACCGTGGCAACCCGGATCGCCTGCCCACCGAGGCTATCGAGGGTCCGCCGCGCGAGACCGACGAACCGCGGAAACACGCACACCGCCGCTACCGGACCGAAGTGGGTCTGCGCCCGCCGGCACAGCGAAACAATGCGTTCGGCATCGTCATCGCCACTCAGCGAGGTCAAGTCGAGCAGGCTAATTGCCAGGCGTGCCAACTGTTGATCGGCTTCATTCATCTGCATCATCTTCACTCCCAACCCGGATCGTTGCATAAACGTAACGAGCGTCCGAAGCGCCCTGTTCACAAGCCAGGGCTGTCGGATGGCGCGAAATACGTTATGGGAGCCACAATAAAGGACTCGTCTGCGCCGGGGCATATCTCAGCCAAAGACAAAGAACCAGCTCACAGAAGAACAAGAAACATCCCACATTACCCACACCCAAGGATCACGATGAAGTTTCTCTGCGACTCGAACAACCTGGCCGACAACAGCAGTCGCGGCTTTGAGGTCGACGGCCGGCCGCTGCTGGCCGTGCGCCGTGACGGCCGGGTCTACGTTTACCTGAATCGCTGCCCGCACCGTGGCATCGCCCTGGAGTGGCAACCCGACCAGTTTCTCGACCCCAGCGCCAGCCTGATCCAGTGCGCGACCCATGGCGCGCTGTTCCTGATTGAGAGCGGTGAGTGTGTGGCCGGGCCTTGCGCCGGACAGTCGCTGGCAGCCATACCCTGCACGGAGGACGCACAGGGCATCTGGCTGGCACCGTGAGCCGCTAGAGCAGCACCGGCAAACGGCGATCGACGCGGATCTCCTCCGGCGTCAGGCTCACCCCATAGGCCAGCACCTCCACCCCCGCCGCCACCGCTTCACCCAGGGCCGCGGCATAACCCGGATCAATTTCCCCGGCCGGCCGCACCGCCTCGATGCCGGTCAGGTTCACGCAATACAGCTGCACCGCCCGCACCCCCTCGCGCGCCAGGCCGGCCAACTCGCGCAAATGCTTGGCGCCGCGCTGGGTCACCGCATCCGGAAAGGCCGCCACCGCCGTGCCATCGAACCCGAGGGTGACGCTTTTGACTTCGACAAACGCCGGCCCCGCCGGATAATCGAGGCGAAAATCGATCCGGCTATTCTCCTGACCGTAGGCCACTTCACGCTTCAAACCGCTAAAGCCGTTCAGCTCACGGATAACGCCGGCACGCAGGGCCTCTTCGATCAACGGATTGGCCCGCGCGGTATTCACGCAGGCCAGCCGGCCCTGTGGGGTTTCACCGATTTCCCAGGTGCCGGGCAGCTTGCGCTTGGGATCGTTGGAGCGACTGAACCAGACCTGTCCGCCCGGGACCATGCAATTGAGCATCGAGCCGGTATTGGGACAGTGAATGGTCAGCCGTTCTCCAGAGGTGGTTTCGATGTCCGCCAGGAAACGTTTGTAGCGCTGGATCAGACGACCTTCTTCGAGGGCAGGAAAAAAAAGCATCAGCCTTGCCAGCTCCGCAGGCCCCGGGCAATCCGCTCCACCGCCTGCTCCAGTCGCGGCAGGCTCTGAGTGTAGGCAAACCGCACATGATGACTGGCCAGGTGACGACCGAAGTCCAGTCCCGGGGTAAAGGCCACGTGTTCGGTTTCGAGGAAGTGTCGGCAGAACGCGAAGGCATCGCCGCCGAACAGGCTGATATCGGCGTACAAATAGAAAGCGCCCTGGGGCTCCACGGCGATCCCGAAACCCAACTCGCGCAAGGCCGGCAGGAGGAAGTCGCGACGGCGTCCGAACTCGGCCCGGCGCTCTTCGAGAATGCTCAGGGTTGCCGGTTCGAAACAGGCCAGCGCCGCATGCTGGGCCATGCTCGGCGCGCTGATGTAGAGGTTCTGCGCGAGCTTTTCCAGGTCCGCCACGGCTTCCGGTGGCGCTACCAGCCAACCCAGCCGCCAGCCGGTCATGCCGAAATACTTGGAGAAGCTGTTGAGCACAAAGGCGCCGTCATCGACTTCCAGCACGCTGGCCGCCTCGCAACCGTAGGTCAGGCCATGGTAGATCTCGTCCACCACCAGATGGCCATGACGCTCCTTGACCGCCGCCGACAGCGCCCCCAGCTCATCCCGCGTCAGCAGGGTCCCGGTGGGGTTGGCCGGCGATGCCACCAGGGCACCGACACTGTCCTGGTCCCAGTGACGGGCCACCAGGTCGGCGGTGAGCTGATACCGCACCTCCGGACCGACCGGCACCAGTTGCGCGGCCCCCTCGACCAGGCGCAGGAAGTGCCGGTTGCACGGATACCCCGGATCGGCCAGCAGCCAGTGTTTGCCAGGATCCACCAGCAGGCTGGTGGCCAACAGCAAGGCGCCGGAACCGCCCGGGGTGATCAAAATGCGCTGCGGATCGATATCCAGCCCATAGCGCTGCTGATAGAAGCCCGCGATCGCCTCGCGCAACTGTGGCAGCCCGCGCGCCGCCGTGTAGCGGGTCTTGCCCGACTCCAGCGCGGCCTGGCCGGCGCGAATGATCGGCGCGGCGGTGGTGAAGTCCGGTTCACCGATCTCGAGGTGGATCACATCATGCCCGGCCGCCTGCAATTCGTTGGCGCGCGCCAGCAGGGCCATCACATGAAAGGGTTCGATTGCGCGACTGCGCGCACTGTAATGCTGAGCCATGGGCCTTCCTTGATTTTAAGGGAGAGTGGGCGATAGGCCGATTCTACCCAAGCTGGGTCGCCTGGGAGTGTTTAAAGCATCCTGCGTTCCGCGCAGGATTGTCTAAAATAAACAATTAACCATTGCTTCATGAAGCTGACGCCTTCCATCCGGCATACATTCGACCGGCTGCTCCTGCAGCGCGGCGTTCGGTCATGACAAGTCCAGCCTCGACAACCGGGAGTAGCGCACCCCGATTCGATCTGGTAAGTTCGCCCGCTTGCAGCCGCAGGGCCGGCAGGTGTCGGTGATGTTGAAATCCTGCGCAATGGATTAGAAGAGTAGAGGCGGTCCATTCATGCCCACCCAAGCAAAGCAGCAAAGCACTGAGCCAAAGATCGGCGGCTTCGAACCCTATGTTGAAAGCAAGGGCGAGGAGTACATGGGCGAGCCCATGCGCAAGCACTTCACCAAGATCCTGCAGAAATGGAAGCAGGAATTGATGCATGAAGTCGACCGTACCGTTGATCATATGAAGGACGAAGCGGCTAACTTCCCTGACCCGGCCGACCGTGCCAGCCAGGAAGAAGAGTTCAGCCTCGAACTGCGCGCCCGCGACCGCGAGCGCAAGCTGATCAAGAAAATCGACAAGACCCTGCAGCTCATCGAAGACGAAGAGTATGGCTGGTGCGAGTCCTGTGGCGTCGAGATCGGCATCCGCCGGCTGGAAGCCCGACCGACCGCCGACATGTGCGTCGACTGCAAGACCCTGGCGGAAATCAAGGAAAAGCAGGTCGGCAAGTAATCCCCGTCGAGACCTGAGCAAACGGAGCGTGCAAACGCTCCGTTTTCGTTTGCGCCGCCGACGCCGTCTATCGCCTACGGGTTTTCCAGTAATATCCGAACCATGACTGCCACTCCCGCCTATATCGGCCGCTTTGCTCCCACGCCCAGCGGCCACCTGCATTTCGGCTCACTGGTCGCCGCCCTGGCCTCGTACCTCGATGCCCGCTCGGTCGGCGGACGCTGGCTGCTGCGCATGGAAGACCTCGATCCGCCGCGCGAAGAGCCTGGCGCCCAGGCCTCGATCCTCGATACCCTGCAACGCTACGGTTTCGAATGGGACGGCGAGCTGGTCCGCCAGAGCGAACGCCATGACGCCTATGCCCGGGTCCTCGAACGCCTGTTCAGCCAGGGCCTGGCCTACGCCTGCACCTGCTCGCGCAAGGACCTGGAGCCCTACCACGGGATCTACCCGGGCTTGTGCCGCAATCTCGGCCACGGTATCGAGAATGCCGCCATCCGCCTGCGCGTACCGGAACTGAGCTATCGCTTCGAAGACCGGGTACAAGGCCCGTTCCAGCAGCACCTGGGCCGTGAAGCCGGCGACTTCGTGATCCGCCGGCGCGACGGGCTCTACGCCTACCAACTGGCGGTGGTGCTGGATGACGCCTGGCAAGGCGTCACCGATATCGTCCGTGGCGCCGACCTGCTCGACTCCACGCCACGCCAACTCTACCTGCAGGAACTGCTCGGGCTGCCGCAGCCGCGTTACCTGCACGTGCCGCTGATCATCCAGCCGGACGGCCACAAGCTCGGCAAATCCTACCGTTCGCCACCGTTGACGGCCGACCAGGCAACCCCTTTGCTGATGCGCGCCCTACGAACACTGGGGCAACGCCCACCCGCCGCACTGGAGCAGGGCACGCCGCGAGAGGTGCTCGATTGGGGTATCGGCCATTGGGATGCCACACTGATTCCCAGGACAGCCACCCTTGCCGAAGCGCAATTGCACTGACGCCCCTTGCAGGTTGGCGCCCATCCGTTACCATCGCCGCACGTTTTCGGGCACGCACACAATAAAGAGAGGCCGGGATGTACATCTATCGCTTGGTCCTGCTGCTGGTGGTCGGGATCTACCTGTTCTCGCCAGCCATCATGGACTGGTGGATCGACGCCACTGGCGCCTGGTATCGCCCTTATCTGCTCTGGCTGATCCTGATCGTCGTGACCTTCATCCTGCAGAGCCAAAAAGATGCCGATGAGCTTTAGCCTGACCCAGATGCTGCTGATCAGCGCCGCGTACCTGCTGGCGTTGTTCGGCGTGGCCTGGATCAGCGAACGCGGGGTGATCCCACGCTCGATCATCCGTCACCCGCTGACCTACACCCTGTCCCTGGGCGTCTACGCCAGTGCCTGGGCGTTTTATGGCACGGTGGGGCTGGCCTACCAGTACGGCTACGGTTTTCTCTCCAGCTACCTCGGGGTCTCCGGCGCCTTCCTGCTGGCGCCGGTGCTGCTCTACCCGATCCTGAAGATCACCCGCACCTACCAGCTCTCGTCCCTGGCCGACCTGTTCGCCTTCCGCTTTCGCAGCACCTGGGCCGGCGCCCTGACCACGGTGTTCATGCTGATCGGCGTATTGCCGCTGCTGGCCCTGCAGATCCAGGCGGTGGCGGACTCCATCGGCATCCTCACCCGCGAACCGGTGCAGCACCGCGTGGCCCTGAGTTTCTGCGCGCTGATCAGCCTGTTCACCATCTTCTTCGGCTCGCGTCATATCGCCACCCGGGAAAAACACGAAGGCCTGGTGTTCGCCATTGCCTTCGAGTCGGTAATCAAACTGATCGCCATCGGCGGGGTTGGCCTCTACGCCTTGTACGGCGTGTTCGACGGCCCGCAGCAGCTCGAGCTTTGGTTGTTGCAGAACCAGACCGCCCTGGCCGCGTTGCACACGCCGTTGCAGGAAGGTCCGTGGCGCACCCTGCTGCTGGTGTTCTTCGCCTCGGCCATCGTGATGCCGCACATGTATCACATGACCTTCACCGAGAACCTCAACCCGCGCTCCCTGGTCAGTGCCAGTTGGGGCCTGCCGCTGTTCCTGCTGCTGATGAGCCTGGCGGTGCCGTTGATTCTCTGGGCCGGACTCAAGCTCGGCGCCACCACCAACCCCGAATACTTCACCCTCGGCATCGGCATTGCCGCCAACAACGAGGCCCTGGCCCTGCTGGCCTATGTCGGCGGGCTCTCGGCGGCCAGCGGACTGATTATCGTCACCACCCTGGCGCTGTCGGGCATGGCCCTGAACCACTTGGTACTGCCGCTCTACCAGCCTCCGGCCGAAGGCAATATCTATCGCTGGCTGAAGTGGACGCGCCGCGCCCTGATCGTCGCCATCATCATGGCCGGCTATGGTTTCTACCTGCTGCTGGGCGCCGAACAAGACCTCGCCAACCTGGGCATCGTTGCCTTCGTCGCGACCCTGCAATTCCTCCCCGGCGTGCTCTCGGTCCTGTACTGGCCGACCGCCAACCGACGCGGCTTCATCGCCGGGCTGCTGGCGGGGATCCTGGTCTGGCTGGTGACCATGCTGCTGCCGTTGATCGGCAACCTGCAGGGCTTCTACGTACCATTGCTGAACACGATCTATGTGCTCGACGACACCAGCTGGCATATGGCGGCCATCGCCTCCCTGGCCGCCAACGTGCTGATGTTCACCCTGATCTCGCTGTTCACCAGCGCCAGCCCGGAAGAGGCCAGCGCCGCCGAAGCCTGTGCGGTGGACAATGTGCGGCGCCCGCAACGCCGCGAGCTGCACGCCGCCTCGCCGCAGGAGTTCGCCACCCAACTGGCCAAGCCGCTGGGGGCCAAGGCCGCGCAGAAAGAAGTCGAACAGGCCCTGCGCGATCTCTACCTGCCCTTCGACGAGCGCCGCCCCTACGCGTTGCGCCGCCTGCGCGACCGTATCGAGGCCAACCTGTCCGGGCTGATGGGGCCGAGCGTGGCCCAGGACATGGTGGAAACCTTCCTGCCCTACAAGGCCGGCGGCGAAAGCTATGTCACCGAAGACATCCACTTCATCGAAAGCCGCCTGGAAGACTACCACTCGCGTCTCACCGGCCTTGCCGCCGAGCTCGACGCCCTGCGCCGCTACCACCGCCAGACCCTGCAGGAACTGCCGATGGGCGTCTGCTCGCTGGCCAAGGACCAGGAGATCCTGATGTGGAACAAGGCCATGGAAGAGCTCACCGGGGTCGCCGCGCAGCGCGTGGTCGGCTCACGCCTGAGCACCCTCGGCGAACCGTGGAAGGACTTGCTGCAAGGTTTTATCAACCTGCCCGACGAACACCTGCACAAACAGCACCTGGCCCTCGACGGCCAGACCCGCTGGCTGAACCTGCACAAGGCCGCCATTGACGAGCCGCTGGCACCGGGCAACAGCGGCCTGGTGCTGCTGGTCGAAGACCTCACCGAAACGCAGATGCTCGAAGACAAACTGGTGCACTCCGAACGACTGGCGAGCATCGGCCGGCTGGCGGCCGGCGTAGCCCACGAGATCGGCAACCCGATCACCGGCATTGCCTGCCTGGCGCAGAATCTGCGTGAAGAGCGCGAGAACGACAGCGAACTGACCGAAATCAGCGGGCAGATCCTCGAACAGACCAAGCGCGTCTCGCGCATCGTCCAGTCGCTGATGAGCTTCGCCCACGCCGGCAGCCACCAGCACAACGACGAAGCCGTCTGTCTGGCCGAGGTCGCCCAGGATGCCATTGGTCTGCTGGCCTTGAACCGGCGCAACTTCGAAGTACAGTTCTTCAACCTGTGCGCCCCCGAGCACTGGGTCGACGGCGATTCCCAACGCCTGGCCCAGGTACTGATCAACCTGCTCTCCAACGCCCGCGACGCCTCGCCTGCCGGCGGCGCGGTGCGGGTCAAGAGCGAAGCCTCCGAACACACCATCGACCTGATCGTCGAGGACGAAGGCACGGGTATCCCGAAGAACATCATGGACCGATTGTTCGAACCCTTCTTCACCACCAAGGATCCTGGCGAGGGCACCGGACTAGGCCTTGCTCTGGTCTATTCCATCGTTGAAGAGCATTATGGACAAATCACCATCGACAGCCCGGCTGACACCCAAAGCCAACGTGGCACCCGTATCCGGGTCACCCTGCCGCGTCATGTCGAAGCGACGTCCGCTGTGAACTGAGACCGTCGAGAGAACCGAATCAATGCCGCACATTCTGATCGTCGAAGACGAAACCATTATCCGCTCCGCCCTGCGTCGCCTGCTGGAACGTAATCAGTACCAGGTCAGCGAAGCCGGTTCGGTGCAGGAAGCCCAGGAACGTTTCAGTATCCCCTCGTTCGACCTGATCGTCAGCGACCTGCGCCTGCCCGGCGCTCCCGGCACCGAGCTGATCAAGCTCGGCCAGGGCACCCCCGTGCTGATCATGACCAGCTACGCCAGCCTGCGCTCGGCCGTGGACTCGATGAAGATGGGCGCGGTGGACTACATCGCCAAGCCGTTCGACCACGACGAGATGCTCCAGGCCGTGGCCCGCATCCTCCGCGATCGCCAGGGCGGGCAAGGCGCGCCAGCAGAGAAAGTCGCCGGCAAGGGCAATGGCGCCGCGGAAAAAGTGGCCGCTGGCAACAGCAACGGCGAAATCGGCATCATCGGCTCCTGCCCACCGATGCAGGACCTCTACAGCAAGATCCGCAAAGTCGCGCCCACCGACTCCAACGTCCTGGTCCAGGGCGAGTCGGGTACCGGCAAGGAGCTGGTGGCACGCGCCCTGCACAACCTGTCCAAGCGCGCCAAGGCACCGATGATCTCGGTCAACTGCGCGGCGATTCCCGAAAGCCTGATCGAATCCGAACTGTTCGGCCACGAAAAAGGCGCCTTCACCGGGGCCAGCGCTGGTCGCGCCGGCCTGGTGGAAGCGGCGGACGGCGGCACGCTGTTCCTCGACGAAATCGGCGAGCTGCCCCTTGAAGCCCAGGCGCGCCTGTTGCGGGTATTGCAGGAAGGCGAGATCCGTCGCGTCGGCTCGGTGCAGTCGCAGAAAGTCGATGTGCGCCTGATCGCCGCGACCCACCGCGACCTCAAGAGCCTGGCCAAGATCGGCCAGTTCCGCGAAGACCTTTACTACCGGCTGCACGTTATCGCACTGAAGCTGCCGGCCTTGCGCGAGCGCGGCGCCGACGTCAACGAGATCGCCAGTGCCTTCCTCGCCCGCCAGAGCGCACGGGTGGGTCGTACCGACCTGCGCTTCGCTCCCGACGCCGAACAAGCCATTCGCCACTACGCTTGGCCGGGTAACGTCCGCGAGCTGGAAAATGCGGTCGAGCGTGCGGTGATCCTGTGCGAAAGCCCGGAAATCTCCGCCGACCTGCTGGGCATCGACATCGAGCTCGGCGACCTGGAAGAAGAAGAATTCATCGGCCTGGCACCGCAACAGACCAGTGCCAGTAGCGCCAGCCACGAGCCGACCGAGGACCTTTCTCTGGAAGACTACTTCCAGCACTTTGTCCTCGAACACCAGGACCACATGACCGAGACCGAGCTGGCACGCAAGCTCGGGGTCAGCCGCAAGTGCCTGTGGGAACGCCGCCAGCGTCTGGGCATTCCACGGCGCAAGACCGGGGTGACCAGCGAGAGCTGAAGCGCAAGCGCCCACCGGTAACACTGCACTTTGTGAAAAAACTGTTACCCCAGGATTTTCTCGTAACAAAAGCCGGGTCTATCGGTAACGACGACCCGGCTTTTTTTCGCCCTGAAAAAACCATTTTCTCGGGAAAGCCCAATGTTTACGGGGCTTCGAAAAAGTTGGCACGGCACCTGCTATAGCTTTGGTACAAGAACAATAACAAGCAATGCACCAGACAATAAAAACAAGACGTATCGACTCACGCACAATAAAAACAACACGGCGAGAGACGCAGCTAACTGATTCTTTTGGAGAAGTACTGTAATTGGGGCTTGCCCCACGACCAGGCCGAGAACAACAAAAACTGCCCTCAAAGCAGCGCCTGAACTGGTTGGATCCTCTGGATCATGACACTACAGCGATCAAAGCAATCCGTTTGCTCTTGGCTCCCGATTGGGAGAGCCCACAGGCTTGAAGCCATGTGGCACAGGGCGATCAACAAAAACAAGAAGCCCGCAACCATAATAAAAATAGAGCATGCAACTACTTCTGGGGGAGCTTCGGCTCCCCTTGTAGTTTCCGCGATACCGACCGCTCCTCACCCCGCCCGCGACCGAGTGATTTGCAGCCGTCGCAACGCCCCGCAAGCCCTTCGCCCTGCTCCGTGCCGATACTGCGGCGGCTTCCTACACCATCCCTCGACTAAATGCTAGAATCCTCGCCCATCATGCGGTCATTCTTTGAGGTGGCCGAATATTCCTTCAAACAGTGCCTCCCATGCTGAAGAAGCTGTTCCAGTCATTACGTTCTCCCTCGCGTCGAACGCAACATAAACGCAGCACCCCTGAAGTGCTCAACAGCGGCCAGCACTCGCTGCAAAAGGCCCAGTTCAGCCGGTATGCGGTGAATATCGTCGAACGCCTGCAGAACGCCGGCTACCAGGCCTATCTGGTCGGCGGTTGCGTGCGCGACATGCTGCTCAACATCACACCCAAGGATTTCGACGTCGCCACCAGCGCCACGCCGGAACAGATCCGCGCCGAATTCCGCAACGCCCGGATTATCGGTCGTCGCTTCAAGCTGGTGCATATCCACTTCGGTCGGGAAATCATCGAGGTTGCGACCTTTCGCGCCAACCACCCGCAAGACGAAGACGAGGACAGCAATCAGTCCTCGCGTAACGAAAGCGGGCGGATTCTGCGCGACAACGTCTACGGCACCCTCGAAGACGATGCCCAGCGCCGCGACTTCACCATCAATGCCCTGTATTACGATCCGGTCAGCGAGCGCATTCTCGACTACGCCAACGGCGTACACGATATCCGTAACCGCCTGGTCCGCCTGATCGGCGACCCGACCCAGCGCTACCAGGAAGACCCGGTTCGGATGCTGCGGGCCGTGCGCTTCGCCGCCAAGCTGGACTTCGGTATCGAGAAACACACCGTCGCGCCGATTCGCAAGCTGGCGCCGATGCTGCGCGAGATCCCGTCGGCGCGTCTGTTCGAAGAAGTGCTCAAGCTGTTCCTCTCGGGTTACGCCGCCGACACCTTCGAAATGCTGGTCGATCTCAAACTGTTCGAACCGCTGTTCCCGGCCAGCTTCGAGGCCCTGGAACACAACCCGACCTACACCCACACGTTGATCAGCGAAGCCTTGATCAACACCGACCTGCGCATCCAGCAGAACAAACCGGTCACCCCGGCGTTCTTGTTCGCCGCGCTGCTCTGGCCGGCCCTGCCCGGCCGGGTATTGCGCTTGCAGGCAAAGGGCATGCCGCCGATTCCGGCCATGCAGGAAGCCGCCCACGAGCTGATCAGCGAACAGTGCCAGCGGATTGCGATTCCGAAACGCTTCACCCTGCCGATCCGCGAGATCTGGGACATGCAGGAACGCCTGCCACGGCGCAGCGGCAAGCGTGCCGACCTGCTGCTGGACAACCCGCGTTTCCGCGCCGGCTACGACTTCCTGCTGCTGCGCGAAACCGCCGGAGAGCAGACCGATGGCCTGGGCGAATGGTGGACGGACTACCAGGACGCCCACGATGCCGGTCGGCGTGACATGATCCGCGACCTGGGCAGCAAGGACGACGGCACCGGCACGGGTCCGCGCAAACGTCGGCGTAGCACGGCCGGCAAGCGCAAGCGTGCCACCGGTACGGACGAGTAAATCGATGGATCGCGTGTATATCGGCCTGGGCAGCAATCTGGCGGACCCAGCGGAGCAGTTGCGCAACGCCATCCAGGCCTTGGGGCAGTTGCCCGACACGCTGCTGGTGGGGGTTTCCGCGTTCTACCAGAGCGATTCGCTGCTGCCCGGCCAGCCGCGCTATACCAATGCCGTCGCCGCCCTCGACAGCGATCTCGCGCCCCTGGCGCTGCTGGATGCGCTGCAAGCCATCGAAATCGACCAGGGTCGTGAACGGCATGAGCGCTGGGGGCCACGGACCCTCGACCTGGATATCCTGTTGTTCGGTGAACGCCTGATCGACGAGCCGCGCCTGAAAGTCCCGCATTACCATATGCAGGCCCGGGCGTTCGTGCTCTATCCACTGGCGGAACTGGCGCCGGCCAATTTGCAACTGGCCGATGGCCGCAGCCTGAAGGCGCTGCTGGCGGACTGTCCGTTCGTCGGCCTGGAACGCCTTCCGCAGTAAGCACAAACCCTGTGGGAAAACACAAAGCCCATGGGAGAAACACGGAACCTGTGGGAAAACACAACGCCTATGGGAGAAACACGGAACCTGTGGGAGCGGAGCTTGCCCGCGAAGCTTTTAGCGCCCTTGAGGGCCCCTTCGCGGGCAAGCTCCGCTCCCACAAAAAGCCGGCGTTGCCAACCAGACTGCCTGCTCCCCCCGCAGCTGAATCGCATCAGTCATGCCGGTAACACTCACGGCGTAACATTGCGGTAACACACACGATTGACTTCCCCAGTTCTCCTCACGACTATAGGCGTCCCGTTGCCGCCCCTGCGGCGTTTGAAGGGCGCAATCCAGGCTTTGCAAGCACGACACCAGAACGTGCACCTGTATACACGACGAATCACGCGCGTTACTCGCAGTCATTTGCACGGCGCCTGAATGAGGACTTTTTCATGCCAGACATTACCCTGACCACCCTGCAAGGCCTCAAGCAAAAGGGTGAAAAAATCACCATGCTGACCTGCTACGACGCGACCTTCGCCCACGCCAGCTGCGCAGCCGGCGTCGAGGTGCTGCTGATCGGCGATTCGCTGGGCATGGTTACCCAAGGGCATGACAGCACCCTGCCCGTTACCGTCGCCGACATCTGCTATCACACGGCAAGTGTCAAACGCGGCAACCAGGGCGCCTTTATCATTGCCGACCTGCCATTCATGGCCTACGCCACCCTCGAGCAGACCTTTCACAACAGCGGCCTGCTGATGCAGGCCGGTGCGCACATGGTCAAGGTCGAAGGCGCCGCCTGGCTCGCCGAATCCATCCGTCAGTTGGCCGAACGTGGCGTCCCGGTGTGCGTACACATGGGCCTGACCCCGCAGTCGGTGAACATCTTCGGCGGCTACAAGGTCCAGGGTCGCGGCGAAGCCCAGGCGCGGCAGATGCGCGCCGACGCCATTGCCCTGGAACAGGCCGGCGCGGCGATGATCCTGCTCGAATGCGTGCCGAGCGAACTGGCCGCGGAAATCACCCAGGCGGTAAAGGTCCCAGTGATCGGTATCGGTGCCGGCAGCGCCACCGACGGCCAGGTCCTGGTCCTGCACGACATGCTCGGCCTGTCCATCAGCGGTCGCGTGCCCAAGTTCGTGAAGAACTTCATGGTCGGCCAGGACAGCCTGCATGGTGCCCTGAGCGCCTATGTCAGCGAAGTCAAGGCCGCCACTTTCCCTGGGATCGAACACGGGTTCAGCGCATGAATACAGTCAAGACCGTTCGCGAACTGCGCGCCGCCGTGGCTCGCGCCCGCAGTGAAGGCAAACGCATCGGTTTCGTGCCGACCATGGGCAACCTGCACAGCGGCCACGCGGCCCTGGTGACCAAGGCCGCCCAGCGCGCGGACTTCGTGGTGGCGAGTATTTTCGTCAACCCGCTGCAATTCGGCGCCAACGAAGACCTCGACAAATACCCGCGGACCCTCGTCGCCGACCAGGAGAAACTGCTCCAGGCCGGCTGCCATCTGCTGTTCGCCCCCAGCGTCGAGGAAATGTACCCCGGCGGCATGGGCGGCCAGACCCGCGTCAGCGTCCCGCAACTCTCCGAAGGCCTCTGCGGCGCCAGCCGTCCCGGGCATTTCGAAGGCGTGGCGACGGTGGTCAGCAAACTGTTCAACATGGTCCAGCCGGACCTCGCGGTGTTCGGCCAGAAGGATTTCCAGCAACTGGCGGTGATCCGCCAACTGGTGCACGACCTGAACATGCCGATCCAGATCATCGGCGAACCGACCGTGCGCGCCGCCGACGGCCTGGCGCTGTCCTCGCGCAACGGCTTCCTCAGCGAAGAACAACGGGCCAAGGCACCGGCGCTGTATCGCAGCCTGAAGCAGATCGCCGAGGCCATCGAACAGGGCGAGCGCGACTACCCCAAGCTGCTGGCCGAGCAGAGCCGCCAGATCGAAAGCGCCGGTTTCCGGCCAGACTACCTGGAAATCCGCCACGCCTTGAACCTGCGCCCGGCGACAGCCGAAGACCGTGACCTGGTGATCCTGGTCGCAGCCTTCCTCGGCACCACGCGCCTGATCGACAACCTGCACCTGAACCTCGACAGCCCGGCCTGACAGCCCGATTGCCCGGCCCCACGGCTTCGGGCAAACTGCCGCGGCCCGGCGCCATGCAGCACAAATGCGTGGCGCCGCACGAGGATCCGACCAAGGAAACATCCATGCACGCCATCATGCTCAAAGCCAAATTGCATCGCGCCGAAGTGACCCACGCGGTGCTCGACTACGAAGGTTCCTGCGCCATCGACGGCGAGTGGCTGGACCTGGCCGGGATCCGCGAGTACGAACAGATCCAGATCTACAACGTCGACAACGGCGAGCGCTTCACCACCTACGCCATTCGCGGCGAGGAAGGTTCGCGGATCATCTCGGTAAATGGCGCCGCCGCCCACAAGGCCGGTGTCGGCGACCGGGTGATCATCTGCGCCTACGCCCATTACAGCGAGGCCGAGCTGGTCGATTTCAAACCACGCATGCTGTATATGGCCCCGGGCAACGAACTGAGCCACACCAGCCACTCGATCCCGGTGCAGCTCGCCTGATCGCCATCCGACCGAGCACGCGAAAACGCCTTTCGGCCCCGAGAGTGCGAAAAAGTACCGAGTAAAGGTCAGACAAAGCCAAGACAGATGCAGGCGCGAGCGGTACTGTAATCGCCCCTGCATCATTCAACCGTGCTGACGCAGGTTGCCGGACACTGCCAGCGACAAAAGCAGGACGTTCCGGCGTTTCTGATGTCCAAAAAGCCAAATGTCCAAAAGGCAGCTCTCGTAAAAGGAAACCCGCAGCGATGGCGTACTACCGCACTCCTCACGACGTGACCGCCCTGCCCGCTTGGCAGGCGTTGAACCAACACCGCGACAACATGCACGATTTCAGCATGCGCGAAGCTTTCAATGCCGATCCGCAGCGCTTCAATCAATTCACCCTCAGCAGCTGCGGGTTGTTTCTCGACTACTCGAAGAACCTGATCACCCAGGAAACCCGCAACCTGCTGGTGGGCCTGGCCAATGAAGTCGACCTGCAAGGCGCGATCAAGTCGCTGTTTGCCGGTGAACTGGTCAACGCCTCCGAAGGTCGCCCGGCCCTGCACACCGCCCTGCGCCGCCCGGTTGGCGACAAGCTCTCGGTCAACGGCGTCAACGTGATGCCCGACGTGCACAAAGTGCTGAACCAGATGACCGAGCTGGTCGGAAAAATCCACGACGGCCTGTGGCGCGGCTACACCGAGAAGCCGATCACCGACGTGGTGAACATCGGTATCGGTGGTTCGTTCCTCGGTCCGGAACTGGTTTCCGAAGCGTTGCTGTCCTACGCCCATAAAGGCGTGCGCTGCCATTACCTGGCGAATATCGATGGCAGTGAGTTCCACGAGCTGTCCGCCAAGATCCGCGCCGAGACCACCCTGTTCATCGTCTCGTCGAAAACCTTCACCACCCTCGAAACCCTGAAGAACGCCCGTGCCGCACGTGACTGGTATCTGGCCCAGGGCGGCTCTGAAGCGGAGCTGTACAAGCACTTCATTGCGGTCTCGAGCAACAACGCCGCCGCCGTGGCCTTCGGTATCCGTGAAGAGAACATCTTCCCGATGTGGGACTGGGTCGGCGGGCGTTACTCGCTGTGGTCGGCCATTGGCCTGCCGATCGCCCTGGCCATCGGCATGTCGAACTTCAAGGAACTGCTGTCCGGTGCCTACACCATGGACCAGCATTTCCAGACCGCGCCGTTCGAACAGAACATGCCGGTGCTGCTGGCCCTGCTCGGTGTCTGGTACGGCAACTTCTGGGGCGCGCAGAGCCACGCGATCCTGCCGTACGACCACTACCTGCGCAACATCACCAAGCACCTGCAGCAGTTGGACATGGAATCCAACGGCAAGAGCGTGCGCCAGGACGGTACGCCGGTGTCCACCGATACCGGTCCGGTGATCTGGGGCGGTGTCGGCTGCAACGGCCAGCACGCGTACCACCAGTTGCTGCACCAGGGCACCCAGTTGATCCCGGCCGACTTTATCGTGCCGATCGTCAGCTTCAACCCGGTCGCCGACCACCACCAGTGGCTGTACGCCAACTGCCTGTCGCAGAGCCAGGCGCTGATGCTCGGCAAGACCCGCGACGAAGCGGAGCGCGAGCTGCGTGACAAGGGCCTGAGCGAAGCCGAGGTGCAGAAACTGGCACCACACAAGGTGATCCCGGGCAACCGTCCGAGCAACACCCTGGTGGTCGAGCGCATCAGCCCGCGTCGTCTTGGCGCCCTGGTGGCGATGTACGAACACAAAGTCTTCGTGCAGAGCGTGATCTGGGGCATCAACGCCTTCGATCAGTGGGGCGTCGAGCTGGGCAAGGAGCTGGGCAAGGGTGTCTACAACCGCCTGACCGGCAGCGAAGAGTCTTCGGCCGAAGATGCTTCGACCCAGGGCCTGATCAACTATTTCCGCGGTCGTCATCGCGGTTGATCACCTGCTCCCGCAGTAGCCTGTGTGTACACAGGACCTGTGGGAGCGGAGCTTGCCCGCGAAGGCGCCCTTGAGGACGCCAAAAGCTTCGCGGGCAAGCTCCGCTCCCACAAGGACCTGCGTCGACCTTTTATCCGCTTGAACCCCACTGCAACAGGGTGCACCCTTGAGACTTGTCGTAGACAAGAACAAGGAATCGCCATGTTCGATCTTCGTACCTATCCCCTGGCCGACGCCGTGCGCCAGGCCGCGCAGTTGAGCCAGGACGACTACCAGCGCCTCTACCGCCAGTCCATCGACCAACCCGACACCTTCTGGGCCGAGCAGGCCAAACGCTTTCTCGACTGGTCCAGACCCTGGGACAGCGTCCAGCACTGGGACCTGCATACCGGCCAGGCGAGTTGGTTCGCCGGCGCACAACTGAATGTCAGTCACAACTGCATCGACCGCCATCTCGCCACCCGTGGCGAGCAGATCGCCCTGATCTGGGAAGGCGACAATCCCCATGAGTCGGCGCAGATCACCTACCGCAAACTGCACCATAACGTCTGCCGCCTGGCCAATGCGCTCAAGGCCCGCGGCGTGAAGAAAGGTGACCGGGTGTGCATCTACATGCCGATGATTCCCGAAGCCACCTACGCCATGCTCGCCTGTGCGCGCCTTGGCGCCATCCACTCGGTGGTCTTCGGCGGCTTCTCCCCCGACGCCCTGCGCGACCGCATCCTCGACGCTGACTGCCGCACGGTGATCACCGCCGACGAGGGCGTGCGCGGCGGCAAATACGTGCCCCTCAAGCAGAATGTCGACCAGGCGCTGCTCAGTTGTCCGGATGTCAGCACCGTGCTGGTGGTGGAGCGCACCCAGGCCGAGGTGAACTGGGTCGCGGGTCGCGACCTCTGGTACCACGAAGCCCTGCATGGCATCAGCACCGACTGCCCGGCCGAACCGATGGACGCCGAAGACCCGCTGTTCATCCTCTACACCTCCGGCAGCACCGGCAAACCCAAGGGCGTGCTGCACAGCACCGGCGGCTATCTGTTGCAGGTCGCCATGACCTTCCAGTACGTGTTCGACTATCGCCCCGGCGAAGTCTTCTGGTGCACCGCCGATGTCGGCTGGGTCACCGGCCACAGCTATATCGTCTATGGCCCGCTGGCCAACGGCGCGACCAGCCTGATCTACGAAGGCGTGCCGAACTATCCGGATGCCTCGCGCTTCTGGCAGGTCATCGACAAGCACCAGGTGAATATCTTCTACACCGCGCCCACCGCCCTGCGCGCCTTGATGCGCGAAGGCCCGCGCCCCTTGGAAAACACCTCGCGGGCCAGCCTGCGCCTGCTCGGCAGTGTCGGCGAGCCGATCAACCCGGAAGCCTGGGAATGGTATTTCAACGCCGTCGGCGAGCAGCGCTGCCCCATCGTCGACACCTGGTGGCAGACCGAGACCGGCGGCATCATGCTCACCCCGCTGATCGCCAACAGCCGGATCAAACCCGGCTGTGCGACCCAGCCGATGTTCGGCGTGCTGCCGGTCCTGCTGGATGACCAGGGTCAGGAAATCAGCGGTGCCGGCAGCGGCGTGTTCGCCCTGAAAAGTAGCTGGCCGGGGCAGATCCGCAGTGTCTACGGCGACCCGCAGCGCATGCTCGAAACCTATTTCAAGCCCTACCCCGGCTACTACTTCACGGGCGACGGCGCCCGCCGCGACGAGGACGGCGACTACTGGATCACCGGCCGCATCGATGACGTGATCAATGTCTCCGGGCACCGCATCGGCACCGCCGAAGTGGAAAGCGCCCTGGTGCTGCATGACAGCATCGCCGAAGCCGCGGTGGTCGGTTATCCCCATGACCTCAAGGGTCAGGGCCTGTATGCCTTTGTCACGCCGATGAAGGGGGTGGAAGCGGATGATTCACTCAAGAAGGCACTGCTGGCCCTGGTCGGCAAGGAGATCGGCAGCTTTGCCAAGCCGGACCTGATCCAGTGGGCCCCGGCCTTGCCGAAAACCCGTTCGGGCAAGATCATGCGGCGTATCCTGCGCAAGATTGCCAGCAACGAACTGGACAACCTGGGCGATACCTCGACCCTGGCCGACCCCGGCGTGGTCGACAGCCTGATCGAACAGCGCCTGAATCCCTGACCCCCGGGCGGCGAACACTGTTCGCCGCCTGATCGACCGAGCCCCACTATGGAATTTCTTCGCAGCCGCATCGAAACCCAGATCATGAGCCTGACCGGCCTGTCCCTGGGCATGCTCGACCTGGAAAACCCCAAGGGCGACCCCGGCCTCTTCGGCCCGGACTCGGTGTGCTGGCAGGTCCATGGTGACTTCAGCAGCATGCTGATCGGCGGCATCAGCGCGTTGATGCTGCAAGCCCTGCACCCACTGGCGCTGGCCGGGGTCTGGGACCATTCGAACTTTCGCCAGGACATGCTCGGGCGCTTGCGCCGCACCAGCCAGTTCATTGCCGGGACCACCTTCGGCTCACGCCAGGACGCCGAGTGGCTGATCGACAAGGTGCGCACCATCCACCTGCAGGTGGTCGGCACCGCGCCGGATGGCCGGCCCTATGCCGCCAGCGATCCGGAGTTGCTGACCTGGGTGCATGTGGCCGAGGTCAGCAGCTTTCTCAAGGCCCATCTGCGCTACCGCAATCCGCATTTGTCCGCTGCGGACCAGGACCGTTATTACGATGAAATCGCCCTGATCGCCGAACGCCTCGGCGCGCGGGATGTCCCCCGCTCACGCCAGGCCATCGCCGAATACCTGCAACGCATGCGCCCGCAACTGCTCTGCGATGCCCGCAGCCGCGAGGTGTTGCGCCTGCTGCTCGCCGCCCCCGCGCCGAGTCGCCTGGCCCAGCCATTCGGCAACCTGATGATGCAGGCCGGCATCGACCTGCTGCCGGACTGGGCCGGCGAGATGCTCGGCCAATCGCAAAACCCGCTGCAACGCCAGGTCATCCGCGCCGGCGTCAAACGCAGCGCGCCATTGTTGCGCTGGGCCATGCGCAACGGCTCCGCCCAACGCGCCAAACGCCGCATGGGCCTGATTCCCTGAAGGCTGGTAAACTTGCGCGCCAAATCCGACCCCCAAGGCGCCGTGCATGTCTTCCTTGAACCAGGCGCTGCGCGCCGCCCTCGATCATCGCCAGGACCTGCTCGCCGAGCTGCACAGCCAGGGCACCGACTGCTATCGCCTGTTCCACGGCAGCCAGGAAGGCGCCGGCGGCCTGACCATCGACCGCTACGGCCCACAGCTGATGGTGCAGACCTTCCACCAGACCCTGGAGCGCGAAGACCTGCTCGCCCTGCACGCGGCGATCAACCAGTACCTGGCCCTGGACACCCTGCTGGTCTACAACGACCGCTCCCGGGGCAACTCACGGATCGATCGCGAAGACCCGGTCTATCGCGCCGACGAGGCCGCCCTCGCCGACCTGGTCGGCCATGAAGGCGGTCTGAACTACCGCGTCCGTGGCCGTCACGCCGGCCAGGACCCACTGCTGTTCCTCGACCTGCGCAACGCCCGCGCCTGGGTCCGCCAGCACAGCGCCGGCAAGAGTGTGCTGAACCTCTTCGCCTATACCTGCGGCGTCGGCCTCAGCGCCGCGGCCGGCGGGGCCCGGGAGGTCTGCAACCTGGACTTCGCCGAAGGCAACCTGGCGGTCGGCCGGGAGAACGGCCAGCTCAACCCGCACCTGTCGCCGATGGACTTCATCCAGTCCGACTACTTCCCCGCCATCCGCCAGCTCGCCGGCCTGCCCATCAGCCAGCGCCGCGGGCAGAAGCTGCCCAGCTACCAGCGCCTGGAACAGCGCCAGTACGACCTGGTGCTGCTCGACCCGCCGGCCTGGGCCAAGAGCGCCTTCGGTACCGTCGACCTGCTGCGCGACTACCAGAGCCTGCTCAAGCCGGCCTTGCTGGCGACCGCCGACGACGGCGTGCTGATCTGCTGCAACAACCTGGCGAAAGTCAGCCTGGAAGACTGGCGCGAACAGGTCCTGCGCTGCGCGGAAAAAGCCGGGCGCCCGGTCCGCGAATGGCAGGTACTGGCCCCCGCTGCCGACTTCCCCTCCCGCGACCTGCAACCGCCACTCAAGACCCTGGTTCTGCAGTTGTAGGAATGACTCGCAAACACCCATTATTCCGTCGCGGCAAGGGCTTGCTTCGGAACCGCAAACGCATGCCATACTCCAAGGCATCTGCGATTGAGAGAGACGACGCCTCACATGCCCAAAGGATTGAAATGCGCCCTCGGCGCCTTGTTGACCGGCCTCGCGCTGTACACCGTGCTCGGGTTCCTGATCATCCCCGGCGTCGGCCTGCGCATCGCCAACCAGCAGTTGGCGCACTACGCCACGGTACCCGCCAGCCTGCAGCGCCTGGAGTTCAATCCCTTCAGTCTCGAGCTGACCCTGTGGGGGCTGAATATCGGTGAACCGGGCAAGGAACAGGTCGCCTTCGAACGCCTCTATGTCAATCTGCAGATCGACAGTCTCTGGACCCACGCCCTGCACCTGACCGATATCCAGCTGGACAAACCCAACACCGAGGTGACGTTCAGCAAGGACGGCACTCTGAACCTCGCCCAGCTGTTCAAGCTGCCGCCCAGCGAACCGACCCCGGCCGATCCCAACGGCAAGCCGTTCCCCGTACGCATCGACCTGATCGAAGTGGCCGGCGGACGCCTGCATTTCCAGGACCTGCGCCCCAGCGAGCCGATCGAATTCACCTACACCCCGATGGACCTGGCGCTGAAGAACCTCAGTACCCTGCCGGAAGACAACGCCGACATGACCCTGGTGGCCATCGGCGGCGATAGCGGACGGATCGACTGGAAAGGCAACTTCAGCCTGGTGCCGGTCGCTTCCGAGGGCACGCTCAAGATCACCGACAGCCATATGAAAGGCTGGTGGCCTTATGTGCGCGATGCCCTGCCGCTGGTGCTGGAGCACGGCGTCGTCAACCTCAGCACCGACTACAAGTTCAGCCTCGCCAAAGGCACCGAGCTGCTGCTGAGCAACGCCGCCGTCAGCGTCGCCCCCTTTGCCGTGAAAGCGCCGGATGGGCGCCCGCTGGTGCGCCTGGAGCGCCTGGACCTCAGCGAAACCAGCGTCGACCTGGCCAAGCAACAGGTGACGGTCGGCAAGATCCGCAGCAACAAGCTTGAAACCTGGGCCGCCCGTGAGCAGGACGGGCAACTCGACTGGCAGAAACTCTTTGCCGCGCAACCGGCCAAACCGGCGCCCAAGGAAGCCCCGGCCGCCTCCGACGCCAAGGCTGCAGCGCCGGTGCCGGCGCCGAGCAAGCCCTGGCAGGTCCTGCTCAAGGACGTGCAACTGCGCGACTACCGCGTACACCTGGCCGACCGCGTGCCGAAAACCCAGGTGGCCCTGGAACTCGGTCCGCTGAACCTGGACCTGGAGAATTTCGACAGCCTCAACCAGTCGCCCTTCACCCTCAAGCTCGACACCGGGCTGGGCAAGCAGGGCAAGATTCTCGCCAGCGGCGAAGTCAACCTGAACCCGGTCAGCGCCAAGCTCAAGGTCAATACCCAGGACATCGACCTGCGGGTCGCCCAGGCCTATGTCGAACCGTTCATTCGCCTGGAAGTGCGCAGCGGCATGCTCGGCAGCGACCTGGCGGTCAACCTCAAGAGCGTCGACCCGTTGGCCTTCAGCGTCACCGGCAAGGCCCAGGTCGACCAGTTGCACACCCTCGACACCCTCAAGAGCCGCGACTTCGTGAAGTGGCAGAAGCTGACAATCGATGGCCTCAACTATCAGCACGGTGACAGCCTCTCGATCGACAAGGTCAACCTGCTGCAACCCTATGCCCGTTTCATGATCAACGATGACCGCACCACCAACATCGATGACCTGCTGATCCCGCAACCGCCGGCGAGCAAGTCGGCGGAAAAAGCCAAGGCACCCGCTGCCGCATCGAACAGCAAACCGCTGGGCATCCATGTCGGCGGCATTGCAATCAATGACGGCTCGGCCAACTTTGCCGACTTCAGCCTGACCCCGCACTTCGCCACGGCGGTCCAGCAGCTCAACGGCCAGATCGGTACCATCGACAGCCGCCAGCCGAAACCGGCGGACGTCGATGTCAAAGGCAAGGTCGACCGCTATGCACCGGTGACCATCAAGGGCGCGCTCAACCCGTTCGACCCGATGGCCAGCCTGGATATCGCTACCAGCTTCAAGCGCGTTGAACTGACCACGCTGACCCCCTACTCCGGCAAGTTCGCCGGCTACCGCATCCGCAAGGGCCGGCTCAACCTCGACGTGCACTACCTGATCACCAAGGGCCAGCTGAAAGCCGAAAACAAGCTGGTGGTCGAACAACTGCAACTGGGTGAGAAAGTCGACAGCCCGGATGCCGTGGACCTGCCGATCAAGCTGGCGATTGCCCTGCTCAAGGACTCCGACGGCAAGATCTCCATCGAGCTGCCGGTGAGCGGCGACCTCAACAACCCGCAGTTCAGCGTGATGCCGATCATCTGGCAGACCCTGCGCAATCTGATCGTGCGCGCCGCCACCGCGCCCTTCAAGTTCATTGGCGGGCTGATCTCCGGCGGCGACTCCCAGGACCTGAGCAATGTGTCCTTCGCACCTGGCTCCAGCGAGCTGAGCGGTGACGCCCAGTCGTCCCTGACCAAGCTCGCCGCGGCCTTGAAGGAACGCCCCAACCTGCGCCTTGAGATCGAAGGCACCGCAGCCCAGAACAGCGACGGCGCATTGATCGCCCAGCAGCGCCTGGAACAGGAATACCAGGCCACCTACTACAAGATGCTCCAGCGCCGTGGCGACAAGGTGCCGGCCCAGGCCTCGATGATCCAGGTGCCGGAAGGCGAGAAAGCACCGATGCTCGAAGGCATCTACCGCACCCTGCTCAAGCAGCAACCGCCTGCCGAGTGGGCCAAGCTGGGTAACGCCGAACGTACCGCCAAACTGAAGGCCGGGGTGATCAGCGCCTGGAGCGGTAATGAGCCGCTGCTGCGCAAACTGGGTCAGGACCGCGCCAGCAGCATCAAGGACTTCCTGGTGGACAAGGGGCAGTTGGCCGATGACCGCGTGTACTTCATCGACGCCAACCTCGGCGAGGCGCAAAAAGACGGTCGCGTGGTGACGCCGCTGCATCTGGATAGCGAATGAACCGGGTCAGCCCGCTGATGTTCGGCCTGGCACTGGCGGTGCTCGCCGGCCAGGCCCAGGCCGACACCTTGCGTTGTGGCAGCCGGTTGATCAGCGTGGGCGACCGCAAGTCGGAGGTGCTCGACAAATGCGGTGAGCCGCGCTCCCAGGACCTGGTGGGCTACCAACGCAGCTTCGACCGACGCACCGAGGTGCAGATTGAAGAGTGGGTCTATCCGCAAAGCGGCGGCATGGTCCAATACCTGCGTTTTGTCGGCGGGCGCCTGGAGCGCATCGACAGCAAGCGCGGCAACTGACCCCACGCCCCCTGCGGGAGCTGGCTTGCCGGCGATGGCACCCGTTAGAGCGACGCAAGGCTCCAGGGCCTCATCGCTGGCAAGCCAGCTCCTACAGGGGGCCGTGCAAAGCGTCGATTTCGTCCGCCACAATAAAACGGGCCCCGACGCATAACGTCGGAGCCCGCGGTTGGTCACTCCCTGTGACCCGTCACCTGAACGTCAAGGCTCAGCAAGCGTATTGCAACACCACTTGCTTCCCCCTAAGGCGCGTTCAGGTGAAATCCATGCGTATTACTCGGTTTTCAGGCCGGCGGCCGAAACGTCTTTGACACCTTTGATTTTCTTGGTGATGGCCACTGCCATGTCCTTCTGCGCGGAGGTCACTGGGGTCATGGATGACAGGGAAACCACGCCTTTGTTGGTTTCAACCTTGATGTCGGTACCCGGGATGCCTTTTTCGGTGATCAGGTCGGCCTTGACCTTGGTGGTGATCCAGGTGTCGGAAGTCTCTTCCTTGGCCTTGGTGACTTCACCGGCCGCGACAACCATCGGAGCTTGAGAAGTCGGTTGAGCGGCGAATGCAGCATTGGCCAAGGTCAGGGTCAGCGCGGTGGCAGTGGCGGCAGCGATAGCGAACTTCTTCATACAAGTAACTCCTGTTCTTCTGGAAAAGTCTGCGCCGTAGTCCTGGCGGCAGGGTTATCTGTAAGGTTGCAGGCGCTGTGCCAACCCACGAAAACATAATAAAACCATACAAATCAATAAGTTAAGATTTAACGCAAAAATCGTAATCGTGCAGATTGCATGACCGGTCGCCAAACTGCGTGCAAGTTGCGGGTTTGCGCGACGAGCACGCCGCGGGAACATGGGGCTTTTCCAATGCGCATAAAAAAAGCACCCCGGGGGGGTGCTTTTTCTCAGCGTGAAGTCCGAGCGCGATTAAACGCCCGAGGCCTTGGCTGCTGCAACGTCCTTGATGGACAGCTTGATACGGCCGCGGTTGTCCACGTCCAGTACCAGCACTTCCACTTCCTGGCCTTCTTTCAGGATGTCGGTGACTTTCTCTACCCGAGCGTCGCTCAGCATGGAGATGTGCACCAGACCGTCCTTGCCCGGCAGGATGTTGACGAATGCGCCGAAGTCGACGATGCGCTCAACCTTACCGACGTAGATCTTGCCGATTTCAGCTTCCGCGGTGATGCCCAGGACGCGCTGACGAGCCGCTTCAGCCGCTTCCTTGGTTTCGCCGAAGATCTTGATCGAGCCGTCGTCTTCGATGTCGATCGAAGCCTTGGTCTCTTCACAGATCGCACGAATGGTCGCGCCGCCTTTACCGATGACATCGCGGATTTTATCGGTGTCGATTTTCATCGCGATCATGGTCGGAGCATTTTCCGACAGTTCGGTGCGGGACTGACCAATGATCTGGTTCATCTGACCGAGGATGTTCAGGCGCGCTTCCAGGGCTTGGCCCAGGGCGATCTCCATGATCTCTTCGGTAATGCCCTTGATCTTGATGTCCATCTGCAGCGCGGTCACGCCTTTGGCGGTACCGGCTACCTTGAAGTCCATGTCGCCGAGGTGGTCTTCGTCACCCAGGATGTCGGTCAGGATGGCGAATTTCTCGCCTTCCTTGACCAGACCCATGGCGATACCGGCAACCGGTGCCTTCATCGGTACACCGGCGTCCATCAGGGCCAGGGAAGCGCCGCAGACCGAAGCCATGGAGCTCGAACCGTTGGATTCGGTGATTTCCGAAACCACACGGATGGTGTACGGGAATTCAGCGGCATCCGGCAGCATGGCCTGGACCGAACGACGGGCCAGACGACCGTGACCGATTTCACGACGACCGGCACCGCCCATGCGACCACATTCGCCGACCGAGAACGGCGGGAAGTTGTAGTGCAGCATGAAGGGGTCTTTTTTCTCGCCTTCCAGGGTGTCCAGCAGTTGGGCGTCACGGGCAGTACCCAGGGTTGCCACAACCAGGGCCTGGGTTTCGCCACGGGTGAACAGGGCCGAACCGTGGGTCTTGGGCAGCACACCGACTTCGATGTTCAGCGGACGTACGGTCTTGGTGTCGCGGCCGTCGATACGTGGCTTGCCGTTGACGATGTTTTCGCGAACGGTGCGGTATTCGATTTCGCCGAAAGCGGCTTTCACTTCGCTGGAAGAAGGCTGGCCTTCTTCACCGGACAGCTTGGCAACCACCTGGTCTTTCAGCTCGCCCAGACGCGCGTAACGGTCGGCCTTGACGGTGATGGTGTAAGCCTGGGAGATCGCGTCGCCGAACTCGGCACGGATCGCGCCCAGCAGCGCGGTGGCTTCAGGCGCGGCAGTCCAGGACCAGGTTGGCTTGGCAGCTTCGGCGGCCAGCTCTTTCACGGCCTGGATGACGACCTGGAATTCGTCGTGGGCGAACAGTACTGCGCCCAGCATCTGGTCTTCGGTCAGCTCTTTGGCTTCCGATTCAACCATCAGTACCGCTTCCGAGGTACCGGCAACGACCATGTCCAGGCTCGAGGCTTTCTGTTGCTCGTAAGTCGGGTTCAGCAGATAGCCGGTGCTTTCGTGGAAAGCCACGCGCGCGGCGCCGATCGGGCCATCGAAAGGAATACCGGAGATGGCCAGGGCTGCCGAGGTACCGATCATCGCAGCGATGTCCGGATCGGTCTTCTTGCTGGTGGAGACGACGGTGCAGACAACCTGCACTTCGTTCATGAAACCTTCAGGGAACAGCGGGCGGATCGGACGGTCGATCAGGCGCGAAGTCAGGGTTTCTTTTTCGGAAGGACGGCCTTCACGCTTGAAGAAGCCACCAGGGATCTTGCCGGCAGCGTAGGTTTTTTCCTGGTAGTGCACGGACAGCGGGAAGAAGCCTTTGCTCGGGTCCGCTTGCTTGGCACCGACCACGGTCACCAATACGCTGACGTCGTCGTCAACGGTGACCAATACTGCGCCGGAAGCCTGACGGGCGATACGGCCTGTCTCGAGGGTGACGGTCGACTGACCGAACTGGAATTTTTTGATAACCGGGTTCACGGTGTCCTACCTTCTTTTGTGGCTCTTGGGGAACTTGTCTTCTTGCGAAATTCTTGGGCAACGCCGGGAATCGGCCCGACTGTCATTGTCCAGATGCTGTCTCGGAGTAAAACAGGTACTCAGATAAAACTAGAGGCTGGGAGCTTGCCATGCGCCGACGGGAAACCCGCTGACGCACAGCAAACAACCAACCTCATAGCGCAATCGCTGATTAGCGACGCAGACCCAGGCGACCGATCAGAGCGCTGTAACGGCTCACGTCCTTGCCTTTCAGGTAGTCCAGCAGCTTACGGCGCTGGTTAACCATGCGGATCAGACCACGACGGGAGTGGTGGTCTTTACCGTTGGCCTTGAAGTGACCTTGCAGTTTGTTGATGTTGGCGGTCAGCAGTGCAACTTGCACTTCTGGCGAACCAGTATCACCAACGGCTTGCTGGTAGTCGGTAACGATTTGAGCTTTTTCTTCAACGCTGAGAGCCATGAGGCAATCCTTTTATCAAGAAACTGTTTCAGAAAAACAGTTTCAACAGGCCAGGGACAAATCCCTGTATCTATAAATGAGTAGTGACCGTGCCTGTTGACAGCCACCCTCTCCAGCCTGCTTTGACACAGACTGGTTTCCGGTCATTCTGACCGAATCAGTCGACGCGGCGCGATACGCCCGTCTTCGCTCACTTCACCGATACCGATAAAGCGACCGTTATGATCTTGTACCCGCACCATGCCGAACTTCGGCGCATCCGGCGCACGTACCGGCTGGCCGTTGAGCCAGTAGAACGCACTGTGCTCGGAAAAGTGCAGCAGCGGCCAGTCTAACAGACCGCTGTCCGAAGGCATGAGGAAGCGATCAACCGCCTCGTTGCCGCCCTCGGCATGCACCGCCTCGAGCTCTTCCAGCGTGACGGTCTGGGCCAGGGTGAAGGGGCCGGCCTGGGTCCGTCGCAATTCAGCCACGTACGCGCCACACCCGAGCTTCTCACCGATATCCTCCACCAGGGTCCGAATATAGGTGCCCTTGCTGCAGTCCACCGCCAGCCGCGCAGTATCACCTTCGCAGGCGAGCAATTCCAAGCGCGTAATAGTAACAGAACGCGGTTCGCGCTCCACTACTTCACCGGCACGGGCCAGCTTGTACAACGGCTGTCCGTCACGTTTGAGCGCCGAGTACATCGGCGGTATCTGACTGATTTGACCGCGAAATTCCGGCAACACCGCTTCGATATCGGCACGACCAACGGTCACCGGGCGCGTCTGCAAAACATCGCCTTCGGCGTCCGCGGTGGTAGTGGTCTTGCCCAATTGCGCGAGGGTTTCGTAACCCTTGTCGGAATCGAGCAGGTATTGCGAGAACTTGGTGGCCTCGCCGAAGCACAGCGGCAGCACCCCGGTGGCCAACGGATCGAGGCTGCCGGTATGGCCGGCCTTCTCGGCGTTGAGCAACCAGCGGACCTTCTGCAAGGCGGCGTTGGAGGTGAACCCCAACGGCTTGTCCAGCAGAATGATGCCACTGACATTACGACGGATACGCTTGACCTGAGCCACCGATTACTCCCGGCCGTCTTCTGGAGCGTTGTCTGCTGGCGCCGCACCGTCGACATGCTGATTGTCTTCGGCCACGGCACGCTCGATCAACGCCGACAGGTGTGCGCCACGCACGACGCTTTCGTCATAGTGGAAGTGCAACTGCGGCACGCTGCGCAGCTTCATCTCGCGAGCCAGTTGCATACGCAGGAAGCCCGCCGCCGCATTGAGCACCTTGATGCTCTGGGCGATGTCTTCCGGGTTGTCCTGGCCCATCACGGTGATGAAGATCTTCGCGTGGCCGACGTCACGGCTGACGTCGACGGCAGTAATGGTCACCAGGCCGACGCGCGGGTCTTTGACTTCACGACGGATCAGTTGCGCGAGCTCACGCTGCATCTGGTCGCCGATACGTTGGGTACGGCTGTATTCTTTTGCCATGTCTTGTTACCTGTAGCTGCCCTGCGGTGAAACCCGCGGGTCTGAAAGCGGCAAACGCCCGGCCTGGCAGAAGCCGGACCGGGCGTTGCGTTTAGAGTCCTGACGCAGTGCCGCGCATTGGCATGCGGCGGCTCGGCGTGGCCCTTGAAGTGCGCGAGTCAGAGGCTGCGAGCAACCTGGACCTTCTCGAAGACTTCGATCTTGTCACCGACCTTGACGTCGTTGTAGCTCTTCACGCCGATACCGCATTCCATGCCGGCACGCACTTCGGAAGCGTCATCCTTGAAGCGGCGCAGGGATTCCAGCTCGCCTTCGAAGATAACGATGTCTTCACGCAGTACACGGATTGGACGGTTACGGTGAACAACACCTTCGATCACCATGCAACCGGCGATCGCGCCAAACTTCGGCGAGCGGAACACGTCACGCACTTCAGCGGTACCCAGGATGTTCTCGCGAACATCGCTGCCAAGCATACCGGTGAGCGCTTTCTTGACGTCTTCGATGATGTCGTAGATCACGTTGTAGTAACGCATATCCAGGCCTTCCTGCTCGACGATCTTCCGTGCGCCAGCATCGGCACGCACGTTGAAGCCGAACAGTACAGCGTTGGAGGCCAGTGCCAGGTTGGCATCGGACTCGGTAATACCACCGACACCGCCACCGACAACACGCACTTGCACTTCGTCGTTACCCAGGCCGTTCAAGGCGCCGTTCAACGCTTCCAAGGAACCGCGGACGTCGGATTTGAGGACGATGTTAAGCGTCTTCTTCTCTTCCTGGCCCATGTTCTCGAAGATGTTTTCCAGCTTGCCAGCATGGGCGCGAGCCAGTTTGACTTCGCGGAACTTGCCTTGACGGAACAGAGCCACTTCACGGGCTTTCTTCTCGTCGGCCACCACGCTCATCTCATCGCCAGCGTCCGGGGTACCGTCCAGGCCGAGGATCTCGACAGGGATGGAAGGACCGGCTTCCTTGATCGACTTGCCGTTCTCGTCGAGCATGGCCCGTACACGGCCATAGTTCGAACCGACCAGGACCATATCGCCTTGGCGCAGGGTGCCGTCCTGGACCAGAACGGTTGCCACCGGGCCACGCCCCTTGTCGAGACGCGATTCAACCACGACGCCACGGCCAGGAGCCGATGGAGTCGCTTTCAGTTCCAGGACTTCGGCTTGCAGCAGAACCGCTTCGAGCAACTCGTCCACGCCAGTACCGACTTTCGCCGAAACCGAGACGAACGGGGTGTCGCCGCCCCACTCTTCCGAGGTCACGCCATGAACCGACAGCTCGCTACGGATGCGATCGAGATCGGCGCCCGGCTTGTCGATCTTGTTCACCGCGACCACCAGCGGAACACCGGCAGCCTTGGCGTGCTGGACCGCTTCAATGGTCTGCGGCATCACGCCGTCGTCCGCTGCAACCACCAGGATCACGATGTCAGTGGCCTTGGCACCACGGGCACGCATCGCGGTAAACGCGGCGTGACCCGGGGTGTCGAGGAACGTGACCATGCCGCGATCGGTTTCAACGTGGTACGCGCCGATGTGCTGGGTGATACCACCGGCTTCGCCGGCAGCAACCTTGGCACGACGGATGTAGTCGAGCAGCGAGGTCTTACCGTGGTCGACGTGGCCCATGACGGTCACAACCGGTGCACGGGAGAACGCTTCACCTTCGAACTTCAGGGACTCGGCCAGGGAATCTTCCAGGGCGGTGTCGCTGACCAGGGTCACTTTGTGGCCCAGTTCTTCAGCAACCAGTTGGGCAGTTTCCTGGTCCAGTACCTGGTTGATGGTGGCTGGGGTACCCAGTTTGAACATGAACTTGATGATTTCGGCAGCCTTGACCGACATCTGCTGGGCGAGATCGCCAACAGTGATGGTCTCGCCGATCTTCACTTCACGCACGATAGGGCCGGTAGGGCTCTGGAAACCGTGAGCGTTGCGTTTCTTCAGCTTGGCCTTGCCGCGACCGCCACGACGGAAACCGTCGCTTTCTTCGTCGGTAGTGCGCGGAGCCACACGTGGCGCCGGAGCCTTTTCCTTGACCGAAGCACGATGCGGAGCGTTCTTGCGCTCGCCATCAGCTCCGCCGCTACGACGATTGCTATCGTCGGCACGCGGCTTGTCTGGACGACGCGGCTCTTCGCGCTTGCGCTCGACGGCCGGCGCAGGAGCGGCCGCCACGGCTTCGCGAACAGGCTCGGCAGCGACAACAGGTGCCTGGGCAACCGCGTCGACCACCGCAGCGTTCCCCGGAGCAGCAGCAGGCTGGCGGCGCGCTTCTTCTTCGGCGCGACGCTTGGCTTCTTCTTCAGCCTTTTGACGGGCCGCATTCTCTACGGCACGACGTTCTTCCAGCTCACGCTTGCGCTCGGCTTCGATTTCTTCCGGGCTGCGTTGTACGAAGACTTTCTTCTTGCGTACTTCAACGCTGATGCTTTTGCTACCGGCAACACGCAGGGTGCTGGTGGTCTTGCGCTGCAAGGTAATCTTGCGCGGCTCTTCCACTTTCGCCTTGTGGCTGCTTTTCAGGTGAGTCAGCAGCGATTGCTTCTCACTGTCGGTCACATGTTCCTCGGCGGCGGTGTGCGGCAGACCTGCCTCACGCATCTGCTGCAACAGGCGCTCTACCGGTGTTTTGACCTCATCGGCCAGTTGTTTCACCGTGACTTGCGTCATGCACTTCTCTCCTCAGGCCGCGCCTAATTACTCGAACCAATGGGCTCGGGCGGCCATGATCAACTTGCCGGCACGATCGTCGTCGATGCCGTCGATGTCGAGCAGGTCGTCAATAGACTGCTCGGCCAGGTCTTCGCGGGTAATTACGCCGCGCACCGCCAGTTCCATCGCCAAATCCTTGTCCATACCCTCAAGCGAGAGCAGGTCTTCGGCCGGATGGGCGTCTGCCAGCTTTTCCTCAGTAGCGATGGCTTTAGTCAACAAACGATCCTTGGCCCGAGCGCGAAGCTCGTTGACGGTGTCTTCGTCAAAGCCATCGATGTTGAGCATTTCCTCCAACGGTACGTAGGCAATCTCTTCCAGGCTGGTAAAGCCTTCATCAACCAGTACCTGCGCCAGATCTTCGTCGACTTCCAGCTCGTCGATGAAGTTGCGCAGAATGTCACCGGTCTCTGCTTGCTGCTTAGCCTGGATGTCCGATTCGGTCATCACGTTCAGGGTCCAGCCGGTCAACTGGCTGGCCAGACGCACGTTCTGACCACCGCGACCGATGGCCTGAGCCAGATTGTCTGCGCCGACGGCGATGTCCATTGCATGGGCATCCTCGTCAACGATAATTGCCGCGACTTCCGCCGGCGACATGGCGTTGATCACGAACTGCGCCGGGTTGTCGTCCCACAGGACGATGTCCACGCGCTCGCCACCCAACTCGCCGGAGACGGCCTGGACGCGCGAACCGCGCATACCAATGCACGCGCCTTGCGGGTCGATGCGTTTGTCCTTGGAGCGGACCGCGATCTTGGCACGCGAACCCGGGTCACGGGAGGCGGCCATCACTTCGATCAGGCCTTCGGCGATTTCCGGCACTTCGATGCGGAACAGCTCGATCAGCATTTCCGGCGCGGTACGCGACAGGATCAGCTGAGGGCCGCGGTTCTCGGTGCGGATTTCCTTGAGCAGGGCGCGCACGCGCACACCGACGCGGAAAGTCTCGCGGGAAATGATGTCTTCGCGGGCCAGCAGCGCTTCGGCATTGTTACCCAGGTCAACGATGACGTTGTCGCGGGTGACTTTCTTCACGGTGCCGGAGATGATTTCCCCCAGGCGCTCGCGATAGGCGTCGACAACCTGTGCGCGCTCGGCTTCGCGAACCTTCTGCACAATGACTTGCTTGGCGGTCTGAGCGGCGATACGACCGAATTCGATGGACTCGATCTTGTCCTCGACGACGTCGCCGACCTTGGCACCCGGGTGGGTCTCTGCGACCTTGCTCGGCCAGGTCTCGATCGCCGGATCATCAAGATCGGCTTCCTCGACGACTGTCCAGCGACGGAAAGTCTCATAGGCACCGGTGTGGCGGTTGATTTCCACACGCAGGTCAACTTCGTCTTCAAAGCGCTTCTTGGTAGCGGTCGCCAGAGCAATCTCCAGCGCCTCAAAAATCACGCTTGCCGGTACACCCTTTTCGTTGGATACCGACTCAACAACCAGCAATACTTCTTTGCTCATCGTACGCCTCGCCTTTCGCAAGCCATTGGATCCGCGGGATCCGCGTCTCAGTCAAAACTGGGAATAATGTTGGCCTTGTCGATCAAATCGATCGGCAACAGAAACTCATGGTCTTCCACCTGCACCACGATGTCCTGCTCTTCCACTCCGCGCAGAAGGCCCTGAAAATTACGTCGACCTTCGAAAGGCGAGCGCAACTTTATCTTCACTTGTTCGCCGGCATGCGAGGCAAACTGTTCAAGGGTGAACAGCGGGCGTTCCATGCCAGGAGAGGAAACCTCAAGGGTGTATTCACTGGTGATGGGGTCTTCGACGTCCAGCACACCACTGATCTGGCGGCTGACGATGGCACAGTCGTCCACCAGCACACCGCCTTCTTTATCGATATAAACGCGCAACACGGAATGGCGACCTTGAGCCGAATACTCAATACCCCAGCATTCATAGCCAAGGGCCACGACCACCGGGGCCAACAAGGCCTGCAACTGTTCTAGCTTGCTCGACACCTGAACCCCCTCGTGCATCTCTGTGCATGCAATTGAAATAAACAAAAAATGGGCGAATCGCCCATCCCTGAAACGCCGTCGAACAGCGGCGTCATGAAGTACCCAGCCAACAAAAAGCCCCTGAAAAGGGGCTCCGCTAAAACTGGTTGCGGGGGCCGGATTTGAACCGACGACCTTCGGGTTATGAGCCCGACGAGCTACCAGACTGCTCCACCCCGCGACAAAGCTGGGGCGGAAGTATACGACCGATCCCTTGCAGGGTCAATGTAACCTTCCACCTACAAGAAAGCCCGCAACAGCGGGCTCTCCTGATAATTGGTACCGAGAAGGGGACTCGAACCCCTACACCCTATGGGCACAACCACCTCAAGGTTGCGTGTCTACCAATTCCACCACCTCGGCAATACAACGTTTACAGCATGAAACCCATTTTACTTCTGCTCTGGAGCCTTGGGTACATCAGTCGGTGAGGCCGACTTCTGCTCCTGGAGCACCGGTACATCATCAGATGCCGGTTTCTGCTTTGGCACTTCCAACACTGCCGGTTTTGGCAAACCTGCTTGAGTCAGCTCATGAGCTTTCTCTTTAGCAAAGTAACCTAACCCCAAGCTGGTTATGAAGAAACCTGCGGCAAGTATAGCAGTAAACTTACTAAGAAAGGTAGAGGAACCTTGGCTTCCGAACACAGTATTTGAAGCACCTGCCCCGAAAGACGCACCAGCGTCCGCACCTTTACCCTGTTGCAGCAATACCAGAGCGACAACGCCCAGCGCACCCAACAGATGAAGAACGACTACGACTGTTTCCAGCATTTTTTCAGTTTCCCGCGGCGCGACAGATCGCACCGAACTCATCTGCATTCAGGGAAGCCCCACCAATGAGCCCCCCATCGATATCCGGCATGCCGAACAGTTCGACCGCATTGGCCGCCTTCACGCTGCCGCCGTATAGAAGCCGCACACCTTGTGCGACCTCAGAATTCTCTGCCGCCAACTGCGCGCGAATGGCGGCGTGCACATCCTGCGCTTGTTGCGGCGAAGCTGTCAGCCCGGTGCCAATGGCCCAGACCGGTTCGTAAGCGATGACAGCCTTGGCAAAAGCGCCGACACCCAGCTCCTCGATAATACTGCCCAGCTGACGCGAAACCACTTCCAGCGTCTTGCCGGCCTCACGCTGCTCCAGGGTCTCCCCTACACAGAGCACCGGAATCAAACCACAGGCCTGCGCTGCCGCAAACTTGCGATTGAGGGTGCGATCCGACTCGCCCATGATCAGGCGACGCTCGGAATGCCCAACCAACACCAGGGAACATCCTGCATCGAGCAACTGGCTCGGTGCAGTCTCACCGGTCAGGGCACCCTGCATGGATTCCACCGCCGAGTTCTGCGCACCGACCAAAATCGATTTGCCTTTCAAGCCTTCAACCACTTGGCTGATATGCAGGCAAGGCGGGAATACCGCCACGTCCACACCGCTCGGCAAGGCCAGGTTACGCAGGCCCTTGATCAGCTCGACGACGCTGGCGCGGGTACCGTGCATCTTCCAGTTACCAGCTACCATTGGGCGACGCATGCTGTACCTCGCAGGTCAAAGTGGGCGCAGATGTTACCCAACCGCATCCTGGCTGGCAAGCCGAAATCAGGCGCAAACTTCAGTCACCAGTTTTGCCAGTGCATCGGCGTGGCCACGGACCACCACTTCGTCTTCGCCTTCGACCATTACCCGCACCAGCGGCTCGGTACCGGACTTGCGCAACAGCACGCGGCCGCGACCATTCATGGCCTGGGTCACCTGATCGCAGGCCTGCACCACCTTCGGGTGCTTGACCGGGTCGACACCACCGGCGAAGCGCACATTGACCAACACCTGTGGGCACTTGCGCAACGCCTGGCGCGCCTGGGCCAGACTTTCGCCACGGCGACGCAGGGCCATCAGGGTTTGCAGGGCCGCGATGATCGCATCGCCAGTGGTGGTGTGGTTCAGGCAGAGAATGTGCCCGGAGTTTTCACCACCCACCAGCCAGTTGCGCTCCAGCAGCTCGGCAATCACATAGCGGTCGCCGACATTGGCGCGCACGAACGGAATATCCAATTCCTTGAAGGCCAGCTCGAGGCCCAGGTTGCTCATCAGGGTACCGACCACGCCACCATTGAGCTTGCCGCGCTCGGCCATGTCCCGGGCAATGATGAACACCAGCTCGTCACCATCGACCACGGCACCGGTGTGATCGACCATCAGCACCCGATCGCCGTCGCCGTCGAACGCGATACCCAGGTCCGCCTGCTCGGCGAGCACGGCCGCCTGCAGCGGTTTCATATGCGTCGAACCGCAGTTGTCGTTGATGTTCAGCCCGTTGGGCGCCGCCGACAAGGCGACGACCTGCGCGCCCAGCTCGCGGAACACACTCGGCGCGACCTTGTAGGTAGCACCGTGGGCACAGTCGATAACAATCTTCAGGCCCGCGAGATCGGTTCCCGTCGGCACGCTGCTCTTGCAGAATTCGATATAGCGACCGGCTGCGTCATTGATCCGCGAGACCTTGCCGAGCTTTTCCGACTCGACCACGGTCATCGGCGCATCGAGCAGCTCTTCGATCATCAACTCGACTTCATCCGGCAGCTTGGTGCCCGCGCCGGAGAAGAACTTGATGCCGTTGTCGTCATGGGGATTGTGCGAAGCACTGATCACGATCCCCGCCTCGGCATGAAAGGTCCGGGTCAGGTAGGCAATGGCCGGCGTCGGCATCGGCCCCAGCAGCAGCACATCGGCGCCGGCGGCGGAAAGACCGGCTTCCAGGGCGGACTCGAACATGTAGCCGGAGATCCGCGTGTCCTTGCCGACCAGCACCCGGCATGCACCCAGCTTGCGGAATGCCATGCCAGCGGCCCAGCCGAGCTTGAGCATGAACTCAGGGGTGATCGGGAATTGCCCTACGCGCCCGCGAATACCGTCGGTGCCGAAGTATTTTTTTTTCATCAGTGCTCCATCGTTCTTATTGCGCAGCTTCAACAGCAGCAATCATGCGTACCACGTCGACCGTTTCGGCGACATCATGCACGCGAAGAATCCGCGCCCCTTTACTCATCGCCAGCGCCGCCAGGGCGAGGCCGCCGTAAAGGCGCTCACCCACTGGGCGCCCCAGAGCCAGCCCTATCATGCTCTTGCGCGAGACACCGACCAACAGCGGCCGCCCCAGGGCGTGCAATGTTTCCATATGCTTGAACAGGCTCAGGTTGTGCGCCAGGGTCTTGGCAAAGCCAAACCCCGGGTCAAGCACAATGCGCTCGGCGGCAATACCGGCTGCCGCACACAGCGCCATGCGCTCGGCGAGAAAGTCCACCACCTCGCGCGTGACATCGTCGTAATGGGGGTTGTCCTGCATATTGCCCGGTTCACCGAGCATGTGCATCAGGCAGACCGGCAAGCCGGTCGCAGCGGCGGCCTGCAAGGCACCGTCACGCTGCAACGAGCGCACATCATTGATCAGGCCCGCGCCCAACCTGGCACTCTCCAGCATGACCTGTGGAGTGGACGTATCGACCGAGATAATCACATCCAGCTCTCGATGGATACGCTCGACCACCGGCGCGACACGCTCCAATTCCTCGAGAGGAGACACCACCGGAGCACCAGGACGGGTCGACTCGCCACCGACATCGATCAGCGTCGCGCCCGCCTCGACCATGGCCTGCGCGTGGCGCAGGGCCGCCTCGAGCTGATTGAAACGACCGCCATCGGAAAAGGAATCAGGAGTGACATTGAGAATGCCCATGACATGCGTCTGGGCCAAATCAAGAACCCGGTTGCCGCAAGGCAACCGGGTCGAGGACTGAACAGAAGTCATTTCAAACCTTAATGATCAGCCGCAGGGCCGCCGATCGGCGCTTCTGGTCGTTCGTTCTGGATCACCGGCGGAGTCCCCGAAGTCCCCGAACCGCCCTCCCAGTCGCGCGGTTCGCGCGGTGGGCGACCCGCCATGATGTCGTCGATCTGCTCGGCATCGATGGTTTCGTACTTCATCAGCGCGTCCGCCATGGCGTCGAGCTTGTCGCGGTTATCCGTCAGGATCTGCTTGGCCGTGCCATAGCACTGATCAATGATGCTGCGCACTTCCGAATCGATCAGCTTGGCCGTTTCGCCAGAGAAGCTGGCGTTCTGACCGCCGCCGCCACGACCCAGGAACACTTCCTGGTCTTCCTCGGCATACATCAGCGGGCCCAGCTTCTCGGACAGGCCCCACTTGGTAACCATGTTCCGGGCAATCTGGCTGGCACGCATGATGTCGTTGGAAGCGCCGGTGGTGACACCGTCGAAGCCCAGGGTCATCTCTTCGGCGATACGGCCGCCATACAGCGAACAGATCTGGCTGATCAGCGCACGCTTGGACAGGCTGTAGCGATCTTCTTCCGGAAGGAACATGGTCACCCCCAGCGCACGACCGCGCGGGATGATCGAGACCTTGTAGACCGGATCGTGCTCGGGCACCACGCGACCGACAATGGCGTGACCGGCCTCGTGATACGCGGTGTTCTGTTTTTCCTTCTCGGACATGACCATGGATTTGCGCTCGGCGCCCATCATGATCTTGTCTTTCGCCAATTCGAACTCTTTCATCTCGACGATGCGTTTGCCGGCGCGCGCGGCGAACAGGGACGCCTCGTTCACCAGGTTGGCCAGGTCGGCGCCGGAGAAGCCCGGCGTACCCCGCGCAATCACCCCTGGCGCGACGTCTTCGCCCATTGGCACCTTGCGCATATGCACTTTGAGAATCTGTTCGCGACCGCGGATATCCGGCAGGCCGACCACCACCTGGCGGTCGAAACGACCGGGACGCAGCAGCGCCGGGTCGAGCACGTCAGGACGGTTGGTGGCGGCAATCACGATGATGCCGTCGTTCATCTCGAAACCGTCCATCTCCACCAGCAACTGGTTGAGGGTCTGTTCGCGCTCGTCGTGACCGCCGCCCATGCCGGCACCACGGTGACGACCGACCGCATCGATTTCGTCGATGAAGATGATGCAAGGCGCGTGCTTCTTCGCCTGCTCGAACATGTCACGGACACGGCTGGCACCGACACCGACGAACATCTCGACGAAATCGGAACCGGAAATAGTGAAGAACGGCACCTTGGCCTCGCCGGCAATGGCCTTGGCGAGCAAGGTCTTACCGGTACCCGGAGGACCGACCATCAGCACACCGCGAGGAATCCGCCCGCCCAGGCGCTGGAACTTGCCCGGATCACGCAGGAACTCGACCAGCTCGCCGACTTCTTCCTTGGCTTCGTCGCAACCGGCGACGTCAGCCAGGGTGGTTTTCACCTGGTCTTCCGAAAGCAGGCGCGCCTTGCTCTTGCCGAAACTCATCGGCCCGCCCTTGCCGCCCGCGCCGCCCTGCATCTGGCGCATGAAGAACATGAACACCGCGATGATCACCAGGATCGGGAAGCTGGCCACCAGCAACTGGGTCCAGATGCTCTGCTGCTCAGGCTGTTTGCCTTCGACCACGACGTGGTTGTCCACCAGGTCGCCGATCAGGCCGTTGTCCTGGATGGCCGGGCGGATGGTCTTGAAGCTGTCGCCATCGTTGCGCTTGCCGGTGATCACGTAGCCGTCCACGGCAACGCGCTCGACTTTGCCATCCTTGACCTGCTGGATGAAGTCGGAGTAGTTGAGGGTCTGCGGCTCGTTAGGGCTGGAGAAGTTGTTCATCACCGTCACCAGGACAGCCGCGATGATCAACCACAGGATCAGATTCTTTGCCATATCGTTCAATTAACTACCCTCATGAAGCGGGATCCGCTACTGGCGCGCGCTTCGCATGATATTCACCGGCATAACTTACTACATTACCTACAGATCCTGCAGGCGCCGTCTGTAACCCTTTGTGAAACAATCACTACACAATATGCGCTTATTCTCACAGGGCGAAATATGAAAAACCTATCGCCCCGGCCAAGAACCTCGTCTTACTCGATCCGTCCGCGGAAGCCACGACCCAGCAGATACTGCTCGCGGGACCGATCACGGGAAGACGCCGGCTTGCGCGTCTGGACCTTGTCAAACAGCTTGCGGAAGTTCCGGTGGTACTCGTCGAAGCCTTCGCCCTGGAAAACCTTGATCAAAAAATCACCACCGGGGCGTAGGACGCGTCCGGCGAGATCGAGTGCCAGTTCGCAAAGGAACATCGAACGTGGCATATCCACTTCGGGTGTACCACTCATATTGGGGGCCATATCGGAAATCACAAGGTCCACCTCGGAATTTCCCACCGCCGCGAGGATTTCCGCCAGGACGGCATCCTCGGTGAAGTCGCCCTTGATGAAGGTCACATCGGGGATGCTGTCCATATCCAGGATGTCGGACGCGATCAGGCGGCCCTTGCCACCAATCAGACGACTGGTCACCTGGGACCAGCCACCCGGCGCCGCGCCGAGGTCGATCACGGTCATGCCCGGGCGGATGATCCGGTCCTTCTCCTGGATCTCCAGCAATTTGTAGCTGGCACGGGAGCGATAGCCGTCTTTTTGCGCCATTTTGACGAACGGATCGTTGAAATGTTCTTTCAGCCAGTTAAGGCTAGTCTTGGAACGGGCCACGGGCCACCTCAAAAAATAGTCGAATCGCGATTAACTGGGCGGTCCCGGACGCGCTCGGGTAAACTGGCCGCCGCTTTTTACAAGATCAGACGCAGGGGTCAGATTATGCCGCTCACTCAAGAGCAGAAGAAACAGTACAAATCCATTGGCCACCATCTGAAACCAGTATTGACTGTGGCTGACAACGGCTTGACCGAAGGTGTGTTAGCCGAGCTTGAACGCGCATTGGGCGATCATGAGCTGATCAAGATCAAGCTCAATATCCTCGACCGCGAATCGCGCCTGGAGGCCATTGCGCAGCTGTGCAAGGCCGGCAAGGCGGATCTGGTGCAAGTCATCGGCAAGATGGCGCTGCTGTATCGCAAGAACTTCAGCGTCAACAAGCAGCTGTCCAACGTCCATCGCTTCAAGTGACGTAGGAACGGGTCAAGGGTACGCGGTGCGTACCCTGCCACTCTCGCCGGGCACCGGCTGCAGCACCAGCACCAGGCCGCAAAGGCCGAGCACCAGGTAACTGAACAACTGCCAGCGCGATGCCTCCGGCATCCAGGCGCGCACCGCGAAATACATCCCGCACGCATACAACGACATCAACAGCAAATGCCCGCGTGTATCGCGCCAGAGGCTTGCCCGACCTTCGGCCTGGAGCAACACCAGGATCTGCACGATCACACACACCGTGGCAAACCCTATCAATAAAGAGCCCAGCAGGCTATTGATCTCGTCGATCAACAGCGGTGCCAGGCCTATTTGCGCCAATACCGGCAACAACCCGATATGCAGCAGCCACAGGCCGCCCACCCAGAGCATCTGGGTCAGTTGCCAGAGCATGGCGCCCGCACGCAGCGGGCGCCTTCGTTCAGAGGTGACGGACTGCGACAATCTCGTACTCGATAACGCCACCTGGCGTTTTGACAGCCACCACATCCCCCTCTTCCTTGGCGATCAAGGCGCGGGCCAGCGGCGAACCGACGGAGATCTTGCCAAGCTTGAAGTCGGCCTCGTCCTCACCCACGATGTGGTAAACCACGCTTTCGTCGGTTTCGACGTTGGCGATTTCCACGGTGGTACCGAAAATCACCTTGCCGGTATGCGCAATGGTCGTGACATCGATGATCACCGCGTTCTGCATGCGGCCTTCGATATCACGGATCCGCGCCTCGACCATACCCTGCTGCTCGCGAGCAGCGTGGTATTCGGCGTTTTCCTTCAAGTCACCCAACTCGCGGGCCGTACCGATGTCCTGGCTCAGCTTCGGACGGACGACCTTGGTCAGGTGAGCGTGCTCCTCTTCCAGGGCCTTGGCCCCCTGGACGGTCATGGGGTATTTGATCATGCCTTCAATCCTGCGTGTAGATCCTGCAAGCGACGCACGGTCTTCTCCGGACCGAACTTGAGCGCTTCGCAGATGGCTTCGCCAGCAGCAATGGTAGTGGTGCAGTAGATCTTGTGCTGCAGCGCGTTACGACGAATGGAGTACGAGTCAGCGATCGACTGACGGCCTTCGGTCGTGTTGATGATCAGGGTGACTTCGTCATTCTTGATCATGTCGACGACGTGCGGACGACCTTCCGTCACCTTGTTGACCCGGCGAACTTTCAGGCCGGCCGCTTCGATCACCTTGGCCGTGCCGGCGGTTGCCACCACTTCGAAGCCCAAGTTGATCAGATCACGGGCCACGCCCGCAACCAGTGGCTTGTCGTCATCACGAACGCTGATGAAGGCGGTACCGCCGGTCGGCAGCACTTCGCTGGCACCCATCTGGGCCTTGGCGAAGGCTTCGCCAAAGGTGTCGCCGACGCCCATCACTTCACCGGTGGACTTCATCTCAGGGCCCAGGATCGGGTCCACGCCAGGGAATTTGGCGAAGGGGAACACCGCCTCTTTCACACTGTAGAAGTTCGGAATGATTTCCTTGGTGAAGTTCAGCTCCTTCAAGGTCTTACCGGCCATCACGCGAGCGGCGATCATGGCCAGGGAGACACCGATGCACTTGGAGACGAACGGCACGGTACGCGAGGCGCGCGGGTTGACTTCGATGACGTAGATATCTTCGCCTTGCAGGGCCAACTGCACGTTCATCAGGCCGACAACGCCCAATTCCAGGGCCATTTTCTTGACCTGGTCGCGCATCTCGTCCTGGATGTGCACCGGCAGCGAGTACGGCGGCAGCGAACAGGCCGAGTCTCCGGAGTGAACACCGGCCTGCTCGATGTGCTGCATGATCGCGCCGATCACCACGTCGGTGCCGTCGCAGACCGCATCCACGTCCATTTCGATGGCGCAGTTGAGGAAGTGGTCCAGCAGCACCGGGCTGTCGTTGGAGACTTTCACCGCGTCACGCAGGTAGCGCTTGAGCTCTTCTTCCTCGTAGACGATTTCCATCGCCCGGCCGCCCAATACGTAGGACGGACGCACCACCAGCGGGTAACCGATCTTGCTGGCGGCACGAATCGCTTCGTCTTCGCTGCGCACGGTCGCGTTTGGCGGCTGGCGCAGATTCAGGCGCTCGACCATCTGCTGGAAGCGCTCACGATCTTCGGCACGGTCGATGGCGTCAGGGCTGGTGCCGATGATCGGCACACCGGCCGCTTCCAGGGCACGCGCAAGCTTCAACGGGGTCTGGCCGCCGTACTGGACGATCACGCCCTTGGGCTTCTCGACACGGACGATTTCCAGCACGTCTTCCAGGGTCACCGGCTCGAAGTACAGGCGATCGGAGGTGTCGTAGTCGGTGGACACGGTTTCCGGGTTGCAGTTGACCATGATGGTCTCGTACCCGTCTTCGCGCAGTGCCAGGGCCGCGTGCACACAGCAGTAGTCGAACTCGATGCCCTGGCCGATACGGTTCGGACCGCCGCCAAGGATCATGATCTTGTCGCGACCCGATGGCGCGGCCTCGCACTCTTCTTCATAAGTCGAGTACAGGTAGGCGGTGTCGGTGGCGAACTCGGCCGCGCAGGTGTCGACGCGCTTGTAGACCGGGAACACTTCCAGCTTGTGCCGCTGGGTCCGCAGGTTCTTCTCGGTCACGCCCAGCAACTTGGCCAGACGCATGTCGGAGAAGCCCTTGCGCTTGAGGCGGAACATCAGGTCGCGGTCGATGGCCGACAGACCCAGGGTCTTGACCTTCTCTTCTTCCTTGATCAGATCTTCGATCTGCACCAGGAACCACGGATCGATCATGTTCATGCCGAAGATATCTTCGACGCTCATGCCGGCGCGGAAGGCGTCCGCCACGTACCAGATGCGCTCGGCGCCCGGCACGGTCAGCTCGCGCTTGAGCACGTTGATGCTTTCCGGGTTGCTCAGGTCGAGCTTCTCGTCCAGACCACAGACGCCCACTTCGAGGCCGCGCAGGGCTTTCTGCAGGGACTCCTGGAAGGTCCGGCCGATGGCCATGACTTCACCCACCGACTTCATCTGGGTAGTCAGGCGGGCGTCGGCTTTCGGGAATTTCTCGAAGGCGAAGCGCGGCAGCTTGGTCACGACGTAGTCGATGGACGGCTCGAAGGACGCCGGGGTCTTGCCGCCGGTGATGTCGTTCGACAACTCATCCAGGGTGTAACCCACCGCCAGCTTGGCGGCAACCTTGGCGATCGGGAAGCCGGTGGCTTTCGAAGCCAGGGCCGAAGAACGCGATACCCGCGGGTTCATCTCGATCACGACCATGCGACCGGTGTTCGGGCAGATGCCGAACTGAACGTTGGAACCACCGGTTTCCACGCCGATCTCGCGCAGCACCGCCAGGGAGGCGTTACGCAGGATCTGGTATTCCTTGTCGGTCAGGGTCTGTGCTGGCGCAACAGTGATCGAGTCACCGGTGTGCACGCCCATCGGGTCGAAATTCTCGATGGAGCAGACGATGATGCAGTTGTCCTTTTTGTCGCGGACCACCTCCATCTCGTACTCTTTCCAGCCGATCAGCGATTCGTCGATCAGCAGTTCCTTGGTCGGCGACAGATCCAGGCCACGGGCGCAGATCTCTTCGAACTCTTCACGGTTGTAGGCAATACCGCCACCGGTGCCGCCCATGGTGAAGGACGGACGGATGATGCACGGGAAACCGAGCTTCTCGAGGACCGCATTGGCCTCTTCCATGCTGTGGGCGATACCGGAGCGCGGGCAGTCCAGGCCGATGGATTTCATCGCCTTGTCGAAGCGCGAACGGTCTTCGGCCTTGTCGATGGTGTCGGCGTTGGCACCGATCATTTCCACGCCGAACTTCTCGAGGACGCCTTCGCGCTCCAGGTCGAGGGCGCAGTTCAGGGCGGTCTGGCCGCCCATGGTCGGCAGCAGGGCGTCCGGACGCTCCTTCTCGATGATCTTGGCCACGGTCTGCCATTTGATCGGTTCGATGTAGGTGGCGTCGGCCATGGCCGGGTCGGTCATGATGGTGGCCGGGTTGGAGTTCACCAGGATGACGCGGTAACCCTCTTCGCGCAGGGCCTTGCAGGCCTGGGCGCCGGAGTAGTCGAATTCGCAGGCCTGGCCGATCACGATCGGGCCGGCACCAAGAATCAGGATGCTTTTTATGTCTGTACGTTTTGGCATGGGTTTGTCACTCAAATCCGCAGGTCAGTCGGCAAGCCGTTGAACAATCCTTGAAGAGACCGAGGGGGCCGCCGCGTCGTGGGGCCGCCCTGGGCATCCAGGCGATCAACGGCGCTTGGCCATCTCATTGATGAAGCGATCGAACAGCGGTGCAACGTCGTTCGGGCCCGGGCTGGCTTCAGGGTGACCCTGGAAGCTGAAGGCGCTCTTGTCGGTGCGCTCGATGCCCTGCAGGGAGCCGTCGAACAGCGACTTGTGGATCGCCCGGACATTGGCCGGCAGGGTCGCCTCATCCACCGCGAACCCGTGGTTCTGACTGGTGATCATGACAACGCCGGTATCCAGGTCCTGGACCGGGTGGTTGGCACCGTGATGACCATGCCCCATTTTCAGGGTCTTGGCGCCGGAGGCCAGGGCCAGCAGCTGGTGACCCAGGCAGATACCGAACACCGGGATCTCGGTTTCCAGCACATCCTTGATCGCCTGGATGGCGTAGTCGCAAGGCTCCGGGTCGCCGGGGCCGTTGGACAGGAACACGCCGTCCGGCTGCAGGGCCAGGACGGCGCTGGCTGGCGTCTGCGCCGGCACAACCGTCACGCGGCAGCCGCGCTCGACCAGCATGCGCAGAATGTTGTGCTTGATACCGTAGTCGTAGGCCACGACATGGTAAGGCAGCTCGGAAGCTTCGATGGTCGCGTGGCTGTCGGTCTTCAAGTCCCAGACGGTCGAGCGCCACTCGTACTGCTTGGTGGTGCTGACGACTTTCGCCAGATCCATGCCCTTCAGGCCGGGGAAACCTTGCGCCGCGGCAATCGCCGCCGCTTCGGAAATGTTGTCACCGGCCATGATGCAGCCGTTCTGCGAGCCTTTTTCCCGCAGGATGCGGGTCAGGCGCCGCGTGTCGATACCGGCGATGGCCACGACGTTGTTGGCCTTCAGGTAATCGGACAGGGACAGCGTGTTGCGCCAGTTGCTCGCTACCAGCGGCAGGTCGCGAATGACCAGACCGGCGGACCAGACACGATCGGACTCGGCGTCTTGCGGCGTGGTGCCGGTGTTGCCGATGTGCGGGTAGGTCAGGGTAACGATTTGCTGGGCGTAGGAAGGATCGGTAAGGATTTCCTGATAGCCGGTCATGGCGGTGTTGAACACCACCTCACCAACGGTCTGACCGTCGGCTCCAATGGCTTCGCCGCGAAAAATGCTGCCATCAGCAAGGGCGAGTATGGCTGGCTTAGTCAAGAAGACCTCCCGTAAATAAAGCCTGAAAGGGCGATCGCAGGTTGTAAAAAAGCGGAATGACGTATGGACACGTCACCCCGCTCGTTCACTGAATTATTCTGCGCGCTTTTAGTGGACACACTAAAGCTGTAGCTTACAGAAAAAGGCTTTTTTAATCCACCGCTAATGAGCCGAAAAGGCCAGGGAATGCGACAGGGCGTCGCCAGGTGGTGTGAACAGGCTCAAATGGGGAACGTCGAACCTGCTGGAGCATGGCTTGCCAGCGAAGCTCTTGGCGATCTCAAGGACCTCTTCGCGAACAAGCTCTGCTCCCACAGTTTAGCGGCACAGTCAAATCCTGCGCCGATCAGTGCAGCTCGAGCACATCCTGCATATCGTACAGGCCTGGCGCCTTGCCATCCAGCCACAATGCCGCGCGCACCGCCCCCTTGGCGAAGGTCATGCGGCTCGAGGCCTTGTGGGTGATCTCCAGGCGCTCGCCTTCGGCGGCGAACAGCACGGTGTGATCGCCGACCACATCACCGCCACGCACCGTGGCAAAACCGATGGTTTCCCGCGCGCGCGCACCGGTATGCCCCTCACGACCATACACCGCGACTTTCTCCAGGTCGCGACCCAGCGCCTTGGCGATCACCTCGCCCATGCGCAACGCCGTACCCGAAGGCGCGTCGATCTTGTGCCGATGGTGCGCCTCGATGATCTCGATATCCGCATCATCGCCCAGCACCCGCGCCGCCATATCGAGCAACTTCAACGACAGGTTGACGCCAACACTGAAATTGGCCGCGAAGACAATCGCAATATCCTTGCCCGCCTCGGCCAGCAAGGCCTTCTGCGCCGCGTCCAGGCCGGTGGTACCGATCACCATGGCCTTGCCCGCCTTGCGACAGAACGCCAGGTTTTTCAGCATCACTTCCGGCAGCGTGAAGTCGATCAAGACGTCGAACTCATCCGCCACCGCCTCCAGCCCCTCGGACAACGGCACGCCGATACGCCCCAACGACGCCAGCTCGCCGGCATCCGCACCGACCAGCGAACTGCCGGGACGAACGATCGCCGCCGTCAACCCGGTGAGCGGCGCGCGCTGCTGCACCGCCTCGACCAGGATCTTGCCCATGCGCCCGGCGGCGCCCATTACAGCTATACGTCGCATGCCTCGCTCCTTACAGGTCGCCGAAGAAACGCTTCATCCCTTCGAACCAGCCGCTGGCCTTGGGCGAATGAGAACTGTCGCCAGCCAGGGAGGAGCGGAACTCTTCCAACAGCTCACGCTGGCGACGACTCAGGTTCACCGGGGTCTCGACGGCCACGCGACACATCAGGTCACCCGCGCCACCGCCACGCACCGGCGCAACACCCTTGCCGCGCAGGCGGAACTGCTTGCCGGTCTGGGTACCTTCCGGAATCTTCAACTTGACGCGACCGTCCAGGGTTGGCACTTCCAGCTCGCCGCCCAGGGCTGCGTCGACAAAGCTGATCGGCACCTCGCAGAACAGATGCTTGCCGTCACGCTGAAAAATATCGTGCTCACGGACATTGATCACCACATACAGGTCGCCGGTCGGACCGCCCTGCGTACCCGCCTCGCCTTCGCCGGACAGGCGAATACGGTCACCGGTATCGACGCCCGACGGCACTTTCACCGACAGGGTCTTGTATTCTTCGACACGCCCCTGCCCATGGCAGGCATCGCACGGATCGGAAATGATCTTGCCCTGACCATGGCAACGCGGGCAGGTCTGCTGCACCGAGAAGAAGCCTTGCTGCATACGCACCTGGCCGATACCGCCACAGGTCGGGCAGGTGATCGGCGCCGAACCTTTCTTGGCTCCGGAACCGTCGCACGGCTTGCAGTTCACCAGCGTCGGCACGCGGATATTGACGGTAGTACCGCGTACCGCCTCTTCCAGGTTCAGTTCCAGGGTGTAGCGCAGGTCGCTGCCGCGCTGGGCGCCGCCACGGGAACCGCCGCGACCGCCGCCGAAGAAATCGCTGAATACATCGCCGAAGATATCGGAGAAATTCTGCCCGCCGAAGCCGGCACCGCCGCCGCCCATGCTTGGGTCGACGCCCGCATGGCCATACTGGTCGTAGGCTGCACGCTTGCTGGAGTCGGACAGCACTTCGTAGGCCTCATTGGCCTCCTTGAACAGTTCTTCCGACGCTTTGTCATCCGGATTACGGTCCGGGTGATGCTTCATCGCGAGGCGACGGTAAGCTTTCTTCAGGTCCGATTCGCTGGAGCCACGCTCGACCCCCAAAACCTCGTAATAGTCACGCTTTGCCATGATTCTTTGCACTCTTGAGGATGTTCGGGACTCCCGACTGGAGCAGTCCCGCCCCGACCATCAGCACCCGAACGCTGTCGCATGCTATAAAAATTTGCCTATTCCAGACACGCCAACGCGGGAGCAAGCTCCCGCGCGGCGACATCCTACCAGTCACCGCTCAAGCGCAGTCAACCGGCTGACCTACAAGTGAATTACTTGTGGTCTTTGACTTCTTCGAACTCAGCGTCGACCACGTCATCCTTGTGATGCGCTTCTTCCTGGGCAGGCTGTGCACCGGCTTCAGGCTTGGCGCCCTGTTCGGCGTACATCTTCTGGGCCACAGGCGCGGAGACCTTGGACAACTCCTCGACCTTGGCTTCGATAGCGGCCTTGTCGTCGCCTTTGACAGCGGCTTCCAGGGCAACCACGGCGGCTTCGATCGCGGTTTTCTCTTCGGTGGTCACTTTGTCACCGGCGTCGGCAATCATCTTGCGCGTCGAGTGCACCAGGGCATCACCCTGGTTACGGGCGCCGGCCAACTCTTCGAACTTGCGGTCTTCTTCGGCGTTGAGCTCGGCATCGCGAACCATCTGCTGGATTTCTTCATCCGACAGGCCGGAGTTGGCCTTGATGGTGATCTTCTGCTCTTTGCCGGTGGCCTTGTCCTTCGCGCCGACGTGCAGGATGCCGTTGGCGTCGATGTCGAAAGTCACTTCGATCTGTGGCACGCCACGTGGAGCCGGCGGAATCTCGGCCAGGTCGAACTTGCCCAGGGACTTGTTCTGCGCGGCTTGCTTGCGCTCACCCTGCAGGACGTGAATGGTCACGGCGCCCTGGTTGTCGTCGGCGGTCGAGAACACTTGCGATTTCTTGGTAGGAATCGTGGTGTTTTTCTCGATCAGCGCGGTCATCACGCCACCCATGGTTTCGATACCCAGGGTCAGCGGGCTGACGTCGAGCAGCAGAACGTCCTTCACGTCACCGGCCAGAACAGCGCCCTGGATAGCGGCACCCATGGCGACGGCTTCGTCCGGGTTGACGTCCTTGCGCGCTTCCTTACCGAAGAAATCGGTCACCAGCTTCTGTACCAGCGGCATACGGGTCTGGCCGCCGACCAGGATCACGTCGTTGATCTTGGCAACGTCGATACCGGCGTCTTTCAGCGCGATGCGGCAAGGTTCGATGGTGCGTTGAACCAGGTCTTCGACCAGCGCTTCCAGCTTGGCGCGGGAGATCTTCACGTTCAGGTGCTTGGGACCGGTGGCATCGGCAGTGATGTACGGCAGGTTGACGTCGGTCGACTGAGCCGAGGACAGCTCGATCTTGGCTTTTTCAGCGGCTTCTTTCAGGCGCTGCATGGCCAGCGGGTCACCTTTGAGGTTCATGCCGCTTTCTTTCTTGAACTCGTCGACGAGGTAGTCGATCAGACGAATGTCAAAGTCTTCACCGCCGAGGAAGGTGTCACCGTTGGTGGCCAACACTTCGAACTGGTGCTCGCCATCGACTTCGGCGATTTCGATCACGGACACGTCGAAGGTACCGCCACCCAGGTCATAAACGATGACGGTGTGGTCGCCCTTGGCCTTGTCCATACCGTAGGCCAGAGCGGCCGCGGTCGGTTCGTTGATGATGCGCTTGACGTCCAGACCGGCGATACGACCGGCGTCCTTGGTGGCCTGGCGCTGGCTGTCGTTGAAGTAGGCCGGAACGGTGATGACCGCTTCAGTGACCGGCTCGCCGAGGTAGTCTTCGGCGGTTTTCTTCATCTTCTTCAGGATTTCAGCCGAGATCTGTGGCGGCGCCATTTTCTGGCCGTTCACTTCGACCCAAGCATCGCCGTTGTCAGCCTTGGCGATTTTGTAAGGGACCATCTTGATGTCTTTCTGCACGACTTCTTCGTCGAACTTGCGACCGATCAGACGCTTCACCGCGTACAGGGTGTTATGCGGATTGGTCACGGCCTGGCGCTTGGCCGATTGGCCAACCAGGATTTCGCCATCGTTGGCGTAGGCAATGATCGACGGCGTGGTGCGTGCACCCTCGGCGTTTTCGATCACTTTGGCCTTGCCGTTTTCAAGAATGGAGACACAGGAGTTGGTAGTCCCCAGGTCAATACCGATAATTTTGCCCATTTCACTCTCCCGAAACTTTGATTTTTTTTACCGCAGCGGTTATGGCCAACTGTGGTAGCACTTAAACGCTTGACTTGTAGATGGGGGCCTTGCGGCCGATTTCAAGCCTGCTCGTCGATCGTCGGCGAAACCGGCGCGACCGCCTTGCTGACCACCACCATTGCCGGGCGCAGCAGGCGACCGTGGAGCTGATAGCCTTTCTGGAACACTTTCAGCACGCTGTTGGGCTCGACATCGGCGCTTTCCTGCATGGCCATGGCCTGGTGCAGGGCAGCGTTGAAGGGTTCGCCGTGGGGCTCGATGGCTTCCAGCTGATAACGCTTGAGGGTGTCCTGGAACATCTTCAGGGTCAGTTCGATGCCTTCACGCATCGGCCGGATGTTTTCATCGTCCGGGTTGGACAGGTCCAGACCACGTTCCAGGCTGTCGATGATCGGCAACAGGTCGCCGGCAAACTTCTCCAGGGCGAATTTGTGCGCTTTTTCCACATCCTGCTCGGCACGCCGGCGGATATTCTGCAGGTCGGCCGCGACACGCAACCCTTGATCCTGTGCCGCCGCCAGTTGCTCCTCGAGCACCTGGACGCGGGTGGCCAAATCGTCACCCTGAGCCTGTGCGGCCGAGCCGGCTTCCTGATTTTGCGAATCCAGAGTCTGTTCGTCAGCCATAAAAAACCTCCTTTCAATATCGTCTGCGAGCTCGACTCGCGCTTCTGCCCCGATATATGGGGTCGCAATTTCCAGGTTCAAGGGCCGGGAGCACGGCAATCGCACCCCGGCCCATCTGTGCAAGATTACCGATCGCGCTAAAAAACCCCGACATTCAAGCCAATCGAACTAAGGGCAAGCATTGTCAGCACAATTAAAAACACTGTATAAATAACCAGACCTAAAGCCTGGGAGCGGCCTTCATGCTGGTGCACCTGTCCGTACATAACTACGCAATCGTCGAACATCTCGATCTGGAACTGGATCGCGGGATGAGCGTAATCACTGGCGAAACCGGCGCCGGCAAGTCGATCATGCTCGACGCCCTCGGGCTGACCCTGGGCGATCGCGCCGACAGCGGCGTGGTCCGTCCCGGCGCGGACAAGGCCGATATACTCGCCACCTTCGACCTCGAAGACATCCCCGAGGCCCGGGCCTGGCTCGCCGAACGCGACCTCGACAACGACGGCCCGTGCATCCTGCGCCGGGTCATTACCGCCGAAGGTCGCTCGCGCGGCTATATCAACGGCTCGCCCTGCCCCCAGGGCGACCTCAAGGCCCTCGGCGAACTGCTGATCGACATCCACAGCCAGCACGAACACCAGTCCCTGCTGAAAACCGACACCCACCGCCGCCTGCTCGACGAATACGCCGGCGCCACCGATCTCGCCCGCCAGGTCCAGCTCGCGGCCCAGCGCTGGCGCCAGACCCGCCAGGAACTGGAGCGCCTCTCCAACTCCGGCGACGAACAGCGCGCCCGCCACCAACTGCTCAGTTACCAGCTCGAAGAACTCGAAAACCTCGGCCTGGGTGAAAACGAGCTGGGGGACCTGGAGCAGGAACACAAGAACCTGACCAACGCCGAAACTCTGCTCGGCATCTGCCGCCAGGTAGTGGAGCAGTGCAGCGAAAGCGACTCGGGCAATGTACTCAATGCCCTGACCGCGAGCCTCAATCGCCTGTCCAGCGTCAATAACGGCAGCGGCTCCCTGGGCGAAGCCACCAACCTGCTGGCCAGCGCGCAGATCCAGGTCGAGGAAGCCGTCGGCGAACTGAACCGTTTCCTCGACCACTTCGACGCCGACCCGGCCCGCCTGCAACAGCTCGAGGAGCGGCTGGACGCGATCTACACCCTGGCACGCAAGCACCGTATCCAGCCCACGGAGGTGGCGACCCTCCAGCAAAAGCTGCTGGATGAAATCGAAACCCTCAATGCCAACGACGAAGCCATCGAACGCCTCACCGAAGAACTCGCGGCCTATGCCCGACATTATCAGGAACGGGCACGGGAACTTAGTGATCTACGTCATCAAGCGGCGACTGGCCTCGCCAGCGCCGTAGAACAGGAAATCCAGCGCCTGGGCATGCCCGGCGGGCGCTTCAGCATCGAACTGCATGCCAACACCAGCAACGAGCTGCTGCCTTATGGCCTTGAGCAGGTCGAACTGTTGGTCAGCGCCAACCCCGGCCAACCACTCAAGGCACTGGCCAAGGTTGCCTCCGGGGGGGAACTGTCACGGATCAGCCTGGCGATCCAGGTCATCACCGCACAGACCTCGCGTATCCCGACCCTGGTATTCGACGAAGTGGACGTGGGTATCGGCGGCCCGACCGCCGAGATCGTCGGCCAACTGCTGCGCCGCCTCGGCGAGCGCGGGCAGGTACTGACCGTCACGCACCTGCCGCAAGTGGCGGCGCAAGGGCACCATCATCTATTTGTGCACAAGATGCGCGGCAGTGACGCCACCCGCACGGCGGTGTCGAAACTGAGCAAGGCTGAACGGATCGAAGAAGTCGCGCGCATGCTCGGGGGCATTGACCTGACCAAGGAATCCCTGGCTCACGCAAAAAAGATGGTGATCACGGCCAAAGCCTGAGCCCGGACCTCGGCCCGCAGAAAAATCTGGCAATAAAAAACACGAAGGCGACCCTAAGGTCGCCTTCGATCGTTTCGCGAACCGGTATTCGCGACGATTTACGTTTTTTTCTTGCGTACGTACAGGACCAGATTGTGATCCGCCAGCTCGAAACCGTGCTCTTCGGCGATAGCCTTCTGCAGCTTCTCGATTTCCGGACTGGTGAATTCGATCACCTCGCTGGTATCCACGTCGACCATATGATCGTGATGCCCGCCGTCCGCCAGCTCGAAGACCGCATGGCCGCCATCGAAATTGTGGCGAACCACCAACCCGGCCGCTTCGAACTGGGTCAGTACACGGTAGACCGTTGCCAGGCCAACATCCTCGCCCGCTTCCATCAGCGCCTTGTAGACATCCTCGGCGCTCATGTGACGCTGCTCGGCGGAATCAAGCATTTGCAAAATCTTGACCCGTGGCAGAGTCACTTTTAAGCCGGCTTTACGTAGTTCGCTATTTTCAACCATGGTCAGCTTTCTCGCGATGCTGCTTCGCAGCTTCTCTTAATACGGGTATGATCGGGGTTTACGTTGTCCCAGCCAAGATAGTGGAAGTCGCCCACCGATGCAAAACACCAAGCTGTTGCTAACCAGTTTTACCTTAGTGGGACTGCTCGCACTCGCCGGTTGTTCATTCCCCGGGGTTTACAAAATCGACATCCAACAGGGCAATGTCGTCACGCAGGACATGATAGACCAGTTGCGCCCGGGAATGACCCGCAAGCAAGTAAGGTTTATCATGGGCAACCCGCTGTTGGCCGACACATTCCACGCCAATCGCTGGGATTATCTGTATAGCCTGCAGCCTGGTGGCGGTGAACGCCAACAGGAACGGATCAGCCTGATATTCAATGCCAATGATCAACTCGCCAGCCTGTCCGGCGACTTCAAACCCGGCGTGAGCCGCGATGAAGCGATTCTGGGCAAGGACAGCGGCACGACGGTGAATGCTCCGGTACAGAACACCGAGAAGCCGCAACCCGAGAAGCCGGCCAAGCCGGGTTCGTTGCTCGACCAGATCCAGAAAGATGTCGACGGCGTGAAAACCGTGCCGGTTCCGTCTCCGGAACCGCTGGACACCGCGCCGCAGTAAAACGGCGACAGAAAAAAGCCCGGATGTCCGGGCTTTTTTGTGCCTGCTGAAAAACACCCTCCGGGCCTGATACTCAACCCTATGGGAGCCGGCTTGCCGGCGACGACAGCCGAATAAGCAATGCAAGGCAGCCCCCATCGCCGGCAAGCCGGCGCCAACAGAGATCCCGCGCAAGACAAGAGCTACAGGTTTTGCGCCTTGGCCTTGGCGGCTCTTTCCGCACGCAGGCGCCGAACCTCCTTGGGATCGGCCAGCAAGGGACGATAGATCTCGATACGATCGCCCTCCGCCACCGCACGGGTATCGGCATCGGCAATGGCCTTGCCGAAAATCCCCAGCGGACAACTTTCCACATCCAGCCCGGGAAACTGCTCGGCGATCCCGGACAGGCGCACCGCTACCCGCAACGTCGTGCCCGCCGGCACTGAAACCGCCTGCAGGCACTGACGCCCGACATCGGCGTAGACCACCTCTATCGCCACCAATGGCTCAGACATGGAGCTGCTTGGCGCGCTGGCAGAACGCATCCACCAGGGTATTGGCCGCCTGATTGAACAACGGCCCCAGAGTCGCCCGCACGATCGGCCCGGCGTAATCGAAGGTCAGGTCCAGGCTGATCTTGCAGGCCTTCTCCCCCAGGGCCTTGAACACCCAGACACCGTGCAATTGATTGAACGGTCCTTCTTCCAGGTTCATTTCAATCGACTGTCCTGACACCAGGGTATTGCGGGTCACGAAATTCTGGCTCAAGCCGCCTTTGGCGATTGCCAGTGTGGCGCGCATATGCACCTGCGAGCTCTCCAGCACCTGGGCCGACGCGCACCACGGGAGGAACTCCGGGTAACGCGCGACGTCGTTCACCAGGTCATAAAGCGCCTGCGCCGGGTAGGGCAGCAAGGCCGAACGTTGAATATGGGTCGTCATGTCAGCGTTGATTCCACGGCTGGGCAGCAAACAAAAGTGCGCGCATTGTCCGGGATTCATCCTACGCGCTCAAGCACGCAGCTTCACCGTAGCCGAGTGACGCGCAACTGCCTATAATGACGCCCCTATGGCTAAACAGAAGAAACACCCCACAGGGACCATCGCGCAAAATAAAAAGGCGCGCCACGATTACTTCGTCGAACAACGGTTCGAGGCTGGTCTGGTCCTGGCCGGCTGGGAAGTAAAGAGTCTACGTGCAGGCAAGGCACAACTGGTCGACAGTTATGTACTGCTCAAGAACGGTGAAGCCTGGCTGTTCGGCAGCCACTTCACGCCGTTGACGACCGCCAGCACCCACGTGATTGCCGACCCGACGCGCACGCGCAAGCTGCTGCTCAACCAGCGCGAGCTGGAAAAGATCCACGCGGCCGTGCAGCAAAAGGGCCATGCCTGTGTCTGCCTGTCGCTGTATTGGAGCAAGCACCTGGTCAAGTGCGAGATTGCCCTGGGCAAGGGCAAGAAGGAATACGACAAACGCGATACCGAGCGCGAGCGCGACGCCAACCGGGACTTGCAGCGCGCCGTGCGCAACAAGGGCAAGGAAGACTGAGTGCGGCGAGGGAGGCTTGCCTCAATGCCTGTCAGTTAAGAGCAATCTTAAGTCTGGCCGATATTTGTGGCGAGCGGGCTTGCCCGCGCTCGGCTGCGAAGCAGTCGTAAAACCGGTGATTGCGTTCTGCCTGACACAATGAAGTCGCTGATTTCAGGGCCGCTTCGCAGCCCAGCGCGGGCAAGCCCGCTCGCCACATGACCCGACCGCCTTCTAGATCCCCTTGCGCCGCTCCGCCCGCGCCACCCGCTGCACTTCCTGGCGCACTTCCTCCAGCACCTCCTGCACATACAGAATGTGCCGGCTGGACACTTCGCGGGCGTCGTCGGCACGCCCTTCGATAATCGCCAGGTACAGCTCGCGGTGCTGGCTGATCAGCATGTCCCGGGTTTCGCTGCGCTGCTTGTACATCCCGCCAATATTGGTCAGCACATTGCGCTTGAGCAAGTCGAACAAGCCGCGGATGGTATGCAGCAACACCGCGTTATGACTCGCCTCGGCAATCGCCAGGTGAAAACTCGCATCCGCCGCGCCCTCCTCCGCCCGCCCCACTTCGCCCGCTCGCCCATAACAGCTCTGCAACTGCTCAAAGGCCAGGCGCAGGCGCTCGCGATCCACGTCGGTCGCCCGCAGCGCCGCGTAATAGGCGCAGGACGCCTCCAGCGTATGGCGAAACTCCAACAGGTCGCGCTGGGCTTCCGGATTGCTCTCCAGCAGATGCAGCAACGGATCGCTGAAGGTCGAACCCAGCGACTCCACCACGTAATTGCCACCGCCCTGACGGCTGACCAGCAACCCCTTGGCCACCAGTTTCTGGATCGCCTCGCGCAGCGACGGCCGTGAGACGCCGAACTGCTCGGCCAGCGCACGCTCGGCCGGCAGCCGCTCACCAGCCTTGAGCGTGCCCTCGAGGATCATCTCCTCAAGCCGCTGGACAATATCGTCAGACAAACGGCGCTGACGAACCTGATCAAACCCCATCACTCACTCCTCACGATCCCGAACCCTTGCCGGGACTGTCTATTCTGGCTTATCGAGACGCCGCCAGCACCTGCCAGGCACAACATAAATCACCCGCTCAGCCCTCCCGCCGAAGACTTTTAGACGAAAGTTTCAGGGCGGCAAATTGACACATCACCAGCAACGCTTTTAACCTAGCGTCCGGCGATTGTAAATTGGTATTACCAATTATCCAAATCGACACCAGTGCCTGACCAACAACAATTAGGGGCCACCCCACTATGCAAACCTGGCAACAGCTCTACAGCCCTCTCGGCAGCCTCGGCCTGTCCGCTCTCACGGCCGTGATTCCCATCGTGTTCTTCTTCATGGCCCTGGCGGTGTTTCGCCTCAAGGGTCATGTGGCGGGCAGCATCACCCTTGTGTTGTCGATCCTGGTGGCGATCTTCGCCTTCAAGATGCCGGCCGACATGGCGCTCGCCGCCGCCGGCTACGGCTTCGCCTACGGCCTTTGGCCCATTGCCTGGATCATTGTCGCGGCAGTGTTCCTCTACAAACTGACAGTCAAGAGCGGTCAGTTCGAAATCATCCGCAGCTCGGTGCTGTCGATTACCGATGACCAGCGCCTGCAAGTGCTGCTGATCGGCTTCTGCTTCGGCGCCTTCCTCGAAGGGGCCGCCGGCTTCGGCGCTCCGGTGGCGATCACCGCCGCCCTGCTGGTCGGCCTGGGCTTCAATCCGCTCTACGCCGCCGGCCTGTGCCTGATCGCCAACACCGCGCCGGTAGCCTTCGGCGCCCTGGGCATCCCGATCATCGTCGCGGGCCAGGTCACCGGCCTTGACGCGTTCAAGATCGGCGCCATGGCCGGTCGCCAACTGCCACTGCTGTCGCTGTTCGTACCGTTCTGGCTGGTGTTCATGATGGACGGCCTGCGCGGCGTGCGGGAAACCTGGCCGGCGGCCCTGGTGGCCGGCCTGAGCTTTGCCGTGACCCAGTTCTTCACCTCGAACTTCATCGGTCCGGAACTGCCGGACATCACCTCGGCACTGGTCAGCCTGGTTTCCCTGACCCTGTTCCTGAAAGTCTGGCAACCCAAGCGCAGCGCGGGCGCACAGATCGCCGGCGCCGCCCCGGGCGTGGTGAGCACCGCCAGCGTCGGCGGCTTCGGCCAGCCGCGCAGCAGCCTCGCTTCGCCCTACAGCCTGAGCCAGATCTTCAAGGCCTGGTCGCCGTTCCTGATCCTTACCGTGCTGGTGACGATCTGGACCCTGAAGTCGTTCAAGGCACTGTTCGTCACCGGCGGCGCGATGTACGGCACAGTGTTCAACTTTGCCATCCCGCACCTGGACCAGCTGGTGATCAAGACCGCGCCGATCGTCGCGACCCCCACCCCGATTGCAGCGGTGTTCAAGCTCGACCCGATCGCGGCCACCGGCACGGCGATTTTCTTCTCCGCCCTGGTGTCGATGCTGATCCTGAAGATCAATATCAAAACTGGCCTGACCACTTTGCGCGAGACCTTCTACGAGCTGCGCTGGCCGATCCTGTCCATCGGCATGGTGCTGGCCTTCGCCTTCGTCACCAACTACTCGGGCATGTCCTCGACCATGGCCCTGGTCCTGGCCGCGACCGGTGCCGCGTTCCCGTTCTTCTCGCCGTTCCTCGGCTGGCTCGGGGTGTTCCTCACCGGCTCCGACACCTCGTCCAACGCCCTGTTCAGCTCGCTGCAAGCGACCACCGCCCACCAGATCGGCGTCAACGACATCCTGCTGGTGGCGGCCAATACCAGCGGCGGCGTCACCGGCAAGATGATCTCCCCGCAATCGATCGCCGTGGCCTGCGCGGCCACCGGGCTGGTGGGCAAGGAGTCGGATCTGTTCCGCTTCACCCTCAAGCACAGCCTGTTCTTCGCCACGATTGTCGGCCTGATCACCCTGCTCCAGGCCTATATCTTCACCGGCATGCTGGTGCACTAAAGTGACAAGGGCCCGGGGGCCTGTCGAAGCCCCCGGCAACCGCTCCCTTTCAACCAACGCTGCGAGCCCCCATGATTATTTCCGCCTCTACCGATTACCGCGCAGCCGCCCAACGCAAGCTGCCGCCGTTCCTGTTCCACTATGCCGACGGCGGTGCCTACGCCGAGCACACCCTGCGCCATAACGTCGAGGACCTGGCGAACATTGCCCTGCGTCAACGCGTACTGAAGAACATGTCCGAGCTGAGCCTGGAAACCCGCCTGTTCAATGAGACCTTGAGCATGCCGGTGGCCCTCGCGCCGGTCGGCCTGACCGGCATGTATGCCCGGCGCGGCGAGGTCCAGGCGGCCCGCGCGGCGGCGGCCAAGGGCATTCCCTTTACGATGTCGACCGTGTCGGTCTGTCCGATCGAGGAAGTCGCCCCCGCCATCGACCGACCCATGTGGTTCCAGCTTTACGTGCTCAAGGACCGCGGCTTCATGCGCAACGCCCTGGAGCGCGCCAAGGCCGCGGGGGTCACCACCCTGGTCTTTACCGTGGACATGCCGGTGCCCGGCGCCCGCTACCGTGATGCGCATTCCGGGATGAGCGGCCCGAACGCGCCACTGCGGCGTGTCTGGCAAGCCATGACTCACCCGCAGTGGGCCTGGGACGTGGGCCTGATGGGCAAGCCCCACGACCTCGGCAATATCTCGAAGTATCGCGGCAACCCGACCGGCCTGGGCGACTACATCGGCTGGCTGGGCAACAACTTTGACCCGTCGATTTCCTGGAAGGACCTGGAGTGGATCCGCGAGTTCTGGGAGGGGCCGATGGTCATCAAGGGCATTCTCGACCCGCAGGATGCCAGGGACGCGGTGAAGTTCGGTGCCGACGGCATCGTGGTTTCCAACCATGGCGGTCGCCAGCTCGACGGCGTGCTGTCCAGCGCCCGCGCACTGCCGGCCATCGCCGATGCGGTGAAAGGCGACCTGAAGATCCTCGCCGACTCCGGCATCCGCAGCGGCCTGGACGTGGTACGCATGATCGCCCTGGGCGCGGACACCGTGCTGATCGGCCGCGCGTTCCTCTACGCCCTCGCCGTCGCTGGCGAAGCCGGCGTGAAGAATCTGCTGGAGCTGTTCGAGAAGGAAATGCGCGTGGCCATGGTGCTCACCGGCGCCAAATCCATCAGCGAGATCAACCGTGATTCGCTGGTTCGTGAACTGGGCGCCTGAACATCGCGCCGAGACGAATCACCGCCTGATTGAACGGGGCACGTAGCGCACCCGACGCCGCGACCCCGTGAGGAGTTTGCATGAGCCTGCCCCAACCGTTCCTCCACGCGGTCGAACGCCTGATCCCCGGCGAGCGTCGTTTCGACGACCCGCTCTCGACCCTGGCCTTCGGCACCGACGCCAGCTTCTACCGGCTGATCCCCAAACTGGTGATCCGCGTCGAATCCGAAGACGAAGTGGTGGCCCTGCTCAAGCTGGCAAGCCGCGACCAGGTCGCGGTGACGTTCCGCGCCGCCGGCACCAGCCTGTCGGGCCAGGCCATCAGCGACTCGGTACTGATCGTACTCGGCGACCACTGGAATGCCCGGGAGATTCGTCACCAGGGCGCGCAGATCCGCCTGCAACCCGGCGTCATCGGCGCCCAGGCCAACGCCTGGCTGGCGCCGTTCGGGCGCAAGATCGGTCCGGACCCGGCGTCGATCAACGCCTGCAAGATCGGTGGCATCGTTGCCAACAACGCCAGCGGCATGTGCTGCGGCACCGCGCAGAACACCTACCACACCCTGGCCGGAATGCGCCTGATCCTGGCCGACGGCAGCCGCCTGGATACCGAGGACGCGACCAGTGTCGCGGCCTTTCGCCAGAGCCATGGCCCGCTGCTCCATCAACTTTCGGTGTTAGCCCGGGAAACCCGCGCCAACACCGAACTGGCGGCCAAGATCCGGCACAAATACCGGCTGAAAAACACCACCGGCCTGTCCCTCAACGCCCTGGTGGACTTCGATGAACCGCTGGAGATTCTCAGCCATCTGCTGGTGGGCTCCGAAGGCACCCTCGGGTTTATCAGCGCGGTGACCTACGACACGGTGATAGACCACCCGAACAAGGCCTCGGCGCTGATCGTCTTCCCCGATGTGGAGACCTGCTGCACCGCCGTGACCGTACTGAAAAGCCAGCCGGTGTCCGCCGTGGAACTGCTCGACCGCCGCAGCCTGCGCTCGGTGCAGGACAAGCCGGGCATGCCGGCGTTCGTGCGTGAACTGTCCGACGGCGCCTGCGCCCTGCTGATCGAGTCCCGCGCGGCCTCCTCGTCGCTGTTGCAGGAGCAATTGCTGCAGATCATGGAATCGCTGGCGTCGTTCCCGGTGGAAAAGCAGGTCGACTTTACCGAAGACCCGAGCGAAAACGCCCGGCTCTGGGCGATCCGCAAGGATACCTTCCCCGCCGTCGGCGCCGTGCGCAAGACCGGCACCACGGTGATCATCGAGGACGTGACCTTCCCGGTCGAACAGCTGGCCATCGGCGTCAACCGCCTGATCGCGCTGTTCGACAAGCACCACTACGACGAAGCGATCCTGTTCGGCCATGCCCTGGAGGGCAACCTGCACTTCGTCTTCACCCAGGGTTTCAACAGCGCCGCCGAAGTGGCCCGTTACCAGGCGTTCATGGATGACGTCGCGCATCTGGTGGCCGTCGAGTTCGGCGGTTCGCTCAAGGCCGAGCACGGCACCGGGCGCAACATGGCGCCGTTTGTCGAACTGGAATGGGGCCAGGATGCCTACCAGTTGATGTGGGCGATCAAGCGCCTGCTCGACCCCCAGGGCATTCTCAACCCGGACGTGGTGCTCAGCGACGACCCGCAGATACACCTCAAGCACCTCAAGCCGTTGCCGGCCGCCGACGAGATCGTCGACAAATGCATCGAGTGCGGCTTCTGCGAACCGGTCTGCCCGTCGAAGGGACTGACCTTGAGCCCGCGCCAGCGGATCGTGATCTGGCGCGATATCCAGGCGAAAAAACGCGCCGGAATGGACACCACGGAACTGGAAGCGGCCTATCAGTACCAGGGCATCGATACCTGCGCCGCGACCGGATTGTGCGCGCAACGTTGCCCGGTGGGGATCAATACCGGTGAGCTGGTGAAAAAGCTCCGGGGCGAGCAAGCCAGCCATGGCAAAACCGCCGACTGGCTCGGCACGCATTTCGATACGGTATTGCAGGGCGCGCGCTTTACCCTGCATGTCGCCAATGGCGCGCGCATGCTGCTCGGGGCGCCGCGCCTGGCGAAACTGTCGTCAAGCCTGACGCGCCTGTCCAAGGGCCGCGTGCCGCAATGGACCAGTGCCATGCCGCAGCCGGAACGGGCGGTGCGCTTCAGTCCGGCGGTCAGCGATGCACGCCCACGGGTGGTCTATCTGGCCGCCTGCGTCTCGCGGGTAATGGGGCCGGCGGCCGGTGACAAGGAACAGATGTCGCTACTGGACAAGACCCGGGGCCTGCTGGAAAAAGCCGGTTACCAGGTGGTGTTCCCGGACAACACCGACCAGCTTTGCTGCGGCCAACCATTTGCCTCCAAGGGTTATGCCGAGCAGGCCGAACACAAGCGCCAGGAACTGATCGGCGCGCTGCTGCACGCCAGCCGTGGCGGCCTCGACCCGATCTACTGCGACACCAGCCCGTGCACCTTGCGCCTGGTGCAGGACCTGGGCGAGACCCGCCTCGATCTCTACGATCCGGTGCGTTTCATTCGCACGCATTTAGTAGAGCGGCTGGAATTCACGCCGCAGGACGCGCCGATTGCGGTGCACGTGACCTGCAGCACCCAGCACCTGGGCGAGAGCCAGGCGCTGATCGACCTGGCGCGGCGTTGCAGCCATAACGTGGTGATTCCGGAAGGCATTCACTGCTGTGGTTTTGCCGGCGACAAGGGTTTCACCACCCCGGAGCTCAATGCCCACTCGCTGCGGACCTTGAAGGATGCCGTGCAGTATTGCGAAGAGGGCATCTCCACCAGCCGCACCTGCGAGATCGGCCTGAGCCAGCATGGCGGGATCGACTACCACGGGCTGGTGTACCTGGTGGATCGGGTGACCCGGGCCAGGTCGGCGCACGGATAGAAACAGAACCTTGGCTGCCGGCGGCAGTCTATAGACCAAGTCTCGCGAAAGCGGGACTTCCTCCCCTACTCGACAGTCTGTGCTGATGGCCGATGACGTCGGGCTACTCAGTTCAAGGAGTCATGCATGAATCGTTCTGTGCTGCTGGGTCTGTTCGTCAGCGCTTGCGTCCTGGCCGCGCCTGCGTTTGCCTCGGCGGAGAAGGATCTTTGCGCGATCAAACTGCAGGCGCTCGACACTGCCAGAACCCAGTTGGCCCCCAATCAGCAGGCCAACTTCGACACCAACATCCAGCAAGCCAGGGCCGCCGGGGATAAAAACACCCTTGACGGCGCCAGGGAGTGCATCGCCATCGCCGACCGGACGCTCCAGGAAATCCAGAGCAGCCCGAAAAGCACCCCGTAAACCTGGCCCGCATCGGGATGGCCTTGCGAGCCAGATTGGCGTACACTGTGCATGCCTGCTGGTTACGTACAGCAGGCACGGGGCCGTTTAGGATTCGACGCCGGTCGCGAAACTCTAGGTGCATGCCGAGTTGGTAACAGAACTCGTAAATCCACTGTTGCAACTACTTATAGTTGCCAATGACGACCATTACGGGGAACAAGCTCTCGCTGCGTAAGCGGCGCTAGCCTTCCTCCTGGCTACTTCGGTGCCAGCAATCATCAGGGGATGTCTGTAAACCCAAAATGATTGTCATATAGAACAGAATCGCCGTGCAGTACGTTGTGGACGAAGCGGCTAAAACTTACACAACTCGCCCAAAGCACCCTGCCCGTCGGGTCGCTGCGGGTTAACTTAATAGACACGGCTACGCATGTAGTACCGACAGCGGAGTACTGGCGGACGGGGGTTCAAATCCCCCCGGCTCCACCAAACGAAGCAAAACAAAGCCCGCCTTGTGCGGGCTTTGTTGCATCTGGCCCCTGGCTTTTCGAGCCATCCCTGCCGCCACTCGCCCCCCCTTGTAGGAGCAGGGCTTGCCCGCGAAGAGGCCAGCCGCAACAACCTCAATCCCCCTTCCGCACGATCTCTCCCTGCCCCCAAACCAGCCAAAAACCCCGCCCTTTCTGCTCAATTTTTCACAACCTGCAAGACAGCTCCCTTTCCCTTGCCTGAAATTTCCTAGAAACTCCCGTTCGCTTGCGCCTGCCAATTCCGCTGACTAGTCTTCGACCCGTCACTGCAAATCAGTGATCGGGTTTAGCAGCCCGGAAACCGTTAGGCGCACAGCGCCACCTCATCTAGCCGGCGCTTTTTCATGCCCGGAGTTTTATGGTGGCTGTGCGCAGGGCATCTTCGGGTGCGCCGGTTTCCTAACGTACCGGTCTGCTAACCTGCGTACGGCCGCCACCCATCATTTAGCAGTGATATTGGCGGCTCTCATTTACGTTAGGAGTTACCGCGATGTTCAAGATCACACCCAATCCGCCTGTCTCATTCGACCCAGGCATCATCGACCCGCAAGCCGCCGACCGGGCGCTGGCTCACTATAATTTGCCGGAAGGCAGCACGTTGAAACGTGCAAGCGTCACGGCAGCACGACACCAGATAACTACCGCTCAAAATCGTGAAGAAGCGCTGCTGAACGCCAGCTCAATTCTGGAATCCGCTGCGGCCACTGCTTATGAAAACGCCGATAACCTCACGGGTGCCAACCGCAAGGTGGGTATGGGTGTGGTTCATCTGATCGAACTGGCGCTTGGGTTGGTGGACTCGGTGATAGAGGAGATACCGACGGGAGTAACAAGCTAACGAGGACTTCTGCACCAGGGGAGGCTAAGCCTCCCCGTCATTGCCCGACAACAAATAGATCCGTCCCCATTTCGCCACGTACTATCTGCGCTTGGCGCTGGTGAGTACCTGGTGAGCGGAATTCTCAAGAAGATCCGAAGCGCAGATTTCGCCGTTCCGCGCAGCCACAAGGTCCAGCGCAGCACCACCAGTATTGAGATATACGACGCGCCGGTGCCGTGGCTGCGCGATAACACCCTAGGCGATACGGAGACGCAGGAACTCGCCGATAACCTGAGGAAGGCAGGCCTGAACATTTCCTTGGCGTAACCGGCGCCACACTCATGCAGCGCCAGCCCTAACGATGGCCTTGGTCGGCGCAGCCATCCGCGACAGCATTTCACTGTGTCGCGGATGAAAAGTCTTTCTTGCTGGAAGGACTTACGGGGCCCTTTTCGTGATCGGAACCTAAGGCAATCAGAGGGTACCCAGCAACTTGACTTGACCTTGGATGAGGACCTCAATCCGTGGTGCTTCATTCATTTCTTGCCGCCAGTAACGACGGATCTCCGGTAATGCCTCTGCATAGTTCTTGGTTTCGTCTATGTCATCCAAGATGGTCATGTCCGCCTCAAAGGCTACTCGACGCTGAGTCAACTCGACCTTGCAAACTAACTCGCCCTGATTATGGGTGTTCCGGTACCAAGCGGCTGTCTCTTCGTCTTTGAAAACAAAAAATGACTTCAGTCGCTTTGGCTTGTCAGGAAATTCCTCTGCCCGGACTGTCTCATAGAGGTGCTCCCAGAATCGGCAGGCGATAGTGTGCGTTGGAGCGCTAAGATCAGCGCGCAGCGCGACATTTAGAACGGCACGTAACCGTTCGGCCTCGACCATCCGACCAGAGGCCTGAGCTCCTGCCGATTCGTTGTGTAATAGGTCGACAGGGCTACCTTCTGCGATTGCATCAAGTACCTGGCGAGATAGGCGTTGATGATAGGCATTTATGGCAAAGGCGACGAGAAGGCCGAATCCCGTATCCGTCGTTCTGGAGATATCGAAGAGCAGGTTGAAAAGGCTTCGATCAGCCAGATTTTCGATGCCGGCCGACTTTGAGTAGTTGTAGCTATTGGTGCTGTGAATCAGGCCCGCACGGTAGCGCTCTCTGGGCATTGTTTTTATGTAAATGGTCATTGCATTCTCATTTCTGTAGGGTCTGTATTGGACGCGGCATACTTTAATCGGCCCGGTGTCCTGTCTTTCATGGGGCTCGTTCACCCGCGGAGATCCTAGCCTTCGGCGAAAGAGTAATGGATACCCCTTCAGTAGGACCTATGACCACCTCAGACAGAGCATCGAGCTCGCTGGAAAAATCATCAAAATTCAATGAGAACTCGGACATTAGACTAACTCAGCCCCTTCTCTGAGTATCGCCTCCAACAAATCGATCCTTTCTTTAACAGGGCGGCCGCAAAAACTGAGTGCAACACCTGACCATTCCGGGGGGGGGGGTGGCGTATGGGAGGGCGGAGTCGGCGTTCCTTGTAGATAGAAAGCATATGGGAGAGGTCCTGCAAAGAGACATCGTAGTCGGTTAAACCTTTTTAAGGGTAAAGATTGGAAGCCAGGTGCGGTGCACAGCGGACCCGGTGTCGCCTTGCTGCTCTTGTGCGCCGTGTAGATTGGATTCAAGCGGTACGCCGGTGACAATAGTTCCCAGGGATCTCGTGTTTACGTGAGAAAAAGCTGATGATGGCGCAGCTTATAGAACGCGTGGTGGTGAATTCCCATTGATGCGACTGGATGGAGCTATCACAGCTGCTTAGGATGCTAGAGAACCTCAGGATGCTTGGATGCAGTATTTTGAAGCGCATACGGTACATGACGCTGTCCCTACATGGGCATCTGCCGCGCTTGGTCTGGGTTACCGATGGCGCCTGAGTGTCAGTAGTGCTCGTCGGATCGGCCTGTTGTCGATGCCGTGCGACTCGGAGGCTGCAGGTATCATCGCGCTGGGCGCGCTGCGGCGCGACCTTGAACGCACGACATCAAACCACGTGGATACGCACTTCGATCTTCTATCGCGGGCGTGCCGCGAGCGTGTGGCAGTCCATATGCACCGCGAGAACTCTTCAGAGGAGCTCTCGTGGGATGTGCGTAATACCGTTGACGATACCCGTTGGCGTTTTGTTGCCTACGATGGCGACTTGGATATCATTGTTCTCGAGATCGCCACACACCGGCCGGTCATCAAACGCAAGGGCAAAAGCATCCCAAACCCGAACGGGGCCTGCAGCCGCTACATCATGCGGGACAATGCCATCGGCTGGCAGTTGCGCAATTGTCCTTTACCGCAGCTGCCTCCGGACGGGAAGGCGCTGGAGCCCTCCGCGTACAGCAGCCTGCCAGGCTGCGTCGGCCCTATCTTGGAGGCAAACCTTCGCCGGTCCTATGACGGTCTGGTGCTGGTCGGACAGGGGGCCGCGCGTGACTCCACCTATATGCAGAAGTTTTATACGGCGGGCTTCGCGTCCGCTGACCATCGGCTTCCGCTGGGCGATCTGCTGACCCTGCATCACAGCGAGCGGAAATATATACGGCGTCTGCGTTTCCTCAACGAGCGCGCACTTCAGGACGAAGCAGCACACGCTGCCTGGCTGGTGGTGGCAGATGGTATATCCGCGCTGCTCTGTGCGGAGAAGCTGTTTCCTACCAGCGACATCATCGGTGTCTGCAACCGCGATGCGTCTGTCGAGGCCATCATCCAGCTAAAGGACTGGCTGAACGATATCAGTCGCTATTACACCGATATGGACGCCAATCACTGCATGGCAGGCGAGATGCCAAGCGGCATGATGCTGCGCGTGCTGCAACGAAGGACATGAACATGCCTGTCGCGACAACCGCTCGTTTGCAGTTTCTAGAGAGCAATCCGCCGGTCCAAGAACTCTACATCGGCGAATCTCCGCTTTTTTCTGCGATCCGCCACCATATGCGGGCGCTGTATTCTGCGCTCTCCCAGCCGGAAGGAGATGCTTACCATAACGAATCGGCACTGATGCTTCGGTTCGAGATGCAGAAGTGGCTGACGTCCCCCTTGATGCCCGATATCGGCCTGTTCATGCGCTGCGGTCTTTCCGATGACGGGCGGACCCGCCGGCAGTGGGGAGGGCAGGCCGCGCATACCGTCGAGCTGCTGAAAGACCTGATCACCTGCTACGCGGAGGAGGGCTCCGTGCTCAACACAGAGTTCGTCCGGCTGTTCATCGACCTTGCGTGCGAGTACGAGGAAGACCGCATAAAAATCTGGTGCCACCACAAGGAACGCGATCTCTTTCGCGACCTGCTGGAAGGTTTGACCGAGCTTGATGACGGAGTATTCGTAAGCACGCTTGCAGAGTATCGCAAGAGCCCTCCGACCGATGTACTGATCCGATTCGGACCGTTACGCACGCGCGGTTTCGGTAATGCGCCGGAGGCGCTGATCACTTCACCGATATATCGCCGGCTGGTCCGCCTTATCTGGACGGGACTGGCGGATGAGGAAGGATTTGCCGACGATCCGGTGCTGCCTACCCACAATTATCTGGCCACACTTCGCTCGCTCCGAACCACAGTAATCGGAAATCTGGGGGCGGTGCCTGTGTCGGCGGAGACGGAACCTGGGGATGATCTTGTGTTCCTTGACCAGAAAACGCCCGTCGGCAAATCCCTGCTTGGTTGTGTGCTGGTAGAGTTTCCCTCCGAGTACAGTGTGCTTCTGCGTCCTGGTTCCCGCTTGCTGGTATTCAGTCCCCATTGCACCGATGCGGAGGCCATTGGCTACCGACATATCGGCGACTTTGATGCCGGCGATTACCTTCTCGTCCATGACGCTGATGCTGACCTCGGCGAGGTCAGCGTCGATGCCGCCAAGGCGCCGCTGGCTGTCTTGTGGAAAAAGGCGCTGGCTGACGCTTGGAAGCGACACCCCGGTGTGTGCGCTCAGAGAATGCAGCAAGCCGGCATCGGACTACAGGACCTGTCTCGTGCAGTTCAGAAATGGACGGCAATGAATGGCACGGTGATTCGCGCCCCCCTGCGTAAGAAACATTTCGAGGCACTGCTGACAAAGGTGCTTGATCCGGAGCTTATTCCCCCGATGGTGGCGGATGGCAGGACGGTTCCAGGCTGGCGCCGGGCTTGGGCGGAGGTCGAGTCGACGCGGGTAAACGCGATACAGCACGGGGCTGTGGAGAATGCCATCGTCAACGAACAACTTGTCGCAGAGCTACGCAAGGAATTGCCGGCCATCCGTCACATGATCTCACTAGATGAAGTCTATCGTCACCTGCTCAAGCCAGAAACTGGACTAACTGGCAGCGTGGCATTTAAGCCTGTGCTAAGCATCTCGCCGGACTTCGCTGCGCCGGCAGAGCAGTTGGAAAAACCGCTGAAGTTGCTGGTTTCTGAACAGTATCGAGTGAACCATGGAGGCGATCATCTGTGCGCATGATTCCCGGATTTATCGATGAGTCGGCCCCGCCCGGCGAGGTGGATCTATACCGCAAACTTGAAAGTGCGCAGTACGGCTGGACCGTTATCCACTCGCTGGACTTGGCCCCGAGCAACCACAACAGACGTACCGAGCTTGACTTTGTGATCTTGATACCTGACGTCGGCATTCTCTGCATAGAGGTCAAGTCGCACCGCGAGATCGGCTTCGACGGTGATCACTGGTACCCGGAAAGCATCACCAAATCACCGTTCCGCCAAGCGCAGGATGCGCGCTTTGCCCTACGTCGCCGGCTGTTAGACCGGTTAGCGTCCTTCTCACAAGTCCCGGTGGTGCACTGTTGCATATTCCCCCGGGCAGACTTTGCCGTAGCGCCCAACCTGTCGATTCAGCCTTTCGAGGTGATGGACCGTGGCCGGTTCGAGGCCTGTGCCACGGGCGAGGCACTGTGTGATGGGCTGAAAACCATGGTCCTTCGGATCATCGATGCAGATCCGACGATCACCCCGCTAAAGGCGCCGCTGTCAGCGCCGCAAGTGACGGACTTCGTCAATTTTTGTTTTCCCATCCGCACTCGTCGGCCCGAAAAGAATGCCGAAATCTGCTACCGCGAGGAGGAGCTCGAGCAACTCCTGCGAGAACAGCAGCGTCCTGTGCTTCATTTGACGGAGTACAACCCCCGGGTGCTTGTGGAAGGTGGGGCCGGCACCGGCAAGTCGCTGATTGGTATCGAGGTCGCCCGGCGTAAGGCCGCCCAAGGGCTCCGTGTGGGCTATCTGTGCTTCAACAGGCTGATCGGCCAATGGGCTGCCAGTCAGCTTGAGTGCGACCACCATCCGCTCCTGGTCGGCGGCTCCGCCCTGAGCGTGCTGATGTCCCTGACTGGGATCAGTGTGCCAGATAATCCCAACGATGATTTCTGGTCCGACCTGCCTCTGGCTATTCAGGACCGCCTCACGGATCCGTCGTGTGCCCATGATGCACAGTTTGACTACTTAATCATCGACGAGGCGCAGGACATAATTGGGCGTCCGGACCTGCTGGATTGCATCCGTCTGCTGCTAGACGGAGGCCTGGACGGCGGCCGCTATTTGATGCTGGGCGACTTCCGCAACCAAGTGCTGACTGGCGCTGCGGCGCTCGAGACAACCCTTGCAGCGATGCGGTGCTATGCCGCCCGCTGGGTTCTCACGGAAAATTGTCGGAACTACAAGGCCATTGGTCAGATCGCGATGAAGCTCTCGAAGGCTGACCGCAGTACGTACTCCGGGTACCTGCGTCAGGGCGGAGGCCTACATGCATGGAACCTAGGGCTGTACCAAGATGCGACAGATCAGGTCCGTCAAATCATCACGTGCATTGATTCGGCCTTGGCCAGCGGATTTAGTGCAGAGGACATCACAGTGCTCTCCTTTGGGGCTGAACACCAATCGGTGCTGCCTCTGCTTTATGAGACGTGCCGGCGCCCCTTTGTCACTTCGGGGCCAAAGGGTGTCAAGGGGATCCGTTGCTCCACTGTTCCCGCCTACAAAGGCCTTGAGAACAAAGTCATCATCATCACTGATGTGACTCCTTCAGACAGCGGGTTCGACCGCAGCCGTTTCTACACGGGCATTACCCGGGCGCAGGAGAGGCTCCATCTTTTTTGTCACGCGTCGGGCTCCTCACAGTTGGCCGAATGGGTCAAAAACGCAGGGAAGGAATATGAATAAAGAACGGTCTGCCGAAATTGAATTCCTGCGCGGTGAGCTGGTAGGCCCTGCGCGTCCATTGGAAGCGGTTCGCCCTGGCACAACGGTGACCTTGGATGCGCAGGGCTGCTTTCGGCTGACCGAGGATACCGACGGGACCCTGTACTACCTATGCGATGGAAGCAACATTCCTCAGGAGCTTGTCCACCATCGTGGCGAAACACCCATGCAGCGGTATGGAGCAGGTCTGTTGCACCCACGCAACGATGTGCGCGGGGTAGTGATTGACGAACCAGTTGGTGCCGAACCATCCGGCCGCGAACCGGACAACGACGCTTCGGCTGAAACTGTACAGGCAGTGGTCTCCGATCCGGATGAGCCACCCTCGTCTACGGTGTTCGAAAACGCTGACGCCGGTGTCTTAGACGGTGGTGGGGAGGAGGCGGATGACGATGATTTCGAGGTCGGCAGCGCCGACATGTTCCAGCCGTCGGTAATGGGCATCAGCTTCTGCCTTGAGGAGGGGGACGGCGAATTTGTGGTGTCGCTGCCCCCAATGAAAAAGTTCTTCTGGCAGCTGCCGGAGGCGGCGCCGTTCCAGGTCAACGGACGTTATGAGCCTTGTATCAAGATCACCCCCAAGGAAGCTAGTGAACACCGGGCCGAGGCTTGGCGGCGCGTTCCGGCGACCACTGTCGACACGTGCGAACGGTTTCCGCTGTCCAGCTTGGAGCCTGGTAAAACAGTATCGAGGAACCTTGTTCTGTCGGGGGGGCTGGCCTTGCAGATTCAGGTATTTCCGCGGCGCATGCATGGCAAGTGGATCATTACCTGCGTGCTGCGCAACCAACTGGACGCTAGCGTCATGAATAGCCGGGTGGAACGAGGGCGGGGCATACTCTTCCAGGCTTGCTTCGAGGTACGCGTGCAAGGCGGCGCGGCCTTCAGCCGTTACCCTGAGGGCGTAAGACCGTTTCGGCAGCTCGACGATGACGAGCAGACGCTCTCCCTGCTTTACCGTGACGAGGCTACTTGGGCAATCGGGCATGGTTGTGCTGCGGGATGGGATCGTGTTGAAGGTGCGACACCGGAAGCGGTTTTCGCCGATGTGATGCCGGCTGTGGAACTGCCGAGTATGACGCCCGACATCAGGGACCGGGACGGCAAGCCGGTTACCCTGTCAATGCGTGAGTTGGCAGGCCTATCGTCCTTTGCCGGGGGCGGCGCAGGCTGGGAGGCGCTCGACCGTCTCGCCGGAGAGTATGCGGCCTGGATCGAGGCGCGTGAGGCGGAATGCGTAGGATTGGAGCCCCATTTGCATGAGGTAGCCGCACGCCATCTTGAGGGCTGTCGGCAGTGCCTCGTGCGCATAGGCAAAGGTATCGCCGTTTTGCAGGAAGATGAAACGGCACTAGAGGCGTTCCGCTTGGCGAATCAGGCGATGATGCTGCAACAGATAGCCTCCAAACAGATTTCACGCCGCCCCTTGGTCCGTTTCGACGGCCACGTGGTAGCAGCTGACGTACTGGAAGGTCAGCCCCGCACTCCGTGGAAAGTCTGGGTCGACAGTTCAGAGAAACCTCACATCGGCAATTGGCGCGCCTTCCAAGCGGCCTTTCTGTTGATGAGTATTGTCGGTCTTATAGACGGGCGTAGTGACGACCGAGAAATCGTTGACCTGATCTGGTTCCCCACAGGGGGGGGTAAGACCGAAGCCTATCTCGCGGTCGCAGCCTTTTACATGTTTCACCAGCGCCTGATTGCGCGCCCCGACGACAAACTTCGTCGCGACGGCACCAACGTATTCATGCGTTATACCCTGCGCATGTTGACCACACAGCAGTTTCAGCGCGCCGCCAGCCTAATCTGCGCGATGGAGCAGATCCGCTTACGCCGCAATGCGGAGTTCGCCCGCCCTCTGATTGGGGAAGCCAGAATTACGCTTGGGTTGTGGGTTGGAGCTAGTGGCTCGCCGAACACTTGGGCAGACGCTAGCACTGCCATCCAGAAATACAACCGCAACGACGTGGCAGGCAATCCGTTGGTGCTTACCGAATGTCCTTGGTGCCGAAGCACAATCGGCCGGCTGGAGCAGGATGCCGCCGGCCGCCCCGTCAAAAACAGAGGCAACGGCAGCAACCTAGCTGGACTGGCTTTTTCCGAAAAACGCCCGTACCTGAAGTGTTCCGACGTCAACTGTGAATATGGTGGCGAGCGTGACAGGCTTCCTGTCGAGGTGATTGACGAGGCGATCTATAACGAGCCGCCGTCCATGTTTATCGGTACGGCAGATAAGTTTGCGATGATGGCTTGGAAGCCGGAAACAGGCGCACTGTTTGGTTTTCGTCGTGATGGCAAAGGAAATGTTTCCCCCGTCAGACAGCCACCTGGGCTGATCATCCAAGATGAGTTTCATCTAATTTCCGGACCACTAGGTACGATCTACGGCCTGTATGAAGGCGTGATCGAACGGTTTTGCACTGCAGAGGAAGGCCGGCACCTGATCCGGCCAAAAATCATTGCCTCGACGGCCACCATTCGCGGCGCAACGGAACAGGTACGCACTGTCTATGCTCGCGAGAGTCTGCAGCTATTTCCCAATCCGGGGCTGGCGATGGGGGACTCGTTTTTTGGCCGTTACGCCAAGGGTGACAATGACCAGCTTTCAGAGGGACGCCTCTACCTTGGCATTCATGCCAGTGGTTACCGGTCCTTCCTGACTGCGCAGGTCCGCACGTTTTCGGCAGCGATGTTCAGGGCTGGGATGTTCGAGGAGCGAAAGGACGCTTGGTGGACGCTTCTGGCGTTTTACAATAGCCTTCGCGAACTAGGTGGTGCTCAGACCTTGTTCCAGTCTGACATTGCCGCGCGCATGAAAGACTACTCGGTTCGCTATGGACTTAAAGGCAGCACGCAACGCTACCTCAATAAAGTGGAAGAACTGACCAGCCGCCAGAGTCAGGCCCAACTAGTAGAGCTTATGGACCGGCTGGCGCTGGATTGGAGTGACAAAAAATCCATCGATGCCTGCCTCGCATCCAACATCATTGAGGTAGGGGTCGACATCGACCGACTGGCGTTAATGGCTGTTGTCGGCCAGCCCAAGTCAACCGCGCAATACATCCAGGTCACGGGCCGAGTCGGCCGGAAGTGGGATAACCGACCAGGACTGATTCTGAGCATGTTCAATCCGAGCAAGAGTCGTGACCGTTCGCATTTCGAGCAGTTCCACAGCTATCACCGCCGCCTGTATGAACGTGTCGAGCCCACCTCGGCCACTCCGTTCTCGGTCGAGGCAGTGGAGCGTGCCCTGGCCGGCGTCCTCTTGGTCTGGGCTAGGCAGTGCCATGACGCTAAATCCCCCGGCGAGTCCTATGGCGACTACGTCGGCTATCTGGATGACGCGTTTGACCTACTACTCGAGCGCTGCGAAACCATTATGGAAAAGCAGCCGGCGGAATCGGCTCGCGTGCAAAAAGCCATGTGCAAGGTATACAGCGACCTCCGCAGAAAATGGCAGGCCAGCCCACAGGAATGGTGGTCGTACCCGCAAAAAAAAGACGGTGAGTATTTGATGCTTTGGTCCGGCGTGTTTGCGACCCGCGAACAGAAGCTGAAGGGGACACGGGTTCTCAGCAGCATGCGCAACGTCGATGGTACTGCCCGAGCGGCAATCAGCAGCAACTATTTCTATTTCGCGGAGGAGCATACAGAACATGGCCAGTGAGATTCGGCTGGGGCAACTGATCGCTCCCTTTGGCTCGGGAAGCATCTACACCGACAAGAACGGCACTCCCAACATCGTCTGTGGCTTGGATTTCTGGCATATGCAGAGGGATGAGCGGCACGGCTGGAAGGCAGACGAGTCCGCCGTGCGCAAGCATGTGATCGACGAGCCCCGACTTTCCGCGCTACTCCATGTTCCTCAATTCCGTCAGCCGCCGGAGTACTGCTTCGACGACCAGAACCCGGGTCTCTCCAGACTGGAGGTTCAGACACACCGCTTTCCCACCTGGTATGTCGACATTTTGAGCGGGAAAATGCGCCGGGTCAGTCTCGACACGCAGAAGTTGGCCCCTTTAGAAAAGGGTGAAAAACAGGCTCGCTGGCGTCCGGTTCGCTTCATCAGCGTTTGCAGCGAAGGACATATCGCGGATTTTCCGTGGAAGGCTTGGTGTGGGTGCGAATGCCCAAGTGACAGTGATTTGGTTCTGAGCGATACGGGCGGCCCGGATCTGCGGTCCGTAAGGGTCTCCTGCAAGCGTTGCGAAAAGTCAAGAACACTGGCGGGCTCTATGGGAATGGAGCTTAATCCGCAACGGGATCAAGTTGTGAAGTCTGGACTTCGTTCCGCAGACATCAACTGCGGCGGTGAACGCCCGTGGCTAGGCCAGTCAGTTCAGCCTTGTGGCGCACTTCCGGTGGCCGTGCTGATCAACCAGTCGAACATCTATTTCGGCAAGACCCTGTCCTCGATCTACCTGCCTGATATGACCAGCGAACGAACTGTCGCAGACATACAGAAGGTTCTGCGGCGGGATGACATGGATCTGTCCTCGGCCAAACTCCTCCTCCAGATGGGAGATCGCTCGACTGCCCTAATGAAGCTTAAAGAAATACTGAAACCACATTACCAAAGCCTTCCTGATGACGAGTCGATCATGCAGGCTATCGAATCCCTCAGCCGAGGGACTTCTCTATCCAGCGATGCTCCCCAGCCTGTTTCGTCTGAATCCCAAACTTTGACATTCAGGCGGGCCGAGTACAACGTACTGCGTCATGAAGTCGAACTTGGCGTGGACGAGGAACTCCGAGTCATCAAGAGCTTGGTTCCGGATGAGCTGAAACAGTGGTTTGGACGGGTGAACTTGGTTGAGCGATTGCGCGAGACCCGAGTGTTTTGCGGGTTCGAGCGCTTGATACGGGCGCGAGACCCACTCGCGGGCATGCCGACATCCGCCATGAACCAACTTTTCTTGCATCCGCCAGAATCTGCAATTCAGTGGCTACCCGCAGTCAAGAACTACGGCGAAGGAATTTATATTGAGCTGAACGAGTTCGCCGTAGAACAATGGCTCATTGATAACGCGACTTGGCTAGAGGAGCGACTCGACCAAGCGTTTGTAGACCGCATGGGCAACGAACTGAATCTCCTGCCGCCTCTCCAGAGCAACGCCTGGACGCCGCAATGGGCCGCCCGCTACCTACTGGTTCATACTCTGGCGCACATCATGATTAACCAAATGGTGTTCGAGTGCGGTTACTCGTCAGCCGCGCTGAAAGAACGAATCTTCGTGTCGAGCGATCCGAAGGCCCCAATGGCCGCATTTCTCATCTTTACGGCCGCCGGGGATTCGGAAGGGAGTCTGGGCGGACTGGTCCGCATTGGCCGGCCTGAGCTGTTCGGGCCCTTGGTGCACAGGGCTCTCTCGCGTGCGTCTTGGTGTTCCGCCGATCCTGTGTGCTCGGAGGATCTGGGTGGTACGGGTTCGCGGCGGGTGAACAAGGCCGCCTGTCATGCCTGCGTGTTGCTGCCAGAGACTGCCTGCGAGACGGTCAATAGTGGATTGGATCGTGCCATGGTCATCGGGACCCCGCAGGTTCCGAAGTATGGGTTCTTGTCCGATTTGATTCAGGGAGCTCCATACGACTAGTGATTGTCTGAGGGGTAGACATGGCAGTCATGATGTCTGCTCGAGGTGGGGGCTACGATTTTTGAACTTGGCCCGACGATTGCCCATTTTTTTACTCACCGCCTCGCCGTCGAAATGCCGCTTTTTTTGTTTAGCTGGTAAGGAAGGACCCTGACTGCTCATCCAAGATCTTTACCCAAACCGACGCGGTCGAACAGTCAGGAAAACGGCTACAGTCTGACTATAGATTTTAGCAGTGGTTGTAATACTTGGTTTCAAGTAGATGGTTCGTTTAGTGATGAAATGATCAGCATCGCAGGCTCTGTGTCACGAATGAATCTAGACGCACGATCAAGTAGATCGATCTGAGACATGCGCTGCTGCCCTCGCAGTGCGCATTCCCAAATCACAAGGACGCGCCAACCTGCGGCCAAAAGGTCGCTTACTGCTTTTTGGTCTCTGGCTTCATTAAGTTCAAGCTTTTGGCGCCAGAAGTCCTTTCGTGTTTCTGGCAGTTTTGAAAGTGCGCACCTGTGGAAATGCCAGAAGCAGCCATGGATGAATGCTGCTGTGCGATATCGCGGAAAAACAAGATCGGGACGTCCGGGCAGGGTTCTGTCATATAGTCGATACCTCAGCCCTCTCGCGTGCAGTCCACACCGAATCAGCATTTCTGGTTTGGTATCACGGCTACGGATGCGGCTCATGTTGAGTTGGCGCTGTTTGGCAGTAAGTACGTCAGCCATTCATTACTCCTCTACGAGGCAGCATCCTCGACTATGGATTTTAGGCAGTCCTTCAGCTCACTCTGGCTCATGCCGGGTCTTAACTTAACCGCGCCGAAGCGAAACTTTTTGCGATACTGCGGATGAAAAAGACGACCTGGTACAGGCGTGGTACGGAAGTCGGTGTTCAGAGTTGGCACATGTGGCGTGAGCAGGTAAGCCGCCGTCACGACACCTTCGACCTGCCCGCTTGAGGTTTCTTGAACCAATGCATCGCGATAGGTATGGATCGAGTTTAGCGCCTCGTTTAATCCGCTGTTTATGCGGTACTTAGCATCCAGGACAATGACGCGCCGCTCCGGGCTGCTGCCGAGACCCGTGCCGGCGAGAACGATATCTGGAATCATCGAACGGCTGAAACTTCCTTCCCCATCGGACTCTATCCAGTATTCGGAATACTTCCGCTGAAAACACAGTACCTTGCCTGCCCCGATCGGGACTATTACAGCGCCGGCTGCAATTGTCACGCTCCCCTCGGCGGTGGAAATAAATAGACTGCTCAGATCCACGCCGGTAGGCCCATACACCTCAACAGCTGCGCGCAGAAGTCGCAGGAAGCACCAGAGCTCGTATAGCTCATATGTTCTCGCCAATGGCATCTGCAAGAAGTCGCCGAAGAGCGCAGCAAGCCCTAGGTTCATATCCTGCCAAAGCAGGTAAAAGCGTTGGTAGACTGGATCGTTACGAAACAGTGAACTCATGCGCAGTAGCGCTGGCCCCTCTCCAACGTCAGTCATGAAGCCCGAGCCAGAGAGGTCGTTGAGACGGCGGGCAATTTTTCGCGTGCGGAGTGCCCAGTTACTCGCGGTCGTTCTGACATCCGAATCGTAAGATGTATCGGTTTTTGCGAGGACTTCGGCAACACTTGCAAGCCATGCTGACCATGACTTGAGGCATGCTTTGATCTGCCTATGCTCCTGTATGTCCACACTGTTTCGGCTCTGCCGTAACATGATTTGAGCAGGCAAGCGACCTTTCAGTGCGGCAGGCAGTCGTGAAGGTCGAACCGTTTCGGTACGGATTGCGCCGGACCGGAACGATTTGATGATTTCAGGTCCCGTCGCACGCGTTGCTCGGTGCGCTGGCACGGTGACCTCCTCGGAGCGTAGGAAGTGGCGCGGCGAGCGGGCAATTGCGGCAATCGCTTCAGCGATCTTTTCCACGCGCGAGCGCAGGAATTCGAGTCGTGCGAGTGGAGGAGGTTTGTTACCGCGCTGGCGAGCTATGCTTTTGCGGAATGCGCTGAGTGAGAACAGTGCGAAGGTGTCTTCCAGCACTTCGCGCACCATTGTATCGAAGTCGTCCCTTGTGAGCTTACGCAGATCAGGGTCGGTTGTAATTTCAAAGCGGCGTGTGCCTGTACCAGGGAGACGGAGCACCGCCTCTACAACGCCGGCGTGAAAGCCCGGCTCCCAGCGCCAGCGCGCCACGTTCGGTTGACGAGACCGCAGCGCTTCAGCCGGTACGTCGTCTATCAGTAGATCAGCGTTCAGGGCGTCGTCGCTGTCTCTCAGTTCAAAAAGATAAAAGGTACCTTCCCGCACTACTCCCGGGGGGATTAAATCCGGTATCGGCCAGACCTGCCAAGCTGGCCCGACACCTTGGGCCTGGATATAGAGCTCCGTCACAGTTAGCGCATCGCCTGGAAGGAACCGAAATCGTCTAGATCCGTCAGTAGTTTTCGGACATAAGACTCTGCTCTAGGCAGGCCTTGACAGGCCTTTTCGAGGCTGGTGAGTAGTGAGCGCTGCCGCTCGGCACCGCGCAACTTGACTAAGACTTTTTGCACCAACAGCTGGTCGGTTACCTCTGCCGAAGGGGTTTTGAGGTGTTCCGCATCGAAGGCGTGATAACGCACGCACTCTTCAATGAGCCGGTAACCGAACCCCAGTCCATGTGGCTGCATTAGTTGGTGAATTTCCGTCAGCTTCGCTTCGGTTGCTACGCGTGCATTTTTGAGATCTGGGTGCTGAGCCTCAAGAGATGTGAGGAACCCAGGTACATCCACCATCGACATATCGATTACCGATGCCCGGTCGAGCACCTTATCGCTGACTGGATTGGTCGTTTCATCAACATTAATAGTGCCGATGATGAACAAGTTCGGGGGCAATGGCAGCTCGGCGCGAATACTGGCTCCCGTGGTACCTTCCAAAGGTATACCGTTGGAGTGAAGTTGTAGCGCTCCCTTGGTCTCCATGCACGACAGAACATCGGAAAGGTAATATTCGACCCGAGCTAAGTTCATTTCATCGAGCACAACAAACACAGGTGATTCGCGGTGTGCAGTGGCCACCAGTACAGCCTCAAGGAAAGGCGGGACGACGTACCGGTTAGTCAGCACGTCGTAATAGCCCGTCAGTCCGGTTGGATCGGTCCACTCGGGGCGTACTGGGCATTCAAAAATCAGAGGATCGGATTCTGTCTCCATTGTCAGTCCATGGACCGCACGGGCGTACTTCAACGCGAGCTGCGTTTTACCTGTCCCCGACAGGCCAGAGAGGATGACGAAGTGTTTGTGACTCAGAAAGTTCAGCGCAGCATGGAAGCGGCGCACTTCTCCGTTCGGATAGTGACCGCCCTGCGATTTGACTGCGGCTTCAATGTCCGCTACGGGGATACTCGACGGCATCCGGTACATAGAGGGCTTGAGAGTCGCTGTATCGGCCCAGACCGAAAGCTCGTGAATCTTCTCCTGTCCAGCAAGAGCTCCGAGCCAACCAATGAATTCGCGGGCCAATAGACTCCGACGTGCCGACGCTGTTGGTGGATACAGCGCTACAACGATCTCATCTGGCTCAACTCCAGGTCCGAACGGAGTTAAATCAAATTTCATGCTGTTCCAGAAGCCAGAGTTACGCATCCACAGCCGGCCGTCCCCTGCTAAGTAGATAGCTACGAGGTTGTTGGAATGACTGTACTTGAACGGCTTCTCTGGTTTCTCTGGCTCATCGGCTTCTTCCTCGATCTCCTCGTCGCATTTTTCTCCGGAGGTCTTTTTTGCGGCCGCACCCAGACGCATCATTTCAGCGAGGCGCTTTAGGAAGTTCGCTTTGTCTTTCCGGATCAGCACCGAGAAATAGACTTCGTCCTCTGGGGGGAACTTCATCACGCAAGCAAAGGTGAAAGCATCTGCATCTGCATCCTCACGGACGGCTTTGAGGTTCGGTACCCCGATCTGCACTCCGCCTTCTACGATTTTCGCGCTGTTCGAGACTCCGAAAAGTTTACTCGTGCGAGTGGTTTTGGTACCCCCGAAATACTTATGCGTTGCCTCAAGAAACTGTCGCTGCCGCTCTTCTAGGTTCATCCCCGGTCTCCCTTTCCTTTTGTGTGAGCGCAGTCATCATTTGTGTGGCGATAGCTTTCGCCAGCAGCGGTGGAACCGCATTACCAATTTGCTTGAACGCAGGGTTCATTGTACCGCTGAATAAGAATCCATCTGGGAAGGACTGCAGCCGGGCAGCTTCGCGTACAGAGATCGTCCGCGACTGTTTGCTGTCATAGTGGATATGGCTGTACCCGTCTTTGCCAAGATGTGCCATCAGCGTACGGGCAGGTTGGTTGCGCCACATTTTTCGCCACTTATTTGGAAACTTACTGGCGTCGTACGGCGGTACAATTGAATCCCAGAGAGCTTTGTATTTAGCAGAGCCTTCTGTGAGAATTTCGCCCTTCGCTCGCGCAGCAACGAGACGCTCCTCGAACATCGCTACTGCATGTGCGTACGCCTGGGGATACTGGTCGCCCGGGCTCATGCGAGAAAACAGTTCGTAGTCTCGTGGGAGATAACGTATGACGTGATCCTTCGGGCCTTCTTTAGCAGCCTCGTGACCGGGCCACGTACGCATAAGCGTTGCGTAAGTAGAAGGGTTCTTGCGGTTGTAGCCCGCTGGCGTATCGAAGCGCCGGGCACCTCGGGCAATTTTCCCTTCGGCCAGGAGCTCCCTGGCGTAGATCGCTGGTAGATCACTCAACGCGTCCTCGGCAGTTATCGCCGGAGGCAGGTCAGGGGTGGCGGCCGGTGGCTCGATATAGGAGTGTGCTTCGTCAAGGAGACCACGAAGCGACTTCAGCGCCACTGAGCGTGACCCCTCATATCCTGGCGGCAGCACCAGCCAGTGGCTTGGTGAGGGAAACGATACCTGTTGTCTAAGCTCCCGGCGATAACCAATCAGGAACATCCGCTCACGCATTTGGGGGACGCCATAAAAGGCCGCATTCAGAAGCGTATAGCCGCAGACATAGTCTTTGGCTTCCAGCACTTCACACGTTTCTTCTGCGATGTTCTGTCCGCCATGGTTCAGGATATCGGGTACGTTTTCCATTAGAACGGCAAGAGGTTGAAACGCGTCAACAAACTCCAGGTACTTCTTGTAAAGCTGTGCTCTGGGGTCATGGATGAATGCTTCGGGATGAGCCTCTATTTCTCGCAGTTTAGAGCGACCTACCCGTGCAAATGCTTGGCACGGAGGTCCGCCAACCACAACGTCAAAAGCATCTGCCACCTCGCCAACGCCAAGGCGGGAGCAAAGTTCTGCAGGGGAAGTCTGGGTGATGTCGATAGGCTGACTATGAACTTCGGCGCCATCATGGAAATTCAGTCCATGAGATTTGGCTGCATTTGGTTCAAATTCGACAGCGGCACGCATATCGAAGCCAGCGGCCTCGAATCCGAGGGAAATTCCTCCGCAACCGGAAAAAAGGTCCAAAACACGTGGCTTTGCTCCGGTTTTCAGGCGCGCTAGCTTGCGGAGAATGACGTCTTCAGTCATTTGAGTCAGATCCTGATCGTGTGGACAGCCGTAGAGGCAATTCCAGCTGACCTTGGTATTCATTTAGAAAGCGTTGGATGGCCATGCGGATGACCCATGCGGATGAGACGTTGTTAGCGTCTGCCAGCGCTTGGACCTGAAGGTGAGCATCTTCAGGCAGCATGACGGAAGTCCTAACGGTCTTACGGCCGGTGGTAGCGGGGCTAGGTGCCATATACGGTTTTCATCGTTTGATTGTATGGTGCGATTGTGCACCATTATGCATATTCTTACATCATTAGAAGAGGTGTTCTGGCTTGGTTGTTAGGGGCCGGGAGCTGACTGCAGCCAGTTGGCCGGTTGGCTTACTGGAGCGGTTTGAGATTTTTTATCAGCGCTACTGATCGAGATCAGGTGGAAGTCCTGTCCATGAATGCTTTGCATTGTACTGTTTTTTCATACAGTGATAAAGATAGCATTTCCTTGCTCGTGGGGGGAGTCTTATTGGCAGGTGGGTGTTGGCGGGCTGGGTGAAGAACACCGCCCTAGTCAGGGAGTTGCGGGCCTCGCCCTCGTTCAGCCCTGCATGTACACGGTGGCGCAGCTCGACGCTTTGCAGCCAGTCTAGGATGAACAGCGTGCGCTCGATCCCGCCGAGCTCGCGCATGGCCCGGGTATGTGGTGGTCGGTTTTCCACCCAGGAACTCAGGCGTGTTTAACGCTTCGCTTCTTCGCAGCGTATGCCGCCAGCTGCTCAAGCGCGTACTGGATTGCATAGGGCGCTGGTCGGTAGGTAGCCGACTCTGGGCTGCTCAAGTAGTAGCGCATAACCCGGTCAGTGATGCCGAGTGCGGTCGCTGCTGCTTCTTGGGTGATACCTGCTGTCTCCAGAAGGCCTCGCAGGTAGGCCGGGGACGGGTCGTGCAGTGAGGCGTCTGGCTTTCGAGGGTACCCTGATTGTTTGTCCTGGTGCATGACTTGCAACTGTACATACTCGAGCACACCCTCTTTTCAGAGGCGTGCGCCATTTATGCCGGCGGTTTTGCATTCGAGAATCTGCACTTCTGGCGCGCCGATCACTTCACGGTCGATGTTGGCCAGCATGTAGGCCAGTTTGAGATCAGGATGTTGCAGCACCGCATTGACCTAGCGGACCCTATGACCACTGCGCCGGGTGTAATGTGTTGCGACAATAGGCTCTAGGATGTTGCCCCGGTAAGCTGGGCTTTCCTCATCTTGCGGATCGAGCTTGGGCAGTGAGGTGTCACAGCCGGTTTTTTCAGCCACCGCTCCAACTGGGATTTGTAAGGGCGGTTGCAGGAGCTGAGTGCAACACAGTTATTGAATTGAAGCCGGGGCATCATGACGCATGACCACGGCCTTTTGCATCACTTCGCTCATGACTTCGATCGGACACTTGAAATCGAAGCGCTTGCGGGGGCGCATGTTCAGTTGCAAGGCAATGGCGTCGAGCTCTTCCTGGCTGTGTACCGACAAGTCCGTTCCCTTGGGCAGGTATTGGCGGATCAGTCCGTTGATGTTCTCGTTACTGCCACGCTGCCAAGGGCTGTGCGGGTCGCAGAAATAAATCGCCACACCTGTCTTCTGGGTGATCTCGGCATGTCGCGTCATCTCTCGACCTTGGTCGTAGGTCATGCTTTTGCGTATCGCCAGAGGCATGCGATTGAGCGCCGCACTGAAGCCCTCCATCGCCGAGGTCGCCGTCGCATCGTGCATTTTCACCAGCATCAGATGACCACTGGTGCGCTCCACCAAGGTGCCTACCGACGAGGCATTGGCCTTGCCCTTGATCAGGTCGCCCTCCCAATGTCCCGGCGTCAGCCGGTCGTTAACCTCGGGCGGGCGTACGTGAATACTGAGCATCTCGGGGATCTGCCCACGTCGGTCCACGCCACCGGAACGTGGCCGACGGGCGGTTTTGCCCTGGCGCAAGCAGATGATCAGCCTTGCGCAGCTCACCGACCGGCAGGGCGTAGATCGCGCTGTAGATCGTCTCACGGCAGATGTAGGCTTCTTTGAGGCTGGGTATGTTCATGTGGCGAAGCTTGCCGCTAATTTGTTCGGGAGACAAACGTTCGCGCAACATCAGGACCACCAAATCGAAACGTTCACTGCCGGGCAACAGCTTGCGCGGGGGTCGACAGCGGCGACGGCGGACCTGCATGCGTTGCTGAGCGGTTTGTACCCCATAGCGACTACCGTCCTCTCGATTGCGTCGCAGTTCTCGGCTGATGGTCGAGGGGGCTCGGTTGATCAAGCGGGCGATCTTTCTCTGGCTGAAGCCTTGTTCCAGGCCCAGTTGGATCGTGACGCGTTCTTCAATGCTGAGTTCGTGATAGGACATAGCGACGACACCGCCGGGAGCCTTGCCTTTGGCTTTCAGACGTTCGCTCAGCGCCTCGATCCGGATCATGATCTTCGCCGATCGCATCGAACTGATCAGCCCCGGACACCTGCCTGACGTGCTCGATACCGAGAAAATTCGATTCGACCTGTCCAACCGTCGTAACCCGACGCTCACCTCCCATGCTGTGCACATCTTCCCCTATCGCGGTTTGGGCACGGGCATCCCGCGTGCGATCGACGCCTGGCCAATGATCAGGCTGGACTACGACCGGCAGGGTAACCAGTTCAGGGTGGTGATTCAGCGGGCCGTAGAAAGCGGGCCTCTTTCGGGACCAAGTAGGGACCAAGCAGGAATCGAGTCCACCGCCGAAGGAAAAGAAGCCGAAACAGGCCCGCCCTTGCAGCAAGAGCAGGTTACGCTGCTGTGCAGGATGACTGGCGACCACGCCGCGCCCGAGCTGATGACCTTCGTCGGGCGCAGCAACCGCAGCAAGTTCCGCGAACAGGTTTTGGCCCCGCTGCTGGCGCTTGGCGTGGTCGAGATGACCATTCCAGACAAGCCCAACAGCAGCAAGCAACGCTATCGCCTGACTGCGGCCGGCCGAGCGCTAAAGGCTGAGCAACGCTCCTCAGACGACTGAGCCCAGACAACCACGCCTTTGCGCCAGCACAATGCGGCGCTTTGCACATTTTCGCCACAGGTACAGGGTGTACCGGATCAGCATCTCGAAGCACGCGGATCAGTCTAGAACCGCGCCACCTGCGCCAACATAACTGGCGCAGTTCTACAAACCGCGCCACAATCGCGCCATCCCCTTCTCAAACTGCGCCAACACAGCCATGTCATCCAGCATCGAATTACTGAGCAGCATTCAGGCATCCAGCCACGGATTGACGTTGGCCGAGCTACTTGCACAACACGACGGCATTGCCAGGCGCACTGCCCAGCGTCTGATCGCGAAGCTGATCGAGAGCGGTCAAGTCACCGCACAAGGTGATGGCCGGGCGCGCCGCTATTTCAGCGCTGGCTCCCCAGCAGCCACGACTGAGCCACTGAACGCCCCACTCGATAGTTTTCCGAGCGCCATCCCCCTCTCGGCCGACAGCCAAGAAGTGCTTGCCTACATCAACCTGCCCCCGCAAGCGCGCAAGCCCGTGGGCTACCAGCGTGACTTTCTGGACGCCTACCATCCCAATGAGACGTGGTATTTGTCCGAATCGCTGCGCCGCCAATTGCACAAGATGGGCAAAACCGCCGATCTCAATGAGCCTGCCGGCACCTACAGCCGCGCCATTCTCAATCGCTTGCTCGTCGATTTGTCTTGGGCATCCAGCCACCTGGAAGGCAACACCTATTCACGTCTCGATACGCGTGAACTCATCGAGCATGGCAAGACGGCGCCAGGCAAAGCGGCCCTCGAAACGCAGATGATTCTGAACCATAAGACGGCAATCGAACTGTTGGTGGAAAATATCGACAGTGCCGAGTTCAACCGCTACACCGTAATGAACCTGCACAGTGCCCTGGCGGAAAACCTGTTACCCAACCCTTCGGATGAAGGACGGGTTCGCCAACATGCCGTCGATATCGGCCAAAGTGTCTATCGCCCGCTGTCTACCCCCCAGCAAATCCAAGATGCCCTGGACGTACTGCTCGGCAAGGCCAACCAGATTCGTGACCCGTTCGAACAATCCTTTTTCATGATGGTGCACTTGCCCTATCTGCAACCCTTCGCTGACATCAACAAACGGACCTCCCGACTGGCCGCGAACCTGCCGCTGTTCCACGCCAACCTGTGCCCACTGACATTTCTGGACGTACCGGAGCAAGCCTACAGCCGGGCCACACTCGGCGTGTATGAAATGACCCGAGTGGAATTGCTGCGAGACCTGTATGTGTGGGCCTATGAGCGCTCGACGCAGGAGTATCTGGCCATCAAACAGGACCTGGCCGAACCAGACCCTTTGCGACTGGCTTGGCGCGACCTCATCAAGCACGCGATCCGTAGCGTTATCCAACATCCGGAACTTGACCCACTCACCGTGATTCAGCAAGTCGTGAGCGATAGTGTTCCGGAACCCGAACAGCCCAGCGTCAAGGCTCTGCTCATTGAAGAACTTCGGCGTCTGCATGAGGGAATGCTGGCACGTTATGGCTTGCGACCGTCTGAGTACAGCACTTGGAAAGCGACGCGTGGGCATTGATGAGCACTGTGGATCTCGATCACACCACCCCATCTGCACGCCCTCCCTAAATAAATCGTCCCGTTTTCACTCACAACAGCAGCAAGCAACGCTATCGCCTGACCGCCGCCGGCCAAGCGCTAAAGGCTGAACAACGCCCCTCGGACGACTGAGCCCGGGCAACCACGCCTTTGCGCCAGCACAATGCGACGCTTGGCACATTTTCGCCACAGGTACAGGGAGACAACTGCGCGCGCCGCGTGGAGCGCTAGTCATCCAGCGCTGGTTGCTTGATCAGTGGGATCTGTCGCTACTTCCCAGGCTCTTGAGATGGCGGCTCGGGTTAAAGCTGTCCTTCGTGGTAGCTCTGGATCACTCGCTCGCACATAACGACGCCGTTGTGTTTTGTCGGTAGATATTTATAACTGCCGACGTAATGCAACATCATGGCGACATGGAAACCTCGCATCACACCATTCTGGCTCTCGCCGCCCAACGCGGCCCGATAAGCCCGCGCGATCTCGAGCCGAGGAAACTCCCTATTAATACGTAGCCCT
>NZ_JALLIX010000022.1 GCF_023242365.1 Pseudomonas sp. MWU13-2100
TTATTTTTTATGGCCCGGCTCCCCTATGGTCGATATCGCCTTATTGCTGTCGACGACGGAAACGGGTGATCGAGCGGGCGCATTAATGGCATCATGGCGGACTGTCGAGGTGCACGAGCGTGTGCGCTTATCTTTCGAGCCTGGAGAGTTGATGAATGGCTGTGCAGCAAACCCTCACCGTGATCCCGCCGAACGCGTCCCTGAACGGCAAGGTGACGCCGCCCGGTTCGAAGTCGATCACTAACCGGGCCTTGTTGCTCGCCGCCCTGGCCAAGGGCACCAGCCGCCTGTCCGGCGCGCTGAAAAGCGATGACACCCGCCATATGTCCACCGCCCTGCGGCAGATGGGCGTGCAGATCGACGAGCCGGACGAGACCACCTTCGTGGTCACCGGCAACGGCAAGCTGCAAGTGCCGGAACAAGCGCTGTTCCTCGGCAATGCCGGGACCGCGGTGCGCTTCTTGACCGCCGCGGTGACCACGGTCAACGGCCGCGTGGTGCTGGATGGCGACCACTATATGCGCAAGCGCCCGATCGGCCCGCTGCTCGAAGCCCTGCAACGCGGTGGCCTGGACGTTTCCAGCGAGACGGGTTGCCCACCGGTGATTGTGAATGGGCGTGGCGGCGTGCAGGCCAAGCGTTTCGAGATCGACGGCGGCCTGTCCAGTCAGTACGTCTCGGCGTTGCTGATGCTGGCGGCCTGCGGCGAGGCGCCGATCGAGGTGGCGCTGACCGGCAAGGACATCGGTGCCCGCGGCTATGTCGACCTGACCATCGCCTGCATGCAGGCCTTCGGTGCCCGGGTGGAAGTGCTGGACGAGACCCTCTGGCGCGTCGCCGCCACCGGCTACCAGGCCTGCGACTACCGGATCGAACCGGACGCTTCGGCGGCCACTTACCTGTGGGCGGCGCAAGCCCTGACCGACGGTCATATCGACCTGGGCGTGGCCGGTGCAGACTTCACCCAGCCGGACGCCAAGGCGCTGGAGCTGATCCAGCAGTTCCCGCACATGCCGGCCGTGATCAATGGTTCGCAGATGCAGGACGCGATCCCGACCCTGGCGGTGCTGGCGGCGTTCAATAAGACCCCGGTGCGTTTCGTCGAGCTGGCGAACCTGCGGGTCAAGGAGTGCGATCGGGTCCAGGCGCTGTTCGATGGCCTCAATGGTATTCGTCCGGGCCTGGCGAGCGTGGAAGGTGACGACCTGCTGGTCGCCGCCGATCCGGCCCTGGCCGGCAGCACCTGCGATGCCCTGATCGACACTCATTCCGACCATCGCATCGCCATGTGCTTCGCCCTGGCCGGGCTGAAAGTCGCCGGTATCCGCATCCAGGACCCCGATTGCGTGGCCAAGACCTACCCGGATTACTGGAAGGCCCTGGCTTCGCTGGGCGTACGGTACGCCTGACGGATGCGATCAGGCCCGGACCAGCGCCAGGCCCTGTTCGCTGATGTCGACGGCGACCTGCCGGTAATCGGCCAGCACCCGGTGCGGAGTTTCCATCGGGTGCGCGTGGGTGGCACTGATCACTACCACCCGGGCCTCAGCGGCTTCGCCGGCGCTGATGCCCGCTGGGGCATCTTCAAATACCAGACAGTCTTGTGGGTTGACGCCCAAGCGTTGCGCCGCCAGCAGGTAGCAATCGGGCGCCGGCTTGCCGTGGGCGATGTCTTCGGCGGTGATCACCAATGCGGGAAAGTCCAGGCCGGCCGCGGCCATCCGGCGTTCGGCCAGGGCCCGTGGCGCCGAGGTGACAATCGCCCAGCGCTCCGGTGGCAGGCTGGAGAGGAAGGCTTTCGCGCCCTCGATGGCGATCACGCCCTCGACATCGTCGATTTCGGCCTGGGTGATTGCCGCCGCTTCACGCTCGGGATCGACGCCCGGCAGGTTCTGGCGACGCACGGTCTCGATACTGCGTACACCGTGAATGGTCTGCAGGAAGGCTTGCACATCGAGGCCGTGGCGCTTTGCCCATCTGGCCCAGACGCGCTCGGCGCTGGCGATGGAGTTGAGCAGTGTCCCGTCCATATCGAATAGAAACGCCGCGAATCGCTGACCTTCAACCATCTCTGTTCTCCGCTGTCAGCCCTGTTTGCAGGGCAAAGGCAGCATGCTAGCACGGGCTTTTTTACCGGTGCGCGGAGCAGGTCGACGGCTTGTTCAAGCGTCCTGGCGGTTATCCGCGGGTTCTGTTGGCCATGTGATGCAGGGCAGGGCTTCGAACTGCGGGCGGGCGAACAGGTAGCCTTGGAAAAGTTCGACGCCCTCGGCAATCACCCGCATGTCGAGAGATCGACACATGTTCAGCACGCTTTCGACGATGACCAGCCTTACCCGGTCGTCGTGGATATTTCGGATAAGCTCCATGTCCAGCTTGACGATGTCGGGTTGAAACTCGGCGAGAAAACAGAGCCCGGAATAACCTGCGCCAAAGTCGTCAATAGCGGTCTTGAAGCCTTGTTTTCTATATTCCAGCATAATTTGCTTGATGTGCTGCTTATAGACCAGGTACTCGTTTTTGGTGACTTCGAAGATGATTCGGCTGGTCGGGAAGTTGAAGCGTTTTGCCGCTTCCAGCGTGGCGCGGATGCAGGCCGCCGGCTGGTACACCGCATGGGGTAGGAAGTTGATACTGAGATAGCAGGGTATTGCGAGCCGAGCGGCCAATACGACAGCCTTTACCCGGAAGGCCTGATCGAATGCATAGCGATTGCTTTCACTAACCCGGCTCAAAATACTGTGGGCACCACTTCCATGTCCGGGAAATTCGACTTTTCCGAACAGTACGGGGTGATATCAATGAGGTCATTTTGATATCGACTCTGTGTGAGGATAATTCCTGTACATCTGTTTTAAAGTGTATAGGAAATTATCGCGACAGGTCTTCGAGGCTATGCCTGTCTTTCGGTTTTTATCCTTTTTTTGTTGATTTTTTTGAGCGATCCTGTCGATAGCGCGACTTGTTCTCTTCGGTGCGGTCGAGCCGGCACGGCGCGTCGTATTGGAATCTGGCGGTTAAAATCACCAAGTAGGCGGGATTTTTGTGCCGTTCAGCACGGCTTCTGGTGCTCTGTATTGCTCTCAAACTCATGAATGAGCCGATCTGGCTCAAGCATTGGAAGCTTTCGATAAGACCTTTACAAAAAATAATTTTTGTATAATGTCTAGGGCGCTGTCCTGCGATAAGTCTGAGTCTACGAGGTGTTCGAGCATGCGGATCCTGCTGATGGCGCTTTGTTGCTTCTTGCTGGGCAGTTGCGGCAATGTCGAAGTCGATCACTACGCCGCCGAACGTCCCTCACTCGATCTGGTGCGCTTCTTTTCGCAACCGGTGGAGGCCTGGGGCATCTTCCAGAAGCGTTCGGGGGAGGTGGCCAAGCGCTTCCATGTACAGATCGCCAGCCGCCGCGAAGGTGAGCAACTGATTCTCGATGAACATTTCCTCTATAGCGACGGCAGCCGCCAGCAGCGGATCTGGACCCTGACCCCGGGGGCCTCCGGGCGCTGGACCGGCCGTGCCGCGGATGTGGTCGGCGAGGCGTACGGCGAAGTGGCGGGCAATGCCCTGCGCTGGCGTTATCAGATGAAACTGCCGGTGGACGGCTCGACCTGGGAGGTGAGCCTCGACGACTGGATGTACCTGATGGATGAGGACACCTTGATCAATCGTTCGAGCATGAGCAAGCTCGGCGTCGAACTGGGTCAGGTGACCCTGTTTTTCCGCCGGCAGCCGGTGGTGTCGCAATGAACCTTCAGGCTTTGAGTGAATGGGCCGCCGAAGGGCGTGTCCAGGAACTGGAGCTGCTTTTGCTGGAGGGCGGCTTCTACCTGCTGCGAGCTCGACTGGAGCAGGGCATGCGTACCTTGCTGGACGCGCGCGGTGAAGTGCTGCGGCGGTTATTTCCTTAAAAAATTGCATGGCCTGGAGCTGTGGGAGCTTGACCGTCCCTTGAAATCACTTTCAAAAAACGGTCAAGACAGTTGCTCCTACAGGGGGGGGCAAGGTGTTCCGGTATTGCCTACACTTGATTGACAGCCCGGATGGTCCGGGCTGCTGACGCGAGGTGCGTATGGATACTCAACCTGCTTTCCCGTTCACGGCGTCTGCGCACTCGCGCGTCCAGGCCATGCCCTGGCGCAAGGTGCCGATCCCGGATGAGGATCAAGAGCCGCTCAGTGAGAGCCCGAGCGACGAAACCGATCAAGAGGTGCCGCCGCAAACCTGGAAACACCCCGACGATGGCAAGAGCCTGTCGGAGCTTGACGAAGAACTGCCGCTCAAACCTTGAGACACACGGCCCGGCGCGAAGCCGGGTTGTGTTGTTCGTCTGCCGCTGAAAACCCGGGCTTCATCAACGTCGCTGCCGTGGCTAATGCTCTCCTTTGACTTGAAGGCAGCGGGGCAAGGGCTCATGATCGCTCACGACTTCATCTCCCTTTTCCAGGAAATCCCATGAATCATGAAATTCGTGTTGTGGCCATCCTTCATGCCAAGCCGGGCAAGGCCGCCGAACTGGAACCCCATCTCAGGGCTTGCGTGGTCCCGTCCCGCGCCGAAGCCGGCTGTCGTGAGTATGTCCTGCATGTCGATCAGGCCGACCCTGAGCGTTTTGTCTTCGTCGAGCGTTGGACCAACCATGACGCCATCGAACACCACCGCAACACCGAGCACTATCGGATCATGGCTGCTGCAATCGGCGATCTATTGAGCGAGCGCCAGGTCCTGCTGCTGGATGAGGTGCCTGGGCAGTAAGTCTGATGAACCTGGCAGGCAAGCGCCAGGTTCGTTGCGGGGCGCTTAGAAGCGCACAGTGGCTCCGCTGGTGAACCAGCGGTCACGGTCGCCCGACAGGTGTTGACCGGCCACCAGGTCGATGTCGAGGTTTTTGCCAATATGCAGGCGCGGTCCGGCCTGCCATCCCTGATCGCCATCTTGTTGGCCGAAACGCTCTGCCACCAGGGTCAGCGATTTCAGTACGTCGTATTCCACACCGCTGCCCCAGGTCAGGCCCTCGCTGGGCGCGCCGTCGTTATGGGCGTGGTACCAGCCGCCGCTGACGGTCAGGCGCAAGGCTTCGAACGGCGTGTAGGTCAGTGGCAGCGCGAGGTCGGCGCCGTCGAAGGCATGCCGGCGAGCCGTGGCGAGATGGGCCTGGACCAGGACAGCGGCTTCGAGCCCCAGGGTTTGGCGAGTGAAAATCGAGGCCTTGAAGTGTGGACTCAGCATCGTCGTGTGCTCGCCGTCATCGCGGCTGCGGTTGATGTCGGCACCGAGTTGCACGGAGGGCAGGCCGGTCGGCGTGCAGTCCGCCGACAGCACGGTTTCGCCGTTGGCGGCGTGGTGTCGACCGCTCTTGTACCAGGTGTCGATATTGCACTGGCCGGGGTCGTTGATGCCGCCATCGTCGACGACGTACGAGCCGCCGGCCGCATGGGCCCTGGAGTAGAGCGAAAGCAGCAGGAAGGTGCCGAAGGTGGCACCGACAAAGACCACCGAGCGCTGCAGGGCGCGCTGTTGGGCGGCGGGTAGGTGCTTGAGCAGGGAGTTGGAAATTGTTGTTTTTTCAGTCATGGTTAATGCTCCTTATTTCGATATTCATGGCTTTGGCCTGGGCCAACAGTTCTTCGGTGTCGTGGCCGCCGGGAAAGGCAATCACCAGCTCCGGCTCGCTGTCCGTCAGCATGAACTGGTTGCGTCGGCGTTCGGCCTGCTTGCCGTAGAGCTGCCAATTGGACGGATAGCGCACCAGGTGCGTGCCGTTTTCCCGGGCCCAGTCCTCGACTTCGCTGCCCAGGAACTGGTTGCCGCCGTGGATCAGGACGCTGATCCTGCGGGTCTGGTGATAAGCCTCAAGGGCCTTGCGACACATCGCCGCGTTCAGGTAGTAGCGACCGGCGCAGATCAGGACGCGCATGGGGAGTTGTCCTTGTCGATCAGGGGGGCGTCATTGAGTTCAAAGGCGTGCATGGACCCGGGAGCCGGCTCGTTCGCACCCAGGGGGCGGGCTTCCATGACACGTTCTCCCGAACGTTCGAGAACCGGATAAGCCAGTGCCGCGATGTGGTGGTGCACGCGCCGGTAATCGCGCAGCACCCGCTGGAAAATATCCCCGGATTCGGCCCAGGTGCTTTTGTCGGCGCTGAGTTTGCGAAAGTGTTCGCGGCTGGCGCTGGCTTCCAGGCGACGAATCACTTCCTTGCGCTCCACCAGGCGGTGCGCGGTGACGATGTCTTCGCGCAGGAACACCGTGACCGCCAGGCTCAGGCTTTCGCGCAGTTCTTCGTGCAGCGGATAGATATGCCCCAGCTCGAACTCGGAGAAACGTTCGCCACGGCGCCGACGGCGCGCTGCCAACTGGGCGAGGTTGCTGGAGAGGATGTCGCCGGCATGCTCCAGGTTGATCACGAACATGAGGATCTCCTGGGCGCGATCAGCATCCTCGTCGCTCAAGCCGTCCTGGCCGATGTCCGCCAGGTAGGCGCGGATCGCCGCGCTGAGCAGATCCAGGGATTGGTCGAGTTGACGGATATCCTCGGCCGACACTTCGCCGGGTTTCTGGAACAGCTGCAGTACCCGGTCGAGCATCACCGAGAGCATGTCGGCGACGCGCAGGGCTTCGCGCACGGCGTTTGACAGGCCGATATTGGCCACTTCCAGGCCGGCCTCGTCGAGGTACTGCGGCATGCCCGGGTCGGCGGCCTGTTCCGGCGTCGGCAACAAGCGTGTCAGCCCTCTGGCGAGCGAGTCCACCAGGCCGATAAAGCCCAGGGCCAGGAGCAGGTTGAAGGCGATATGCAGGTAGACCACCAGGTGCGCGGGGGCGATGTTGGTGCCGGCCAGGCTCTTGCCCAGCAGATTGGCGAAGGGCAGCACCAGCAGTGCGCCAAACAACCGCACCAGCAGATTGCCCAGTGGCAGGCGCCGGGCGACCGGAGTGCCGGCATTCATCACCGACGGCAAGGCGCCGCCGATATTGACCCCGAGCACCAGCGCCAGGGTGGTCACCGGCGACATCAGTCCGGTGCCGGCGAGGGAGACGATCAACAGGATCACCGCGACGCTGGAGTGGCACATCCAGGTCAGCAGCACCGCCACCAGCAGGGCGATCAGCAGGTCGCCGTCCAGGCCTTGCATGAGCACATGGAACAGCGGTGTGCTTTCCATCTGCCCCAGGGCCGCGCTCAGCAGGCTCAGCGCCAGCAGCATCAGGCCCAGGCCGATCAGGGCGCAGCCGACGCTTTCATAGCGTGAGTCGTCGCGCAGGCGGAATACCACGAAGCCCACCAGCAGCACCAGGGGGATGGCGATCGAGGTGTCGAAGCTGAGCAGTTGCACGACCAGGGTCGAGCCGATATTGGCCCCCAGCATCACGGCCAGCGCCGGGGCGAGGCTGAGGGTGCCGGCAGCGGTGAACGAGGTGGCCATGAGGCTTACCGCGGTACTGCTTTGCAGCACGCTGGTGATGCCGATGCCGCAGAGCAGGGCCTTCCAGCGTTTATCGAGATTGCGTCCCAGGCCATTGCGCAACTGGGTGCCGAAGCCGCGCAGCAGGGCGGTTGAAATCATGTGGGTGCCCCATAGCAACAGGGCTATGGCACCGGCGAGGTGGATCAACAGAGCGGTTCCAGACATGAGGATTCTCCACGTACTGGTTTTTTACTTTCTGGGTGGGCGCAGCAACCTCACCGAGATACGACTGATGCTGCTGGAGAACGCCAGCAGGTAGCGCATTTCGATAGCGGTCAGCGTCCCGCGAACATAGAGCTTCACGGTGACCCGCCTGACCACTTTTGCCGCTCGGGTCAGGAACAGGACCGACAGCGCCCGATAGCTGTAGTCGAGCACGGCGAGGAACTGGCTGAATGGTTCCATGGTGGGCTCCGGGGGATGGCCGGGTTATCGGTGCCAATGGGTGAATACAAGGTGTGGGAGCGGAGCTTGCCCGCGAAGCTTTTGGCGGCCTCAAGGGCCCCTTCGCGAGCAAGCTCTGCTCCTACAGGTTCGGTGTGATCCTTGGCGCTGCGTTAGAACCACTGCTTGAAGCGGCGGATGTAGTACGTCTTCATGCCCTGGGCCACCACGCAGTAGGCCAGCAGGGTGCCAACCAGCCACGGGAAGTAGGTCATCGGCAACGGCACCAGGCCGACCAGCGTGCCCAGTTGCGAGAACGGCAGGTAGATGCCGATGCTGACCGCCAGGCATGTCATGACGATGATCGGCAACGACGCGGTGCTCTGGAAGAATGGGATCTTCTGGGTCCGCAGCATATGCACCACCAGGGTCTGCGACAGCAGGCCTTCGATGAACCAGCCGGACTGGAACAGCGCCTGGGCTTCCACGCTGTTGGCGGCGAACACGTACCACATCAGGGCAAAAGTGGTCATGTCGAAGATCGATGAGGTCGGCCCGATCCATAACATGAAGCGCCCGATGTTCTTCGCGTCCCACTTGCGTGGCTTGCGCAGGTATTCCTTGTCCATCTTGTCCCACGGCAGGGCCAGCTGGGAGATGTCGTAGATCAGGTTCTGCAACAGCAGGTGGATCGACAGCATCGGCAGGAACGGGATGAAGGCACTGGCCACCAGCACCGAGAACACGTTGCCGAAGTTGGAGCTGGCGGTCATGTTCAGGTACTTCATGATATTGCCGAAGGTTTCGCGGCCCTTGAGCACGCCTTCTTCCAGCACCATCAGGCTCTTTTCCAGCAGGATGATGTCGGCCGACTCCTTGGCGATGTCCGTGCCGCTGTCCACCGAAATCCCGACGTCGGCGTCCCGCAGGGCCGGGGCGTCGTTGATGCCGTCGCCGAGGAAGCCGACGGTGTGACCGTTGGATTGCAGCGCCTTGAGCACCCGGGATTTCTGCAACGGGGTCAGCTTGGCGAAGACCGTGCGTTCCTCCACGCGCAGCTTGAGGGTTGCGTCGTCCATGTGCTCGATATCCTGGCCGAGCAGCGGCAGGCCTGGCTCGAGCCCGACTTCGCGGCAGATCTTGCAGGTGACCACGGCGTTGTCGCCGGTCAGTACCTTGACCATGACGCCGATATCACGCAGAGCGGCAATCGCCGGCCCCGCGGTTTCTTTCGGCGGATCGAGGAAGGTCAGGAAACCGCGGATGACCAGGTCACGCTCGTCGGCGGTCTTGTATTGCCCCTTGGTTTGGCCTTTGAGAATATCGCGGGTCGCCAGCAGCAGGACGCGGAAGCCGTCCTTGTTGTAATCGTTGGCCAGGGCCAGCAGGCTCTTGCGGCGCTGCTCGTCGAGGGCCATGACTTCGTTGCCTTCCATGACGTGGCTGGAGATGGCGAGCATTTCCTCGACCGCGCCCTTGCACACCAGCAGGTGATCGGCACGGCTGTCCTGGACGATGACCGACAGGCGGCGGCGAACGAAGTCGAAGGGCAGTTCATCGACCTTGCTGTAGGCGAACGGTTCCTGGAACTTTGGGTTCTCCCTGGAGAACTGCAGGACCGCCTGGTCCATCAGGTTCTTCATGCCGCTCTGGTGGTAGCTGTTGAGCCAGGCCAGGCCGAGCACCGCGTCATCGCGCTGTCCGGTGGTGTCGACATGGTGCTCGAGGATGATCTTGTCCTGGGTCAGGGTGCCAGTCTTGTCGGTGCACAGCACGTCCATGGAACCGAAGTTCTGGATCGCGTTCAGGCGCTTGACCACCACCTTGCGCCGGGCCATGGCCATGGCGCCCTTGGCGAGGTTGGCGCTGACGATCATCGGCAGCATTTCCGGGGTCAGGCCGACGGCGACCGCCAGGGCGAAGAGCAGGGCATCGCTCCAGTCGCCTTTGGAAAAACCATTGAGCAGGAATACCACCGGTACCATCACCAGCATGAAGCGGATCAGCAGCCAGCTGACACTGTTCACCCCGCGATCAAAGGCGGTCTGCACCCGCGAGCCGACAATCGCCTTGGCCAGCGAGCCGAAGTAGGTGCGCGCACCGGTGGCCACCACCACGGCCTTGGCGGTGCCGCTGACCACGTTGGTGCCCATGAAGCAGATGTTCTGCAAGTCCAGTAGATTGCTCTGATCGGTGCCGGTGGTGGCGGATTTGGCCGCTACATCGCCGAGGGTGTCGTACTTCTCCACCGGCAAGGCTTCACCGGTGAGCACGGCCTGGCTGATAAACAGGTCGCGGGACTCGATCAGGCGGATATCCGCCGGAATCATGTCGCCGGCCGACAGTTGCACGATATCGCCGGCCACCAGTTCACGCATCGGTACTTCGCGCAGCACTGGCTTGTTGCCCGGTTGCGCGCGCCGCAGCACGCTGGCGGTGGTCCGGACCATGGCCTTGAGGGCTTCGGCGGACTTGGCTGAACGGTGCTCCTGCCAGAAACGCAGGCTGCTGCTCAGGGTGACCATGGTCATGATGATGATGACCTTGGTCAGGTCACCTTCTTCACCGGCACGCTCGGCCAGCCAGAAATCGGTGAAGAAGCTGATGCCGGCCAGGATCAGCAGCACGTAGATGAAGGGGTTGTTCAGCGCCTGGAGGAGCTGGATCAGGACGTGTGGCGGCTTGTCGTGGGCGACTTCGTTGAAGCCTTCGCGCTGCAGGCGGCCGGCGGCGTCCAGTTCGGTCAGGCCGTCACGGCTGGCGTTGACGTTGCTCAGGGTGGTTGCCAGGGTGTGTTGCGATTCGCGGGCGGCGCGCATCGACAGCTTGGGGTCTTGCGTCGCGCGGTTTGCGGTTGGCCGGATAGGGTCTTTGACTGCGTTCATAGCGATGCCTCTGTCACATCTTCGTGACCGGGCATATAGACGACTCACCTATTCAACAGGCGAACGAATACAGGCCGAGTCACGCGGATGTGAGGGATTCGGATAAGAGGGTGTATAAGGTTTTAACGTTCGCTGCCCGTTCACGAAATAATGACGGACAGCGAACCGCCTACTGGCTTCGTCCATAATGAAGTACTCAAGTTTTAATAATTAAGGGCATGACAATGCCGTGCACTTCCAAGTTGAAAGTGTCGCCGTGTTAGTTGTCTGTATCAGCGCCGGATAATTAAGCGGCGCGGGTCTCGACATACAGGTTCAGGGTCAGGCCGGCGCGCTGGAACAGCTGCGCAAGCCCGATACTCTGCGGGTCCTGGCTGTCATCGAAATTCCAGCGTTGTTGCAGCTGGCCGGTGCTCGGGCAGATACGCCAGCCGATGGAGGCGCGTGCCGAAGCCTTGGAGGAGGGGGCGGCGAACAGGGCGTTGCCGCGGGCCGATTTCACCGGCTCACGGGACAGTTTGACGCGCATGTTCGAAGCAAAGGCGCGAACGCCGGGCATTACAGAGGATTTGAAAGTCATAACACACCTCGCGACCGGACTGGCGCCGGCAGAGGCGAGTTACGGAAAGAGCATCAAGCCCTGGCGCAGCTCACCCGACCTGTGCGTCGAGTCCCGTCATTTTCTGGGTTAAGCGCCCGGTGAGCCGCATTCGCGGGAACCGGACAGCGTCTAGATACTGTGTCCATTGGGTTCTTTTATGAGTTGAAAAAAGGCCTGAGCAGCAGGCAGGGGGAATTTACTCAACGAGGTGCTTGAAGTCAACATCCAATGTGGTGTTTTCTTGTATTAACCTGAATATAAGCTGAAGTGAAAGGAATACTGTTCCGTTATGGGCTGCTGAAGTTGTTTTGTTTCTATGAAGTGAATATGTATCGTCGTGGCGTTCGAATACATATTCATGTGTGTGCTCAAGCGGACACCTGGTGGGGGATCAGCGTCGCGGTTGCAGCAGCAAGGCCACCAACGCACTCCAGCCGGTTTGATGGGAGGCGCCCAGGCCGCGTCCGCTGTCGCCATGGAAATACTCATGGAACAGCACCAGGTCGCGACTCGCCGGATCGGCCTGCAACTGTGCGTAGGCCGCCATTGTCGGACGGTATCCGTTGTCGTCGAGGAGAAACAGCGAGGTCAGGCGTTGGCCCAGGCTGTCGGCGACTTCATCCAGTGACGACAGATAGCCGGAACCGCTGGGGTACTCCACGGAAAAGTGATCGTCGTAGTAGCGGTGGAATTCGCGCAGCGACTCGATCAGCAAGTAGTTGATCGGCATCCACAACGGTCCGCGCCAGTTCGAGTTGCCGCCGTACAGGCGCGAGTCGGACTCCGCCGGTTGGTAGCGGGCGCTGAGGATCTTGCCGTCGAGCTGCATGGCCAACGGTTGCGCGGCAAACGCCTTGGACAGCGAGCGGATACCGAAGTCGGAGAGGAACTCGGCTTCATCGAGCATGCGCTTGAGCAGGTTTTTGGTGCGTTCGCCACGCAACAGGGCCAGCAGCAGGCGATTGCCGTCGCCGGGTTCGTTCCAGCGCGAGACCAGGGCCGCGAGATCCGGTCGGTGGTGCATGAAGCCCAGTAGCCGCTCACGCAGGCCGGGCAGGCCTTCATGTTCGCGCTGCTCCAGCACCAGCACGGCGAACAGTGGCATCAGTCCGACGATGGAGCGCAGGCGCACCGGTTCGCTGCGGCCATCGGGATGTTGCAGCACGTCGTAGAAGAATTCGTCCTGGCTGTCCCACAGGCCTTCGGCGCTGTCATCGACCCGGTTGATCGCCCCGGCGATATAGAGAAAGTGCTCGAAGAATTTCACCGCGATATCGACATACACCGGATTGCGTTTGGCCAGTTCCAGGGCAATGCGCATCATGTCCAGGGCATAGGCGGCGACCCAGGCGGTGCCGTCGGCCTGGTCCAGGCTGTCACCGGGCGGCAGGTCGTCGGAGCGGTTGAACAAGGCGATATTGTCCAGCCCCAGGAAGCCGCCCTGGAACAGGTTGCGCCCCTCGGCATCCTTGCGGTTGACCCACCAGGAGAAGTTCAACAACAGCTTGTGGAAGATCCGTTCGAGGAAATCCAGGTCGCCGGTCCCCATCAGCTCCTTTTCCCGCTGGTAGACCCGCCACGATGCCCAGGCATGCACTGGCGGGTTGGCGTCGTCGAAGCGCCACTCGTAGGCGGGCAACTGGCCATTAGGGTGCATGAAGCGGTCTTTGACCAAGAGCAGCAACTGGTGCTTGGCGAAGCCCGGGTCGATCAGGGCGAAGGCCACCGCCTGGAAACCCAGGTCCCAGGAGGCATACCAGGGGTACTCCCATTTGTCCGGCATGGAGACGATGTCGAAGTTCGACAGGTGCCGCCAGTGGCTGTTGCGCAGGTGCAGGCGTTCGGCCGGTGGTGGCGGCTGGGTCGGGTCGCCGTCGAGCCACTGGTTCACATCGAAGTAATAGAGCTGCTTGGACCACAGCAGGCCGGCCAGGGCCTGGCGCTGGACATTGCGCGCGTCGGTGTCCTCGAGGCCTTCTTGCAAGACGGCATAGAAGTCATCGGCTTCCTGGCGGCGCTTTGCAAACAGCTGGCGAGCGTTGATCCTTTCGGCGTCGGGGGGCGCGAAACGCAGGTAAACCGTACGGGTTTCATCCCCTTGCAGCGCCAGGGAAAAGTGCGCCGCCACCCGTGTCCCGGCATCCCGGCGAATGCTCTCGGCACCGTTCACTACATGGTCGTTGATGCCATCCTTGAACGGGCCGTCGGCTGGCGAACCGTACAGTCGCCGGGTGTTGGTTTCGTTTTCGCAGAACAGCCATTCGTGGCCGTGATCACCCCAGGCACTGGCCTGCATGGGGTCGCAGCCGGCGTGCAGGGCGCTGACCTTGTCACCTTCCAGGGTCAGGCTCGGCCGCCGGGCGTGGGCGCTCCAGCTCCAGTCATTGCGCGCCCAGAGATGCGGCAGCACGCGCAGCCGGGCGGGCAGGTGAAAGCGGTTGTGCACGCTGACCCGCATGACGATGTCGTTCGGCCCCTGCTTGGCGTACTCGACGGTGATATCGAAATAGCGGTTGTCCTCGAACACTCCGGTATCGAGGATCTCGTACTCGGCATCACCCAGGCCGCGTCGGGCATTTTCGCTGATCAGGTCGCTGTAGGGAAAGGCTGCCTGGGGGTATTTGTAGAGCATGCGCATATAGGCGTGGCTGGGCACGCCATCGACATAGAAGTACAACTCCTTGACGTCTTCGCCGTGGTTGCCTTCGGCGTTGTCCAGGCCGAACAGGCGCTCCTTGAGAATCGGGTCATGTTCGTTCCAGAGGGCCAGCCCGAGGCACCAGTGCTGGGATTTGTCGGAAAAGCCAGCGAGCCCTTCCTCGCCCCAGCGATAGGCGCGGCTGCGGGCGTGCTCATGGGGGAAATAGGCCCAGGCATCGCCGTCGGCGCTGTAGTCCTCGCGCACCGTGCCCCATTGTCGTTCGCTCAGGTAGGGGCCCCATTCACGCCAGCGGACGGCATCCTCGCCCGCCAGGCGCCGGCCTTCAAGGGTGTCGAGAAGCGTCGCTGCTGGTTTGGCCGTCATCGGGTCTTCCGTCGCTTGGGGAATGAGCAGCAGTGTAGAACGCGGCGATGGCGTTGCGGGAGTCGGATGTTGCGCGTGGCGTGTATTCAGGCGTCAGGCCAGCACCGCCACCGCCTTGATCTGCGCCCAGAGGGTCTGCCCCGGAGTCAGCTTGAGCTGGTCACGGGAGTAGCGGGTGATCCGCGCCAGCAACGGCGTGCCCGCAGCCTCCAGGCGGATCAGCACATGGGCACTGTTGTCGGCGGGGACTTCCCCGGTGATGGTCACCGGCAGCAGATTGAGGATGCTGCTGTGTTCGCCCGGTTGCCGGCTGAGGCTGACGTCGCGGGCCTGGATCTTGACGCGCAGGCGCTTGCCCGGTGCCAGTGCCGCGTGAGCGACCCGCACGTTCAGCAGGCTGTCGGGCAGTTGCAAGGTCAGCAGCTGGTACTGGCTGTCGTAGGCACTGACCGTGCCCTCGATCACCACCCCGGCGTCATCGCCCAGGGCCATGGGCAGGTCGAGCCGCGCCAGGGTTTCGCCGATGGGGCCGCTGGCCAGGGCCTTGCCCGCGCTGAGCAGGACGATATGGTCGGCCAGGCGCGCCACTTCGTCCTGGGAGTGACTGACATAGAGCACCGGGATATCCAGCTCCTCATGCAGGCGTTCGAGGTAGGGCAGGATCTCGTTCTTGCGCTGGCTGTCGAGCGCCGCCAGCGGTTCGTCCATCAGCAGCAGTCGCGGGCTGGTGAGCAACGCCCGGGCAATGCCGATACGCTGGCGCTCGCCGCCGGACAGATGCTCTGGCTGGCGTTCGAGCAGATGTCCGATGCCCAGCAAGTGGGTGGCGTGGGCCATGTCCACCCGGCGTTGTGCGCGGGGAATGCGACGCAGGCCGAATTCCAGGTTGGCGCGCACCGACAGGTGCGCAAACAGGCTGGCTTCCTGGAACACGTAGCCCAGGGCACGCTTGTGCGGCGGGACGAACAGCTTGCGCGCGCTGTCCTGCCAGACCTGGTCGTTGATCTGGATAAAGGCCTCGGAGGCTTTTTCCAAGCCGGCGATGCAGCGCAGGCAGGTGGTCTTGCCCGAGCCCGAGTGCCCATACAAGGCAGTAATGCCACGGCCGGGCAATTGCAGGTCGAGGTCCAGGACAAAGTCCGGATAACCGAGGCGCAGGCGGACCTGTATCGAAGAAGCCATGGCTCAACTCCAGCCCATTTTGGTCTTGCGGCTGGAGTACAGCGCCAGCAACACGAGAAAGGAAAACACCAGCATGGCGCCGGCCAGCCAGTGGGCCTGGAGGTATTCCATGGCCTCGACATGGTCGTAGATCTGCACCGAGACCACCCGGGTCTTTTCCGGGATATTGCCGCCGATCATCAGCACCACGCCGAACTCGCCGACGGTATGGGCAAAGCCGAGGATCGCGGCGGTGATAAAGCCTGGTCGTGCCAGGGGCAGGACCACGCTGAAGAAAGTGTCCCAGGGGTTGGCACGCAAAGTCGCCGCCACCTCCAACGGGCGAGTACCGATGGTACTGAACGCGTTTTGCAGCGGTTGCACCACAAAGGGCATCGAGTAGATCACCGAGCCGATCACCAACCCGGTGAAGCTGAAAGTGAGGGTGCCCAGTCCGATGGACTGGGTGAACTGGCCGATAAAGCCGTGGGGGCCGAAGGCGATCAGCAGGTAGAAGCCGATCACCGTCGGCGGCAGCACCAGCGGCAGTGCCACCACCGCGCCCACCGGTCCGCGCAGCCAGGAGTGGGTGCGGGCCAGCCAGAGCGCAATCGGAGTGCCGATCAGCAACAGGATGATAGTGACCAGGGACGCCAGTTTCAGGGTCAGCCAGATCGCGGCGAAATCAGCACTCGTGAGCGGCATTTAGAGTTGGTAACCGTAGGATTTGATGATAGCGGCGGCTTTCGGTCCCTTGAGGTACTCGACCAGCGCCTTGGCGGCGGCATTGTCCTTGCCCTTGGTCAGGATCACCGCGTCCTGCTTGATCGCCTCGTGCATGTCGGCTGGAACGATCCACGCCGAACCGCTGGTGACCTTGCCGTCCTTGTAGATCTGCGACAGGGCGACAAAACCCAACTCGGCATTGCCGGTGGAGATGAACTGGTAGGCCTGGGTAATGTTCTGGCCGGTGACCAGCTTGTCCTTGACCTTGTCGGTCAGGCCGAGCCTGGCCAGGACCTGGGTAGCGGCCAGGCCATAAGGCGCGGCCTTCGGGTCGGCGATGGACAGGTGCTGGTAGTGGTTGTCCTTGAGCACCTGGCCCTTGGCATCGACATAACCGTCCTTGGCCGACCACAGGGCCAGGGTGCCGGTGGCATAGGTGAAGCGCGAGCCGGCAACGATATCGCCTTCTTTTTCCAGTTTGGCGGGGGTGCTGTCATCGGCGGCCAGGAACACTTCGAACGGCGCGCCGTTCTTGATCTGGGTGTAGAACTGGCCCGTGGCGCCGTAGGCCGCGACCAGCTTGTGGCCGGTGTCTTTTTCGAAGTCGGCGGCGATGGCCTGGATCGGCGCGGTGAAGTTGGCCGCGACGGCGACCTGGACTTCGGCGGCCTGGGCCGAGCTGAAAGCGAGCACGCCGAGGAGGGCGGCCAGGCAAATCGGGGCAAAGCGTGGGGCGCGAATGGTCATGAAGCGGCTCCGTTCAAAGGAAAGGGACAGGCAAATGCGCCGCTTGTTATAGGAAGTGTGCGGCGCTGAGAGGATAAATCGCTATATAAATAAATATATAGCGATTTGATGGCCGTGGCGAGGGTCCCCCTTTCTTGAACACGCCACATCCCTTGTGGGAGCCGGCTTGCCGGCGATGGCGTCCGAATGCTCGCCGCAGCACTCAAGGGCCTCATCGCCGGCAAGCCGGCTCCTGCAAGAGGATCAGCGTCCTTTCAGGATCGCCTGGGCCTGTTCCGCCAGCTGCCGGGTCAATGCCTCGGCCGGCAACTCCACACTCAATCGCAACGCCTGGCCCGACCACAGGTTGCTGAAGTCCGCCTCGCCCTTGGCCCGCAGCGGCAGCAGCGCACCGCCGGCCAGGGGAAACGCCGGGGCCATGTCGCTGATCGGCCCCAGCTCACGCATCACCCGGTTCATGATGCCCCGTGCCGGCCGGCCGGTGAACAGGTTGGTCAGGGCCGTCTCGCTTTCCTTCGCCGTACGCAGTGCCTGATGATGGGACGCCGAGACCTTGGCCTCCGGGGTGAAGAGGTAAGCGGTCCCCAGTTGTACCGCCGAGGCCCCGAGCATAAAGGCCGCCGCAATGCCGCGACCGTCGCCGATACCGCCGGCGGCAATCACCGGCACATCCACCGCGTCGGCGATCTGAGGCACCAGGGCGATGGTGCCGACCTGGGTATTGAGGTCTTTGCTCAGGAAGATGCCGCGATGGCCGCCGGCTTCGTTGCCCATGGCGATGATCGCGTGACAGCCACGCTCTTCCAGCCAGCGCGCCTCATCTACGGTGGTCGCGCAGCCGACAATCGTCGCGCCGGTGGCTTTCACCCGGTTGAGCAGGGGCTCGGGCGGCAGGCCAAAGTGGAAACTGACGATCTCCGGACGCAGTTCTTCCACCAGCTGGCAGCTGGTTTCATCGAAGGGCGCACGACTGGACACGGGCGTCGGTGCATTGAAATCCACGCCCAGTTCACGGTAGTAGGGCGCCAGGCGTTCCTTCCAGCGTTTTTCCCGCTCCGGGTCCGCCGCCGGCGGCTGGTGGCAGAAGAAGTTGATGTTCAACGGCGCCTGGGTCGAGCTGCGAAAGAGCTGCACTTCCTGGCGAATCTGCTCCGGGGTCAGCATCGCGCAGGGCAAAGACGCGAGGCCGCCGGCCCGCGCGACGCCGATCATCATGGCGCAGGTGGTCGCTCCGGCCAGCGGGCCCTGGATGATCGGGAGTTCGATGCCGAACAGGTCAAGAATGCGGGTGTCAGGCCAGGTGCTCATGGCGACTTTTCTCCGGGGCAGATAAAAGGATAACGACGAGAACAGGGCTGGTTTGTATCAGGAATAAGGTCTGCAAGGCCAGTCGCTGTCTTATTTGAACACGCAAAAAAAGAGCTCCCCAGTGACGTCGCCGCAGAACCCACCTAAAGTTGTCGCACTTCAAAACACCCTCTCAGGAGCACCATTCAGATGGATGTGAAACGCGTGGAAGTGGCGGCTTTCCAGGTGTCCGGCCTGCAGGTCCGTACCCGCAATCAGGATGAACAGCAAGCGCAGACGGCAAGAATCGGCGGGCTGTGGGGCGGTTTTTTCTCTGACGGGCTGGCCGGGCGCATCAGTACCCGGCAGCCGGACTCGCTGGTGTACGGCGTCTACTCCGGTTACGAATCCGATGCCAGCGGCTATTTCGATGTGACGGCCGCAGTGGCGGTCAGCGCGCCCGCACCCGGTTATGAGACTCTGCAGGTGCAGGCAGGGCCCTACCTGGTCTTCGAGGGACGTGGCACCATGCCGAAAACCGTGATCGACACCTGGGGCCGAATCTGGTCCTACTTCGAGCAGCATCCCGGACAGCGCCGCTTTGCCACGGATTTCGAAGCCTATACCGGGCCTGACAGCGTGGCGGTGTATATCGGTATCGTCGATTGAAGTGACGCTTGGCGGTGGACGTCAACCGCCAAGGCACAGTCGGTTAACCGGCGCTGCGCAGGGTGAAGTTCAGGCGCTCGGCCCCCAACTGTGGGTGCTGGCCGTCCTTGATCGGCAACACGCCGTGGAAACGCAGTCGGTCGACGCCGCCCCACACCACGATATCACCGTGAAACAATGGGATGCGCTGGGTCTTGTCGCTGCGTTCGTGGCCACCAAACAGGAAAATCGCCGGCAGGCCCAGGGAGACCGAGACCACGGGCGCACTGAAATCGCGTTCGTTGCGGTCCTGGTGCAAGGACATCTTCGCCCCCGGCAGGTAGCGATTGATCAGGCAGGCATCGGGGCTGAACTGGGTAAAGCCAGCCGCCTGAGCCGCCTGCGCCGCCAGTTGCCGGAACACTGCGGGCATTTCCGGCCAGGGCCGTCCGCTTTGCGGGTCGACGCGGGTGTAGCGGTAGCCGTTGCGATCGGTGGTCCAGCCCAGTTCGCCACAACTGCTCAGGCTGGCGGACATGGTGAAACCTCCCGGGGTAATCATCTGCCGAAACGGTGCCTGTACCAGTACTTCGGCCAGGGCCGGCAACAGGCGCCCGACCCAGGGCAGCGCAAAGCCGCGCAGCACGCAGGATTGTGCTCCGATGGTTTCGAAGCGTTCGGGTTGCTGCAGGTCGGCGTCGGCAAACAGATCGAGGGTCATGGCCGGTAGTGGGGGCGAGGTCTTACAGCGCCTTGCTCGCTTTCACATCGCTGATGACATCGTCACTTTCGCCATGAATGGCTTTCAGCGCAGCCAGTGCTTGCTCGTCGCTGCCGTTTTCCAGTTGGGCGAATTCGAAGCGACGCTCACCGTTGAGCTTGTATTTGATGACGTACTTGGTGGTGGGTGTGGTGTTCACGGCGATTCCAGTAACAGAAGATGGACGGCGGTGGCGCGATTCAGCGCAGTTTCGAGCTGGAGCGACGGATGATGCGAATCGAGTGCGTCAGGTTCGGCTTGCGGGTGACGCTGATGGCGCGCTTGGTCACCACGGTATCAATGGTGATGTTCCAGAAACCGGTGCTCGGGATGGTGATCTTCGCCGGAAAGGTATCAAAGGCGCCGCCGTGATAGGTATGCCGCCCGCCATTCTTGAAGCTGCGAAAGTTGGCGTCGTTCATCAGGCGGATGTTGCACGTCTGGGAGCATTCGATCACGACGATGTCGTCTTCGTTGAGGTGCTCGCGCTGGTGGATGAATTTCAAGGGCGTCTCCAGAAGGCTTTTTCTACAAAATCAAAAAGATAGCATGTGGCGCAGGGTGTTTTTAGCGCGTCAGCGGAATTATTCGACCGACAGGGGCACCAGTCTGACGGATTGTGTAGGCTTGTCGCCATAAAAGTTGGATTAAATCCTAGGGTGTGGGAGAAAAATCGCTTGGGCGCTGTCCTACCGTCTTTATCGGAGATTTGCTTATGAAGTGGGGTGTGTGGGCATTGGTCGCTCTGGCCATGAGCGGGTGCGCAAGCGTATCGGACATCGAGCAGTCACCGCCGACAATGGCCGTGATCTCCGGCAAGAAGCCCATGGCTTATGCCCAGTGCTTCGATACGCGGCTGGCCAAGGATCGTGGACCTTCGTTGATCGAGCCTTATCACAAGGACGGGGTCAAGGTGATCGTGCGTGACCGCTTCTCCACCAGCCCGTCGGCGGTGCTGTTTATCGAAGAGCGCTCCAGCGGCAGCAGCATCAAGGTCTTCGAGAGTATGTCGAATTTTCCCTTGCGCTCCAAGGCGGTGCTCAATGCCGCGGAACACTGTATTTCAGGCTGAACACCTGGCCTCTGGCTATTTGCACACCACGGTCACCGTGCGGCTTTTGAAGTTGCCCACATCGACGCCCAGGGTCTTGTCGCTTTCCTTGGGCGACGGGGTGCCATCGGTGCCGACGATGGTGTAGCCGGTACCGGCACAGGAGGCGTCGGCCTTCTCGTAGCACTTGGCCCAGGACATCGCTTCGCCCGAACAGTCGATGGCCAGGCCCTGCTGGCCGTTGTTCAGATAGGTTTTGGACGCCGTGGCGCAGCCGCCAAGGGTCAGTAGAGCGGTCAATGCCAGGAATTTGTTCATGCCGGCTTCAATCCTTGTTGCCACGGCGCCGGGCGGCGGGGGCAGGGGTGTCTTCGAACACCGAGGCCACTTCAATGGCCAGGGCTTCGCTGGGGAACGGACCGGCAACCGCTTCGCCATCGACACCGGTCAGCCACCATTGGCCATCTTTTGCTTGATTGATCAGGTAACCGTTCACGTTCTTTGCTGCCGACATCGATCTGTCTCATGGGCTGATGAAAGGTGCTGATGATAGCTCAGATCAAGGCACAAACCGTCAATAGCGGCTAGAGTTGATGGCCGAAGCGTAAAGGTGGAGGCTTGACCGGGCCGGTAAGCGCCGGATGTAGCAAAATTTGACACAAACCCGGAACTATCTGCCGTCAGGTTTCTCTAGATTGACGTCAGTCTGCTATCAGTAGGGCATTGTAAGGTGACCGCTGCCTGATTAGACTGCGCCGAAACTTGTACACACCGCCCTTTCAAGGACTTATATGATCAAGAAATGCTTGTTCCCAGCAGCCGGTTACGGTACTCGCTTCCTCCCAGCGACTAAAGCCATGCCCAAGGAAATGCTGCCGGTGGTGAACAAGCCACTGATCCAGTACGGCGTCGAGGAAGCGCTGGATGCCGGCCTTACCGAGATCTCGATTGTGACCGGTCGCGGCAAACGCGCACTGGAAGACCACTTCGACATCAGCTACGAGTTGGAAAACCAGATCAAGGGCACCGACAAGGAAAAGTACCTGGTCGGTATCCGCAAGCTGCTGGACGAGTGCTCGTTCTCCTACACCCGTCAGACCGAAATGAAAGGCCTGGGTCACGCGATCCTGACCGGTCGGCCATTGATCGGTGACGAACCCTTCGCCGTGGTACTGGCGGACGACCTGTGCGTCAACCTCGAAGGCGACGGCGTCCTGACCCAGATGGTCAAGCTGTACAAGCAGTATCGCTGCACCATCGTTGCAATCCAGGAAGTCGATCCGCAGGAAACCAACAAGTACGGCGTGATTGCCGGCGACCTGATCGGCGACGACCTGTACCGCGTACGCAACATGGTCGAGAAGCCGAAGCCGGAAGATGCACCGTCGAACCTGGCGATCATCGGTCGTTACATCCTGACCCCGGACATCTTCGCCCTGATCGAGCAGACCGAGCCAGGCAAGGGTGGCGAGATCCAGATCACCGACGCCCTGATGAAACAGGCCCAGGACGGTTGCGTGATTGCCTATAAGTTCAAAGGCAAGCGTTTCGACTGCGGTGGTGCCGAAGGTTACATCGAAGCCACCAACTTCTGCTTTGAGCACTTCTACAAAACTGGCAAGGCTTACTGATAGGCCTGCTTTTGTAAAAAAGCGTTTCGTAGTAAAGAAAGCCACCCACCCGGGTGGCTTTTTCGTTGGTGCGCCCTCATGTATGCCTGACGCTGACCCTGAAGGCTACAGCGGGTATGCTGTGCGCCTGCCGAGGAGATTGAAATGGCCTACGATTTTGACCTGTTTGTGATTGGCGCCGGTTCCGGCGGTGTGCGTGCGGCGCGGTTTGCCGCCGGGTTTGGTGCCAAGGTGGCGGTGGTCGAAAGCCGCTACCTGGGCGGGACCTGCGTCAACGTCGGCTGCGTGCCGAAAAAGCTCCTGGTGTACGGCGCGCATTTCGCCGAGGACTTCGAGCAGGCCCAGGGCTTTGGCTGGTCGCTGGGGGAGGCGGACTTTGACTGGGCCACCCTGATCGCCAACAAGGACAAGGAAATTCACCGCCTCAATGGCATCTACCGCAGCTTGCTGGTCAACAGCGGTGTGACCCTGCTCGAAGGTCACGGCAAGCTGGTCGACCCGCATCAGGTCGAAGTCAACGGCCAACGCTACAGCGCCAGGCATATCCTCATCGCCACCGGCGGCTGGCCGCAGATTCCCGACATTCCGGGCCATGAGCACGCCATCAGTTCCAATGAGGCCTTCTTCCTCAAGGAACTGCCCAAGCGCATCCTGGTGGTCGGCGGTGGCTACATTGCCGTTGAGTTCGCCGGAATTTTCCACGGCCTGGGCGCCGATACCCAGCTGCTCTATCGTGGCGACCTGTTCCTGCGTGGTTTCGACGGTTCGGTGCGCCGTCATCTGAAGGAAGAGCTGACCAAGCGCGGATTGGGCCTGAACTTCAACGCCGATATCGAGCGGATCGACAAGCAGGCTGACGGCAGCCTCAAGGCCACCCTCAAGGATGGTCGCGAGTTGGAGGCCGATTGCATCTTCTACGCCACCGGCCGGCGGCCGATGCTGGACAACCTGGGCTTGGAAAACACCGGGGTGAAGCTGGACAAACACGGCTTTATCCAGGTCGACGAGCAATACCAGACCAGCGAACCGTCGATCCTCGCCCTGGGCGATGTCATCGGGCGTGTGCAACTGACCCCAGTGGCCCTGGCCGAAGGCATGGCGGTGGCCCGTCGCCTGTTCAAGCCCGAGCAGTATCGTCCGGTGGATTACGCGATGATTCCGACGGCGGTGTTCAGCCTGCCGAATATCGGAACCGTCGGCCTGAGCGAAGAGCAGGCACGGGAGCAGGGCCATGAGGTGCAGATCTTCGAAAGCCGCTTTCGGCCGATGAAGCTGACCCTGACCGAGTGTCAGGAGCGGACCCTGATGAAACTGGTGGTGGACGCCAAGACCGACAAGGTGCTGGGTTGCCATATGGTCGGGCCGGAGGCCGGGGAAATCGTTCAGGGGCTGGCCATTGCCTTGAAAGCCGGCGCGACCAAGCAGCATTTCGACGAAACCATCGGCGTGCACCCGACGGCGGCCGAAGAGTTCGTCACCATGCGCACGCCGGTTGCTGGCTGAGCCATGGCCCTGGCAGCGCCGCCGGACCTGAGCGACACCGACAGGCCGCTACAACCTTTGGCCCGGACTTACCCGCGGGGATTGTTCATCGAGCCCCACGCGCACGTCTGGGGCCAGTTGCTCTACGCGATGTCGGGGGTGATGTGGGTCGAGACGCCCCACGAGGCCCTGGCGGTCCCGCCGCAGCGCGCGGTATGGCTGCCGCCCGGTGTCCCCCATGGGATCCGGGTGGTCTCGGACCTGCAGATGCGCAATATCTACCTGCGCCCGGCGTTGGCCGAAACCCTCGAAGACAGCGTCCAGGTGATCGAGGTCGGCGGCCTGCTGCGCGAGTTGATCGTGCATCTGGTGGAGCAGGCCGAGGATCCCCGGGGCGACTATTACGAAGCGCTGGTCAACCTGGCCCTGCTGGAGCTCAAGCGGGCGCGGCGGGCATTTCTGAAGATTCCCCTGCCTTCGGAGAGTGATCGTCGGTTGATGAACCTGTGCCAGGCGGTCATGAGTGCACCGTCCCTGGAGATTTCTTTCGAGCAGCACGCGCAATCGGCCGGAGCCAGCGTGCGGACCCTGGCGCGCTTGTTCCAGGGCGAGTTGGGCATGGGCTTCGCCGAGTGGCGGCGCCAGGTGCAATTGGCGACCGCCGTCGCGGAGCTGATCCAGGGCGTGCCGGTCAGCCGTATCGCCCGGGAGCTGGGCTACTCGCCGAGTAGTTTCAGCGACATGTTCCGGCGTGCCCTGGGCGTGGCGCCGTCCCACTATCCGGCGAGCTAGCGGCCACCCTCCAACAATAACGCGTACGGTCTGCCGCTGTGGGAGCGAGCGCCTTGGCCGAAATACAGAAGCCTTTGACCGACGCCCCCGCTTTGCCGGTCATAGACTCTGGGCATTCTCTCATCGAGCCCGGAGTTCATCATGAGCTACCTTATCTCTCTCGCAATCGGCATCGCCGTCGGCCTGCTTTACGGCGGCCTCGACTTCCGCTCCCCGGCACCGCCCGCCGTGGCCCTGGTTGGCCTTTTGGGCATGCAACTGGGGGAAAAGGCCTGGCCCCTGGGCAAGCAGTTGGTCGCCGGCTGGCTGTCCTGAATCCCCACGTTTTTCTCTGATCGGATGCGTATTTTATGAAAGCCCTGCAATTTGCGAAAACCGGCGATCTCTCGGCCCTGCAACTGGTCGACGTGCCCACCCCGGTACCTGCTGCCGGAGAAGTCCTGGTGCAGATCATGGCGGCCGGCCTGAATCCCAGCGACGTGAAAAACGTGCTCGGTCGTTTCGCCTACACCACGCTGCCACGGATTCCCGGGCGGGACTTCGCCGGCGTAGTGATCGAAGGGCCGCAAGCGTTGCTGGGCCAGGAAGTCTGGGGCACCGGCAAGGAGCTGGGCTTTACCGGCGACGGTTCCCATGCCCAATACCTGACCCTGCCCGCCAGCGGTGTGGCGATCAAGCCGGCGCATCTGAGCTTCGCCCAGGCCGCCAGCCTCGGCGTGCCGTTCACCACCGCCTGGGACGCTCTGGAGCGCAGCCTGGTGACGGCCGATACACGCTTGCTGGTGATCGGTGCCAATGGCGCCGTCGGCAGCGCCGCGCTGGCCCTGGCGAAGATTCGCGGGGCACGGGTGTTGGGGGCGGTGCGGCGCGCGGAGCAGGTCAAGACGCTGCGGGACAAGGGTTTTGAGGCCATTCAACTGGACAAGCCGGAAGACCTGGCGGCATCGGTCAATAGTGTATTCCCGGGTGGCGCCGATGTGATCTTCGACACCACCGGCTTCTGGCTGCCAGCGGCGGTGACGGCCCTGGCGCCTTTCGGCCGGATCGCGATCATCGCCGCGCCGGTGGACGGTCATGTGCAGTTGCCGGCCCTGGCCTTGTATCGCAAGGGCGGTTCGGTGGTCGGGATCAACTCGCTGCTCTACGGCACCGAGGCCTGCGCGCGGATGCTCGATCAGTTCGGGCGCTTCTTTGACGAGGGCTTGCTGGAACTGCCGACAGGGTTGTTGGAGTCGCCACTGTCCGAGGGCCTGGCGCGTTATGCCGAGGTCAATCAGGGCGGCAGTGACAAGGTGATCCTGCTGCCTTGAGGTGAGCCAGGAACCTGCGCAAACATCGGCGGCTTGAGCTACAACTGTCTTGCTCATTCAAGGAGACGATCCGATGTTCGCTCACTGGTCCCTGGCTGCACTCCATCTTCTGGCGTTCGGTATCGCCCTGGCGGCGGTCTTCGGTCGCGGCGGGGCCTTGCGTCGCCTCAGCGGCACCAGCCCGGCGGAGCTGCGGCAGGTGTTTGTCTGGGACAACCTCTGGGGCATCAGCGCCGGGATCCTGCTGATCACCGGTGGCCTGCGGGCTTTCGGCGGTTTCGAGAAGGGCACGGATTACTACCTGCACCAGCCGCTGTTCCACCTCAAGTTGACCTTGTTCGTGATTATCCTGCTGCTGGAGCTGGCACCGATGATCAGCCTGATCAAATGGCGTATTGCGCAGAAGAAGGGCTCGGCCATCGAGATCGGCCGCGCCCGGCTATTCGCCCGGATCAGCCATATCGAAGCGCTGTTGATCATGCTGATCGTAATTGCCGCCAGCGGCATGGCCCGGGGATTCCTGGCCGGGTAGGGGCCTGTGCTCCCGCGGTGATGGGGCGGCCGCCCTTGCCGGCGAGCCGGCTCCCACAGGGGCCACGTCAGGGCTGCAGGTGCAGGCTCGCCCGGATGCCGTTGACCACCGGCTCGACGCTCTTGTAACCGTCCGCCGAACCGGCATAGAGCAAGGAATAGGCCTTGCCGTCGCGGGCCGCGGCCACCAGGGTCTGGGTCATCACATGGCCGCCGTTCTGGGTGATGGTGCAGGTGGTTTCCACCGCCGCCATCCCCCCCAGCGTGCTGTCGTGAATGCGGTTGCAGACACTCATGAAACCGCGCTCGACAAAGTTCTTCTGCACCGCCTTGCGCATTTCCAGCAACACCCCCGGGAGGTTGACTGCATGGTCGGGATTGAGCCCCGACTCGGTCAACTCCATGACCATCAGCGGGTCGCCATTGGCATCGTTCTTCACCGCGCGCTGGCGCAGGCCGCTGATCACTTCGCCCGCGGCATTCTGGGCCGGGGGCAGGGTCTGCACCTCCCAGTCTCCGGGCCAGGTGATGATCAGGTCGTCAGCTGGGGCCGACGAGCTGCCCAGGAGCAGAAGAAGGGCGGTAAAGCAGGCACGACATTGCACGGAGGTCATGGCAAGGCACTGGTCGAGAGGCTGGGGGTTCTTGTTACAGTGTATCAATACTCCGCAGGCGATGGCGGATAAAACTGCCGGCGCAATCGACCGTTACTCAGCTAACCCTTTGCTTCTCAAGCTTAATCCCGGACAATCGCGCCCCTCTTATTGGCCGGGGCGCTGCCAGTAACCTGTTTTTATCCGTCCCGGTCGCGCGGTAATGACCGGCTAACGGAGATTCGACCGGATGAATGACCAGGCCAACAGCGTCGACGAACGCTATGAATCGGCACCCGCTGCACTGAGCAGCTGGAGCCGCCAAGACACCACCTGGATGCTGGGCCTGTTCGGCACGGCCGTCGGCGCGGGCACCTTGTTTCTGCCGATCAACGCGGGGCTGGGCGGTTTCTGGCCGTTGCTGGTCCTGGCGGTGCTGGCGTTCCCCATGACCTTCTACGCCCACCGTGGCCTGACCCGTTTCGTGCTCTCCGGGCGCGAGGGCACGGACATCACCGAGGTGGTGGAAGAACACTTCGGCATCAAGGCCGGGGCACTGATCACCTTGCTCTACTTCTTCGCGATCTTCCCGATCCTGCTGATCTACAGCGTGGCGCTGACCAATACCGTCGGCAGTTTCCTCGAACACCAGTTGCACCTGGTGCCGCCGCCCCGGGCGCTGCTGTCGCTGATGCTGATCCTCGGCCTGCTGGTGGTGGTGCGTTGTGGCGAGCAGGTGATCGTCAAGGCCATGAGCCTGATGGTCTATCCGTTTATCGTCGCCTTGCTGTTCCTGGCGGTGTACCTGGTACCGCACTGGAACGGCGGCATCCTCGCCACGGCTGGCAATCTGCCCGAGCCGTCGGCCTTGCTGCATACCTTGTGGCTGGCCATTCCGGTGATGGTCTTTTCCTTCAACCATTCGCCGATCATCTCGGCCTTCGCGGTTGACCAGAAACGTCGCCATGGTGACCACGCCGAGGAACGCAGTTCGCAGATCCTGTCGCGGGCCCACCTGCTGATGGTGGTGATGGTGCTGTTCTTCGTCTTCAGTTGCGTGCTGACCCTGTCGCCGGCGCAATTGGCCGAAGCCAAGGCGCAGAACCTGTCGATCCTGTCGTACCTGGCCAACCACTTCAGCAACCCGACCATCGCCTTCGCGGCGCCGTTGATTGCCTTCGTGGCCATTGCCAAGTCCTTCCTGGGGCACTACATCGGGGCCAGTGAGGGCCTCAAGGGGCTGATCGCCAAGAGCGGGCGCAAACCAGGTGCCAAGGCCCTGGACCGGATGACGGCGGCGTTCATGCTGGTGGTGTGCTGGTTGGTGGCAACCTTGAACCCGAGCATTCTCGGCATGATCGAGACCCTCGGCGGGCCGATCATCGCGGCGTTGCTGTTCCTGATGCCGATGTACGCGATTCGCCGGGTGCCGGCGATGCGGCAGTACTCGGGGCAGATGTCCAACGTGTTCGTCACGCTGGTGGGGTTGGTGGCGATTTCGGCGTTGATCTATTCGTTGTCGACGTGATCTGAAACGCGGTCTTGCAGAGAGACCGCGTTATCGTTCTTCGCGGGCAAGCACCGCTCCCACAAGGTATGTGTCGTACACGGCACATAGGTTCGACGAAACACCGTGGGAGCGGTGCTTGCCCGCGAAAGCTATCTGACAGACGCCTCAAATCCACACGTCATTACTGGCTGTCCTTTCCCCACCTACATCACCGGTATTGACCACCCCCCGCGGTTCGATCAGCAGCATCTTGACCTCTCGCTCGGCAAACGGCTTGTGTTCGACGCCCTTGGGCACCACCAGCATTTCGCCCGCCGCCAGATGCACCTGGCGGTCGCGAAAGTCGATGCGCAGCACGCCTTCCAGGATGATGAACGTCTCATCGGTGTCGGCATGGGAGTGCCAGACGAAATCGCCTTCGATCTTTACCACCTTGAACTGGTAGTCGTTCATTTCGGCAATGACCCGGGGCTTCCACAGGTCATCGAACAGCGCGAGTTTCTGGGCGAAATTGATAGGTGAAAGGATTTGCGGGGTATTCATGGGCTAGGCCTCTTGGTGGATGACTTGGGACCCAGCCTAGCCGTGTTTCAGCGTCGGCCGCTTGTACGATTGTGCAACTGCTGCATGTTCAGCCAGCGTCCCGGCGACTGGCCGAAGGTCTTGCCGAACTGGCGGGTCATATGGCTCTGGTCGGTAAAGCCGGCGATCAACGCCGCCTCGGCCAGTGATCGGCCCTGAACCAGCAATGACCGGACGAGGTCCAGGCGGCGCATGCTCAGGTAGCGATAAGGGCTGGTGCCGAACAGCATTCGGAAGTCCCGTGACAGATTCCAGCGATCACGGCCGCTGTGTTCGGCCAGCTCATCGAGGGTAACCGTGCGATCCAGGGCGCTGTGAATGTACTCCCGAGCCCGTTCCGCCGCCTGGTAGTCGAAGCTGCGCGGCTGCCGGGGTGAGCCGCTGAGCGCATTCAGGGTCTGGGCCAGGTCGAACAGCGCGTCTTCCTCCTCCAGTGGATCAAGGACGTTGTCCATGCCCCGCAGCAGGGCTTCGGTGGCCCGGCGCAGGCGCGGATCGTGGCTGATGCCGCCGGGAACAAAGGGCAGGGGCTGCCCGCCCAGTGCCGATTGGATCAAGGAGGGTTGTACATAGACCATGCGGTACTTGAAACCGTCCCGCGTCCCGGCCTGGCCATCGTGAACCTCGTCCGGGTGCAGTACCAGGGTGCCGCCGGGCAGGCTATGCCGCTGGCTACCGCGATACTTGAAACTCTGCACGCCGGACAAGGTGCAACCGATGGCGTAGGTGTCGTGGCGATGAGGATCGAAGCCGTGGCCGGAAAAGAACGCTTCAATACGCTCCAGCGGGCTGGATTGTGGCGCCCGCCGGACCCAGTCGGTGATTGCTGTGTGCTGATCCATGTGGCCTGATGCTCCCTTTGCCGTCCGAGGTAAGCGAATGGTAAAGGAAAACGCGGTTTAATCCTTCAATCGAACCACACCTTCTATCTCCACCGCCGCGCCACCTGGCAGGGACAGCACGCCGATGGCCGAGCGCGCATGTTGGCCACGCTCGCCGAAGACCTGGACCAGGACTTCGGAGGCCGCGTTGATCACCTCGGATTGAGCGCCGAAATCCGAGGGTGCCCGTACATAACCGGTGATGCGAACGATCTGCTCGACACGTTCCAGGTCGCCATCGCAGGCGGCGGCGACAATCGACAGGAAGTTTGCCGTGCACAGTCGGGCCGCTTCCCGCGCCTGCTCCAGGGAAATATCCTGGCCGACGATCCCGGTATGGCGAATCTCATGGTTGAAGCGCGGCACCTGGCCCGATACCCACAGCAGGTTGCCGTCACGCACGCTCAACTTGAAGTGTGTCGGGACCACGAAGCTGTGCGGCGCCTCGCGGTAAATCGCCCAGAGCAATGCCTGGTACGGTTGTCGGACTTCGGAGAAAGGCAGCCATTGGCGGATTTCAGCGCTCATGCTGCTCTCCCGCCGGTTGCTGTTCGGCGGCAAAGGCGCTGTAGCCACCGACATAACAACCGACCGGCTGCGCACTGCCCGCGTCCAGGTCCAGGCGCACGTAGATATCGGAGGGTCGACCCATGGCCCGGCCCTGATGCACCAGGATCGGCTGTTCATCGGCCTCGATCATGCCGTACTCCAGCAGGCCGAACGCCAGGGCCGTGGCGGCAATGCCGGTGGCGGCGTCTTCGGGGTAGCCCGAGGCCTTGGGGAATTGCCGGCTGTCGAACTGCCGGGGGATGTCCGGACGTGGACAGAACAGGTAGAGCCCGGTGGAGTCGATCTGCTCGCACAAGTCCTTGATGCGCGGTGAGTCGGGATGTGCGGCATCCAGCAGGGCCGGGGTCTTGACCGGGACCAGGGTCTTGACCCGGCTGGTGGCGACGTTCAGGAACGGCAGGTCGAGTAGGTCGTCCGGCTGCAGGCCGATGGCCTCGATGATCCGGGCCCGGATCTCGGCGTCGTCGACTCGGCTGACCACGCCTGTCGGTTGGGAGATCTCGATGAATGCGTCGTCACCCGGATTGCCCTGGATATGCGCGGTCACGGTGCCGCTCTGGGTCTGGATGGACAGTTGCCGGCGGTTGAGCTTGCCCAGTTGTTGCAGCAGCCAGACGGTACCGATGGTGGCGTGGCCGCACATGCTCATTTCATGCAGGGGCACGAAGAAGCGGAAATGGTAGTCGTGGCTGGCCTGATCCTGCGGGGTGAAGGCAAAGCCACTTTCATGTCCGTAGGCGCGGGCGATGGCGGTCATCTGCCCGGCGCTCAAGCCGTCAGCATCGACGGCGATGGGGGCGGGGTTGCCGCCACCCTGTTTTGATTTGAAGACTTCTACAACCTGTACATCACTCATACCTGACCTCGCGACACGGTGGATGAGGTCGATTCTGGCAACCGACAGCGACAGGTTCTAGGCGGATCGGGTCGTGCAGGCGAACGTTTGGGCCATGGCCTCAGTGCGGCTTGCGTAGGTCGCTGGGCACCAGGCCCAGGTAGCGCTTGAACAGGCGCGCCAGGTAGGACGGCGAGTCGATGCCCACGGCCAGGCTGACGTCGAGGATCGACAGGGAACTGCTGGAGATCAGTCGCGCGGCGGTTTCGACCCGGGTGCGATTGGTGAAGTCCACCAGGGTTTCATCGCAGCAGGCCTTGAACAGGCGGGTGAGGTGGCGTCGCGACAGGTGGAACTGGTAGCCGATCAGGTCGATATTCAGCTCGTCCTGCAGGTGTTCACGCACGTAGCGCTGGATATCGCGGACCAGCAGGGCGTTGCGCTGGCTGTCGCTGTGTTGCACCGGCGGTTGCTGGCGGGCGATCAGCCGGGCGCACTCTTCGAACAGCAGGTGGTTGAGCTGCGGGACCTGGCGCCGGAAGGCTTCGGCCGAGCATCCCGTCGCGAGCTGGTCATGCAGGCGCAGGATGCTGTCCAGGATCTCGCTGCCTTGCCAGACCGCCGCGCGATCAGCCTGTGCGGCAAAGGCCTGGTAGCCGTCGAGCCGGCCCTGGTGGTGGATGTACTGCGAGTCGACGTAGAGCGCCATATGCTTTTCCCGCCCGGGGGCCGCCTGGGTCGAGTGGGCGAAATCCGCCGGCACCAGGGAGAAGGCCTGGCGCGAGACGTGGAGTGCGTGGGTGTGGCTTTCGGTCGCCAGGAACAACCCGCCCTGGCGCGGCAACAGCAGCATATGACAGTCGTGGGCGTGCCAGTCCTGGGCATAGCCGCTGCTTTCGCTGGTCTCGAAGCGGAACACGTCGGGGGACATGCCGCTGAGCTTGGGCGATAAATGCGCCATGGGGTGACCTCCGGCGTGGTGAATCAGGTATCAGTCTATCTGTTAACGCACCGGCACAAGCGTCTGCTCGTCCGGTTGCGGTTGCGGTTGCGGTTGCGACAGCGATTGCCAGTAACGCTCGCCCGCCGCGTCATCGTAGAGGCCTTCCCAGCGTGCCACGACCACCACCGCCAGGGCATTGCCGACGATATTCAGCGCGGTCCTGGCCATATCCATGATGCGGTCGACTCCGGCAATGAACGCCAGGCCTTCGAGGGGAATGCCGACGCTGCCCAAGGTGGCGAGCAGCACCACGAACGACACTCCCGGCACCCCGGCGATGCCCTTGGAGGTCACCATCAGGGTCAGTACCAGGGTGATCTGCTGGCCGAGGGACAGGTCGATCCCGTACAACTGGGCAATGAACACCGCCGCGATGCTCTGGTACAGGGTCGAACCGTCGAGGTTGAAGGAGTAGCCGGTCGGCACCACGAAACGGCTGATCGCCCGTGGCGCGCCGAAGGCTTCCATCTTCTCGATGATCCGTGGCAGCACGGTTTCCGAGCTGGCGGTGGAGAAACCAAGGATCAGCTCGGCCTTGAGGATGCGCATCAGCCGGAACACCGAGAAGCCGCAGATCCGCGCCACCAGCCCGAACACCACCACGCCGAAAAATGCGATGGCGGCGTACACCAGCGTCACCAGACGCGCCAGCGGCCACAGCGAGGCGAAGCCGAAGTTGGCCACGGTCACCGAAATCAGCGCGAAGACTCCGAGCGGGGCATAGCGCATGATCATGTGGGTGACCTTGAACATGCTTTGCGAGACACCCTCCAGCACCCCGACCAGGGGCAGGCGCAGTTCGTCCTTGAGGCTCGACAGGCCAAGGCCGAACATCACCGAGAAGAAGATGATCGGCAGCATGTCGCCTCGTACGAGGGCGGCGAACAGATTCGATGGCACCATGTTCAGCAGGGTGGTGATAAAGGCGTGGTTGGCCTGTACCTCGTTGGTGGTTTTCTCGTACTGGGAAATATCCGTGGTCCCCAGCAGACTCATGTCGATGCCATGGCCGGGCTGGAACAGGTTCGCCAGGACCAGGCCGACGATGATTGCCACGGTGGTGATGATTTCGAAGTACAGCAGGGTCTTGAAACCGATACGCCCGAGTTTCTTGCCGTCGCCGACCCCGGCGATACCGACGATCAGCGAGGAAACGACGATCGGGATGACGATCATCTTGATCAGGCGGATGAACAGGTCGCCCGCCGGTTGCAGGAGTGTGCCGATCCACCAGGCCTTGTCCGCGCTGGAGTGGTTGAGGAGCGCGCCGACGGCGATGCCCAGCAGCAGACCGATGACGATCTGCCAGGCGAGGCTCAGTTTTGCCTTGTTCATGGTAGGAGGGTTCCCGTTTTTGTTGGAGGTCGATACAGGGGCCGGGGGGCGGGCAATGGCTCGCCGGTGGGGCAGCTCGATGTTGAGCCGCAAATCCCCGGGCAGGAGCGCCAATCGGGCCGGGCAAGCTCACGATTGGGCCATGTCTGATCCGGGCCCTGAGTCGGTGGCTCTGTTAAACTCGTTGGAATTTGAAACGGATTGAGGTGTACCGATGAGCGAACCGATTCGTCTGACCCAGTACAGCCACGGCGCCGGCTGCGGCTGCAAGATTTCGCCCCAGGTGCTGGAAGTCATCCTGGCCGGCAGTGGCGCGCAGCATCTTGATCCGAAACTCTGGGTCGGCAATGCCTCGCGTGACGATGCCGCCGTGTATGCCATCGATGAAGAGCGGGGAGTGGTCTCCACCACCGACTTTTTCATGCCGATCGTCGACGATCCCTTCGATTTCGGCCGGATTGCCGCGACCAATGCCATCAGTGATATCTATGCCATGGGCGGCGATCCGATCATGGCCATCGCCATTCTTGGCTGGCCGGTGAACCTGCTGGCCCCGGAAATCGCCCGCGAAGTGATTCGCGGCGGTCGAGCGGTGTGCGATGCGGCGGGCATTCCGTTGGCCGGCGGTCACTCGATCGACACCCCCGAGCCGATTTTCGGCCTGGCGGTGACCGGTCTGGTGGAAAAGCGCCATATGAAGCGCAACGATACCGCGACGGCCGACTGCAAGCTGTACCTGACCAAACCCCTGGGTATCGGCGTACTGACCACTGCGGAAAAGAAAGGCAAGTTGCGCAGTGAGGACGTCGGTGTGGCCCGGGACTGGATGTGCACCCTGAACAAACCCGGCAGTCGCTTCGGCAAGCTGGCTGGGGTCACCGCAATGACCGACGTCACCGGCTTCGGCCTGCTCGGCCATCTGGTGGAAATGGCCGATGGCAGCGGCCTCACTGCACGTATCGTCTATGAGCAGGTACCGCGCCTGCCAATGGTCGAATACTACCTGGACCTGGGCTGCGTGCCCGGCGGCACCCTGCGCAATTACGACAGCTACGCCAGCAAGGTCGGGCCTCTGCGTGAATTGCACAAGCGCGTGCTGTGCGACCCGCAGACCAGCGGTGGGCTGTTGGTGGCGGTGACCGCCGAAGGCGAGGCCGAGTTCCTCGCCGTGGCCGCCGAGCTGGGCCTGACGCTCGAGCCCATCGGTCAATTGGTGGAGCGACAGAGCCATGCGGTAGAGGTGTATTGATGTCCCGCGATATCACCGACTACCGCAGTTTGTTTCTCAATGACACTCCGATGATGGATACCCGGGCGCCTGTCGAATTCAACAAGGGCGCCTTTCCCGGGGTGGTCAACCTGCCGCTGATGACCGACCTGGAGCGGCAACGGGTTGGCACTTGCTACAAGCAGCACGGGCAGCAGGCCGCGATTGTCCTCGGCCACCAACTGGTGGGCGGTGAGGTCAAGGCGGCCCGGCTCCAGGCCTGGACCGATTTCACCCGCGCCCATCCCGACGGTGTGCTGTATTGCTTCCGTGGCGGGCTGCGCTCGCAGATTGTCCAGCAGTGGCTCTTTGAGGCGGGGATCGACTTTCCGCGGGTGGGCGGTGGCTACAAGGCAATGCGCGGCTTTCTGATGCAGACCGTCGAGCAGGCCGTGGCACAGGCGGACTTCGTCCTGTTGGGGGGCATGACCGGTACGGGCAAGACCGATGTGATCGTCCAGCTGGAAAACAGCCTGGACCTCGAAGGACACGCCAACCATCGCGGCTCCAGCTTCGGCAAGCGCGCTACCGGCCAGCCGTCGAATATCGACTTTGAAAATCGCCTGGCCGTGGACCTGTTGAAGAAGCAGGACCGGGGCATCGAGTCCTTCGTGCTGGAAGATGAAAGCCGCATGGTCGGGCGTTGCGCCTTGCCATTGGCGCTGTACCAGGGGATGCAACGGTTTTCCATGGTCTGGCTCGAAGACAGCCTGGAGAGTCGGGTCGAGCGTATCCTGCGTGACTATGTGGTTGAGCTCTGCGCGGAGTTCGTCACGGTGTATGCCGAACAGGGGTTCCGGCTGTTTGCCGAGCGTCTGCTGGGCAGCCTGGATAACATCCACAAGCGTCTTGGTGGCGAGCGGCACCAGCGGTTGAAGGCCTTGATGCAGGCGGCGCTTGAGGAGCAGGAGCGCAGCGGCGCGGTGGATCTGCACCGGGGCTGGATCGAAGGTTTGCTGAACGAATATTACGATCCGATGTACGCCTTCCAGCGTGAAAGCAAAGGCGAAAGGATCGAATTCGCCGGGGAGCAGGCGGCGGTGCTGGAATATCTCAGGAGCCGCCGCAACAGGAGTTGAACGGACATTTCATGTCGGGTCAACAGTGGTCACTGTAGAACTATTGCTCTCCTGACGGAGCGTTAGTCGAGTTACGGCGATGGTGTCCTTGAAATCGATGCAAGACTCAAGGGCCTAGCCGGCTCCCACAGGGTTATTGGGTTACCTTGGCGGCATCGGCGGCCGCTTGGGCTGTCAGGGCCTTGCGGCCACGCTTGAGGGCGATCGGCGCCATTTTGCTGCGGTCCAGTTCGCCTTCCCAGGCGGCCACCACCAGCGAGGCGACGGCGTTGCCGATGATGTTGGTCAATGAGCGACACTCGGCCATGAACCGGTCGACCCCGAGGATCAGCACCATCGCCGCCACCGGTACGGTCGGCACCACCGCCAGGCTCGCGGCCAAGGCGACAAACCCCGCCCCGACCACCGCCCCGGCGCCCTTGGAGGTCAGCATGGTTACCGCCAGCAAGGTCAACTGCTGCTCCAGGGTCAGGTCGATATTGGTCGCCTGGGCCAGGAACAGCACCGCCAGGGTCATGTAGATATTGGTGCCGTCGAGGTTGAAGGTGTAGCCGGTCGGCACCACGATACCCACCACGCCCTTGGAGCAGCCCAGGCTTTCCAACTTTTGGATAAGCTGCGGCAGGGCGGATTCCGACGAACTGGTGCCGAGCACGATCAGCAATTCCGACTTGATGTAGCCCAGCAGGCGGAAGATGCTGAAACCGGCATAACGGGCGATGCTGCCCAGTACGCAGGTGATGAAGATGAACGCCGTCAGATAGAAGGTGCCGACCAGCTTCATCAGCGGCAGCAGCGAGCCCAGGCCGTATTTACCGATGGTGAAGGCCATTGCGCCGAACGCGCCGATCGGTGCCACGCGGGCAATCATGCCGACAATTCGGAAGAACACTTCGCTGGCCTGGTGGATCACGCCCACCAGTGGACGGGCCTTTTCACCGACCATGACCAGTGCCAGGCCGAACAGGATCGAGACGAACAGCACCGGCAGGATTTCGCCCTGGGAGAAGGCGTCGAAGAACGTGCTGGGGATTACGTGCAGCAGGAAGCCGATAACGCCTTCGCCATGCTGGGCCTGGCCGACAAAGTTGGCGATGGCCGAGGTGTCGAGGGTTTTCACGTCGACATTGAAACCCGAGCCGGGGTGCAGGATGTGGGCGGCCAGCAGGCCGATCGCCAGGGCGAAGGTGGAGACGATTTCGAAGTACAGCAGGGCCTTGCCGCCGACCCGCCCGACCTGTTTGACGTCGTGCATGCTGGTGATGCCGGAGACCACGGTGCAGAAGATGATCGGGCCGATGATCATCTTGATCAGCTTGATGAAGCCGTCGCCCAGGGGTTTGAGCTCGATGCCGGTCTGCGGCCAGTGGTTGCCGATCAGCACCCCCAGCACAATGGCGATGACCACCTGGATATACAGGGTTCCCAGCAGTTTGCGGATTGTCATTGTTATTATCTCGTCGCGGTTTTTGGGCAAGCCGATCCCGTCCTGGGCCGTTGGCGGCGGCCCGGGGGGATCAGGTCCTTTGAGTCGGGCTGTTCAGCGCAGGAAGGTCAGGACTTCGCCGAGCAGTTGTTGCGGGATTTCTTCAGCCAGGTAATGACCGCCGGGCAGCGCCTTGCCACGTACATCGGTGGCGACCTGTTGCCATTCGCGCAGCGGATCGAAACAGCGTCCCACGATACCTTCGGCCCCCCAGAGCACCAGCAGTGGCATGTTCAGTTGGCGTCCGGCCTCGATATCGGCGCGGTCGTGTTCCAGGTCGACGCTGGCGCTGGCGCGGTAGTCTTCACAGATACCCCGCGCGCTGCCGGGCAGGCTGATGCAGCGCACATATTCGCTGAAGGCTTCGTCGGTAAAGGGCTTGAGGCCGGCACTGCGGCTGCCCATCACGCTGCGCAGGTATTGTTCCGGGTTGGCTTCGATCAGGGTTTCCGGCAGTGGTGCCGGGCGGATCAGGAAGAACCAGTGCCAGTAGGCGCGGGCAAAAGCTTCGTCGGTCTGGGCGTACATCGCCAGGGTCGGGGCGATATCCAGCAGTACCATGCGTTGCACGGCCTGGGGATGGTCGAGGGCCAGGCGATGGGCAACGCGAGCCCCACGGTCGTGGGCCAGGATCGAGAACTCGCTGAAACCCAGGGACTCCATCAGGGCCACGCCGTCGCGACCCATCTCGCGTTTGGAGTAGTTCAGATGCTGCTCGTCGGCCGCTGGCCGGGCGCTGTCGCCATAGCCGCGCAGGTCGGCGGCGACCACGGTGAAGTGCTTGGCCAGCTCGCCGGCGATCTTGTGCCAGATGACATGCGTCTGCGGGTGACCGTGCAGCAGGAGCAGGCCCGGCCCGCTGCCGCCGACGCGGTAGGCAATGTCCGCACCATTGACGTGGCGCTGGTCTTTCTGGAATCCGGCGAACATGGAATGACTCCTTATGATTGTTGTGTACATCCTAAGACCCACAGCGCGCAGGGCAAGGCGCAAAGCGTGGTGCGCTTGTTCATGAAGTGTGTTGGGTCGTGGCGCTGTTAAGATAGCCGACACACGGATCAGTACAGGGCTTGAGTGACGGCCAATGTCGGAAAAAGACACCATCTCCATCCACCTGGTGCACGAGGCACTGTTGCAGAGTTGCGCCCCCGGTGCGGACACCGTGCAGCTGCTGGACAAGGTCGGGATCGACTCGACGCTGCTGGAACAAGCCGATGCCCGGGTGCCGGCCGGCGACTATGCGCGCTTGTGGCGCCGGTTGGCGCGGCGCAACGATGACGAGTTCTTCGGCATGGATCCGCGCAAGCTGCGTTCCGGCAGCTTTGCCTATCTGTGCCGCGCCGGCATGGCGCAGTCGACGGTGGTGGCCGGGTTGGACTCGGTGCTGGATTTCCTCTCGTTGATGCTCGAGCGCCTGCCGGCGCAACTGGTGCGCCGGCAAAGCCTGGCGGAAATTGTCCTGCTGGAGCCGGAAGGCCAGGCGCGCCGGCCGTTTACCTACTTCACCTATTGGATGATCGTGCATGGCGTGGCCTGCTGGCTGGCCGGGCGGCGTATTCCGATCCTGGCCATCGAGCTGCGCTGTGCCGAGCCGGATTACTGCGAGGACTATCGGGTGATGTTTTCCGAGAACCTGCGTTTTGATCGACCGCGCACCCGGATGATCTTTTCCGCCGACTGCCTGGACCTGCCAATCAAGCGCAGTGCCGAGGAGCTGCGACGCTTCCTGACGCTGGCGCCGGCCAATATCCTGGTCAAGTACCGCGATGCACAGAGTCTGGCCAGCCGAATCAAGCAGGACCTGCGCCAACGGCCGGCCGAAGACTGGCCGGAAACCGCAGGCCTGGCCGTGCAATGGTGCATGTCGGCCTCGACCCTGCGTCGGCGGTTGGCGGAAGAAGGGCAGACCTACCAGGGCCTCAAGGACAACGTGCGCAAGGAGTGGGCGATTGTCTGGCTGGCGGAGCCGTCGATCAGCTTCGCCGAGATCGCCACCCGGCTGGGCTTCGCCGACGCCAGTTCGTTCTACAAGGCTTTTCGCAAATGGTCCGGGTCCAACCCGGGGCATTATCGCAGCCTGATTCTCAACGACGCACACTAGCTCGTCTTGTGCCGGGCTTGCTGACGCTGGCGCCCGGACGGACCGTGCAGGCTTGAGGGCCCCTTCGCGGGCAAGCTCCGCTCCCACAATATTTGAGTCGGGTTCAGATCGTGCATTCGACACAAAATCTGTAGGAGCTGGCTTGCCGGCGATCCAGGCGACGCGGTTTGTCAGGACACGGCGTCGATCCCATCGTCGGCAAGCGGGCTCCCACAAGGTCGGCACGGGGCCGTTATTGGCCAAACCAGTCAATCAGGTTGATAGCTTTGACCATTGTCCCAAGTCCCTGACAGCGCGACTATTTCCAGGATTTTTCTACGGTTCCTTCCAATAACAAGACCGAGAGATTCTGGACATGCGCGACTATCAGACTGCCACCGCGGACTTCGATTATCAGCAAGCGGCCCAAGCGGGCCTCAAAGGGACGTTGACGGCACTCAACGCCTGTGTGGAATGCTGCGACCGGCATGCCTTGCCGGGGCGCATCGCGCTGTTCTGGGAAGGCCGCGACGGCAGCAGCGCGATCCATACCTTCAGTGAATTGCAGGACAAGGCCGCGCGTTTCGCCAACTTCCTGCTGACTCAGGGTGTGCGCCGTGGCGACAAGGTCGCCGCGCTGTTGCCGCGCAATGTCGAGCTCTTGATCACGCTGTTCGCCACCTGGCGCATCGGCGCCGTCTACCAGCCGCTGTTTACCGCTTTCGGCCCCAAGTCCATCGAGCACCGCCTGAGCGGCTCCGGTGCCAAGCTGGTGGTCACCGACGCCGCCAATCGCGACAAACTCAGCGAAGTCGCCGACTGCCCGGCCATCGTCACGGTCGGCGGCCCCAAGGGACAGGGCATCATGCGCGGCGATTTCAGCTTCTGGGCCGAACTGGACAACTACCCGGCCTACTGTGAGCCGGTGTTGCTTACGGGGGAAGACCCGTTCCTGCTGATGTTCACCTCAGGCACCAGCGGCCCGGCGAAACCCCTGGAGGTGCCGCTCAAGGCAATCATCGCGTTCCAGAACTACACCCGTGACGCGGTCGACCTGCGCCCTGAAGACGCGTTCTGGAATGTCGCCGATCCTGGTTGGGCCTACGGTCTGTACTACGGCATCACCGGGCCGCTGGGCATTGGCCACCCGATCACCTTCTACGATGGCCCGTTCACGGTGGAGAGTACCTGCCGGATCATCGAGAAATACGCCATCACCAACCTCACCGGATCGCCTACCGCCTACCGTTTGCTGATTGCCGCCGGCGAGGCTTTCGCCAGCAAGATCAAGGGTCGCCTGCGGGTGGTCAGCAGTGCCGGCGAGCCGCTGAACCCGGAGGTGATCCGCTGGTTCGCCGACAACCTGGGGGTGACTATTCTCGACCATTACGGCCAGACCGAAATCGGCATGGTGCTGTGCAATCACCACGGTCTCGAGCACCCGGTGCATATCGGCTCGGCGGGGTTAGCCTCGCCCGGGCATCGCATTGTGGTGCTGGACGAGCAGCAACGGGAGCTGGATGTCGGGCAGCCGGGGATTCTCGCGCTGGATCGTTCCCGGTCGCCGATGTTCTGGTTCAACGGCTACCAGGGGTTCGAGACCAAGGCCTTTGTCGGCCCGTACTACCTCAGTGGTGACACTGTGGAGCTGAATCCGGACGGCAGCATCAGCTTCGTCGGGCGCAGCGATGATGTGATTACCACCTCGGGCTATCGGGTGGGGCCGTTCGATGTGGAAAGCGCCCTGGTGGAGCATCCGGCGGTGGTGGACGCGGCGGTGGTCGGCAAGCCTTGCCCGGAGCGCACCGAGGTGGTGAAGGCCTTTGTCGTGCTCGGCGCGCGCTACCGTGCCGAGCCGCAGTTGGCCGAGGAGTTGCGCTTGCATGTGCGCAAGCGCCTGGCGGCCCATGCCTATCCACGGGAAATCGAATTTGTCGACGAGCTGCCCAAGACCCCGAGTGGCAAGTTGCAGCGCTTTATCTTGCGTAATCAGGAGATCGCCAAGGCCCAGGCCGCGACCTGAATACACCAGCCCCTTGTGTGGGAGCGGAGCTTGCCCGCGAAGCTTTTAGCCGCCTCAGTGACGCCTTCGCGGGCAAGCTCCGCTCCCACAAAAGCTCCAGCTCACCGTCTGTAAAAGCTCCATTCCTACAGGGCACTCATTGACGGTTTTAACGAAGGACAATGCAATGGACATTAAAAACAAGGCTTTCATGGTCAGCGGCGGGGCTTCCGGCCTTGGTGCGGCCACCGCTGAAATGCTGGTGGCCGCCGGCGCCAAAGTGATGTTGGTGGACCTCAATGCCGAGGCCGTCGCCGCCCAGGCGAAAAAACTCGGCACACAAGCCCGCAGCATGGTCGCGGACATCACCCAGGAAACCCAGGCCCAGGCGGCGGTGCAGGCGGCGGTCGAGGCCTTTGGCGGCCTGCACGGCCTGGTCAACTGCGCCGGTATCGTGCGTGGCGAGAAGATCCTCGGCAAGAACGGCCCACACCTGCTGGAAAGCTTCAGCCAGGTGATCAACGTCAACCTGATCGGCAGCTTCAACCTGCTGCGCCTGGCCGCCGCCGCCATCGCCGAAACCGAGGCGAATGCCGAGGGCGAGCGCGGGGTGATTATCAATACCGCCTCCGCTGCCGCCTATGACGGCCAGATAGGCCAGGCCGCCTATGCCGCCTCCAAAGGCGCCATCGTCAGTCTGACCCTGCCGGCCGCCCGCGAATTGGCACGCTTCGGCATTCGGGTGATGACCATCGCCCCTGGCATCTTCGAAACTCCGATGATGGCCGGCATGAGTCCCGAAGTCCGCGCCTCGCTCGCGGCCGGCGTGCCGTTTCCGCCACGCCTGGGCAAACCCACCGAGTATGCCGCGCTGGTGCGGCATATCATTGAAAACAGCATGCTCAATGGCGAGGTGATCCGTCTCGACGGCGCCTTGCGCATGGCCGCGAAATAGGAGAATCGATCATGACTGCCAACGATCCGATTGTTATCGTCAGTGCCGTGCGCACCCCCATGGGTGGCTTCCAGGGCGACCTGAAAAGCCTCAGCGCGCCGCAACTGGGCGCCGCCGCGATCCGCGCCGCCGTCGAGCGCGCCGAGCTGGCACCGGACGAAGTCGAGCACGTGCTGTTCGGCTGCGTGCTGTCCGCCGGTCTCGGCCAGGCTCCGGCCCGCCAGGCGGCCCTCGGTGCCGGGCTGGACAAGTCCACCCGCTGCACCACCCTGAACAAGATGTGTGGCTCCGGCATGGAAGCGACCATCCTCGCCCACGACATGCTCGTGGCCGGCAGCGCCGAAGTGGTGGTGTCCGGCGGCATGGAGAGCATGTCCAATGCGCCGTACCTGCTGGATCGGGCCCGTAGCGGCTACCGCATGGGCCACGGCCAGGTGCTCGATCATATGTTCCTCGATGGCCTGGAAGATGCCTACGACAAGGGGCGCCTGATGGGCACCTTCGCCGAGGATTGCGCCGAAACCCACGGCTTCAGCCGCGAAACCCAGGATGCCTTTGCCGTGGCGTCGCTGACCCGCGCGCAAGAGGCTATCCGCGACGGTCGTTTCCGCGCGGAAATCGTGCCGCTGACGGTCACCGTGGGCAAGGAGCAGCGGCTGATCAGCGACGACGAACAGCCGCCCAAGGCCAGGCTGGACAAGATTGCCAGCCTGAAACCGGCATTCCGCCCAGGTGGCACGGTCACGGCGGCGAACTCCAGTTCGATCTCCGACGGCGCGGCGGCGCTGGTGCTGATGCGTCAGTCCGAAGCGCAGAAGCGCGGCCTCACACCCCTGGTGGTGATTCGCGGGCATGCGTCGTTCGCCGATACCCCGGGCCTGTTCCCGGTGGCCCCGGTGGGCGCGATCGAGAAACTGATGAAAAAAACCGGCTGGTCCCTGGACCAGGTCGATCGCTTCGAAATCAACGAAGCCTTTGCCGTGGTCACCCTGGTGACCATGCAGAAGCTGGCGCTGCACCACGACAAGGTCAACGTCCATGGCGGTGCCTGTGCCTTGGGCCATCCGATCGGTGCGTCCGGCGCGCGGATTCTGGTCAGCCTGCTTTCGGCCCTGCGCCAGAAAGGCCTGAGGCGCGGTGTCGCGGCCATTTGCATTGGCGGCGGTGAAGCCACGGCCATGGCCGTCGAGTGCCTGTACTAGGAGTTGTCATGTTACCCACCGATGAGCAACAACAAATCGCCGAAGCGGCCCGGGATTTTTCCCAGGAACGCCTGAAACCCTTCGCCGCCGAATGGGACCGCGAGCACCGCTTTCCGAAAGAGGCCATCGGCGAAATGGCCGGGCTGGGCTTTTTCGGCATGCTGGTCCCGGAACAGTGGGGCGGCTGCGACACCGGCTACCTGGCCTACGCCATGGCCCTGGAAGAAATCGCCGCCGGCGACGGTGCCTGCTCGACCATCATGAGTGTGCACAACTCGGTCGGCTGCGTGCCGATCCTCAAGCTCGGCAGCGAGGAGCAGAAAGCCCGTTTCCTCCCGGCACTGGCCAGCGGCGCCATGCTCGGTGCCTTTGCCCTGACCGAGCCCCAGGCCGGCTCCGATGCCAGTGGCCTGAAAACCCGTGCCAAGCTGGTGGGCGACCATTACGTGCTTAATGGCTGCAAGCAGTTCATCACCTCCGGGCAGAACGCCGGGGTGGTGATCGTCTTCGCGGTGACCGATCCAGACGCGGGTAAACGCGGGATCAGCGCCTTTATTGTGCCCACTGATTCACCGGGCTATATCGTCGCCCGGGTCGAGGACAAGCTTGGCCAGCATGCCTCCGACACCTGCCAGATCCTCTTCGAGGATGTGCAGGTGCCGGTGGCCAACCGCCTGGGCGAGGAGGGCGAGGGCTACCGCATTGCCTTGGCCAACCTGGAAGGCGGCCGTGTCGGCATCGCCGCGCAATCGGTGGGCATGGCCCGGGCCGCCTTCGAGGCCGCCCGCGACTATGCCCGCGAGCGGGAAAGTTTCGGCAAGGCGCTGATCGAGCATCAGGCCGTGGCCTTCCGCCTGGCGGACATGGCCACCCAGATTGCCGTAGCCCGGCAGATGGTGCACTACGCGGCGGCCCTGCGTGACAGCGGCAAGCCGGCGCTGGTGGAGGCCTCCATGGCCAAGCTGTTTGCTTCGGAAATGGCCGAGAAAGTCTGCTCGCAAGCCTTGCAAACCCTGGGCGGCTATGGCTATTTGAGCGACTTCCCGTTGGAGCGGATCTATCGCGACGTGCGGGTCTGCCAGATTTACGAAGGCACCAGCGACATTCAGCGCATGGTCATTTCGCGCAACCTGTGATCAAGGAATCTATCGATGAGTTATGAAACCATTCTGCTGGAAATCAAGGACCGTGTCGGCCTGATTACCCTGAACCGCCCGCAGGCGCTCAACGCCCTGAACGCCCAGATCATCAGCGAGTTGAACCAGGCGCTGGATGCACTGGAAGCTGATCCGAACATTGGCTGCATCGTGCTGACGGGCTCGAAAAAGGCCTTTGCGGCCGGGGCCGATATCAAGGAAATGGCCGAGCTGACCTACCCGCGTATCTATATGGACGACCTGTTCAGCGATAGCGACCGGGTGGCCAACCGACGCAAGCCGATTATCGCCGCGGTGTCCGGTTTTGCCTTGGGTGGCGGTTGTGAGCTGGCCCTGATGTGCGACTTTATCCTGGCCGGCGACAACGCCAAGTTCGGTCAGCCGGAAATCAACCTCGGGGTGCTGCCGGGCATGGGCGGCACCCAGCGCCTGACCCGCGCGGTGGGCAAGGCCAAGGCCATGGAAATGTGCCTGACCGGGCGTTTTATCGATGCGCTGGAAGCCGAACGTTGCGGTATCGTGGCGCGGATTGTGCCGACCGACGAGTTGCTGGAGGAAGCGCTGAAGGTGGCGGCGTTGATTGCCAGCAAGTCGGTGCCGATCAGCATGATGGTCAAGGAAAGCGTCAACCGCGCCTTCGAGGTCAGCCTGTCGGAAGGTGTGCGTTTCGAGCGCCGGGTGTTCCATGCGGCGTTTGCGACCCAGGATCAGAAGGAAGGCATGGCGGCGTTTATCGCCAAGCGCGAGGCGCGGTTCAAGGACAGTTGAGCCGCAGGAGGATTGGGTAGGGTGGATTAGTGTGGCGAGCGGGCTTGCCCGCGCTCGGCTGCGCAGCAGTCGTAAAACCGCTCATCTCGGTCTGTCTGATAGACCGGGTTCGATGGTTTTAGGGGCGCTTCGCACCCCAGCGCGGGCAAGCCCGCTCGCCACAAGGCCGTGCTCTGCGGTTACACCAGGTAGTGCTTCAGTTCCCGCGCGATCAGCATCCGCTGAATCTCGCTCGATCCTTCATAGATCTGCGTGATCCGCGCATCGCGGTAATACCGCTCCACCGGATAATCTTCCAGATACCCATAGCCACCATGAATCTGCATGGCCGAGGAGCAGACCTTCTCGGCCATTTCCGAGGCGAACAGCTTGGCTTGTGAGGCTTCCGACAGGCATGGCTGCCCGGCACTGCGCAGGCGCGCCGCATGCAGGATCAGCAGGCGTGTGGCATTGATCCGGGTGTGCATGTCGGCCAGCAGGTTGGCGATGCTCTGGTGCTCGATAATCGGCTTGTCGAACTGCACCCGTTCCCGCGCATAGGCCAGCGCCGCCTCGAACGCGGCCCGGGCGATGCCCAGCGCCTGGGCGGCGATGCCGATGCGACCACCTTCCAGGTTCGACAGGGCAATCGCCAGGCCCTTGCCGCGCTCGCCCAACAGGTTGGCCTCGGGCACGCGGCACTGGTTGAGGGTCACCGCGCAGGTGTCGGAGGCGCGAATACCCATCTTGTGTTCGGTACGGTCGACGATAAAGCCCGGTGTATCAGTCGGTACCAGAAACGCGGAGAGGCCTTTCTTGCCCAGATTCGGATCGGTGACGGCAAAGACAATCGCCAGTTCGGCACGCTTGCCGTTGCTGACGAACTGCTTGGCGCCATTGATGACCCATTCGCCGTCCTTCAATTCAGCACGGGTCCGCAGGTTGTGGGCCTCGGAGCCGGCCTGGGGTTCGGTGAGGCAGAAGCAACCGATGGCCTGGCCGGTGGCGAGGCGCTCCAGCCAGATCTCCTTCTGGGCCTGGCTGCCGTAGTTGAGGACCGGCCCGCAGCCGACCGAGTTGTGAATGCTCATCAGCGCGCCGGTGGCGCCGTCGCCGGCGGAAATCTCTTCCACGGCCAGGGCATAGGCCACGTAGTCGACATAGGTCCCGCCCCATTCCTCGGGCACGACCATGCCCAGCAGGCCCAACTCGCCCATCTTGGCGACCAGGCCGTCATCGATCCAGCCGGCTTTTTCCCAGGCCTGGGCGTGAGGCGCGATCTCGCCACGGGCGAAGTCCCGGGCCATGTCGCGGATCATTACTTGTTCTTCGCTCAGTTCGATATCGTGCATGGTTCAGTTCCCGCTTGTGTCGAGGCCATGGAAAAAGCTGGCGACATGCTCGGCATCCAGTTCGCGCAGGGTCGGTGGGTTCCAGTGTGGGGATTTGTCCTTGTCGATCAGCAGGGCGCGCACGCCCTCCATCAGGTCGCCACGGTCGAACCACTGGCGATCCAGGTGCAGCTCCAGGGCGAAGCAGTCTTCCAGGGCCAGATGGCGGCCGCGCCGAAGCATTTCCAGGGTCACCGCCATGGCCAGGGGCGAGCGGGTCTCCAGCAGGTCGGCGGTTTCCCGGGCCCATTCATGGCTGTCGGCGACGGTCACTTCACGCAACTGCTCGACCATGCTCGGTACATCCGGCAGGGCGAAGAAGTGGTCGATGGCCGGACGCAATGCGTCCAGCGGCGCATCGGGCAGGGTTTGCACGGCGAGTTTTGCCAGCAGGCCCTGGAGGTCCTTGAGCGGCGTTTCGTGCCATTGCAAGCGGTCGAGGCGTTCGTCCAGTTGGGCCAGTTTGTCGCTGGTCAGGTACCAATCGGCCAGCCCGCAGTAGAGGGCGTCGGCGGCGCGGATCTGCACGCCGGCAACTCCCAGGTAGATGCCCAGTTCACCGGGAATCCGTGGGAGGAAATGACTGCCGCCGACATCCGGGAAGTAGCCGATGCCGACTTCCGGCATGGCCAGTCGACTGCGCTCGGTGACCACTCGCAGGTCGGCGCCTTGCACCAGCCCCATGCCGCCACCCAGGACAAAGCCGTCCATCAGCGCCAGAACCGGTTTGCGGTAGTGGTGGATCGCCAGGTCCAGGGCGTATTCCTCGACGAAGAAGTCTTCGTGCAGGCACCCGCCGCTTTGGTAGCTGTCATACAGCGAGCGGATATCGCCGCCGGCACAGAAGGCCCGCTCACCGGCACCGCGCAAGACCACCGCGTTCACCTCGGGGTCGTGGGCCCAGGCGTCGAGCTGTTGGTGCAGGGCGCGGATCATGTCCAGGGTCAGGGCATTGAGGCCGGCGGGGCGGTTGAGGGTCAGGTGGCCGATATGGTTGCGCACGTCGGCCAGGACATCGGCGTCGGCGCTGTCGAACTCTGGGGTGGCGGAGGATGAAACCCTAGCAGTCATTGCTAACTCCCTGCTTTTATTGTCTTTTTTGGTGTGTTCGGCGGGTGAACGATGCCCGATCGTAACAGTGCAAATTTGCCGTGTACAACTGGAATAATCGCAAGTTGAATCTGCATTTTTGCCTGGGCCGATTGCACTCGCATACGCCGTCCCTAGACCTTAGCCGGGCCTGGGCTTCAAAGCGAATCACGCCGCCTCCGGGCAACACGTCGCGACAGGATCGGCTGTGAGTGTCCCGCCACGGGCTTCTTCCGGCTGTTTCGGTGTGGTCTTACGACACCCGCTTGGTGTCTTGAGTTGGCATTCTGGCCTCCTTGCGACGATGTTCCTCCGAGCGTCTGCAAGAGGACGAGCCCCGATCCTTGCGGGTCCGGGCTTATTCCATAACAACAAGAACGATCGCGCGGCATTGACCGCGACCATTCTCTGCCCCTGTCCAAAAGCGTGTCGGCCTGCGCCGGCACGCGATAACTCCAAATAATCCGGGACTCTGAAGATGACTCATACATGGCTGACCTTACCTGTGCTGGCATTGGCGCTTTGTTGTGGCGGCGCAAGCGCCAAGGAATGGAAAGAGCTGCGCTTTGGCACCAATCCGTCTTACCCGCCGTTTGAATCGAGCACCGCCGACGGTGGCGTGCAGGGCTTCGGCATCGACCTGGGCAATGCTATTTGCGCCGAGCTGAAGCTCAAATGCGTCTGGGTCAGCAATGATTTCGACGGGCTGATCCCGGCACTCAAGGCCGGCAAGTTCGACGCCATCGAGTCGTCGATGACCGTCACCGAGCCGCGCAAGAAGCAGATCGACTTCACCGACAGGCTTTACGCCGGCCCGACTGCCATCGTCACCCGCAAGGACTCGGGGCTGCAACCGAGCGCCGAATCCCTCAAGGGCAAGACCATCGGCTATATGCAGGGCACGATCCAGGAGGCCTATGCCAAGGCGCGCCTGGCGCCGGGCGGGGTAAAGATCCGTGCCTACCAGAATCAGGACCAGGTCTACGCCGACCTGGTCTACGGTCGTCTCGACGGCTCGATCCAGGACAAGCTGCAAGCCGAGATGAGTTTCCTCAAGTCGCCCCAGGGCGAGGCCTTCCAGAACAGCGTGGCGATCAGCGACCCGATGATCCCGACGGACATCGCCATTGGTGTACGCCAAGGCAACGACGAGCTGAAACGCATGCTCAACGCTGCGATCAAGGCGCTGCACGAGAAGGGCATCTACGCCCAACTGCAGAAGAAATACTTCGGCGACCTGGACCTCTACAACAACTGATCCCAGCGACCATGACCCCCGTGCGGCGGTGGGTCGTGGCGATGGAACACGGGTGATCGATGTGACGACCTTTCTCGAACTCTTCGGCCTGGACGCTTCCGGCCTGCAGGGCTATGGCCCGCTGCTGTTGCATGGCGTGTGGGTCACCGCCCAGCTCTCGGCGCTGTCGCTGCTGGTGAGCATGATCCTGGGCTTGCTCGGTGCCACGGCGAGGTTGTCGCCGCTGCGGCTGCTCAACCTGCCGGCGACCCTCTACACCACGCTGATCCGCGGTATTCCCGACCTGGTGCTGATGCTGCTGATTTTCTACAGCCTGCAGGGTTGGCTCAGTCATCTGACCGAGGCCATGGGCTGGCCCTACCTGGAAATCGATCCCTTCGTGGCGGGCGTGGTGACCCTGGGCTTTATCTATGGCGCGTATTTCAGCGAGACCTTTCGTGGCGCGATCCTGAGCGTGCCCCAGGGCCAGACCGAGGCCGCGACGGCGTATGGGCTAAGCGCCTGGCAGCGGTTTCGCTGTGTGGTCTTCCCGCAGATGATGCGTTTCGCCTTGCCGAGCCTGGGCAATAACTGGCTGGTTTTGCTCAAGGCCACGGCGCTGGTGTCGATCATTGGCCTCGCCGACCTGGTCAAGGTCGCTCAGGACGCCGGTAAAAGCACCTTCAACATGATGTATTTCCTGGTGCTGGCGGCGTTGCTCTATCTGCTGATCACCAGCGCTTCGAACTATGTGCTGCGTCGTCTGGAGCGACGTTTCAACCTTGGTGTGCGGGAGTCGGCGCGATGATCGAGTTGTTCCGGGAATACTGGCAACCTTTCCTGTTCACTGACGGCGAGGGCCTGACGGGCCTGGCCATGACCCTGTGGCTATTGTGCGCCAGCATTGCCATTGGTTTCGTGCTGTCCTTGCCGTTGGCGTTGCTGCGGGTGTCGCGCAACCCGTTGTTGCGCTGGCCGGTACAGGCCTTCACCTATGTCTTTCGCGGCACGCCGCTCTATATCCAGCTGCTGATCTGCTACAGCGGCGTCTACGGCATGGCGGTGGTCCGTGAACAGCCCTTGCTGGAAGCTTTTTTCCGCGATGCGATGAACTGCACCTTGCTGGCGTTCGTGCTTAACACCTGTGCCTACACCGTGGAGATTTTCGCCGGGGCGATTCGCAGCATTCCCTACGGTGAAATCGAGGCGGCCCACGCCTATGGCCTGAGCGGCTGGCGCCTGGCCGTGCGCTTGATCCTGCCGTCTGCGTTGCGCCGGGCGCTGCCGTACTACGGCAATGAAGTGATCCTGATGTTGCACGCGACGTCGGTGGCGTTTACCGCGACCATCCCGGACATCCTCAAGGTCGCCCGGGACGCCAACTCCGCGACCTTCATGACTTTCCAGGCCTTCGGGATTGCCGGGTTGCTCTATCTGGGCCTGTCCTTCGGGCTGGTGGGTGTGTTCCGGCTGGCGGAGCGGCGCTGGCTGGGCTTCCTCGGCCCGGCGCACTGACCCCAATCAATCGTGTAAACACCACACAACCTGGAGGAGCCGGTTTGCTGGCGATGGCATCCTCGAATTCAACGCTGGATTCACTGACCTCATCGCCAGCAAGCCGGCTCCTACAAGGAGCGTGTTTCTCCCATTTTTCCAGGGTCGTGACCCCGGAGTAGTCCATGTACAAATTGAATATCGAAAACCTCTACAAGCGCTTCGGCGATAACGAAGTCCTCAAGGGCGTATCGCTCCAGGCCCGCTCCGGCGATGTGGTGAGCATGATCGGCGCCAGCGGCTCGGGCAAAAGTACCATGCTGCGCTGCATCAATTTCCTCGAACGCGCCGACGAAGGTCGCATCGAGCTGGACGGCGAGTTGATCGCCACCCATCCGGCGCCGGGCGGCATGAAGGTCACCAGTCCGGCACAATTGCAGCGCCTGCGCACCCGACTGGCCATGGTGTTCCAGCATTTCAACCTGTGGAGCCACCTGACGGTGCTGGAGAATATTGTCCTGGCACCGTGCCGGGTTCTGGGGGTGGCGCGCAAGGATGCCGAGGAGCGGGCCCGGGCCTATCTCGACAAGGTCGGCTTGCCCCAGCGGGTGGCCGGGCAGCATCCGGCGTTTCTCTCCGGCGGCCAGCAGCAACGGGTGGCGATTGCCCGGGCCCTGGCCATGGAGCCGCAGATCCTGCTGTTCGACGAACCGACCTCGGCGCTCGACCCGGAGTTGGTGGGCGAGGTCTTGAAAGTGATTCAGGCGCTGGCCGAGGAAGGTCGTACAATGCTCATGGTAACGCACGAGATGGGCTTTGCCCGGCAGGTCTCCAGCCAGGTGCTGTTCCTCCATCAAGGTCGGGTCGAAGAGCAGGGCGATGCCCGGATGCTCGACCATCCGCAAAGCGAGCGTTTGCAACAGTTTCTTTCTGGCCGTTTGAAGTGAGGCAAGCCATTCATGGCGGATATTCGTGACCTGTCGATCGTCCTGGATCGCATCGACCAGGCAATTATCGAGGTGTTGCGCCACGATGGGCGTATCACCTACCAGAAGCTCTCCGAGCGTGTGCACCTGACGCCCCGGCCTTGCCTGGAGCGGGTACGCAAGCTGGAGCAGTTGGGTGTGATCCGCGGTTACGGGGCGATTCTCGACGAGAAGAAACTCTCGGCGGGCCTGTCGCTGCTGGTGCTGGTGGCGTTATCGAACCAGAGCGGGCGGGCGGCGCAGAAGGCCTTCGAGGCCAAGACCCGGGCCTGCCCCCAGGTACTGGAGTGTCGCTTGATCAGCGGCGCGTTCGACTACAGCCTGCGCATGCGTTGTCGCGACATGGAACATTACCGGGTCCTGACGGAAACCTGGCTGGAGGACCCGGAGCTGCATATCGACAAGCTGGTCAGTCATCCTGAGCTGGCGATGGTCAAGACCTCGATGGCGTAGCGAGGGACCGCGTTATCGTTCTTCGCGGCAGCGCGGCGTCCCGACCAGCTCCGCTCCCTCAGGACCTCGGTTGTATGCTGATTTTGAAGAGGACACCGACATTGTGGGAGCGGAGCTTGCCCGCGAAAAGGGCCTTGAGGGCGAGGCTGATGTTCATTCTTGCAACGTATTTCAGCCGCTCGCCGATTCTGCTGCACCACGCCAATCTTTCAGCCGTTTCCAGCCTTCGCCGCCGACTTATCAACCGGGTTTTTCCCCGCCTCGAACAGACAATGAGCACCTCAACCCCTCATTGAATTCGTGCCCATGCAAACCACCCACACCGTCTTGATGGTTCGTCCGGCGAGCTTTGCCTTCAATCCCGATACCGCCGCCAACAACCGCTTCCAGCAGCAGGCCCAGATCGACGAAAACGTCCAGCAGCAGGCCCTCGAGGAGTTCGACCAGTATGTCGCGACCTTGCGCGCCCACGACGTCGAGGTCCTGGTGCACCACGACCGTGCCTTGCCGCATACCCCGGACTCGATCTTTCCCAATAATTGCTGGAGCAGTCATCCCGACGGCACTCTGGTGATCTATCCGATGCAGGGGCATAACCGCCGCCTGGAGCGCCACAAGGGGGTGCTCGACTGGCTGCGTGAACAGCACCAGGTGTTGCACTGCGTGGACTTTTCCGGCCTGGAGGCCGAGGGCCTGTTTGTCGAAGGCACCGGCAGCATGGTCTTCGACCGCGAACAGCGAATCTGCTACGCCGGCTATTCCACTCGCACCCATGCCGCGGCCTTGCAGCCAGTGCTCGATCACCTCGGTTATGAGCTCTGCGGGTTCAATGCCGTGGACCGGGCCGGCGTGCCGATCTACCACACCAATGTGATGATGAGCGTCGGCCGACATCTGGCCGTGGTCTGCCTGCAGGCTGTCAGCGATCAGACCGAGCGCGAAGGCCTGCGCCAGCGCCTGGAGTCCAGCGGCAAGGAAGTCCTGGCCCTGGACTGGAAGCAGCTGGAGTCCTTCGCCGGCAACATGCTGGAAGTGCACAGCCGCCGGGGCGAGCCGCTACTGGTGATGTCGCGCACGGCCTGGGCGGCGCTCGACGCCGGGCAACGACGACAAGTCGAACGCCATGCCACGCCCTTGCCGGTCAAGATCGACACCATCGAACGCATTGGCGGCGGCAGTGCCCGTTGCATGCTCGCCGAAGTCTTCTTGCCCAGGCATCCCGTCACCGTGGAGTGCGCCCGATGATTGTCCGTCCCGCGCGCCTGTCCGACCTTCCTGCCTTGCTGTGCCTGGCGCAAAGCGCCGGCGCCGGCCTGACCACATTGCCCGCCGATCCGCAGCGCCTGCACCATCGTCTGGAGTGGGCGCAGAAGACCTTCGCCGGCATCGCCGAGCGCGGCGATGCCGACTACCTGTTCGTCCTTGAGGCCGCTGAGGGCGAAGTCGTGGGTATCTGCGCCCTGGCTGGCGCTGTCGGCCTGCGCGAGCCCTGGTACAACTACCGGGTCGGCCTGTTGGTTGCGGCGTCGAAAAACCTGTCGATCAACCAGCATCTGCCGACCCTGTTCCTGGGCAACGACATGACCGGACATTCCGAACTGTGCTCGCTGTTCCTCGGTGCCAATCATCGCGAGGGCCTGAACGGCCGGCTGTTGTCCAAGGCGCGCTTTTTGTTCCTCGCCGAATTCCGCGAATGCTTCGGCGACAAGGTGATCGCCGAGATGCGCGGTTATTCCGACGAGCAGGGCATCTCCCCATTCTGGGAGGGGCTGGGGCGACACTTCTTCAAGATGGATTTCGCCGACGCCGACTTCCTTACCGGCCAGGGCAACAAGACCTTTATCGCCGAACTGATGCCCAAGTTCCCGCTGCCCACCTGCCTGCTGCCGAAAACCGCGCAGGCGGTGATCGGCCGGGTCCACCCCAATACTGAACCGGCGCTGGGCATGCTCAAGGCCGAAGGGTTCGGCTTCAAGGACTACGTCGATATCTTCGACGGCGGGCCGTTGATCGAGTGCGCCACTGATGAAATCCGCGCCGTGCGCGACAGTCGGGTACTGGTACTGAGCATCGGTACGCCCGGCGAGCAGGCCGAGCCATACCTGATCCATAACCGCCAGTTCGCCGAGTGCCGGATTGCCGCCGCACCGGCCCGGATCGCCGCCGGGACCCTGGTGGTCGAGGCCCGGACCGCCAGGGAGCTGGGACTGGAGGCGGGGGCTTCGGTGCGCGCCGTGACCCTGTCGGCGCGCCGTGCGCAACAGGCTGCCGCCTAGCCTGTTGCTGCGCTGAAACGTGTCGAACGCTCGGGGGAATGGGAAAGGACCGCAAAGTCAGTGTTCTGGCTCGGAAAAACGCCGCAACTGTCATTTCTGACAGTTGTGGCGCGCGCGGATGAAGGATTGAATACCCGGCAGCCCTGCCTGTCGGCACGGCAGGCAGGGCTGCCAACCCCAGGGGGGATCCGCTCATGATACTGGAGGAACTGCGAGGCTATCGACTTGGCCCGGCGGGCGAAGCGGATTCGACGTTTGGGCAGTCGGGCACGGTCAGGTTGCAGTTCCCAGGTTGTCTATCGAGCCTGGCCAATGACGTGCTGGCCTGTGCCGATGGCAAGGTCCTGGTGGTACTCAAGGTAGGTTTCGCCGACGGTTGTCGTTTTGGCCTGGCACGCCTGCATGAGGACGGCGCGCCGGACGCTTCCTTCGGTGACGGCGGATTTGTCTGTGGCCGCTTCCAGGCCGGTGTCGAGGCCATGGCCAGCAGCGCGCAACTGCTCGCCGATGGACGCATCCTGCTGTTCGGCCTGCATTATCTCGACCATGAGCATACCTTGCCGGGCGTGGCGCGTTTCAACGCCGACGGGTGCCCGGACCCGACCTTTGGCGAGCAGGGTGTGAAAGTGCTGCGTTTGCCCGGCGGGCTCGCCGAGGGACCGCGGGACGGATGGTTGCCGCCGGGGTTGCCGGGTGTCGAAGCCTGTGCGGGCGCCGTGCAGGAGGACGGCAAGATCCTGCTGGTCGCTAATCACTCTTACACCTTCGCCGATTATTTCGGGCTGTTGATCCGTCTGCAGCCCGACGGCACCTTGGACCCGACATTCAACGGGCGCGGCTTTGTCGTGGTACGGCATCTGTTGATGAGCTCCTGGCTGAGCTGTGTCCGGGTCCAGACCGACGGCAAGATCCTGGTGGGCGGCTCGGTGGATTTTCCCCAGTTGGGACTGATGGTGCGCTACGAGGCTGACGGTCGTCTCGATCATGGCTTTGGCGACCGGGGGTTTCTCTCGTTCGGTTTTGCCGGAGCCAGTTCCCTGGTGACGAAATTGGCCATTGGCAACGATGGGCGACTGCTTTGTGTCGGTAACCGTTTCAATCCCATGTGCGGGGCCTTGCAAAGGTTTAGCCCCGAGGGCGCCACGGACCAGGGTTTCAATGAGGCCGATGTCCTCCAGCTCGACATCGACACGTCGGCCAGTATTTGGGCCGGTCTCGCTGTCCAACCCGATGGTTCGATTCTGGTGGCCGGCTCGACGGTGAAGGGATTTGGCTCGGACTTCGTCCTGGTGCGTTACCTGGCCGACGGACAGTTGGACCGGGACTTCGCCGGCGGGCGCGGCTGGGTGCGCACCAGCCTGGGCCGCAGCCTGGATACCGTCACCGCCCTGGCCGTGCAAAACGATGGGCGAATCCTGGTGGCCGGCCATTCATTGTTCGGCAGTTTCAGGGCGGTGGTGGTGCGTTACCGGGGCTGATCGGCTTGCGCGGGGCACGCGACCGTTGGGCTGCCAGCTCGCTGCGCGAGCCTGGAGGTGCCATAGTGAAATGGGATAGATGTAAAAACGCTCCGTTGCGGAGGGTGGGTATGTGGCGGTTCAGCCTGTTGTTTGGAATGACCCTGGCGTTGTCGTCCTCGGTGTTGGCGGACGATATGCTCTATGACGTTGCACAACCGGTCGAACTCGGCGTCGGCAGAACCCTGGTCGTGCTGCAGGCCTCGACACCCTCCGATCAGGGGCTGGCGTCCTGGATGGGGCGAGGGCCATTGGTCCTGGCCTTGTCTGGTATCTGGGCGGCCGAAGCGCCGGCGGTCGCCTATCATCTCTACCTTGATCTGCCCCAGGACAGCATTCCCGGTATTGACGACCCCGGTTACCTGGGGGGACTGAATTTTTATGACACCCCCGACCACTACGTGGCCGAGAATCCCAAACGGCTCAGTTTTCTGCTCGACCAGGCGCTGGTCCGCTTGCGCGAGGCCGGGCGGTTGACGCAGCCGCCGACGTTGACCTTCATTCCTGTTCGCCCCGAAGAGCCTGGCTACTCGCCCCGGGTCGAGCATGTCTCGATCGTCAGGACATCGGACTGATGTAAAAGTTCCCACTTTTGTGGAGGAAAACCCCTTCGCTGACTACCCTGAGCTTGCTGTTGATTGTGGAGATCAATTCGTACGGCTCAAGGAGTGAATATGACTATCAGTCGAAGGAAGGTGCTGAAGGCGGGGCTTGTGGGCGGCGGGATGGCGATGTTGCCATTTGGTCTTGTAAAAAATGCCTGGGCGGCTCAAGGCAAGACACTGACGCGTTACAACGTACTGTCCGCGGAAGGGCAGAAGATGTTGGAGATTTATGCCGACGCCGTGAAGAAAATGATGGCCAAGGATCCCAAGGACCCGCTGTCCTGGACCTTTCAGTGGTACACCCATGCGATGCCCAAGGAGCGACCCAAGGCCGAGACCATCGAGAAGATCTACGGCCCTGCCAGCAGTCCGAACAAGGAATTGGCGAAGGCCATGTGGTGGACCTGCGAACCCCACGCCAGCAAAAACTCCGACGCCTTCCTGCCGTGGCACCGCATGTATGTGTTGTATTTCGAGCAGATCATCCGCGCCGTTTCGGGCCGGCCTGATTTCACGCTGCCGTACTGGGATTACACCGGTCCCTATAGCGCCAGCGGCAACAACTACAGCGTCATGCCCAAGCAGTTTCTGCTGGAGAAGGACCCGTTGTGGAGCTCCCTTTATCGGCCCGATCGCAATCCGGGTTCGAATGCCGGGAAGCCCGTGGTCGATTGGGGCGACCCGCTCGACCTGTCCTGCATGAAGTGGCCTAATTACAGCGACAAGGGGACGGTGGCGGGGTTCTGTTCCAACATCAATGGCAACCCTCATGGCGCCCTGCACGATAACGTCGGTAATCAGATCGGCATGGGCCAGGTGCCTTGGGCGGGGAACGATCCGATTTTCTGGTTGCACCATGCCAATATCGACCGTATCTGGGCCAGTTGGAACAAGAGCGGCGGCAAGAACCCGAATGACAGCGCCTTCCTGAACGAGACCTGGGTCTTTGCCGATGGGGCGGGCAAGGGCGTCAAGGTCAAGGTCGGAGAAGTGCTCGACACCACGACCCTGGCCTATCCCTACATCTATGCCGAGTATGCCGAGCGTCCCGCGGACAGCCTGCCGTTCCCCTCCGCCCAGAAAAGCTTCCAGCTGCGTGCCGCCAGTGCCGCTCCCGGGGCTTCGGCCAAGGCGATTGCCCTGGGCGGCAAGGCCACCAGCGTGGTGTTGCAGGCGCCCGTCGCCAGCAATGCGTCCAAGTCCTTTGGCGCGCAGCTCAAGGCGCTGCCTTCCAGTAGCGTCTACGCCTTGTCGTTCGATGCAATCGGGGCGAGTGACGAGCCGGGCAACAGCTACCTGGTCTATCTGGGGCTACCGGCCGGTGCCGCGCCGACGCCGGAGTACCTGGTGGGCGGTATCAGTATGTTCGGGGTTGGCTTGCAGGGCATGCACGGAGGACATCATGCCACCTCCACGCGTGTCAGCTTCCTCGTCGGCGAGCGCATACAGACGCTGCTCGCCGCCGGGGGGCTGGAGACGGCGCCCGCGGTGACGCTGGTGCCCAATGGTGAGCCAAGACCCGGCTCCGCGCCGACGATTGGCAGCATCACCTTGCAGTCTCTGTAGGTCCGGCACCCTGGCAGGGGCTGGTCAGCCGGCCCCTGTCGTTGGCTTCAGGACTGCAGCTCCGTTCTATCCCTGAACTGTTCCAGTGCTTCGGGATTGGCCAGGGCGTCGGTGTTTTTCACGACCTGCCCGTGCACCACGTTACGGACCGCGAGCTCGACGATCTTGCCGCTGAGCGTGCGTGGAATATCCGTGACCGCGAGGATCTTCGCCGGCACATGGCGCGGCGTGGTATTGGCGCGGATCACCTGGCGGATCTGCTGCTCCAGGGCATCATCGAGTTCGACACCCTCGCGCAGACGGACGAACAGTACCACCCGCACATCGTCCTGCCATTGCTGGCCGATGGCAATGCTCTCCAGTACCGCTTCGACCTTTTCCACCTGCCGATAGATTTCCGCCGTGCCGATACGCACGCCGCCGGGGTTGAGCACGGCGTCAGAGCGACCGTGGATCACCATGCCACCGTCGGCGAACTCCTCGGCATAGTCGCCCTGGGCCCAGACCCCGGGAAACTGGCTGAAATATGAGGCCTTGAGCTTCTCGCCCTGGGGGTCGTTCCACAAGCCCACCGGGATGGCCGGAAAGTGCCGGGTGCAGACCAACTCGCCCTTGGCCTCGAGCACCGGCTGACCGCTGTCGTCCCAGACCTCCACCGCCATGCCCAGGCTCTTGCCCTGCATCCGGCCGCGTACCACGGGCAGTGTCGGATTACCGCTGACGAAGCAGGAGACGATATCGGTGCCGCCGGACATGGAGGACAGGCAGAGCTCTTCCTTGATCTGGCGATAGACGTAGTCGTAGCTGCGCAGCGACAACGGCGAGCCAGTGCACAGCAGGGTTTTCAGGCTATCCAGGCGATGGCTCTGGCGCGGGTCGAGCCCGGCGTCCTCCAGGGCGGCGAGGTACTTGGGGCTGGTGCCGAAGGCGCTGATGCCTTCGCTGTCGATCAGGTCGAGCAGGCGTTGCGGGCCAGGGTGAAACGGCGAGCCGTCGTAGAGCACGAGGGTGGCGCCGACCGCGAGGCCCGAGACCAGCCAGTTCCACATCATCCAGCCGCAGGTGGTGTAGTAGAACAGGCAGTCGTCGCGGCCCAGGTCAACATGCAGGCCGTGTTCCTTGAGGTGTTGCAGCAAGACCCCGCCGGTGCTGTGGACGATGCACTTGGGCACCCCGGTGGTGCCGCTGGAATAAAGGATGTAGAGCGGATGAGCGAACGGCACGGGAGTGAATTCGGGATCGCCGCCGGCCTGGTAGAAGTCGTTCCACAAGGTCACTCGGGCCTGGGTGTGGAAGTCTTCTGCGCGAGTCTCGGGGCGGGCGTAAGGGACGATCACCAGTTGCTGCAAATCGGGCAGGCGTTCGAGGATTTCGTTGAGCTTGGCGGTCTGGTCGATCAGCTTGCCGGCGTAGCGATAGCCGGCGCAGGTAATCAGCACCTTGGGCTCGATCTGGCCGAAGCGGTCGATCACGCCTTGGGTGCCGAAGTCCGGCGAGGAGCAGGACCAGATCGCCCCGAGGCTGGTAGTGGCGAGCATGCCCACCAGGGTTTGCCAGGTGTTGGGCATGCAGGCCGCGACCCGGTCGCCAAGGCCGACGCCGGCGGCCCGCAGGCTTTTTTGCAGGCCCGCGACCTCGGCGGCGAGCTCGGCGTGGCTCAGGGTTTCCCGGCGCCCGTCTTCGCTGACGGCGATCACCGCCAGGTGCGCGTCGCGGCGGCGCAGCAGGTGTTCGGCGAAGTTCAGGGTCGCGCCTGGGAACCACTGGGCGCTGGGCATCTGCGGACCTTCGCGCAGTATGGCGTTGGCCGGGGTGTGGAACTCGACATCGAAGAAATCGACGATGGCCTGCCAGAAGGCCTCCCGCCGGTCGATGCTGAAACGGTGCAGGGCGGCGTAGTCGCCCAGTTGCAGATCGTGACGATGATTGACGAAGCGCCGGAAGGCTTCGATCCGGGTCTTGCTGACACGCTCGGCGCCGGGGCGCCAGAGGACTTCTGCCATGGTCTTTCCTTTGTTGTTTTTCTAACCGATCTTTGACAGCGCACGATCATTGTGGGAGCTGAGCTTGCTCGCGAAGGGGCCGCGAGAACGCCAAAAGCTTCGTCGGGACGTCGCCCGGACCAAGCTCCGCTCCCACAAGTCATGGGCTGTTTTCGAGATCCGATCTCAGGCAATCAACTATTGTGCCAACCAGCCCCCATCGATATTCCACGCCGCGCCGCGCACCTGGCTGGCGGCCTCGCTGCACAGGAACAGCACCAGCTCGCCCAGCTGTGACGGGGTGACGAACTCCAGCGACGGTTGCTTCTCCGCTAGCAGATCGTGTTGTGCCTGTTGCGGATCGACCCCGCTGGCGGCGCGGTCGTCGATCTGTTTCTGCACCAGTGGGGTGAGCACCCAGCCCGGGCAGATGGCATTGCAGGTGACGTTGCTGGTGGCGGTTTCCAGGCCGACCACCTTGGTCAGGCCGATCACCCCATGCTTGGCCGCCACATAGGCGGCCTTACCCACCGAACCGACCTGGCCATGCACCGAGGCGATATTGACGATTCGCCCCCAACCCTTGGCGCGCATGCCCGGCAGCGCCAGGCGCGTGCTGTGGAATACCGACGACAGGTTGATGGCAATGATCGCGTCCCAGCGTTCCACCGGGAAGTCTTCCACGCTGGCGACATGCTGGATCCCGGCATTGTTGACCAGGATATCCACGCCGCCGAACTCGCGCTCGGCGTAGGCGAACATCTCGGCGATTTGTGCCGGGTCGCTGACATCGGCCGGGTGATGGCCGACCCGAGCGCCAAACTGTTCGACCTCGGCGATCACCGCGGCGGCATCACCAAAGCCGTTGAGCACCACGTTGGCCCCGGCCCGGGCCAGGCCCAGGGCGATGCCCAGGCCGATGCCGCTGGTAGAGCCGGTGACCAGGGCGGTTTTACCTTTGAGACTCATAGTCGATTCCTCAGACGATGCCGGTGGCATAGAAGGTTGCGATCACCACGAAGACCGCCACGGTCTTGATCAGGGTAATGCAGAAAATATCCTTGTAGGCTTCCCGGTGGGTCAGCCCGGTGACGGCCAGCAGGGTGATGACCGCGCCGTTATGGGGCAGGGTGTCCATGCCGCCGCTGGCCATGGCCGCGACCCGGTGCAGGACTTCCAACGGGATATTCGCGGCGTGGGCGGCGCTGATGAAGCTGTCGGACATCGCCGCCAGGGCGATGCTCATGCCGCCGGAAGCCGAACCGGTGATCCCCGCCAGCAGGGTGACGGTGATGGCCTCGTTGACCAGCGGATTGGGAATGCTCTTGAGCCAGTCGGCCAGCACCAGGAAACCCGGCAGCGAGGCGATGACCGCGCCGAAGCCGTATTCCGAGGCGGTATTCATCGCCGCCAGCAGGGCACCGCCCACCGCGCTCTTGCTGCCTTCGGCGAGTTTGCCGCGAATGGCCCGGAAGCCGAAGATCAAGACCATGATGATGCCCACCAGCAGCGCGGCCTGCACCGCCCAGATGGCGGTCAGCTTGGCGATGTCGGTCTGTACCGGCGTGGCCATGCCCGCCAGGCTGAGGGTGTGGGTCTTGCCGTACCAGAGCGGAATCCAGTGGGTGAACAGCAGGTTCATGATACCCACCAGCAACAGCGGCGAGAGGGCGACCCAGGGGTTGGGCAACTGGATATCCTCGGCGGTTTCCGGTTCGTTGCGTAGCTCCGTGCCATAGCCTTCGCCCGCACGCTGGGCCTTGTTGCGCTGGCGCTGCAGGAACAGCATGCCGGCGCAGAACACGAAGATCGTGCCGATCAGCCCCAGCCAGGGCGCGGCCCAGGCGGTGGTGTTGAAGAAAGTGCTGGGAATGATGTTCTGGATCTGCGGTGTGCCGGGCAGGGCATCCATGGTGAAGGAGAACGCACCGAGGGCAATGGTCGCCGGCATCAGGCGCTTGGGAATGTTGCTCTGGCGGAACATCTCGGCGGCGAAGGGGTAGACCGCGAACACCACCACGAACAGCGAGACACCGCCGTAGGTGAGCAGGGCGCAGACCAGCACGATCACCAGCATCGCCTGACGGGTGCCGAACAGGCGGATGGCGGCGGCGACGATGGCGCGTGAGAAACCGGACAGCTCGATCAGCTTGCCGAACACCGCGCCTAGCAGGAACACCGGGAAATAGAGTTTGACGAAGCCGACCATCTTATCCATGAACACCCCGGTGAAGGCGGGGGCGACGGCGGAAGGGTCGGTGAGCAGGACGGCGCCGAGGGCGGCGATGGGGGCGAACAGGATGACGCTGTAGCCACGGTAGGCCGCCAGCATCAGTAATGCCAGCGCCGCGAGGGCGATGATCACACTCATGGTGTGTCTCCAAAATTGTTATTTTTGTAGGTTAGGTCTGAATCTCCAGTAGGGATTGCGAGTTTTGTGCCATTTATTTAAGTTGTTGAAGTTAAAGGGATTTATTGTTTTTTCATAGTGGTGGATTATGAGGTTGTCTCTGAAGTGAGACAACTTGGTTGTCGAATTGAACAGGAGGGTGTCCCGGCTGTCAGGACCCCGACTTCCTGTGGGAGCGGAGCTTGCCCGCGAATACGGACCACGCGGTGTTTCAGGGGGACCGAGTTATCGTTCTTCGCGGGCAAGCTCCGCTCCCACAGGAGGTTGTCTCTATTTGGGGATTGTTGTCTCTCTATTGAGATTGAGAGAGGCCCAAGGCAAGCATTTTCTTGTACAGGGTCGATCTACCCAAGCCCAGCCTGTGTGCGGCGTCTTCCACTTTTCCTGCACACTGCGCAAGAGTCGTCTCGATCAACTGTCGATCAAAACGCTCCCGGGCCGCGCTGAACGTTTCGTTGCCCGACGGCTCCAGGGCCCGCACCGGCGGCCGTTCCAACGCCTTGAACGTACCAATCGCCCCATGAATATCCGCCGCATTCAACACCTGCGCATCGCTCAACAGTGCCGCCCGTTCCAGCACATTGCGCAGTTCGCGGACATTCCCCGGCCAGGCGTGTCGGCCCAGCAGTTCCAGGGCCTGCGCCGTCAGCTCATGATGGCTGCGCAGCTCCTCGAGAATCGCTTCGCTCAACGCCGGCAAGTCTTCCAGGCGCTCGCGCAGAGGCGGCACCTGAATCGGCAGGACGTTAAGCCGGTAATACAGATCCGCGCGAAACTCGCCGCGCTGGATGGCTACCTCAAGGTCGGTCGAAGTGGCGGCGATCACCCGCACATCGCTGCGCAGCACCTCGTTGGAACCCACCGGTTCGAACTCCTTCTCCTGCAACACCCGCAACAGCTTGCTTTGCAGCGGCAGCGGCATATCGCCGATCTCATCGAGAAACAGCGTACCGCCCTGGGCGATCTGCAACTTGCCGGGACGGCCCTTGCGGTCCGCACCGGTAAAGGCCCCCGGCGCGGTGCCAAAGAACTCAGCCTCCAGCAAGGTCTCCGGAATCGCCGCGCTGTTGATGCTGACGAAGGCCTTGTGCGCCCGTGACGAAGCACTGTGAATCGCTTGGGCGAGCAGTTCCTTGCCGGTGCCGGTTTCCCCCAGCAGCAGGACCGGCGAGTCGCTGCTGGCGCCACGCCGGGCCCGGCGCTTGACCTCCAGGCTGGCGGCGCTGGTGCCGATAAAATGCGCGAAGTTGTATTTGGTCTGCCGCGAGCGCAGCAGCGAGCGGGTCGAGGCCAGCTCGGCCTGCATGCCCTGGTAGCGCTTGAGCAGCGGTGACAGGCTGCGCAGTTCGTCGAACAGGGCGAAGCCGATGGCGCCGATCACCGCGCCGGCGGCGTCGTGGATCGGTAGGCGCATGACCACCAGGGGGTCCTTGGGCGTGTCCTGCATATCCAGGAGAATCGGCTGGCCGGTGCGTACCACTTGGCGCAACAGGCTACCGGGAATCACGCTCTCGCAAGCGCGGCCGATGGCTTCGCCGGCATTGGCCAGGCCAAAGCGCCGGGCATAGCGTTCATTCATCCAGACGATATTCGCGTCACGGTCGACGATCACCGTGCCCTCGCTGGATTGCTCGATGATTTCGAACAGCGAACGAATCGCCAGCAGGCGAACCTGCTGGTAGTCCTTGAGGCTTGCGGTGTCGGTCATGGCGGTTGTCCGTTGCCGGCGTGGCGGCGAGCGATCAGGTCGGGACTGGCCGGGTGGCGGCGAGCAGTTCCCGAGTATAGGGATGCTGTGGGGCGTCGAACACCGCGCAGGTGCTGCCGCGCTCGATCACCTGACCGTCCCTGATCACGATCAGGTCATGGGCCAGGGCGCGCACCACCGACAGGTCATGGCTGATGAACAGGTAGGTCAGGCCGTATTTTTCCTGGAGGTCGCGCAGCAGGGCGACCACCTGTTTCTGTACCGTGCGGTCCAGTGCCGAGGTTGGTTCGTCGAGCAGGATCAGCGCGGGTTTGAGCACCAGGGCGCGGGCAATGGCGATGCGCTGGCGTTGGCCTCCGGAAAACTCGTGGGGGTAGCGGTGGCGACTCTGTGGGTCGAGGCCGACCTCTTGCAGCACGCGAATCACCTGGGCCTCGCATTCGGCGGGGGTGTTGGCGCAGTGCACTTCCAGGCCTTCGCTGATGATCTGGGCCACTGACATGCGTGGGCTGAGGCTACCGAACGGGTCCTGGAACACCACCTGCATCTGTTTGCGCCAGGGTCGCAGCTGTTTCTGATTGAGGCCGTCGAGGGCCTGCCCCTGGAAGCGGATGCTGCCCTTGGAGTCCAGCAGGCGCAGGATCGCCTGGCCAAGAGTGGACTTGCCGGAGCCGGATTCGCCGACAATGCCCAGGGTCTTGCCGCGCTGCACGCTGAGGCTGATGCCATCCACGGCGCGCAGGTATTCCTTGCGCTGGAACAGCCCGCCGGCGATCTGGAAGCGCACTTGCATGTCCTCGACCCGTAGCACCACCTCGCGCTCGTCCAGCGGCAGTGGTTTGCCCGCCGGTTCGGCGTCGAGCAACAGATGACTGTAGGGATGGGTGGGATGCTGGAACAGCGTTTCGCAGTCCGCCTGTTCGACGATTTCCCCGGCCTTCATCACGCAGACCCTCTGGGCGATGCTGCGCACCAGGTTGAGGTCATGGCTGATCAGCAGCAGCGACATGCCCAGGCGTTGTTGCAGCGATCTGAGCAGCGAGAGGATCTTGCGCTGTACCGTGACGTCGAGGGCGGTGGTCGGTTCGTCGGCGATCAGCAGCTGTGGCTCGCAGGCCAGGGCCATGGCGATCATCACCCGCTGGCGTTGCCCGCCGGAGAGTTGATGGGGGTAGGCCTTGAGGCGCTCCCGGGGGTTCTGCAGACCGACCATTTCCAGCAGTTCGATGATCCGCGTCTGCGCCGCCTTGCCGCCAAGGCCCTTGTGCAGCATGAGAGTTTCGCCGATCTGCTTTTCCACGCTGTGCAGCGGGTTGAGGGAGGTCATCGGCTCCTGAAAGATCATTGCGATACGATCGCCGCGCAGGCTGCGCAGGGTGCTGTCATCGGCTCCCAGCAATTCCTGGCCGCGATAACGCACGCTGCCGCTGGACTGGCAGCCACTGCGCGGCAACAGCTGCAGGATCGAGTGCGCGGTGACCGACTTGCCCGAACCGGACTCGCCGACCAGCGCCAGGCACTCGCCGGGACGGATGTCCAGGCACAGGTCACGCACTGCCGGCTGGCCATTGAAGGCGACATTGAGGTGGCGGATTTCAATCAAGTTGTCGGTCATCGCGGGCGCCTGGTTCATGAGCGGGGGTCGAAGGCATCGCGTAGCGCCTCGCCGATAAACACCAGCAGCGACAGGATCAGCGCCAGGGTGAAGAAAGCGGTGAAGCCCAGCCAGGGGGCTTGCAGGTTCTGCTTGCCCTGGCCGATCAACTCGCCCAGGGAGGCGCTGCCGGCGGGCATGCCGAAGCCGAGGAAATCCAGGGCCGTCAGGGTCGAAATGGCCCCGGTGAGAATGAACGGCAGGTAGGTCAGGGTGGCGTTCATGGCATTGGGCAGGATATGCCGCAGGATGATCTTGCGGTCGGTCAGGCCCAGGGCCCGGGCTGCCTTGACATACTCCAGGTTGCGGCCGCGGAGGAATTCGGCGCGCACCACGTCGACCAGGGCCAGCCAGGAGAACAACGCCATGATCCCCAGCAGCCACCAGAAGTTCGGTTCAACGAAACCGGACAGGATGATCAGCAGGTAGAGCACCGGCAGACCGGACCAGACTTCGAGCAAACGCTGGCCGAGCAGGTCGACCCAGCCACCGTAGTAGCCTTGCAAAGCGCCGGCGGCAACGCCGATCAGGGCGCTGATGGCGGTCAGGGCGAGGGCGAACAGAATCGACACCCGGGCGCCGAAGATCACCCGCGCCAGCACGTCCCGGGCCTGGTCGTCGGTGCCCAGCCAGTTTTCCCGGGTGGGCGGGCTGGGGGCGGGCGTATTGAGGTCATAGTTGGGCGTATCGGCACCGAACGGGATCGGCGGGAACAGCATCCAGCCGCCATCCTTGGTAATCAGTTGGCGCACGTAGTCGCTGCGGTAGTCGGCCTGGAACGGCAACTGGCCGCCGAATTCCTGTTCGGTGTAGCGCTTGAACGCCGGGAAATACAGCGAGCCCTGGTAACTGAGCACCAGCGGCTTGTCGTTGGCGATCAGTTCGCCGCAAAGGCTCAGGGCGAACAGCGCGACAAACAGCCACAACGACCACCAGCCGCGACGATTGGCCTTGAAACGGTCGAGCCGGCGCCGACTCACGGGCGAGAGTCTGAGCATCAGGCGCTCCTCGAGGCGAAGTCGATACGCGGGTCGACCAGGGTGTAGCAAAGGTCGCCGATGAGTTTTATCAGCAGGCCGAACAGGGTGAAGATGAACAGGGAACCGAATACCACCGGATAGTCCCGCGACACCGCCGCCTCGTAGCTCAGGCGGCCGAGGCCGTCGAGGGAGAAAATCACCTCGATCAGCAGGGAGCCGGCGAAGAACACGCTGATAAAGGCCTGGGGAATGCCTGAGACCACCAGCAGCATGGCGTTGCGAAACACATGGCCGTAGAGCACACGCCGTTCGCTCATACCCTTGGCCCTGGCCGTCACCACGTACTGGCGGGTGATTTCATTGAGGAAGGAGTTCTTGGTGAGCATGGTCAGGGTGGCGAAACCACCGATTACCAGCGAGGTCACCGGCAGCACCAGGTGCCAGAAATAGTCGGCGATCTTGCCCAGGGTCGAGAGCTGGTCGAAGTTTTCCGAGACCAGCCCGCGCACCGGGAACCAGTTCAGCGAGGTGCCGCCGGCGAACGCCACGATCAGCAGCATGGCGAACAGGAATGCCGGCATGGCGTAGCCGATGACGATGGCGGTGCTGCTCCAGACATCGAAGCGGCTGCCGTTATGGGTGGCCTTGCGGATGCCCAGGGGAATCGACACCAGGTAGGTGATCAGCGTGGCCCAGAGTCCGAGGGAAATGGTCACCGGCATCTTGTCCAGGATCAGGTCGGTGACTTCGGCGCCGCGAAAGAAGCTCTTGCCGAAGTCCAGGCTGGCGTAGTGCTTGAGCATCAACCAGAAGCGCTCGGGGGCCGGTTTGTCGAAGCCGTACTGGCGTTCGATGTCGGCGATCAGCTTGGGGTCCAGGCCGCGGCTGGCCCGCGAGGCGCCTTGCAGTGTGTCGCTGCCCCCGCCGAGGGCTCCACCGCCGCCGATACCCTGCAAGCGGGCAATGGCCTGTTCTACCGGGCCGCCGGGGGCAGCCTGGACGATGACGAAGTTGACCAGCAGGATCATCAGCAGCGTCGGGATGATCAGTAGCAGTCGTCGCAGGGTGTACGCCAGCATCAGTGCTGTCCTCCGGAGCTGCCGCGCTTGATCAGCTCGGCGGTCATCTGTTCGTTGGTCAGCGCGGTCGGGCTGACTTCCCACCAGGTTTCGACGGCGGGGTCATTGCTGGCCTGCTCCTTGGGAATACCGAAGCGGTTCCACCAGACCGTCGAGGTGCCCGGCGGGTAGTAGTTGGGAATCCAGTAGTAGTTCCATTGCAGCACCCGGTCCAGGGCGTGGGCGTAGCTGAGCATCCGCGGCTGGGTATCGGCCTTGATCAGGCCATTGATCAGGGTGTCCACGGCGGGGTTTTTCAGGACCATGAAGTTGCTCGATCCGGGGTCGTTGGCCGCCGCGGAACCGAAGTAGTTGTACAGCTCGATGCCCGGCGAGGTAGTGACCGGGTAGCCGCTGACGATCATGTCATAGTCGCGGGCCTTGAGGCGGTTGACATACTGCGAGGCGTCAATGCGACGGATGTCCATGCGGATGCCGATCTGCGCCAGGTTGCGCTTATAGGGCAGCAGCAATCGCTCCATGCCGTTCTGGGCATTGAGGAAGGTGAAGCTCAGCGGTTCGCCCTGGGCGTTGACCAGGCGATCACCATCGGGTTTCCAACCGGCTTGTTCCAGCAGGGCCAGAGCCTGCAGTTGCTTGTCCCGCAGGTTACCGCTGGCGTCGGTTTTCGGTGCTTCGAAGACTTTGCTGAAAACTTCGTCGGGAATCTGTCCGCGCAGCGGTTCGAGGATCGCCAGTTCCGCCTGGTCGGGCAACTGCCGGGCGGCCAGAGCGGTGTTGGAGAAGAAGCTCTGCTGGCGGATGTACATATTGCGCATCATCTGCCGGTTGCTCCATTCGAAGTCCCAGAGCATGGCCAGGGCCTCGCGCACCCGGCGGTCCTGGAACAGCGGTTTTTGCAGGTTGAACAGGTAGCCCTGGGCGGCTTGCGGCGCCTCCTGTGCCAGATGGGCCTTCTGCAGGCGGCCATCGGTGAGGGCCGGGCTGTCGTAGCCGATGGAGTAGCCGGTGGCGGAAAACTCGCGGTTATAGTCATAGGCACCGCCACGCAGGACCTGGCGGGCGACGTCGGTATCACCGAAGAACTCGATGGTGACACGGTCGAAGTTGTACAGGCCGCGGCTCACCGGCAGGTCCTTGGCCCACCAGTCGGGGTTGCGGCTGAAGGTGATACTGCGTCCGGAGTCGACCTTGCTCACCTTGTAGGGGCCGCTGCCCAGTGGGGCTTCATAGCCGCCGCCGTTGGCGAAGTCACGGGTCTTCCACCAGTGCTCCGGTAGTATCGGCAGGCTGGCGATATCCAGTGGCAATGAGCGGTTGTCGTTGTTCTTGAAGTCGAAACGGACCTGGGTCGGCGACTCGACCTCGACGTCTTTCACCGCTTCGAACTGCATGCGGTAGCTGAGGCTGCCCTGGGTCATCAGCAGGTTGTAGGTGTAGCGCACGTCTTCGGCGGTGATCGGCGTGCCGTCGGCGAAGCGGGCCTTGGGGTTCAGGTAGAAACGCAGGGACAGGCCGTCATCGCCGCGCTGCATTTTTTCCGCCACCAGGCCGTAGACGGTGTAGGGCTCGTCCAGGGAGCGCACGGCCAACGGCGAGTAGATCCAGCCGTCGATCTGGGTGACGCCGGTGCCTTTGTCGACATAGGGCAGGATATGGTCGAACTGGCCGATCTCGATGGCCGAGCGGCGCAGGCTGCCGCCTTTGGGGGCGCGCGGGTTGGCGTAGTTGAAATGGCTGAAGCCGGCGGGGTATTTGGCTGGTTCGCCGTAGACGGTCAACGCGTGCTGCGCGGGGGCGGCGTTGGCGGACAGGCCGGGAAAAAGGCTCAGGGCGGTGAGTAGCAGGGATAGGGCCAGTCGCATCTTCAGCCTTAGAAGCCGGTTCGGAGTATCAGGGAGATCATTCAATATAGCGAGGGGGCAAGCCCTAATGCTGATCAGTTGAGGCTGAACGCGGTCCCTGTGGGAGCAGAGCGTGCTCGCGAAGAGGCCCTTGAGACCGCTAAAAGCTTCGCGGGCAAGCACCGCTCCCACAGTGACGTGGCGTGTTTCAATATCCCATTTCCCTTAACTGATCGGCATTAGGGCAAGCCCTCTCGCCACGGGGACCGGATCAGTCCTGGCGACTGGTCACTTCCAGCAGGTGGTAGCCGAACTGGGTTTTCACCGGGCCTTGTACGGTATTGACCGGGGCGCTGAAGACCACTGTGTCGAACTCCTTGACCATCTGGCCCGGGCCGAACGAGCCCAGGTTGCCGCCGTCGCGGCTGGACGGGCAGGTGGAGTTGGCTTTGGCGATCTCGGCGAAATCGGCGCCGCCTTCGATCTGGGCCTTGAGTTCGTTGCACTTGGCTTCGCTGGCAACCAGGATGTGACGGGCAGTGGCTTTGGCCATGGGGTGATACTCCTTTCTGGAAAGTGTCGAGATTACCGGAATCAGGCCGGATTTTCCCGGCAAAAGTTCCTGGCGACGCGGTGTATCGGATCTGTGGCGAGCGGGCTTGCCCCATTGTTTTAAAGCCGAGCGCGGTTTTGTGGCGAGCGGGCTTGCCCGCGCTCGGCTGTGAAGCAGTCGCAAAATCGGTCGGCTCGGCCGACCTGATGTTCCGAATTCGCTGGTTTCAGGGCCGCTTCGCAGCCCAGCGCGGGCAAGCCCGCTCGCCACAAGGTTTCTTCAGGCTCCGAGCATCTCCGCCACCGGCTGCTTACGCAGTTGCCCGGCCGCCTCGCGCAGCAATTCTTCGGTCGCCTCCCAGCCGAGGCAGCCATCGGTGATCGAAACGCCATAGCGCAGGTTCGCGCTCAACGGCTGGCAACCTTCGAACAGATGACTCTCGAGCATCATCCCGACCAGCGAGCGATCACCGCGCAGGCGCTGCTCCAGCACATCGGCGAACACCGCCGGCTGGCGCAACGGGTCCTTGCCGCTGTTGGCGTGGCTGCAATCGACCATGATCCGCGGCGCGATCGACTGTTTGGCCAGGCCGGCGCGCACCTGGGCCACGCTGTGCGCATCGTAGTTCGGCCCGCGATGGCCGCCGCGCAGCACCAGATGGGTGTCCGGGTTGCCCTGGGTCTGGATGATCGCCGGGTGGCCCTGGCTGTCGACGCCGAAATGCCGATGGGCGTGGGCTGCCGAACGCATGGCATCCGCGGCGATGCCGACACTGCCGTCGGTGCCGTTCTTGAACCCCACCGGCATCGGCAGGCCGCTGGCCATTTCCCGGTGGATCTGCGATTCCGTGGTCCGCGCGCCAATCGCGCCCCAGCTCAGCAGGTCATCGATATAACCGGTCGCCATGGGTTGCAGCAGTTCGCTGGCAATCGGCAGGCCCAGGCGCAGCATCTCGCGCATCAGTTCACGGGACAGGGCCAGGCCGCCGGCCATGTCGTCGCTGCCATCCAGGTGCGGGTCGTAGGCCAGGCCTTTCCAGCCCACCGTGGTCCGCGGTTTCTCGATGTAGGCGCGCATCACCAGGAGCATCTGGTCGCTGACCTCGGCCGCCAGTTCGGCCAGGCGGCCGGCGTATTCCAGGGCCGATTGCGGATCATGGATCGAGCAAGGGCCGACAATCACCAGCAGGCGCGGGTCTTCACCGTTGAGGATGGCGCGCACGGCACGGCGGTGGCGCTCGACCTGTTCGCCGAGGCTGGCATTGAGGGGCAGGTGCTGTTTGAGTTGCAGCGTGCTGGGCAGGCGCTGGGTCAGCGGCTCGTTGGCCGATGGCCGGGCGGAGGACGGCAGAGCGCAGAGAGAAGAGTTCATGTTCGGGCTTCCTGGGCTGGCGGCGGGTGTTTCCCGCGCGCGGCCCTACTGGGGTGTTCGACAATCAGCCGGACTGGCTGTGAGTGTGTGCGTGCCACCTGTGCGTGACCGTTCGGAGGCGGCGTGCTGTCCCGAGCGGAGCTTGCTAAATCGCCAGGCGCCGGTGATGTCGTTGCGGTAATAGAGGCTGTAGTTCATGTCGGTATTCCTTGATTTAAAAAGTCGGTTGCAAAATGTTGGGGCCTGAAAAAACAAAACCCCCGGTCGGGAGGCCGACCGGGGGTTGAGAATTCTCTGGTAGGCGACCCCTGTATTCAGTGGGCGCCGGTTGGGTGTCAGGCGCGCCAGTGGCTAAACCAATACCCAAAATAAAAGCTCACGCGGGTGCCGACCGTGTTCATCCGGGCAGCCGCGACCGAGCGCGAAGCGCTGGCGGTGTGGCAAAGCGGGGATTGAGTCAGGTGCATGGTGCAACTCCGTGTGAATGTCGCCGAGCTTACTAGAGCGCGATCGCTCTGTTCAATCAGAAAATTCTATGAGGTCTGGCGAGTAGGTTCTATCGCTTAAATGCGTTAGGGGTTTATGACACACTCGACAGATATTTCCGAACGAATTCTTAGGACTGAATCATGAGCGTGTTTACCCTTGCCGCTGCCCAAGCCGTCTCGATTGCCGGAGACCTGCAGGCCAATATCGGCCGACACCTGGCGTTCATGCAGCAGGCCGCGGAGCAGGGCGTGGAGTTCCTGCTGTTCCCCGAGTTGTCATTGACCGGCTATGAGCGCGGCCTCGCGGCAGGGTTGGCGATTACCCCGGACGACCCGGTACTGGCGCCGTTGCGCGAACTGGCCCGGGAACTGAAGCTGGTGACCGTGGTGGGCATGCCGATACGCCTGTCCGCCAACGGCCCGGTGCTGATCGGAGCGCTGACATTCGGTGCCGACGGCTCCTTGCAGGTGTACAGCAAGCAGCATCTGCACGACGGTGAAGAAGTCGCGTTTACCCCCGGAAACGGCGGCGAGCCATTGACAATTGCCGATGAGCGAATTGCTCTGGCGGTTTGCGCTGACTTTTCCCACGCCAGTCATCCGCTACGGGCTGCGCAATCTAGGGCTAATCTTTATGCCGCCAGTGTGTTGATCACTGAGAACGGTTATGGACCCGATACGGCCTTGTTACAGGGCTATGCCCGGGACCACGGCATGGCGGTGCTGATGGCCAATCATGGCGGTCTGACGGGCGGCTGGCAGTCGGCGGGGCGCACTGCGCTGTGGGCGGCCGGCGGGCAACGGGTGGTGGTGGCTGAAGGTACGGGGGATGTGTTGGTGATCGGGCGTCGTGTCGCCGGTCAATGGTCTGGGGAGGTGATGTCGGTGACGGGCTTGTGAACGGCTGCTGGCGTTTTCGCCCGGCACTGAACGCGGACCTGGCGTTCGCTCGGGAGCTCACCCGCCAGAACATGATGGCTTACTACTGTGAGTACGGTTTGCTGTGGTTGGATGAGGCCTTTGACCAGGCCTGGGCCGGGCGGCAGAACGAACTGTTGTGTGATGGCGAACAGGTGCTGGGTTTTGTCAGTTTCAGTCGCGATGCCAGGGCGCTGTACATTCGCGAGTTGCAGTTGGTCGAGGCAGGTCGAGGTCAGGGGCTGGGCGGCTGGTTGATCGGACAGGCGCGGGAAATCGCCTTCAGGGAGGGGCGCCGGGAGTTGCGCCTGACCGTGTTCAAGAGCAACCCTGCCCAGCGGCTGTATTTGCGTCAGGGCTTGGCCGTGGTCGGTGAGGACGAGTGCTTTTTTCGTATGAGTCTCGTTACTTTAAAAACGCTATCTAGCAATAACTGACAATACTTTGAGAATTGTCCTATAAATCGCTGCGCGAAGTGCATACTTGGCCCTATTAAAGCCGGGAATTAGTCACTCGGCTTGTCGGTGCCGGATGGGATGATTCCATCCTTCATGCCCAGCAGGACCGCGACCTTATGGGCTTCGCCACGCCGTCCCTTTTTACGCCCAGCGAGCACTTGATAGGTGGTTGCCGGGTCGACGCCATGTTCTCGCGCAAACTCCTGAACCGATTTTCCTTGGTGTTCCAGCCAAGCCTTGGCTTGTGCGGCGGTGCGAATACCGGGCATAGTTCAAAACCGTTCAAATGTGTTTAATGCTTGTTGAGTATATCACCCTTAAGGGTGTTTAAAATGGGATCTTACATCCAAATGAGTGGAATTGGTTCGCGATTGCGGCAAGAGAGAGAGCGGCTGGGTTTGTCGCAGAAGGCTTTTGGTGAAATCGGAGGCGTTGAGGCCAACGCGCAGGGCAAATACGAAAGCGGTGATCGCGCACCGAAGGCCGACTATTTGTCTCGTGTGGCCGCGCGGGGCGTCGATGTGCTTTACGTGCTGACCGGGCAGGCGACGCCGATGCAACTGGATAACCTCAGCCAAGTGGAAGAGAAAGTGTTGGGTAACTATCGGGTACTGCAAAAGGAGGATCAGGACGCTATCCACCGGCTGACCACCACCTTGGCTGAAACCGCCGGGCCCTATGGGTCAAACGGCCGAAGCGGCTCGGGTGATTCCTGAATCGCTTCATTTCCGACGAAACGTGCTTGCCGCCCGGCAAGCGCTTATAGTGCATTGATACTCTTATGTGACGCTTGCAACTAGGTCAGGCCCGCGGTTTTTTGCTAAGGTGGTCAATAATCTGATAAGACCAAATTCGTGAGGTGTCTGCTTGATTAGGGTGCTAGTAGTCGATGACCATGATCTTGTGCGTACAGGCATTACGCGGATGTTGGCGGACATCGACGGTCTGCAGGTCGTGGGACAAGCTGAATCGGGAGAGGAAGCGTTGCTCAAGACGCGGGAGCTCAAACCCGATGTAGTGCTGATGGACGTCAAGATGCCTGGCATCGGCGGCCTGGAGGCTACGCGCAAATTGCTGCGCAGTCATCCGGACATCAAGGTGGTGGCGGTGACCGTCTGTGAAGAAGACCCGTTCCCGACCCGTTTGCTGCAAGCCGGGGCGGCCGGTTACCTGACCAAGGGCGCGGGCCTGGCGGAAATGGTCCAGGCCATTCGCCTGGTGTTTTCCGGGCAGCGCTACATCAGTCCGCAGATCGCCCAGCAGTTGGCGCTCAAGTCCTTCCAGCCGGCCAGTGACTCGCCATTCGACGCCTTGTCCGAGCGCGAGATCCAGATTGCGCTGATGATCGTCGGCTGCCAGAAAGTCCAGATCATCTCCGACAAGCTGTGCCTGTCGCCGAAAACCGTGAACACCTACCGCTATCGGATTTTCGAGAAGCTTTCAGTCAGCAGCGATGTCGAGTTGACGCTCCTGGCGGTTCGCCACGGCATGGTCGATGCCGGCTGACAATGACTGACCTGTTCGATTCCAGTGCCTTCCTGTCGACTTGCAGTGGCCGCCCCGGCGTCTACCGCATGTTCGATGGCGACGCACGCCTGCTTTATGTCGGCAAAGCCAAGAACCTGAAGAAGCGTCTGGCCAGTTACTTCCGCAAGACTGGCCTGGCGCCGAAGACCGCGGCATTGGTGGGGCGTATCGCCCAGGTGGAAACCACCATCACCGCCAATGAAACCGAAGCGCTGCTGCTGGAGCAGACGCTGATCAAGGAATGGCGGCCGCCTTACAACATCCTGCTACGTGACGATAAATCCTATCCCTATGTCTTTCTCTCGGACGGCGACTACCCGCGGCTGAGCATTCACCGTGGGGCCAAGAAAGCCAAGGGCAAGTATTTCGGGCCTTACCCGAGTGCCGGGGCGATTCGTGAAAGCCTGAGCCTGCTGCAAAAGACCTTCCTGGTCCGCCAGTGCGAGGACAGCTACTACAAGAACCGCACCCGACCCTGCCTGCAATACCAGATCAAGCGCTGCAAGGCGCCCTGTGTCGGGTTGGTGGAGCCGCAGGTGTATGCCGAGGATGTGCGCCACTCGGTGATGTTTCTCGAAGGGCGCAGCAATGCCCTGACCGACGAATTGAACGCCGGCATGGAACAGGCGGCGAGCATCCTCGATTTCGAACGGGCGGCGGAGCTGCGCGACCAGATCTCGCTGCTGCGCCGGGTCCAGGACCAGCAGAGCATGGAAGGTGGCACCGGTGATGTCGACGTGGTCGCGGCCTTCATCAACCCGGGCGGCGCCTGTGTGCACCTGATCAGCGTGCGTGGCGGGCGAGTGCTGGGCAGCAAGAATTTCTTCCCGCAGGTGGGTATCGAGGAGGACGTTTCCGAAGTGCTGATGGCGTTTCTCGGCCAGTACTTTATCGGCAGTCCCGAGCGCGACCTGCCGAGCGAACTGATCGTCAACGTGGTCCACGAGGATTTTCCGACTCTGATCGCGGCCATCGATGGATTGCGCGGGCGCGAATTGGCCATCAGTCATCGGGTGCGTGGTACGCGGGCCCGCTGGCAACAGTTGGCGGTGACCAATGCCGAACAGGCCCTGGGCGCGCGCCTGGCCGATCGTCAGCATATGGCCGCGCGCTTCGAGGCCCTGGCCGAGGTGCTGAACCTGGAAGAGCCGCCGCAGCGCCTGGAGTGTTACGACATCAGTCATTCCAGTGGTGAAGCGACGGTCGCGTCTTGCGTGGTATTTGGCCCGGAAGGCCCGATCAAGTCCGACTATCGCCGTTACAATATCGAAGGCGTCACTGCCGGCGACGACTACGCGGCGATGCACCAGGCCCTGACCCGGCGTTTCAGCAAGCTCAAGGACGGTGAGGGCAAGCTGCCGGATATCCTGCTGGTGGACGGCGGCAAGGGCCAGTTGTCCATGGCTCGCGATGTGCTCAATGAGCTGGCGGTGCCGGACCTGATCCTGCTCGGCGTGGCCAAGGGGGCGACGCGCAAGGCCGGTTTCGAAACCTTGTACCTCAACGACGCGGCTCATGAATTCACCTTGAAAGGCGATTCGCCGGCCCTGCATTTGATCCAGCAGATTCGCGACGAAGCCCACCGTTTTGCCATTACCGGGCACCGGGCGCGGCGTGGCAAGACCCGGCGCACCTCGACCCTGGAAGGGGTGGCGGGGGTCGGGCCGAAGCGTCGTCGTGAACTATTGAAACATTTTGGTGGATTGCAGGAGCTGTCCCGTGCCAGCATCGACGAGATCGCCAAAGCACCTGGGATCAGTAAAAAGCTCGCTGAGTCGATTTATGCAAGCCTGCACAGCGAGTAGAATGCCTTTCAACCTCGTAGCCAGTTGTGCCGATGAATATCCCTAATCTGATTACCGTTTTACGCGTCGTACTCATTCCGATTTTCATTTTGCTGTTTTACCTGCCTTACCAGTGGAGTTACATGGCGGCCAGTTCGGTGTTTGCCTTTGCGGCGGCGACGGATTGGCTGGACGGCTACCTGGCCCGTCGCCTGGAGCAGAGCACGCCGTTCGGCGCGTTTCTCGATCCGGTGGCGGACAAACTGATGGTGGCCGTGGCGCTGGTCTTGCTGGTGCAGGAGCATGGCAACCTGTGGTTGACCTTGCCGGCGGCGGTGATCATCGGTCGTGAGATCGTGGTCTCGGCCCTGCGCGAGTGGATGGCTGAAATCGGGGAGCGGGCGCAGGTCGCCGTTTCCAACATGGGCAAATGGAAAACCGCGGCGCAGATGCTGGCGCTGGTGATTCTGCTGGCCAACCCCTCGGACTTCAGCTTCTGGGTGCTGATGGGCTACACCTTGCTGATGGCGGCGGCGGTGCTGACCCTGTGGTCGATGCTGCAGTATTTGCGGGCGGCGTGGCCGCATTTGAAGATCAATGCGGAAAATCCTGAAAAGAAATAAAACTATTTTGAATCAAGGGGTTGACGGGGTGCGTAGATTCTATAGAATGCGCATCACCAAGACGCGGGAATAGCTCAGTTGGTAGAGCACGACCTTGCCAAGGTCGGGGTCGCGAGTTCGAGTCTCGTTTCCCGCTCCAAATATAGCGTTTGCAGAGTGCCACTGAATTCTGCAAGCGATTGAAAACAGGACCTTCGGGTCCTTTTTTCGTTCCGGCGGGGACCACTGAAATCCAGCACCATCCAGTGCGTTTAAGTCCCGATTTAAGTCCCGATGGGAACCTTGAATTTGGATGAGTACTGAATCGGTTTGTTGCTGGAGCAGCTTGGATTGCGAGATGAGCATTTGGCCCTGGCCCTGGCCCTGACTCTGTTCAGGAGCTCGCTATGGCACTCTCGGATACCACCGTTCGGCAAGCCAGAATTACCGGCAACGATTACTCCCTCGGCGATAAGGATGGGCTTGCGCTCAATGTGACGGCCCGTGGGGATTCCATGACCATCCGGAGTAAGCGAACAGCGAACACGCCTTCCGAGCTCCCAAATTAAGGGCGATGGTGTCCGCATCGTCGAGTTGCGAGCCTATGGCGTCAATGTCCATGTGCATGACCCACTGGCCGATCCGGCGACGGTCATGCGTCAGTACGACTGCGCATTGAGCAGTCGGGAGCAACTGCCTGCCGGCGATGCGATGGTCGTGTCTGTGCCCCATGAGGCCTATCGGTGCACCTCATTGCAGCAGATGCGGACCAAGTTATTGCCGGGGGCATGTGTGATCGATGTCAAGGCTGTCCTGGATCGGGAGTCCTACGAGGCCGAGGGTTATCATTTCTGGCGCCTGTAAACCGGTGGGACAACTGTCGGCATGACCAGTCCACAGGCCGCCGCAGCACTGACGGCCTGCTGGCGACTCACCGAACCCAGCTTGCGTCGGGCATTGAGCAAGTGGAAGTCGATGGTGCGCTCGGAACAGGTCAGGATATGACTGATTTCCCAGGTGGTCTTGCCGACGCTGGCCCAATACAGGCAGTCCATTTCCTTGGGCGTCAGGTCCTGGCGGGGTTGGGCAGGTGCCTGCAACTGATGGCGTATCCCGGCGAGCAGATAGGGGATGAGCATGAACAATTGATAGACGGCGGGGTTGGAAAAAACCTCCTGTTCGGTGATCTGGGTGTCATCGAAAGCCACGCTCAGGGTTCCCCTGAGCAGCTCGTAGCGCAACGGAATGCTCAGACCGCTATGCAGGCCGTGTTGTTCGCGTTGCTGCCAAAAGTGCTGGGAGCGCCCACGGGCGCGCCGGCGCTCGCTGTCCCAGAAAAAAGGCACCAGTTCGCGTCGACAGTGCCGCAGTATCGGGTCGATCTCGATCAGCCCGTCACCGCGATAGTGTTCCAGCCAGCGTTTGGGAAAAGTGGTGATGAGGCCGGCAAGAGGGTCGGTATCCCCGCGTGCTACTGGTCCCAGGCTGATGAGGTAGCTGCCGAAGCCGAGTTGGCGCAGCACTTTGTTGACCAGACGCTCCCAATCGCAACGGTTGGCATCTTTGGCCAGACTCATAAAGGCGGTCAGCTGTGCGGTACGCCCGGCCTGGGTCCGGCCGCAGACGGAAGAGTTGAGTTTGTCCATAAACGAGTCGCTCTTGTTATAGCGGGAATGAAACAGCCGGAGCACGGAACAGAAGGGGCGTGTGCCCCTTCTGGCGGATCATTAGTGCGCGTGACACCGGATGAAGCTGCGGAACAGTTCCAGGCCGTTTTCAGTCAGGATGCTTTCAGGGTGAAACTGCACCCCCTCAACCGGCAGGTGTCGATGCCGTACGCCCATCACATAGCCGTCATCGGTGGATCTCGAGGTAACCACCAGGCAGTCAGGTAACTGCTGGTCGCTGATCATCAAAGAGTGATAGCGGGTGGCCTGTATAGCGCGTGCTTGCGTATGGTCATAGACACCCTTGCCATCGTTCTCGATCTTGCTCACCTTGCCGTGCATCACGTGCGGGGCCCGGCAAACCTGGGCTCCGAAGGCCAAGCCGATGGCCTGATGACCCAGGCAAACGCCCAGCAGCGGCAAATGCCCCTGAAAGTGCCGGATCACTTCGATATAGCCAACGTCGGCCGGGTGTCCTGGGCCGGGACCCAATACGCAGAAATCCGGCGAGAAAGCTTCGATGCGCTGGATGAGGTCGGGCACGTCGTGACGTTCGACGCGGGTTTCCAACCCCAGTTGTTCCAGGTATTGGCTGATGATGAAGACGAAGCTGTCATAAGCGTCGATCAGGAAGACTTTCACAGTGCGATCTCCTTGCCGGTCACCGCCCGGTATACAGAACCCATCTTGTACAACGTTTCTTTCCACTCCATCTCGGGAACCGAATCGGCGACCACCCCAGCGGATGCGCGCAAGTGGTAGGTGCCCTCGTCGAAGACCGTCGAGCGAATGCACAAGGCGGTATTGACGCTGCCATCGAAACCCACCAGGCCCAGGGCGCCCGCGTAGATGCCCCGGCGGTCGCTCTCCATCCCCTCGATCAACTCCATTGCCCTGACCTTGGGGGCGCCGGACATGGTCCCGGCGGGGAACGAAGCCTTGATCACGTCGTAGGCATCCAGACCCGGGCGCAGCAGGCCGCGAACGTTCGACACCATGTGATAGAGGTGCGAGTACTCCTCCACCAGCATGAACTCGTCGACTTCCAGCGAGCCGGCCTGGCAGACGCGACCGATATCATTGCGACACAGATCGATGAGCATCAGGTGCTCGGCACGTTCCTTCTCTGAACGGGTCAGCTCCAGGACCAACTGAGTCGGATCGACGCCCGGCTTCTTGCCGACGGTGCCGGCGATCGGGCGCATCTCTATCAAGTCGTCCTTGATCCTGACGAACAGCTCAGGACTGGCGCCGATCAGGTCGATACCACCCACATGGGCTAGGTACATGTAAGGAGATGGGTTGCGAAGGCGCAGGTTCTGGTACACATCGAATGGCGAAACCTGCGAGCGAATCCGAATCTCATGGCCGAGCTGGATCTGGTAGACGTCGCCGGCGCGGATGTGCTCCATCGCCACTTCGACACGTTCGAAGAATTGCTCCGGGGTGACCGTGCGGGTTTCCTCGAATGTCTCTGGATACGGTGGCAGGTCCACCGCCTCGCACGCCACGGGTGTGGTCAGGAAGGGGTAATCCTCCATTGTGCGGGGCACCCATAGCGGGTGGTTGTTGATCAGGGTTTCGACAATGCCATTGCTGTGGAAATACACCAGTGTCTGATAGACCGACAGGGCAATGAGCGGGTAGTCGTAGGTCTGTTCGGCCAGATCGGGAAGCCGCTCGATCAGGCGTACGCAGTCGTAGGAGAAATAGCCGAAGAACGCCAGGCTGGAAGGGGCATTGGGTGCGGGCTGGAACATAGCCTGGATAGCCCGGAGCAGGTTCCATGCGGCCTCGCTGTCCGGCAGATGGATCTTGTGCGCGTGGTCAATCTGCACGCCGCTTTGGCGCAGGCTGGCGGACAAATGTTCACAAAGCGCAGGACAACCGCGCAGTTGTGCCTGGCCCTCATCGATACACACTTCGAAAAGGGGCTCGAGCCCAATGATTGTCGCCCTGCGATCACGGCTCGGACCGGAAAGTGATTCAAGAATGAAGACAGACTCGCGACCCAGTTGTGCCAGTGCATTCGCATATATACCAAGTGCATCTGTAGATCGACGCTCTTCACGGCGAAGAGCAGTCACGCCAATTAAATGTTTATTCATGGTTAATACCATTTTTAATGGTGTAACGATTCAGGCGCTCCGTTAAGAGAGCGCCACGGGAATATAAAGTGCACGAACACTTTAAATAGGTGCTGACGGATATCCTGAATGTTCGGGGCGGATGCTTTTCATGTCGCGCGCAATACTGGACTTGCAACGGATTGCAGCCAGGCAATGTGCAGGACACATGGCGCAAGCGCCTTCGATTTCATGTTTGAATGATCAGGACGTTGCTGGCAAGCAGCAGGCAGGCTCCGGTCTACGCTGAATTAGCGACGCCAGATATTGCTTTTGAAGATGGCCAGAATGGCCCGGGAACAGCTGTCGGAATAGCTGTGGGAGGAACGGATAGCAGAAAGGTGATAGCACATTTTAGACATCCCAGTCTTGGCTAGGCACTGCGGGAAAAGTCGGCAGTGCGGTGAAATTACCAGTGCGCCCCAAGGCTGTCAACTGTTGGACTGGTATTGATTTTTCATTCTTTTCTTAGTGTTGATGGCCAGCAGATCTATTTCTGCGCCTATGTGGCCGCGCGTGCTCTTAACAAAAAACTCATGCGCGCACAACTGCGGAATAGTGCGGCTGGGTATTTGTAACTTCTGTCACTAACGTAGCGGCCGTTGAGTTCCAGTAACCCATCAAGCCCGAGCGGATGAAATGAAAGAGCATTTAGACACATTCAAGAAGCGGTACGATCCGATTCATCATGCCTATTGGACCGATGTCCTCAGCGACACCGCACTGGCTGCATGGCACCAGGAACAATTGCGTGAAGTGATCGGTCACGTGAAGCGTTCTTCGCCGTTCTATGCCAGGCACCTCGCCCAGGTCGACGAGCGTTCGCTGACCTTGGATGACCTCGTCACCTTGCCCTTCACGACCAAGGATGACTTGCGCGAGGCGGGGTTCGATATTTTGTCCGGCCCGCTGGAAGACAGCATCTTCTATTACGAGACCACGGGCACCACCGGGCCTGCTACGCCATGCCCTCGGGACCGCAAGGAAAGCTACGCGAGTAATCGCCAACTGGCCATGGCCTACCAGGCGGTGATCGAAAAGCACTTTGCGGGTGAAAAGACTGTGGTCGGCATCATGGGGCCCACCGAGGTCCATTCCTTCGGTGACACCCTGGGCGATGTCTGCACCCAGCTCGACGTGTGCAATGCCAAGATCTGGCCGCACTCACCGGTGATCGGCTGGCCCAAGGCGATGCAACTGCTCAAGGACCTGCGCATCGGGGTGCTCGCCTCTGCGCCGGGGCTTTTGCTGGCCATGGCGAAGCAAGCCGAGCGCCAAGGCTTCAACCCGCGCGAGGACTTCGCCCTGCGCGCCTTCATGATGAGTGGCGAGCTGTGTACCCCTGCGTTGAAGAACAACCTTTACAGTCTGTGGGGGGCGCAAGCCTACAACAGCCTGTATGGCTCCCAGGAAGCGATGATCATCGCGGCTTGCAACGCCAATGACCAACTGGTGCCTCATCGCCTGAACTACATTATCGAAGTGCTTGATCCCAAAACCGGCGAAAGCCTGGGTGGCACCGGCGATGGCGAGTTGTGCGTGACCATGCTGATCCCTGGCAGCAAACCGTTGATCCGTTACCGCACAGGCGACCTGGTCTCGATCCAGTCGCGTCCAGGCTATCCCCAATCGATGCGGCAGACCGTCAAGGTTGTCGGCCGAGTGAAGGATGCCGTGCATTTGAACGATCGCGCCTTTTCGGCCGCGCAGATCGAGCAGGCGCTGCTTGAAGGCGTGGAACAGTGCCTTGGCTATCAGATCGTCCTCAGCCGCGCCAATGATCGCGATACCGTTATCGCCAAGTTGGAGATGTCGCGCTTCTTCGATGGTGATTGCGCACGACTGGTGCTGCTGATCAAGGAGCGCCTGCGCGAACGACTGGGCGTCGAAGCCACGGTCATGGTGGTTGGCGATCTTGCCGAACACGTGAACCTTGGCAGCTGGTTCAGCTGGAAAGAAGCCCGCATCGTCGATCAACGCCAAGGCCAGTGAGGTCACCGATGAGCTTGTCTGTTCGCGTGATCGACAGCGCCAGTGATCTGTTCGAGTCCGTCAGGCAACTGAGGAGTCGCTACCTGGGGACTAACCCGGCGAAGGAGGATGACTTCGATCGAAGGGAGCAACTGCGCGACGCCATGTCCTATCACCTGATCTACCTGGACAACGACGAAGTGGTCGGGACGTTGCGCGTCACGCCGCTGGGCCATGGCCTGAGCTTCGTCGAGCGGGCTGTCAATGTGCACGCCTATTTCCAACAGTCGACGGATGCCTTCGATGCCAATCGCCTAGTGCTGGACGAGCGCTACCGCGGAGGACGGCACCTGCGCACTTTTCTCCTGCAGGCGGCCATCTGGCTGAAAGCCAACACTCACCTGCGATTTATCTCGGCACTGTGTCGCGGCCGACTGGCTGCGCTGTATGTCGGCCTGGGAGGGCGTGTGCTGGAGGATGACGTGACCTGGACCGGGGAACAGGTGGAGCGGCGCTACAGCCTCGTGTACCTGGAACTCGAAAGTGTTTACCACAATGTTAAAGGAGCCAATTGAAATGCAAACATTCTTCAAGGAACTCGACGCTATCGTCGAAGCGGGCTGGGCCCAGATCAAGCAGGGTGCCTACTGGAAATTCAGCCTGGACAATCCCACACCCCCAGCCCTCTACCAGCAGCTCATGTTGCAGGTGTACCACTACACTCGCTACAACTCGGTAAACCAGGCCGCCTGCGCCTACAGTGTCGACCCGGAAGAAACGATGCTGCTGCGCTTCGTTTATAAGCACGCTCTGGAAGAGCTGGGTCACGAGCGCATGGTGCTGCGCGACCTCGAGTCGGTCGGGCTGCTGCCGCAGGACATGCCGGCCCCCCTGGCGCCAACCCAGTCGCTGATCGCCTTCCTCAATGATGTGGCTATCCGCAAGGGGCCGATCGCACGGCTGGGCTACAGCTATTGGGCCGAAGACGTCTACGAGCACATCCAGCCTATCCTGGGCAGATTCCGCACTGACCTGGGTTTGAAGGACGAGCAGATGACGTTCTTCGTCGCCCACTCGACCATTGATGAGAAGCACGCCGAAGAAGTGCGCACGGCCATGCAACGTGCTGTGAAGACCGCGGAAGATCGTCGCCAGATCAAGGAAGTGGCACGCGTCACGTTGTGGCTGACCGGGCAGTTGATGGAGGAAGCGCTGCGCGCCTATCTGGCCGGCGAAGAAGGGCTGCGGGAGGCGTCCTGAATCATGAACCTGACCATCATTGTCGGTTCTAGCCGACCTTGTGGTGTCAGTGCACGGGTGGTGGCGCTGGTGCGCCGCCACTTGGGCGAGGAGGTCGAGGTCGATGCCATCTGGCTCAAGGACTACCGGATCGACTATTGCGATGCCGACAACGCCTGTTCAGACCAGGACTGCGCGTTGCAGGACGACATCGGACAGTTGGTGGCGCGGCTGGATCGCGCCGATGCGGTGCTCTATCTCCCCGTCATGCACGCCTACGGCACCAACAGTCGCTTCCAGGCGTTTCTGGAGCGGGTCGGCTATGGCTTCCTGCGTCCACGCCAACGCCCGCTACGCGACAAGCTCGCGGCGATTGCGGTCGTCGGTCGGCGCTATGGGCACACGGCTGTTTTCTCCCAGGTCGCGCTGAACGTACTGCTCAACAAGATGATTCTGGTCGGCTCGGGATTCCCGCCGTGCTTCCAGACACAGCTGGCCCACGATCCTGAAGCGGAGCAGGCCTTGTGCGAGACGCTGGACCGGCTTTGTGAACACTACCGTCGACTTAATCCAACCGGGGTTGCCACAAGCAAACCGAAAAGAATCCTGCGGCCCATTCAATTTCAGAAGGGATAACTGTCATGCCATTGAAAGATTCATTGCTAGCGCTGCTGGTCGCATTGCTCTGGGGCGCCCAGGTTACCGCCGTGAAGATGGGGGGGGGCCGAGCTCCCGCCGATCCTCATGGTCGCCATGCGCTACGCGATCATGGCGCTGTTTCTCCTGCCATTGCTCAAGCGGGTCAAGCGCGAGCAGTTCGGGTCCGTGGCCGTGATTGCCACAATCACCGGTACTTTGCATTTTGGTTTGCTATATTGTGGTATCGCCCGGGTAGACGCCTCTACCTCGGCAATCATCTATCAGTTGACGGCACCCTTTACCCTGATTCTGGCGTTCGCATTATTGGGTGAGGTCCTGAGAATGCGCGTACTGGCGGGTATTCTGTTGGCGTTCGCCGGTGTTCTGGTGCTGCTGGCCAAACCATCGGCGAGCGGTACGTTCGTCGGCATGCTGCTGGTAGCGCTGGCGGCCTTGGCATTCGCTGTCGGATCGGTGTTGACCAAGCGTCTCGGGCCGCTGGATCCGCTGGTCTTGAGTGCCTGGACCGCTGTTATCGCCGCGCCGCAACTGTTGTTGTGGTCCTTCCTCCAGGAAGGCGAGCAATGGGCAAGTGTCCACACGGCCAGCGCCCAGGCATGGTGGGCAGTCCTCTACACAGCGCTCAGTGGCGGTCTCCTGGGATTCGGCCTGTGGTTCTGGTTGCTTGGCCGCAACTCGATGCTGCAACTGAGCCCGTACCTGCTTCTGGTGCCAATGTTTGCGATCGCCGTCAGCCAGATTATGCTCGCCGAAGGCATCAGCCAGCGCCTGCTGATCGGGGCAGTGTTGACGCTGTCCGGTGTGGCGCTCTGCCAACTGCGCCTACCCGCAAAACTCTTTCTCAAGGCCGGCGGCAGCAAAGGGCAAGGAGTGGCGGATGAACAGCGTTGATCGACTGTTGCTCAGCACCTTGCGCCTGGTCCACCGTTGGCGGTTCGGTTTGAAACTGCGCTGGCACGCCAGTGCGCAAGGGCGCTTGGCCTATCTGGAAAACACTGCACGTCAGAAAGGGCCGACACTGGTCATCCTTCATGGTTTGGGCGCCAGCAAGGACCAGTGGGGACCTGCGATCCTGGGCATGGCGCGCCATCACCATTGCGTTTTTGTCGACTTACCGGGGCATGGCCAATCCTTGTACGAGTCGCGTGCAGGCTTCGGACCGCTGGCATTGCTGGCAGAGCTGGAGGGCTTGTTGGAAACGGTAGCCAAGGGCCCCTTCGTTCTGGTCGGCAGTTCTTTGGGCGGTTGTGTGGCCGGATTGTATGCCGCGAAATACCCCCAGCGTGTCAGTCACTTGGTCTTGCTGGCACCTGCCGGTCTTGGCCCGGCGGTACTAGGGCCAGCATTGCAAGCCAGCCTGCAAGGGCAAGGGACAGTCTTCGGCTATCGTACGGTCGAGGAGATGAAGCGCTTCTGGTGCCTGGTGTTCAAGGAGCCACCCCAGGTGCGAGGACGCCTGGCGCAGGCCATGGCAGCTAGTGGCAGATTGAGGTTTGCTGCTGTGCAGCGGGTGATCGAGGATTTTCGCCGCGAAGGCCTGGACGTGCTTCTCGAACGGCTTCCGCAGATCGCTTCGAGGACACTGGTGATCTGGGGACGGCATGACCAGGTGTTCCTGCCTGAGGCCCTGGAGAACCTGCTCCAGCAACTGCCCGACGCCTGTGGCCAGGTCATCGAGGATTCCGGGCACGTGCCCTATCTTGAACGGGGGACCGAGGTCGCCGCAGCCATCACAGGGTTCATATCAACGTCCTGTGCCGGGGAGGCTGGATCATGCTCGAAGTGATTACCAGCACCCGCAGTGATATGTCCCCAGCCCTGTTCAAGGCACTGGCTCGCTATCGGTATGAAGTGTTTGTCAAGGGCCTCGGCTGGGCGTTGCCCTGCGCCGAGGGCTTAGAGGTGGATGCCTTCGATCGACCGGATACGGTGTATGTCCTGGCCCGCGACAGCAGGCAGGAAATCGTCGGATGTGCTCGCTTGATTCCTACCGATCGTCTCTTTTTGTTGGGGGAAGTGTTCCCCCAGTTGATGGGCGACACTCCGTTGCCGTCCTCAAGTACCGTCTGGGAGCTATCCCGGTTCGCCAGCCGGCGTCTCTTGTCGCGACGCGCACAGGTCATTCGGGCCTGGCACGAAACAACATGGCTGATGAGCAAGGTCATTGGCATCGCTCAGACACTTTGGCAAAGGGGTAAGTTAGAAGGGTGCTTAGCTTCGGATATCCGAGGCGCTCAAGGGGTGGACTGTTCCACGGAGCGGTTCTCCTCACTCCGTGGGTTTTGGATAGTATCAACCCTCCGGATGGTAGAGCGCATAAGATGGGGCTTGGTGTCGCTTGTGACCATCCGTCAGGTTACAGCCTGGACGGCGTCTTGAGAGGGCCTTGCGGTTTCTGAACTAGGCTTACCGCACCCTGCCGATATGGTTGATTTCGATAATATCCTTCAGGATTCTGCATTGCAGAACGGCTCGCTCGTCGGAACAGACCTGAGAGATCTGATCCAAGGCTTTAATGGTGACGATACGTTGTATGGCGGTTTGGGAAATGATCGACTAGAAGGTGGTAACGGCAACGACACGCTGGTCGGTGGCGCAGGTAACGATCAATTGCTTGGGGGCGTGGCGATGACACCTATGTGTTTGCACCGGGTGATGGGCAAGATACCATTGATAACAGCGGTGGTGGCTCAGACCGCATTGTTCTACAAGGTATGAGCATTGCCGAGTTTGGGCGGTCATTCAGTCAAGTTGGGAATGATCTCAAGATTCGCCGAACTCAAACAGGGGACGAAATCACCGTCACGGATTGGTTCTCTGGTGGCGATAAGAGGGTCGGTAGCTTCGTGCTGGATGACGGGGTTATGACGGCTCAACAGTTGGGTATCGGGGCACAGGGTGGGCACTATTCGCCGGTTTATACGGACCTTCCGGAGTCACGTGATTTCGCCAGTGTTTCTGATTCGGCGGTCATGTCTTCAACTATCAATGGATCTTCGAGCGATGATTTGTTGATTGGCGGGCAGGGTGATGACTCTTTGTATGGAGGCGCTGGCAATGACTTTCTCGTGGGTGGAGATGGGAATGATGTCTATGCGTTTGACACTAACTCGGGTCACGATACGATAGATAATCACTCGAATACAATAGGTTCTTTCGACGTACTCAGTATTTTTGAACAAGACGCGAGGAACTTGTGGTTCTCCCAATCCAGTGATGATCTTGTGGTGACGATCCTTGGAAGTGATGCCCAAGTAACTGTAAAAAACTGGTTTGTCGATGACACAAGTCGATTGGCATTGATCGAGGTCAGGAATAAAGGTTTTTATGCTAACCAAGTGGATAGTCTTGTTAGCGCGATGGCGATATTTGGTGCGCCTGTTGGGGGGGACATCAATCTGACGCATGATCAACGTAATGTCATCGATCAGATGCTGGGGGGCGGCACTGGCGCTGGTCGGCCACCGGTGAGCTAAGAGGAAAGTCCGGCGGACCATGAACTATTGGTCCGCCGGGCCTCAAAGCCAAATAGAGGATTTAGTGTTGTGAAGGGAGTAGATTTATATGGCTAAGCACAAAGAAAATAATAGTCTGTTTCGGGCTCTATTTCTCGCATCGATTTGGATGCTGGGAGTGGTAGTATTGGTTTGTATTTTAGTATTTGGCTTTTTGATTCTGACTTCTATTTCTAAAGGGCCGAATCGGCCCCAGGCCGAAATTTCTGGAACTGACGAGTATAAATGTCGCGAAGCTGCTCGATCGGCTGTGATGTCTCGCTTTGGGATCTCATTTGGCGAAGCTTCAAAATTGGAGAAAAATGGTAGGTGGGTATTTATAGGGAGTAATGCATTTTTTTTTGATAAGGCTGATGATTTTTCGTTAATTCACGAGGCCGGGGATGTGAATTTAGGTATCACTGCTTGGTATCTGGACGGGATGGCGGCTTTTGCCTCCCGCCACCCAGATATTATCAAAAGTTATCCCGTTTCTCCAGGGTCGATAATTCTCAGATTAACCTGTGAGCCGGGTAAAATAAAATATGATTCGGCGCGTTGGTATCGCCCGGATGTTCCGGTGAAAAAAAATGCTGCTAGCGGTCTCAATGAGTATGCCTATGGAGCGAGCTTTATTGTTGGCCTTCCTGTTGATAGTGCTGTTAATCCAGATGGCTCAAAGTTCTGGGTTTTTTGTAACTTAAAAATATGTTCGACAGTGTTCTATTTACTTCCAGAGGTTCACTTGACGTACAGCTATCCTGTGGAGCAAAAGGCGGATGCGATTCGGCTAAATAACTTTATAACTCAGCATCTCTTGAGTGCCTTGAAGGAGCGCGCGCCGCTCAACTAGATGTGACCGTCACCGTCACGAGGTGAGTGCTACAGGTACTTTTTAAAGCTGCCTGCCGAAATACTCACCACTACACCTAGCGCTGCTGCGCTGGGCAGCAACACCAGCAGAGGGCTCATGGTCATCGGAAGCGCGGGATAAATGATCCACGGTGTAACCCACAGCGGCACGATCATCCGTTTCGCCCGGTGGTAGATGAACCCGGACTCTCTCCCAGCGCCAAAGCGCCGCAAATCCCGACGCACCAGTCCATCGATCAGCCCCGTAAAGACTGCCATCAAGAACAGAGGCAGCGTCAGTATCAAAATCAGGATTCGCGCCAGAAAGGTCAGCACGGCATAGACCGCCGCCAGGAACGCCGACGCCGCTGGAGTACCGACCAGAAGCTGACCATGGTTCGAGAGAGCCTTGAGCCTGGGCAAAGCGTGTCCGTGGTTGCCCGGCGCAACGGCATCAACGCCAACCAGCTGTTCCTGTGGCGCAAGCTGTACCAGGACGGAAGCCTGTCGGCGGTTAGTGCTGGCGAGGCCGTGGTGCCGGCGTCTGAGCTGAGTGATGCACTCAAACAGATCCGCGAATTGCAACGGATGTTGGGCAAGAAGACGATGGAAGCGGAAGTCCTCAAAGAGGCCGTGGAGATCGCCCGGTCGCGAAAATGGATTGCGCACTCACCCTTGCTGCCGGGGGACGACCAGTGAAACTGGTCAGCGAATGTCTCGGTGTGTCGCGCTCGCAATTAACGGTTCGAATCAGGCAATCGATATCGCCCGTCGTACGGCGACGCCGGCTCGTGAACGATACGGAATTGGTCGCCGAGATTAGGCAACAAGTCAGCGAGTTGCCTAGCTATGGCTACCGTCGCGTCTGGGGTTTGTTACGCCGCGAGCGTGAAGCCCAGTCGTTGCCACCGATCAACGTGAAGCGGGTTTATCGTGTCATGCGTGATCACGACCTGCTGTTGGCGCGGCGTATTAAACAGCCAGGCGTACAGCGCCGGCATGAGGGCCGCATCGCCGTCACCACCAGTGATACACGCTGGTGCTCGGACGGCTTCGAGTTCCGTTGCGACGACGGTGCAAAGTTGAGCGTAACCTTTGCCCTGGACTGCTGTGACCGCGAAGCCATCGGCTGGGTTGCCAGTCCGACCGGCTACAGCGGCGATGACATCCTCGATCTGATGTTGGAAAGCGTGGAAAAGCGCTTCGGTGATCAACTGCCCAGGACGCCGGTGCAATGGCTAAGCGACAACGGCTCGGCCTACATCGCCGAACAGACGCGCCTGTTTGCCCGCCAGATCGGCTTACAGCCGGTGACCACGCCAGTACGCAGCCCGCAGAGCAACGGTATGGCGGAGAGTTTCGTGAAGACGATCAAGCGAGATTACGTGACGCACATGCCCAAGCGAGATCGAGAAACAGCACTGCGCAATCTGACGATTGCCTTCGAGCATTACAACGAGCAGCATCCGCACAGCGCGCTGAAATATAGGTCGCCGAGAGAATTTAGGCGCTTGGCAGCGGCATCAATTTAACGGGGAACTGGTGTCCGGTCTGGCAGGGGCAAGTCCACCGCATGAGCCCCGCGCCTGAGAAACGAACGAGACATTCGTTTCGCGTCATTTCTGCTGCACCGTCTCTAAAGAACGGGGCAGCTTTCGTATTTCTTACTTGTTTACCCAAGGCATGGAGAGGTCAATGTCAGAGACCAGCTTGCCACCGCCGAAGCTCATGTTCTCCAAGGGAACGGCATACATGATCAGGCTGATATCGTCCTGGCTGACGCCCACCTTTTCTACCGCGTAACGGGTGACCAGCTCCGCGAGCTTGCGTTTCTGCTCCACTGTCCTGCTCGTGCCTATCGTCACCGTTACGACCATGCGCTTGTCAGATCTTTTCATGTCAGGAAAAGTCGGATGGATGAAAAGCTCATCGTCCTTGTGCTCACTGATGATGACGAAACGGTCATCCTTGGGTGTATCCATGGCTTCATGAAGAGCGAGATTCAAGGCATCCGCCAGCGCGCGTTTCTCTTCGCTAGAGAATTTTTGGGCCGGAATGTGGACGTGGAATACTGGCATGAGCGTTTCCTCGGTTGTGTTGTTCAGGTTAAACGAGGCGATGAAGTGCGTTTCGATATGTGCGCTGCCTCAGCGGCCTCGGCAGCCCTAGCTTTCATATCCCGGAGGAACCGAGAAAATCTCCGCCTCCGGTGGCGGCAGGTCAGCAGCGCCGTTTGGGTAGAGTGCCTGTGCCGCGGCCACCGTGTTAAGAGACTCGCGAAGCAACTTGATTTTGCCGCCCTCGGCAACGAGGTATCCCGTGAACAAGTGATGGATGAGACGTCCGGTCGACGCCGCGCGCGTTTGCGCCAGATACTCGGCGTACACCTGATCCTTCGTGTCGATCAGCACCGTGGTATTCTCGGGTTTGAAGCTGAAGCCGGGATAAAGGTTGCCGCCGACAAAATCATAGAGCTTCGCGATGGCTTCGCGCCCCTGATGGCGGGTCGGAATACCGAGCGAATGGAGGAATGGGAGTTCCAGCACGCCGTCCTCGGCGAACAGCTCAGCACATTTTTTGCCGTCGGGGACAACGGCAAGAAGGTCTAACAGCAATGTTTTTGCATCAGTCATGGTCATTGTCCTCAGGAAAAATTGGCCGCCGCCGCCAGAGGCGGCGCAGTAGGATCAGCTCGGAAAGCTGTCGCCAAACATCGGGAGCCCACTTTTCGAACCGTCGCGCGTGGCCTCGTCTTGGATAACATCCCAGTGTTCGGCGAGCTGGCCGTTTTCGATGCGGACTATGTCGACCACGATCCAGTTTGTCGGGGCGCCGAATCCTGAGAAGCGGCCATGAAGTACGACATAGTCGCCCGAGGCCACGGCCAGCCCATTTTCGTAGCGAAACTCGGCGGGCGCTGCCTTGACGAGATCAAACAGGCCTTCGCGACCGGGCGCGATATAGGCACTGTGCTGGATATAGTCGGGCGACCAGAAGCGTTCGGCCGCGGCATAGTCGCGCTTGTTGAACAGCGTATCAAACGCTTCCAGCACGAAATTCCTGTTTCTCTCTTCGGTGCTCATTGGTTTGTCCTCTCTTCGTTATCTGTTGGGTTGAGGGGAGGGTAGGCGGATTAAATTTCGCCATCTCCCACGGCTGTGTGGTGGGGTATGTTGGTCCGTACAACTGTAATGATCTTCGGCGAAACGCCAGCTCATCGTGCCATGTCGCTGTAACCGCCATTTCGGCCATACGCAGCACCGAATTGCCGCTGTTACCCGTGATGAAAGCCCGGATGTTCGATTGTTTTGCTGACCCGCCAGAGCTGTCATAGCACTTGCACAGTGCAAGTGGTTGAATAATATTCGCGCCACTTGCACAATGCAAGTAGAAAATTAAGGGGAATAGCAGTGCAGCAAACAAGACGATCGGGCTGCCCGATCAACCTGACGCTTGAGCAGACCGGCGACCGCTGGAGCCTGATCGTTATCCGTGATGTTATGTTTGAGAACAGACGCACTTATGGCGCCTTGCTGGAGAAAAATCAGGAAGGCATCGCCACGAACATCCTTGCAAGTCGGCTGAAGCGCTTGACCGCGTCTGGCCTGCTGACACGATGTCCGGATCCGAAACATCAACAGAAAGGAATTTACAGCCTCACGGAAGCGGCAATACAGCTTGTACCTCTGCTCGCACATATGGCTGCCTGGGGTGTTCAGCATACGCATCCGAGCAAGGAGGCTTCTTTGCGCGCGGAGGTGCTGGAAAAGGGCGGCCCTTCACTTTGGAGTGCCTTTATGGAAGAGCTACGTTACCTGCATCTCGGCGCACCGCGTCCGGCGCGCTCAGTATTGGACGAGCTCCGGGCCGAAGATGAGCAGGCAATCGCTACTTAGTACTAATCTTTGGCGTCATGACACACGTCACGTGGTACAGAGCTTTCCCTGCTTGAATGGCCTCAGCCTTGTGCGAGATGGGGTGCCATCGAGCGCACGCTGTTGATTTTGATGGCTTCAAAGTGCTGAACTCCGCCGTCAAGTGAATGCGGGGGGCGGTCCCTTTTTTCCGCGCTTGGCGGTGCACTTCGGCCTTTTGGCCTGTGCGTGCTGCGCACTTGCCTAAGACAGGTGCATGAGTGATGGCGTGAGGCGGTCTTGCTGTTCCCTTCACCGTATCACTACATTTTGAGCAAGTGCTCCAGGAACAATCCCGCCGCGACCGACAACGCCGCTCGCGCCCTCACGCACACGCTGAGTTCGCGGGAGGCCCACGGCTCATCCAGACTGATCGCCTTCGCCCCGTCCATTTTGTAAATCGCCGCGCTCCCCTCGGGCATGATGCCAATGCCCAGGCCGGCCTGAACCATCAGGCATAGCGCGTCGTAGCTGGAGACTTCCATACGGATTTTCAGCGAGCGTCCCAGGTCGTTGGCCGCTTTGATCAATTGAAAGTTGAGATGAGTGCCGCTGCGCAAGGCGATGTATTCGCTATCCAGGGTTTCGCTGAATTTGACGCAGTGGCGTGTCGCCAGCGGATGCCCAAGGGGAACAAGTAACACCAGGCGATCGGTACGAAACGGGAAAACCTCGATATCGGCACCGTGCGGAAGACGGGTGAAGATGCCAATGTCGGTGCGATTTTCGGACACTGCTTTGGTAATGGCCAGGCTTTGCTTTTCTTCGAGGCTGATGTTGATCAGTGGGTACAGGTCCATGAACGACTTGATCACGCTCGGGAGGAATTGGGTGATAGCGGAAATATTGGCCAGGACGTGCACCGAGCCACGGCGGCCGTGGGAGTAGTCACGCATCTGCACGACGATTTCATTGAGGTTGTTCAATGCACTGCGAGCCATGAACAGTAGCGACAGACCGGCATCGGTGGGGGTGATGCCTTTGTTGGTGCGGTTGAGCAGTTTCGAGTCGAGCAGTTCTTCCAGCTCGCTGAGCCGTTTGCTGACCGCCGCTGCGGCGATGTGTTCGCGTTTGGCGGCGGCAGCAATGGTGCCTTCTTCAACGACACTGACAAAGAGTCGCAACGAGACCGGATCGAGCTTCATGGGAAGTACTGGTTTGGCCTGAATGACCAGCATAGTACCTCCTTCGGCATTGACTCAGAATGCCCCGGACAACAGATAGCCGGCGTTGGGTACTTGCGCCTTGAGGCCAAGGGTTTTCAACATTTGGTAAACGGTGGCGACCGATGCCGACAGCACGGGTTTGTCGAGGCGATCCTGGACAAGCTGGATCGCAGGTAACGACGGCATTTGCACACAGCAGGACAACACCACGCCATCGGCCTGGCCGATGTTCAGTTTGTCGGCATGAGCCACCAGATTCATCGGGTCCAGACGCCCGACTTCGAGATTGTCGGAAACCTCCAGGCTAATGGAGTCGGTCACTTCGATTCCGGCCGCTTCTATGTAGTCGATGACCTGCTGGGTCAGCGGCTTCATGTACGGAGTAATGATCGAGACCTTCTTGTAGTCGAGCATGTTCAGGCTATCGATCAGTGCACCGGCAGAACTGAGCACCGGTGCGAGCGATTGATTGGACGCGACTGTTTTGCTTAAACGCTCTTGCGAGACTTTGTGATAGCCAGGCCCTTGGCACATGATCGCCACCAGGCAGGCATAGGCCATGACATCCACTCGCGCATCGCTCAGTTCAAGCGCGCAACGGTCGCTGTCGATGTCCATCTTTTTCAGCTCTTCGGGGCTAACATGCATCATGCGCATGCGTGAAGAGTGAAAGGTAAAGTGCTCTTCGGGAAACAGTTCGTAGCGCGAAGTCAGCATGGCTGGGATTTCGGTTTCCATCGTCGTGTTGGAGCTGGGGACGATTTGGCCGATGCGAAAGTTTTTCATGGGTTTTTCCTTTGAACGGTCGGATCAGTTGCCGCTGGTGAGTTGAACGCCTTTGGTTTCCTGCAGCGTGAACACCATGACAGCGGCGATGACGTAGGAAATAGAGGCAAGGGAAATGGTGGCGGTGAAGCCAATGAGCGGAATCAGCACCGGAACCAGCTTGATGCCGGCGATGGCGCCGACCCGGCCGAAGTTGAAACAGAAACCCGACGCGGTTGAACGGATGCTGGTCGGGAACAACTCTGAGTACCAGGCGCCGAACCCGCTGAAATAACCGGTGAAGAAGCCCAACAGTGCCGCCAGCGAACCGAGGGTGATGACGTTCTGGGTGGTGAACAGCAGCTTGCCTTCGGTCAATGGCATCAAGGTCACCGAGTAGGCAAAGACCGGCACCATGATCGCCATGCCGCCAAAAAACACTGCGAACGACAAGCGACGACCGATGCATTCCGCCAGGTAGCCGTAGGCTAAATAACCGATGGTGGCGCCGATACCAATCCAGATGACAAACACCGGAGCCTGATCGATGCGCACGTTCAGAATGCTCTGCAGGTAAGCCGGCATGAAGGTGGTGATGATCCAGTAGCCGTACATGCCCAGTACCGAAATGCCCAGACCCAGCAGGGTCACTTTCAGATACTGCGGACGGAAGATTTCCATCAGCCCTCCCTTGTCGGTGTTACGGCGCATGAACTCGCGGTTGGCTAGCCATACTGGCGACTCCTTGACGAACAGCCAGATGAACACCAAGGTGAAATAGGCCGGAATCGAGGCGTAGATGAACAAGGTGCGCCAGGATTCAGGGTTGCCGCCATCGAGGAACGTCCAGGCGAAAATCGCCGCCAGCAGACCACCACCCGACCAACCGGTCTGCATCACTGCAAAGGCCTTGGCACGCCCGGCCGTCGGCCAGATCTCCGACACCAGCGCGGCAGCCGCGGACCACAGTCCACCCACCGCGATGCCGACGCAAAAACGGAATAGATTGAGTTGCCACAGGCTGTCGGCAAAACCACAAAGCAAGGTACCGGTACCGTAGACAAACACCGACAGCATCATGGTTTTCTTGCGACCGATCTTGTCGGAAATGTTGCCGAGGAAGAAGCCACCGATCCCGGTGGCCAGCAAAAACCAGGCAACCGTGGAGACGACGTCACCCAGGCCGACGGCGAAGGTCTTGGAGATCGCCAAAAGTACAAAACCGAAGACAGTGGCATCCAGAGCGTCAAACAGCCAGGCGGCCCAGGAGCCCCCCAGCGTCAGATAACGCTGCGGGGCTGTCAGTTGGCCGACTCCGTCAACGACAAGCGCTTGCGCCGAGGAACTGGCGGCTAGGGTTTTCATGGTTCAACCTCGCGGGTTTGCGTTTTTATTCTTGGAGCCCGTGTGCTGAAAGGCGATCGGCACACGAGTGGTCATGTGTGACCGATGTTAGGAGAGGCAAAAGCAGTTCGTATATCAGCCATTCACGAGCCTGCCATCGCGGGTGACGATGGCAGTGGGGGAGGAGAAGATCGCAGTGAGCAGGGGGAGGATTGGTTGATTACTGTGGTCGGCGCATTTGGAATAGATCGCTGATGGGCGTAGTTCACTGCCGTATAGGCAGCTCAGAAAAACAGGACGTCCGCCAGGCGCTCGAAATGCTGGCTCACTGCCGTGTAGGCAGCTCAGAAATTGCTGACACGCCGCACCTGACATGTTTTTACGTGATTTGTTAGTTCGGGCTGTCTCTTTGACCGTGCTCGCCGCTTTTCTTGCTGGCTGCTCTTCTCATAAGAGTGCAGTACCAGAAAAACCGGCTGAAAAGCCCGTTGTGCTCACTGCCGACGAACACAATGCAAAGGTCATTTTCAAATCGCTCAGCGTCGGCACTCTGGTGAGTTTTAAGCTCGGAAAACCGGGGGATTTGAGCAGGGTGGGTATTGTCTATAACGATGCTCAAGAGCAGCAGCAGATGCCCGCCTTTGCCAGGGGGCTGGCAAAAGGGCTCACACGAGGGCTCGATCGTGCGAGGCCGAGCCGAGAAATGTTAGTGCCAGCGGGCCAACTGACAGAGGTTGAAGGTGTCGCCAGTTGGCGTGACGACTATGGCAAGACTTATCGGCTAGGAGAATGTGGTCCGCTGTCTCGTGCCTTTCTCACTCAGCCCGGTAAGACCTATCTGGTTGAATTTGAGTCTTATCCTGGAATAAACATCGCCACCGCCGCCACCCCCATCACGGCCGTCGCCACCCAGCCCAGGACAATCAACGGCCGGCTCGCGGTGAAGTCCCCCATCACCGATTTCTTCGACACCAGCATGATGATGACCACCATCAGCGGCACCGCGACGACCCCGTTGATCACGGCACTCCAGAACAGCGCCTTCATGGGGCTGATGGGCGAGTACTGGATGGCCAGGGCGACGAGCACGCTGATGGCGATGATGCCGTAGAACCCCCGGGCGTCGCGCACTTTACGTTCGAGGCCTTCATTCCAGCCCAACGCTTCGGAAAGGGCGTAGGCGCCTGAGCCCGCCAGCACCGGCACGCCAATCATGCCAACGCCCAATATGCCGAGGGCGAAGACCAGGTAGGCGAAGTCGCCGGCCAGAGGTCGCAGGGCGCTGGCGGCCTGCGCCGCGGTGTTGATATCGGTTACGCCGGCCACATTCAGGGTCACGGCCGTCGCGAGAATGATGAAATAGGCGGTGATGTTGGAGTAGAGCATGCCGCTCCAAGTGTCCCAGCGAATACGTCGCAACTCCTTGCGCGCTTCGCGCGGGTCTTGATTGAGCGGTGCATTCAGGGGTGGGTTCTGCATGTCCTCGACTTCTTCAGAGGTCTGCCAGAAAAACAGATAGGGGCTGATGGTTGTGCCGAACACCGCGACGACCACCGCGGCAGCGGTCGCGTCCGGGGTGAAGTGGGGCCGGACGGTACGCAGGGCGACCTGCTCCCACGGGATGTGCACGGTAAACAGCACGGCGGCATAAGCCAGCAGCGAAAGCGTCAACCACTTCAGGTAAAAGACGTAGCGGTGGTAAGGGACGAACATCTGCAGTGCCAGTGTCCCGAACACGAAGACCGCGGTCATGAAATGTCGGTCGACGCCACTGACCAGTTCCGCCACTTCTCCCATGGCGGCGACGTCGGCGGCGATGTTCAGCGTATTGGCGATGAGCAGGAGCAGAACGACGCTCTGCAGCACTATGGGTGGAAATGCGGTCTTGATGTTGGCCGCCAGTCCCTTGCCGGTGACTCGGCCGAGGTTGGCGCACATTGATTGAACGGCGGCCATCAGGGGAAAGGTCAGCGGCATCGTCCACAGCATGTTCAAGCCGAATTGAGCGCCCGCCTGTGAGTAGGTGGCGATGCCGCTGGGATCGTCGTCGGCCACGCCGGTGATAAGCCCGGGGCCCAGCTTCGACAGCGGGTGCTCTTTCAGGCGCGTCCACAGAACCCGGAAGCGATTGGTGCGGGGAGCGCTGTCGACGTCCATTGATACACCTCGGTTGGGTTGTGGCGGGAGGGGGATTGAGCGATGCCGTTGAAGGTCAACGCTTTACACCGATGTAAGCATAGCGCCCAAGGTTACCTGCCAACCCTTGAGAATACAGGTCCATTGTTTCAATCATTGTGGTTCTGCTGCATCTAAGGCACCTCATGCCCCTGTGCCGAACGCAGAATTTCGAACCAGTGATCTTTCATCAGCGTCAACTGGCAAGCGTGTCCTGACTCAAGTAGCACCTCGATACGTCTCGATTCTGATGAGATACTCATTAGTATCTCCTTATCATCCTGAGCGCGGACGCCTGGGCGAGCTGCATTTTGGCGAGGCGAAATGCGTCGACTATGAGGTCAACAGCAAGGTCGTCGAGGTGTGCCCTCGATTCAGATCCGATTTATACAACAAGGCTGCATGAAAAATGAAAGTGAAAATATTATTCATCGCTTCGCTAGGCATTTTATCGTTCATTCAAACATCGCTGTCCTTCGCGGATAATGCCAATGGGAAAAATCTCTACTCACAGAGATGTGCCATGTGTCACGGCGCCGATCTCAAAGGAACAGGGCCATTGGCTATTGAGATATTGAGCATGCTGCTCCAGTGGCTGCAAGTGGGTTGCTATCAACGCCTGTTGAGACCACTGATAGTGGTCATGCCAGGAACCCAATGTTGATTGCAGCCCGGCGGCCTCCGTCGACAAGGGTGATAGCGCTGGGTCAACATCTCGGCAGCTCAAAGCCGTCATGATCGGCCAAGGGGGCACATTTGCCTTGGCATGAGGGGGGGCGGCCACGTTCTATGCAATGGAGTGACACTCTTGATTCGTACGGGAGTGCTTGCACCAGGTACATATGTTCAAGCCGAAATCTATTGAGGCGGGACACCATAACGATCTTGATATATCATGGGTGTTGCAAGTATTGTGTCGATAATATTAGTGGCCAAAGTGTCTGTGTTTGTGGTGAGCGACCATCTTCCCGCTTGTACAAGATTGGGGAGGGTCAGGTTTACTTTTCGAAGTGAGACCTTGTTGTTATGGTTGTACACCTCGTCTCCCGCCGCAGCTGGATAAAACAACATGAATATTTCATGAGTTGCCAGATGGACGCCGGCCATGAATTTTGATAGGTCTATCGATGTTTTCAATCTTGATTCATATTCAACGGAACCGTCTGGATGAATAGATAACGGGTCAAGGTCGTAAGCGGCTCCTGTGCGAAGGACAGGGCCATTTTGTGATCTTAGTACAACACGACAACTGTCCATGCCAAATATTTCTATTATGTTTAGCCATTCAATGTGGGTCATGCTTACCTCGATAATTGAAAATGTGAAGATGAGCAGATTTTCAATCTGTTGTATAGTCAAACAAACCCGATTCCGCAAGAAGGTCTCCTTTGCATTGCCGAGGACGGCGCTTCGTTTATTGCTGGGTCGCGGTTGGCCCGGCCGACCGGTTGGAAAGTCTGCCCAGACCCCATGTCTCGCCTGCGCCCCCTTGCCAGGCCACCTTCAGCAAACGCAGTCGCAGGTCCACTTCAGTCAGGCCCGAAACCCTTGAAGCTTTTCCTCCAGCGCTGAGTCCACTCGGCGTTGCGCCAACTCAATCCGATGAGCCGCCCATGCGGTTGACTCAAATGTGAACGCTCCCTAGGATCGTCGCCAGCAAGCCCATTCATCGGACATCCGGACGTCTGACTCTTATGCGAAGCCCCCTGTTACTGGTCTCCCTCGCCACGCTCTCGTCCTTCGCCCATGCCGACCTGGCCGGTGTCTGGAAAGGCACTCTAGGCAAAGCCCCCATCACCGTCTGTTTCAACGCACAGCCTGACCAGGGCGCAAGTTACTACTACCAGCGCTTCCTGACGCCCATTCAGCTGACCCAGAGCCAGGCGGGTGAACCCTGGGTTGAAGAAGGCAAAACCGGTATCTGGCGGTTGGAAGCGCCGCAGGACGATGTGTTGGCCGGGGCGTGGAGCAAGAGCCAGGACAGCCAGCCAACCCCCTTGCACCTTGAGCGCATCGGCACCCGATCGAACACCGACGGCTGTGCCAGCGATGCTTACAACACCCCAATCGAAGCCGTACCGCCGGCAGCCAAGACCGAGAAAAAAACCTTCAATGACCACCCCTATCAGGTGAAAACCCAAGGTGCGCAAGTCACCTTGAAGCTCGAAGGGGATGGCCCGGTCGTTACCAAAATCAATAAAGACCTGGCACGGCTGGCGATAAGCCCTGAAGGTCAAAAAGATTTTTACCGAGAGCGGCGCAACTCCCTGGGTAACAGCGGCGGGACCTCCACCAGTGAAATCCTCGTCGAGCCCACGTATTGGTCGTCTCAATGGATCACCGTCCGCTTCTACCGTTGGACCGCCGGTTACGGCAGTAACGGTATCAGTTGGAGCCGGCACACCTGGAACCTGCAAACTGGTGAAAGCGTTGACCCGTGGTCCTGGTTGGATGGACGCTATGAGTGGTCTGATCCTTACTCCGGCAATATCAAGCTGCCCGCCAAGTTCAGCACTTGGTTGGCTAAGCAAGCGACCGTGGAAGAGGGGTGCCCGGCCATAACCCGCTACTCAGACTTCGACCTGACCTTCGATACCCAAGGCATGAAGCTTTCGACGTTCGCTACGGGTGACGGTTGCGACAATGAGTTGGACTTTACCTGGGACCAGTTGCAGCCAATGCTCACCGCCAAAGGCAAGGCGGCACTGCCCAGTTTGAAAGTCCCCTGAAAACAGGGCTCTTGCTGCAAGCAGGTATTGGTCACCTGCCGGGCGGGTTCGACCGAAGCCAAGGCCTGCCGACGCTGCTTTTTCGGGCAGGACTTGCCGTCGGTTCAGCCATGTACGCTCTGTTCGGGATCATCCGCCGGTACGATCTGCTTCTTGAGAGAGTCCCGGCAGAATCGGCTGTCAGGGCTGGTATGGGCCATCCTCAGAAAAATCGTCGGCGCCAATAGCGCCACCAGGGCTCTTTGAAGCGTGTGAGGATGCACACATATGCGGCAGCCATTGACGCCGAAAGCGAACTGGAAAAGCGATTGAACCCACGCATCGCATGATGCATCCTTCACCCCGAAAATTTACATGGACGTTATATAGTTAATGCACTCCTCACCAAGCGCCGTGCTGACGCAGCTGCACGCTGGCCTCTGCTGTTCACTCAAGCGGCTTGAATACTTCAATTCGCTTTTACGGGTTGGTTTGTCTCTTGGGAAGCCGCGACATCCTAGATTGCGCCCCCGTCTAAATTCTTTGCATGCCCTGCGGCTATCGTAATGCCATACCAGCATTCGTGTTGCGATTGGACGCTGTTCTACCACCCACTTTGAATACTTGAAAGGACGCTCCCATGAGTGGCAAACCTGCTGCGCGCATCACAGACCCCACCGTGTGTCCGGTTTCGGGGCACGGCACCAATTCGATGGTAAGCGGCTCATCCGATGTGATCTTCGAAGGGCTGGGCGCTGCCCGTCTGAATGATACCTCGGCGTGTGGAAGCGCGATTACCGGCGGTGTCTCTTCAACTGTATTTATCAATGGCTTCAATACTGCCACCGTCGGCAGCGTTGGCGCGCATGGCAATACGGTGACGGCGGGTGCGAGCACGATCATTATCGGTGTTTGGGTGGATGGAACGGTGCTCACCTCTCGAAGATACTCTCTGATGAAGGGTACAAAGTCGCTCTCCTAATAACCTTGGATCCTGTCGGCAAAGGCTTTCTGGTTTGGTTGGGCTCTGATATCTACTACTCTGAACCCACTCCCGTTGCCGACATGTGGATCAATATCCGCGCCAATCCGGTAAAGTCGGATGCTTCAGACCTCGTTGCCAACTTCGGAGGGCGCTGGGTCGTGAGTCAAGGTCCCGCTATAAATGCAACCGTCGACATACACCATGCATTTGCGAGCCACATGATGGTTGCGCCGATCCAAGGCGCAAAATGTGCTTTGGACTTCTTTTATGATGCGTACGTAAAAAATATAAAATGACCACAGCTAAAAAGCTAATAGCATTGGCCGCTGCACTGATGTGCAGCGCATGCGCTCGAACGCCCAGCATCCCGCCTGCGTCATTGACGTTTACGGGGTTTGCGCACTATGGCGACGCGCTACTTTATGTGACGCTTGAGTCAGATCAAAATCTGAGCGAAGTCTTCAATCTCTACGAAGGACAGAATCAAAACACCCCTAAGCTCGTATGTTCCCTGAATCATGATAAAAATTTCGATGTAAACCATACAATTAAAGCGCGGGGCATAGGCCTTTTGGAGGTTGACGCTACACCCAGTAAAAAGGGGCGCTTTTATTTCCGCTCCTGGCTATCATTCAATACAACCGAAGAAAGAGAGATATCTGTCCCGACCTCAATCACCACGGGTGCAGTATTGGAGGCGCTGTTAGCGGGACAAGAGCGTATCCCATGCCAGGTGTACATCACGGCTTATGGATTCAAGGCTTATTACACCAATACCGTGTATATACCTACCGCAGACTTGGTTATAAATTTAAAGGAAATGAATGACGCGGCTGAGCGTCGCCAGTAATTGCTTACCCCCTCATTTTTTTCTCCGAGGGGGCAAGCGGCGGTTGTTAGGATTGAACCGGCGATAGCGCGTCGTTGGCCGACGAAGACGATACCCAGATGGCACCTTGTCGTGCTTCCTCTTCATGGTGTGCCTTGCCAATGCGGTATACGATTTCCTCCGCCAAAACGTCAGGATCGGCACTCTGGCCGCCGGTGATGCACAGCCCGCCGTAGTTGAACGCGACCAGGTGTTTACGGAACCCGCGCCCCTTGCGCGCATCAGGCATCATGAACAGTAGCTTCCAGCGTTTGTTGTTGAAGTGTGGAAGGGTGTCTGCCTTCTCGGCATGAATGTGAAGGACCAGGTTTCGCTGGATGTCCTTCAGGGTGTTGTAGGTCTCAACTTCAACCGCCTGAATCGAGGTATAGGGCACCAATCCATCGGCGTTGAAGAACCAGACTCCCTCATCTTTGAGGATCATCAGTGGCGTGGATCCTGCCTTACGATTGAGGAAGGCCGCAACAAACATATACAGCGAGCAGAGGAGCAGCACATAGGCAAACTTGCCTACCGCCTCCATGCGAAATGCTTGAATGGCAAGAGGCAAGACAAGGAGGCCTAAAATCAAGGCTCCGATTGGGACGCGACGGCGTTCCGAGAAAGACATATCATTAAGTGATTGTTGCATTTCGTCCTCCGATGACAAAATGATGGTAAGGTAACGGGTGTTTGTTGTAGGAAGTGTTTTATAAGTGGTAACTTTGGATTAAGTTTTGCGCTGTTTTCGGTGTTTTTTTATGGGTTTCATAAATAAGTCCATCCCTTGATCTTCGTTTATGTTTGGTTTGTAATCCCGGTCGGCAACGTTCACTCCACCTCGAGCGATTGGGTTTTCTTTCGCATCTTCGCCTGTGATCGGATCTAGGTTGCGAATGTTTTAGTTTGTGGAGGAAGATGGGGTAGGCTTATTTTCGGTAAAAAATAGGTCGCAAATAAATTTGTCCCCTTTCCGTCTTTCCGTTTGTTATGCTGACCAGTTGCGCCCGTAGCCTCTGTTTTTTATATTTTTTCACTAAGTGCTTGAAAAATAAAATAGCCATTTTTGGAGTCTGTAGATTTATTCGGTTTTTAGTTTTTTTAGAGCGTTAAATATCGCTGAGTTCAATTCGGTCCAGTTTTGAGCCTTCTCACTGAAAATAGGATTATTCCAGTCAGAGTCTTTAATCAAAGAAATTCTGAATTCCCCATTTTTGCAGAACTCAGGATACCAGCCAATGTCAATGATTTGCTCAAAAGGGAAAGTTGCTTGAAATAAATCTTCTTTTAAGTCGTCAATGATTAATGAGGTCTCAACGGACTGGTTGAGATGAGATATATCATCGAATGTGATAGTTCCGCCGTGCTCAATAATTTTTTTAATGGTCATTTGGTTTTCTTGACTTTTGTAAGTTTTTTAAATGATTCTTCGGATATGGGGTGTCCATGGATAGTGTTTGCGCTTAACTCAACTCTCATGTACCTGGTTTCTTTGCCATCGTTAGCACCAATGGTCTCACCCATATCAATAACTTTCCAGGGTTTTCCGTTGTTGACGTCCTGGCCGTTTTTGAAAGCATAACGTTCGAGTGACTCGATGTCAGTGCCGGGCAAATATTTTGCGGCTCCTCCATTTGCTGTTGATTTAACAACGCTTGGCCAAGGGGCCTTGGGGGCTACGTGCTTGTTACCATGATTCGTCCATTGAGCATCAGGTGCTCCGGGGGCACCCTCATGAACCTTAGCGTTATTTGATGGATCCTCCGCCATCGTCGGTTTGCAGTTGTCTCCACCCGGACAAGTATTCAACCCCAACGGATCCACCCACCCCGTAGGGTTAGGCACATACCGGTAGTTGTTCAAACCTCCCGCGAGCTTGATCGGGTCCGGCGTCAAAAACCGTCCAGTCCCCGGATTGTAGTAGCGATGGCGGTTGTAGTGTAGCCCGGTCTCGGCATCGAAATACTGCCCCTGAAAGCGCAACGGGTTGTCGATCCCGGCCACTTCCAGCGTTTTGACGCTGCCGTAGGCCCGGTAGCGTGCCGACCACAAGATCGATCCCGCACTGGAAGTCAGCTCCTGCGGCGTGCCCAGGTGGTCAAGTTGGTAGTAGTAGGGCAGAGCATTGCCTGGGCCTTCGCCATCGAGCATGGCCAAGGGGCGGAAAGTGCCGGGCTCGTACACATAGCTGCGGTAGTGCCCCACGGCCGATTCGGCGATCAGCCGCTCCCCCTGCCAGATAAACTCGGTGGTCTTGCCTCCTACCGTCTTCTCGATCCGCCGCCCAAACGCGTCATACCGATACGTCGCCACCTGTCCATTGGGCAGCTGCGCTTCA
>NZ_JALLIX010000023.1 GCF_023242365.1 Pseudomonas sp. MWU13-2100
CTCCAGTCAACGGACGAATAGTGTATGTTGCGTCGACCGTTTGAGCCCGCCTATTGCTGCGAAGTTAAATTTCGTGGAATCCGCTGGGGCTATAAGAGTGGCTGCTTGGAAGTCCTTGCGTGATTTGAAGGCCAGGGTGCGGCCCGGTACGTAGCTGATTATTGAAAATGGTGCAGGATACTATGTTGGGCCCAGGCAGTGGCGCTGGTTGCGCGCCAGTCACATAGCCATGAGCATGAAGTCTTAATATGCCGTTAAGCGGAAATCTTGAGCCATGTATGGTTAGACGTGATGGCGTAACAGAATAATTACTTAGAAGATTAGGTGATTGTCGTTCTATCCACTGTCCAGCATTGCAAGAAAACATGATTACCACCTTTGGCTTTAAAATCTCTATAAGGCGCCTGAAACTTGAGACAGCTATTCGCCTTGGCGGAGCGTCATTAGTTAGTGGCGTTCCTCTTTGCCCATTTCCCGCTCCATGTCCAGCCCATATAAAATCAAGAGAAGCATAGTTTCCTGCAAAAACCTGGACTTGTGCAAAAGTGGCCGGATCTATAACGGATCCCGCGCCCTGATTTATGAATTGAGCTTGTACGACGCCTACAATATTTGGCATCCCAGGAAGCCCAACAAGAAAATTTTGTCCTTGATCATCGCCATTGTGTATAACCAAATATGGCATTCTGTAACTCCATGTTTATTGTCCTCAGACATCTCAGCATAGCTGACCTGAGGTGGCCTACTGGTGTTGGTCGAGCCATATTATCCGAAGGCTGGTGGTGGAGGCGTATGGAAAAAGGAGGACCGGTTTATTTAGAGATCTCCGCCCTTTTCCTTTGACCGATCAGCCTACACCACCGCCCCACGCAGCATTCCCTGCGTCAAATCATCAGTGGAAAAGGGGACGCAGTGGAAAAGTGCTTTTTGAGAGTCTTCCGCCAACGCCGGGCTTCACAAAAAACAAGAGATTTTCACGGCGGCGTGCTGATCAATCGGAAAAGCCGCCTCTAGGTATGCGTCCAGCCATCACGTCTTTGGGGGAAAGGCGGGAAAAGGAAACAAGAACAAAAAAAGCCCTGGCATTTGGAGCCAGGGCTTTCTTGTCTGGCGTTGGCCTGAGTACTCCCTGGCCGACTACGTCACACCCGCTGGAATACGCCGGTCCCACTGCCGGAGAACTGCCCGCTGATGCTCCCGCCATCTTGTGATGGATGGACCAGAACGGCCAGCAGGCGCTGCCCGTCATGAAGGTACAGGGCGAGAGAGCCTGAACTAATCGACAATTGCAGCAACAACGAGACGCCAATGATGTTCCCGGCATCAGGTGCCGTGCCCTGCAGGTAGATGTTGGGAATGTTGACATTGGTCCCCGTACCCGTCACCTGGCCGACGAAGCGCACGGAGGTTCCTTGCTGGGGGGCATTTGGTCCAATCTCGGCGGTTGACGCACCAATCTGGATGGTTTCGGTCTGGGGATAAGCACCGCCACCGCTACTTTCGATGGAGAAGTAACCGCAAATGTTCTGTCGGCTTCCGCATCCACACAATGATTGCGGGTGTACGTTCTGATGGAGGACCTCTTCCAGCGCCGGCTTCGCATTGGAAAGCGCTCGCAGCCGTTTGATTTGTGCGTCGAAGGCTGCCTGTGATTGCGTTGTGAGCCCATCGATCTGCTCAGGTTTAATGTTTTGAAGAGACAGAGTCATCACTAAAATCCTTTTAGTTTTTGCGAAAAGACCTGGAGACATTGCGCCTCACACGACCAGCGCACCCTCCAGTAGCACACCACGAATCCCTCGACTCGTGGCCCCTCCTTTAAAACACAACCTATAGGCGCTTACAACTACTTCCATTGTGCAAAAGGGGAGGACAAATTTTAAATCTCGCGGCCCTTTTCCCTCGGCAAGTCAGCCCACACCGATGCCCAGGCGTAGCGCCCGCCATCCGCTTCCAGCGCGGCATCCAAGGAGGACGAAAAGGGGACGTTGCGTCGACCGGTTGAGCCCGCCGCCCCCCTTTTTTTCAGAGCCACTGACCAGCCCTGTCGAAGTGTTCCATCTGCTCCGTCAGGACCTTGAAGATGGTCTACAATGGGTTCTGTTCTGAAAAATCTTGTTTTTTAGATCTATGGCAGGACGGTTGCTGTGACTCATTGAACGAGCTGTATTTAGGCCATAGGCGGTTTAATAAGTAGCGTTAATAGCCATATACAAGCACAGGAATAAATCATGCCATATGCAGGAATTACTAAATCTGAGTTTATGGCAATGTGCCCTGGCTTGGAGTACCAGTCACAAGATTATAGCTGCTGGGCAGCTTGTATGTCTGTACTGATGCGTCTTAATGGTTTTTATGTATCAGAGCAAGTCATCATAAACGAATTCCCTGACTTTGCTGCTAAAGACGGTATTAACTCATCCCAATGGAAGAGATTAATTGACAAGATGAATGAAAAGTACTTCTCCACTATTTCTTTTAATCACTATGTTCTCGTCCCTTCGACTGGCTCGCCCTCCTCCTCCTCCTCCTCCTCCTCCTCCTCCTCCTCCTCCTCCTCCTCGCTGGTACGCTACTCGATTGTTAGGCAAATGTATTATTACGAAAGATATGAGCTTTTTATTGATTTTCTCCATATCTTTAAAGGCGTCATGGTATTCATTGAAGGACATTTTGTAGTTTTGCTGGGTCATGACCCTGCAGATTCGACCGTCACATACTATGATCCTTGGGACAATACCACTCCTACAGTGCCAAAAAGTGTATTCAAGTCGTTTGGTGGCAGTGGAGAGGCCGCAGGAGTAAAGGAAAGAAGATTGATTCTTAATGCCGCAGAAAAATGGAGAACAAAGAGCAAGAGGGTGGTTTTATCATAGCGGTCCAAAGTACCAAAAGGGACGGGACACCCATTAGCCGGTCTGTCCCCTTTCCTTTGACAAGCCAGCCTACACCGATGGCCCACGCAGCATCCCCTGCGTCAGATCGTCAATCACCGCTTTACCCATTTCTCCCAGGTAATGCGATGCCCAAGCGTAGCGTTCTCCATCCGCTTCCAGCGCGGCATCCAAAGATAGTGCCTTCGCGCAATACAACAAGAGCGAGGCATGCTCCATAGCTTCCAGAATCGGCACACCAGGATTGACCCGGAACAGCTCACGACCTTGAGAGCCGCAAGTTGAAAAAGTGATAACGCCCAGCGTTTTGTTTGAAGGTGGATTGCTCATTGGGCACCTCCCGCAACAGCTTGGGTGCTGAGGCTTGCAAACCGAAAACATGACTCCGTAAAAACGACCATACGCGTAACTCCTAATGTTGGGAGTTGCCACACTCGTTCTCAGGCGAAGGGTGGCAGCTGTGCGCAGGCTGAGAAACCGGGACAATAGGAACCCGGCAGACCGCGAAGGCCTCCCGCGCACAGCCGCCATGACACAGACGTGCGGGCACAAAAATAGCGCCAGCAGTCTAATGGATGGTGGCGCCTGTGCGCCTATTGTTTCACGGATTCTCAGGCCCGGTCGCTGAATGGGCAGCGACAATTCAAGGATAGCGGAGCATTCGAAGCACTCAAGCCAGCATTTGAAGCGAAACATTTCAAAAGCCAGCTGCCCTTGCCAGCCCCGGCGAGCAACCCCATTTCCTGATAAACTGCGCCCCATTCAGCCTCACGCCACTCAAGCCCGCGCCCTGCCCCATCCGCGCCGGCTGCGCCCACAGCGACAGACCTTCCATGCCTTTGAACGACGCTACACCTTCACGCTCCGAGCCCTCTCGCCGCTTCTCCGTGGCTCCGATGATGGATTGGACTGATAGACATTGCCGGTTCTTCCTACGCCTGCTCTCCAAGCACACCCTGCTCTACACCGAAATGGTCACCACCGGCGCCATCCTTCACGGTGACCATGAGCGTTTCCTGCGTCACAACGAAGCCGAGCACCCACTGGCCCTGCAACTGGGCGGCAGTGTGCCGGCTGATCTCGCCGCCTGCGCCCGTATGGCCCAGGACGCCGGTTACGACGAAGTGAACCTCAACGTCGGCTGCCCCAGCGACCGGGTGCAGAACAATATGATCGGTGCCTGCCTGATGGGGCATCCGGAGCTGGTGGCCGATTGCGTGAAAGCCATGCGCGATGCCGTGTCGATTCCGGTCACGGTCAAACACCGCATCGGCATCAACGGCCGTGACAGCTACGCCGAACTCTGCGATTTCGTGGGTAAAGTGCAGGAAGCCGGTTGCCGCAGCTTCACCGTGCATGCGCGGATCGCGATTCTGGAAGGTCTGTCGCCGAAGGAGAACCGGGATATTCCGCCGCTGCGGTATGACGTGGCGGCTCAGTTGAAGCAGGACTTTCCGGGGCTGGAGATTATCCTTAACGGTGGGATCAAGACCCTGGAACAGTGTCACTTGCATTTGCAGACGTTTGATGGGGTGATGCTCGGCCGTGAGGCGTATCACAACCCGTATCTGCTGGCTGAGGTGGATCAGCAGTTGTTTGGCAGTGCAGCGCCGGTGATTTCACGGGCGCAAGCGTTGGCGCAGTTGCGGCCTTATGTGCAAGCGCATATTGCTGATGGCGGGGCGATGCACCATATCACTCGGCATGTTTTGGGGCTGGGTACCGGGTTTCCAGGGGCACGGCGGTTTCGGCAGTTGTTGTCGGTGGATATTCACAAGGCCAAGGATCCGCTGGCGTTGCTGGATCAGGCGGGGGAGTTGTTGGAGGGGCGGTAGCGTGATCGGCTAGAGACCGCGTTATCGTTCTTCGCGGGCAAGCTCCGCTTCCACAGGGGACCGCGTTCCAGCCCCCCACTAGCGGCGTTAGCGTTCATCGTCAGCAAGACGGCTCCTACAGAACAGCGCAAAAAGGGCGACGTCCGCTTAGATGTCGCCCTTTTTTGTACGCGTGTGGCGTCAGTCCGTCAGGTGCGCTCCAGCGCATTCACCAGGTCGTGAAAGGCTTCGCGGTTCGAGTCGTTCAGGCCCATCAGGATCTTGTGCGCTTCCAGCACCTTGACCCGCACCACTTCTTCCGACTGGTCCTGCGACGGCAGGTCGGTCAGGCAATCCGTGCACGGAATCGGGTGGTTGACGATATTGAAGACCTGGTCGAAACCCATGGACTGCAATAACCGGGTGATATCGTCGTGGGTGGTGACCACGGTCGGCAACAAGCCCACCTTCTGCCGCGACAAGATCGACAGTTTGGCCAGCAAACCCAGCGTGGTGCTGTCAATGCTGCGGGTTTCCGTCAGGTCGATCACAATCGCCGAAAAATTCAGCGCCGTGAAGATCCTTTCAATTGTTGCATCCAACGCTGAACAGAGGGTCAGGCGAACTTCACCGACAAACTTCAGAACGAAGGTGCCATCCTGCTCGGCGAACTGGATTCTACCGGTACTCATCAAATGTTCCTGCTCAACACTAACAGGGCGATATCATCCGGCATCTCCCCTAGCGTGGCCAATCCAAAGACCTGGCGCAAGCCATCCAGGCTGCCCCCGGCTGTTTTTACCAGTTCAGGTAAAGCAGCCTCTTTCTCTTTGAGTGTATCTTGCGTCAAAAGGTCCAGAATGCCATCTGACATCAGCGTCAAGCTGAACGCCGGCGGCAGTTCCAGGATGTGATCTTCATAGGTGGCTTCGTTGAACAAGCCCACCGGCAAACCACGCCCTTCCAGGTAACGCACGCTGTCCGGGGTATAGAGCACCGGCAACGGCAAGTGCCCGCCAATGCTGTAGGTCAACAATCCGGTCTCTTCATCGATCACGCCGCCGACCATGGTCACGTGCTTGCCCAGCTTGCAGTTGATCAGGCCACGGTTGATATGACCCAGCACTTGCGACGGGGTGAACTCCGGCAAGGTGCCGTTGCGCTTGGATTCGAACAGCAGGCGCGTGGTCATGAACTTCAGCAGCACGGTGACGAACGCCGATGACGCACCATGACCGGACACATCCGCCAGGTAGAACGCCACGCGGCGCTCATCGACGCGGAAGTAGTCGACGAAATCACCCGACAGGTACAAAGACGGGATGATCTGGTGCGCGAACTGGAACTCGTCGATGCTCCACGGGCTGGTCGGCAGCATGTTCATCTGCACCTGGCGACCGGCGTTCTGGTCTTCCTGGAGCAGGTGCAGGCTGGCTTCGAGCTCGCGGTTGGCGGTTTCCAGCTTCTCGCGGTAGCGCTGGTTCTCCAGCAGCAGGCGAGCACGATCCAGCGCCCGGCGCACGGAGTGCTCCAGAACGGCAAGGTCCTCGAGGGGCTTGATGAGGTAGTCGGCTGCACCCAGGCGCAACGCTTCGACCGCGTCGTTCATGACGCCGGCACCGGACACCACGATCACCGGCGTTTGCGGCGAAAGCTCAGTCACCTGACGAATCAGCTCAAGACCGCCCATCTGGGGCATGCGCAGGTCGCAGATGATCAGATCGGGCTTGGAGCGCTCGAATACCTCAAGCCCCTGCAAGCCATTGCCGGCCTGCAGGACGCTGAATCCGCTGTCTTCCAAGTAGGCCGCAAGGCTTGCACGCACTACTTCGTCGTCATCAATTATCAGCAGCGTGGCACTGGTTTTTTGCATGTGGGCAAACGGCGCCAGAATTAGGTTGGCGTAGACAGCAAGGCAACGTGCCCGACTCGTACTACTGGATTCGCTTTCTAGCCTCTCTGTCTCGATTGTGTCGAACGTTCACGTCCGGTGCATCGGTATCAGAGGTGCCCTTCTAAGGCGCAGACGGTACTCCCATCCGCCGGGCGTTTCAAGCTCATGCCGATGGTCGCTTGACGTCTTTACACCTCAAATCACCGGGAGTTATAAGAACAGTGCAAACCACAACGGAATTGAAGGACTGCCCCCCATGAGCCGAACCGATCATGACTACAGCGAAAAGCGTGATTACATCCGGATGCGCGTCGACGCCGACGTGACGCTGATCCATGCGGGGCTGGAGATTTCCGCCACCTGCCTGGACCTCTCGAGCAGCGGCATGCAGATCGCCGCGCCACGGGCCTTCAAGGCCGGCGACTCGCTGCTGGTGCGGATCGAGTCCGACCACCCGTCCCTCAAGGGCCTGGAGGCCGAGACCGAGGTGGTCTGGGTGCGTGACGACGAAGGCGGCCAGCGCCTGGGGTTGCATATCCTCAAGATGAGTTGAGAGCGACCAGGCAGAAAAAAGGCGACCCCTCGAGGTCGCCTTTTTCATGGGGTCGCTGACGATCAGAAATCGTCTACAACCTTGCCGTCCTTGACCTTGAACTCGCGGTTCTGCAGGTAGGCATTGCGGATGAAGATGTACTTGTCGCCGGTGATCAGCTTCTCGCTCGACAACAGGCTGGTGCGGGTGTCGATCACCTGCGCGCCGAGCGCCATGTTGCGCGCCGGAATGTCGTTCATGTAGCGCCACGGTTGGGTATAGGTGTCGACGTACTTGGACGGCGCGTCACGCAGGGTGCTCGGGCCGAAGAACGGGATGACCACGTACGGACCGCTGCCCACGCCCCAGTGTCCCAGGGTCTGGCCGAAGTCTTCGTCGTTACGCTGCAGCCCCATTTTGGTGCCGACATCGAAGAAACCGGCGACCCCGAAGATGGTGTTGAAGAAGATCCGTGACGTATCGACGCCGGCCGCTTGCGGCTTGAGCTGCAACACGTCGTTGGCCAGGTTCTGCACATCGCCGATGTTGCGGTACATGTTGTGGATGCCGTCGATCAGGAACTGCGGCGTCACCGCCTGGTAGCCCTGGGCCAAAGGTTTCAGCGCGTAGGTGTCCAGCACGTCGTTGAACTTGAAGATCGGGCGGTTGACGCTCTCCCACGGATCTTCGTCTGCCGCCTGTGCGGCAAAAGGCACCAGCGCAACACCGGCACACAGGGACAGTTGAGCTAGACGATTGATCCAGCGCATAAAAAGAACTCCTTGGATAATACAGGGCTGGGCAACCGCACCCTCGAAAAGCGGCCAGTATAAAGCGGATAACTCCGATTAGGCAGTATGGCCAGGGCAAGTCCTGCAAAGAATTACCGATCGCCCCGGCAAAACCGGGCGTCATCCAACTGTCATGGCAGTGTCTTAACCTGCGGAGTCATTTCAGGGACGTTGCCATGCCATTACCCGCTGCCGTACCGCTGCCCGCGCCCACCGCCCTGCTCTTCGGCCTGAGCGGTTGCCTGGTGGATTTCGGCGCCCGCGCCCGCTCTCATCTGAACCCGGACGAGCACAACCACGCGACACCGGGTGCGCTGGAAGTGCTCCAGGGCCTACAGCAACGCGGCGTACCCTGCGCCTGGCTGGATGAATTGCCCCACGCGGTCAGTCACCTCCTCGCCGCGACCTTGCCGAGTTGGGTAAAGGCCGCCCTCCCCCCCGCCAATTGCGTGCAATGGCCGGCGCCCGACGCCTGCTGGCATGCACTGATGACCCTCGGCGTCGGCCAACTGGACGGCTGCGTGCTGGTCAGCGGCGAACCGCGCCTGCTGCAATCGGGCCTGAATGCCGGCTTGTGGACCATCGGCCTGGCCTCCTGCGGGCCCTTGTGCGGCCTGTCGCCCATGGAGTGGCAGGCTTTGCCGCAAAAGGACCGCGAACGCAAACGCGGCAAGGCCACCGTCGAGCTGTTCGGCCTGGGCGTGCATTCGGTGATCGATCACCTGGGTGAACTGGCGACCTGCCTGGACGATATCGCCCTGCGCCGGCTCAAGGGCGAGAAGCCCTGACACGGCGATCTTGATCAAGGTCATGCACGCCGCGCGCGAGTGGATTACTCTGACACCAGGTACAGACCTTTATCGCCACATGGCGGTCTATGTGCCAGAGATTATCCAAAGAGGAAGTACCACAATGCCTGCCCGCGAATTGCAAGACCAACTCAATACCCTGCGCGAGCAACTGGAGCAGAATCCACCTCTCTCACAGGAAGAGCGTGAACACCTGCAAGTGCTGATGCAACAGATCGACGCGCAAATCAAACTGGAAACCTCGACCCAGGACAGCAGCCTGGCGGACGGCGTCAATCTCGCCGTGGAACGTTTCGAACTCGAACACCCGGCCATCGCCGTGACCTTGCGCAATATCGTCCAGACCCTGGGCAATATCGGCATCTGAACATCGCCGCGGTCGGCGCCCCCTTGCTGAGGGCGCCGGGCACGGTTTCTGGGGCTCGGGCGGCTATAGCTCGGTACTCTCGAACGCCTGCGCGCGCGCCAAGGCCTCGCGGGTGAGCTGCTCCAGGCCATTTTTCCGTTCCTGAGCGATGGCCTCGAGCGCCCGCGTGTAGACGGCGTCGCTCATTTCCTCGCCGATGGGAATTTCGACCTGGGCGATCCCCAGGATCGCCGCCGTACCCTGCGCCGTCGCCGTCCAGCCGAGCTGCTCTTCCGGCGACGCTTGCGGCTGCCGCGCCAGCCCCTCCAGTGCCTCCCTCAATTCCTCAAGACGCTGCAACTGCTGCTCGGCGGCACCGGCGTAGTTCGCCACCTCGGGCAATCCCTCCAGGTATTCCAGCCACAGGGGTTGCTCAAGCAACAGCGCAACCCGCTTGGCCTGGGAGTCCTCGGCGGCCAGCACCCGGGTTCCGGCCTCCCGGGTCATGTCCCGACTGACGTTGCTGGCCCCGCGATAGAGCATCGACAACGGCTGCCAGGGCAACCCCAGGCGGTTGGCCAGATCGACCCGATAGGCGAGGAAAATCTCCACCTCGTCGACATCGGGCCGGCGCTCGTCCGCCGCAGCCGCCGCCAGGCGCCCTGCCTCCTCGATCTCGGCGGCACCGGCTTGACGGGCCCTGGCGAGGTTCATGGCCTCTGCCCCGGCCGCCTCGACCCGACTGGCCCTGACAATCTCCTGGTTGGCGGTCTCGACTTTGGCAATTTCGTTCAAACGCCCCAGTCGCGCACGCCCCTCGGCCAATTGCAGATACGCCGTTTCCCGGGCTTGGCCGGTCAATCCGCGGGTCTCGTACAACAGCACCTCGGACCCCAACCGACTGAAGACCTCGGTGAAGCCGTCGGCACAGGTATCCAGATCCGTCGTCCACTCAAACAAGGCTTGGCGCAAGCGGCTGTCACGGGCTGCCGCCTCGATCATCCGCCAGACCCGCCGAGTCAACTGCGCACGGAATTCGAGGCGATAGTCAGACGACTGACGCAACGCCGTGATGGACGATAGAAAAGTCTCACTTCCGGGTTCATGAGCGACCAGATCCCACAACAGCCGTCTGCGCTCCTGTTCCTCAACCGAGAAGCTGCTGTCCAGCCAACTCTCCACCACGGGAACCAGACTCGGTACCCCTTCCTCGATCCCGGTTTCTCCCGGTAAGGTAAAACGTATCGAGGGTCGATCACGGAACATGCTGATGTTTTGCCGGGTCACCTCATCCAGTGGATTGCCGTAGAGCAGCACCGTCCTCATTCTCTGGCTGCTCAAGGCATAAAAGTCCCCGGGGAGCACGGTCAGGCGGTTTCCCTGCACATCGAGCAGCGTCAGATCCAGCAACTCCAGCGCCCCGAACGGCCAGGAAATCAGTTCGCTGCGCTGCAACTGCAAGGCCCGCAGCCCGGGCATGCCCCGGGCATCGAAGGTGCCCAGGGGATTACCGTTCAGGTTCAAGCGCCGCAGGCCTCTCAGACTGCGCAGTTGCGCACCCAGCATCTGGGTCCAGGCGATGCGGTTGCCCATCAGTTGCAAGTTGATCAGATCACCCATCAGGCCAAGACCGGGCGGTAGATGCCTGAGCCGGCCGCCGGAAATCTGCAACCGACGCAACTTGGGGAAACGCTTGAGAAACTCATTGAGGTCATTGCGCTCACGAAGTCCCACCAGGTTCAGTCGCAGTGAGATCACATGGTCGAAATCCTCATCCAGCTCGGGCAACTTCAGCAGGTTCGCCCCCGAGAGGTCCAGCTCATAGCCCAACGTCATCCCCGCCATATCGAGCACTGGCGGCGACTCCCGGCGCCAGCACTGTTTAATCCGCTCTACCACCGCTCTTTTAGAGACACTATTGACGTGCCAGCCACCGACCCCGCTACGATCGCTTTCGTACTCGGGGTTCAGGCGCCAGTACTGCAGCGCCAACTTCAGCTTCTGGTAGTCGGTGTGTCGCTTTTTGAGCGCCGCCAGGAAAACCTTGTCATCCCGCCCTTCCAGCGCCAGAAACCGCCGAACCGCCGCCAGGTCCTGGCCGGGATAGAGTTTGTCGACCCAGCGCATCAGATGGCTGGGCAAAACCTGCTCGGCAGTCTGCTGCCCACCGAGCGGGTAACCGACCCGCCCATCGCTCAATCTCATCGGTGAGCGGAATCCGGGTTTGATCACAGGCATCTTCAACAATGTGCGGATCCGTTCACGGGACAGCCTCAGGCGTTGCACCACGGCTCGTTTAAGCTGCCCCGGCCGGGTGGCTCGTGAAAAACCCACGGACTGCAACGCTTTGTCCGGCAAGACCCGCAGCAACGTGGCCTCAAGGCTGTCCGACGGCGGCGCCGGCAGGCCGGCCTCCCCCTCGGTCACATAACCGTTCGACTGGCGGACCAGCGCCAGTCGGTTTTCGGCCGAGGCCGGCGCCCCCAGGCTGTCAATCAGGCGCAAACCGCCTGGTGCCAGCTTGGAGCGCTCGTACAGCTCGATACGCAAGGAGCTCGACCAACCCGGCAGGTTTTCCAGGGAATGCAGAAACAGCCGATCGGCATCCAGGCTGACCGACGACTCGAGGAACATCCCCTCGTAAGCCCGGGCAATACGCACCTGCTGCAAATACCAGTGGCTTTCCTCCGCCAGCCGCAACGGCACTTTGCCGGCCTCCAGCAACTCGATTTCATAGGCATTGGCGGCATTGACCAGCTCATCGACCATCGCCGTTGGCAGGCCAGGAAATAGACGCCTGAACAACTCGAGGAAAGGGGTTGTCGAGCGAGTCCGAAACTCGTAATAGTTCTCGAACAATGCACTGCGCTGATTTTTCGCTTCGTCCGTCAGCCGCCGCCTCAGGGCCGCCGATTGCTGCTCGGCGCTCAACAACGGCTCACCCACTTGCCGCCCGAGCAGCGTATCGATCTCCCGCGCGGCGAGCCCCTGCCGCACCACCTCCAGCAGTTGACCGTCACGGATCTGGCTGTCGCGGATCGATAGCACCGGCAGATCGGTTTTGTCCGCGGGGCCATACTCCTTCAGCACGCGCCCCTCGCCATCGAGGAAGCGTAGAACTTTCGAAGCGGGCCACAGGGCCTCCAGCAGTTGCTCCTGAATGCGCCAATCCACCAGGCCGTCGTTGGTGCTGCCGGTCTCGATAAAGCGCTGGATATCGGCATTGACCCTGAAGCGCGTCAGCGTATCGCGCAGCAGGGCCGGCGTCCTCATCTGGTCCAGGTAAACCGGGCGCATGGCATCGGCCTCGATGCCACTGATCGTCATGATCCACCCGATCTGCTCCCAGGTCATGTTCCGGAACTCGGCACCCAGGCGCTCAAACAAGCTGCATTCGTTCCACCTCAGCGGGTCTTCCAGCTCATGCACCCAGGCGCCTGAACCGTTGTGACTGAAAAGCGGCTCATAGGTGGCACGGCTCGGGTGCTCGGCATGGTACTCGTTGGCGATCCGGCCCGGCCTGAGCTTGTAGTAGCCGCCCTCGAAGGGCAGGTAAGTGCCGGCATTGCGCAAGTGGAGTCCGGACTCATCGACCTTGAGCCCTTCGGGCATCGCCGCGGCATGGCGGTAGGGCTTGAGGTCGGCTTTCCATAAGCGGCTTTCACCGCCCGGCACCTTGACCCGCCTGAGGCTGTTGATGAACGCAGTGGCGTCACGGTCGTGCGCCAGCCCCTGCATGAAGGCGCCCAGCTCCAGGGTCAGTACCACCCCGAGAAAACTCAGCACCGCCTGCTTTTTATCGCCATGCTCCCACTCCTCGATGCCCTCATAGAGCTGCACGAGCAACTGGGCGCCGGCGACCGCGAGCATGGCCTCGCCCAGACCCGGCACAAAAAACAGCAGGTTGGTCCCCCAATTGAGGAAGGCCTGCCAACGGGCGCGGCGGGTCTTCTTGTCCTCCGCATCGGTCGATACCGCCAGCACCTGCGCATCGTCCAACATCTTGACGACATGCTGCTCATAGAGCTCAGAAAGGGGATCACCGAGTAGGGCCGTGGTCTGGAGCTGCAGGTCCGCCCGCTCATCCGGCACACGCTGGCGCATCCCCGGACGCAAGGGGTTGAGCCGCTCTTCGAGGACCGTGAAAAAGATCGGCTGAGTACGCAGGTGGACATAACGCCGGAAGCTGTGCCGATACTCCAGCTTGCGCAGCCTGCCGCGCAACTCATCCTCGAAGGCCGCCAGGTTCGGGTATTGCTTGAGCGCCTGCTCCGGATCACCGGACAGGTACACCACGCAGGGACGGGCCTTGGCCGGCTGCAGGGACTCGGAGCAGGTCAGTAACACGCCCTTGAGCAACGCCCCCCGATACCCGCTGTCCGGAATGGCAACATCGAGCATTTTAATGTCATGACACTCCACCTCGTCCGCGCCCCAGACAGGACGCGAGTTTCCACTGACCAGCCCCTTGAGCATGCGGTAGACCGCTTCGTCGATATGCCCTTTCATCAAGGCGATATCGGCCTGAACCGCCAACTCGGAGGTCTCGTTGGCGACGAACAATCGACGAAATTCATCCTCCCGTTGACCGGACGCGTTCTGGCGCAAGAGGAAAGACTCGATATGTTTCCTGTACTGTCCGCCCAGATCCAGGCGTCGGCACAACAGGGCAAAATCCTGCAGGGTGATTGGCTTTTTCAGAACACCGCGGCTTTCCCGAATGATCTGCGAGCCGCGATCGAAACCCAAATCAACAGTTTCACTCTTCTCGAAGTTCTGCAGGGCCGCCTGCAATAACGTTTGTTGTGTCACGCTCTCCTGATAGGGCGTGGAAAGCGTTTGCGCAGCCAGTATATGAACATGCCGAAGCTTATCCCGACGAACCTCCAGGCCCGGCCCGAATGCATTGTCCAGCGCCTCTTTCAACAGCGGCTCAGCGAACACTTCCGGGGTCTGCAGCCCGCCCAGATACAGCGCCAGACGGGTTTTATCGACCTGGTGCCGGCGCATGTCATCGACGTAAGAGCGCCGCAGTCCGGCAGAGGCTTTTTTCAACCAGTCCGGCAACCAACCCTCTACCGCCGCATAATAATCCTCCGCCTCAAGGGGCACTGCAATATCCGTTTCATCCAGTATGGAAACCGCCATCTTCGAAAACCTTAGAGAACCTCGATAGGTTTTATGTTAATCATCCCCCCCCCGCAAAAAAGTTTAAATAAATAACGAGACCGACAAATATCACATCGGGATTGTTCACCTATAAAACAGATCATCACCGCCCCTTTCCCGGTAATCCGTGAAGAACCAAAAAAAAGCCCCGCCTCTGACGAGACGGGGCTTTCTTCAACGCTACGCTATCAGTCGATTACAGCCCGGACTGACCGCTCAACGCCAGGTCCATCAACTCACGGTTGGCCACCGCGTACATGGCGTAGTCGGTGCCGCTGGCGGCACGGATCTCCACCAGCATCGAACGCCAGCGCTCGGCCATGCTCGCGTTGCGCTCAAGCCACAGGGCCACGCGGGCTTCCATGTCTTGCGGCGCGTCGGCCAGTTTCAGCACCGAGATGGTGATTGCACGTTGCTGCCAGTCCACATCGTCGCGGAAGGTTTCACGGGCCTGGGCCTGCCAGTTGTTGGTCACACGCAGGTCGCTGATCTGCTGGGAGTACCAGGTCATGTCCAGCGCACTGCCCACCGCGAAGTAGGCCTTGGCCACTTCGGCGGCGTCGTGACCGGTCACGTCGGCGGCTTCGATGATCGGCAACAGGGTGTACAGGTGCGTGGTACCGGCCACCATGCGCGCCAGCAACTCCGGCACACCGGCCTGGACATAAGCCTGGTAACGCGCCTGCCAGACTTCCCGGGTCGGGCCTTCCAGCAGTTCGTCGAGTTTCAGGCCCAGGGCCGCCAGGTGCGGACCGAAGTGCGCGACGTCACGGGCAGCATCCTGCTCGTTGCGGCGGCTGCGCAGGAACCAGCGCGTGGCGCGACGGCCCAGGCGCATCAGTTCATCCATCAGCTCCAGTTGTGTCTCGGCCGAAACCTTGTAGTCCAGGGCCTCGATCTGACGGAACCAGTGCGGGAGGTGGAAGATGTCACGCACGATCACATAAGCACCGGCCACGTTCGCCGGGCTCATGCCGGTGGACTCCTTCAGGCGCTGCACGAAGGTGATGCCCATGTGGTTGACCAGGTCGTTGGCGATCTGGGTGCTGACAATCTCGCGCTTGAGGCGGTGACGGCGCATGGCCTCGGCGAACTTGCTCACCAGCATCGGCGGGAACGCGGTTTCCATGTCGCGGGTCAGGTACTCGTCGTCCGGTACCTTGGACTCGAGCAACGCCGCCTTGAGGTCGATCTTGCTGTAGGAGATCAGCACCGACAGCTCGGCACGGGTCAGGCCCTGGCCTGCCGCGACGCGCTCGACCAGTTGCTCTTCCGACGGCAGGAACTCGATGGCACGGTCCAGCTTGCCACGGGCTTCCAGATCGCTCATCAGGCGCTTGTACTCGGCGATCCGCTCGACAGCGCGACGGGCCGCCAGGGACAGGGCCTGGGTCTGCTTGTAGTTGTTGCCGAGGACCAGCCCGCCGACTTCGTCGGTCATGCTGCCGAGCAGCTGGTTACGCTGCTTCTCGGTCATATCGCCGGCCTGCACGACTTCGTTGAGCAGGATCTTGATATTCACTTCGTGGTCGGAGCAGTCCACGCCGCCGGCGTTGTCGATGAAGTCGGTGTTGGAACCGCCGCCATTGAGGCCGAACTCGACGCGACCGAGCTGGGTCATGCCCAGGTTGCCGCCCTCGCCCACCACCTTGCAGCGCAGTTCGTTACCGTTGACGCGCAGTGCATCGTTGGCCTTGTCGCCGACATCGGCGTGGCTTTCGCTGCTGGCCTTGACGTAGGTACCGATACCGCCGTTCCACAACAGGTCCACCGGGGCCTTGAGCAAGGCATTGAGCAGTTCGGTCGGGGTCAGCTTGTCGGCGCGGATGTCGAAGCGCTCTTTCATCTGCGGGGAAATCGCGATGCTCTTCGCGCTACGCGAGAAGATACCGCCGCCTTCGGACATCAGGCTGGCGTCGTAGTCGGACCAGGCCGAACGCGGCAGGTCGAACAGGCGCTGGCGCTCGGCGAAGCTGGTGGCCGGCTCCGGGTTCGGGTCGATGAAGATGTGCAGGTGGTTGAAGGCCGCGACCAGCTTGAGCTTGTCGGACATCAACAGGCCGTTGCCGAACACGTCGCCGGCCATGTCGCCGACGCCCACTACCGTGATGCTGTCTTCCTGGACATTGATGCCGCGCTCGCGGAAGTGGCGCTGTACGCCGACCCACGCGCCCTTGGCGGTGATGCCCATCTTCTTGTGGTCGTAACCGGCGGAACCGCCGGAGGCGAAGGCGTCGCCGAGCCAGAAACCGTAGTCGATGGCAATGCCGTTGGCGATGTCGGAGAAGGTCGCGGTGCCCTTGTCCGCCGCCACCACCAGGTAGGGGTCATCGTCGTCATGGCGCACGACGTTGGCCGGCGGCACCAGGGCGCCGTCCTTCAGGTTGTCGGTGATGTCCAACAGGCCCGAGATGAAGATGCGGTAGCAGGCGATGCCCTCGGCCGCGATCTCGTCACGACCGCCACCCAGCGGCAGGCGACGCGGCAGGAAGCCGCCCTTCGCACCCACCGGCACGATCACCGAGTTCTTCACTTGCTGGGCTTTTACCAGGCCGAGGACTTCGGTGCGGTAGTCTTCTTCGCGGTCCGACCAGCGCAGGCCGCCGCGGGCGACGTTGCCGAAACGCAGGTGCACACCCTCGACCCGTGGCGAGTAGACGAAGATTTCAAACTTCGGCACCGGCTTGGGCAGCTCGGGAATTGCATGCGGGTTGAACTTGAAGCTGAAGTACGACTTGTTCTGGCCGTTGGCGTCGGTCTGGTAGAAGTTGGTCCGCAGGGTCGCCTTGATCAGGTCAAGGTAACGACGCAGGATGCGGTCTTCGTTCAGGACCTGGACATCGTCCAGGGCGGTCAGGATCGCCTGCTCCAGGCGCTGCTGCTTGTCGTCGAGGTCTTCGACGCTGAGCTTGCGCGCCAGGTAGAAACGGGTCTTGAACAACCGGGTCAACTCGCGGGCGATGTCGGTGTGGTTGTTCAGGGTGCTGGCAATGTAACCCAGGTCGAAGCCCAGGCGGATCTGCTTCAGGTAGCGGGCGTAGGCACGCAGCAGGGCGACATCGCGCCATGGCAGGCCGGCGGTCAGCACCAGGCGGTTGAACGCATCGTTCTCGGCATCGCCACGGACGATGTGGACGAAGGCATCCTGCAGGGTGTCGTTGAGCTGCTGGATATCCAGGTCCAGGCCTTCGGCCGCGGTGAAGGCGAAGTCATGGATCCAGAACTCGCGACCGTTGTTGTGACGCAGGCGATACGGGAACTCGCCGAGCACGCGCAGGCCGAGGTTTTCCAGGATCGGCAGGACGTCGGACAGGGCCAGCGGCGTATCGGCGTGATACAGCTTGCAATGCAGCTCGCGCTGGCCGGCGACCTGGCCCAGCGGCTGGTAGAAGCTCATCACCAGCGGATTGCTGTCGTTCAGGCTCAGCAGGTGCTGCATGTCGACCACGGCCGAGTGTGCGGCGAAGCGCTCGCGGTAGCCGGCCGGGAAGCCTTTCGGGAAGTCTGCCAGCACGTTGGTGCCCTGGGCCTCGCCGAAGCCTTCGACCACCAGGCTCTTGTAGTCGTCCTGCCAGCTGCGGCAGGCCTGGATCACTTCGTTTTCCAGTTGCAGCGGGTCGATGTCGAGACGGTTCTTCGGATCGACCCGCAGGATCAGTTGCACACGGGCCAGCACGGATTCGGAGAAGAAGGTCCAGAACTCGCAGTCGGTGGCTTTCAGGCGATCCATCAGCACTTGCTGGATCTTCTGCCGCACTTCGGTGGAGTAGACGTCACGCGGCACGTAGGCCAGGCAGTAGCAGAAGCGGCCGTAGGGGTCCTTGCGCAGGAACACGCGGATCTTGTTGCGTTCCTGGATCTGCACGATCGACATCACGGTGTTGAACAGCTCGTCCACCGGGGTCTGGAACAGATCGTCGCGGGGCAGCACTTCGAGCACCTGGGCCAGTTCCTTGCCCAGGTGGGCCTTGGCCTGGAAGCCCGAACGGCGCTCGACTTCGGCGACCTTGCGGCTGATGTAAGGGATGACCCGCACACTTTCGCCGTACACCGAGGAGGTGTAGAGGCCCATGAAGCGGCATTCCTTGATGACCTTGCCGTCGGCGTCGATCTCACGGATCGAGACATAGTCCGGGTAGGCGTTGCGGTGCACACGGCTCGGGTGCGCAGCCTTGGCGAACGACAGCGGCGTCGGTTCGCGCAGGTAGTTGACGGCGTAGTCTTCGATGCGGGTGTCGTCGGCGGTCAGGCCGGCGCGCAGCAATTTGGTCAGGCCGAGGAAGGAGTCGGCGTCATATTCGATATGACCGCCGTCCTGCTCGTCACGGACCACGAACTCTTCGTAGCCGAGGAAGGTGAAGTGGTTGTCCACCAGCCACTGCAGGAAAGTCTTGATCTCGGCCTTTTCTTCCGGGTCGATGGCGAACTGGCTGGCGTCGATACCGGCCAGCAGTTGCTGGACCTTGGTCTTCATCGGTTCGAAGTCGGCGACGGCGATCCGTACTTCCGTCAGGACCTGTTCCAGTTCCTTGGACAGCACGCTCAGTTCGGCGACGTTGGCGCAGCGATCGATCTCCAGGTACATCAGGGATTCTTTGTCGATCCCCTCGCCCTGGGTGCCTTTCGGCAGGACTTCAAGCAACTCGCCCTTGCTGCCGCGACGCACGCTCAGCACGGTGGTTTGCAGGGTGTGGATGCTGTAGCCGCGGCGGTTCAGTTCGGTGCGGACCGAGTCGACCAGGAACGGCAGGTCGGGGTGCAGGACCTCGACGGCGGTGTGGGTCGACTGCCAGCCATGGCGTTCGTAATCCGGGTTGTAGGCGCGAACCTGTGGCTGGGTGTGGTCGAAACGCTCCAGCAGACGCCAGGCCGAAAGGGTGCAGCCGGCCAGATCGGAGAGCCGGCGCTGGGTCAGCTCGTCCAGGGAAATGATGCCAAAGAACTGCTCAGCGAACAGCGCCACTTGTGGCAGTGCCTGTTCGTTGATGTGCTGCGCCAGTGCCGCCTGCAGTTGGTGCTGGAAGTCGGCTTTGCTGGCTGCGGTGAAGAACGCCATCTGTGGTACTCCGCTTGGGCTTGTTATAGAGAGAAGCGTCGCGTTTTCTTCCCCGGAAAAGGGGACCTGCATCACTCTGCAGGGTAAATCTGGGCAGTACAGAGTGACAGGTTGATGAAGCTGGCCGCGACCCAGGGGTCACATTCACGTTCAAGATAGTCGCACACGACGGCAACGGCCGGGTGTACAGGCCGTATTTTCGCGGGCGACGCTCCGTTGCGCAGCTTAACGAGTGCGCGAATGTCGCTGCTTGCGATGCTGCGACATATTCGGACATTGGCTGGTAAGCCCTGAAAAATATCTTGAATCCAGGCAAAATACCGCTCCCCCGCCCAGACAGGACGCTCCCCCCATGCAGCTCAGCACCGCCCACCTGATCGCCAACCCCTGCGACGATGAAGAAGACAACATGGCCATGCTCTGCTGCCATAGCGACAAAGGTGAAATGTTCCTGATGACCCGCTACCCCGACGAGGATGAGCTGGAGATCACCCTCGATGGCGAGCCGTCGACACTGGACGGGATCAAGGTCACCCTCGGCGCCACGCGCCTGCTGATCGAAATCGCCGCCGCCGACGCCGATGCGCTCAATGGCGACGATCACCTCGAAATCCTGCACCAGACCGCCGCGGCCGACCTGGCCGAAGTCGAACAAACGCTGAAAAACATTCTCGCCGGCACCGGCACCTATGTCAGCGAACTGGGCTGACAGCGGCCCGGCTTGAAACATTTGCGATCAGAACCGACACAAAAATGCACGAAGGGCTGGTTTAGAGTGTCCGGGTTTTTACTTCTGATCAGGAAAGTGGCATGAGCAAGTGGCGGAAAATGGTAGGGCTGGCCTTGGTGGTCATGGTGCTGGCGGCGGGGTCCTGGCTGATCTGGGGGCTCGGCAAAGGCAACGCGCTCTGGCAGATTGTCAGCCAGCAATGCGTGCCCCACCAGCAGGACGCGCAGAACCCAGCGCCGTGCCTGAGGGTGGATCTGCAGCAACATGTCGCCTTGCTCAAGGATCGCCAGGGCCCTCTGCATGACCTGACCATTCCGACGGACCGGGTCACCGGCATCGAGAGTCCGCTGCTGCTCGAGGACAACGCCTACGCCTTTTTCGCCAGTGCCTGGCAGCAACGTGGGCGCCTGTCCGCCGAAGCCGGCAAGCCGATCAAGGACGAATTCCTCTCGCTGGCGATCAACTCACCGTATGGTCGCTCCCAGGGCCAGTTGCATATCCATCTGGCCTGCCTGCGCCCCGAGGTCTACCAGCAAGTGGTCGCACAGGCCCCGCAGGTGACCCAGGCGTGGCAACCACTGGCCGTCAGGCTGAACGGTCATGAGTACCTGGCCAAACGCCTCAACGGCCAGGACCTGAAACAGGAAAACCCGTTCAAGGTGCTGGCTGAATATGCCCGACAGCGGGGTGACAGCCTGTCCCGCTATGGCCTGGCCCTGGTGGTCGCACCGGGTGGCGATCTGTTGTTGCTGGCCAACCGTTTGAGCCTGGTCGGTTTCAGTCGCGGCTCGGCCGGTGAGATCCAGGACTATGGCTGCGCACTGGCCAGATAACCTGGAGTGTGCCCACCCCGCCCCGCCCGGGGGAAGATCACCAAGGCGGGGCTACTTGCAGGAGATGATTCCCAACAAGGTAAGACTTTTCCTCAAAACCCATAAAAATCCCCATAGCCGTTAGTCGTCAACGCCCCCGATGCATTAAAGTAACGCCCCCAGCCGTGACATTCATCGAATGCCGCCGGCGACCCTCTCCAGGAACACTCATCGATGGAACATCGTGAAGCGCTGCTTGCGCTGCGAACCTTTCTCTCAGCGCAGATCCTCGGCCAGGAAAAGCTCGTCGAGCGTCTGTTGATCGCCCTGCTGGCCGACGGCCACATGCTGGTCGAAGGCGCCCCGGGCCTGGCCAAGACCAAAGCCATCAAGGAGTTGGCCGAAGGCATCGAAGCGCAGTTCCATCGCATCCAGTTCACCCCCGACCTGCTCCCGGCCGACATCACCGGCACCGAGATCTATCGCCCGGAAACCGGCAGCTTCGTGTTCCAGCAAGGCCCGATCTTCCACAACCTGGTGCTGGCCGATGAAATCAACCGCGCCCCGGCCAAGGTCCAGTCGGCCCTGCTCGAAGCCATGGCCGAGCGCCAGGTCAGCGTCGGCCGCAGCACTTACGACCTGTCGCCGCTGTTCCTGGTGATGGCGACCCAGAACCCGATCGAGCAGGAAGGCACCTACCCGCTGCCCGAAGCCCAGCTCGACCGTTTCCTGATGCACGTCAAGATCGGCTTTCCCGATGCCGCGGTCGAACGGCGCATCCTGCAACAGGCCCGGGGCGAAGCCCTGAACGGCGAAACCAAGCCCGAGCGCCGGGTCAGCCAGCAGGCGATCTTCGCCGCGCGCAAGGAAATCCTCGGCTTGTACATGGCCGATGCGGTGGAGGAGTACCTGGTGCAACTGGTGATGGCAACCCGTACGCCGGCCAAGTTCGACCCGGAGATGGCCGAGTGGATCGCCTACGGCGCCAGCCCTCGCGGCTCCATCGCCCTGGACCGCTGCGCGCGGGCGCATGCCTGGCTGGCCGGTCGCGACTTCGTCAGCCCCGAGGACATCCAGGCGGTGCTGTTCGATGTGCTGCGCCACCGCATCATCCTGTCGTTCGAGGCCGAAGCCGCCGGGATCGACCAGGATCGGGTGGTGCAACGCATCCTCGATGTCGTCGCCGTCGCCTGACCCGGACCATGATCGCGCCCCTGCCCGCCGAACCCGGCATCCGCACCACCCTCGCCGAACTGATCGAGATGCGCCATCGCGTGCGCGAAGTGCAGCTGTTCTCGACGCCGAGCCAGCGCAGCCCGCTGATCGGCCTGCACCACTCGAAGTTGCGCGGGCGGGGGGTCGACTTCGACCAGGTGCGGGTCTACCAGGCCGGCGACGATGTGCGCACCATCGACTGGCGCGTCACCGCTCGCACCCAGGAACCCCATACCAAGCTTTTTCACGAAGAGCGCGAACGGCCGATCTTCATTCTGGTGGAACAGAGCCGCCAACTGTTCTTTGGCTCGGGGCTGACCTTCAAGTCGGTGCTCGCCGCCCAGGCCGCGAGCTTGATCGGCTGGGCCGCCCTGGGCCACAACGACCGGGTCGGCGGCCTGGTCTATGGCGACAACGAGCACTACGAAATCAAACCGCGGCGCAGCAAGCAAAGCCTGTTGCAACTGCTCAACCGCCTGGTGCGGGTCAACCACTCGCTGCACACCGAAGCCGCCGCCGAGCCCAATGCCCTGGGCCTGGCACTGATCCGCGCGCGCAAGGTGCTGCGTCCCGGCAGCCTGGTGATCGTGATCTGTGACGAGCGGGCCCTGAGCGATGCCGCCGAACAACAGCTCAACCTGCTCTCGCGCCATTGCGACCTGCTGATGCTGCCGGTCTCCGATCCCCTCGACCACGCCCTCCCCGCCGCCGGCCTGTTGCGTTTCGCCGAACGCGGCGCACAATTGGAGCTCGATACCCTCAACCTGGAACTGCGCCAGGCCTACCGAGCCCAGGGCGAAGCGCGGATTGCCCGCTGGGAGCTGCTGGCGCAGAAACTGCGGGTACTGTTGATGCCCTTGAGCACCCAGAGCGAAATGGTCGAGCAGTTGCGCGAGTACCTGAACCCCCAGCGACCGGGGAAACAGCCATGAGCAGCCTGGAGCAACTACAACCGCTGATCACCCCGCCGATCCAGGGTTTCTGGCCACCGGCACCGGGCTGGTGGCTGCTGCTGGGACTGATTCCGCTGCTGGGCATCGGGCTCTGGTACCTGCGCCGTTTCCTCCCGGCCAAGCGCCCCGTCGCCCGCGCCGAACAACCCCTGGACCCGGTACGCCTGGCCGCCCTGGCGGAACTCGCGCAGTTGCCCAAACCCTATGACGGCGCACCGGCCGGGGCCTGGCTGCAACAACTCAACGGCCTGCTCAAGCGCTTGTGCCGCAACCATTACCCCTACAGCCAGAGCCACACCCTCAATGGCCGCAAATGGCTGGCCTTTCTCGACAACCGCTGCCCGGCCGCCGGCCTGACCCGCTGGATGGTGCTGGTGGAAGGCGCCTACAAGCCCGAATGCAAGCTCGACGACAAGGCCATCGCCGGGTTGAGCCAGGCGATCGACACCTGGATCCGCAAACATGTTTGAGTTCGCCTGGCCCTGGCTCTTTGCCCTGCTGCCACTGCCCTGGCTGATGCGCCTGCTGTTGCCGGTGGCCGACAGCGGCGAAGCCTCGCTGAAGATCAGCTTTCTCGCCGACCTGGAAAGCCTGGCCCGGCGCCGGGCCCGGGTCAGCCTGCCGAGCTGGCGCCAGCAACTGCCGTTCATCCTGCTCTGGCTGCTGCTGCTGTCCGCCGCCGCGCGTCCGCAATGGCTGGGCGACCCCCTGCCGGTGGCCGCCAGCGGTCGCGACTTGCTGGTGGCGGTGGACCTGTCCGGCTCCATGGAATACCCCGACATGCGCTGGCAGGACGAGGACATCAGCCGCCTGGGCCTGGTCCAGCACCTGCTCGGCGACTTTCTCGAACACCGTGAAGGCGATCGCGTGGGCCTGATCCTGTTCGGCAGCAAGGCCTATGTGCAGGCACCGCTGACCTTCGACCGACGCACCGTGCGCATCTGGCTGGATGAAGCGAAAATCGGCATCGCCGGCAAGAACACCGCCATCGGCGACGCCATCGGCCTGGCCATCAAGCGCCTGCGCCAGCGTCCGGCGCAAAGCCGGGTGCTGATCCTGGTCACCGACGGTGCCAACAATGCCGGCGAAATCGACCCAATCACCGCCGCGCGCCTGGCCGCCGAAGAAAGCGTGAAGATCTACACCATCGGCATGGGTGCCGATCCGCAACAAACCGGCACCCTGAGCATGCTCGGCCTGAACCCGAGCATGGACCTCGACGAACCGGCGCTGAAGGAGATCGCCAGCATCACCGGCGGACGTTATTTCCGGGCCCGCGACGGCGAGGAGCTGAAAGCCGTCAAGGAAACCCTCGACCAGCTTGAACCTGTCGCTCAGCAGCCGACCCAGGCCCGCCCCGCCCGGGCGCTGTATCACTGGCCCCTGAGCCTGGCCCTGTTGGTCAGCGTGTTGCTGGCGATCCGCGAACGCTGGCCGGACAACCTGTTGCAACGCTGGCTGGCCCGGCGACATTTCCTGCCGCAGCGCCCGGAATGGCGCCAGCGCCTGGAACGTCTGCGCCTGCGGAGGCGTCGATGATCGAAGCCTTCTGGCCGCACTGGTTCCGCCCCGCCTGGCTGTTGGTCCTGCCGCTGCTGGGCTGGCTGCTCTGGCAACTCTGGCACCGGCAGAAACGCGCCGGCCGCTGGCAGATGATCCTGCCGACGGCATTCCATCGGGTCCTGCTCAATGGCGGCAGCCGCAACAGCAGCAAACTGCACCTGATCGCCCTCGGCCTGGGTTGGACCCTGGCCGCCCTGGCCCTGCTCGGGCCGAGCTGGGAACGGGTCGAAGAGTCCAGCCAGAAACCTTTGGACCCGCTGGTGGTGCTGCTCGAACTGACGCCGGACATGCTCGCCACCGACACGCCGCCGAACCGCCTGGAACAGGCCCGGCGCAAACTCTTCGACCTGTTGCGCGCCCGCAGCGACTCGCAGACGGCAATCATCGTCTACGCCGGCAGCGCCCACACCCTGGTGCCGCTGTCCGATGACCTGGGCACCAGCCGCAATCTGCTGGACGCCATCAAACCCTCGATCATGCCCGAGGAGGGCCATCGCGCCGACCTCGCGGTAAAAAGGGCCCTGACCCTGCTCGAACGCGGCGCCCTCGGCGAGGGCCGACTGCTGCTGATCGGCTCGTCCCTCAGCGAGCAGGAGCGCCAAGGTATTCGCCAGGCCCTGGAGGCCAAGCCCCACAACCTGCTGATCCTCGGAATCGGCACCCGCGATGGCGCGCCCGTGGCCCAGGAGAACGGCGGCTTCCTCAAGGACGCCCAAGGCATGATCCTGGTGCCGCATCTCGACAGCCAGAGCCTGAAAGACTTCGCCGGCGAAATCGGCGGCCGCTACCGCCAGGCCCGTCTGGACGATAGCGACCTGCGCGGCCTCGGCCTGCTGGACGGCCCGCGCCATCTGCGCAAGGACGGCCAGACCGTGCAGCTCGACAGTTGGGCCGACCAGGGTTACTGGCTGCTGCTGCCGCTCCTGCTGCTGGCCGCCTGTGCCGGACGGCGTGGCTGGCTGTTCTGCCTGCCGCTGTTCTTCCTGTTCCCGCAGCCGAGCCAGGCCTTTGAGCTGAGGGATCTGTGGTTGCGGCCGGACCAACAGGGCCAGCAGCTACTTGAGCAAAAGCGCCCGCTCGAAGCCGCGCAACATTTCGACGATCCGCAATGGCAAGGCCTGGCCCTTTATGAAGCTGGCGACTACAGCGGCGCCGCGAAGAAGTTTGCCGAAAGCGACGATGCCAACGCCCACTACAATCGGGGCAACGCCCTGGCCCGCAGCGGCGAGCTGGAGGCGGCACTGGACGCTTACGAACAGGCCCTGGAACGTCAGCCGGACTTGCGACCGGCCTTGCGCAACCGGACACTGGTGGAAGAGTTGCTCCGGGAAAAACAGGCCACACCGCCGGCTGAGCCGAGCAAACCCGCCGACGCCGCCGAAACCGGCAACGCACACAGCGCCGCTCAAGCAGCCCCGGCGGGGACGAATTCGTCCAGCACCGCCTCAACGCAGTCCGCGCCCCAGGAGCAGAACCCACCGAGCGGCAATCAGCCGCCGGACGCCCAGGCCAGCCAAGCGGGTAATCAACCCGGCGGCAATGAGGTACCGGGCAGCGAGCTGGGCGACGAACAGACCACCCACCCGCCCTTGCGGGCCGCCGCCGATATCATCGACGGTGAACGCCATCAGGCGTTGGAACAATGGCTGCGGCAGATCCCCGATGACCCGGGAGAACTGCTGCGGCGCAAATTCTGGTACGAACAACAGCTCCATCAGGACAAGACCCGATGACCCTGCGCTTCTCCCTGTTCCTTACGCTGCTGCTCTGCGTCAACCTGTCGGCCCGGGCCGAGGGCTTGCTGGCCAGCGTCGACCGCACGCGCCTGAACTCAGGCGAGTCGGTGGAGCTGACCCTCGAGTCCAAGGATGTCACCCAGTTCGGCAAGCCCGACCTGGCCCCGCTGGACCCGCAGTTCGAAGTGCGCGGCACCCGCCAGGTCAATCAGTTGACCACCCTGGGCGGCGAGAGCCAGTCCACCACGCGCTGGATCGTCACCCTGACGCCCAGGGAAAACGGCAGCGTGGTGATTCCGCCATTGCACCTGGGCGAACTCAGCAGCGAGCCGATCACCCTGCAGGTGGTGCAAGGCGAGGAGCAGGCCACGGCCAGCAACCTGGCACCGGTGTTCATCGACGCCAGCCTCGACCAGGACAGCGTCTACGTCCAGGCCCAGGCCGTGCTGACGTTGCGCATCTATCACTCGGTGTCGCTGTATGACGACAGCAGCCTCACCCCGCTGCAGATCCCTGACGCCCGTATCGAGCAGTTGGGTGAGTCGCGCACTTACGAAAAGCTGATCAACGGCGTGCGCCATGGCGTGATCGAGTGGCGCTATGCAATCTACCCGCAGCACAGCGGCGAACTGAGCATCCCCGCCCAGGTGTTTACCGCGACCCTGGTCGACGCCCAGCCGAATCAGACACAGGGCCAGGCGCCCCAGGGCTCCAAGCCCGGCAAGCTGATGCGCGTCAGCTCCGCGCAGATGCTCTTGCAGGTCAAGCCGCAGCCCACCACCTGGCCGGTCGATGTGCCATGGCTGCCGGCCCGCAGCCTGAGTCTCAGTGAAAGCTGGAGCCCGGAACCGGATCACAGCCAGGTCGGCGACTCCCTGACCCGCAGCCTGACCCTCAAGGCCGAAGGGCTCTCCAGCGGGCAACTGCCGCCGCTGCCGGCGACCACGATCAATGGCTTGCGGCGCTACCCGGACCAACCGCAACTGAGCAACCAGAACAGCGAACGCGGCCTGATCGGCACCCGCGGGGAACGCGAGGCGCTGGTCCCGACCCACAGCGGCAGCTTCGACCTGCCGGCGGTGGAAGTGCTCTGGTGGAACACCCACGAAGACCACATGGAACGCAGCAGCCTGCCGGCGCGGACCCTGCAAGTGGCGAACAACCCGAGCCTGGCGGTGGACACACCGGTGAGCAGCGCCGCCAACAACGCGCCGCCACAACCGCCGCTGCTGTGGGTCTGGAGGCTCAGCACGCTGATCCTCGCCTGCACCACCCTGCTCGGTTTCGGCCTGTGGTGGAGGGCCCGCTCGCAACCGGCGGTGCACCGCGCCGCCCAGACCGGTCCGAGCCCACGGACGCTGCTCGACGATCTCAAACGTACCTGCCTGGCCAACGATCCCCAGGCCACCCGCCAGGCCCTGGATGCCTGGGCCCGGCAACAACCGGAAACCCTGGCCGACATGGCCGCGCGCTTCGTCACCCTGTCCGATGCGCTGGACGGCCTCAATGGCGCGCTCTACAGCGAATCCGGCCAGTATTGGCAAGGCGAGGAACTGTGGCGGGCGATCCGCGCGATCCCGGTCGCCGAGCGCGTCCAGGACCCGCTCAGCGACAGCAGCCTGCCGCCGCTCTACCCCAAATAATCGATAAGTTGGAGTTTGCCTTGCGCCTGTTTCACACCTCCGACTGGCATCTTGGCCAGAACCTTCATGGCCAGGAGCGAGATTTCGAACATGCTTGTTTCCTCACCTGGCTGCTGGCCCGACTCGGGCAACAGCAGCCCGATGTCCTGCTGATCGCCGGCGATATCTTCGACACCGTCAACCCGCCGGTCAAAGCCCAGGAGCGCCTCTACGACTTTATCGTCAGCGCCCACGAACAACAGCCGCTGCTGACCATCGTGATGATTGCCGGCAACCACGACTCCGGTTCGCGTATCGAACTGCCCGCGCCACTGATGCGGCGCCTGCGCACCCATGCGGTGGGCCGGGTGCTGTGGCTCGACGACGGCGAGCTGGACAGCGAGCGCCTGCTGCTGCCGTTACCCGCCGCGAACGGCGAGATCGCCGCCTGGTGCCTGGCCCTGCCCTTCCTGCGCCCCGCCGAAGTCACCGGCACACAGCTGGGGGACGACTACCTGAAGGGGATCGGCGAGGTGCATCGGCGCCTGATCGCCGCGGCCAATGCCAAGCGCCAGCCGGGCCAGGCCCTGATCGCCGTCAGCCATGCGCATATGGCCGGCGGCTCGGTCTCCGAAGACTCGGAACGCAGCCTGATCATCGGCAGCGCCGAAGCCCTGCCGGCGAACCTGTTCGACGCCAGTGTCAGTTATGTCGCCCTCGGCCACCTGCACAAGCCGCAGAAGGTCAACGGCGAGGAACGCATCCGCTACAGCGGCTCACCGATTCCGCTGTCGTTTTCCGAAATCGCCTATCAGCACCAGATCCTCGACATCGTCCTCGACGGCGAAACCCTGGTCAGTGTCGACAGCTGCCTGATCCCCCGCGCCGTGAACCTGCAGCGCCTGGGCCCAGCCCCCTTTGCCGAGATCCTCGAACAGCTGGCGCAGCTGCCGGATGTCGACCTGCTGGCCGACCTGCAACGCCAACCCTGGCTGGAAGTGCGGGTACGCCTGGATGAACCGCAACCGGACCTGCGCCAGCAAGTGGAAACCGCCTTGCAGGGCAAGGCCGTGCGCCTGGTGCGGATCGCCGCCGAATACGCGGGGGCAAACGGTAGCGAAAGCGAAACGGACAACGAGCGACTGATCAACCTCGACCAGCTCAGCCCGCAGGAACTGTTCAGCCGCGCCTGGCAGGACAGCTATGGCAACCCAGTGGACGAAGCGACCCTCGATGACTTCGCCCTGCTGTTGCAGGAAGTCCAGTTGGAGGGCGAACAGCCATGAAGATCGTCGCCATCCGCCTGAAGAACCTGGCTTCCCTCGCCGGCCCCTTTGAACTGGACTTCACCGCCGAGCCCCTGGCCAGTGCCGGCCTGTTCGCCATTACCGGCCCCACCGGCGCCGGTAAAAGCACCCTGCTCGACGCCTTGTGCCTGGCCCTGTTCGGCGCCGTGCCCCGGCTGAACAACGCCTCGCGCGATGCCAAGGTGCCGGACGCCGACGGCGAGATCGGCACCGGCGACCCGCGCACCCTGCTGCGCCGTGGCACCGGTACCGGCTATGCCGAGGTGGATTTCGTCGGCATCGATGGCCGCCGCTACCGCGCCCGCTGGGAAGCCAACCGCGCCCGGGACAAGGCCGGCGGCAAGTTGCAGGCCAGCCGCCAGAGCTTGCGCGACCTGGACAGTGATCAATTGCTGGCGAGCCAGAAAGGCGAATACAAGACCCTGCTCGAAAACCGCCTGGGCCTGAACTTCGAACAGTTCACCCGCGCCGTGTTGCTGGCCCAGAGCGAGTTCAGCGCCTTTCTCAAGGCTGACGACAACGAACGCAGCGAATTGCTGGAAAAGCTCACCGACACCGCGCTCTACACCCGTCTCGGCCGTCGCGCCTTCGACAAGACCAAACAGGCCCGCGAAGCCCACAAGCTGTTGCTGGACCAGGCCGGTGGCGTCGCGCCGATGGACGTTGAAGCCCGGCTTGAGCTTGATCGACAATTTGCCGAGGCACAGCAGCAACTCAAGACCCGGCAGGCCCAACTCAAGCAACTGGAGTTGCAGCACACCTGGCTCAAGGAGTTGCTGCAATGGCAGGAACAACACCAGGCCGCCGTCGAGCAACTGCACGGCGCCGAACAGGACTGGCAGGCCTGCGCGAACCAGCGTCAGCAGCTCGCCCGCCTGGAACAACTGGCGCCGCAGCGGCATCAGTTCGCCCGTCAGCGCCAGCTGAATGAGCAGCTTGCGCCGCTGGCCGCGCAGATCCAGCAGCATATTGACCAGCAGACCGACTTGCAGACCCGCCAGCAACAGCTGGAACAGAGCCAGTCGAACGCCCACGCCCAGTTGACCGAGGCCCTGGCCCGACAAAGCGCAAGCGCTCCTCTGCTGCGCCAGGCCTTTGATGAACAGACCACCTTGACCCACCTGGGCAAGGACCTGGGCGACGCCGAGCGACAGAAACAAGCGGCAGAACAGGCCAGTAGCGAAGGGCGCACACAGCTCACCTCACTGTTGGAGCAACAACAGCAGGTCGCCACGCGCCTGGAGCAGATCGCCGAACAGTTGCAGCACAGCGCCGCCCTCGCCCCGTTGAGCGAGGCCTGGAACGCCTATCGCGATCGGTTGCAGCAGTTGATGTTGATCGGCAATCGCCTGAACCAGGGTCAACGCGAGCTGGCGCAGTTGCAGGCACGGGTCGTCCACGCCGACCAACAACTGGCCGAGCAGCGCGGCGCGCTCGAAGTGCTGTACAGCGAAGCCGGGGCGGAGCCGGCTGCCGTCGGCGAACAGATCCAGATTCTCGGCAGCCTGCTGCAGGACAATCGCAAGCAACTGCGTGCCTTCGAAGAGCTGCAACGGCTGTGGAGTCGCCAGCGCGAGCTGGACCAACGCACGCAGCAGTTGCAGGAACGACAACAGAGCGCCCAACAGCAACGCGATGAACTCAACCGCGAAGGCTTGCAGGCACGGGATGAACTCAAGGTCGCCGAACAGGCCCTGACGATTACCCGGCAACTGCTCGAACGTCAGCGCCTGGCCCGCAGCGCCAGCGTCGAGGAATTACGTGGGCAGTTGCAGGACGACCAGCCCTGCCCGGTGTGTGGCAGCCAAGAACATCCCTACCATCAACCCGAGGCCCTGTTGCAGAGTCTCGGCCGTCACGACGAGAGCGAAGAAGCCTCGGCACGCCAGGCTGTCGACACCCTGACGGAAAAGCTCAACCTGCTACGGGAGAAGGTCGGCGGGCTGATCGCCCAGCAAAAAGAACTGCACAGCCAGCAGGAACAGTTGACCCAGCAGCATCAGGAACTGGCGCCGAGCCTGCAAGCGCACCCCTTGCACAGCGCGTTGCTGGCGCAGGATGGCGCTCGCCGCGAGGCCTGGCTCAGCCAGCAGTTGCAACAATTGCAACAGAACATCAATCAGGACGAGCAGCGGCAAACCGCCCTGCTCACCCTGCAACAGGAGGCCGCACGGCTCCAGCAACAACTGCATGCGGCCAGCGAAGCCAGCCAGGCCGCGCACCAGCAGTTGCTTGATCAGCAACGCCAGATGGGCACCGATCAAGAGCGCCTGGAAGAGGAACTGGGCGCCTTCGCCAGCCTGTTGCCGACCGAGACCCTGCAAGGCCTGCGCAATGATCCGGCGGCGACCTTCATGCAGCTCGACCAACAGGTCGCGCAGCGTCTGGGCCAGTTGGAACAACAGCGCGAGGAGCAACAGGAACAGCGCGAGCGCCAGGAAAAGATCGAACTGGAGCAAGTCCGTCAGCAGACCCGCGAACAGCAATACGAAGAGCTGAAACAACGCGGCGACCTAGTGTTTGAACAGCAGCAGGCCAGTCAGCTCAAACTGGTCGGTCTGATCGGCGAACACGCCAGCGTCGAAGCCTGGCAACAGCAGATGGACCAGGCGGTGGAGCATGCACGGCAAGCCGATGCATCGGCCAGCCAGCAGTTGCAGGCGCTCGACAGCCAACTGATCCAGCTCGGCGCCGACCTCAAGGCCCGCCAGGAACGCCGGCAGGCCCTGGAACAGGAAAGCCTGGAACTGGCGCAACAGGTCGCGCACTGGCGAGCCCTTCACCCGCAGCTGGACGACGCCGGACTTGAGCAACTGCTGGCCTGCGACGACGAATACGTCAGCCAGTTGCGCCAGCAATTGCAGGCCAGCGAAAAGGCCGTCGAACAGGCCAGGGTGTTGTTGCAGGAACGGGAAAAGCACCTCCAGCACCATCAGGCCCAGCACAACGGCAACCTTGATGCCCCGGCGCTGGACGCCGCCCTGGGCGAGCTGCAAACCCAACTGGTCGCCAGCGAGCAGCAGTGTGCGGAACTCCGCGCGCAACAGGCCGAAGACCAGCGCCGCCAGGACGCCAACCAGGAGCTGCAGCAACGCATCGCCGAAGCCAACAGCGAGTATCAGCGCTGGGCGCGCCTCGACGCGCTGATCGGCTCGGCCACCGGCGACCGCTTCCGCAAACTGGCCCAGGCCTACAACCTCGACCTGCTGGTGCACCATGCCAACGCGCAATTGCGCCAGCTGGTGCGGCGTTATCGCCTCAAGCGCGGCGGCAGCATGCTCGGGTTGTTGGTGATGGACACGGAGATGGGCGACGAACTGCGTTCGGTGCATTCGCTGTCCGGCGGCGAAACTTTCCTGGTTTCGCTGGCCCTGGCCCTGGGGCTGGCGTCGATGGCCTCGAGCACGCTGAAAATCGAATCGCTGTTTATCGACGAAGGCTTCGGCAGCCTTGACCCGGAATCCCTGCAACTGGCGATGGATGCGCTGGACGGCTTGCAGGCCCAGGGCCGCAAGGTCGCGGTGATTTCCCACGTGCAGGAAATGCACGAGCGGATACCGGTGCAGATTCAGGTACGCCGTCAGGGCAACGGGCTGAGCACCCTGGAGGTGAAATGACGCCGGCCACGCTGTATTCGTTCCGGCGCTGCCCTTATGCCATGCGCGCACGCATGGCGCTGCGGTATGGCGGCGTGGCGGTGCATATCGAGGAAGTCAGCCTCAAGGACAAGCCGGCGCGGATGCTGGCGCTGTCGAGCAAGGGCACGGTGCCGGTGCTGGCGTGTGCGGATGGACGGGTGATCGAACAGAGTCTGGAGATCATGCACTGGGTACTGGCCCGGCATGATCCGCAGGATTGGCTGCTCAGCCGCGATCCGCTGGCGGCACAGGCCGCGGCACTGCTGATCGAGGAGAACGACAGGGTTTTCAAGCCGTGGCTGGACCGCTACAAGTACGCAGTGCGCTACCCGGAGTTTGCCATGGAGCACTATCGGCAACAGGGCGCGCAGTTTCTCTTGAAGCTGGACGGTCTGCTTGCGCGTAACGGCCATCTGTCGGCCGAACACCTGAGCCTGGCGGACATTGCAGTCGCACCTTTCGTGCGCCAATTTGCCCATGTGGATCAGGTGTGGTTTGCGCAAGCGCCGTACAAACATCTACAGGCTTGGCTGGAACAGTTCCTGGCTTCGGAACTGTTCAATGCGGTCATGGCCAGGCGCTGATGTGGGCTTGCTCACTTAATCGCATTCAATCTGAAACGCGCAACTTAACCTGAGCCAGGACGCATACCTTGTGGGAGTGGTGTGAGAGCGGTGCCAGCCCACGAAGCTTTTGGTGGCCTCAAAGGCCTCTTCGCAGCGGTCCAACTCCCACAAGGTATGCGTCCCGGCCTAACGCTCAGTGCTGGGCTTTGTGATCCAGCGCGGCGTAGAAGTTGGCGCTCTGTTGCAGGTATTTCTGGGTGTAGCTCTGGGTGTGGCTTTTCGGGCTGTTGATTTCCACGTTGGCGCTGGCAGGCAGGGCTACGGTGGCGGAAACAGCGGAAGCGGCGATGATGGAGAAAAGATTGAAGTTCATGCTGGTAACCCTCGATGTCAGTTGGCTTGCTTGCCCTTTCAGGCCGTGAGTCAAAAGTACATCCGAGGGCTTGCATCGTTGAAATTCATTGCAGCAGTAGCGGATATCAGCGTCATTAATAGAAGCGCAAGTCCCTGATTCATCAGGGACTGCGGTCTATTGTCGCAGCGCGGACGACGAGATGAACCGATGCGGCAAACGCCTTACTCCTCTTCGTCGCGCCCGGTGAAGGCGCTCATGCAGACCAGCCGGTGTTCGCTGGAGTCGTCGCTCAGGGTCCAGCTCTGCAGGGCCTCGTCGAAGGTCGCCGCTTCAAGCTGGGCACGGGTGAAACTCCAGCGTTTCTCGGCCCGGCCATCCATGCACTCGATCAGCAGGCGGCTGTCGTCGAGGGTGAAATCGAAGGCGTGCAGGCCGTCGACTTCAAGCATGTTGCAGGTTTCAAGGGCACTGAGCAGGGTTTCGGTTGCAGCGGTCATGATGTTCTATCGTGTTTGGGGAAGTCCCCATGATAGGCGATATTGCCCTGCAGCGGCGCCACTACCTGTGGGAGCGGAGCTTGCCCGCGAAGCTTTTGGCGGCATCAAGGGCCTCTTCGCGGGCAAGCGCCGCTCCCACAGGGGGGATTCAGCGCCTGCGCATCAGCTGTTCTCAATGGGAAAACAACGACCCACCGACCTTCCCCGCCAGCTTCTCCGGCTTGATCAGGAACCGCGCCAGCGCCGGCAACAGCCACAGCGCGCCGAACATGTTCCAGAGCAGCATGAAGGTCAGCATCAGGCCCATGTCGGCCTGGAACTTGATCGCCGAGAAGATCCAGGTGCAGACCCCGATCGCCAGGCACAACCCCGTGAACAGCACCGCCTTGCCGGTGGATTTCAGCGTCTGGTAATAGGCCTCCTGCAACGGCAGCCCGGCACGCAGGAAGCTTTCCAGGCGACTGTAGATGTAGATGCCGTAGTCCACGCCGATCCCCACGCCCAGCGCCACCACCGGCAAGGTCGCGACCTTCACGCCGATGCCCATGAACGCCATCAGCGCGTTCCCCAGCACCGAGGTCAGCACCAGCGGCAGGACGATGCACAAGGTCGCCGCCCAGGAACGGAAGGTGATCATGCACATGGTCGCCACGCAGAGGTACACCAGGATCAGGATGGTCAGTTCCGACTCCTTGATCACTTCGTTGGTGGCCGCCTCGATCCCGGCGTTGCCGGCGGCGAGGAGGAATTCCAGGCCGTCCTTGTTGTTCTCCTTGGCGAAGTCCTGCACCGCATGCACCGCGCGGTCGAGGGTCGCGGCCTTGTGGTCGTTGAGGAACACCAGCACCGGGGCCAGCGAGCAATTGTTGTTGTACAGGCCGTCGGCGCGGGCGATGGAGTTGTTCAGCACATCGGGGTTGCGCGACAGGGTTTCCCATTTCAGGTTGCCCTCGTTCATGCCCTTGATCATCTGCTTGGACACGGTCACCAGGGAGATCGCCGACTGCACGCCCTCGGTGTTCTGCATCTTCCACATCAGCTCGTCGATGGGCGCCATGGCCTCATAGTGCGAACAGCCCTCGGGCGGCGTCTTGACCATCACCACCAGCACATCGGAACTGGTGGAGTAGTTGTTGATGATAAAGCGGTTGTCCTTGTTGTAGCGCGAGTCGGGACGCAGCTCCGGCGCGCCCTGGTCAAGGTCGCCGATCTTCAGGTTCTGCCCGTACCAGAGGCCGCCGCCCAGGGCCAGCAGGGCCAGGACGATGGACACCGGGGCGACCTTGGGGCTGGCGAAATTCGCCAGCAGGCGCCAGAACGGGTGCTCGCGGGTCGCATCCTTCTTGCTGCGCCCGACCGCTCGCTTGCTGATGCCGACATAGGAGATCGCCACCGGCAGCAGGATCAGGTTGGTGAACACGATCACCGCCACGCCGATGGAGGCACCGATGGCCAGTTCGCGGATCACGCCGATGTCGATGATCAACAGGGTGATAAAGCCCACGGCGTCGGCGAGGATGGCGATCATCCCCGGCAGGAACAGTTGCCGGAAGGTCCGCCGGGCCGCCGTCAGGGCGTTGTCGGCATCGCTGGACTGCAAGGCGATGCCGTTGATTTTCTGCACGCCATGGGAGATGCCGATGGCGAAGATCAGGAACGGCACCAGCATCGAATACGGGTCCAGGCCGAAGCCGAACGTGTGCATCAGCCCCAGTTGCCAGACCACCGCCACCAGGGTGGTGATCAGCACGGCGATGGTGCTGCGGATGCACCAGGTGAACCAGTACAGCAGCACCAGGGTGATGACGAAGGCCACGCCGAAGAACAGCACCACCATGACCAGGCCGTCGATCAGGTCACCGACCTTCTTGGCGAAGCCGACGATATGCACCTTCACATTGGGGTTCTGCGCTTCGAACTTGTCGCGGATCTTCTCTTCGAGCTGGTGGGAGAACTTCTGGTAGTCCAGCGCCAGCAACTTGCCCTGGTCCTGCGGGTCCGGGTAGGACTCCAGCAGCGGGATATCGACGATGCTCGACTTGAAGTCGTTGGCCACCAGACGTCCGACCTGGCCGGACTTGAGTACGTTGTTTCGCAGTTTTTCCAGGCTGTCGGCCGAGCCGTTGTAGCTCTGCGGGATCACTTCGCCGCCGGCAAAGCCCTCCTCCGTCACCTCGGTCCAGCGCACGCTGGGGCTCCACAGCGACTTGAGGCCGGAGCGGTCGACGCCGGGGATGTAGAACACCTCGTCGTTGACCTGACGCAGGGTCTCCATATAGTCCTTGGTGAAGATATCGCCGTCCTTGGCCTCCAGCGAAATCCGCACGGTGTTGCCCAGGTTGGCGAGGTCGTTGCGGTGCTCCATCATCTTTTCAATGAACGGATGCTTGAGCGGAATCATTTTCTCGAAGCTGGTGGACGGCCGGATCAGCGTGGCCTGCCAGAACAGGAAGGTGCTGACCAGCAGGCAGATGACGATCACTGCCGGGCGGTTGTTGAAAATCAGGCGCTCGAGAAACGTCGCCTTGTCTTGATGATGACTTTGCTGACTGCTCATGAAGATTCCCGCCTTTCTTGTTATTGGCCCAGCTCAGCGCCCGTTGGCGTGGTGGTGTGGGCGCCGCCCTGGCCGACGAGGATCAGGTTGCCGTTGCCGGCCGCCGTCACCGCCGACAGGGAAATCCGGTCGGGACGGTTGAATACGCTGAAGGTCACGCCGTCATCGGTGCTGCGGATCACGCTGCCGCCGTTGCCGACGATCACCAGCGAGCCATCGGCCAGCAAGGTCGCGCCGGACAGGCCGAACTCCAGGGCACCACGGGCGGCCTTGAGTGCCACCGGTTCCCAGCTGCTGCCGAAGTTGCTGGAGCGGTAGAGGTTGCCGCGCAGACCGTAGGCCAGCAGCGTGGAGGGTTGAGCGGTACCGATCACGCCGAACAGCGAGCCCTGGTAGGGGCCGTCGACGTGTTCCCAGGTCTGGCCCCAGTCGGCGGAGCGGAACATGCTGCCCTGCTCGCCCACGATGAACAGTCCGGCATCCTTGACCGCGGCGATGGCGTTAAGGTGGAACTGGTCGGGGTTGTCGATGCGCTCGCTGACGTTTTTCCAGTGCTGACCGCCGTCGGTGGTTTCCAGCAGGGCCCCGTAGGCGCCCACGGCAAACCCCGTGCTGGCGTCCTTGAACCAGAGGTCGAGCAAGGGTGCTTCACGCTTGAGGTCCTGGAACTGGCGGGTCCAGGTGGCGCCGCCGTCGGTGCTGGCGAGAATCTGCGCGTCGTGGCCGACGGCCCAGCCGTGCTGGTCATCGACGAAATAGACCGCGGTGAGCATCTGCCGGGTCGGGACCCGGGCCTGGGTCCAGTGGCCGCCCTGGTCGTCGGAGAAAAGGATGTGCCCGCGATCGCCGACGGCTACCAGCCGCTTGCCGGCGTGGACCACGTCGAGCAGCAGGCCCTTGATGGCCTTGGAGGATTCGATGGAGTAGACAGTGTCGGCAGTGCCGGGCGTTGTCGCGTATGCGCTGGCCGGCAGTCCCGCCAGTCCCGACAGCGCCAGCGCCGTCACCAGCAATGCCGTGCCGCGCCATGTCGGCGGACAGCAAGAACCCGTAGGCCTCACAGGCTCATTCATAGACCTTTCTCCCCATTTATTATTGTCAGGTCGTCCAACCTTTCAGGGCGCCTTCGAGGGCGTTTCATGACTGCCGGGTCGTCTGAAACCGGCAATCTAGAGCCCCTTCTAAAGCTGGGGCTATCCTATCGGGCTTTGGAATCGTCTGACAATCGACGCCACGTTATCTTTTGTTAACCCGGGGCGTTGAGGGGAAGCCTGAATGATGGGGTATCAGGTGAGGTGATGAACAAAGGCCACGGGAGTGGCCTTTGTCGAGGTGAGTCAGGTATTTCAGGGGTACTTGTGCCGACGCCTTCGCGGGCAAGCTCCGCTCCCACAGTTATTTTGGTCGTCCATAACATTCAGGCTCGACCCAAATCCTGTGTTTGGATTGCCCACAACACTCAGGCTCGACCCAAATCCTGTGTTTGGATTGCCCACAACACTCAGGCTCGACCCAAATCCTGTGTTTGGATTGCCCACAACACTCAGGCTCGACCCAAATCCTGTGGGAGCGGAGCTTGCCCGCGAAGGGGCCCTACAGGGCGCCCGCAGGCAAACAGCTTAAGCCAGGCTTTTGCTGACAACCTCGTACACATCGGCTGACAACTCACCGGAACCGCGAATCCGCTCCAGCTCAGCCTTCATCAGCGCCTGGCGAGCACCGTCATACTTGCGCCAGCGGGTCAGCGGCGCCAACTGCCGGGAGGCGATCTGCGGATTCAACGCATTGAGCTGGATCACCAGGTCCGCCAGGAAGCGGTAACCGGAACCGTCCGCCGCATGGAAGTTGATCAGGTTCTGCCCGGCAAACGCACCAATCAGCGCCCGCACCTTGTTCGGGTTCTTGATGGTGAACGCCGGGTGCGCCATCAACGCCTTGACCCGTTGCAAGCCACCGGGCAACGGACTGCCGGCCTGGACGCTGAACCACTGGTCCATGACCAGCGGATTGTCCTTGAAGTGCTCGGCGAAACTGGCCAGCGCCAACGCCTTCTCGGCCTCGAACGGCGAGTTCACCAATACCGCCAGGGCGGTCAGGCGCTCGGTCATGTTGTCGGCCGTCTCGAACTGCTCCAACGTCGCCGCCAGCACTTCAGGCTTGCCACTGAGCATCAGGTATGACAACGCAATGTTCTGCAGCGCGCGCCGGGCAAAATGCTCGTTCTCGGCCACGTAAGGGGTGGTTTTCGATACCGCGCGATTGACTTGGTAACGCTGCCACAAGCCGTCGAACAACTGCTCGGCCAACTGCCGGCGAACAAACTCGCGAGCGCTGTGAATCGCCTCGACATCCGCCACTTCGCTGATCTCGGTAAGATAGGCCTCACCCGGCAGCGAAAGCATTTCGGCGACCATCGCCTGATCAAGCTGCTCGTTGCCCAGCACGCTGCGCAAGGCCGTGACCAGACGCGGATCAAGCACCAGCGCTTCACCCTTCTGATGCTGGCCGATCAATTCCTGCAACACCTGCACCGACAATTGTTGGCCGGCGTCCCAACGGTTGAAGCCGTCGCTGTCGTGCTGCATCAGGAACATCAACTGGTCACGGTCGTAGGGGAAGCTCAGCTTCACCGGCGCCGAAAAACCGCGCAGCAGCGACGGCAACGGCTTGGCATCAAGGCCGATGAAGGTGAAGGTCTGCTCAGCCTCGGTCACCGACAACACGCGGCTGCTAGTGCCGGGGGTCGCTTCACCCAACAGTTGCAGGGCGACTTCAGCACCCCGGGCATCCAGCAGACCGATCTCCACCGGAATCACAAATGGCAGTTTTTCCTGCTTGTCCGGAGTCTGCGGGCAGCTCTGGCGGAAGGTCAGGCTGTAGGTCCTGGCGCTCGTATCGTAACTTTCACTGACGGCGAGACGCGGCGTACCGGCCTGGCTGTACCAGCGCTTGAACTGGGTGAAATCGACGCCGTTGGCATCTTCCATGGCCTTGACGAAATCGTCGCAGGTCACGGCCTGGCCGTCATGGCGCTGGAAATACAGGTCGCTGCCTTTGCGGAAACCTTCGGCACCGAGCAGGGTGTGGATCATGCCGACCACTTCCGAGCCTTTCTCGTACACGGTCAGGGTGTAGAAGTTGGAGATCTCGATAAAGCTGTCCGGACGCACCGCGTGGGCCATGGGACCGGCGTCTTCGGCGAACTGGTGGGTACGCAGGTAGGCGACATCCTGGATCCGCTTGACCGTGCGCGAGTTCATGTCGGCGGAGAAACCGGCATCGCGGAACACCGTGAAGCCTTCCTTGAGCGAGAGCTGGAACCAGTCGCGGCAGGTCACGCGGTTGCCCGACCAGTTGTGGAAGTATTCGTGGGCGACGATCGCCTCGACCCGCTGGTGCGCAGCGTCGGTGGCGGTTTCGGCGCGGGCCAGCACGGCGCTGGAGTTGAAGATGTTGAGGCCCTTGTTCTCCATGGCCCCCATGTTGAAGTCGTTGACCGCAACGATCATGAAGATGTCCAGGTCGTACTCGCGACCATAGACCTCCTCATCCCAGCGCATGGACTTCTTCAGGCTGTTCATGGCGTGCTGGCACTTGTCGATGTTTTCCGGCTCGACGTAGATACGCAGCGCGACGTTACGACCGCTCATGGTCGCGAAACTGTCTTCGACGCACCACAGATCGCCCGCCACCAGGGCGAACAGGTAGGCCGGCTTCATGAACGGGTCTTCCCAGGTCGCCCAGTGCCGACCGTCGTCCTGCGGACCATTGCCCACCGGATTGCCGTTGGACAACAGCACCGGATAGCGATGCTGCTCGGCGATCACCGTGGTGGTGAACTTGCTCATCACATCCGGACGGTCGAGGTAGTAGGTGATCTTGCGAAAGCCTTCGGCCTCGCACTGGGTGCAGAACATCGCGCCGGACTTGTACAGGCCTTCCAGGGCGGTGTTGGTTTCCGGGTGGATCTTCACGCTGGTGTCGACACTGAAGCGCTCGCTGGCCGGGTGCAGGGTCAGGTGGCTGTCGTCGATCTGGTAGTCGTTGCCCGACAGCACACGGTCGTCGAGTTGCACCGACAGCAGCTCCAGCAACTGGCCGTCCAGTACCAGCGGCGGCAGACCCGCGCCAGCGGCCGGGTTGCGGCGCATCACCAGCTGCGCATGGACCAGGGTATGGTCCTCGAACAACTCGAAGGTCAGGTGCGTCTCGTCGATCAGGTAGTCCGGTGCCTGATAGTCCTTCAGATAGATCATCTTCGGTTGTTCGGTGCGCATGAGGGCGTCCTTTTACTGATGCACGGCGAGCTGGTAGGCCGTGTATTTACGGATATTGATCACGCCGGTGTCGAAGATCAGGTACTGGCCCTTGATCCCCATCAGCGTGCCTTCGGCAATCGGGTCTTTGTCCAGGTTGAAGCTGACCACTTTGGTCGGGTAGTGCTCGATCGGGTAGCGGATTTCCAGCGGTTCGAGATCATGCACCGGCTGGATCGCCTGCAGGCCGAAACGCGCCTGCAAGGCGGCAAGGCCCTCGGCACAGGATTCGAACAGTTGATCGCGCACCGCCTTGAGATCCACCGCCGGCGCATCGCCCTTGAGCAAGGCGCGCCAGTTGGTCTTGTCGGCCACCTGGCTGCGAAACAGGTCCTCGACGAAGCCGGACTGCTGGCGGGTCGCCACACGGACGATCGGCAGCGCCTGGCTGGCGCCCTGGTCGAGCCAGCGGGTCGGCAACTGGGTCGCGCGGGTGATGCCGACCTTGATTCCCGACGAATTGGCCAGGTAGACCACGTGCTCGGTCATGCAGAATTTTTCGCCCCAGGACGGCTCGCGGCAGGTGCCGGCGTCGTAATGGCAGCGTTCGGGGCTCATGATGCAGGTGTCGCACTGGGCCAGCTTGGTCATGCACGGGTAGCAATAGCCCTGGCTGAAGCTGGTCTTGGTCTTGCGTCCGCAGTGGGTGCAATGAATCGCCCCGAGGAACTCCAGGCGCAACTTCTGGCCGATCAACGGATTGACCGGCACCTCGCTGTCACCCAGGCGAAAGGCGTACTGCACCTGCGCGCCTTCAAGGCGCGTCGCCATTTTGCTGATTGCACCGCGGCCAAGCTCGATCAATGGATGGCATCCGACTTGAAGAGGATGTTCGGCACCGGGGCCGACTTCGAGGTGCATTCCTGCGTGCCCATGTAACCGGTACGCTGGTCTTCCGGCAGGTTCTGGGTTTCCCAGGCGATCATCGCCTGCAACGACAGCTCGCGCTGTTCGGCGCTGAGCTTGCGCCCGTCCGACCATTTGCCGATTTCCACCGCCAGTTTCAGGCTCTGGTAGATGTCGGGGGTGATGTTTTCAATCATTTCGATAAAAGAGGACATGCGCGCTCCACGCTTGAAAAATTCGACTAGATGGCCAGTTTACGACGAGACCAGAGGCCGCCCAACAAACCGCTGAAACATCCGATGAGCAGTCCGCCGACATGGGCACCATTGGCGATTTCGCCGAAGCCGATCATCGAGACCAGGCCCGACAGGCACAACAGCAGCCAGACCAGCATCATCACCAGCACACCGCGCGGCAGACGATAGACCGGGTTCGGCGACACCCATTGGTAGATCCAGCAATGCCCGAGCAAACCGTAGAGCACCCCGGACAGGCCGCCGAACAGGGTCGGGCCGCTGACGTAATACTGCGTGTAATTCGAAACCAGGCTGAACAGCAATGTCAGCCCCAGCAGGTTGATGCTGCCCTGACGCAGCTCGATGCGCCGACCCAGTTCCCAGTACCACATGCCGTTCATGGCGATATGCAGGATGCCGAAGTGGATCAGCATCGGCGTCACCAACCGCCACCACTGCCCCGCCGCCAGGCCGTCGGCCAGGGGGGTGAACTGGACGTAGTTGCCGCGGACCTGGAAGTCGAGAAAGGTGAACCAGTGCAGGGTCTGCAGGTTGTCACCGAGCAGGGTCACGCCGGCGATGATCAGGCTCAACAAGAGGATGCCGGCGGTGGTCGGGCTCTGACGCACCTGGGTGAGAAAGTTCGGCCGGGTCATGGCCAGCGGCTTGTCGGGGACTTCCAGCTGGTTATCCGGATCGCCGGCGGGGAAACGCTGGTACAGCGACAGCACGTCGGCGCTGATCGACTCGGGCACCCACAACACCTGCTCGCCGGACTCCTCGTTGACCCGGTGCGGCACCTGCATGCGCTCCAGCAGTTTGACGAAGCCACTCAGATCAGTGGTCAACGGCAGGCGTAAGATAGCAGTGGCACTCATCGCAAAGCCTCGGGACGTTCGACGTCGACCCAGACGAATTTCTGCGGGTCGAGGGTGGTTTCCTGGTCCAGCCGGTAAGCCGCCAGTTTGCCGTAGAGCACGGCGCTGTAATCCAGGCAGGCCAGGTTGGGACGGATCGGCGCGGGCTTGCCGCTGCGCCAGTAGTGACCGACGAACAGCATCGGCTCTTCGAGGCCATAGCGCAGCAAGGCATTCTTTTCGGTCGAGGACAGCGGTTTGCTCGCCACCCGCTCAGGCAAGGCATCCGGCTGGAAGACGATATCGCCGTAGGTCTGTGGGTCGTCTTCCCAGAACTTGGTGCGGAAGAACGCCCGGGTCAGGCCGTCGCCACCGGTCAGCGTCAGGCCGTCCGGCAGGCGCATATCGGTGCCGCGCAACAGGCGGTCGAACACCGTCGCGGCAAAACTGCCGGGCAGCGCCGAATCCTTGAGGAACGCTTCGTCGATCCGCCCGTCGGGGTACTGCGCCCGCAGCGGCGCGATCAAGCCGCCATCCCAGCAGGCATGCACCACGCGGAAACGTCCGGCATCGACGAACAGCGGCAGCTCGTAGAACCAGGCGAGGAAGTCATGCCAGTCGGCCGGGTGCTGTTCAAACTGCGTCAGGGTTTCCTGGAGCAGCCGGGCATGCCGCGGTGTGTGCTCGCGGACGAACTGTTTGCCGCTGCCCGCCGCTGCCGGCGTACTCCAGCCCAGGGCGTTGAACTCATGGTTGCCCATGATGCACAGGGCCTGCCCGGCCTCGACCATGTCATGGACGATATGCAGGGCTTCGCGGATGCGCGGGCCACGGTCGATGATATCGCCGAGGAACACCGCCATGCGCGACGGATGACGCCAGGTGCCACCCAGCTTCTGGTAGCCGAGCATGTCCAGCAGATGTTCGAGGGTATGGGCGCAACCGTGCACATCACCGATCAGATCGTAGCCACGCGCGGGATCGAGCATCAATCGCCTCCACCGCCCAACCGACTGCCCCAGCCGAGCTTGGTGCGGCAGACTTCATAATAGTTGTGATCCAGCGGGTGAATCAGCCGCAGCTTCTGCGGTTTCTTGCTGATGGTCACCGTATCGCCGGGGGCGCAGGTGAAATGGTTCTGCCCGTCGCAGGAAACCTGCGGATAGATCTGCATGTCCTTGGACACCACGATTTTCAACTCGCTGTTGCCGTCGACCACGATGGGGCGGCTGGACAAGGTATGGGGGTACATGGGCACGATCACAATGGCATCGAGCTTGGGATGCATGATCGGACCACCGGCGGACAGCGCATAGGCGGTGGAACCGGTGGGCGTGGCGACGATCAGGCCGTCGGCTTTCTGGCTGCAGACGAACTGGCCGTCGATGTACAGCTCGAACTCGATCATTCGCGTCGACTTGCCGGGGTGCAGGACCACGTCGTTGAGTGCATCGCCCTGGCCGATGGCTTCGGCATGCCGGCGCACTTCGGCCTGCAGCAGGAAGCGGTTTTCCACCAGGTAGTGGCCGTCGAGGACCTTGGCCACTTCGACCTCGAGGTCGTCCGGGCGGATATCGGTGAGAAAGCCCAGGTTGCCGCGGTTGATCCCCAGTACCGGAATATTGTGCCGGGCCAGGGCGCGGGCGGCGCCGAGCAGGCTACCGTCGCCGCCGACGACGATGACCATGTCACAGACTTCGCCGAGCATCTTGCGCGACGAAGTTTGCAGGCCATGGCCCGGCAGGACCTCGGCGATGGTGTCCTCGAGGATGACGTGCAGGTGCCGCGCCAGGAGGAATCTCTTCAACCGGCGAACGGTTTCCAGCACCTGCGAACTGCCCAGGCGGCCAATGATGCCGATATTGCGAAATTGCTCCATGGGGCTCCTGCGGGGTCTGGGACGGGCAAAGGGGAGATTATGGGCGAAAGCCGGCCCGAGACAAAACCCTTTCAGCTATGCTCGCAGGATGATCCTCTTCCCCGACTTGCTCAACCTGCCCCGACAGTTGCGCCATCCCGAAGTGCGCGACCTGGCCTGGGTCATCCTGGCACCACCGATGCTGGCAGACACGCCGTGGCCGCAACGCCACCCGTTGGCCGGCAGTGACTGGGTGCAGGCGCCGGAGCGGCTGGAGCAGTGGTTGCATACGCTGGATCGCGATCCGGCCGAGCTGCAGGCTTGGCTGGTGCGCGGGGCGACCCGGCGACTGGGCCTGTATTACGAACGGTTGTGGCAGTTCGCCGTGCAACAGGCGCCCGGGATCGAGTTGATCGGCGCCAACCTGCCGATCCGTCGCGAGGGCCATACCCTGGGTGAGTTGGATCTGCTGTTGCGCGATCGCGATGGCGTGCATCACCTGGAGCTGGCAATCAAGCTGTACCTGGGCCCACAGCATGGCGGCGGCGAAGACCCGGCGCGCTGGCTCGGCCCGGGTTGCCATGACCGGCTGGACCGCAAGCTGGCGCACCTGAGCGAGCACCAGTTGCCGATTTCCGCCCGACCGGAGAGCCGCGAGGCCTTGGCGACGCTGGATATCCACCAGTTCAGTGCGCAATTGTGGTTGGGGGGGTACCTGTTGTATCCGTGGCCCGGGACGGCACTTCCTCCGCGGGGGGCTCATCCGCAGCATCTGCACGGGCGCTGGTTGCATCAGCGCGACTGGGTGGATTTCATCAAGCTCAGCCAGGCGGGCCGCTGGCAACCGCTGCCCCGCCATGCCTGGCTGGCGCCGGCGCACTATGCCGAGGCGCACGCCTGGCCACGGGAACAGTTGGAACACTGGCTGAAGGAACTCGATCCGCACGCGCCAGCGCAGTTGCTGGTGCGCCTGACCCAGAATGCGCAAGGCGACTGGGAAGAGGCCGAGCGATTGTTCCTGGTGGCCGATCTCTGGCCGAATGTGCCGGGTACCGGTTAAAGACTGCGGTGTCCTTTCGGGCCTCTTCGCGGGCAAGCTCCGCTCCCACAGGTTATGTGTCGATCACAACACTTGCGTGCGACGCACAACTCCATGTGGGAGCGGAGCTTGCCCGCGAAAGCGTCGGCACAGACCTACAACATCAAACCAGCGACAAACGCAACGCCAGGGCCGCCAGGGTCACCAGCAGCACCGGCAGGGTCAGGACAATCCCGACCTTGAAGTAGTAACCCCAACCGATGCGGATATCCTTGCGCTCCAGCACATGCAGCCAGAGCAAGGTCGCCAGGCTGCCGATGGGGGTGATTTTCGGGCCCAGGTCGCTGCCGATAACGTTGGCGTAGATCATCGCTTCCTTCACCACACCACTGGCCTGGCTGGCATCGATGGACAAGGCACCGATCAGCACCGTGGGCAGGTTGTTCATGACCGAGGACAGGAAGGCGCTCAACAGCCCGGTCCCCATCGCCGCCCCCCAGACCCCGTAGCCGGCGAAGTGATCCAGCCAGCCGGCCAGGTGGGTGGTCAACCCGGCATTGCGCAGGCCATAGACCACCAGGTACATGCCCAGGGAGAAAATCACGATCTGCCACGGTGCCTCTTTCAGCACCTTGCGGGTCGAGATCTTGTGACCGCGCGCGGCGATCCCCAGCAGCAAGGCCGCACACACCGCCGAAATCGCACTGATGGGAATCCCCAGCGGTTCCAGGGCAAAGCACCCCACCAGCAGGATGATCAGCACCCACCAGCCGGCGATGAAAGTCGCCTTGTCGTGGATCGCGCTGGCCGGCAGTTCCAGCTGCTGCGGATTGTAGTCACGGGGAATGTCGCGGCGAAAGAACCACAGCAGCACCAGCAAGGTCGCCGCCACACTGACCAGGTTCACCGGCAGCATCACCGAGGCATAGGCATTGAAGCCGATCTTGAAATAGTCGGCCGAGACGATGTTCACCAGGTTCGAGACCACCAGCGGCAGGCTCGCGGTGTCGGCGATAAAGCCGGCGGCCATGACGAACGCCAAGGTCGCCGCCTTGGAAAAGCGCAGGGCCAGGAGCATGGCGATGACAATCGGCGTGAGAATCAACGCCGCGCCGTCATTGGCGAACAACGCCGACACCAGCGCCCCCAGCAACACGAAGGCGGCGAACAGCTTGCGTCCGCTGCCCTGCCCCCACCGCGCCACATGCAGCGCCGCCCAGGCAAAGAAACCGGCCTCATCCAGCAACAGGCTGATGATGATCAGGGCAATAAAAGTGCCGGTGGCATTCCAGATGATCTCCCAGACCAGCGGAATATCAGCCAGGTGAACCACGCCGCAGAGCAAGGCCAGCAAAGCCCCCAGGCAGGCGCTCCAGCCCACGCCCAGGCCCTTGGGCTGCCAGATCACCAAGGTAATGGTCAGCAGGAAAATCAACGCGGCAATCAACATGCACAACAACCTTCAAGGTTAGCAAGAGGGGGACGGAGGTTCAGCAACAGCGCTGTGGTCGGTCGGTCATGGCCTGCAGGCGCTGGATATCCGCGGCCAGCCAGTGTCCGCTGGCCTGCAGGGTGCCTTGCAGCAAGGTCGAGACCCATTGGGGCAGCTCAGGGTGCAGGCGATAAAACACCCACTGCCCCTGACGACGATCGGCCAGCAGCCCAGCCTGACGCAGTTGCGCCAGATGCCGGGAGATTTTTGGTTGGCTCAGCTCCAGGGCGGCGGTCAATTCGCACACACAGAGTTCACCTTCACGGGCTACCAACAGCACGATCCGGCTACGGGTTTCGTCAGCCAGGCATTTGAAGAGTTCCACAGGGGAGGCAAAACAGGACATCGCGGCACCTCACATATGGAAAATCGAATATATGGCTAGTCATATATGAAAGCAAGTACCAATCATGAACAACACAAGACAATCCCTGACTTAGCGCAGACAAAACGCTGGAAAAACCATTAAAGTGTAAAAACTCCGTCGCTCAAGAATGGAGGTTCCAGCCCTGATGAACCGAGGAATACGCTATGCCCTGGAAGAATACCGACAGCCGCTATAGCAGCCTGTCGATCGCATTGCACTGGCTGATGCTGGTGCTGCTGGCGGTGGTTTACGCCTGTATCGAGTTTCGCGGGATATTCCCCAAAGGCAGCGGCGGCCGCACGCTGATCGTCGAGGCCCACTACATGTTCGGCCTGACCGTGTTCGTGCTGGTCTGGCTGCGCTTGCTGGCCCGCACCCTCGGTGTGGCGCCGAAGATCGTCCCCGCGCCACCGACCTGGCAGATGCTGCTGTCGACGTTGATGCACTGGGCGCTGTACCTGTTCATGATCGGCACGCCGCTCCTGGGCTGGCTGGCCGTCAGTGCGCAGGGGCATTCGGTGATGTTCTACGGCATCGAGCTGCCGGCTCTGGTGGCCGAGGACGCGGCGTATGCCAAAGAGGTCAAGGGCTGGCATGAACTGCTGGCCAGCACCGGTTACTGGCTGATCGGCCTGCACGCCCTGGCCGGGCTGTTTCATCACTATTTCGTAGGGGATAACACCCTGCTGCGCATGTTGCCCAAGCGTCGTACTTGAGCCCTCTTGCTCACAATGGACGCCAACGGTAACGCGGAGTCTCTGTCGCCCTGAAACCTGTAGGAGCCGGGCTTGCCGGCGAAGCTCTTGGCGATCGTGAGGAGCCCTTCGCGAGCAAGCTCTGCTCCTACAAGGATCGGTTTACAGAGTCGCGCCCCGGCGACCCTGTAAACCGCCGGTATGCACGAACACCAGGCGCGTACCCGGTGCGAAGCGTCCGGCGCTCACCTGCTCCCGCAGCGCCAGCAAGGCCTTGCCGGTATACAGCGGTTCCAACGGCACAGCGCTCTGTTGCTCGCTTTGCTCGATAAAATCCAGCAACGCCGGATCGACCTTGGCAAAACCGCCACGGCAGGCGTCGATCAGTTCAAAAGCCGGGCTTAGCGCCCCACCCTCCGTCAGGATCGTCGTGACCAGCGGCGCCACGCCATGGTCGGCCGGCACCGCCAGGGCGCCGTACACCGGTCGACGTCCGGTTTCGGCCAGCACCAGCCCGGCCAGGGTGGTCCCGGTTCCGGCAGCCAGCCACCAGCCGTGATAATCGCCCCAGCCGAGCGCCGGCAATTGCTCCCTGACCTGATCCAGCAAGACGTCACAACCGCGCGCGCCTATCAAGCCACCACCACCCTCCGGCACACCGTGCAGGTGTGGATAGCGTGAGTGCCACGATGCCCAGAAGTCCGGCGCATGCCGCGCCCGATAACCACCATAGCCGAGCCAGTGCAGCTCCATGCCGAAGGCCTGGAGGTCGCAAACGGTAGGGGTTTGCACGGGATGCCCACGCAGCAGGCCGACGGTGGGGAAACCGAAACGCTTGCCCGCCGCCGCCAGGGCGTGAAGATGATTGGAATGCGCCCCGCCCAGGCTGATCAGGCCCTCGGCGCCGGCTTGCCGGGCCGCCGCCAGATGTCCGGTGAGCTTGAACCACTTGTTGCCACTGATCAGCGGATCGATCAGGTCGAGGCGCAGCACGGCCACCTCGACATCAGACCGGGTCAACCAGTCCAGGTGCAGCGGTTCGAGGGGGGCGTGGGGGTGCCAGTCGGCGGGGGGGAGCATTCGAGGCAGTCCGCTGGGAGGGGACTGCCAGTTTAACAGTTCGGGGCTTGTGGGGGTTCGAGGGCCTCTTCGCGGGCAAGCTCCGCTCCCACAGGATTGAGGGCAACCACAGAACTTTGTGTGTGGCGCAAGATCTGTGGGAGCGGAGCTTGTCGGGACGCCGCAGCGCCGCGAAGAACGATAACGCGGTCGACCCGAAAAACTACAGCTCAGCCGCCAAGCGCGAACCCTGGTTGATCGCCCGCTTGGCATCCAGCTCCGCCGCCACGTCCGCACCGCCGATCAGGTGCACGCTCTGCCCGGCCGCGAGCAACCCGTCCTGCAACTCGCGCAACGGGTCCTGCCCGGCGCAGATCACCACATTGTCCACCGCCAGCAACTGCGGCTCGCCACCGGCGATGCTGATGTGCAGGCCCGCCTCGTCGATGCTCAGGTACTCGACGCTGTTGAGCATCTGCACCCGCTTGTTCTTCAAGCCGGTGCGGTGAATCCAGCCGGTGGTCTTGCCCAGGCCATCGCCGACCTTGGAAGCCTTGCGCTGCAACAGGAACACCTCACGAGCCGGCGCATGGGGCTCGTCCTTGATTCCGGCCACCCCGCCACGCGCCTCAAGCCGGGTGTCGATACCCCACTCCTTCCAGAACGCCTCGCGATCCAGGCTGGTGGCCACGCCTTCATGCACCAGGAACTCCGAAACGTCGAAGCCGATACCGCCGGCCCCGATCACCGCGACCTTGTGGCCTACCGGCTTGCGCTCCAGCAGCACATCCAGGTAGCTGAGGACCTTGGGGTTGTCGATACCGGGAATCGCCGGCAACCGCGGCGCGATGCCCGTGGCCAGGATGATTTCGTCGTACCCACCAGCAACCAGTTGCGCCACATCCACCCGCGTATCGAGGCAGACTTCGACATGGGTGGTCTGCAGTTTGCGCTTGAAGTAACGCAGGGTTTCGAAGAACTCTTCCTTGCCCGGTACCCGCTTGGCGACGTTGAACTGGCCACCGATTTCACTGGCCGAATCGAACAGCGTCACCTGGTGCCCGCGCTCGGCCGCCACGGTGGCCGCCGACAGACCGGCGGGCCCGGCGCCAACCACGGCGACTTTCTTCACCTGGGTGACCGGCAGGTAATTCAGTTCGGTCTCGTGGCAGGCCCGCGGGTTGACCAGACAGGAGGTCAGCTTGCCGCCGAAGGTATGGTCCAGGCAGGCCTGGTTGCAGCCGATGCAGGTATTGATTTCGTCGGCACGTCCCTGTGCCGCCTTGTTGACGAACTCCGGATCGGCCAGGAACGGCCGGGCCATGGAAACCATGTCGGCATCACCGTCGGCGAGGATCTGCTCGGCCACTTCCGGGGTGTTGATACGGTTGGTGGTGATCAGCGGAATGCCCACCGAACCGCGTAACTTGGCTGTGACCTTGCTGAACGCAGCGCGCGGCACCTTGGTGGCGATGGTCGGAATCCGCGCCTCGTGCCAGCCGATGCCGGTGTTGATAATGGTCGCGCCGGCCTGCTCGATGGCCTTGGCCAACTGGACGATCTCGTCCCAGGTGCTGCCGCCTTCCACCAGGTCGAGCATCGACAGGCGGAAGATGATGATGAACTGCGCACCCACCGCCTCACGCACCCGGCGCACGATCTCCACCGGCAGGCGCATGCGGTTCTCGTAGCTGCCGCCCCAGCGGTCGGTACGATGGTTGGTGTGGGCCGCGAGGAACTGGTTGATGAAGTAACCTTCCGAGCCCATGATTTCAACGCCGTCGTACCCGGCATTCCGGGCCAGGGTCGAACAGGTCACGAAGTCGGCGATCTGTTTCTCGATACCTTCCTCATCCAGCTCTTTGGGCTTGAACGGGTTGATCGGGGCCTGGATCGCGCTCGGCGCCACTTGTTTCGGGCTGTAGGCATAACGCCCGGCATGGAGGATCTGCAGGCAGATCTTGCCCCCGGCCGCATGCACCGCATGGGTGACGATACGATGCTGGTCGGCTTCGGCCTGGCTGGTCAGCTTGGCCGCGCCGGAATACACGCCGCCCTCGTCGTTCGGCGCAATGCCGCCGGTCACCATCAGACCGACGCCGCCACGAGCACGCTCGGCGAAGTAGGCCGCCATGCGCTCGAAACCGCCGGGCTTTTCCTCAAGGCCGGTGTGCATCGAGCCCATCAGGGTGCGGTTGCGCAACGTGGTGAAACCCAGGTCGAGCGGGGCCAGCAGGTGCGGGTAACGGGCGGCGGTCATAGAAACTCCACAACGAGCAAGATCACGGGATGCGGGAAGCTCTTCGGCCCCCGTCAGTGGTATGACTGGCACATTAAAGACGCCCCGGCCCAGGCTCAATGACCGAAACTGACAACTTATTGATCCAAATGTGCAACGGCCCTTGGCAAGGACGCCCGCGGGCCCTACCCTAGTCGACGACTCCCGCACTCGGTCGCTCGTTATCCGCCCCCATGCGCAAATTCCTGCTCTTTTCCCTGCTGGTCCTGCTGCTCGCCACCCTCGCCGGTTATGGCGTGTGGACCCAACAACGCAGCAGCGGCCACTACCTCTCGGACCTGCGTATCCGCCTGACCGTGAACCAGGGCGTGGCGGGCGGCCACGGCAACCTGCTGGGCCTGCAACCGGAGCTGTTTCCCAACGACTACCAGAGCACCTCCCGGCTGCACCGCAAGCTGGCCGCCTATCTGCAGCAGGCCCGCGGCCTCGGGCTGCTGAACGAGAAAACCATCGTCGTGCTGCCTGAGCACATCGGCACCTGGCTGCTGCTACGCGGGGAAAAGGACGACCTCTACCAGGCCCTCGACCAGCAGGAGGCGATGAACTGGCTGATGCTCGGCAACCCGCTGAAGCTGCTCGGCGCCCTGTTCAATGCCAAGGGCCGCAGTTTCCTCGAAGACGCCCGCCTGCGCATGAAGGCCAAGAGCATGGCCCAGGATTACCAGGCGGTGTTCGGCGGCCTGGCGAAGGAGTTCGGCGTCACCCTGGTGGCCGGCTCCATCGTCCTGCCGGACCCCAGCGTCGAGCAAGGCACCCTGAAAATCGGCAAGGGCGCGCTGTACAACGTCAGCCTGGTCTTCGCCGCCGACGGACGCCCCCTCGGTCAGCCCCAACGCAAGCTCTACCCGAGCTTCGACGAACGCGGTTATATCAAGGGCGGTGGACGCCAGGAGCTGAATGCCGTGCAAACCCCGGCCGGGCGCCTCGGCGTGTTGATCGGCAGTGACAGCTGGTATCCGGACAACTACCGCCGGTTTGACGAACTCGGCGTATCACTGATCGCCGTGAGCGCCTCGCTACCCGGCAAGAACAGTTGGGAGCAGTCCTGGCGCGGCTTCAAGAACGCCGCCACGCCGGCGCAGATCAACCTCAGGCCCGGCGAACTCGGCGAAGGCGAAGCCTGGCATCGCCTGACCCTGGTCAGCCGCCCCCCCACCAGCCAGTCCACGGCCGGCATGACCGTGTTTCTCCGTGGCCAGTTCTGGAACCAGCGTTATTCGGGGCAGAGCTTTATCAGCCACGACGGGCGCTCCATCGACGGGCAGGACGGCAGCGATCGCGGCGCCCGCCTGCTGAACCTGTGGCTGCCATGAAGCCGGTATCGATGCGCCTGGGCGACCTGTCCGTGAGCTTCGCCCACAGCCTCGCCGAGGCGGTGAGCAGTCACGGCCAGGACGCGGGGGCGCTGCTGGAGCAATATGGGCTGGACCCGGCACGCCTGGCCGAGCCCGGCGCCCGACTGTCGATTCCGCGCTATATGCGCCTGGGGCACGCGGCGATCCAACTGACCGGCGACCCGGCCCTGGGCTTGCGCATGGGACGCCTCAGTCGGCTCAGCCAGGCGGGCCTCGCCGGCGTCACTGCCGCCCAGGCACCGACGGTGCGCGAAGCGGCGCGAACCCTGATCCGCTTCGAGGCGCTCTACGGCTCCAACTATCGCGGGCAGTCGAGTTTCCACGAGGACGCCGACGGCGCCTGGTTGCGTTTCTACTCCATCAGCCCCTACAACGCCTACAACCGTTTCGTGGTGGACTCGATCATCGCCGGCTGGCTGCAGCAACTGGCCAGTGTCGGCGGCGAAGCGCTGCACGCCGAGCGTATCGACATCGAATTCGCCGAACCGGACTACGTCGCGGCCTACAAGGGCCTGGGCGACTGCCAGGTGCACTTCGCCGCCGAGCACAATCAACTGCGCCTGAGCCACGCCAGCCTGGGCCTGCGCAACCCGCAACATTGCCCGGGCACCTGGCGGCACCTGCTGCAACTGTGCGAACGGGAACTGGAACAACTGACGCGCACCCGCAGCCTGCGTGAACGTATCACTCAGTTGCTGGGGCCTTTGCTCAATGGCGGTCGGGAACCCGACCTGGAAGAAGTGGCGGCACGCCTGAAGCTGCCGACCTGGACACTGCGTCGCAAACTGGCCGAGGAAGGCACGCAATTTCGCGCCATTCTCAATGACACTCGCCGTGACCTGGCGATGACCTATATCCGCGACACCGAACTGGCCTTTGGCGAAATCGCCTACCTGCTCGGATTTGCCTCAGCCGAGGCCTTTCAACGGGCTTTCAAACGCTGGAACGGCCAGACACCCGGCGAGTTCCGCCGCAGCCAGCGGCATTCGGCCTGAGCCGAGAAACCGGCGTTTACAGCTCGGTCGCGTCTTCAGCCGGCTCAACCGGGTCCAGCTCGAAAGCACTGAACTCCAACAGCTCTTCTTGATACTCATCCATCGTCAAACTCCTTTTTTCGCTTATGGGTAAAACCGCTGTCTTGCTCACCATTTCTATCAGGTCAACACGATCCTTGTAGAGCCGGCTCGCTGACGATCAGGCCCGTGAGTCTTTCGGCGACTGTTCGGCCGTCATCGCCAGCAAGCCGGCGCCTACAAATCGGGGCTCGGCGCAAAATATTGCCACACGCCCCCCGAAGCCGGCTCCTGCAAGCAGCAGCGGGGCTGGGTCCAGCATAGGGGTCCCATGTGAAGGAAAAATGAAGCACCCCGTCTGCCCAGGCACCTGAATAGGGGCCTGAAATAAAAAACTAGCAGAACGGTCAGGATTTACCCACTTTTATTTTGCAGGGGCGTCCCCCGTCACAAGGTCACGGATCGAGGTCGACAAACCCGATCGCGCCACCTTGTGCCGGGTTTACTGAGCCGGAGTCGCCGGAGCGGCCGGCTCGCTGGCCGCTGGCGCCGGGGCAGGCGTTGGGGCAGACGTCGGCTCGGCAGGGGTTGCCGGGGCAGGCGCCGGGGCAGGCGTCGGCTCGGCAGGGGTTGCCGGGGCGACTGGAGTTGTGGGGGTCTTTTCGAGCGGCGTGACCGGCGCGGCGTCGGCGGGCGCGGCGACCGGTTCGGACGTGGCAGGAGCAGGAGCAGCAGGAGCGGCTGGGGCCGCAGGAACGCTATGCACAGCGTCCAACGCCTTCACTGCCGGCGCAGGCGTCGGTTCTACCGCTTTGACATCGGCGGCCTTGTGTTCCGCCGGCTTGGGATCCGCCGCCTTGTCGCTCAGGGCCTTGGCCGGCGTCACTTCAGGCATGCCCAGATCGACCTTGGGTTTCTCGTCGGTATGTTTCTCTTTTTTCACCTCAGGCGGCAGGAACAGTTCCACCAGGGTGAAAAAACGGTCATAGAAGGTCGCCGAGGACACGGTCTCGCTGGCAACCTTGACCATCGAGTCATCCGTCGAGCCGATCGGCATCGACACCGAGCCCAGCACGCCGACGCCGAGGCTCGCGGAGTTGTTGACCTTCTTCAGGGCATAGCGGTCCTGCAGGGCGTTGGCAAACATGGTCGAGCGATGATTGGCCGTGCCATCCGCCGCACAGACCACGCTGAAGCTGATCTGCATATGGGTATCGCCGGTCTGCTGGAAGCTCTTGTTGCCGCTGATCAGCTTCGGGTCGCTGCTGGTGATGATATAGCCCTGGCTGAGCAAGGCACGCCGGGCCGCTTCACAGGACGCGGCGTCGCTCACACCGTAATTGCGTGAGAACGTACCGGCGTCGTCGAAATTTTCCCGTTCGTAAACGGTGGTCTTGGTGGTCGACGAGCAACCCGCGGCGCCCGCCAGCATCAGTGCCAATGCAACGGCACGCAAGTGGAATGATGTCGACATTGAAAATCCTGAGAAAAACAGTCCGGGGCGTATTGTGCATCAGATCGATATCGCTGAGCGCACACTGAACAGGTTGTGACAGCAAATTTTCAGGAAAATGCACATCAGCGCCCCTCCATCTGATAACGCACCTTGTACAACTCGTTATCGCCACGCAGGCCCAGCTTGCGAAATGCCGCCTGCTTCTGGGTGCTGATGGTCTTGATGCTGCGCGAGAACTTGCGCGCAATATGGGTCACCGACAAGCCATCCAGGCAACAGCGCAGCACCTCGTGCTCGCGTACCGTCAATTCGGAGGTCCTGGCCAGGACGTCGAGACTGGCGACCTCGGACTCCGAGGCCGGCGTGGCGATATCGAGCCGCGACACCTCATGCACCTGCAACGCCTCGACCATGTCCGGGTGCAGGTAGACCTTACCGGCCGCCACCTGACGAATGGCCAGAACGAACTCGTCGGAATTCAGCTCCTTGCCAATAAAACCGCTGGCCCCGCAGCGCAGCGCCAGGGCCACCGTCGCCGGCACATACAGGGACGAAATGATCAGCAGTCGCAGCTTCGGAAAACGGATCTTCAAGATGCGAATCAGGTTCAGGCCGTCGACCTCGCCCGAGCGCAACGAGTAGTCCATAACCACCAGGTCGACGTCCTGCTCGCGCAAGGCGGCCATCAGGGCCGCGCCACGGCTGAAACTGCCCAGCAGCAGGAGATCGGTCTCGGCCTGGATCTTGATCTCCATGCCGCACAGGACCAGGCTGTGGTCGTCCAGAATCATGAGGCGGGTAGGCTTTTTCTCGAGCATGAACTCTCCTGCACAACTGCCAATGAAAAACTGACTCGGCAGTGGTCAGGTCCGACCGACGCAAAATCGTTGTGCGGACCGCCACCCCTTCACAATGGCATCCTGCCCAACCGATACATCCCCTGATCCGCAGGGCCCCTCTCCCTGCGCCAGATTCCCACCAGGCCAGCCTCGACGCGGTGGCAACCGGCGCCCCAAGAGTGGGCTATCGGAGGTCATGCTAAACAGTCTTCGGCACATCCGACATAGGACATTTCCACAAGCCTTTTATGAAACCGACCTTCATCTTGCGGGACAGACCAAATACCTACAGTCACTACGTCGATGGGCATCGGAAATCGCTGAGAATCTTGCGACCGAATGGGTGGTCAAGGCTGGCGCTGCGCAACTGCAGCACGACCTCAATGTCCTCGAAGCCCAGGGTCAACCAGTAACCCTCGCCGCTCGGGGCCGGCACCAGGCGCCCCTGCTCCATAAAGCGGAACCAGGCCCAGGGTCCTTCAGCCGAGCGCACCAGGGTCCGGCCGTCGATCAGCGTGACCACCATTCTCAGCTGACTGCCCAGGGCTCGGGTCGGCCAGGTAAACAGGCTGGGGCGGATCGGGCCGTGGGAATAGTTGAGTTGCAAGTCGTCCAGGGTCAGGCGCACCTGAGCGATGCTTTCATTCATGGACACGGGGCTGAGCTCGAAATCGACCCGGGCGACGTCGGACCTTCCGGGGAAAAACGCCCGACGAATCTGCTCCGCACGTCGGAACTGTGTAGCCACCGCACCTTCCAGTAAAGTGACGTCCGGATGACGCTGTTGAAAATCCTCCAACAACCCGGAGGGGGCAAACAAGCGGTTGAAGTCGACCAGCGATAGTTGCTCTCGGGCCTGCCGATCAAAGGGATAGCGCTGGGCGAGCAGTCGCGAACACTCAGGGCCCAGTTGCAGGTTCAGGCTGGCGCCGACCGTCGTCACTGCCTGCTGGTGCAGGTGTTGCCGGCCAACGCTGACGATATCGGCGAACAGCGGTTGCAATATCGGCGGCAGGCTGTCGACCTGACGTTTCAACTGTTCCAGGGCATCTACCGACGGGCTCGGCAAGCCCGTTGCCAACGCTTGCTCCCGGGCCTGGAGGTAAACCGCCGCCTGGGCCAGGGCTTCGCGCAAGGCCTCAAGCGGGACGGCGTTGCCCTCGGTCAACTGTTGCAGCGCCATAAAGTGCCGGTTGATCGGGTGCTCCTCGAGGGCAATCGTGTCAGCCAGCGCCTTGGCCGGATCGGAGGAGAAACTGGAGGCCAGCGACGACACTTGTTGACGCGCCCTGTCGACCAGACGCTGGGGGACCTGGGTGATCTCCAGGCGGGTTTCATGCGCTGCCGCACGCAACAAGCTGAACAACGCCGAGTCGGCCCGCGACAGCCGCTCCAGCCTGAGGGCCAGGGACTCGGGCTGGTCGAGGCCGACCAGCCGCAGGTCGGCGAAGAACCGCTCCCAGTGGCGGATATAGTCCTGCGTATAAAGCGCGGACACTTCGTTGTGCAAGGTCAACGCGTCCAGTCGCGGCCCCGTGCCCATGACCCAGTCTTCTTCCTGGAGCGCCTCGGCCACCAGTAACGGCAGGCGGACCCGCAGCTGCTTGTAGCCGCTGCGGCTGAAGTGGGCAGGAACGCCGCGGTTCAAGGGCTCGCCGCTACGGCGGGCAAGGCTCAGCAGGCCCTCGCTGCCGCTGACAGCGACGACACTGAATTCTTCCGCGCCGGCACTGGCCAACATCGTGCTCAGTCGATCGTACAGGCGCTGTTGTTGCGGCTCGCTGCGTAGTTGTCGACGTACCTGCTCGACCCATTGCGGGTCGACGCTCAGCACCGGCCCCGTCGCCAGTAACGGTATCAGCGCCTGGGCATGAACCTGTAGTTGCTCGCGTTGCGCCGGGGCCAGCGACTGACCGAGATCGCCCTGCACCCGGGCCGACAGCCAGTGTTCGAAGGCCGCCGATTCGAACCGCCCCTGGCCGCCCAGCATCAGGTAAAACCGCAGGCGCTCCCGGCTCTCGTTGTGTGCCTCGTTCGGCAGGGAATGCTGCAAGCTTTGCACAACGCGGGGCAGCAATTCATCGAGCAAGGCTTGCTGATAGAGGCTACGGGTCTGGCCTAGCAATCGCTGATACTCACTCAACCAGAAGGCGGGTTGCGGCCAGTCGTCCGAGGGGGGATGGGCCAGATTCCTGAAGACCGCCAGACGCTCGAGCACCGCCGGCGTCAGACTCGTCCCGGTAGCACTGGCCGGCAACGCCGCGAGCGACGCTTGTTGCTCGGCCAGCCACTGCAGCTGCCGGGTCTGCTGCCAGTAACTGTTGCCAAGCAGCGTTGCCAGCAGAATGACCAAAGCCGCCGCGCCGAGTGCAAGCAAGCAACGGCCCGCTCCCGCCTGCAAGAAGCCCGGCCAGCGCGCGTGGCCTCGACTCTGTTGCAGGCAGCGGACCAAGCGCTGACTGGCAGCCCGGGCACCCGGCTCGAACCGCAAGTGGCCGCCGCAACGCAACGATTGCAGGTGTACCTGCGCGACCCGCGGCTGTTCGAAAAACGCCGTCTGCAGATAAGGCTGCAAGACCTCGCCGAACTGTCGCCACAAGCGTGGGAAACCATAGAGTTGAACCCGGGCCGAGGTCTGCGCTTCTCTCTGCAAACGCTCGGGAAGTCCGTCTTGCACAGCCGCGAAGGTACGCACAAGCCGCTCGGCCAACCCCGCCAGGTTCTGCCGATTGCGCTGGCGGCCAAAGGCCAGCACCAGGTCTCTGTCCTCGACCGGCAAGTCCAGCAGCGACGGTTCGAATCCTGGCAAACGATCACAGTGGGTGACGATCACCTGCACCGGCAAGCCATGCCCGAACTCAGTGGCCAGCTCTTCCAGGCGTGCCCGCAGGATCAGGGCCTGGGCATCGCGGGCGGCGGGCGCCAGACGCAACAGATGTACCGCATTGAGCACCAGCACCACGCCGGCGACTCCCAGCCCGTGGCGGCGTGAGCGTTGCAGTTCATCGAGCAGGCAACGCCATAAGCGCACGCCGCCGGGGTCGGCCTGGGTCAGCAACGCCGAGCTCAGCGCCATAACGGAGAAAGCCCCGAGACGTTCCGGGCGCAAGTCATCGGGCGGCGACTCGTCGCCCCCGCGTGCCCGGCGTCCCCTCTCCCCCATCAGACTGCGCTTGCCGGCACCCGCCGCCCCCAGCAACAGGAACACCGGACCGCTTGCGCTGGCCTGGCTTTCCAGGCGCCAGCGCTCCAGCCGTTCGCGCAAGCGCCGTTCCCGGGCACAAGGCGGGTCCAGCTCCTGCAACGCCTGCTGCGCCGCTTCGGCGCGGATCAACTCCCGATGCTTGCGCCGGCGCCGGGCCCACCAGAACAACAGCAGTCCACCCAGGTACAACGGCCCCAGCAACAGCCACTGCTGCCAATCATGTGTCAGTGGCGAGACGCCATCGATGGACAAACGCGAGCCATGACTGCGGACCAGCAGGGTCAACAGATAAAGGCCCAGCACCAGCGGCAGCGCTCGCAGCAGGTTTTTCAGCAATCTCTGGGGCATGGTGACAGTCATCCGGCGAGGGCAAAGAGGTGCAGCGCGCTATGGCAAGGCAGTAGCGGTCACGGAAGGTTCGAGCACAATTTCCACCCGGCGATTGCGGGCCCGGTTGTCCACGCTGTCATTCGGCACCCGTGGCTCACTGGCGCCACGTCCCAGGGCCTGGACACGCCCGGGATCGGCGGTCTCGCCGAACATCGCGAACAGCACGGCACGGGCACGGCGCAGCGAGAGCTGTTGATTGGAGACCCGGCCCTTGCCGACCGGCGTATCGTCACTGTGGCCGATGATCCGGATCGTTCCCGGCCAATCCGCCAGCACCGCGGCGATACGCTGCAAGGTCGCTTCATTCCCGGGCGCGATCACGCTGCCACCCGGTGTGAACCACGCGGCTGCGCCGAGCCGCAACCGGACACCAGCGGCTTCATCGTGCAGCGTCAGGCGCCCGGCCTGGATATCCTTGGCCAGACGTTCAGCCAACGAGGGCAATGACGGGGCCGCAGATGGCCGCGTGGCGCTGGCCGGCAACACCCGTGCCAGGCCACGCCACTGCTGCTCGGAACGCATTTGCAAGTCGTACGCGCCCACCACCGCGAGGATGGGCAGCAGCACCAATGGAGCGCACCAGCTCCAGCGCAATACGCGCCGCAACCGCGGTCCGCTCTGCGGGGTCGTCGACGGCGGACGCGGATAACGCTCGCGGTGCAGGCGCAGGGTCTCGTAGAGTTGGGCACGCTTGAGGGCCAGGATCGAATGGCCTTCACGCTGGATGCGATAACGTCCCTCCAGCCCCAGCGCCAGGCACAGGTACATCAGTTCGAGCAGCGCCAGGTGCTCCACCGGCCTGAGCTGCGCCTCGTCCAGATAGGCGAAGAAGCCTTCGCCACCTTCGCTTTCCTGGTGAAAGGTCATCAACAGACTGTGCTGTGACCAGGCGCCCCGAGCCCATTCGCTGCTGGCGATGACTTCATCAAGCAAGGTGCACAGGGCATAACGGGCGCGCAGTACGATGCGCTGCTCGATACCGCAGGCCAGCGCCCGGCTCTGGAAGATCCGCACCCGAGCGATCAGCCGCAGGCGCAGCGCCGGCAAGTCGGGCTGGCGCGTCAGGCGCTGGAACACCACCACCTCATGCAGCAGATCGTCAGTCAACCCGCGAAGGTTTTCGTCGGCCGCCGCCGGCCCGGCCTGGACAGGCTCACGCTGGCGTTGACGCGATCCGCGAGGCGCCTTGGCAGATGCCATCACGCCTCCCTGATGGCCCAGAACGCCAATTGCAGCCCCGGGAACGAACCGGCCACATGCAAGCCGAAACCGCTGGTATCCACCAGGTCAGCCCACAAAGGGTGGTCGCTCGACAGTTGGAAATAGCTGAAACCGGGATAGTAAGGCAGCTCCCGGGGGGCCGTCGGTAACACCTGGATCGCCAGCCCCGGCAATTGCAGATTCACCAGGTCGTGCAGGCGCTCGGCCGGACCAATCTTCAAGCGGTTGGGGAAGCTTTTGCGCAGTTCCTCGTCGGGTAGCTGCGCGCGGACCGCAAGAATGAAACGCGCCGACTGGTACAGGTTGATGTCCGGCACCTGGGCAAAACGAAAACCAAAAGCACCGCTCTTGAGTGCCAGGGCCACCACCTCGGCACTGGCCACCGCACTCAACGCCTGCAACAGGTCCTGGATCAGCGGCACAAAGCTCTCGCCCAGACGATCATGGCGATAAGGCGGATATGCCCTGGGGCGCTTGCGCTCCTGATAGAAAATCGCCAGCTCGCCGGCCAGTCGCACCAGCTCACGGTACAGCAGTTCTGGGTGCAGCGCCGGCTGGCTGGCCAGGTGCAGCAACAGGCTTTCGGCGCGGTTGACGCTCTGCAACATCACGTACTGCTGGATTTCCGTCATCCCACCCAGCCCGCCTTGGCCCAGCCCCTCGGCCAGGGCCGCACCGCGTTGCCGGGCGCGGGCGATCAGTTCATCGACGGAACGTGCCAACACCGGCGAACAGCGCCAGGCCAGCAATGGTGCCACCTGTTGCCGATCAAGGACCACCAGGCCGGCGGCCGTGCGCTCTAGCACCCGGGCCACGCGCAAGAAGACATGGGAGGCGGCCACGTCCACTTCTCGCGCCAGCTTCAGGTTCAGACGGCTGACCTGCAAACAGGCCGGCTCGCCGCCCTCGGTATTGGCGTCGGCCACCAGGACTTCGCCGATACGGTAACGGGCCAGGCTGTCGTCCCCGGGGACAGCCTCGGTGTCCGCCGCCCCGGGGCGATTGACCGCCAGCGCCAGCACCAGTTGCACATCACGCTCGCTGTCGGCCACTGGATAACGCAGCCGGGCCAGTTCCTCGTCCGTCAGGGCAAAGGGACTGCCGTCAGGCATGACCCCTTCACAGGCACTCAGGGCCAAGGTGCCCAGCGCCAACTGTGCAACATCGATTTTCAACGCGGCAAAACCCCAGCCATGGGGTTGCACTGCGCGCAGGACCTGCGCCAGCCTGGCCCGGTAATGGCGCTCCTGCTGCTGGAAGTGCTGTGGCAACAGAAACATGCCTTCGGACCACACGACGCTGTCGTGACTACTCATCGGCCTTTTCCTCCAAGGGTGCGGACCTCAACGCCACGCGCTGGCGCTCGATCAGGGCGCTCAGCCGCGAGGGCCGCGTCGGGTCGATTTCGGCCCAGGCCCACCACTGGGCATGGTCGATATTGCGGTACTCGACCACCAACGCGATAAAGCGGGTGCCGGGCACGGGAAGAAAGCTCTGCTCTTGCTGCTGGCCCGGGCGCAGCAGCAACGATTCCTGCCGCCGCAGGTCACGGCCCAGCGCCTGCTCGGCCGCGGCTTCGGACTGGAACAGCTCGACCTGCTCCAGGCGCTTGCTGTCGGCCAGTTGCAGAAGCCTGACGATCACCGGCGACGGTCGGCCATGCAGGTCGGGATTGCTGTCCAGCGCCGCCTCCAGGGACAAGGCGATACGCGGTTCAGGCGGTGGCGGTTCGTCCGCCCAGAACCAGGCACAGCCTGGGAGCGCCAGCACCAGCAGCAGGCACATGAGGCCTCGAAACACCGGCTTAATCGCGACCATCATCGGCCTCCTTGGGCGACTTGGCCTTCGCCGGTTGCGCGGCCTTGGCCGAGGTTGTGGCCGCGGCGGCACCGCCATTGATGTCGACCGAGGCGGAGCCATCAAGGGTCAGGGTCTTGCCGTTGATCGCCACGCCCGCGGCGCTGAGCACCAGGGTGCTGGAACCGACCTTGAGAGTCAGGCTCTTGCCGGCCTCCAGCACCAGCTTGCCGTGGGCCTTGAAATCCATATCAGTCGCAGTCGACTGCCATTGGCCGGCAATCCTGCAATGGCTGTCGCCGCCGATATCCAGCGACTGATCGGCATCGACCCGACTGTTGCGCCGGCCGCCCACGGACTCATGAAGGTCATCCTCGACCTTGAGAAACTGGCTGGCGCCGACCGTCAGGTGCCAGTCGTTGCCAATGCTGGCAAAGGCATCGTTGCGCACCGTCAGGTCCTGGTTGCGTCCGGCATGGATCAGCAACTGCTCGCGACCCTGCTTGTCGTCGAAGCGCAACTCGTTGTAGACATCCTGCTCGCCCAGCGACTGCGACTTGAAACCGCTGCGGGCCGCCTGGTCCGGCAGCGCCCAGGGTGGCCGGTGACCGGCGTTATAGAGTCCGCCGGTGACCAGGGGCCGGTCAGGGTCGCCGCCAAGGAACTCCACCACCACCTCCTGCCCGACCCGAGGCAGGAACAACGCGCCCCAGCGCTTGCCGGCCAGCGGTTGGGCGACCCGGACCCAGCAGGAACAATCCTCGTTGGGCTGCCCACTGCGGTCCCAGTGAAACTGCACCTTGATCCGGCCAAACTCATCGACCCAGATCGGATCGCCGGCCTTGCCGACCACGAAGGCGGTCTGTGGCCCGGCAATCAGCGGTCGTGCCGTCTGAATCGGCGCACGAAACACCTGGGTGGTCGGGATCGACTCGACCTCACAGTGCAACTGCGCCGTGGCATGGAACTGCAAGGTCGCGGCCACGATCAGGTACTCGCGGTTCTGCTCGGCTCGCGGGTGATCGACCAGGGTGAAACACTGGCCAGGCACCAGATACGGCGACCGGCTGGTGCCCCGTTGCCACTGCTGGCGGGCGTGCGCGGCTTCGAGCTGGATCTGCGCCAATGCTTCGCCAGACTGGCGGCTGCTGAAGCGTCCCGGGAAACCGTCCTGTCGATAGTTGCCGTGGCGCGCGGTTACCGCCGCTGCCTGGTTCACCGAAAGGACACTGGCCTCCCGATTACTGGCCTTGGTGAAGTCGAAATCCACCAGACCAAATGCCCCGGGCCGCAATTCGCCATGGGACTCCCAGTTCATCATGCTGCCTGGGGCCTTGTCCTGATTGGGCCGGTAGATCATTTCACGCCAATGCCGCACCGGCTTGTGGGCGCTCATCGAGTCGGTGATCACCAGTTGGTGATCGTCAGCTTGATGATCGAAGAAATAGTAGAGTCCCGCCTCCTCCAGCAAACGGCTGAAAAAGGCAAAGTCGCTTTCGCCGAACTGCAGGCAATACTCCATCGCCTCCAGGCGTTCAACCCGCCAGTCGACACTTGCCGGGTAGTCGTCGAAGACCTCCTCGAGCACCTGCCTGAGGGTCAGTTTCTGGAAAATACGCTGGCGCCGGGACTGCGTCAGGAACCACAGCCAGGGCCTGAGGGAGAGCCGATAGCGCGCCTCGCGCTCGACCCGACCCGTGGCGCTGAAGGCCGTGATATAGCCATGGATGAACCGTGCCCGTTCTTGCGAAGCCCCGAGGTTCAGGGCCAACGGTCGGCCCAGCAGGTCATCGATCTGCAAGCCGTCGTCCAGGCTGGCAATGGTCAACTCGTATTCGCCGAGCCGGCTCAACCCTTCCCGGCCACTCAGTTCGAGCAGCGACAGCTTGGCATCGACGCCAGGCACCTGGAGGCGCTGGTAGGTGTTTTCGGACATGGTGACAGGGGCTCGCTCAGGCAATCGTGGTCTTGAGGGTGGCGCTGGCATTGACGCGGATCTGGCCACCCCAGTTGCACTGGCAGGTACAGCGGTTATCCAGGGCCGGCAGCTTGGCAATCCGCGTGCGGGCCGCGCCGGGCTGCCAGGGCGTGGCCGTGGCGGGGATGCAGGGCATCGGCGTCAGCACGCCCATGGCGGCAGCGGTGGCCGCCGCGACCTGGGGGTTGGCCGGACTGCGGCAGAGGCCGAAGGGCGGAATATTGACCAGGGGTTGGTGATCGAGAATGTTCGCCGCCGGCTGCCCTTCGGCCTTGACCCGCCCAAGCGGCAGGACATTGAGACGGGCCGGCGCGGCGCCAAACGAACAGGAGAGCAAGGCACCCAGTACAACTTGCTGATTCATGCGTGCTCCAGACAGACATCCATGGAAAGCCCGTGCAGTGTCAGTGAAGGGCCCCCCCGCGGGGTATCGGATAACTCCTAAATCAGCCGCCGCGGGCAATGCCACCAAGGAAGTTCAAAACCAGACGCGGCGCTGTGGCGAGCGGGCCTGACTTCAGAAGTGCGTAACTAACCGGCATTAACCTGGGTCGGTGCGGGTCGCTGAAAGCGGGTGGGGTCGAAGCGCCACCCGGTGGCCGCCGCGCACTTGCGCCCCAGCCAACAGGCCCGCCCCAAACCTAACTGCGCACCCAATTGCAGACGTGGCCGCTGCGCCGCTTGCAGACGCAGGTCGAGGTCCCATTGCAAGGTCGGGCCAACATAACGCTCGACCAGTTGGCAAAGCGGCTCGAAGTAGCGCCCCCCGGGTAACAGCTGCTGGTAGTCCGACCAGGGCAAGGGCCCCAGGTGCAGGCAGAAACTGTGCTGGATATTCCACTGGCAACGCCCCAGCAACGCGGCCCCGCCCAGTCGTGCCGACTCGCTGCGCCGCCCCAGTTGCAAGCGCTCATCGAATGCCAGGACGGCCCGATGCCGAGCCAGCGTGCTGAGCGCCACCGGCAAGCGCAGCAGATCCCGGACCAGAGCCAGTAAACCGGCGGCGCTGCGACGTTGGTCGATGAACTGCGGTGCGTAGAAGCGTGCCCCCTGGGGCAAGGCACTGAGCTCGCCCGGCGAGAACGCCGACACATAATCAGCAAAACGGTCATCGGCCGGACGATCGGCCCAGACCTCCGGTCGAACCCGTGCCCAGCTGCGATAGAGCAGGCTCAGCAGGCGGTGGTGAAACACATCGAGAAAGTGCGCCAGGGTGCTGTCGCCATGGTTGATCTGGCGCGACAGCACATCTTCGCTGAAATGCAGGGGCATCGGCCCGTTTGCCCCGGTCAGGCCGAAGAAGTTCACCGCCAGCAGCCCGGCACGGCCCTCACGCAGGCGCAGTTGGGCGATCATCGCCGGTTCGAACGCCAGCGAGACGTGCTGCGCCAGGCGCAACGGATCGTCGTCCAGGCGCTGCGCCGTTCCCCAGCGCGGTGCATCAGGGTAAGTGCGCTCCAGCAAACGCATCGCGGTAAAAAAGTCATAGCGCCAGGGCGCTGCAACCAGTTCCGGCGGTGGCGCTACCAGATCATGCACTGACCGGCCCTCGCCTTCCAGGTCTTGATATGGCCTCGGCTCACACTGTGCAACTCGGTCTCCATAAAGGCATTGAGCGCGGCATAGCGGACAAAGAAACGCTCCAGTGCGGCGCCGAACAGATAGGTCCCGGTGCCCTCGCAGGCGGCGTCGTCCAGTAGCAGGGTCAGGTTCAGGCCACGTCCGAAAGCTACCGGCCCCGCACCGGGCAAGCGCCGGGTGACGACCTTGGCACGCAAGGAGATGATGCCTTGCAGCAACTTGTGTCCGCTGCTGTCATCCTCGGGCAGGTAATGCGCCAGCAACTCGCGCAAGGCCTGGGCCCCGGCTGCCCCCTCGCGGTGAGCCAGGGGCAGGTAGTTGCGCGAAAGTTGCCGTACCACCTGCCATTGCCGGTCGCCCTGGGAGGGCGCGGGCAGCGGCCGCGAGGGCCCGGCCACACAGCGGATGGCCAGCACCGGGGCACTCACGTCGAGAACAAAATCGGTGTTGCCCGCCCCCAGCGGCAAGCGCAACGGCAGGTCGCGGTTGGAGCACAGCACGTCCACCGCCAGACGTTGCAACTCGGCATCCGCCTGCAGTGCCAGCACCAGACTGGCGTCACAGCCACGGTAGCGCCGCTGTCCATCGACGAAACGCTGCGGGATACGGCTGGGCGTGCGCCGCATCTGGTAGAAACCGGCCGGGCGAGCAGCGCCGTCGTCCAGCCGTGACGGGGCATACAGCGGCAGGATGACCTGGCGCTCCTTGGCGCCGGCGGCATAACCATGGACCGCCTGCACCTCCTGGATCTCATAGGCGAGCGGCCGTGCCTTGTCGACCACCAATGGCAAGTCATGCCGGTAAGGGTCGACGAGGATACGCTCGACACGTTTGCTGAAGAGGTTGATCACCGGCGTACAGAACAACCCGAAGTGGCCGGCATTGAGCAGCGCCGACAACGGCAGCGACAGGGGCGCGAACACCACCACCAGTTCCACGGTCCGCGCCGGGCAATCACGCAGCGCCGGCCCCAGGCCTCCCAGGCTGACAAAACGCTCGCCCGCGGCGAAGGCGAGAAAGGTCTTGAGCTGCGCGCACACCGCGTCACTGTTCAACGAGCGTGCATACTGGCTGGAAGCGGGCTGCGGCGATGGCTGGCGAATATGCTCGGGATCAATCCACGGGCTCCACCCCTCCTCGCCCTCACCGCAACGTACAAACAGTCCCGTGGCGCGGGTCAGCAGGGCTTCCTGGACAGCCAGCGGCAGCGAGCCCTCACCGCGCAGGAAAAGCGTCAACTCGTGCAGTGTCAATTGATCGAAAGACACCCCGGCCGTAGTCCGCAGCCGCAGGCGCAGGGCACCACCGTCCTGCTTGAGCACATTGGCGGGCAAGCCCTTGAGCAGCCCGGCGCTGGGCAGGTACTCGGCCGAGTCGAGGGCCAGGGGCCAGAGCGTCACCGGACGCAGGCTGCGAAACTCGCAACGCGGATCCTGTCCACCGGCATCGCCCAGCGAACGCACCACGCTATCGGCCGGCAAGGTAAACCCGGAGGCCAGCGAGCCCTCCTGCAAGTCAGGGGAAAACTGCAACACCGCCATGCACGGCACCGGCAGCAACTGCTGCGGCTGCACCAGCTCCAGCAGGCTCTCGGTGAACCGTGGGAATTCGGCCTCCATTTGCAATTGCACGCGGGCGGTGAGAAAACTCAGCCCTTCCAGCAAGCGCTCCACCGATGGGTCGGTCACCTCCTCGGGGCGCAGCCCCAGGGTGGCGGCAATCTTCGGGTAATCCTCGGCAAATTCGGCGCCGGCTTCGCGCAGGAAACTCAGCTCCTGTTCATAATGACGCAGCAGCCGCTCATCCATGGTTGGGCAGGTGGCCATAAGGCCCGACCCGCACCTCGCCACTCTCGGTGTTCCAGGCCGACTCGAGGCGGAACGCGTGCAACGCATCGAGACCGCGAATCTCGCCCTCGATCAGAAAATTCAGGCTGGCGCTACGAGAGATAGTCGGCAACAGTTGCACCGCGACGCTATAACGCAAAATCCGCGGTTCGAAATCCAGGACGATTTCGCGGATACGGCTCTCGAGCTTCTGCGTATCGATGCTCGACAGCATCACCCCGGCCAGGTTGCCCAGGCCGTAGTTGAGCACCGAACGGGTGACATGGGGCTGACTGCTCAGCGGGCAGATCGCCCCGAGGCCGGTGGCATTGAACAGCAGCGTGAGATCCCGGCAGAGCTGTTCCAGCTCTTGTTGCGCACTCGTGCCGGCTCGGCATCGGTCCATCTCGTCGCCTGGACTGGCGCAGCGCAGCAGACGCTCGAGCAGCGGTGTCATGGAAGTGCTCATGAAAATCCTCCCGAAAAAACCAGGCACCGGTAAGGCCCGCAACCCGCTGCAGGCCTTACCGACGTTCGATCACACGGTCGTTTTGCGATGCTGGCTGAAGGCCCTCGTATTAGGGCCAGCACTCTGGCCGTTGATAATGTGGTCATACGTGTACTCGATCTCGGTGAAGCTGATGGTGAACTGCTCCATCGGACGCTCACTGCTACCGCTGACGTTGTAGGCGCAGATCATCGGGTCCTTCAGTTTCAGTTCGATGTAGGGTTTGTTCTGGCCGGTCGAACTACCGTTGGTCTGGATAACGTGTAACGTCGCCTGCTCCAGGGACTTGCCAGTGACCGACTCAATAAACAAAAGGGGCGAAACGATGTCGGCGGGCTTGCTCAAGACGAGCTCACTGACCTGGCCGACGCTGTTCTCACGGTCATTGTCCATCGTGATGGAACGACCACCGCCGAATTGCCAGGTGTCGACCACGATCCAAAACTTGTGACCCGCCTCCTCGCTGTTCCCCTTAATCGTGGGTTCGTCCTTCACTCCGAACTTCAATAAAATCATACGGGACTCCAACATCTATTTATTTGAATGGTTAAGTACCTTTCCGGAGCCAGGCCCCGGTCGGGCATGAACCCTCAGCCTTTGACCGAGGGCAGTTGGGAGACCAGGCGCAGGGATACGCTCAGTCCTTCCAATTGATAGTGGGGACGCAGGAAGAATTTGGCCTGGTAAAAGCCCGGGTTGCCTTCCACTTCCTGCACCACCACTTCGGCCCCCGCCAGCGGCTTGCGTGCCTTGTCGGCGTCGCTGGCGGTCGCCGGGTTATGCTCGACGTACTTGACAATCCAATTGTTGAGCCAGATCTCCATGTCTTCGCGCTCGCTGAAGGAGCCGATCTTGTCGCGCACGATGCATTTGAGGTAATGCGCAAAACGGCAGGTGGCGAACAGATACGGCAAGCGCGCCGCCAACTGCGCATTCGCGGTGGCATCGGGGTCGTCGTATTCCTGGGGGCAGTGCAAGGACTGCGCGCCGATAAAGGCCGCCAGCGAGGTGTTCTTGCAATGCACCAGGGGCATGAAGCCGTTCTTCGCCAACTCCACCTCACGCCGGTCGCTGATGGCGACCTCGGTCGGACAGGTCATGTCCACACCGCCCTCTTCAGTCGGATAGGTGTGCACCGGCAAGCCGCTGATGGCTCCGCCGGACTCGATGCCGCGAATCCGCGAGCACCAGCCATACTCCTTGAAGGAGCGGTTGATATTGATGCCCATGGCATAGGCGGCGTTGGCCCACAGGTAGTTCTGCGCCTGACCTTCGGTGACTTCCTCAAAGGCGAACTCCGCCACCGGCGCGGTGCGCGCACCGTAGGGAATACGCCCGAGGAAGCGCGGCATGGTCAGACCGATATAGCGTGAATCCTCGGAGCGCCGCAGGTTGCGCCAGGCGGCGTGCTCGGGCGTCAGGAACAACTTGCTCAGGTCCCGGGGGTTGGCGACTTCGCGCCAGGAGTCCATCAACATCACCGCCGGCGACGCCGCGCTGATCAGCGGCGCGTGGGCCGCCGCGGCAATCTTCGCCAGCGACCCGAGCAACTCGACATCCGGCGGGCTGTTGTCGAAATAGTAATCGGCGATCAGCACGCCAAACGGCTCGCCACCCAGTTGTCCGTACTCGTGTTCGTAGACTTTCTTGAACAGCGGGCTCTGGTCCCAGGCCGCGCCCTTGAACTTCTTCAGTTCACGGGCCACTTCATCCTTGGAAAGGTTGATAAAGCGGATCTTGAGTTTTTCGTCGGTCTCGGTGTTGCTCACCAGGTAGTCGAGGCCGCGCCAGGCCGACTCGACGGCCTGGAAGTCCGGGTGATGGAGGATGTCATTGACCTGCGCGGACAGCTTCGCGTCGATTTCACCGATCAGCGCCTGGATGGTACCGATGGTGTCGTGGGCGATCAGGTGGGTCGTGCGCAACGCTTGTTGGGCCAGGGTCTGCACCGCATTCTCGATGGCTTCGCGCACCGGCTCGCCACGCGGCTTGAACTCGCGCTGCAGCAGGTCGTTGAATTCACTGGGCGACAGTTCGACCGCCGGATCGATACCGGGCTGATTCTCAGTAGTGACGGACACGGGTATTTACCTGTTTCAGGGAGCGATTATCGAAGGCATCAGTCTTCGGACTCGGTGACGGTCGGTTTGGCCTGGACCAGCAGCGATTGCATCAGGGCCGGGTTTTCCAGCAAGCGGGCCATCAGTTGTTCGGCCCCGCTCTTGCCGTCCATGTAGGTCAGCAGATTGGCCAACTGATCGCGCGCCTCCAGCAACTCGCGCAAAGGCTCGACGTTGCGGGCCACGGCCCCGGGCGAAAAATCGTCCATGCTCTTGAAGCTGAGCGACACCGCCACCTGCCCTTCGCCCGTCAGTTGATTGGGCACACTGATGCGCACCTGAGGTTCGATGGCGGCCATGCGCTCATCGAAATTGTCGATATCGATTTCCAGGAACTTGCGTTCGGCCACCACCGGCAAGTCGGCCCGGTTGGCGCCCGAGAGGTCGGCCAACACGCCATTGACAAAGGGAATCTCGACCGCTTTTTCGGCGCCGTACAACTCGACGTCATATTCGATCTGGACCCGTGGCGCACGGTTGCGGCCAATGAATTTCTGGCTGTTGCTACTGGACATAAAAATCAACCTGAGCAGGGAGAGAAAGGTTATTCATGGGCGATACCGCCCAGGGCGTGCAGGTCGGCGAGGCTGCCCGGCACCAGTTCGGCGATTGCTTCGAGGAAACTCATGGTGGCCAGCCGTCGGGTCCTGGCCGCCAGCAGGGGCACCGGGCTCGAGGGCTCGTGGTGGGCGTAGTAGGCGCAAATGGCATCCAGGGCACGGACCACGTCCTCGCGCGACTGGCAGATTCCGCTCCAGACGGCCGTGCCGGCCGTTACCACGCGGGTGGCAGCCGCCATTGGCGAGTCATCGGCCGGCGCCGGCAAGACGCTGCCGCAGCGTTCCTCGGCAACGCGGCACCACTTGTCCAAGGCTCGCCCGAGCCCGCCCAGCGGGGAAATACCGGCGGCTGCGGTTTTTTCTTCGAGGCAAGCGCCGATCTGTGCGATCAACTCGACCAGGGTCCTGATGGAGCGCAGGTTCTCGACCAGTTCATCGTGGGCACTGGATTCGAGCAGGCCGACCAAGCGCGCCAGTCCCTCGGTCCGGGGTTCCTCCTGGACCGACTCGACGATGCAAGCCAGATCGGCCAGGTACAACGGCTCAAGGCCCATGGCGCTTGCCAACTGCTGACGCTTGAGGACCAGGACCACGCTGGTCGGCACTGCCAGTTCAGCCAACGTATTGAGCCGCACCAGCGGATCGTGATCATCCTCGGCCAGAAGCTGGGGATGAACATCCTCCCAACGCTCGCGCAGCAGGCCGCTGATCAAGCGAAGCCCTTCGACAAAACCAGGCAACCCCTGCAACTCCAGCAGGGCTCGCGCCAGGCAAACCGCAACCCGCAAGTCGAGGGCGTCCGCCAATAACGTCAGGCACAGCGACTGCACCCGCTTCCAGTCCACCGGCGTGGCGGGATACAAATGCTCGCCGTATTGAACTTCGTTGCCACCTTCTACTTCTTGTAACAGTTGAATAAAGTCAGCCCGGTATTCCAGATTCGGACCACACGGTCTGTCAGGCAGGGTATCAATATAAGGAATCAGTTCTTTTATCGACATATTCCAGCCTCTTGACAGATGCCCATCAGGCACCCTCAACCACAATGAAAACCTTTAAACCGCAGCGCCTGCTGCAGAGGGCAAGCCAGGCGCTGCGTGGATTCACTCTAGTCAAAGGGGGGAGCCGAAAACATAGGAATCGTCCTAGATCAGACAACCACGAAGTTCCGCGTCAACAGGGATGAATAACGAAAGTTTGTAACTTCGAGAACAGGGCACAGCGAAAAGTTTATGGCACTTTTAAACGTCCATAGAACGCTGATGACGTCATAAAACAGTCGAGGGGGGACGACTTCAAGTCAGCGCAAGAAGTCCAGGTAGCCGTTGGCGAAAAACGGGCAAAAAAAAGCCCCGGCAAGCCGGGGCATTTTCTTTGCTTCAAGGAGTTCAAGGGCCTTGAAGCGGTGTATGGCGCAGCGGACGGGACTCGAACCCGCGACCCCCGGCGTGACAGGCCGGTATTCTAACCGACTGAACTACCGCTGCGTATCGCTCGGACTTGCGTCCGTTGAAACCTTGAAACCCGTGATCGAAAAGCTTCGGTGCTTTTCAATCGCAGAACGCACGAGGCGCTCTGTACAAATATGGCGCAGCGGACGGGACTCGAACCCGCGACCCCCGGCGTGACAGGCCGGTATTCTAACCGACTGAACTACCGCTGCGCGTCGGTTGGAGGCTCCTTGCGGAACATCCGATTCTCTTGCGAGAAGCTCAACGAGTGGTGGGTGATGACGGGATCGAACCGCCGACCCTCTGCTTGTAAGGCAGATGCTCTCCCAGCTGAGCTAATCACCCTTTGCTTCGTTGAGGCCGCGAAATTTACGCAGGTAGCGGACCTAAGTCAATAGCCTGCTTGAAGTTTTTCAGAAAAAGACAGAATCGTGTCACGTCCACGGCGGTGAAGCCCCCACCACCGCCGGAACCAGGCTAGTCGCGATAGATCATCTTGCGGCTCATGCCACCGTCAACCACGAACTCCTGGCCGGTGACAAACCCGGCATTCCTCGACAGCAACCATGCCACCAGTGCCGCCACATCCTCGACCGTCCCTACCCTTCCCGCCGGATGCTGGGCATGATCGGCGTCGCTCAAGGGGTCGGCCCGGCGCACTGACGGATCCCGCGCATCAATCCAGCCCGGACTGACCGCATTGACCCGGATCTCCGGCCCGAGGCTGATGGCCAGGGCGTGGGTCAGGGCCAACAGGCCGCCCTTGCTCGCCGCATAGGCCTCGCTGTCGGGTTCCGACTGCGCCGCACGGGTAGAGGCCAGGTTGACGATCGCGCCACAGTGGGCACGCAGATAAGGCGCACAGTGCTTGGCCAGCAGCATCGGCCCGCCGAGATTGACCGCCAGCACCCGGTTCCAGTGCGCCAGGTCGAGGCTTTCGAGGGTGATGTTGTGCGGATCGGCAATCGCCGCATTGCACACCAGGGCATCGATCCGGCCGAAACGGCCCAAGACCTCGGCAACGCCCTTGGCCACCTGGGCTTCGTCGGCCACATCCATGCCGATGAAACAGGCATTTTCACCCAGGACCCTGGCGACCTTGCCGCCACGACCACGATCGAGATCGGTGAGGACCACCTGCCAGCCTTCGCTGATCAACCAGGCCGCAATCCCCAGGCCGATGCCGCGCGCCGCGCCCGTGACCAGGGCGACGCGGCCGTTGCTGGCAACGGCCGCGTCCAGGGACCACTCGATCACAAGGCCGCCAACCCGCGGGCCAGGTCGGCTTGCAGGTCGGCAACGTCTTCGAGGCCGACGGCGACACGGATCAGGCTGTCGCGAATCCCCGCAGCCTCACGCTCCTGCGGCGCCAGACGGCCGTGGGAGGTGGTGCTCGGGTGGGTGATGGTGGTCTTGCTGTCGCCCAGATTGGCGGTGATCGAAATCAACCGGGTGGCATCGATAAAGCGCCAGGCACCCTCCTTGCCGCCCTTGACCTCGAAGCTCACCACCGCACCGAAGCCGCGCTGCTGGCGCAGGGCCAGTTCGTGCTGCGGGTGGCTCTTGAGACCGGCGTAATGGACCTTCTCGATACCGTCCTGCTGCTCCAGCCACTCGGCCAGAGCCTGGGCATTGGCACAGTGGGCGCGCATGCGCAGGTTCAGGGTTTCCAGGCCCTTGAGGAAGATCCAGGCGTTGAACGGGCTGAGGGTCGGCCCGGCGGTGCGCAGGAAACCGACGACTTCCTTCATCTGCTCGCCACGCCCGGCGACCACGCCGCCCATGCAACGGCCCTGGCCGTCGATGAACTTGGTCGCCGAATGCACGACGATGTCCGCGCCGAGCTTCAACGGCTGCTGCAGGGCCGGCGTGCAGAAGCAGTTGTCGACCACCAGCATCGCGCCCTTGGCATGGGCGATTTCAGCCAGGGCGGCGATATCCACCAGCTCGGCCAGCGGATTGGACGGCGACTCGACGAACAGCAATTTGGTATTCGGCCGGATCGCCGCGTCCCAGCCGGACAGCTCGGCCAACGGCACGTAGTCGACTTCAACGCCGAAGCGCTTGAAGTACTTCTCGAACAGACTGATGGTGGAGCCGAACACACTGCGCGAGACCAGCACATGGTCGCCGGCACTGCACAGACTCATGACCACGGCCATGATCGCGGCCATGCCGGTGGCGGTGGCAACTGCCTGCTCAGCCCCTTCCAGGGCCGCGATGCGCTCTTCGAAGGAACGCACGGTGGGGTTGGTGTAACGCGAGTAGACGTTACCCGGCACTTCCCCGGCGAAACGCGCCGCCGCATCGGCCGCGGTGCGGAACACGTAGCTGGAGGTGAAGAACATCGGGTCGCCATGCTCGCCTTCCGGCGTGCGGTGCTGACCGGCGCGGACGGCCAGGGTGTCGAAGGCCACGCCCTCGAGATCGCTGTCCAACCGACCGGCATCCCATTCCTGACTCATGCTGCTACTCCTTGCTCGATTCTCTTGAAGATCAAAACCGGCTCCGCGCAGGTACACCCCGGCAGAAACAGGGCTTGCATGGATACGCAGCTTGTGTGGGAGCGGAGCTTGTCGGAACGCCGCACCGCCGCGAAGGGGGCCTTGAGGCCGCTAAAAGCTTCGCGGGCAAGTTCCGCTCCCACACAAGCTGCGCTCCCACAACAAACTCTCCCACACAAGCCCGGCGCCTATAGGGGCTGTGGTGTTTTCAGCACCGCGGCCACACCCCAGAGCCGGTTTTTACTCAGTTGTTGTACAGATCGATGATCGCGCTGACCGCCTGGGTCTTGACCTTGGACGCATCGTTACGCGCCTGCTCGATCTTGGCCAGGTAGTGCTCGTCGATGTCGCCGGTGACGTACTTGCCGTCGAACACCGCGCAATCGAAGTTCTCGATCTTGATCTTGCCACCACCGACGGCCTCGATCAGGTCCGACAGGTCCTGGTAGATCAGCCAGTCGGCGCCGATCAGGTCAGCCACATCCTGGGTCGTCCGGTTATGGGCGATCAGTTCATGGGCACTCGGCATATCAATGCCGTAGACGTTCGGGTAACGCACCGCCGGGGCCGCCGAACAGAAGTAGACGTTCTTCGCGCCGGCTTCGCGGGCCATCTGGATGATCTGCTTGCAGGTGGTGCCGCGCACGATGGAGTCGTCCACCAGCATGACGTTCTTGCCGCGGAATTCCAGCTCGATGGCATTGAGCTTCTGGCGCACGGACTTCTTGCGTGCCGCCTGGCCGGGCATGATGAAGGTCCGGCCGATATAGCGGTTCTTCACAAAGCCTTCGCGGAACTTCACGCCCAAGTGGTTCGCCAGTTCCAGGGCCGAGGTACGGCTGGTGTCCGGAATCGGGATGACCACGTCGATGTCGTGCTGCGGACGCTCGCGCAGGATCTTCTCCGCCAGCTTCTCGCCCATGCGCAGACGCGCCTTGTACACCGACACGCCGTCGATGATCGAATCCGGACGCGCCAGGTAGACGTGTTCGAAGATGCACGGGGTCAGCGACGGGTTGGTGGCGCACTGGCGGGTGTGCAGCTTGCCGTCTTCGGTGATGTACACCGCTTCGCCCGGTGCCAGGTCGCGGATCAGGGTGAAACCGAGCACGTCCAGGGACACGCTCTCGGAGGCGATCATGTACTCGACGCCTTCGTCGGTGTGACGCTGGCCGAACACGATCGGACGGATACCATGGGGATCGCGGAAACCGACGATGCCGTAGCCGGTCACCATCGCCACCACCGCGTAGCCGCCGACGCAACGGTTGTGCACGTCGGTGACCGCGGCGAACACGTCTTCTTCGGTCGGTTGCAGCTTGCCGCGCTGGGCCAGCTCGTGGGCGAACACGTTGAGCAACACTTCCGAGTCGGAGTTGGTGTTGACGTGGCGCAGATCCGACTCGTAGATTTCCTTGGCCAACTGTTCGACGTTGGTCAGGTTGCCGTTGTGCGCCAGGGTGATGCCGTACGGCGAGTTGACATAGAACGGCTGGGCTTCAGCCGAAGTCGAGCTGCCGGCGGTCGGGTAGCGCACATGGCCGATGCCCATGTGTCCGACCAGGCGCTGCATGTGCCGCTGATGGAACACATCGCGGACCAGGCCGTTGTCCTTGCGCAGGAATAACCGGCCGTCATGGCTGGTCACGATACCGGCAGCGTCCTGGCCGCGGTGCTGGAGCACGGTTAGCGCGTCATACAGCGCCTGATTGACGTTCGACTTACCGACGATACCGACGATGCCACACATGCGACGCAACCCCTACTTAATGAATCTGAACTGAACAGCCCTTACTGAGGCGTTTTGGCCGGCAAGAGATGTTCCTTGAACGGAAGGTCAGCGGGTACGCTGATTCCGCTGGCTAGCCACTGACTGCTCCACCCCAGGATGAGGTTCTTGGACCAGTCGGCGACCAATAGAAATTTTGGCACGAGCTGGGAGCTCTGCCACCACGAATCCTGTTGGACCGGCCCCAGGCTCAGCAACCCGACGGCCACCACCACCAGCAGCGCGCCGCGGGCGGCACCGAAGGCCATGCCCAGGAAGCGATCGGTCCCGGACAGGCCGGTGACGCGAACCAGTTCGCCGATAAGATAGTTAATCATGGCGCCCACCAGCAGGGTGGCGACGAACATGATTGCACAGCCCGCGATCACGCGTGCCGAAGGTGTCTGGATATAGTCGGTCAGGTACACGGACAACGAGCCACCGAACATCCAGGCGACCGCGCCGGCAATGATCCAGGTGAGCAGGGACAGGGCTTCCTTGACGAAACCACGGCTCAAGCTGATCAACGCAGAAACGACGATTACCGCAATAATCGCCCAGTCAACCCAGGTAAATGGCACAGTGCAGCCTACAGACGGATAAGGCGGCGCATTTTAGCAGAGCGCCGCCCCACTGGTAAGGCGATTGTCAGAGCATTTCGATACAAACCCGCACACTTAACCGCGTTCTGGTTGGAAACGCACGACAAAGCCCTTCAGATTCTGCTGACGACCCAGCAAGTCACGCAGCCGATCAGCCTCGGCACGCTCGATCAACGGACCGACAAATACCCGGTTCTTGCCATCGGAGGAACGGATATAGGCGTTGTAACCCTGGCTGCGCAGGGTCTTTTGCAGGCTTTCGGCGCTGTCGCGACTGGACAGGCTGGCCAGTTGCACCGACCAACTGATCGGCAGACCATTGGGGTCCACGCGATTTTGCGTGGTATCGAGCTTGGCCGGCGCCACCGCGACCACCTGGGCCGGGGTTTGCGTCGGGGCTGGCTTGGCGACAGACGCAGGTGCCACCGGCTTGGCCGCCGCGACCGGCGCCACAGGCTTGGGTGCCGGGGCCGGCGCGACAGGCACCGGAGTTTGCTCGCCCCCGTCATCAGCCGGAACCGGTTCCTGGGGCAATGCCTGCGGCTCGGGAACCGGCACCGGCTCGACCTTGACCTGGGGCAGCGCCGAGGCCTGGGGCGCCGTCGGCGCCTCGACCCGAACCTGACGCTGCTCGTCCTGGCGGGAAAACAGCATCGGCAGGAAGATCACCGCCAACGCCACCAGTACCAGAGCGCCGACCATCCGCTGCTTGTAAGCTTTATCCAGCATTGCCATTGGCAGCCTCCTCCGTGGCGCGCCGGGCCAGCCACTCCAGCGCCTCGGCAACACAAAAAAACGATCCGAACAACAGAATCTCGTCATCGGCCGAGGCCTGGGCACATTGCCCCTCCAGCGCTGCGGCGACACTTCCGTAAACACTTACCGTCGCACCACGGGCCGCCAGCGCGGCTTGCAGATCAGCGGCCGGGCGACTGCGCGGCGTCTGCAACGGCGTCACCGCCCAGTGCTGGACGTAACGCTCAAGGGGCGCAACCACACCGTCGAGATCCTTGTCCGACAACAACCCGAACACCGCCAGGCGCCGCCCCTTCAAGGGACTGCGCGCCAGGCGCTCGGCCAGGTATTCGGCGGCATGGGGATTGTGCCCGACGTCCAGCATCAGGTTCAGCGACCGGCCTTGCCACTCCAGCTTACGCCGATCCAGCCGGCCGACCATACGGGTATCTCGCAGCGCCCGGGCAATCCGCTCGGGCTGCCACGGCAAGTCCATCAGCAGATAGGCCTGCAATGCCAGGGCAGCGTTTTCCATGGGCAGGTCGAGCAACGGCAGATCGCGCAGCTCGACCACCTGGCCCTGGCGGTCAACGCCGCGCCACTGCCAGTTCGCGTCGGTAAGGCCAAGATCGAAGTCCCGACCACGCAGGAAGAACGGACTGCCGAGCTCGCGGGCCTTGTCCAGCAACGGCTGCGGCGGGCTCAGGTCGCCACACAGCGCCGGCGCGCCCGGACGGAAGATCCCGGCCTTTTCGAACGCCACCGACTCGCGGGTATTGCCCAGGTATTCGGCATGATCGACACCGATACTCGTCACCAGCGCAAGGTCGGCATCGACCACATTGACGGTGTCCAGGCGTCCGCCAAGACCGACTTCCAGGACCACGACATCCAGGCCCGCGCGTTCGAACAGCCAGAGCGCGGCCAGGGTGCCCATCTCGAAATAGGTCAGGGATGTCTCGCCGCGCCCGGCGTCGAGGGCAACGAAAGCTTCGCACAGCTGCGCATCCGTCGCCTCGACCCCGTTGATCTGCACGCGCTCGTTGTAGCGCAGCAGGTGCGGCGAGCTATAGACGCCGACCTTGAGCCCCTGCGCTTGCAGCAACGCGGCGACAAAGGCGCAGGTCGAACCCTTGCCATTGGTGCCGGTCACGGTCACTACCCGAGGCGCCGGCTTGCCCAGCCCCATGCGGTTCGCTACCTCTTGCGAGCGTTCCAGCCCCATGTCGATGGCCGATGGGTGCAATTGCTCCAGGTAGGCGAGCCACTCGCCCAGGGTACGTTCGGTCATAGGCTTGCAGGCACCGGCGGGACAATGACAGGTTCGACCGGCACGGCAATGTACTCGGGCGTCGGCAGGCCCATCATCTGCGCCAGCAGGTTGCCCAGGCGCGGACGCAGTTCCTGGCGGGCGATGATCATGTCGATCGCACCGTGCTCCAGCAGAAATTCGCTGCGCTGGAAGCCTTCAGGCAGCTTCTCGCGCACGGTCTGCTCGATCACGCGAGGGCCGGCGAAGCCGATCAGTGCCTTGGGTTCGCCGACGATCACGTCGCCGAGCATCGCCAGGCTGGCGGAAACACCACCGTAGACCGGGTCGGTCAGCACCGAGATGAACGGCAGGCCTTCTTCACGCAAGCGCGCCAGCACGGCCGAAGTCTTGGCCATCTGCATCAGGGAAATCAGCGCTTCCTGCATCCGCGCACCGCCGGAAGCGGCGAAGCAGATCATCGGGCAGCGGTTTTCCAGGGCGTAGTTGGCGGCACGTACGAAACGCTCGCCGACGATGGCGCCCATGGAACCGCCCATGAATGAGAACTCAAAGGCGGAAACCACCACCGGCATGCCCAGCAGGGTGCCGCTCATGGACACCAGCGCATCTTTTTCGCCGGTCTGCTTCTGAGCCGCGGTCAGGCGGTCCTTGTACTTCTTGCCGTCACGGAATTTCAGACGATCCACCGGCTCCAGCTCGGCGCCCAGCTCAACGCGGCCTTCGGCATCGAGGAAGATATCGATGCGCGCGCGAGCGCCAATGCGCATGTGGTGGTTGCACTTGGGGCAGACGTCCAGGGTCTTTTCCAGTTCCGGACGGTAGAGCACCGCATCGCACGATGGGCACTTGTGCCACAGACCTTCAGGCACCGAGCTTTTCTTCACCTCGGAACGCATGATCGAAGGGATCAGTTTGTCTACTAACCAGTTGCTCATGCTGTCTTTCTCCAATTCGTTTTCGGCCCGTCGGACAACCGGGCCCGCCTGTTTTCTGCGGCGGTATGCATGGACGGCGGCAGGCTGCCAGCCGTCACATTGGCGCTCAGCAAGCGCGTACGGCCCGCATGAACGCCTCGATCTTTGTACGATCCTTGATGCCCCTGGCCTGCTCCACCCCGCCGCTGACATCCACGGCATAGGGTTTGACCCGGGCAATGGCCTCGGCCACGTTGTCGGCGGTCAGGCCGCCGGCGAGGATGATCGGCTTGCTCAGGCCCCGTGGTATGAGGGACCAGTCGAAAGCCGCGCCGGTTCCCCCGGGAACCCCTTCCACATAGGTATCGAGAAGAATCCCGCTGGCACTCGGATACGCCTCGCAGGCCGCGGCGATATCGTCACCGGCCTTGACCCGCAGCGCCTTGATATAGGGACGGTGATAGCCCTCGCACTGCTCGCGGGTTTCATCGCCATGGAACTGCAACAGGTCCAACGGCACCGCGTCGAGGATTTCCCCCAGTTCGCAACGGCTGGCGTTGACGAACAGGCCGACGGTGGTCACGAACGGCGGCAAGGCGGCGATAATCGCCCGCGCCTGCTGGAACGTCACCGCACGCGGACTTTTGGCGTAGAACACAAAACCAATGGCATCGGCCCCGGCGTCGACGGCGGCCAACGCATCTTCAATGCGGGTAATCCCGCAAATTTTGCTGCGAACGGCGGACATGTCGTAAAACCCCGAGTGTTTTTCCGAGAAAGTCCCGGATGGTAACAAATGCTTTTCCGGGCGTCAGCCGTCAAGTTCGGAGAACCCGGTGAGAAAGTGCGGCCCGATGTAACGCTGCGGCAGGGCGAACTCGTCGCGATACTCCACCTGCACCAGGTACAAGCCGAACGGATGCGCGGTCACGCCGCCGGTACGCCTGACCCGGCTTTCCAGGACCTCCCTGGCCCACTCCACCGGCCGCTCGCCGGCACCGATGGTCATCAGCACCCCGGCGATATTGCGCACCATGTGATGCAGGAAGGCCCCGGCACGGATATCGATGACGATCATCTTGCCGTGGCGGGTGACCCGCAGGTGGTGCACTTCCTTGATCGGCGACTTGGCCTGGCACTGGCCGGCCCGGAAGGCGCTGAAGTCATGGGTGCCGATCAGGTGGCGGGCAGCCTCGGCCATGCGCTCGACATCCAGCGGGCGGTGGTTCCAGGTGATCTCCTGGTTCAGGTGGGCCGGGCGGATCTGGTCGTTGTAGATCACGTAGCGATATCGCCGGGCAATGGCCTTGAAACGTGCATGGAAATGCGCCGGCATCACCTGCGCCCAACTGACGCTGACGTCATGGGGCAGGTTGATATTGGCCCCCATGACCCAGGCCTTCAGCGAGCGCTCGGCGCGGGTATCGAAGTGCACCACCTGGCCACAGGCATGCACGCCGGCGTCGGTACGCCCGGCGCACATCAGCGAAACCGGGGAGTCCGCCACTTTCGACAGCGCTTCTTCCAGGGTCTGCTGCACCGTCAGCACGCCGGACGCCTGACGCTGCCAGCCGCAATAGCGCGAGCCTTTGTACTCGACGCCCAGGGCGATCCTGAAAAAGCCGTCGGCCGCCATTTCGGCGGCCGGGTTATCTATATTTGCCAAGAACTCACAGCCTGCTGGTTTACGCAAAGGCGGGCATTATAAGGCCAGCCGGCCGAGACGCCATGCGCGAGGGACTTTTAGTTCGCGCTATAAACAAAAACGACAGCCCTTGGGCTGCCGTTTTCATTGAGGCACGGATCAAGCCAGACGCTTGAGCATCTCCCGGGCTTCGGTCTTCTGCGCCTCGCTGCCTTCGTTCAACACTTCGGCGAGGATATCCCGCGCCCCATCGCTGTCGTCCATGTCCATGTAGGCCTGGGCCAGGTCGAGCTTGGTGGCCGCCTCATCCGTGCCGGAAAGGAAGTCGAACGACTCGTCTTCCGGCAACTCGTCAGCCGCCAGGCTTGGCGCCGCGAGCGGCGGCTGCTCCAGGCTCTGGGACAGGCGATCCAGCTCGGCATTGACGTCATCCAGTTCATCGGTGAAGGCATTCGGGCCGGCGTGCGCTTCCAGTTCGTCCGCCAGCGACAGATCGAAATCCGCCGGCAGATCCAGATCATCCAGACCGTCCGCGCCCAGGGTCGGGACCTCGGCATCGGAATCCTTCAGGTCTTCGGTCAGGCTCAGCAGGAAGTCGTCATCCGCCGACGTCGACAGTGGTGCCTCCCCACCCAGGTCGAGATCGAAATCGGCCAGGTCGTCGAGAGCCGGCTTGGCCTGGGTCTGCTGCTCCAGGAGCGACTCGAAACTCAAGTCATCATCCAGTTGCAGGTCATCCAGATCCACCGCCGGCGCGGCAACCACCGTCGGCGAGGCGGCCTCGAGATCATCCAGGCTCAGGTCGAAATCGCTGTCGAAGAGATCATCCGCCGCCACAGGCGCCTGCGGCTCAGGCTCAGGTGCCGCCGGGACGGGAACCGGAGCGGGAGCCGGCGGTTCGTCGGCGAGCAGTTCCTTGACGTAATCCTCACTCAGTTCAGCCGCCGCAGCCGCACCGAGACCCGCCACCGCGGCGACCGCGATCATCGACGGGAAGCGACTCTTGAGCTGCTCGACCTCGGCCAGGTGCTGACCGGCAGGCAGCTGTCGCTCCTGGGCGATAAAGGCATCGCGATCACCCTGCTGGCCGTAGACTTCCATCAGTTTCAGGCGCGCGTCAGTACGCTGCGGTTCGTACTTCACCGCCTCTTCGAGCAAGCCGGCCGCCTGGTTCAGGTGACCACGCTGGATATGCAGGTTAGCCTGGTCCAATACATCGGTAGGACGCTCAGCGGCCGGGACCGGGGCCGGAGCGGGTGCCAGCTTTACGCTCGGCGGAGGGACCTCCAGACCCTCGAAACTGCTTTCAGGCATGTCCAGCTCTTCGGAAAAACCGCTTTCCTCGTTTAGCGCCTTGGCCATGCGCAGGTGCTTCTCCGCTTCCTGCTTGGCCTTGCGCCGACGCGCCAGGAACAGCAGAAGCAAGAGGAACACCAACACCACGGAGCCGGCCAGCAGCCCCATCAGAATCGGACTGGCCAGCAGGTCATCGAGCTTGCGCTCCTGCACTGCGGGGGTTTCAGGTTGGATCGGTGGTTCAACCGCTGCCGGCTTGGCCACTTCTGCCGCCGGAACGATAGGCGCAGGTGCAACCGGGGCCGCTTCCGGCTTGACCGCCAACTGGGCGGACATGGCATTGGCCGGTTGCCCGGCCGCTGGTGCGGCAGTCGAACCTTCGGCCTGCAACTTAGCCAACTGGTCATTCTTCAGTTGAATCAGGCGCTGCAACTTGTCCAACTGGCTTTGCAGGTCTTCCATCCGGCTTTTCAACTCGGCATTGTCGCGACGGGTGGTATCCAGGCTTTCCTGGGTCACCGCCAGCTTGTTGTTCAAGGCCTTGCTGTCACCGGCGGCGCCTTTGCCGTGTTTCTTCCCGGACTCGGCGGAGATCAGGCTCAGGTTGTCCTTGCCCGCAGCCTTGGCCGGCGCGCCCTCGGTCCCTTTGTGCCGGGTGGCATCGATCTGTTGCTTGCCGGCATGGTGCGAACGCCGCCCGGAACGCCAGGCGGCATTCTGTGCCGCCACTTCAGCGATGGCCCTGGGTTGCGCCAACGCGCGGCTTTCCACGCGATCAGGCAGGCGCAATACCTGGCCGGTCTTCAGGCGGTTGATGTTGCCGTCGAGGAAAGCCCCCGGGTTCAACGCCTGTATCGCCAGCATGGTCTGCTGCACGGAAGCGCCATTGCGCTCCTTCAAGGCGATGTCCCACAAGGTGTCGTTGGGGCCGGTGGTGTACTGCTTGGCCTTGGTCGGTGCGGTCACTGGCGCGACAGGCGCGGTCGCCGCACTCGCGGCGGCCGCGCCAGCAGGCTTGGCGGCGTCGGCGGGCGGGGTGTATTTCGACGGATCGAGCAACACGCTGTAGTCGCGCATCAACCGGCCGTTGGGCCATTGCACCTGCACCAGGAAACGGACATAGGCTTCGGACAATGGTTTGCTCGAGGTGACACGCACCACGCTGCGACCGCTGGGGTTGATCACCGGCGTGAACGTCAGGTCGTTGAGGAAATCCTGACGACTGACCCCGGCATCGGCGAAGGCCTGGGGCGAGGCCAGGCTCGGCACGATGTCCGAGGCACTGAGGCCACTGACATCCTGCAATTCGATTTCTGCCAGCAGTGGCTGGTTCAGAGTTGACTTGAGGGTCACTTCCCCCAGCCCAAGCGCGTGTGCCATACCGGAAGACAGCGCCGAAGCGGCCGCTATTGCTAACACCAGTTTGCGAACTTGAACCATAGCCTCTTCCTTTGTTTGTGCATTCCTCGGCTAGCGAGAAGGTGGTGTCGCCCGCCTTGCGGCAGCGTGCGCGCCCTTGAAAACATCGCCGCAGCGCGCGGTTTCAGCCGACGCCCTTGCAAATGCCCGAGGACAGGTTCACCTCCAGCAACCAGCCTGAGCATAGCGTCAGGCTAGAATCATTCTGCAAATTGCCGCCAAGTATCTTTTACAGCAGGTCTTTTATCAACAGCTCTGCCAGTTGCACAGCGTTCAATGCCGCACCTTTGCGTACATTATCGGCTGTCAGCCACAGATTCAGCTCACACGGGTCATCCACACCGCGGCGCACCCGTCCGACATAAACCACATCCTGACCCACCGCGTCACCCACCGCCGTCGGGTAGTCGCCGGCTTCCACCAGTTCGATCCCCGGCGCTGCTTCCAGCGTAGCGTTCACCGAGGCCAGATCAACCTCGCCGGCGGTTTGTAAAGAGACACTATAGCTATCGCCGAAAAACACTGGGGCTTGAATGCAAGTCACTGAAATTTTTAATAAAGGCACCGCGAGCAACTCGCGAAGCTCGCTGACCAGGCGTTTTTCCAGCGAGACTTGCCCTTGGGCGTCCGGCTTGCCGACCTGGGCCAGCAGGTTGAAGGCCATCTGCCGATCGAAAAAACGCGGCTCCAGCGGACGGACATTCAACAACTCGGCCGTTTGTCGGGCCAGCTCGGTTACCGCCTCGCGGCCCTGGCTCGATACCGCCAGGCAAGCGGTGAGTGTGACCCGCTGGATGTCCAGGCCCTTGAGCGGCGCCAGCACCACCGCCAACGCCGTGGCCGCGGCGCTCGGGCTGCCGACCTGCACTGGCTTGCCCAGGGTCGCCAGCACCTCGGAATTGGCCTCTGGCACGACCTGCGGCGCGGACAAGGCACCGGACAGGTCGATCACCGTGCAGCCCGCCGCCGTTGCACGCGGGGCAAAGCTGACGGTCACCGCAGGACCGGCCGCGAAGAACACCAGTTGGACTTTACCGAAGTCGAATTCATCGACTTCGCGCACCCGCACGTTCTTGCCCCGGAACGGCACCGAGTGCCCCGCCGACTCGCTGCTGGCCAGCAGGTGCAGGTCGGCCACCGGGAAATCGCGCTCTTCGAGGATCTGCACCAGGGTCTCGCCGACGGTGCCGGTAGCGCCGATCACGGCAATATCAAAGGACTGGCTCATGGGATGACCTCAGGTAGAACGGGGGGAGCGGCACTTTACCCGTGACGCGGCGGTCAGGCAATTTATCGCCGCTTGTTCCACTGAAGGCCGCCCTCCCCCCCTAATGTGGGAGCGGAGCTTGCCCGCGAAGCTTTCGGCGATCTCAAGGTCCTCTTCGCGGGCAAGCTCCGCTCCCACAAAGTGATCCGGCAACTCTCTGAAAACCAAAAAAAACCCGCGACTCTGACGAGACGCGGGTTTTTTCAAAGCCTCAGCGGATCAACGCTCCAGCAGGATACGCAGCATGCGCCGCAGCGGTTCGGCCGCGCCCCAGAGCAACTGGTCGCCCACGGTGAAGGCACCGAGGAACTGCGAGCCCATGTTCAGCTTGCGCAGACGGCCCACCGGGATATTCAACGTACCGGTGACCTTGGTCGGACTCAGCTCCTGCATGCTGATTTCGCGCTGGTTCGGCACCAGCTTGACCCAGGGGTTGTGCTGGCTGATCAACCCTTCGATATCGGCGATCGGCACGTCCTTGTTCAGCTTGATGGTCAGCGCCTGGCTGTGGCAACGCATGGCGCCGATGCGCACGCAGATACCATCCACCGGGATCGGGCTCTTGAAGCGACCGAGGATCTTGTTGGTCTCGGCCTGGGCCTTCCACTCTTCGCGGCTCTGGCCGTTCGGCAGTTCCTTGTCGATCCACGGGATCAGGCTGCCGGCCAGCGGCACGCCGAAGTTCTCGGTCGGGTAGGCTTCGCTGCGCATGGCCTCGGCCACCTTGCGGTCGATGTCGAGGATGGCACTGGCCGGGTTGGCCAGTTCATCGGCGACCGCCGCATGGGTCGCGCCCATCTGCTTGATCAGCTCGCGCATGTTCTGCGCGCCGGCACCGGAGGCCGCCTGGTAGGTCATGGCGCTCATCCACTCCACCAGCCCGGCTTCGAACAAGCCACCAAGGCCCATCAGCATCAGGCTGACGGTGCAGTTGCCGCCGATATAGTTCTTGGTACCGGCGTCCAACTGCTGGTCGATGACCTTGCGGTTGACCGGGTCGAGGATGATCACCGCGTCATCCTGCATACGCAGGCTCGACGCGGCGTCGATCCAGTAGCCCTGCCAGCCGGCTTCGCGCAGCTTGGGGAAAACCTCGCTGGTGTAGTCGCCGCCCTGGCAGGTCAGGATCACGTCGAGGGTCTTGAGCTCTTCAATGCTGTAGGCATCCTTCAGCGGAGCAATATCCTTGCCCACCGACGGGCCTTGGCCGCCGACATTGGAGGTGGTGAAAAACACCGGCTCAATCAGGTCGAAATCCTGCTCTTCCAGCATCCGCTGCATGAGCACGGAACCGACCATACCGCGCCAACCGATCAGACCTACACGTTTCATCGCAACTACACCTTTTACAAAAGTGGGTCACCGCTTCCGGGGATGAAAGAGGCGGTGGGCCCGAGAGATTACAGATTCCGCAGCGCGGCGACTACTGCGTCGCCCATTTCCTGCGTACCGACTTTAGTGCAACCGGCCGACCAGATGTCGCCGGTGCGCAAGCCCTGGTCCAGCACACGGCTGACCGCAGTCTCGATCGCCTGCGCCGCCTCGTGCAGATTGAAGCTGTAACGCAGCATCATCGACACCGACAGGATGGTCGCCAGCGGGTTGGCGATGCCCTGCCCGGCAATGTCCGGCGCAGAGCCGTGGCACGGCTCGTACATACCTTTGTTGTGGGCATCCAGGGACGCCGACGGCAGCATGCCGATGGAGCCGGTGAGCATCGAGGCTTCGTCGGACAGGATGTCGCCGAACATATTGTCGGTGACGATCACGTCGAACTGCTTCGGCGCCCGCACCAGTTGCATGGCGGCGTTGTCGACGTACATGTGGCTCAGTTCGATGTCAGGGTAATCCAGGGCAACCTGCTCGACCACTTCACGCCACAGCTGGCTGGAGGCCAGGACGTTGGCCTTGTCCACCGAGCAGAGCTTCTTGCCGCGCACTCGCGCCATGTCGAAACCGACCCGGGCAATGCGGCGGATCTCGCTTTCGCTGTACGGCAGGGTGTCGTAGGACTGGCGCTCGCCATTATCCAGCGTGCGGGTGCCGCGTGGCGCGCCGAAGTAGATACCGCCGGTCAGTTCACGGACGATCAGGATATCCAGGCCGGCGACGATTTCCGCTTTCAGGCTGGAAGCGTCGGCCAGTTGCGGGTAGAGGATTGCCGGGCGCAGGTTGCCGAACAGGCCCAGTTGCGCACGGATCTTCAGCAGGCCGCGCTCAGGACGGATATCGCGCTCGATCTTGTCCCACTTCGGCCCGCCAACGGCACCCAGCAGCACGGCATCGGCGGCGCGGGCGCGATCAAGGGTCTCATCGGCCAAGGGCACGCCGTGTTTGTCGATGGCGGCGCCGCCGATCACGTCGTGGCTCAGCTCGAAACCGAGGCTGTACTTGTCGTTGGCCAGTTCCAGCACCTTGACCGCTTCGGCCATGATTTCCGGACCGATACCATCGCCTGGAAGAATCAGAATCTGCTTGCTCATGCTTTCCTCATGTCATCTGTCGGAGCGCCCATGGTCACGAGCGCACCGGGAAAAAGTCTAGCGCTCGGCCCACAGCACCAGGACATCGGTACTGAACGAACCGTCGGCCTCGATCTCAAAGTATTCTCGCACTTCCGCGCCCATTGCCTGCTGCAAATCGCGAATGGCCACCCGCAGCGGCTGCGGGGTGCGCATGCGCTCGACCCAGGAGCTGAACTCCAGGCGCAGGCGCTGACGCTGGGTGCTGCGTACGTGCAACCCGGCCTCGCTGACCTGGCGCAGCCACTCGCCCGCCGAATAATCGCGGACATGGCTGGTGTCGCGCAAAACCTCGACACTTTGCAGGTAGGTGTCGAACAACGGGCTGCCGGGGGACATGACGTCGATGAAGGCCGCCACGCCGCCGGGCTTGAGGACCCGGCGCACTTCGCGCAAGGCCTGGCCCAGGTCGCTCCAGTGGTGCGCCGAGTAGCGGCTGAAGACGAAGTCGAACTCGCCATCGGCGAACGGCAGGCACTCGGCCGCGCCGCACACGGTGGTGATATTGCTCAGGCCGCGCTCGCTAGCGGCAGCCGCGACCACGTCGAGCATCTGCTGCGAGAGGTCGTAGGCGGCCACTTTCTTGACCAGCGGGGCAACATTGAAGCTCACGTGACCGGCGCCGCAACCCAGGTCCAGGACCCGGGCATCGGAGCGTCCGGCCAGTTCGGCCTGGAGCAGCGCGAATTCGGCGCCCTGGGCGTGCACGGCGCTGCTCAGGTAAGCGCTGGCTTGTTCGCCGAATTGCTTTTGAACGACTGCGGTGTGAGCTTTGCCGGTCATGGGGTTTTCCTTTTTGCCGAACGTTGTGTATTGCCGATTAGGCCGTCTTCGCGGGCAAGCTCCGCTCCCACAGTGTTGCGTCGAACACAAGATCGGAGAACGACCGAAGACTGTGGGAGCGGAGCTTGTCGGGGCGCCGCATCGCCGCGAAGAGGCCGGCCCTGCCTACCTCAAATCAGGCGTCGCGAAACAACCAGGGCTGGCTGGCCCGGTGCTTGGCTTCAAAGGCGGCAATCGCCTCGCCGTCCTGCAAGGTCAGGCCGATATCGTCCAGGCCGTTGAGCAGGCAATGCTTGCGGAACGCATCGACTTCAAAGTGGTAGACCTTACCGTCCGGACGGGTCACGGTCTGTGCCTGCAGGTCGACCGTCAGTTGGTAACCCGGGTTGGCCTCGACCTGCTGGAACAGCTCGTCGACTTCATTGTCGCCTAGGATGATCGGCAACAGGCCGTTCTTGAAGCTGTTGTTGAAGAAGATATCGGCATAGCTCGGCGCAATGATGCTGCGAAAACCGTACTCCTCCAGAGCCCATGGCGCATGCTCACGACTGGAGCCGCAGCCGAAGTTTTCCCGGGCGAGCAACACGCTGGCGCCCTGGTATCGCTCGGCGTTCAAGACGAAATCCTTGTTCAACGGCCGCTTGGAGTTGTCCTGGTAGGCATAACCCACGTCCAGGTAGCGCCACTCGTCGAACAGGTTGGGACCAAAGCCGGTGCGTTTGATCGACTTCAGGAACTGCTTGGGAATGATCTGGTCGGTGTCGACGTTGGCACGATCCAGAGGCGCGACAAGACCGGTGTGCTGGGTAAAGGCTTTCATGCTGCGCTCCTCAGATCAATTCACGAACGTCGACAAAACGACCGCTCACGGCGGCGGCGGCGGCCATGGCCGGGCTCACCAGGTGGGTACGACCACCGGCACCCTGGCGCCCTTCGAAGTTCCGGTTGGACGTCGAGGCGCAGTGCTCGCCACTTTCCAGGCGGTCAGGGTTCATCGCCAGGCACATCGAGCAACCCGGCTCGCGCCATTCGAATCCGGCTTCGAGGAAGATCTTGTCCAGGCCCTCGGCTTCCGCCTGGGCTTTCACCAGGCCCGAACCCGGCACGACAATCGCCTGCTTGATGGTCGAGGCGACCTTGCGGCCCTTGGCGATCACCGCCGCGGCACGCAGGTCTTCGATCCGCGAGTTGGTGCAGGAGCCGATAAAGACGCGGTCCAACTGGATATCGGTGATCGCCTGGTTCGCGGTCAGGCCCATGTACTTCAAGGCGCGTTCGATCGAGCCACGCTTGACCAGATCAGGCTCGCGGGCCGGGTCCGGCACGTTCTGGTCAACCGCCAGGACCATTTCCGGCGAGGTGCCCCAGCTGACCTGCGGCTTGATCTGCGCGGCATCCAGTTCGACCACGGTGTCGAACTGCGCATCGGCATCGGACACCAGGTCTTTCCAGGCTTCGACGGCCAGGTCCCACTCCGCGCCTTTGGGTGCGAAAGGACGGCCCTTGACGTAAGCCACGGTCTTTTCATCGGCGGCCACCAGGCCCACGCGGGCCCCCGCTTCGATGGACATGTTGCAGATGGTCATGCGGCCTTCGACGGACAGGTCGCGAATCGCGCTACCGGCGAATTCGATGGCGTGGCCGTTACCGCCGGCGGTGCCGATCTTGCCGATCACGGCGAGGACAATATCCTTGGCGGTCACGCCAAACGGCAAGGTGCCTTCGACCCGCACCAGCATGTTCTTCATCTTCTTGGCCACCAGACACTGGGTGGCGAACACGTGCTCCACCTCGGAGGTGCCGATACCGTGGGCCAAGGCACCAAAAGCGCCGTGGGTCGAGGTATGGGAGTCGCCGCAAACCACGGTCATGCCCGGCAAGGTCGCCCCCTGCTCCGGGCCGATCACATGGACGATGCCTTGACGCACGTCATTCATCTTGAATTCGGTGATGCCATATTCATCGCAGTAATCGTCGAGGGTCTGCACCTGCAAACGCGACACCTGGTCGACAATCGCCTCGATCCCGCCCTTGCGCTCCGGAGTGGTCGGCACGTTGTGGTCCGGGGTGGCGATGATCGAGTCGACACGCCAAGGCTTGCGCCCGGCCAGGCGCAGGCCTTCGAAAGCCTGGGGCGAAGTCACTTCATGGATGATGTGACGGTCGATATAGATCAGCGACGATCCATCATCGCGCCGTTTCACTTCATGAGAATCCCAGAGCTTGTCGTAAAGCGTTTTGCCGGCCATCAGACGTTTCCTCATCAACTTGTTTCTATGCCCCGGGTCATTGATGACTGTTCTCAATAACCCCTTGGCTTGTGAGGTCGATGCTATGGCGTTAGAGTGAATAACTCAAATTCATATTTTTTATGCTTTGGATAACTATTTGGAATACAGCACATGGACCTCGCCAACCTCAATGCATTTATTGCCATCGCCGAGACCGGGAGTTTTTCCGGTGCCGGGGAACGCCTGCACCTGACGCAGCCGGCGATCAGCAAACGCATCGCCGGCCTTGAACAGCAACTCAATGTCCGCCTGTTCGACCGCCTGGGCCGCGAAATCGGCCTGACCGAGGCCGGTCGGGCCCTGCTGCCACGGGCCTACCAGATTCTCAATGTGCTGGACGACACCCGCCGGGCACTGACCAACCTCACCGGTGAAGTCAGCGGGCGCCTGACCCTGGCCACCAGTCACCACATCGGCCTGCACCGCCTGCCCCCCCTGCTGCGCACCTTTACCCGGCGTTACCCGCAGGTGGCGCTGGATATCCAGTTCCTCGATTCGGAGGTCGCCTATGAGGAAATCCTCCACGGCCGCGCCGAACTGGCGGTGATCACCCTGGCGCCGGAACCCCACGGGCTGGTACGCGCCGTGCCGGTGTGGGACGACCCGCTGGATTTCGTCGTCGCCCTCGAGCATCCGCTGGCCAGGCACAGCCCGGTCACCCTCAAGGACATCGCCCATCACCCGGCGGTCTTCCCGGGTGGCAATACCTTTACCCACCATATCGTCCAGCGCCTGTTCGAAGCCCAGGGCCTGACGCCGAACATCGCCATGAGCACCAACTATCTGGAAACCATCAAGATGATGGTCTCCATCGGCCTGGCCTGGAGCGTCCTGCCTCGAACCATGCTCGACGACCAGGTGGCACGCATACCTTTACCCGGCATACAACTGACTCGCCAGCTAGGCTATATCCTGCACACGGAACGGACACTGTCGAATGCCGCCCGGGCTTTCATGGCTTTGCTGGATGCGCAGAGCGATAGCCCAGGATTGACGGCATAAGACAAGCCTGCTTTATTCCAAACAGCTTTTTGCGGCACAACGTTCCTTTCATCCCAAGGACAGCTGTAAATGCCCAAGCACGCCAGCCGTATTCCACCCCTGCCACGCATTCACGCACTCGATCCCCAGGTGTCGGAACAGAGCTGGGAAAGCGCCGCGCAACTGCTCGCCGCCCTCAACGGGGCGCGCCTCGGCGCCTGGTACTGGGATATTGAAACCGGCCAGGTCAGTTGGTCCCGCGGCACCCAGGCGCTGTTCGGCTTCGATCCGCACCAGCCACTGCCCCAGGATCTCGACTACCTTGACCTGCTGCCGGTCGAGGATCGGGCGCGCACCTTGCGGGCCTTTCATGCCGTACTGGAGGGCGAACCCGTCGAGCAGGCCATGCATCATCGCATCCGCTGGCCCGATGGCAGCCTGCACTGGCTGGAAATCAATGGCAGCCTGTTGCCGGACAAGAATGGCAAGCCGCGGATGATCGGCGTCATTCGCGAAATCACCCACCAACGCCGGCGCGAGCATGCCCTCAGCAGCTCGGAAAAACGCTTCGCCACCCTGTTTCACCTGTCCCCCAACATGGTGCTGCTGACTCGCGAGGAGGACGGCCTGATCAGCGAGGCCAACCAATACTTCGAAAGCCTGTTCGGCTGGCCCGCGCTTTCAGTGATCGGGCGGACCACACTGGAGCTGGGACTCTGGGCCGATCCCGAAGAACGCCAGCGCCTGCTCAAGTCGCTCCCTGCCAAGGGCGAGTCGGTCAGCCAGGAGGTGCGGCTACGGGCCAGCAACGGGAAAATTCACGTTGGCATCCTCAGCGCCCAGCGGGTCGAACTGGAAGGCCAGGCCTATCTGCTCAGCACCTTTCTCGACACCACCGAACGCAAGAACGCCGAGCAGGCCCTCAAGGACAGCCAGGAACGCCTCGACCTGGCCCTGGACTCGGCGCAACTGGGCACCTGGGATTGGCATATCCCCAGCGGCATGCTCTACGGCTCGGCGCGCGCCGCGCAGTTGCACGGGCTGGAGCCGCAGCCATTCCATGAATCTTTCGATGCATTTTTCGACGGTGTGCCCGCGAGCGAACGCGAGAGCATGCGCCATGCCTACCGCAGTCTGCGCGAAGGGCCGGAAGGCAACTATCAGCTGACGTATCGGGTGCCTTTGGAAAACGGCACTTCGCGCTATCTGGAAAGCCGCGCCCGCCTCTACCGCGACGAACAGGGCAACCCCTTGCGCATGGCTGGCACCCTGCTGGATATCACCGATCAGGTGGAACGCGAACAGCGCCTGATGGCCTCGGAAGAGAAATTCGCCAGCCTGTTCCAGGTCAGTCCCGACCCGATCTGCGTCACACGCCAAGAAACCGGGCAGTTCATCGAGATCAACCCGGCCTTCACCCAGGTGTTCGGCTGGAACATCGACGAAGTGCGCAATCGCAGTGCCGAGCAGATCGGCTTGTGGGACGACACGGCCAAACGCCTGCTGCGCATACAGCAGGTAATCCGTGACCAGGCCCTGAACAACGTGGCAGTGGTCGTCCATCACAAGCGCGGCCACGCCCTGACCTGCGTCATCAACAGCCGGCAGATCGTGGTCGAGGAACAGCCCTGCATCGTCACCACGCTACGCGACATCACCCAGCAACAACGGGCCGAAGCGGCGCTCAAGGCCAGCGAGGAAAAGTTCGCCAAGGCCTTCCACTCCAGCCCCGACGCCATCACCATCACCGAGCGCGACAGCGGGCGCTACCTGGAGGTCAACGATGGTTTCTGCCGGCTGACCGGCTACACCAGCAGCGAAGTCATCGGCCGTACCGTGTATGAAATCGGTGTCTGGGCCGATCACAAACAGCGTAGCGCCCTGCTGGCGGAATTGAAGGAAAAGGGCCATGTCCCGCATCGCGACATGCTCGGACGCAACAAGCGCGGCGATGTGCTCACCGTCGAAGTCTCGGTCGAACCCATCATCCTCAATGAAACCGCGTGCCTGCTGCTGACGGCCCGCGATATCAGCCAATTGAAGAACGCCCAGGCGCAGATCCGCCACCTGGCCTATCACGACCCGCTGACCAACCTGCCCAACCGCGCCCTGCTGATGGACCGCCTGAGCCAGCAGATCGCCCTGCTCAAGCGCCATAACCTGCGCGGCGCCCTGCTGTTCCTCGACCTCGACCACTTCAAGCACATCAACGACTCCCTCGGCCACCCGGTGGGCGACACCGTGCTCAAGGTGGTGACCGCCCGCCTGGAAGCCAGCGTGCGCACCGAGGACACCGTGGCACGCCTCGGCGGCGACGAGTTCGTGGTGCTGCTCAGCGGCCTGGAGGGTTCACGCAGCGAAGTCACGCACAAAGTCCGCGAGCTGGCGGACACCATTCGCGAGCTGCTGGCCGAACCGATGTTCCTCGACGGCCAACGCCTGCAAGTAACCCCGAGCATCGGCGTGGCGCTGATTCCCGACCATGGCACGACCCCCGCCGACCTGCTCAAGCGCGCCGATATCGCGCTCTACCGGGCCAAGGACTCCGGGCGCAATATCACCCAACTGTTCCACAGCACCATGCAGAAAGCCGCCAGCGAACGCCTGCGCATGGAAAACGACCTGCGCCAGGCGCTTTCCCGGGGCGAGTTCAGTGTGCATTTCCAGCCCCAGGTGGACGCCCGCGACAACAGCATCATCGGCGCCGAAGCCCTGGTGCGCTGGCACCATCCGGAACTCGGCGCGCAATCGCCGACCGAGTTCATCAAGGTCCTGGAAGACAGCGGGCTGATCCTTGAAGTCGGCACCTGGATCCTCGACCACGCCTGCGAAGCCTTCGGCTTATTGCTCGGCGAAGGCCTGATCAGCCACGCTTTCAGCCTGTGTGTGAACATCAGCCCGCGGCAGTTCCGCCAGACCGATTTCGTCGAACAGGTGGAGCGCACGCTGACCCGCTACAACGTGCCGTCCTCGATGCTGAAGCTGGAAATCACCGAAGGCATCGTGATCCAGAACCTGGAGGACACCATCAGCAAGATGCGCCGCCTGAACAAGATCGGCGTCAGTTTTGCCATGGATGATTTCGGTACCGGTTATTCGTCGCTAACCTACCTCAAGCGCCTGCCGGTGGACGCCTTGAAGATCGACCAGTCGTTCGTGCGCGACGCGACCCACGACCCCAACGATGCGGAGATCATCCGAGCGATTGTCGCCATGGCCCGCAGCCTGGGGCTGACGGTGATTGCCGAAGGGGTGGAACTGCCGGAGCAACTGGTATTCCTGGAGGGATTGGGTTGCCACCTGTACCAGGGTTACCTGCACAGCCGACCGCTGCCTTTGGACGAGTTCAAAAAGCTCCTGGAATCCCCCGCGACCGAGCACACCACCGACCTGTAGGAACCGGCTTGCTGGCGTTCAGCCGAGAGGCTGGAGTGGCGAGGGTGACGACGAGGCCGCCATCGCCAGCAAGCCGGCTTCAGGTTCGATGTCGACCAGGTTGGCGGGGGAACTCCCGAGACCGCCGCACAACGAAAAACCCCGCCTCGAAGGCGGGGTTTTTCAGTGGGTGCAGCTTCAGATCAATGCTGCAGGGCCGGCTGTTGCGCGCCATTAATGGCAATGCGTTTTGGCTTGGCCTCTTCCGGGACGACCCGCAACAGGTCGATATTCAACAGACCGTTGCGCAGGTCCGCGGCCTTGACCTCGATATGGTCGGCCAGGCGGAAGGACAACTTGAAGGCACGCTGGGCGATCCCCTGGTGCAGGTAGCTGACGTTCTCAGCCTTGGTCTCACGCTTGCCGCCACTGACGGTCAGCACGCCCTTCTCGACCTGCAGTTCCAGGTCTTCTTCCTGGAAACCGGCGGCGGCCACGACGATGCGGTATTGGTCGTCGCCATGTTTTTCAACGTTGTAGGGTGGGTAGCTGCTGCCCGGCTCGTTGCGCAACGCGGTTTCGAACAGATCGTTGAAACGATCGAAACCGACGGAGGAACGGAACAGTGGAGCCAGGGAAAATGCGGTAGTCATGTCAATCTCCTGAAATTCAGCGAGTGGTTTAGTCCGCGACCCGAATTCGGCATCGCGTACTCCCTAAATAGGAACTCGCCTACGCATTTCAAGAGATTGTCGTGAAATTTTTCAGGCCGCTTCCGGCAACGGCACATGCAACAGGCGCCCGACCGCGTCGCAATCGGTCTCGCGGCGCAGGTGAGTGAACAGCTCCACCGCCTGCGGATAATTGCGCGTCAACATCGCCAGCCACTGCTTCAAACGGCCCGGCGCCTGGCGTGGCGTCAGCTGTGCCACCGCCTGCGCCCAGAAGTCGCGCAGTAGCGGTTGCAACTCGCCCCAGGTCATCTCCACCACCTCTTCGCCGGCCCGCGCCGCGGCGATCTGCCGGGCCAGGTCCGGACGCGAGACCAGACCGCGACCAAGCATGATGTCCTCGGCGCCGCTGATCTCGCGACAGCGGCGCCAGTCGTCCACCGACCAGATATCGCCATTGGCGAACACCGGCACCTTGACCACTTCCTGCACACGCGCCACCCATTCCCAATGAGCCGGCGGCTTGTAGCCGTCGACCTTGGTCCGGGCGTGCACGACGATTTGCGACGCACCACCTTCGGCCAACGCCGTACCGCAGACCAACGCCCCATCCGGACTGTCGAACCCCAGGCGCATCTTCGCGGTCACCGGGATATGCGCCGGTACCGCGCGCCGCACCTGCTCGACAATGGCGTTGAGCAACTCCGGCTCCTTGAGCAGAACCGCCCCGCCCCGGGATTTGTTCACGGTCTTGGCCGGGCAACCGAAATTCAGATCGATCACCTGTGAGCCCAGCTCGCAGGCCAACGCCGCGTTTTCCGCCAGGCACACCGGATCGGAACCCAGCAGTTGCACCCGCAGCGGCACGCCGGCCGCCGTGCGGGCATCGGTCAGCAGCTCAGGGGCGAACTTGTGGTAGTAGGCCGGCGTCAGCAGCGAGTCATTGATCCGGATAAACTCGGTGACACACCAGTCGATACCGCCAACGCGGGTCAGCACATCACGCAGGATGTTGTCGACCAAGCCCTCCATGGGTGCCAGGGCAATTTGCATGGGTATTCTCATAGGGAATCGAAAAAGTGCGGCAGTTTACGGGGTTCCGGCGCAAACCGGTACGCCCTCAGACCGACTGCACGGCCGGCCCGTAGCCCTCGATAAATTCCGCCGGCATGCGCTTGGGCTTGCCGCTGGACAGTTCGATACAGACAAAGGTGGTTTGCGCGCGCAGCAGGGTCAGGTTGTCGCTGGGACGGACCAGCTGGAAACGCCGGGTCATTTTCAGGCGCTGGTCCCAGTCGACGATCCAGGTTGCCAACTGCAACTCGTCGCCTTCGTAGGCGGCGGCCAGGTAGTCGATTTCATGACGGACCACCGCCATGGCCCGATCCAGACGCCGATATTCGCTCAGGTCCAGGCCCAAGCGCTGCGAGTGACGCCAGGCACAGCGCTCCAGCCAACTGACATATACCGCGTTGTTGGCGTGCCCGAGACCGTCGATATCCTCGTCGGCCACCTGCAGGTCGAGGGTGAAGGGTGTCGCCAGATCCCAACTCATGTACCGCTCCCGGTCAAATCAAAGACCGCAGCAGTGTAACGGAACAGCCCTCAGATGACCGCCGTTTTGGCCGCCCGCAGGAGCCGATCGGACAACTCGCCAGGGCCCAGCGCCCGGGCCACGGCCAGGCCGCCGATCATCAGGGCGATATCGGCCAGGGCCTTGTCGGTGTCCTCGGGGCTGGATGCCAGTTGCGCGACCATCAGCTCCACATGCTCGTTCAAGGCCTCGCGAAAACATTCCGGCAGGTTGCACATTTCCCCGACGATCGACGGGATCGGACAGGCCTGCTCGACCGCGTCACGGTGCTTGCGCGACAGATAGAACGCCGCGAACAGGGCCCGCCGCTCTTCCCCGGGCAACTGGCTGTCGACTTCGCTCATCTTCGCCCGGCGCTGGGCGAGCAATTGCTTGAACGCCTCCAGCATCAGCGCGTCCTTGCTTTCGAAGTGCGCGTAGAAACCGCCTACGGTCAACCCGGCGGCGCCCATCACTTCACTGACGCTCGGCTCGACCGGACCGCGCTGGATCAGCGCGTTACTCGCCGCCTGCAAAATGCGCTCGCGGGTTTGAGCTTTCTTGTCGTTCATTGCCACCTCCAGACATCACGGACAAATATTATTCACATAATATTTTTCCGCAAGACTTTATTCTGACCGCTGGTCCGAGCCATGCTGATTGAAAAATAGATTGCAGGGAGCAAAAGGCCAAACGCCAGACAAACAAAAGGGTCATTCAATAATTGAATGACCCTTATAAAATCCCGCAGAGCGGGCAATCGTGGCGTCCCCTAGGGGACTCGAACCCCTGTTACCGCCGTGAAAGGGCGGTGTCCTAGGCCACTAGACGAAGGGGACACAAACCCTTCTAACATTTGCAGGGCCTGGTCTTCTTGCGATCCATTCGACGCGGTTCAACTGAACACCGTGTCGATATCATCGCCAGCAAGCCGGCTCCCACAACTTCAAAGCCGGTGTGGCCAGGCCTTGAAGTGTAAATTGGTGGAGCTAGACGGGATCGAACCGTCGACCTCTTGCATGCCATGCAAGCGCTCTCCCAGCTGAGCTATAGCCCCGGATTTTTCGCCTCGGAGGCGGAACGACATCAACCTGCAACATCGCTTCTGTAAAACTGGCGTCCCCTAGGGGACTCGAACCCCTGTTACCGCCGTGAAAGGGCGGTGTCCTAGGCCACTAGACGAAGGGGACGCAAACCCTTCTAACATTTGCAGGACCTGGACTTCTTGCGATCCATTCAACGCGGCTCAAAAGAACACCGTGTCGATATCATCGCCAGCAAGCCGGCTCCTACAACTTCAAAGCCGGTGTGGCCAGGCCTTGAAGTGTAAATTGGTGGAGCTAGACGGGATCGAACCGTCGACCTCTTGCATGCCATGCAAGCGCTCTCCCAGCTGAGCTATAGCCCCTCATCGGTGAGGACGGGGCGAATCTTAAGGGCGTATCAGGGAGCTGTCAAACTTATTTTCAAACTTATTTTCAAACTTTTTGAATTTTTTTTGTCGGCATAACAACCACTTACCGCCCTGCCCCGGTGAAACCGGGGCTAAAACGCCATCCCTGCACGAACAGCCGATCCGCAGAGCGCGCGGTCTTGTGGGAGCGGAGCTTGCCCGCGAAGCTCTTGGCGGCCTTGAGGGCCCCTTCGCGGGCAAGCTCCGCTCCCACAGGGCCCCACAGAAACAGGAAGGCCTCAGGCAATCGCGCCCAGCAGCTTTTCCCATTCCTTGTTTTCTTTCTTCGACACCCCGCCCAGCAGATCCAGGGCCTGGCGCAGACGGAAACGCGTGAGGTCCGGGCCGAGGATTTCCATGGCATCGAGCACCGACACCGAACTGGCCTGCCCGGTAATCGCGGCAAACATCAGCGGCATGGCATCGCGCAGCTTCAACTCCAGGGAGTCGACCACCGCCTGGATGGTCGCGGTGATGCTGTCCTTTTCCCACTGGCGCAGGCTTTCCAGCTTCCACAGGATCAACTGCATCAGCTTGCGCACCTCGTCGGCCGAGAGCTTCTTGTGCTCGAACAGCTTGGCATCCAGCGGCAGGCTGCCGGCGAAGAAGAAGTTCGCCAACGGCGCGACCTGGCTGAAGGTCTCGACCCGGCCCTGGACCAGCGGCGCGATCTTCATCAGGTACTCGGGATTCAGCGCCCAGTTCTGCACCCGACTGGCGAATTCTTCCACCGGCAGGTCACGCAGCCACTGGCCGTTGAGCCAGGACAATTTCTCGATATCGAAGATCGGCCCGCCCAGGGAGACGCGGGACAGGTCGAAGTGCTCGACCATTTCCGCCAGGGAGAACTTCTCGCGCTCGTCGGGCATCGACCAGCCCATGCGCCCCAGGTAGTTGAGCATGGCTTCAGGCATGAAGCCCATGCGCTCATAGAAGGTCACCGAGGTCGGGTTCTTGCGCTTGGACAGCTTGCTCTTGTCCGGGTTGCGCAGCAGCGGCATGTAGCACAGCTGTGGCTGCTCCCAGCCGAAATATTCGTAGAGCAGGATCAGTTTCGGTGCCGACGGCAGCCACTCTTCGCCACGCAGGACGTGGGTGATGCCCATCAGGTGGTCGTCGACCACGTTGGCCAGGAAGTAGGTCGGCAGGCCGTCGGTCTTCATCAGCACCTGCATGTCCATGCGGTCCCACGGGATCTCGACATCGCCACGGAGCATGTCCGGCACCACACAGACGCCTTCGCTCGGTACCTTCATGCGGATCACATGGGGTTCACCGGCGGCCAGGCGGCGGGCCACCTCCTCCTTGGACAACAACAGCGCACGGCCGTCGTAACGCGGCGTCTCGCCGCGGGCCATCTGCTCGGCACGCATCTGGTCCAGCTCTTCGGCGGTGCAGAAGCACGGGAAGGCGTGGCCCATATCCACCAGTTGCTGGGTATATTTCTTGTAGATCTCGCTACGTTCGCTCTGCCGGTACGGGCCGTGGGGACCGCCGACATCCGGGCCTTCGGCCCAGGTGATACCCAGCCAGTTCAGGGCATCGAAGATCTGTTGTTCGGACTCGCGGGTCGAACGCAACTGATCGGTGTCTTCGATCCGCAGGATGAACTCACCGCCGTGCTGCTTGGCAAAGCAATAGTTGAACAAAGCGATGTAGGCGGTGCCGACGTGGGGATCGCCGGTGGGCGATGGCGCGATGCGCGTGCGAACGGTGGTCATGGGCGGTCTCGAAATGGAGATAAAACAAAGGGCGAATGGTAACAGGCGCAGCCGTCCGGGCTCCAGCACAGGGCATCCGACAGAGGGCATATAAGCCAAGCTTCGGTGTAAAAATGGCTCCAGACCGCGAAAACCGGGCTTTCTCGGTTGCTGGCATTTACCCATTAGAACTGCTGTGCCAGATTCGTCTACCGTAAAATTCACTTACACATTGATGTGTTAATACCCATGCCCTCCCAACTCAAGCGTCGACTGTCTGTTTTCCTGTTCCTGGTCCTGTTGATCGCCCTGGGCTTTTTCGCCCACTGGTTCTTCAAGGGACGTTTTTATGAAAGCACCGATAACGCCTATGTCCAGGGCGAGATCACCCGGGTCTCCAGCCAGTTGGGCGCGCGCATCGACCAGGTGCTGGTGGCGGACAACCAGCATGTGGAGAAAGGCCAGTTGCTGGTTCGCCTCGAAGGCGCCGACTTCCAGCTCGCCGTCGACCGGGCCAATGCCACCCTCGCCACCCGCGAAGCCGAACGCCTGCAGGCCCAGAGCAAGCTGACCCAACAGGCCAGCCTGATCGCCGCCGCCGATGCCCAGGTCGCGTCCAGCCAGGCCAGCCTTAGTCGCTCGCAACTCGACCTGAACCGCGCGCAGACCCTGCGCAAGCCCGGCTACGTATCGGAAGAACGGGTCACCACGCTTTCCGCCGACAATCATATCGCCCGTTCGCAAGTGGCCAAGGCCCAGGCCGACCTGCAAGGTCAACGCCAGCAGGTCACGGCCCTGGGCGCCGAGCTCAAGCGTCTCGACGCCATGATCGCCAATGCCCGCGCCGACCTGGCCCAGGCCGAACTGAACCTGACCCGCAGTGAGATCCATGCCCCCATCAGCGGCCTGGTCGGCCAGCGCGCGGCGCGCAACGGCCAATATGTGCAGGCCGGCGCCTACCTGCTGTCGATCGTCCCGGACCAGGACATCTGGATCCAGGCCAATTTCAAGGAAACCCAGATCGGCCATATGCTCGCGGGACAGAGCGCGACGCTGACCTTCGATGCTTATGAGGACACACCGATCCAGGGCCAGGTCGAAAGCCTGTTCGCCGCCTCCGGCGCGCAGTTCAGCCTGTTGCCGCCGGACAACGCTACCGGCAACTTCACCAAGGTGGTGCAACGCATCCCGGTCAAGCTGACCTTTGCCGCCGACAACCCCTTGCGGGGCAAGATCCGTCCGGGCATGTCGGTCACCGTCAAGGTCGATCTGCGCGACGCCCAGCATGGCCGGTGATCAACTGATCCGACCGGTGGGCGAACCGACCCGCCGGGACTGGATCGCGGTGATGAGCGTGATGCTTGGCGCCTTCATGGCGGTGCTCGATATCCAGATCACCAACTCCTCGCTCAAGGATATCCAGGGCGCCCTGTCGGCAACCCTGGAGGAAGGCTCGTGGATTTCCACATCCTACCTGGTGGCGGAAATCATCATGATTCCCCTTACCGCCTGGCTGGTGCAATTGCTCTCGGCGCGGCGGCTGGCGGTCTGGGTTTCGCTGGGTTTCCTCGCCTCGTCGCTGCTCTGCTCCATGGCCTGGAGCCTGGAAAGCATGATCGTGTTCCGCGCCATGCAGGGCTTCACCGGCGGCGCGCTGATTCCCCTGGCCTTCACCCTGACCCTGATCAAGCTGCCGGACCACCACCGCGCCAAGGGCATGGCCATGTTCGCCATGACCGCCACTTTTGCCCCGTCCATCGGCCCGACCATTGGCGGCTGGCTCACGGAGAACTGGGGCTGGCAGTACATTTTCTACATCAACATCCCGCCCGGCCTGATCATGATCAGCGGCCTGCTCTACGGCCTGGAGAAGAAAGAGGCCCATTGGGAACTGCTCAAGAGCACCGACTACGCCGGGATCGTCAGCCTCGGCATCGGCCTGGGTTGCCTGCAAGTGTTCCTCGAGGAAGGCCACCGCAAGGACTGGCTGGAGTCGGACCTGATCGTGACGCTGGGCAGTATCGCCCTGCTGAGCCTGATCACCTTCGTCATCCTGCAGCTGTCCAAAGCCAACCCCTTGATCAATCTGCGCATCCTGCAGAACCGCAACTTCGGCCTGTCCAGCATTGCCAGCCTGGGCATGGGCGTGGGCCTGTATGGCTCGATCTACCTGCTGCCGCTATACCTGGCGCAGATCCAGAACTACAACGCCCTGCAGATCGGCGAGGTGATCATGTGGATGGGGGTGCCGCAATTGTTCCTGATTCCACTGGTGCCCAAGCTGATGAAGTTCATCTCACCGAAGCTGCTCTGCACCCTGGGTTTCGGCCTGTTCGGGCTGGCGAGTTTTTCCTCCGGGGTGCTCAACCCGGACTTTGCCGGCCCGCAGTTCAACCAGATCCAGATCATCCGGGCGCTGGGCCAGCCGCTGATCATGGTGACCATCTCGCTGATCGCCACTGCCTATATCCTGCCCCAGGACGCGGGGTCGGCGTCGAGCCTGTTCAACATCCTGCGCAACCTTGGCGGGGCCATCGGCATCGCCCTGCTCGCGACCTTGCTGGATGCTCGGACCAAGATCTATTTCGACTATCTGCGCGAGGCGATCGTGCCGGGCAACCCGCAGGTGGCCGAGCGCCTGAGCATGCTTTCGGAGAAGCTCGGCGGCGACGGCGCGGCGCTGGGCAAACTGAGCGAGATCACCCACCAGCAGGCGTCGATCATGGCCTATAACGACGCCTTCCACTTTGTCGGGATCGCGCTGGGGATCAGCATGTTGGCGGTGCTGTTGACCAAGGCGCTGCCGGCGGGGATCAAACCGGGAGAGGCGCATTGATACTGCCGGCCTCTTCGCGGGCAAGCTCCGCTCCCACAGGTTATGTGACGCACATGTAAACCGGTTCGACCCTGCACAGGTTGTGTGACACACATGTAAACCGGTTCGCCCCTGCACAGGTTGTGTGACGCACATGTAAACCGGTTCGACCCTGCACAGGTTGTGTGACACACATGTAAACCGGTTCGCCCCTGCACAGGTTGTGTGACGCACATGTAAACCGGTTCGCCCCTGCACAGGTTGTGTGACGCACATGTAAACCGGTTCGCCCCTAACTGGGTGGGAGCGGAGCTTGCCCGCGAAGAGGCCAGAGCAGTCAACACCGGTCTAAAGCCAGATGGCATCCCACAACGGGTAGTCACCCACCCGCGTCACCAGGCCGGCTCGCAGTGGATTGGCCACTATGTAGCGCGCCACAGACTGCAAATCTTCTTCCCGACGTATCGCCCGATCATGGAAGCTGCTTTGCCAGAGCGCGCCCGTGCGCTGCAACCTTCGATTGACGGCACAGGTTGCCCGGGACTTGGTCCTACGCACCAAATCGCCAAGGCAGGTCCCCTGAAGCTCGATGAGCCAATGAAAATGATCAGGCATCACCACCCAAGCCAGGGAACGTGCCAACTGTTCTTCCTCTGCGGATCTGAAACTATGGACCAGCAGGCGTCCAAGATTGAAATCCCTGAAGATGGGTTCACGTTCCCGGACCACCGCCGTCAGCAAATAAATACCACCGAACTCCGAATAACGGCCCTTACGTAATTGGCAGGAGTTGAAACGAGTAGTCATCCTTGACCCTCCTGAAGCTGGAAAAGCTTGAAAATACAGGAGCTGGATCAGGGAGCGGGTGGATCAATGACACTGAATATTTCGCGTGAGTTCATTCACTCGTGGGTGCCTGCCCTGGCCCCTTCGCGGGCAAGCTCCGCTCCCACAGGTCCTGCGTTCGATCGTGTGCGTT
>NZ_JALLIX010000024.1 GCF_023242365.1 Pseudomonas sp. MWU13-2100
CGGCCTCAAGGGCCCCATCGCCGGCAAGCCGGCTCCACAGGGATTGCACGGCGTCCGACTCACCTCAGCGCCTCAGCGCCTCAGGCCAGCTTCTCGAACTTCAGGTCCCAGACCCCATGCCCCAGTCGCTCGCCACGGCGCTCGAACTTGGTGATCGGACGTTCGGCAGGACGCGGCACGCATTTGCCGTCTTCGGCCAGGTTGCGATACCCTGGGGCGACGCTCATCACTTCCAGCATGTACTCGGCATACGGCTCCCAGTCGGTGGCCATGTGCAGGATCCCACCGACCTTCAGCTTGCTACGCACCAGTTCGGCAAAGGATGCCTGGACGATACGCCGCTTGTGATGGCGACTCTTGTGCCACGGATCCGGGAAAAACAGCATCAGCCGATCCAGGCTATTGTCTGCCACGCAGCGGTTGAGCACTTCAATGGCATCGCAGTCGTAGACCCGCAGGTTCTTCAGCCCCTGGGTCAGCACACCATTGAGCAGCGCACCGACACCCGGACGGTGCACCTCCACACCGATAAAGTCCTGCTCCGGCGCGGCCGCCGCCATCTCCAGCAGGGAATGCCCCATGCCGAAGCCGATTTCCAGCGAGCGCGGCGCCGAGCGGCCAAACACCTGGTCGAAATCCACCGGCGCATCGGCCAGCGGCAGGACAAACAGCGGCGCCCCCTGCTCCAGGCCCTTCTGCTGACCTTCGGTCATGCGCCCGGCGCGCATCACGAAACTCTTGATACGGCGGTGTTGGCGCTCTTCGCCGGCTTCCGTCTGGATTGGCGTGTCGTTCGATTCAGTCATCAAAGGCTCTTACTTGATCAGACCATCCAGCGGCGAGGAGGCGCTGGCATAAAGTTTTTTCGGCATGCGACCGGCGAGATAAGCCAGACGGCCGGCAACGATGGCATGTTTCATGGCTTCAGCCATCAGGATCGGTTGCTGGGCATGGGCAATGGCCGAGTTCATCAGCACCGCTTCGCAACCCAGCTCCATGGCGATAGTGGCGTCGGAGGCGGTACCGACACCGGCGTCCACCAGGACCGGGATCTTGGCTTCTTCGAGGATGATCCGCAGGTTGTACGGGTTGCAGATCCCCAGGCCGGTGCCGATCAGACCCGCCAGCGGCATGACCGCAATGCAGCCGATTTCCGCCAGTTGTCGGGCGATGATCGGATCATCGCTGGTGTAGACCATTACGTCGAAGCCTTCCTTGACCAGCACTTCGGCGGCCTTGAGGGTTTCGATCACGTTGGGGAACAGGGTTTTCTGGTCGGCCAGGACTTCCAGCTTCACCAGGTTGTGGCCGTCCAGCAGCTCACGGGCCAGGCGGCAGGTGCGCACAGCTTCGATGGCGTCGTAGCAGCCGGCGGTGTTCGGCAGGATGGTGTAGCGATCCGGCGGCAGGATATCCAGCAGGTTCGGTTCACCCGGGTTCTGCCCCAGGTTGGTCCGGCGCACGGCCACGGTGACGATCTCGGCACCCGAGGCCTCGATGGCCAGGCGGGTTTCTTCCATATCGCGGTATTTGCCGGTGCCCACCAGCAGACGGGACCGGTAGGTACGGCCGGCCAGCACGAAGGGCTTGTCGCTACGAACAGTGCTCATTCGGAAATCCTCTTGAAAGGTTGAGGGCTTGCAGGGTGGATCGTCCTTAAATAAAACAAACCGCGTGAAAACGTAGCGAGCGAAGGGGAGACAAGGCAAAAACAGGCGAGGCCTCGGAGTTTACTGGCTGTAAATGAGCCGTCCGAGCCTGTTTTTAACGCCGTATTACCGAGCGCAGCAGTTTTCACGGGGTTTGGGCTAGCCGCCACCGATGGCTTGCACCACTTCGACCTGATCGCCTTCACGCAGAGCGGTGTCGGCATGCTGGCTGCGCGGAACGATATCCAGGTTCAGCTCCACCGCCACCCGCCGCCCGACCAGATCGAGCCGGGCCAGCAACGCCGCGACGGTCTCACCATCGGGCAGTTCAAAGGGTTCACCGTTCAATTGAATACGCATGCGCCGGGCTGCCATCATTTTTAGGGGCCAGCATTCTAGCCCGATCAGTCCAAGTGACCCAAGCCATTCGTCTACCTGAGGGTCCGCTCAAGCCGCCTGCAGGCGCCAGGCCGCCAGACCGAGGCAGAACCAGCCGATCAGGAAGCCCAGGCCACCGAACGGGGTGATAATCCCCAGTTTGCCGATACCGCTCAGGGTCAACAGATACAGGCTGCCGGAGAACAGGATAATCCCGATGGTAAACGCAAGGCCGGCCCAGGTGACCAAACGCCCTGGAATATGGGTCGCCAGCAGGGCGACGCCGAACAGCGCCAGGGCGTGTACCAGCTGATAGGTCACGCCGGTGTGGAAAATCGCCAGGTACTCCGCGCTCAGACGGTCCTTCAGGCCGTGGGCGGCAAAGGCCCCGAGGGCGACGCCGGTAAAACCGAAAAAGGCGGCCAGCAGCAGAAAACCACGCAACATGACGAACTCCATTCAGGGGGCACAGGGTCTGTATAATGGCCCGCTCCCACGCCCCGGCCAAGCCATCTCTATGTTGCAATTCCTTTTCCGCCGCCTTGTCACCGTTCTGAAATGGTTCGCCATTGGCAGCGTGCTGCTGGTGCTGCTGTTTCGCTGGGTGCCGCCGCCCGTTACCGCGCTGATGGTCGAACGCAAGATCGAGTCCTGGACCGATGGCGAGCCCATTGACCTGCAGCGCAGTTGGCGCCCATGGGAGCAGATCTCCGACGAGCTGAAAGTGGCGGTGATGGCCGGCGAGGATCAGAAATTCCCCGAGCACTGGGGTTTCGACTTCGACGCGATCCAGGCTGCCTTCGAGCATAACGAGCGCGGCGGTTCGATTCGCGGCGCCAGTACCTTGAGCCAGCAAGTGTCGAAGAACCTGTTCCTGTGGTCGGGCCGCAGTTATTTGCGCAAGGGATTGGAGGCCTGGTTTACCGCGCTGATCGAGCTGACCTGGTCCAAGCAGCGGATTCTCGAGGTGTACCTGAACAGTGTGGAGTGGGACGACGGCGTGTTCGGCGCGGAAGCGGCGGCGCGGCACCACTTCGGCGTGAGCGCGGCGTCGTTGTCGCGCCAGCAGGCCAGCCTGCTGGCGGCGGTGCTGCCCAATCCGCGAGAGTGGAGCGCCAGTCATCCGAGCATCTATGTGGCACGCCGGGCCGGCTGGATTCGCCAGCAGATGAGCCAGTTGGGTGGCGATGAGTATCTGGTGGGGTTGAACAACTCGCGCAAGGCGCCATGGGCGTTATAAAGGTTATCGCTGCGGTGCCTGTGCTGCCGTCTTCGCGGCGGTGCGGCGATCCGACAAGCTCCGCTCCCACAAGTTTTGTGGCGTATACAAAATTGGCGTACAACTCGGTCCACTGAGGGAGCGGAGCTTGCCCGCGAAGAGGCCCGCAATAACCCAACATGACTAGCAGCCTGTCACCACCTCAAACAAAAACGCCCCGATCAGATCGGGGCGTTTTTTATTGCCTCGGCGTTTACGCGGCAATCGACAGCTTCAGCTTGTTCATCGCACTCTTTTCCAGCTGGCGAATCCGCTCGGCCGAAACGTTGTACTTCTGCGCCAGGTCATGCAGCGTGGCCTTCTCTTCCGCCAACCAGCGCTGGTAGAGAATGTCGCGGCTGCGCTCGTCGAGCACTTCCAGCGCTTCATGCAGGTTGCTGTTGGAGTTTTCGCTCCAGTCGGCATCCTCCAGTTGACGCGCGGGGTCATACCGGTGGTCTTCCAGGTAATTGGCCGGAGACTGGAAGGCACTGTCGTCGTCGGCTTCCGCCGCCGGGTCGAAGGCCATGTCCTGGCCGGTCAACCGGCTTTCCATCTCGCGCACTTCACGGGGCTCCACACCGAGGCTTTCCGCCACGCGGTGGACTTCCTCGTTGTTCAACCAGGCCAGGCGCTTCTTCTGGCTGCGCAGGTTGAAGAACAGCTTGCGCTGGGCCTTGGTGGTGGCCACTTTGACAATGCGCCAGTTGCGCAGGATGAACTCGTGGATTTCCGCCTTGATCCAGTGCACGGCGAACGACACCAGGCGCACACCCATTTCCGGGTTGAAACGCTTCACAGCCTTCATCAGGCCGACGTTGCCTTCCTGGATCAGGTCAGCCTGGGCCAGGCCGTAGCCGGAATAGCTACGGGCGATATGGACGACAAACCGCAGGTGGGCGAGCACCATCTGCCGAGCCGCCCCCAAATCCTGCTCATAGTAGAGACTCTCGGCCAGTTCACGCTCCTGCTCCGGCGTCAGCAATGGAATGCTGTTCACCGTGTTCACGTAGGCTTCCAGGTTCGCACCCGGGACCAGCGCGTAGACAGGTTGCAAAGAAGTGGTCATACGAAAAAACCTCCGACTCACATAACTCGTGCAGTGATGCACTGCGAAAATTGACCAGGAACCGTAGGACAAGTTCCCTAAACCACTGACACGGCCAATACAAACGAAACCACATTAATCTGACATTAACTACTTCGGTGCCAGCTCACGTAAATGCCGTGCGACCGCAATCCATGCACCGATATACCCCAAGAGCACCGCCCCAAGCAACAGGGACAGACCATCGGCGACCGGCACGCCGGCCAGGGCGAAATCGCTGCCGTAGAGACCAGCCAGCCCGACCACCGCGTCATTCAGCCAGTTCAGGCCGTAAGCCAGCACACCCCAGGACAAAAACCCGGCACCAAAGCCGTAAAGCGCGCCCATATAGAGAAAAGGCCTACGCACATAGCTATCAGTGCCTCCGACCAGTTTAATCACTTCGATCTCGGTGCGGCGGTTTTCAATATGAAGACGAATGGTATTGCCTATCACCAAAAGTAATGCAGACACCAGCAGCACGGTCAGGCCGAAGACAAACCGGTCGCCGAGCTTGAGGATCGCCGCCAGGCGCTCGACCCACACCAGGTCCAGTTGTGCCTGTTGCACCTTGGGCAACTCGGCCAGGCGCTGGCGCAGCGCCTCCAGGGTAGCCTTGTCGACTTCGTTCGGCGTCACCAGCACCACCCCCGGCAAGGGGTTCTGCGGCAATTCCTTGAGGGCTTCGCCCAGGCCCGACTGTTGCTGGAACTCGTCGAGGGCCTTTTCCTTGCTGATGAACTCGGCATCCGCCACGCCGGGCATGGCCTTGATCTGCTCGCTGAGGTGCTCGCCTTCGGTCGGGCTGGCATCCAGTTGCAGGTACAGGGAAATCTGCGCCGCGCGCTGCCAGGAACCGCCCAGGCGCTCGACATTGTTCAGCAGCAGCGACAAGCCCATGGGCAGGCTCAGGGCCACGGCCATCACCAGGCAGGTAAAGAAGCTGCCGATCGGCTGCTTGCCAAGGCGCCGCAGGCTGTCCGCCAGGCTCGCGCGGTGACTTTCGACCCAGGCGCGCAGCAAGGTGCCGAAGTCCGGGCCATCGTCTTCATCGCGCTTTTTCTTGGGTGTCTGCGGGTCGGAGGCCTTCGGCGCGACGCGCTCGGCGACTTTGGGGCTACGGGTCGCACTCATACGCCGGCCTCCCCGTCGCCGATCAAGCGGCCGCGTTGCAGGGTCAGCATGCGGTGACGCATGCGCGCGATCAGGGCCAGATCGTGGCTGGCGATCAGCACGCTGGTGCCCAGGCGGTTGATGTCTTCGAACACCCCCATGATTTCCGCCGCCAGGCGCGGGTCGAGGTTACCGGTGGGTTCGTCCGCCAGCAGCAGGGCCGGGCGATGGACGATGGCCCGGGCAATGCCGACGCGCTGTTGTTGGCCGGTGGAGAGATCACCGGGGTAGAGGTCGGTCTTGTCCGACAGCGCCACGCGCTCCAGGGCCGAATCCACCCGTTTGACGATCTCGGCCTTGGACAGGCCGAGGATCTGCAACGGCAAGGCGACGTTGTTGAACACTGTGCGGTCGAACAGCAACTGGTGGTTCTGGAACACCACGCCGATCTGCCGGCGCAGAAACGGAATCTGTGCGTTACTGATCTGGCCGAGGTCCTGTCCGGCCAGCAGCAGTTTGCCGGTGGTCGGACGCTCCATCGCCAGCAGCAGGCGCAGCAGGGTACTTTTGCCCGCGCCGGAATGCCCGGTCACGAACAGGAATTCACCACGACGCACCCGAAAGCTCAGTTCATGCAAGCCGACATGACCGTTCGGATAGCGCTTACCGACCTGTTCGAAACGAATCATGAACGCTCCCGCTCCGCGAAAAGGGCCTGGACAAAGGGTTCGGCTTCGAAGGTGCGCAGATCGTCGATCCCTTCACCGACGCCGATGTAACGAATCGGCAGGCCAAACTGCTTGGCCAGGGCAAAGATCACCCCGCCCTTGGCGGTCCCATCGAGCTTAGTCAATGCCAGGCCGGTCAGTTGGACCGTCTGGTTGAATTGTTTGGCCTGGTTGATGGCGTTCTGCCCAGTACCGGCATCGAGCACCAGCAGCACTTCATGCGGTGCCTCTACGTCGAGCTTGGCGATCACCCGGCGGACCTTCTTCAACTCTTCCATCAGGTTGTCTTTGGTATGCAGGCGACCGGCGGTGTCGGCGATCAGCACGTCGATACCGCGAGCCTTGGCCGCCTGTACCGCGTCGAAAATCACCGAGGCCGAGTCGGCACCGGTGTGCTGGGCGATGACCGGGATCTGGTTACGCTCACCCCACACCTGCAATTGCTCCACCGCCGCCGCACGGAAGGTGTCGCCCGCCGCCAGCATGACTTTCTTGCCGTCGAGCTGCAGCTTCTTCGCCAGCTTGCCGATGGTGGTGGTCTTGCCGGCGCCGTTGACGCCCACTACCAGGATCACGAAGGGTTTCTGCTGCGAAACGATGTTCAACGGCTGTTCGACCGGTTTGAGCATCGCGGTCAGCTCGGCCTGCAACGAGGCGTAGAGTGCATCGCTGTCGGTCAACTGCTTGCGGGCGACTTTCTGGGTCAGGCTCTGGATAATCACCGAGGTGGCTTCGACGCCCACGTCGGCGGTCAACAGACGGGTTTCGAGCTCTTCGAGCAGGTCGTCGTCGATGGCCTTCTTGCCCAGGAACAGGCTGGCCATGCCTTCGCCGATGCTGGCGCTGGTCTTGGACAGGCCCTGCTTGAGACGGGCGAAGAAGCCGACCTTGGTCTCTTCGGAAACCCGCTTGGCCGGTTCGGCGGTCACGGGTTCAGCCACCGCAACCGGCGCAGGCTCAACCACTGGCGCCACGACCCGCGCGGGTGCGGGTGCAGAGACTGGAGCTGGAGCTGGAGCTTCGACAATCCGCGCAATGACCGGCGCTGGCACCGGTTCGGCGATGAACGGTTCAGGCGCGACCACTTCAGCGACCGGCGCAACACCGGTCACCGGGATCGACGGAGTGATATGCGGCGCCTGGACATCCTCGACCAGAGCCACCGGTTCTTCGGCCACTGGCAAGCTCAGCCAGGGCTCATGCGCCGGGGCAACCGGGGCGACAGCCGGCGTTTCAACCATCGCGACGTTGACCGGCAACGGCTCGGCGGCAACCGGCAACGCCTCGCTCACTGGCGCGGACATGGCCTCGGGGGTCGGTTGTGGCTGTTCGACGACGGCTTCCTGCGGTTTCTTACGCAGCCAGCCGAACAGGCTTTTTTTCTCGCCAGCCGGGGCTGGGGTCTTCTTGTCGTCGTTGGAACCAAACATGGAGGACGGCTATCTCACGGTAGCGACGCGCCAAGGTGGCGCTTCGGCAAATAATATTCTGATGCGCAACAGACTGCCTTTTGACCAGATTGTTCGCGCGCAACGCAGTATCCTAGCACCTCCTCGCCCGCCGACGCTAAGATCACGCGGGCCGTACTACAGGTTTGAAAACGAATGAATGCTCTAGCCCGCCGTGCCGCTGGCCTGTTGCTCAGCACGCTCTGTCTCCCCCTGGCCGCCTTGGCCGCCGACCCGCAACCGACCCATGAATTCATTCTCGACAACGGTCTGAAGGTCGTGGTCCGCGAGGATCACCGCGCTCCCGTGGTGGTCTCGCAGATCTGGTACAAAGTGGGTTCGAGCTACGAGACGCCAGGCCAGACCGGCCTGTCCCACGCCTTGGAACACATGATGTTCAAGGGCAGCTCCAAGGTCGGCCCGGGCGAAGCCTCACTGATCCTGCGGGACCTCGGTGCCGAGGAGAACGCCTTCACCAGCGACGACTACACGGCGTATTACCAGGTCCTGGCCCGCGACCGCCTGGGCGTGGCCCTGGAGCTGGAAGCCGACCGCATGGCCAGCCTGCGCCTGCCGGCCGACGAATTCAGCCGGGAAATCGAGGTAATCAAGGAAGAGCGCCGCCTGCGCACCGACGACAAGCCCATGGGCAAGGCCTTCGAACGCTTCAAGGCGATGGCCTACCCGGCCAGCGGCTATCATACGCCGACCATCGGCTGGATGGCCGACCTCGACCGCATGAAGGTCGAGGAACTGCGCCACTGGTACCAGTCCTGGTATGTGCCGAACAACGCCACCCTGGTGGTGGTCGGCGACGTCACCCCGGACGAAGTCAAAACTCTGGCCCAGCGCTATTTCGGCGTCATTCCCCGGCGTGACACACCGCCGGCGAAGATCCCGCGGGAACTCGACGAGCCCGGTGAACGCCTGATCACCCTGCATGTGAAGACCCAGTTGCCGAGCCTGATGCTCGCCTTCAACGTACCGAGCTTCGCCACCGCCGAAGACAAGCGCTCGGTCAGCGCCCTGCGCCTGATCGCCGCCCTGCTCGACGGCGGCTACAGCGCGCGCTTGCCGTCGCAACTGGAGCGCGGCGAAGAGCTGATCTCCGACGGCTCGTCGAGCTACAACGCCTACACCCGCGGCGATACGCTGTTCCTGCTCTCGGCCAGCCCCAACAGCCAGAAGAACAAGACCCTGGCCGACACCGAGGCCGGCCTCTGGCGCCTGCTCGACCAGTTGAAAACCCAGGCCCCGAGCGCCGAAGAGCTGGAGCGCGTACGCGCCCAGGTGATCGCCGGCCTGGTCTACGAACGCGACTCCATCACCAGCCAGGCCAGCGCCATCGGCATCCTGGAAACCGTCGGCCTGTCCTGGAAAATGATGGACACCGAACTGGCCGACCTGCAAAGCGTCACACCGCAGGACCTGCAGAACGCCGCCCGTACCTACTTCACCCGCGAGCGCCTCAGCGTCGCCCATGTCTTGCCCGAGGAGAGCGCCCAATGAGTCAGTCCAAGGGGCCACGTTTCACCTTGCTCGCCCTGATCCTCGCCGTCGCCGCGGGCGGTGTCGGCTTTTACCTGTTCGATTCACGCAACTCCCAGGCCAGCCAGGCCCTCGACGCGGCCAAGGCCAGCCACAAGCTGCAATCGCTGGCGGAGCTGGACGGCAAGGCGCCGGCGCACCGCGCCCTGAACGTGCAGACCTGGAAAACCGTCGAAGGCGCCAAGGTGCTGTTCGTCGAGGCCCACGAACTGCCGATGTTCAACCTGAACCTGACCTTTGCCGCCGGCAGCAGCCAGGACGGCAACGCGGCGGGCCTCGCCACGCTGACCAACGCCATGCTCAACGAAGGCGTGGCCGGCAAAAACGTCGGCGCCATTGCCCAGGGTTTCGAAGGCCTGGGAGCCGACTTCAGCAACGGTTCCTACAAGGACATGGCCATTGCTTCGCTGCGCAGCCTCAGTACCCCGGACAAACGCGAGCCGGCACTGAAACTGTTCGCCGAGGTGGTGGGCAAGCCGACCTTCCCCGCCGACTCCCTGGCGCGGATCAAGAACCAGTTGCTCGCCGGCTTCGAATACCAGAAGCAGAACCCCGGCAAGCTGGCGAGCCTGGACTTGTCCAAGCGCCTGTATGGCGATCACCCCTACGCACACCCTAGCGAAGGCACGGCGCAGAGCATCCCGCCGATCACCCAGGAACAACTGCGTGCTTTCCATGCCAAGGCCTACGCGGCCGGCAACGTGGTGATCGCGCTGGTCGGCGACCTCTCGCGCAGCGAAGCCGAAGGCATCGCCGCCCAGATTTCCGCCGCCCTGCCCAAGGGCCCGGCCCTGCCGAAGATCGCCCAGCCGGCCGAACCGAAAGCCAGCGTCGGGCATATCGAGTTCCCGTCCAAACAGACCACCATCCTGATGGCCCAACTGGGTATCGACCGCACCGACCCGGACTACGCGGCCCTGTCCCTGGGCAACCAGATCCTGGGCGGCGGCGGTTTCGGTACCCGCCTGATGAGCGAAGTGCGGGAAAAGCGCGGCCTGACCTATGGTGTCTATTCGGGCTTCTCGCCGATGCAGGTCCGCGGACCGTTCCAGATCAACCTGCAAACCCGCGCCGAAATGAGCGAAGGCACGCTCAAGCTGGTGGACGACGTGATCGCCGACTACCTGAAAAACGGCCCGACCCAGAAGGAACTCGACGACGCCAAGCGCGAGATGGCCGGCAGTTTCCCGCTCTCCAATGCGAGCAACAGCAGTATCGTTGGCCAACTGGGCCTGATGGGTTTCTATGACTTGCCGCTCGATTACCTGGAAAACTTCGTGCAACAGACCCAGGCGCTGACCATCGAACAGATCAAGTCGGCCATGAACAAACACCTGAGTGCCGACAAGATGATCGTCGTCACCGCAGGGCCCACGGTGCCGCAAAAGCCCCTGCCGCCACCGACTGACAAACCCGCCGAGCAGCCGCTCGGGGTTCCGGAGCATTAATGGCCAGCCCATCGCGTCCCAGCAAGAAACCCGCTCACCCGCATAACGGCGTGAATCAACTGCGTATCATCGGTGGCGAATGGCGCAGCCGACGCCTGAGCTTTCCGGATGTCCCGGGGCTGCGTCCGACCCCGGACCGAGTGCGCGAAACCCTGTTCAACTGGCTGGCGCCCTACGTCGCCGGGGCCAAGGTGCTCGACCCGTTCGCCGGCAGCGGCGCCTTGTTCCTCGAGGCGCTGTCCCGTGGTGCGGCCATGGGCCAGGCGCTGGATGCCAGCAACCTGGCCGTGGCCAACCTGCGCGAACACCTGGGCACTCTGCGTTGCAGCGTCGGCCAGGTGCAGACCGCCGACGCCATGCGCTACCTGGAAACCCAGACGGCCACGGCCTTTGACCTGGTGTTCCTCGACCCGCCGTTCAACCAGAACCTGCTGCCTGGCATCTGCGCCCTGCTGGAAGAGCGCCAGTGGCTGGCCGATGACGCCTGGGTCTACACCGAAAGTGAAACCGCGCCCTCGGGCCTCGGCCTGCCGGGTAACTGGCGCCTGCACCGCGAGCAGAAGTCCGGGCGGGTCCACTACGCGCTGTGGCAACGCAGCGTCGCCAGCCAGTAATGTGAGCCTCAAGGGCGGTTCGAACCTCGGGCCGCCCTCACTATCCCGATACCGCCCGCCCATCCGTCCACCAGATCAAGGTGTTCCTTTGCAACTCAAAAGGATCCCTGACGGATGAAACCCTCCACCCACCGACATGCACTCGGCTTGCTCTTGCTGCCGCTCATCGCCTGCGCCAACCCCTCGCCCGGCACCCACGAGCGGATGCTCGACAACGGTTTGAAAATCATCCTGCGCGAAGATCATCGCGCCCCTGTCGTGGCGGCCCAGCTTTGGTACAAGGTCGGCTCCAGTCACGAACCACCCGGCGAATCGGGGCTTTCCCATGCCCTGGAGCACCTGTTGTTCCAAGGCAGCAGCAAAGTCTGCCCTGCCCAGGCGTTCCAGATCATGGAACGCCTGGGGGCCCGGATCAACGCCTTCACCAACCATGACGCCACCACCTACGAATACCTGATGCCGCGCCATGTCCTGGGAGTCGCGCTGGAAATCATGGCCGACCAGATGAGTACCGCCCAACTGTCGCCAGCGGCCTTTCGGCGTGAAATCGAGGTGATCAAGAACGAACGCTTGCAGAACATCGACGACGCCCCCTGGGCCATGCTCGACGAGAGGATCCGCAGCCTGGCCTTTCCCACCAGCGGCTATCGCACCGCCACCGTCGGCTGGCAACACGACCTGCAACGCATGAACGTCCAGCAGTTGCAGCGCTGGTACGCCAGTTGGTACGCGCCGAACAACGCCACCCTGGTGCTGGTCGGCGATGTCACCGTCGAGGAGGTCGAAACCCTGACCCGCCGCTACTTCGCTGACCTGCCCCGGCGCACGCTGCCGCAAACCCGGCGTCCACTGGAGCTGAACGAGCCGGGCGAGCGGCGGATCAGGCTACAGACCCGCAATGAGTTTCCCAGCCTGATCATGGCCTTCAACGTGCCCAGCCTGGCGACCGCCGCCGACCCGCGTACCGCGTACACCTTGCGCCTGCTCAACGAATTGCTCGGCGGCGGCGGCGGCTCGCGGATTTTCAGACAGTTGAAATTCCGCGAAGAGCTGATCACTCAGGCCCACTCCAGCTACGAGGCGTTCAGCCGGGGGGACACCTTGTTGATGATTGCCGTCGACCTGGACACCCAGAAAAACCCGAGCCTGGACGATATCCAGGCCCGCCTGTGGCAACTGCTGGACGAGTTCAAACGTACGCCTGTCAGCGCGCAGGAACTTGAACGCGCGCGCACCCGGATGATGGCGCAGCGGGTGTTTGCCCGCGACTCGGTGGAAAACCAGGCGCAGAAACTCGGCAGCCTGGAGAGCGTCGGCCTGTCGTGGACCCTGGAAGAACGGGAACAGGCGCAGCTCAAAGCCGTCACGCCCCTGGATATTCAACAAGCCGCGCAAACCTACTTGACCCTTGAGCGACTCAGCGTTGCCCTCGCCAGCCCCGGGGAAACCCGTCATGAATAAGGCGCATACGGCGTTATCGAGCATCCTGCTGGCGCTGTTTGCCAGCCTTTCAAGCCCGGCGTCGAGAGCCTCTGCTGGCGGCGACCTGTCGAGCGTCAGTCCCCTGCAATCGCTGAGCGAGGTCCAGCACCTGGCGCCCAGCCCTTCCACCCGCGTTGTGCGGGGCTGGAAAACCCTCAACGGGACCAAGGTGCTCTTCGTTGAAACCCATGGCCTGCCGTTGCTCGACGTGGCCGTGAGCTTTGCCGCGGGCAGCCGTTACGACGGCGCGCAACCAGGCTTGGCGGCGATGACCCTGAGTCTGCTCAACGAAGGCACGGACGGTAAAGACGTCGACTCGATCATGACCGCGTTCGACAGCCTGGGGGTGAATATCAGCAATGGCATCGACCTCGACCATGCCCGGTTCACCCTGCGCAGTCTCAGCGATGAAGCCATCCGGGCACCGGCCCTGCGGTTATTGAGCGAGGTGCTGAGCAGGCCCAGCTTCACCGCCGCAGCCATTCGCCGAGTCAAGAGCGAGGCCCTCGATCAACAAATGCGCCAGGATGTCGCCTTCGACACTTGGGTCAGTCACCGTCTTGCGCCGCCGCTCTATTCACGACACCCATATGCCCAACCCCTCTACGGTACACGGGAGAGTATCGAAAAAATCACGGTCGATCAGTTGCGGGCCTTTCACAACAAGGCTTACAGCGCAGGCAATGCCGTGATCCTGCTGGTCGGTGATCTCTCGCTGGAGCAGGCGCAGTCCCTTAGCGTGCAGATTTCCGATGCCTTGCCCAAAGGCCCGGCGCTGCCACAAACCACCAGTGCCCGGCGGGAGGACAGCCTCGTCGGCACCACCCACATCGAACGCCCGACCCTGCTGGTCCAGCTGGATCTGGCGCAGATCGCCATACCCCGGCACCATCCCGATTACGTCGCGCTCTACGTCGCCAGCCTGATTTTTGGCGGTGGCTTCGATAGCCGGTTGATGCAGACCTTGCGCGAGCAACATGGCGTCACTTACTCGGCGGTGGCCCAGCTCAGGAACTGGCAAGCCCGTGGACCGTTCCATATCAGCCTCTCGACTCCGCCGGAATACCGCGATGCGGTGATCCGGCGGGTCAGGCTGATGTTCGAACAACTCCTGCGGGAAGGCCCGACGGAGCAGGAACTGCAGAACATCAAGCAGAGCCTGCGCGGCGACATGGCGCTGGAGGGCGCCAGCAATGCGGATATTCTGCAGGCGCTGTTGGTGATCGCTCGTCACGACCTGCCACTGAACCTGACCGACTATGCCGAACAGGCGCAGCGGCTGACCCGCGAAACCATCAAGGTCGCCTTGAACGCTCACTTCGATGCCGAAAGCTGGGTAGTGACCAGTACCGGCCCGACCGCTCCCCAGCAAGCCTTGCCTGACCTCCAGAGCCAGGAGCCCAGTTGCCAGGCCGGCGCCCCACCGGCCGGATAAAAAGCTGTGGCCATGCACGGGACTGTGGCAACTTAGGCGTATCGCACGCGCAAGCGTGGCTGCCATGATGGTTTGATCATGGCAGTGCAGGACCTGTCCATTTCCACTGCGAGACTCGTTGCGTTGCCATTATTTTCCCAGCCCGCTCATTTGCCGGGCTTCACCCCCGCCCCGGGCCTGGGCAATCCGCACCTGCAAACCTTGTGGGGGCCGCTCTGGCGCAAGACCGTCCACCTCGACCGGCGGCGTGAACGCCTGTGGCTCGACGACGGTGACTTCCTCGACCTCGACTGGCACGGCCCGCATGCCGCCGAGACGCCGCTGGTGCTGGTGCTGCACGGGTTGACCGGCTCGTCGAACTCGCCCTATGTCGCCGGCCTGCAACAGGCGCTGGCCCGGCAGGGCTGGGCCAGCGTGGCGCTGAACTGGCGTGGCTGCTCGGGGGAACCCAACCTGCTGGCGCGCAGTTATCATTCCGGGGCCAGCGAGGACCTGGCCGCGACCGTGGCCCACCTCAAGGCCCAGCGTCCGCTGGCGCCGCTCTACGCCGTCGGCTACTCCCTGGGCGGTAATGTGTTGCTCAAGCATCTGGGGGAAAGCGGCCAGGACAGCGGCTTGCAAGGTGCCGTCGCGGTATCGGTACCCTTTCGCCTGGACCAGTGCGCCGACCGTATCGGCCAGGGCTTTTCACGGATCTACCAGGCGCACTTCATGCGCGAGATGGTGGCGTACATCAAGAACAAGCAGCGCCGGTTCCAGCATGACGGGAGGATCGAGGGCCTGGCGACCCTGAGCGACCTGGGACCGCTGACGGGCATGCGCACGTTCTGGGACTTCGATGGCCGGGTCACGGCGCCGCTGCACGGTTTTACCGATGCGCAGGATTATTATCGTCGCGCCTCAAGCCGCTATTTCCTCGGGGCAATCCGCACCCCGACGCTGATTATCCAGGCCAAGGACGACCCGTTCGTGTTTCCCCACAGCCTGCCCGAGCCCGGCGAGCTGGCAGCGGGCACCCAACTCGAATTGCAGGCCAAGGGTGGCCATGTGGGGTTTGTCGACGGCACCCTGGGCAAACCGGCTTACTACCTGGAGCGCCGGATTCCGCAATGGCTGGCCGATAGAGGATGTTGATCACACTGCGCAATCAATGTGGCGAGCGGGCTTGCCGGCGTTGGGGGCAAAGCCCCCTAAAACCGGAGGCCGTGGTGTACAGGCGGGCCGAGATAGCCGGCTTCAGGGCCGCTTCGCGCCCCAACGTGGGCAAGCCTACTCGCCACAATCAGTCGCCCGTCGCCACCGTCCGCTGCGGATCGGTAATCCACTCGCTCCACGACCCGGCATACAACGTCCCCAACGGATAGCCCGCCAGGCACAAGGCAAACAGGTTGTGACACGCCGTCACCCCGGAACCGCAATACGCCACCAACTCCCGCGGCGAGCGCGGCCCCAGCTTGGCGGCGAAACGCTGCTTGAGCTGATCCGCCGGCAGAAACCGCCCCTGCGCATCCAGGTTCTCGTTGAACGCGGCACATTGCGCGCCAGGAATATGTCCGGCCACCGGATCGATCGGCTCCACTTCACCGCGAAAACGCGGCAAGGCCCGGGCATCCAGCAGGGTCATGGACGGCTGTCCGAGGCGCTGCTGCAAGTCTTCGGCGCTGATCTGCAGCGCAGCGTCCGGCGTCCCCTCAAAGGATCCACGGCCGGCGGCCGGCGGATTCAGGCTCAGCGGCTGCCCGGCGGCATGCCAGGCTTTCAGGCCGCCATCGAGCAGGAACACGCCGTCGCGCTTGCCCAGCCAAGCCAGCAGCCACCAGGCGCGGGCGGCGTACATGCCCGGGCCGTCGTCATACAGCACCACCTCGCTGTCGGCACTGATACCCCAGGCCTGCAGGCGCTCGACCAAGGCCGCGGGGGCCGGCAGCGGATGACGCCCGGTCAGGCCCCGGGTCACCGGACCACTCAGGTCCCGCTCCAGATCAGCCTGGTGCGCGCCTTCTATATGCCCCTGGGCATAACTGCGCTGCCCGTAATCCGGGTCCTCAAGGGCAAAACGACAATCCAGGATCACCAACCCGGGCCGAGCCTGGCGTTCGGCCAGTTGCCGGGGGCTGATCAGTTGCGCAAGGGACATGGCGAACTCCTCATTAATGAAGCGGATAGGGGACGGCTTGGCGACGGCTGCTGCCTAACTTCCTGATACCTGGACGCCTTCATCCAGGGCCTGTGCCAACGGCACATAAAACTCGCTGAGCAACTTGTCCACCGCCGCCCGTGACTGCACGGTGACAAACCCCGACTCCAGCACCAGCACCTGGTAGACCCCACGCTTGATCGACTCTTCGCTCAGGTGATGGGCATTCTCGCGGGTGGTGCTCAGGAAGCGCACCCAGGAGGTCAGGATAATCCAGGCATTGAGGGTCAGGGCCTCGGTCTGCACGGCATCCATGCCCAGGATGCCAGCCTCGACAAACCCTGCGTAGATCGCCTGGCCCTGGATCAGGCAGCGCTGGGAAAAACGCCGGTAACGCGCAGCCAGCTCGGCATCGCTTTCCAGCAGGTGCTCGAGGTCACGGTGCAGGAAACGATAACGCCACATCGCCGCGAGCAAGGCCTTGAGATAAAAACGCTTGTCGTCGATGGTCGAGGCACGCCCCTGGGGCGGACGCAGGAAACTGTCGACCAGGGCTTCATACTCGGCGAACAGCACGGCGATGATCGCCTGCTTGTTGGGGAAGTGGTAGTAGAGGTTACCCGGCGAAATATCCATATGCGCCGCAATATGGTTGGTGCTGACACTGCGCTCGCCCTGCTGGTTGAACAGATCCAGGCTGTTCTGGACGATACGCTCGCTGGTTTTTATTCGAGGGGCCATGACTTCAGCTTTACTTCCAGAAGACGGTATCCAGCATCTTACGGCCTATCCGGCCGCGGATAAATCGCCATGATTCTCAGCCGCTATAGGTAAGAAAGCGTCGGCGCTGCCTGTTGACTTTTTGGAGCATAAGCTCTAAACATTTGTTTAAAAATAAAATCACAGCCCTGGAGCGCACCATGCCTGCCGAAATCGCCTATCTACAGGAGTCGCAGCAGCAACTCGACCAGCTCCAGCGCCAGTTTCAAGCGCAACGTCAAGCCTACGCCGTGCACCCCATGCCCCCCGCCGAGCAACGTCGGCAATGGCTCGACAGCCTGCGCCAACTGCTCAGCGACGAACGCCAGGCGCTGATCGATGCCATCAGCCAGGATTTCGGCAACCGCAGTGCCGATGAAACCCTGCTCGGCGAACTCATGCCCAGCCTGCAAGGCATCCACCACGCCCGCCAACACCTCAAGCGCTGGATGAAACCGTCGCGCCGTCAGGTCGGCCTGGCCTTCCAGCCGGCCTCGGCCAAGGTCGTCTACCAGCCACTGGGGGTGGTCGGCGTGATCGTGCCCTGGAACTATCCGCTGTTCCTCGCCGTCGGCCCCCTGGTGGGCGCGCTGGCGGCGGGCAATCGGGTGATGCTCAAACTCAGCGAATCGACCCCGGCCACCGGTTTGTTGCTCAAGAAGCTGCTGGGCCGGGTGTTCCCGGAAGATCAGGTGTGCGTGGTGCTCGGCGAAGCCGACATCGGCATGGCCTTTTCCAAGCTGCCGTTCGATCACCTGCTGTTCACCGGCGCCACCAGTATCGGCCGGCATGTGATGCGCGCGGCGGCGGAAAACCTGACCCCAGTCACCCTGGAACTGGGCGGTAAGTCGCCGGCCATCGTGTCCCAGGACGTGCCGCTCAAGGATGCCGCCGAACGTATCGCCTTCGGCAAGACCCTCAACGCCGGCCAGACCTGCGTGGCACCGGACTACGTGCTGGTACCGGAAGATCGAGTCGGTGCTTTCGTCGAAGCCTACCGCCAGGCGGTGCGCGGCTTTTATCCGACACTGGTCGACAACCCGGACTACACCAGCATCATCAACGACCGCCAGTTGACCCGGCTCAACGGCTACCTCAGCGACGCGACCAGCAAGGGCGCGCTGCTGATTCCGCTGTTTGAGCAGAATCAGCAGCGGCGCATGGGCCATAGCCTGCTGCTGAACGTCAACGATGAGATGACCCTGATGCAGGACGAGATTTTCGGCCCGTTGCTGCCCATCGTGCCGTACAAGGGCCTGGATGAAGCCTTTGCCTACATCAATCGTCGGCCACGTCCCCTGGCGCTCTACTACTTCGGCTACAACAAGGCCGAACAGCAACGTGTGCTCGATGAAACCCACTCCGGCGGCGTTTGCCTGAACGACACGCTGCTTCATGTCCCCCAGGAAGACCTGCCCTTCGGCGGCATCGGCCCCTCGGGCATGGGCCATTACCACGGTCACGAAGGTTTCCTGACCTTCAGCAAGGCCAAGGGCGTGCTGACCAAGCAGCGCTTCAACGCAGCGCGGCTGATCTATCCGCCTTACGGCAAATCGATCCAGAAGCTGATCCAGAAACTCTTCGTTCGTTGATGTTCCACTGCCCAGGTGAATAACAAGAATGCCAAGCCTGTCTGAATCTCCCGTACTGAGCCGTCGCGGCGTGCTGAAAATCGGCCTCTGCGCCGGCGCCTTCCTCAGCACCGCCGGGCTCGCCGCCAGCCTCAGCGGCTGCTCGGCCGGCCATCCGGCCAGCGGTTTTACCGTGTTGCAGGCCAACGACCTGCCGTTTTTGCAGGCACTGATCCCGGTCATGCTCGAAGGTGCCATCGCGGCCGAGAAAATGCCCGCCGCCATCGACCAGACCCTGGCGAGCCTGGACTACAACCTCGACCGTCTGTCGCCGGAAATGCTCAAGCTGACCCGGCAACTGTTCGATGTCCTCGGTATGGGCATCACCCGCGGGCCGCTGACCGGCATCTGGGGCCGTTGGGAAAATGCCAGTGACGCGCAGATCCATAGCTTTCTCGAACGCTGGGAAAACAGCTACCTGAGCCTGCTGCGCATGGGCCACGCATCGCTGCTGCAACTGGTGATGATGGCCTGGTACAACCGCGCCGAAGCCTGGGCCCACTGCGGTTATCCCGGCCCGCCGAAAGTCTAGTCCTTATAGATGCACGGCTCTTGTGGGAGCGGAGCTTGTCGGGACGCCGCACCGCCGCGAAGAACGATAACGCGGCGTCCCTGGAGAACCGCGGCGTTCTTTTCGCGGGCAAGCTCCGCTCCCACACAAGTCGGGCAAACCTGACAAAACAATAAAAGAGGCTACACATGCCCGTACCCGATCTGTTTCGCGAAGGCCTGGCCCGAGGCTGGAAAACCCACGATGGCTCCCGCCTGGAGCAGGACCTGACGCTGGAGGCCGATGTCGCCATCATCGGCAGCGGCGCGGGCGGCGGCACCACCGCCGAAATCCTCAGTGCCGCCGGCTACAAGGTCCTGCTGATCGAAGAAGGCCCGCTGAAAACCAGCAGCGACTTCAAGATGCTCGAAGACCAGGCCTACACCAGCCTCTACCAGGAGGGCATCGGTCGCATGAGCAAGGACGGCGCCATCACCATCCTCCAGGGCCGGGCGGTCGGCGGCACTACGCTGATCAACTGGACATCGAGCTTTCGCACCCCGGATCAGACCCTCGATCATTGGGCCAAGGAGCACAACGTCAAGGGCCATGGCAGCACCGAGATGGCGCCGTGGTTCGAGAAGATGGAACAGCGCCTCGGCGTCGCCCCCTGGGTCATGCCGCCCAATGCCAACAACGATGTGATCCGCAACGGCTGCGAGGCCCTCGGCTACAGCTGGAAAGTCATCCCACGCAACGTCCGTGGCTGCTGGAACCTGGGCTACTGCGGCATGGGCTGTCCGACCAATGCCAAGCAGTCGATGCTGGTCACTACCATTCCGGCGACCCTGGAAAAAGGCGGCGAGCTGCTCTATCTGGCGCGGGCCGAACGCTTGCAGATCGAAGGCGACCAGGTCACCGGCCTGCTCTGCGTGGCGATGGACGAGCGTTGCGTGGCCCCCAATGGCCGGACAATCAAGGTCAAGGCCCGGCATTACGTGCTGGCGGGCGGTGGCATCAACAGCCCGGGACTGCTACTGCGCTCCAAGGCACCGGACCCCAGCGGCCAACTGGGCAAACGGACCTTCCTGCACCTGGTGAATTTCTCCGCCGGACAATTTTCCGAAGTCATCAATCCGTTTTACGGCGCCCCCCAGTCGATCTATTCCGATCATTTCCAGTGGAATGCCGGCGTCACCGGGCCGATGTCCTACAAACTCGAAGTACCGCCCTTGCAACCGGCGCTGGCCAGCACCTTGTTGGGCGGCTTCGGCACGCAAAACGCCCTGCGCATGGAACAACTGCCGCACACCCACATGATGCTGGCGCTGATGCGCGACGGCTTCCACCCGGACAGCCCTGGCGGCAGCGTGGAACTGCGCGGCGACGGCACACCGGTGCTCGACTACCCGGTGTCCGCCTATGCCTGGGACGGCCTGCGCCGGGCGTATCACAGCATGGCCGAGATCCAGTTCGCGGCGGGCGCCAAGTCGGTATTGCCCCTGCACGCCGATGCCGACTACGTGAATACCCTGGCCAAGGCCCGGGAACTGATCGACGAACTGAGCCTGGAGCTGTACCGCACGCGGCTGGGCAGCGCCCACGTGATGGGGGGTTGCGCTATGGGCGAAGATGCGAAAAGCGCGGTCACCGACAGCCTCGGCCGCCACCATCAACTGCACAACCTGTCGGTCCACGACGGCTCGCTGTTCCCCACCAGCATAGGCGCCAACCCACAGCTTTCGGTCTATGGTCTGACAGCGCAGTTGGCAACTGCCCTCGCGGAGCGCTTGAAAAACCCGTGAAAAAGAGGACTATTCGCCGCGTCTATAGTGCTTTCTTCCCGGTATCCTGACTTGGCCGACCGGAAAGGCTGCGATACCATCCGACTCCCTTAAACGGATACCCGCCAGGACGACGCGATGAACCGAGTGTTGTACCCAGGTACCTTCGACCCGATAACCAAGGGTCATGGCGACTTGGTCGAGCGTGCCGCGCGCCTGTTCGACCATGTGATCATCGCCGTGGCTGCCAGCCCGAAGAAAAACCCGCTGTTCCCATTGGAACAACGTGTGGAATTGGCCCGAGAGGTCACCCGACACCTGCCCAACGTGGAAGTGGTGGGGTTTTCCACCCTGCTGGCGCATTTCGCCAAGGAACAGAACGCCAACATCTTCCTGCGCGGCCTGCGCGCCGTGTCGGACTTCGAATACGAGTTCCAGCTGGCGAACATGAACCGCCAGTTGGCCCCGGACGTCGAAAGTCTGTTCTTGACGCCGTCGGAGCGTTATTCGTTCATTTCGTCGACATTGGTCCGGGAAATCGCGGCTCTGGGCGGCGATATCACCAAGTTTGTCCACCCGGCGGTGGCCGACGCACTGACCCTGCGCTTCAAGAAATAACGCCCGGCGCAGGCACTGCCGAGACCGGCGATTGCGGCCGCCTCGACGGGTGCGCGTGCACTGCGCGCGCTAATGCGGCACAATTGACGCATTAGTTTTCATGTCGCCCGGGCCTGCCGTCCGGGCCGGAGTGCCCATGTCCCTGATCATCACCGACGATTGCATCAACTGCGACGTCTGCGAACCCGAGTGCCCGAACGCTGCTATTTCCCAAGGCGAAGAGATCTACGTGATCGACCCGAACCTGTGTACCCAGTGCGTCGGCCACTACGACGAGCCTCAGTGCCAGCAGGTTTGCCCGGTGGACTGCATCCCGCTGGATGAAGCCCATCCGGAAACCGAAGCCGAGCTGATGGTCAAATACCGGAAGATCACCGGCAAGGCTTGAGCCTTGTAGCGAATCCAAAGCCCTTTTCGCGGGCAAGCTCCGCTCCCACAGGTTTTGTGTCGTACACACTATCCAGGCTTGACTCGAATATTGTGGGCGCGGAATTTTCCGGGACAGCGGACCGTCGCGAAAGAGCCGGTTCACCAGAGTCCTGTGGGAGCGGAGCTTGCCCGCACACCGCACCGTCGCGAAAGAGCCGGTTCACCAGAATCCTGTGGGAGCGGAGCTTGCCCGCACACCGGACCGTCGCGAAAGAGCCGGTTCACCAGAGTCCTGTGGGAGCGGAGCTTGCCCGCACACCGCACCGTCGCGAAAGAGCCGGTTCACCAGAGTCCTGTGGGAGCGGAGCTTGCCCGCACACCGCACCGTCGCGAAAGAGCCGGTTCACCAGAATCCTGTGGGAGCGGAGCTTGCCCGCGAAAGGGCCATCATTCACACCACAGCCACCCTAGGCTGCACGGGATGTTATAGACGCCACACCCGCCTACTGATCGCCGTCAAAACCTTCCGCCGTGCAACCCAGGCAACGGGCAAAGGCCGCTTTCCCGGGGGCGAGCACCAGTGACTTGCCAGCCTTGCCCATGCCGTCGACGCCACCAAACGCGGTAAACGGCAACGACACCACAAACACCGCCGTGCCGACCAGGGTCGCGCCCACCAGCAAGGGGCGAGCGATGATCAGGTCGGCGATCATCGCGTAGGCCGGTGGATTCTGGATCGTGTAGGTCGGGTCGCCGCTGGTGCCATCGTCCGCCTGAACCGGCAACGCTTGCAGGCCAAAACTCAGGGCCACAACCAGGGCCAGGGTGCGAAACGGGTTCATGGCACTATCCTTCAACAAAGCAATGGATGGCAAAGTCTTAACTATAACAGCGTCCGCGCGCTTGTCAGGTCAGCTCTGGCAACGTGGACAATACACGCTGGCCCGCTGCCCCAGGCGAATCTCGCGCAAGACACTGCCACACACCTTGCAGTGCTCGCCGCCACGCCCGTAGACGAACAGTTCCTGCTGGAAGTAGCCGGGCTGGCCGTCGCCACCGATAAAGTCGCGCAAGGTGGTGCCGCCCCGCTCGATGGCGGCCGCCAGGATGCGCTTGATCTCGATCGCCAGCGCCAGGTAGCGCCCCCGCGAGAGGCTCCCGGCCTCGCGGCGCGGGTCGATGCCGGCGGCGAACAGTGCTTCGGTCGCATAGATATTGCCGACCCCCACCACCACCGCGTTATCCATGATGAACGGCTTCACCGCCATGGAACGCTTGCGCGACAGCTGGAACAGCCGCTCACCATCGAACAGCTCGGTCAGCGGCTCCGGCCCCAGGCGCGCGAGCAATTCATGATTGAGCGGGTCCAGGCTCCAGAGCATCGCGCCAAAACGCCGCGGGTCGGTATAACGCAGGGCCAGCCCGGACTCCAGTTCGATATCCACATGCTCATGCTTGGCCGCCGGCAAGCCGGCCTCCACTAGGCGCAGGTTGCCCGACATGCCCAGGTGACTGATCAAGGTCCCGACCTCGGCATTGATCAACAGGTACTTGGCCCGCCGCTCCACCAGCACGATGCGCTGGCCGGACAGGCGGACATCGAGGTCTTCCGGGATCGGCCAGCGCAACCGGCGGTCACGCACGATCACGCGGCTGACCCGCTGGCCTTCCAGATGAGGCGCGATACCGCGCCGGGTGGTTTCGACTTCAGGTAATTCAGGCATGGCGGCCCCAGGTCAGGCAATAACGGGCTCGACGACGCTGCTCGGGCGCTTAGTTCACGCCGAGTTCGCGGACGTTCTCTCTGAGGTTTTCGAAGTCATAGTCGGACAGGCCGACATAATCGAGCACCAGAGGGCCGATGGCATTCCATTCATGGTCTTCGGCTTCGTTGCCCAGGACCCGATGGGACGCACAGATATGCTCGGCCATTTTCAAGATCGCCAGCAGGTTCTTCAACTGGCTGTTGCGGGTCGACTCGTCGCTGAAGATCGCCAGGGCGTTGTGGTGATTGGCGATGGCGTTGGTCACATGCTCCGGCAGGCGCCAGGATTTGGCCGTGTAGTAGCCAACCACCGCGTGGTTGGTGTTGAACTCGGTGTTCTCCGTGTCCACCACGCGCTGCTCCGGGCCGGCATTGGCGTAAGCCTGTTCGAGCACCGTCATATAGTTGGGGAAACGCTTGATCATCAGCGGAATACCACAATCGTGGAACAGCCCCAGGGCATAGGACTCATCGACCGCCTGGCCGCCGGTACGCTTGGCCAGGGTCAGGCTGGTCATGGCCACGTCCTGGGCGGTATCCCAGAATCGATTGAGGGTCACGATGGTTTCGTCGGCCATCTCGCCCTTGATCGACTGCGCGTTGATCAGGTTGATGATCGACCGGCTACCCAGCAGATTCACCGCGCGCTGGATCGAGGCGATCTTGTTCGACAGGCCGTAATACGGCGAGTTGACGATTTTCAGCAGCGCCCCAGAGAGGCCGGGATCCTGGCTGATCAAGCGGGCAATCACCTCCAGATCCGGGTCAGGCATGTACTGCTCCATCTGCAAATCCACCATGATCTGCGGTTGGGGAGGTACGCTAATGCCTTGCAGGGCCTGCTGGATCTGTTCAGGTGAAAGTTCTTGGGACATGGGTACACACTCCGGGCGAGTGAGGGATTCTAGCGGAAATCTCTTACAGCATGGGCCGAGCATACAAACGCTTACATGAAACATGACGACACGATCCCCCTGAACTCCCGCTATAATTCCGCTCTTTTTTCCCGGAGCGACGTCATGTCCCTGCCTAGCCTACGCCTCAAAGCCAACGCCGACCGACGCCTGCGCAACGGTCACCTGTGGGTCTACAGCAACGAAATCGACGTGGCGGCCACCCCCCTCCATGGCTTCAAGGCCGGCGACCAGGCCGTGCTGGAAACCGCCGGCGGCAAACCGCTGGGCATCGTCGCCATGAGCCCGAACAACCTGATCTGCGCTCGCCTGCTGTCGCGCGACATCAAGCTGCCGCTGGACAAGTCGCTGCTGGTGCATCGCCTCAACGTGGCCCTGTCACTGCGCGAGCGGCTGTTCGACAAGCCGTTCTACCGCCTGGTCTACGGCGATTCCGACCTGCTGCCGGGGCTGGTGGTGGATCGTTTCGGCGATATTCTGGTGGTCCAGCTCGCCTCGGCGGCCATGGAGCGGCACAAGGATGAGGTGATCGCGGCACTGGTCCAGGTCCTGAAACCGAGCGGCATCCTGTTCAAGAACGACTCCGCGGCCCGCGATGCCGAAGGCCTGGAGCGTTATGTCGAGACGGTGTTCGGCCTGGTGCCGGAGTGGGTCGCCCTGGAAGAGAACGGCGTGAAGTTCGAAGCGCCGGTGATGGAAGGCCAGAAAACCGGCTGGTTCTACGACCACCGCATGAACCGTGCGCGCCTGGCGCCCTATGCCAAGGGCAAGCGAGTACTGGACCTGTTCAGCTATATCGGTGGCTGGGGTGTACAGGCGGCGGCGTTCGGGGCCAGCGAAGTGTTCTGCGTCGATGCCTCGTCCTTTGCCCTGGACGGTGTCGAACGCAACGCGGCGTTGAACGGTTTTGCCGAGAAGATGACCTGCATCGAAGGCGACGTGTTCGAAGCCCTGAAGGAACTGAAGGCCTCCGAAGAGCGTTTCGACGTGATCGTCGCCGACCCGCCCGCCTTCATCAAGCGCAAGAAAGACCTGAAGAACGGCGAAGGCGCCTACCGCCGCCTGAACGAACAGGCCATGCGCCTGCTGAGCAAGGACGGCATCCTGGTCAGCGCTTCGTGCTCGATGCATTTGCCGGAAGATGACCTGCAGAACATCCTGCTCACCAGCGCCCGCCACCTGGACCGCAATATCCAGCTGCTGGAACGCGGCGGCCAGGGCCCGGACCATCCGGTACACCCGGCGATTCCGGAAACCCGTTATATCAAGAGCATTACTTGTCGGTTGTTGCCCAATAGCTGATTTTACCGTAGCGCGGAGCTGCCCCGCTCCGCGCCACTGGGCTCGTTAAACATCCTCCTCATTCTCCGTCCAAACTCAATAACACCGCCTACAACACCCACGCGTAAAACTTGTGTCTACAACGACAAAAGCACATAACCCGTCCTACGCTCTATAGACATCACTTACAGAATTCCTGGAAATCTCCTACCCAACTTTCCCTTGCTAACAACCACAACCAAACTATTATTGAGAACAGTCATTCCACATATGACTAAACTCAGAAACACCAACCACCCGACTCTCACGAACCATGAAAGCAATTAATCTGCAATCAAAAAAAATCGCCAATCTTCACTGCCTGGTAGCGACCAAGCAACGTTAATATAAATGAGGGATCGGGAAGTGCCGGCAGCCCGACTCCCTCTTGCTAGCCTTCCCCAAGAAGGTGGCACACCATGCATATAAACCCGAACCTATTTATAATTGCTCGACCACCCAACCAGATCGTATGGAATTACAAGACACATACGCAGTACGAGCTAAATATTCATTATGCAAAACGCCTGAGCGAACTTATTTACAACCCTAACTCATTTGACGCCGACGCTTCAATGGACGCAGAATTTCTTGCTTCCGGAATAATAAGCACATCAAAACAGACCACCTCCACTTGGAAATGGGACGAGCTATCGAAAATATTTCACATTGGCACCAAAGATATCCCTTGCGAACATGAACCCCAAGATATTGAAGAATGGTCAGTGCACTATCTGGAGCATTGTAATGAAATACTGAAAAAGCCGGCACCCGACTTTCTCTCAGAGAAATGCTCTCCACTCGATTTAATCCCTCTGCCACCTCCCTTGTTGACAGGATCATTGGAGATGCCGCTAGCTCAAAGCCTGATCAGTAGAAAAACCTGTCGATCATTCACCGAAGATGAGATATGCCTAAGCCACGCCAGCACGCTGCTCTATCTCTCACTCGGTTACCTGAAAGAGCGAGAGCAGGATGCCGATGAGACAATTCCTGAGACGTTACGATCACGGCGCAGTAGCCCTTCCGGGGGGGGGCCTGAACGCATGCGATGGTTTTATCTATGCCCGTCGGATTAAAGGATTGAATCCTGGTATTTATCGCTATCATCCAGACCATCACGCATTGAGTCTTGCTAGTCCGTTGCCGGCTAAACCTCTGGGCCTGCTCCTGGCGGGTCAGCACTTCATCAACACACTGCCTTTCGGTGTGTTCCTCACCTGTCGCTTTGACAAGTTGTGGTGGAAATATGAGCATTCGCGATGCCTATCGGATGGCCTACGTCGAAACAGGTCATATTTCCCAAACTTTCCAACTGATTGCCACTGCACTTGGACTAAAAACCTGGCTGACCGGCGCTATGGCTGACGAGCGAATTGAAGATTTGCTAGGATTGAAAAATAGTCCTGAACAGGTCTTGTTCTTCGTAGGGTGCGGAAAGGGTGATGCAGAAGCTCACTGCGAAGAACTCCGTGCGCTGATCAAAGAACGGAGTGCTCAACATTGAAGCCCTCCAACCCCAACACCATAAACAACACTCTCTGTTTTACCTTGGGAGACTGGAACAACAAAGCCTGTGTAAGAAACAAAAAAGGCAATTATTTTCTACCTCCCGAGCAGGAGCTCGGATTTGAACTAAAATGCAAATACTGGTTCCCTCCAACTTTTATGCCTTACCTACAACATCCGCTGCTCACAGACATAGACAAAAGAATCAAGCAAAAACTCACGGCCAATCACTTGATTCACTTTCTAGACTACACAACCGTACTGGAACACAAAATCGTCAATCGCTCGGTAGAAACCATCATCCATGGAGGATTATCAATCGACACACCCGAAGAAATGAGGTCGGCGGCCTTACAGCTCTACACTGACGAGGGCTATCATGCGCTTTTTTCTTATGAGATAGCCAAACAGGTAGCGGAATATTATGGAATTCAACACCTACAGAGCAAGCCACTACGAATCACCCTACTGCTTGAATTTATCGACAGTGTTGATATAGAACACAAAGCACTAGCATGGCTCTTGATTGGCTTTGTGTCGGAGACAATCATCGCCAAAGAACTGCTCAAAGTCACCTGCCACACCATAGTTTCCAGTGTTTACACAATCCTAAGACAGCATTTGGAAGATGAAGCTCAGCACAGTCGATTTTTTGCAGAAGTTTTTTACTATTTTTGGCAGAACATTGAGACGGACCAGCAACTACTTGCAGCAAAACTACTCAAAGATATCATTTTTATTTTTTCAGAAATTGATAAACCGTGGCTGACGAAAAGTCTGTGCAGCACAGGTTTCTCTGCGGCTCAGGCCTGCGCCATCATTCAGCCACTCCTCAATAAACCGGCAGCGATTCAACGCATCAGAGTCGGCGCCGCTCCCACCTTAATGGCCATGAAAAGAGCCGGTGTTTTCGATAATAAATATAATAGACTCCATTTCAAGGAGGCGGGACTGATCGATGATTGAGCCAAATCCAGTCACAAAGAAAAACAAAAAAACCTCGGCTATTGCGCTCTTGCTATCCATGGTACTGCTAGGGGTATTTCCAATTGATGTGCTACTTCCGTCTTTTCCTTCGCTATCATCTCATTTCAATCGCTCACCTGCCGACATTGCCCTATCCATTAGCCTGTTCGCCGTCGGAATATCCATCTCTCAGCTGTTCATTGGCCCACTATCCGATAAAGTAGGTCGAAAAAACCTCCTCCTGGTGGGTATGGCAATATCCATGCTGGGGGCACTGGGGTGTGTGCTCGTCAGTGAATACAGTCTGTTTTTATTTTTTCGTTTGGTCCAAGCAGCCGGGTGCGGGTGTTTCGTACTGTCACAGGCCCTCGTCCAGGATCTATTCGAGGGTAAAGAACGAGATCGGTTACGTATTCTCATCGTTACTGCCAGCGGTGTTTTCATATCACTATCGCCCTTGGCCGGTGCTACATTACAAAAGTGGCTGGACTGGTCAGGCAGTTTCTATATATTCACCATGGTTGCGGCTATGGTATTCATCAAAGCCTGCCTATTCCTAGAGGATACAATAGCGAAACAAAGCCCCTACCGCTCAATCTTCCAGGCCTATCGCAACATCTGCACAGATATGCAATTCCTTGTCTACTGGCTGATCGCTGCATTGGTTTTCACCTGCCATTTTTCGTTTATCGTTGTTTCGCCATTGATATTCATGGAGCTTCTGCAACTTTCCGAGTATGAGTTCTCATTAACGCTAGTGCTCTACGGCGCCGCCTATATCATAGGTGGTACCGTCGCGGGATACCTCAGTACCAGAATAACTGCCAACACCCAAATCTCGGTGGGTCTGTGCTTTATTTTTTGCGCTGGGATGATGCTATTTTACCTATCAAGTCGCTTCACCCTGTCGACTATCACGATATTGATACCGATGGTCATTTGCACTGCGGGTACAACTATCACTCGTCCAGCTGCAACCTCAAAAGCCATGGAGCGTTTCCCGGATCAAGCTGGCGCAAGCGCCTCGGCTGGTAACACGTTGATTTTCCTTTGCGGCGGACTGATCAGTGCGCTAGTCAATCTCAGCCCAATGGCACTGGAAGCTACGCTCGCCTGCTCATTCCTGCTCCTGAGTACGACGGGGCTTGGTCTGAACACGCTCATCCGGCGGCGCAGCCAACGACCGGCTTTAGAGTGAGAGGATCCCTATCATTATTCTTCACACTCCATAATCCCAGCCTCAATACCTGTGCCCATTCCTTCCCGCCGCCAGCGGTGTAGAATCGCGCTATTCATCGCCAGTCATCCCCCGGCGGGTTTATGAGCTCAGGCCCAGGCGCGCGGCGATCCCGCGAGGCCAACGGCAGCTTTCGGGCACCCGGCTATTTTCGGTGTGCGCCAGAGGCCCATAGAAGCTCACTTCCCTTTGTGTACCTGATTAGCCGCCCGGAGTGCTCCATGCCTGATTACCGCTCGAAAACATCCACCCACGGCCGCAACATGGCCGGTGCCCGCGCCCTCTGGCGCGCCACGGGGATGAAAGACGCCGACTTCAAGAAACCGATCATCGCCGTCGCCAACTCCTTCACCCAGTTCGTCCCCGGCCACGTCCACCTCAAGGACATGGGTCAACTGGTCGCCCGTGAAATCGAACGTGCCGGTGGCGTGGCCAAGGAATTCAACACCATCGCCGTGGATGACGGCATCGCCATGGGCCACGACGGCATGCTCTATTCGCTGCCGAGCCGCGAAATCATCGCCGACTCCGTCGAATACATGGTCAACGCCCACTGCGCCGACGCCATCGTCTGCATCTCCAACTGCGACAAGATCACCCCGGGCATGCTGATGGCCGCCCTGCGCCTGAACATCCCGGTGATCTTCGTCTCCGGCGGCCCGATGGAAGCCGGCAAGACCAAACTGGCCGCCCACGGCCTCGACCTGGTGGACGCCATGGTCATCGCCGCCGACTCCAGCGCCTCTGACGAGAAGGTTGCCGAGTACGAGCGCAGCGCCTGCCCGACCTGCGGCTCGTGCTCCGGCATGTTCACCGCCAACTCGATGAACTGCCTCACCGAAGCCCTGGGCCTGGCCCTGCCGGGCAACGGTTCGGCCCTGGCGACCCACTCCGACCGCGAGCAACTGTTCCTCCAGGCCGGTCGTACCATCGTCGAGCTGTGCCAACGCTACTACGGCGACAACGATGATTCGGTGCTGCCGCGCAATATCGCCAATATCAAGGCGTTCGAAAACGCCATGACCCTGGACATCGCCATGGGCGGTTCCACCAACACCATCCTGCACCTGCTGGCCGCCGCCCAGGAAGCCGAGATCGCTTTCGACCTGCGCGACATCGACCGCCTGTCCCGTCATGTACCGCAGTTGTGCAAGGTCGCGCCGAACATCCAGAAATACCATATGGAAGACGTGCACCGCGCCGGCGGGATCTTCAGCATCCTCGGCGAACTGGCCCGTGGCGGCCTGCTGCACACCGACCTGCCGACCGTGCACAGCAAGACCCTGGCCGAGGGTATCGCCAAGTGGGACATCACCCAGACCAACGACGAAGCGGTGCACACCTTCTTCAAGGCCGGTCCCGCCGGTATCCCGACCCAGACCGCGTTCAGCCAGTCGACCCGTTGGGAAACCCTCGACGACGACCGTGAAAACGGCTGCATCCGCAGTGTCGAGCATGCCTATTCGAAAGAAGGCGGCTTGGCCGTGCTGTACGGCAATATCGCCCTGGACGGCTGCGTGGTGAAAACCGCCGGCGTCGACGAGTCGATCCACGTCTTCGAAGGCAACGCGAAGATCTTCGAAAGCCAGGACAGCGCCGTGCGCGGCATCCTCGCCGACGAAGTGCAGGCCGGTGACATCGTGATCATCCGTTACGAAGGTCCGAAAGGCGGTCCGGGCATGCAGGAAATGCTCTACCCGACGTCCTACCTGAAGTCCAAGGGCTTGGGCAAAGCCTGCGCCCTGCTGACCGACGGACGTTTCTCCGGCGGCACCTCGGGCCTGTCCATCGGCCACGCCTCGCCGGAAGCGGCTGCCGGTGGCGCGATCGGCTTGGTCCAGGACGGCGACAAAGTGCTGATCGACATTCCGAATCGTTCGATCAACCTGTTGGTCAGCGATGAGCTGCTGGCAGCACGTCGTGTGGAACAGGACAAGAAAGGTTGGAAACCGGTGGAAGTGCGACCACGCAAAGTGACCACCGCCTTGAAGGCTTACGCGTTGCTCGCCACCAGCGCCGACAAGGGTGCGGTACGCGACAAGGCGATGCTGGACAAGCTGGTGCCCTAACTACCCGGCACAGCAAAAAGCCCGACTGAATGGTCGGGCTTTTCATTTATCCACCCACACGGCCACTCAGACGAGCTCATACCAGTACACGGATATTTTTTTATTTAACGCATAACCATACTGCCTCTCGATTTTATGGTCATGGAGAAAGCAACTCAGGAACGCAATAAAGCTGTTCCACGCAACGAATGTGGCCTGACCATAATTGGGCTCAAAAAAACGTACCCGGCCGTCCTTCTCCTTGAACACAGCGCAAGCATGCCGGCCAATGGCCAATAACGCCCCCCCCTGGTGTGCCCTCAGGGCGTTACTGATCTCGATATAGGAAGGCCCCACGCCCTGGTTACACCCCAGGACACGCAGACCCGCCAGCGAAGCGGAGACCCTTGCCCATTCGGGAACAAACCTCGAAAACCCAGCCCGAAAGTCATGAAAGTTATCGTATGCGCGCTGCAGGCCGTCAACAAACATCCAGGTCGGCTTCTGCTCTCTCACCGAGCCAAAATTGATTCCTTTGGCATGCAAGGCAATATAAGAAATACAAAGACCATAACAAACTCCATCCCGGGTCTCCAGAGCGAACTTGTTTATATAATCAACCTGATTCAGCGCCCCACACTTTCCACCAAACTGTTTTGCATATTTAAAAAACGGTTCCATAACAAAGAAAACTCACTTTCCATAAAAACCAAATACCACACCACCAACACCCACTTCGCCAAACGAGGTGTCAGCCTCAACTATAATTATAAATATTTTTTCTACACGGCCGATATAAACTAACGCTCATCATCACTCATGATGCTGACTCAAGGTGCCACCGCGTGAACGGTGAAAAAGAGATTAATCCGAGGCGCACTGTCCGCCGTCGCTCCCACCTGCTTCGTAGGGATAGCCTGCATCCAGCCATTCCTAGTGCAAATGCATAGCCAGAACCTGCGCCCCAAATGGCATATCGTATTTTTTCTGAATATGTTGATCCTGAAGGAAAGCACTGATAAATGAAGAACACTTCTCTGCGGACTTGAAAGTAACCTGTCCATAAGTCGGATCAAAAAAACGTATCCAGCCTTGATTTTTTTCCTTGAACACCGCGCACGCATGATGACCGACGTGTAAAATGAAGGCCTTTCCCGGGGCTTTCATTATGTCATTGGCGAGATTGATATAAGGCGCAACACTGGGATTCCAGCCCACTATTCTCCAGCCCGTTTTCAAGGCAACCAATTCAATCCCATGAGAAACCAGCGGGGAAGCGCCAGGCCTATTGCCATATATCAGGATGCTTTGCAGTTCGTCAGCGCGGTGCCATAGGGGCGCCTGCTCCTTGGCCAGATGAAATTTTTCGCTATTTCGGCGCATTTCAAGATAGATAAAACACAGGGCGTGACAAACACCCCTTTTATTCTGGAGATTGTAACGCTCTATATATTCGTACTGTTTGAGCCTGCCACAAGTCCCATCAAAAAAATTCGCATACCTTGCAAAAACGCTCATCACCATTCCCTGATATAAATCGCAACCAAGATTATAATGAGCCGGCAAAATACGCCTCTATAAATTAACGCCCACAAAAAACCAAAGCTTCACATTTAACGCGGATACGCAAGCCAGAGGGTCAGGTTTTCCGCCAGGCCTTCCCCGGGCCCACTCACGTCAGCCATCTGCGCCCAAGCACTCGCGACTTATTCCAAAAACGCCAGTCACCATTCCATATCGTTATTAAATTCATATATATCAAGCTGTTAGGCTTACCGGCTGACAATTGCCGACTAGGGTAATTGGCACCTATCGTCTTTCGGAGCTTCAATGAATCTGCCGCTGATTCTCAACCTGCTGGCGTTCCTCGCCCTGCTGCTGGGCTTGGCCCAAACCCGCCACACCACCTTCAGCCTGGCGAAAAAAGTGCTGCTCGCCCTGGTCCTGGGGGTGATCTTCGGGGTCGCCCTGCACGGCATCTACGGTGCCGGCAATCCGGTGCTCAAGGCGTCCATCGGCTGGTTTGACCTGGTCGGCAACGGCTACGTGCAATTGCTGCAGATGATCGTGATCCCGCTGGTGTTCGCCTCGATCCTCAGCGCCGTGGCCCGTCTGCACAACGCCACCTCCCTGGGCAAGATCAGCTTCCTGACCATTGGCACCTTGCTCTTCACCACGGCCATCGCCGCGCTGATCGGCATCGGCCTGACCAACCTGTTCGGCCTGACCGCCGAAGGTTTGGTCGCCGGCACCCAGGAATTGGCGCGTCTGCAAGTGATCCAGAGCGATTACGCGGGCAAGGTCGCCGACCTGAATGTGCCGCAGTTGCTGCTCTCGTTCATTCCGCAGAACCCCTTCGCGGACCTGGCGCGGGCCAAGCCGACCTCGATCATCAGCGTGGTGATCTTTGCCGCGTTCATGGGCGTAGCCGCGCTGCAACTGCTCAAGGATGACGCCGAGAAGGGCCAGAAGGTGGTGAATGCCATCGACACCCTGCAAGCCTGGGTCACGCGCCTGGTGCGCCTGGTGATGAAGCTCACGCCTTACGGCGTGCTGGCGCTGATGACCAAGGTGGTCGCCGGCTCCAACCTGCAGGACATCATCAAGCTGGGCAGTTTCGTGGTGGTGTCGTATATCGGCCTGGGCCTGATGTTCGTGGTTCACGGGCTGCTGGTGTCACTGGCCGGGATCAACCCGCTGCGGTTCTTCCGCAAGATCTGGCCGGTGCTGACCTTTGCCTTCACCAGCCGCTCCAGCGCGGCGAGCATTCCGCTGAGCATTGAAGCCCAGACCCGGCGGTTGGGGATTCCCCAGTCGATTGCCAGCTTTGCCGCGTCGTTCGGCGCGACCATCGGTCAGAACGGGTGTGCCGGGCTGTATCCGGCGATGCTGGCGGTGATGGTTGCACCGACGGTGGGGATCAACCCGCTGGACCCGCTGTGGATTGCGACGTTGGTGGCGATTGTGACCTTGAGTTCGGCCGGGGTGGCCGGGGTCGGTGGCGGGGCGACGTTCGCCGCGCTGATCGTACTGCCGGCGATGGGCTTGCCAGTCTCGCTGGTGGCGCTGCTGATTTCCGTGGAGCCGTTGATCGATATGGGGCGCACGGCGCTGAACGTCAGCGGTTCGATCACCGCCGGGGCGATTACCAGCCAGATGATGCAGCAGACCGACAAGGCACTGCTGAAGGCTGAAGAGCATGGGGAGCTGGCGCAGGCTTGAGTCCTGCGGCGCCTGTTCCAATGCTTTCGCGGGCAAGCTCCGCTCCCACTTCGGTTCTGAGTCGTACCTGATTCTTGTGTACGACCCGGAACCTGTGGGAGCGGTGCTTGCCCGCGAAGCTTTTAGCGTTTTTCCCAGACTTCGAAACTGAACGCCGGCTTGCCTTCCGCCGCCGGGTGCGGTTCATCCGATACCAGCGTCCACTGGTTCTCATCAATCTGCGGAAACCAGGCATCGCCTTCCGGACTCAACGCCACGCGGGTCAGGTACAGCCGATCCGCCAGCTCCAGGCCCTGGGCATACAGCTGCGCACCGCCGATCAACATCAGCTCGCTCGCGCCCTGCTCCAGCGCCCACTGCTCGGCGCGCACCAGCGCTGCGTCCAGCGACGCAAACACCTCAGCGCCTTCGAGCTGCAAACCGGCCTGGCGACTGACCACCAGGTTCAACCGGCCCGGCAATGGCCGGCCCAGCGAGTCCCAGGTCTTGCGCCCCATGATGATCGGCTTGCCGAGGGTCGTGGCCTTGAAGTATTTGAAATCCGCCGGCAAATGCCAGGGCATGCTGTTGTCGACGCCGATCACGCGGTTTTCACCGAGGGCCGCGATCAGGCTTAAAGGAAGAGTTCTGTTCATGCCGCCGAGGATACCAGAGCCCATGGACCGACTCGGACATACGCCGACAAAATTAACTCGCCCTGGCCACCCGGGACAGCGGGATGCAGCTACCCGCCACAGCGGTTATGCTTCCAGCTCACTTGAGCCCAGGACGCCGCGTGACTGAACCGACTCTACTGCACCGCCTCTGGCTGACCGAGACCGTGCGCCTGCGTGAAGAACAGGCAGGCCCGCTGGAAGACCTCGAAGCCAATCGCCGCGCCCGCGCCGCGGGGGGCGACCTGCCGGCCCGCATCCAGCACCGTGCCCTCTGGCTAGCCGAACGCGATGGTTTGCTCACGGCCTTGCGCCATTGGTTGCAGGGTGCGCGACTGGCGCTGCTGGTCCTGGCGGTGGTGGTGAGTGTCAGCGGCGCCGGCATGGCCTTCGCCGCCCTGGGCAACGGCCAGGTGCCGGTGAATGTGTTCTGGGCTCTGGGTAGCCTGCTCGGCCTGAACCTGCTGTTGCTGCTGAGCTGGGCCCTGGGCCTGGCCTTCGCCGGCGAACACGCGTCCAGCTTCGGCCGCCTCTGGCTGTGGCTCAGCGAAAAACTCGCCCGCGATGCCCAGGCCGCGCAACTGGCACCGGCCCTGCTGTTGATGTTGCAGCGTCGGCGCCTCAATCGCTGGGCCATCGGCAGCGTGGTGCACGGTCTCTGGTTGCTGGCCATGCTCAGCGCCCTGGTCCTGCTGTTGCTGCTGATGTCAACCCGGCGCTACGGCTTCGTCTGGGAAACCACCCTGCTGCGCGGCGACACCTTTGTCGCCGTGACCCAGGCCCTCGGCGCCCTGCCCGCCCTGCTCGGATTCGGCCTGCCCGACCCCGACCTGATCCGCGCCAGCGGCGATAGCGCGCTGAACCTGGAAAACGCCCGGCACACCTGGGCCTCCTGGCTGGTGGGGGAACTGGTGGTCTATGGCGTCCTGCCGCGCCTGCTGCTGGCGGGGTTTTGCCTGTGGCGCTGGCGGCATGGCAGCCGCTCCCTGAGCCTGGACCTCAACCTGCCCGGCTATGCGCAACTGCGCGAACGGCTGATGCCCAGCAGCGAACGCCTGGGGGTCAGCGATGCGGCACCCGACGCGCTGCACAACGCTGAAGCCGGCGCGCCCCCCCTGGAGAGCGAAGGCGCCTTGCTGGTCGCCATCGAACTGGACAACCAGCGCCCCTGGCCGCCGACCTTGCCGAAAACCGTAAGGGACGCCGGTATCCTCGACAGCCGCGAGTCGCGGCAAAAGCTCCTCGAGCAATTGATCCGCTTCCCGCCGGCGCGCCTGGCGATCGCCTGCGACCCAAGGCGTTCGCCAGACCGTGGCAGCCTCGGGCTGATCGCCGAGCTGGCGCGCAGCGCCGGCGCGACCCGGGTCTGGCTGCTGCAGGCGCCGCCCGGCCAGGCCCTGGATGCCGATCGCCTCGGCGACTGGCACAACGCCCTGCAACAACTGGAACTGCCCTTCGCCGACAGCGCGCCGCTGAACTGGCTGGAGACCGGCCATGACTAAAGCCCTGAAACTGGCCGTGGTCGGCCACACCAATGTCGGCAAGACCTCGCTGTTGCGCACCCTGACCCGGGACGTCGGCTTCGGCGAAGTTTCCCACCGCCCCAGCACCACCCGACATGTGGAAGGTGCGCGACTGTCGGTGGACGGCGAAGCCCTGCTCGAGCTCTACGATACCCCCGGCCTGGAAGACGCCATCGCCCTGCTCGACTACCTCGAACGCCTGGATCGACCCGGCGAACGCCTCGACGGTCCGGCCCGCGTCGGACGCTTTCTCGACGGCAGCGAAGCCCGCCAGCGCTTCGAACAGGAAGCCAAGGTGCTGCGCCAACTGCTGGCCTCGGACGCCGGGCTCTATGTGATCGACGCCCGCGAACCGGTGCTGGCCAAGTACCGCGACGAACTGAGCGTATTGGCCAGTTGCGGCAAGCCGCTGTTGCCGGTGCTCAACTTCGTCAGCAGCGCCGAGCAGCGTGAACCGCAATGGCGTGAAGCCCTGGCCCGCCTGGGGCTGCACGCGCTGGTGCGATTCGACAGCGTGGCGCCGCCAGAGGACGGTGAGCGGCGTCTGTATGAAAGTCTGGCATTGTTGCTGGAAGGCTCGCGCCCGCAGTTGGAGCGCCTGGTCTTCGACCTGGAAGCCCAGCGTCTTGCTCGACGGCAAAGCGCCAACCGGTTGATCGCCGAACTGCTGATCGACTGCGCGGCCTGTCGGCGTAGCGTGATCAGCGCGGTCGATGCGCAAACCCAGGCCATCGGTGAGTTACGCCAGGCCGTGCGCCAGCGGGAGCAACGCTGTGTCGAGGCCTTGCTCAAGCTCTACGGGTTCCGCCGCGGCGATGCAGCGGCCGGCGACCTGCCGCTGCTGGACGGACGCTGGGGCGACGATCTGTTCAACCCGGAAACCCTCAAGCAACTGGGGGTGAAGGTCGGTGGTGGGATTGCCGCGGGCGCGGCGGCGGGTGCCGGTATCGACCTGCTGGTGGGTGGCCTGACCCTCGGCGCGGCCGCCCTCGCCGGAGCAATCGCCGGCGGCGCCCTGCAAACTGCCCGCGGCTATGGCGGCCGCCTGCTGGGCAAACTCAAGGGCCAACGGGAACTGACCGTCGACGACAGCGTGCTGCGTCTGCTCGCCCTGCGTCAACGGCAACTGTTGCAAGCCCTGGAGGCACGTGGGCACGCGGCAATGGACAGCATCCAGATGAGCCTGCCGGCGGATACCAACTGGCGTGAAGGCAAGTTGCCCGAGGCTTTGCACAAGGCCCGGGCGCATCCGCAGTGGTCGTCGCTCAACCCCCAAGCCCGGCTGAGTCAGCCGGAGCGCCAGGAACAGATCGACCTGTTGCTGGGTCGCCTGACTGAACCCTGACAGAGTCTCGGTGCAATACCAGCCAGCTAAAGCTGAAGCCGAACGCAATCCTGTGGCGAGCGGGCTTGCCCGCGCTCGGCTGCGTAGCAGTCGCAAAACCTGTGGCTGCGTTCTGTCTGACACCCCGAGGTCGCTGATTTTAGGGGCGGTGCGACGTTCCGACAAGCCCGCTCGCCACAGGAGTGGGCTCGACCTCAAACGGGCATTGTGCGCAACGGCTGCGTAGCTTTCAGCTATACCACTTGAACTTCAGAAAGGTCCGCCCCATGAACTTCGCCCATTCCTCCTCCTTGCGGCTGACAATAGTCTCGTCCTCGAGATCGAAGTAAACCACCGAATCCAGGGTGCCATTATTGTCGGTGTCATGGACCGAGGTTTTGTAGATCAGGGTTTGATTTCGCGGCGTTCCCGTCCCTTCATGAATATGAAGTCTCACGATATTGGGTGTCTTGTCGCGGTGATAGTTCTCGGCAAACACTTTGATATAACGCTGCCAGCTCTTCCCCCTGTTGAACCAGCCAAGCTTCAGGAAACTGTTGGCAAAGGCCCGGATCAGCTTTTCATCCTTGGCGTTGTCCTTGCCGTCACGGTTGACGTCACCGCCGAACTGCAAATCGCTCACCCCATCGGCGTTCACATCGACCGCCGCGGCCTTGAACACCAGTTTGTCGGGCTGGCCGGGGACTTCTTCATAAAAGCGCAGCAATACGGTATCGGCCCGGCCGTTGCCGCTACGATCCTGGGCGGTCATTCTCAGATAACGCATAAAAGACTCCTTTCCATGTGAGTCCTCACCTTAATTCGCCGCAGCGATCAGTCACCAGAGCAGGCTTCCTGAGCTTGCGTACGAATGTACGCCCATCCCTGAAAGGCACGGCACGACTCAGGACCACCCTCCCCCCAGGCTCTTGTAAAGCGAGATACGATTGCTCACCTGCAACAAGCGGGTCCTGATCAGCGCTTGCCGCGCCGTGCTCAGGCCACGCTGGGCATCGAGTACTTCGAGGTAGCTGTTCAGGCCATCCTGATAGAGCAACTGCGCCAGCTCGACGCGGCGCGATTCGCTACGCACCAGCCGTTGCTGCACATCGAGCTGCCGATTGAGCGGTTCATTCGACGCCAAGGCATCGGCCACTTCACGAAAAGCCTGCTGGATCGAACGCTGGTACTCGACCACGGCAATCTCACGCTGCACCTTGGACAGCTCAAGCTGCACGAAACGTCGCCCCATATCGAACAACGGCAACGTCACGGCCGGGGTGAAGGACCAGCCCTTGGCTTCCCCGGAAAACAGCTCGCTCAATTGCGGACTGCTGACACCGAAGAACCCGGTCAGGGAAATGCTCGGCAGAAAAGCCGCCCGGGCGGCACCGATATTGGCGTTGAAGGCCTTGAGCCGGGCCTCGGCGGCGCGGATATCCGGGCGTCGCACCAGCAACTCGGAAGGTAGGCCCGGAGCGATCTCCGGCAACTGCGGCCCATCGCCCCTGGGCGTGGAGGAAAACCGCGCAGGCTCCAGTGTGGTCCCCACCAACAGCTCCAGCCGGTTCAGGGCCAGGCGTTGTTGACGGTCCGCGTCGGCCATTTCGGCCGCCAGTGTCAAAGCCAGTGCATCGGCCTGGCGCAACTCCAGCTCGCTCGCCAGCCCCAGTTCCTGGCGGCGCCCGATCAGACGTTTCGACTCGCCCGCCCGCTCCAGCAACCGGTGGTTCTGCCGATGCAACTCAAGATAGGCATGATGCTCGTAGTAAGCCGTCGCGACCTCGCCGACCAGACTGATCTGCACGCTCAAGGCATCTTCCTCACGGGCGACCAGACGCTGCCCGGCTTCAGCTTTCAACGCCCGGACCCGCCCCCAGAGGTCCAGTTCAAAGGCGGTGATGCCCAGCCGGAACTGCCCCTGCTCATGGATCACCGCCTTGCGGGTAGGCGAGTCCGCCGCGGAAATCTTCTGCCGCTGTACCGAGCCGTCGACGCCCCCGCCGGGCCATTGATCGGCAGCGGAAATCCCATACAACGCTCGCGCCTCATCAATACGCAGGACGGCAACCTGCAGATCACGGTTATGCGTGCGCGCCAGCTCGATCAGCGCTTGCAGCTCGGGGTCGAGAAAAACTTCGCGCCAGTCCGGCAACGACCCGGTATCGCCCTGCGTCCCCGCGTCACGCCAGTACTCAGCCACGGTCGGCGATGGTTGCCGGTAGTCGGGAATGAACGAACAACCCGCCAGCAGCAGCAGCGCCAGCCCAGGGTAACGCGCCTTCATCCGGGCCTCCGTCGTTGCAGAAGTCCTGGCAACCCCGAGGCTTTCTCCTCCGAACTTTTTTGCCGCTGGTAGAAGGCCTCCAGCCGCGCCAGGTAGAACCAGTGCTCCGGGGCCGCACCAATGAAAGACTCCATCGCCCGCGCCCATTGCGCCTGCATATCCGACGCGGCGGCCCTGCTGATCCACTGGATCACATGCAGCTCACCGCAGCCGCCGAGCCGGGCCCGATGCCCCGCCAGCAATACATCGCACTGCATTTTCGCCGCGAGGAACATCGGTCCCTTGACGAATTGCGCGGCGCGGCCGAACAGGCGCCCATCCACCGGCTCGCCGGAACGCACCCCGCCGAAGCTCACCGGCAGGTCGGCAAAGATCAGCACCTGATCACCGCGCTTGAGCGCCCGGGCAATTGCCAGCGCGGTCTTTGGATCGTTGCTGTCGAGAATATCCACGCGGTGACCGAAGGCTTCCAGGCTCTTGAGGGAGCGCCGGGTCAGCGGATCGTTGAAGTTCCAGATCGGGATGATGAAGCGCTTCGGGGCCGGGTAGCGCTCGATCAGGCAGGCCACCGTCATCCAGTACTCGCCCGTGTGAGCCAGCACGATGATGGTCGAACGCACCCGCGTACGCGGCCAATGTTGCTCGGGGTCGTGCCAGGCAATCGCGCGAATCCAGGCGCGCAAGCGTTCGGGATGATTGCGCGGATAAAGTACCTGGTAGATCGCGCACTGCAACTGGATGGCGCTGTAGCGGCAGGCCACCAGCCGACAGGCGCGGGGTTCCAGTCCGAACAATTCGAGGTTCTGCCGGCACGCGTTGTAGTCCGGGCCGCGCCACGCCGACGGCAACCGCAGCAGGATCGCCGGCAACAGCGGCAAGCCTCGGTGTGCGATTTTCAGGCGAAAGATCAACGCCAGCCCTTTCACCAGGCGCACCCGCAACCCGGCCTTGCAACGCATCCACCACAGCCAGCGGCGGATCGGCCAGCCCGGGCGAAACGGATTCATCGCGCCGCGCCGCTCAAGGGTCGCAAACGCCCCTGATGCATCAGCAACACCGTGTCGCAGGCCGCGGCCACGGCCTTGTCGTGGGTCACGATCACACACAGCATGGGTAAGCGGCGCACGGTCTCGATGATGACATCGCGAGCACTGGGGTCCAGATGGGAGGTCGGCTCATCGAGCAACAACAACTCCGGGCGCCGATACAACGCCCGGGCGATCAGCAAGCGTTGCTTCTGGCCCGAGGACAATTGCACCCCCATGGGCCCAAGCAAGGTGTTGAAGCCGTTGCTCAGTTTCAGGATGCTCTCCAGCAACCCGGCCTGCTCGACACAGCTCTGCAAACGCGTGCCGTCCAGTGGGTCGCTGTCCATCAGGATATTCTCGATCACCGTACCGGCGATGATCTCGTCGTGAGCGGTGACATAGGCCACACTCTGGCGGTAGCGGCGCAAACCGAAATGCCGCATCGCCAGGCCGTTGATCCTGAAGCGTCCCGTGTCCAGGGCATAGAACCCGGCGAGCACTTTCAGGAAGGTGCTCTTGCCGCAGCCCGAAGGGCCGAATATCGCGATACGCCGGCACGGGCCTTCGAGGCTGAAACTCAGGTCCTCGAAGGTTGGCCGGTCGAACGAACTGTAGCGGAAACGCGCGCCTTCGATCTGGATCGAGCGCAAGGGTTGCTGCTGGCCGAGAGGATCGGCGCTGTACACGCTTGACTCCACCTGTTCGGCCGGCTCATCGACGATTTCCTCGACCCGCCTGAGCTCGACCTTCACCAGTCGCAGGTTCATATAGCTGTCGACCACCTTCAGCGCACAGCCCATGAACATGTCCTTGTAGAGGACGAAGGCGAACAGGTCGCCGACGCTGTTCTCGCCATGGAGCACGGCCAGCGCGCCGAGGGCGCTGACCAGCAGCGAATGACCGTGGGACAGCCCTTCATGCACCACCTGGTTCATCGCCTGCAAACGCTGGACGCCGGCGCGGGCCATTTCGGTGTCGGTGTGCTGGTTGCTCCAGTTCGCCAGCTTGGCCGCTTCGTAGTTGTAGAGCTTCATCGACTCGACATTGCCCAGGGTGCCGAGCAAGGTCACGTTGCGCGCCGTCTCGGCTTCGATCGAGGTCTTGTGGTGTTTCTCCATCACCGGCAGGGTCAGGCCGCGAAACAGGAAAAACAGCAGGCACAGCAGCAACGACAACGCCGCCAACTTGGCATTGATCAAGGCCATCAGCGCCAGGAACGCCATGCCGAAAGCCAGGTCGATGGCGATATCCATCCAGCCGGCGGTGAACTGCACGAAGGCTTTGTCGGTAGCCTGGGTCCGCCGCAGGATATCGCCGGGGGCGCGGCGTTCGAAGTAACTCACCGGCAGCCGTAACAGCCAGGCGATAACCCCGGTGGACAGGTCCTGGCTCAAGGCGATGCGCAGGCGCATGTCGAGGACCGCCCGCAGCCAGGCGGCGAGGCTCTTGAACAGAAAGATCCCGCCAAAGACATAGAGGATCAGAAACAGGAAATCCTCGTCGTTCTTCGCCACCACCTCATCGATGGTCAGGGAAAACAGCTTGGGCGCGGCGATGGCGCCGAAGTAGCCGACCACCGAGAGCAGCCCCATGGGCACCAGGTAGCGCAACAGCCAGGTGTTGTTGCGCAGGATGCCAAGCGGGCCGAAGGTGCCGGACACCCGCCGCTGGACCTGGGTGGTGAAGCCCAGCCCCGGAAGCATTTCCAGCGCCGCGCCGCTGAACATCGACAGCGCCTCTTCCCAGCTATAGAAGCGCCGCCCCACCGCCGGGTCGACGATCTGCAGCCCCTGACGGTTGCTGGATTGCAGCACGACGAAGTGCATGTTGTTCCAGAACAGGATCGACGGCGTGCGCAGTTGCCGCACGTCATGCAGTTGCAAGCGCAGCGGGCGGCAGCTGAAGCCCAGTTCTTCGCTGACCTTGATCACCTGGAACAAGGACATGCCGTCCCGCGCCACCCGATAGCGTTGGCGCATCTCGCGCAAGGTCAGGGCCTTGCCGTGATAGCCGGCGACCATGGCAATCGAGGCCATGCCGCATTCGGACATTTCGTCCTGGAGAATCACCGGGACCGTGCGCTGGAACAACTGCCGCGAACGGGCCAGGGCTTCGCGCAGCGACTGCTTGAGCCGGCTCATGCCGACTCACCCACGGGTCGTGCCGGGGTGCCCAACGCCGGCAGATAGTCCGGATTGCCGGCCAGCCCCCGGAGTACCGGCAGGAACAGCCACTCCATCAGGTTCAGGCGCTCCAGGCGCAACGAACCGCTGAGGGTCATGCCGTCCTTGAGCCAGTCCTGGCGGATCTTGGTGCGCGGGTCGGAAAAGTCGAGCTTCACCTCGGCCCGATAGGTCGGCCCCGGTTCCTCGCCATCGGTTCTGGCACCGGGTGGGGCTTCCAGGTAGGTGCTGGCAGTGCTGCGCACGATCTGTCCTTTGATCACGCCATAACGTTCATAGGGAAACGCATCGACCCGCACGATGACTTCGGTACCGGCGCCGGCGAAACCGATGGCCGCGGGACTGACATCGAGGACCACCACCGGTGCCTCCTGCAGCGCCCGGCTGATGCGCAGCAACATCATCGGCTGGCCACCCTGGGCCCGGGCGCCTGGGAATACCGAGACGGCATCGACCACCCCCTCGACGGGCGACAGCAGGACATATTCCTGGCTCTTGTTGAGGTTTTCGAGGCGTTCGCGCAAGTCATGCCGTTGCCGGGCAAGGTCACTGAGACGGCTGGTAAGAGTGTGATCGGCTTCGCTGCCGCGCTGCTCCAGCTCGAGGATCCGCTGCTGCGCGCTGGCCTGGGCGAGGTCGTTGTTGGCCAGGTCCTGGAGGACCGTCTCGTGCTTGACGATCGCCTCGTTCAGCGCCGCCACGGACACCGCGCCTTCGGCCGCCAGGCGCTCGTGACGCTGGCGGTTTTCCTGGGCAATCGCGGCCCGGCGCTGGATCGAACGCTTGATGGTGGCGGTGAGTTGCAGATCCTTGTGCAACTGCTCGATCTGCAATTGCAGGAGTTTTTTCTGGGTTTCGTGAGCCGAACGGGCCTGGGTTTCATCGCTGGCGGCGTCCTCCAGCAGGCTGCCGAGGCGCTCGGCGCTTTGGGCGGAAAGGGGTTTGTCACTGCCTTCGTTGAAGCTTTCCGGCTCCAGGGTACGGATCCGTACCAGAGGCTGGTCCTTGCTCACCGAAGCACCGGCCTCGACCAGCACTTCGCGGATATGAGCGGGGCGCTCACTGGTGATGCGGACCACATCGCGGGTAAGGACCCGGCCCTGGACATCTTCTTTCTTCGCGTAATTGCCGATAAACAGCAAGACCAGGCCACCGGCGAAAAACAGGCAGACGAACCAGGCGAAGACCACGGGGGCCGGCGCCGCTCGCGGCGCGACCTTGCCCAACTCAAGCATAGGTGAACTCGTGCATGACAACCGACGCGACAGGGCACGCGCCGATGAAGGAATACAGACTGGGGACACGATGCACCCTGCAGGAACCGGCTTGCGGGCGATACGGCCGTAAGGTCTCGCGTTGCCCATCCGGACGCCATCGCCAGCAAGCCGGCTCCTACACAATGGGCGATAGCTATCGCCCTGGCATCAAGTGCCCGATCAGCTGGCTTTTTTCAGGCCTTCGGAGATCCAGTCGACGGCTTTGTCGAGGATCGGACCGAAATCGGTGAAGAACCCGGAACCACGAACGTCCTGGGCCTCTTCGAGGGTCATTTCCTGAAGGGTGTTTTCTTGTTGGGTTGCTTCCAGCATAGGTATGGACCTCGGCATTATTATTGGATGAAGACAACATCGAGTCGGCCGGCGAGAGCGCCGTCGAATCGAACTTTCAGACAGTTCCGGAACGACGCGCCGTGCTTGAACTGCGAGTGCTATCTTCAGCCAAGGTCGTATTTATTTATATCCGAATAGTCTCTGGAGAACAGCGCAAAGCCGCATGGGCATGTAGGAACTTCGCCGCCTTGGCGCGCAACAGTTGCAGGTCGATCACCGGTACCTCTCCAAGCTTGGCCTGCTCGTCCCAATGGCGCATCCGCAGGCTCACGGCACACAACGGGTCCTGCTCGAATTTGTGGGCCTCGTCCTCCGTCATGACACCGCCCTGGTACTCCAGGGTACGACGACTCGCTTCGCTCAACCGCTCGTAGTACCCAGGCTCACGCAATGTCAGAAAACGCTTGGCCTGAACGTGATACTCCACCAGCCGCGCCAGCCGCTCGCTGAAGCCGCACCGGCGCAAGTAGTCGGCGCCGAGGTGCTCGTGACTGACCACGCCATAACCGCCCATGTCCCCTCCCGGCCGTTCATCAGACGGGCAGATATGCCCGATATCGTGGAAGAACGCCGCCAGTACCACTTCATCGTCGAAGCCCTCGGCCAGCGCCAACTGCGCGGCCTGGGACATATGCTCCAGCTGGGACACCGGCTCACCGATATAGTCGGCGCTGCCGAACTGCTGGTACAGACCGAAGACTTCGTCCAGCACCTGCTCGACGGACTTCATGCCGACTCCCCCAGCAAGCGCGCAATATTGCCTTCGCCCAGGGCCGGGCCGACGCTCATGCCAACACCCGTGTGCATCAACGCGGCACTCAACCCCGGTGCGGCCTGGAGGAACGAAAAAGGTCCCGGCCCCTTGGCGCCATAGACGCCCTGCCAACGCTCGAGCACCTGCACCTTGCAGCCCAGGGTCTGCTCGGCCAGTTCCAGCAGCCAGGTATCGACCTGTTCGGCATTGAACGGCGAGGCATCGCTGCCGTAGTGGTGGGAGTCGCCGATGATCAGGTCGCCATAAGGGGTCGGGCTGATCAACAGGTGAATGCCGTGTTCGTGCAGGTATGGACTGTCGCGCAGGATCTCGGCCTGGACGGCCGCCGCTTCCGGCAGATCGGCAAAGGCGCCGTAGTGCACGCAGCTCAGGCCGGTGAGCAAGGCGTGTTGCAGGTTCAGCTCGACCCGGGGCCGGGCGCGGAGCATTTGCAGGCGGCAGATGCCCGGTTGCAACCGGCTGATGGGCTCGGCCAGCAGGGTCTGATAATCGTGGCCGGAACAGACGATGATCTGTTCCCCATGGAAGGTGCCGGCGGTGCTGTGCAACTGGCCCGGCTCGACCTCGCGGACCAGGGTCGAGAAGTGGAAGGTCACGCTCAGCTCGCGGCGCAGGTACTCGATCAGCGTCGGAATCGCCTCGCGCGAGTAGAGCTGCTGGTCGTCCAGACCATGCAGCGCGGCGCGGTGATGGCTGAATTGGCCACGGTAGAGGTCGTTCAGTGCGGCGCCACGCAGTAACTCGACGCGATAGCCCTGCTCCTCGGCGCGTCCGGCACAAAATGCGTCGAGCAGATGTTCTTCGGCTTCAGTGCGGGCGAACAGGTACGAGCCGTTGCGTTTGAGCGCAAAGCCGGCCTGTTGTGCCCATTGGGCCCAGATCTCCCGGCTGGCGCGGGCCAGCTCGGACATGATGCCCGGCGGCTGGCCAGTGACCAGGGCCTGGCCGAAGTTGCGCACCGAAGCGCCCAGGGGCGTGGCGCTGCGCTCGAAGACCGTGACCTTGAGACCGCGCCGGGCGGCGGCATAGGCGTGGCACAGGCCGAGGATGCCGGCGCCGACGATGAGGATGTCGCTGTGATTTTTCATTGAGGGGGGTCCTGAGGGGAATGGCCGCTGCGCGGTTCGCGGGCAAGCACCGCTCCCACAGGTTCGTGTCGTACGCACATGATGTGTTCGACACGAACCTGTGGGAGCGGTGCTTGCCCGCGAAGAGGCCCGCGAGTCAGACAAAGAGGTTACTGAGGCAATTTCTCCGACTTGCCGTCATAACGCTTGCGCCATTCGGTCAGGATTTCGTCGCGGTTCTTCGACGCCCAGGCAAAGTCGTTCTTGATCAGGCGCTGCTCGTAGTCCGCCGGCAGTTCGGTCTGCGGCTTGGCAATGCCCGGCTGCGCCAGTACGGCGAAGTTTTCCTTGTACAACTCCATCGCCGCGGGGCTGGCCGAGAAATCCGCGAGTTTTTTCGCCGCCTCTTCATGCGGAGTGCCCTTGATCACCGCCGTAGCCTCGATCTCCCAACCCAGGCCTTCCTTCGGCAGGATGATGTCCAGTGGCGCGCCCTGGCGCTTCAACTGCACAGCCGGGTATTCAAACGAAATGCCGATCGGGAACTCGCCCGCCGCCGCCAGCTTGCACGGCTTGGAGCCGGAGTGAACGTACTGGCCGATGTTCTGGTGCAGGTCATCCATGTACTTCCAGCCTTGCTGCTGGCCGAAGGTCTGCAACCAGGCGCTGACATCGAGGAAGCCGGTACCCGACGACGCCGGGTTCGGCATCACGATCTTGCCCTTGTACTCGGGCTTGGTCAGGTCCTGCCAGCTCACCGGTTTGCTCAGATGCTGCTTCTCGGCTTCAACGGTGTTGAAGCAGATGGTCGCCGCCCACACGTCCATGCCGACCCATGAAGGCGGGTTCGCCGTATCGCGATAGTTGTTGCCGATCTTGCCCAGGTCCTTGGGGGCGTAGCTTTGCAGCATGCCCTGCTGATCGAGGATCGCCAGGCTGGAAGCCGCCAGGCCCCAGACCGCATCGGCCTGCGGACGGGCCTTTTCGGCCAGCAGCTTGGCGGTGATGATGCCGGTGGAGTCGCGCACCCATTTAATCTCCACGTCCGGGTAGGTCGCCTCAAAAGCTTTTTTGTAGGCGCTCAACTGCTCGGACTCGAGGGCCGTGTACACGGTCAACTCGGTTTTCGCGGCAAAGGCATTCAGGCTGAAAGCAGTGAGGACAGCAGCGGCAAGAGCCAGGGGCTTGAACATGGTGCGGTTCCTTGGTGAGTGCGGTTGGGGTTGGGCAAAACATTGGCGCGGGATCAATGGCCGGGCTCGGTCTGCCGCCAGCCCTGAGAGCGGCGCAGCACGCCGCGCGAAGCCCAGGCCAGCAGCAGCGACACGGCCACCGAGGTAAACAGGATCAGGCTCGACATGGCGGCGGCGCCGCCGACGTTGCCGGCGTCGTCCATGTTCAGCACCGCCACCGCCGCGAGGATGGTGTCCGGGCTGTAGAGAAAGATCGCCGCCGACACCGTGGTCATCGCCGAGACGAACAGGTAGCGCACGATGTCCAGCAGCGCCGGCAGGCAGATTGGTAGCGTGACCCGCAGGTAATGCCGGTAGAGCGGCGCCTTGAGCGACAGGGCGGCGGCTTCGAACTCGCTGTCGAGCTGGCGCAACGCCGTGGTGGCGGTCATCTGCGCGGTGGTCAGGTAATGGGCAATGGTGCAGACCACCAGCAGGGTCATGGTCCCGTAGAACACATTCAGCGGGTTGCCATTGAGGTTGAAAAAGAACACGTAGCCCAGGCCCAGGACCAGGCCCGGAACCGCCATCGGGACAAAGCCGAGAATGCGCAAGGCCAGGTTAAGGCCACTCTGGCTGCGGGTTTTCTCCATCAGGTAGGCGCCGGTGAAAATCAGCCCGCTGCCGATCAGCGCTGTGCTCAAGGCCAGGGTCAGGCTGTTGCGGTAGGCCAACCAACCGCTACCGGTGGTCGCATTGAAGGCGTAGTGACTGAACGACAGCGACAGGTTGTACGGCCAGAACTTTACCAGCGACGAGTACACCGCCATGCCGAATACCAGCAGCAGCACCGCGCAGATCAACAGTACGATCACCAGGTAACAGGCGTCGCGGCGGCGGGACGCTGCCGGCTTGAACACCTGGGCCCGGCCGCTCATGGCCTCGCCATGGCGACGGCGCAGCCAGGCATCGACGGTAAAACTGAACAGCGCCGGCAGCAACAGGATCATGCCGATCAAGGCACCGCGGCCGAACTGCTGCTGGCCGACCACCGCCTTGTAGGCCTCCAGCGCCAGCACTTGATAGTCGCCGCCCACCACCACCGGTACACCGAAGTCGGTGATGGTCAGGGTGAACACCAGGCAGAAGGCGGCGAACACCGCCTGGCGGCTGGCCGGCCAGGTGATGCTGTGAAAGGCTTTCCAGGGGCTGGCGCCCATGCTCGACGCGGCATCGAACAAACGCGCATCGGCCAGGGACAAAGCCGAGATCAGAATCATCAAGGCATGGGGAAAGGTGTAGATGGCTTCGCCGAGGACCATGCCCCAGAAACCGTAGATATTCTCCGACAGCAGGCCACGCAACAGACCCTGGTTGCCAAACAGGTAGACCAGCGCGATACCCGGCAGCATCGACGGTGCCATCAGCGGCAACAGCGACAGGGCGCGCCACAACGGCTTGCCGGGAATCAGGGTCCGTTGCAGGGCGTAGGCAAACAGATAAGCCAACGGTACGACGATGGCCGCCACACTGAGGGAAACTTTCAGGCTATTGCCCAGCAGCCAGTGGAAGTTGTCGCTGTTCACCAGTTCCTTCGCCGCGACCCAGCCACCGCCTTGCCCGGCTTCGTTGCTGAAGCCGCGCCAGAAGATCGCCAGCAACGGCAGCAGCACCGCCACGCCCAGCAGGCAGAGCCAGAGCAGTTTGCCGCCGACCACGAACAGACGATCGCCGAGACCGACCCGGGCGGTCTTCATGCTCGACTGCCGGGACAGGGGCAGGCTGATTTCCACGGCCATCTCAGGCAAAGACCTGGAGGCTGCGCGGCGGCAAGGCCACCCAGATATCCGGAGCCCCGAGGCGCGGCATGTCCTGTGGGCCGACTTCGGCCAACAGCGCGTGCCCGGGTAATTGGTTGAGTTCGAAACTCATGCGGCAGCGATTGCCGAGGAAGGTGATTTCACGCACCCGCGCCGGAAACAGGTTTTCCTCATGCACCGGCGGGTTGACGTTGATCGCTTCGGGGCGGCAGAACAGCCGACCGGAGGCGGCGCGGGCGCTGCCATCGGCCAGGCGCACATCCATGCCGCCGACCCGCGCATGGCTGTCGCTGCTGCGTTGGAACGGCAGCCAGTTGCCCTGGCCAACGAACTCGGCAACGAACGGTGTGGCCGGCCTATCGTAGATTTCCTGGGGCGTGGCGTACTGCTCGACCTTACCGTTGTTCATCACGGCGATACGGTCGGCCATCAGCATGGCCTCGTCCTGGTTGTGGGTGACCATCAGGGTGGTCACGCCGAGATTGCGTTGCAGCTGGCGCAACTCGGTGCACAGATGCTCACGGACCCGGGCGTCGAGGGCCGACATCGGTTCGTCGAGCAGCAACAGCGAGGGCGCCGGAGCCAGGGCGCGGGCCAGGGCGACCCGCTGTTGCTGGCCGCCGGAGAGTTGCCCGGGGTATTTCTTCTCGCTGCCGAGCAGACCGACCAGTTCCAGCATCTGGCCGACACGCTTGCGGGTTACCTCACGACCGCTACCGGCCAGGCCATAGGCGATATTTGCCTCGACCGTCAGATTGGGGAACAGCGCGTAGGACTGGAACAGGATGCCGTAGTCACGGGCTTGCGGTGGCAGTTCGGAGACGTTGCGCTCGCCGAGGAACAACTCGCCATCGTCCTGGCGCTCCAGGCCGGCGATGCAGCGCAGCAAGGTGGTCTTGCCGCAGCCGGACGGGCCAAGCAGGCAGACCAGTTCGCCGGCGGCCACGTCCAGGGAGACGTTATCCAGCGCGGTGAAGGCACCGAAGCGCTTGCGCACACCGCGCACCTTCATCGGCGCGCCGGGGTTGGCCAGGGCATTGGCGATCGAGTTGTTCATGGACGGACCTCATCAAGCGGATGAGGGTCATGCTAGGGAGGGAATGCGTAGGCTATGTGGCAACGAGGCCAAAGTTTCCGATAGTGGTATTGGTAGATTTGGGTTGAAGGTATGGGTTGTCTGGACTGACGCCTTCGCGGGCAAGCTCCGCTCCCACAATGAATGCGTCGTACAAATATCCTCTACACAGCGCGAAACCTGTGGGAGCGGAGCTTGCCCGCGAACGGCTGCGCAGCAGACGGCCATTCACCACGGTTCTGTCAGACCGGCGCCATTTCCTGCGCCAACCCCAGAAATGCTGCAGGCAGGCGCGCCGCCTTGCGTTCCTTGAGGCAATACAGGTATTCGGGAATCTGCGGGGCATTCTCGATAGTCAGCACCCGCAGTTGCGGGTCGTGAGGGACTTCCTGCCGGGCAATGATGCTGATGCCGATATTGCGCAGCACCGCCTCACGGATCGACTCACGACTGCCGATCTCCAGCAGCGGGCCATAACTGACCTGCGCGTTACGCAACAGCTCTTCCGTCAGTTGCCGGGTGGTCGACCCAGGCTCGCGCATCAGCAGGCAATGCCCGGCCAGCGCACTCAACGGCACATGATCATGTGCCGCCAGGGGATGGTTGCGATGCACCGCCAGCACCAGTGGATCGCTGCCCAGCACCCGGCGGATCAGGCGCGGGTCCTCCAGCAACTGCGACGAAGCCGCGACATCGACCCGATAATCCTCCAGCGCCTCCAGCACCTGCTGGGAGTTGCCGATCTCCACCGACACTTCCACCTGCGGCAAGCGCTCGCGAAAGGCCTTCACCAGATCGAGGATGTAATATGGCGCCGTTGCGGCAATCCGCAAGGTGCCCTGTACCTGCCCGGCATTACGCAGGAAAAACTCGATATCGGCTTCCTGCTGCAACAACGTCTTGACCATCGGCAGCAGGCGCGCACCGTCTTCACTGACGCTCAAACGCCGACCACCGCGATAGAACAACTCGACCGAGTACTGGCTTTCCAGATGACGGATCTGGGTGGTCACCGTGGGCTGGCTGAGCCCGAGCTTTTTCGCCGCCAGGGTGATGCTGCCCAAGCGGGCGACCATGTAAAACGCCTTCAGCTCGGCACTCAGCACATCACCCTCTCATTCGTTTACTTGCGCAACAGGCGCAACCCATTGAACACCACCAGCAGGCTGACGCCCATATCGGCGAACACCGCCATCCACATGGTCGCAAAGCCCAGGAACGTCACCGCCAGGAAGATCGCCTTGATCACCAGTGCCAGGGCGATATTTTGCCTGAGGATACGCGCGGTCTGGCGCGAAAGGCGAATGAAAGCCGGAATCTTGCGCAGATCATCGTCCATCAGGGCGACATCGGCGGTCTCGATGGCGGTGTCGGTACCGGCGGCGGCCATGGCGAAACCGATCTCGGCGCGGGCCAGGGCCGGGGCATCGTTGATACCGTCGCCGACCATGCCGACCTGATGGCCACGGGCATACAGCTCTTCAATGGCCTGCAGTTTGTCGGTGGGCAACAGGTCGCCGCGGGCCTCGTCGATCCCGACCTGGGCGGCAATAGCGGCGGCGGTATGGACGTTGTCCCCGGTCAACATCAGGGTCTTGATCCCCATGGCGTGCAACTCGCGGATCGCTTCGCGGCTGGAGTCCTTGACCGTATCGGCCACCGCGAACAAGGCCAGTGGGCCAGAGGCGTCGAGCAACAGCACCACGCTCTTGCCTTGTTTTTCCAGGGCGAAGAGCTTTTCCTCCAGGGCCGGCGAGCAAAGGCCGAGGTCTTCCACCAGGCGATGGTTGCCCAGGTAGTAACCCTGACCGCCGATCTCACCGCGCACCCCGCGCCCACTCAGGGCTTCGAACGCCTCGACGTCGAGTCGTGCGTACTGTTTGTCCTGCCCGTCGCGGGCAATTGCCAGGGACACCGGATGGTCGGAGCGCGCCGCGAGGCTGGCGGCAATCGCCGATGCGGTATCGAGGGCCTGTGGGGCGAGGACCAGGAAATCGGTCAGTACCGGCTTGCCGTGAGTAATGGTGCCAGTCTTGTCCAGGGCCAGGTAATCGAGCTGGTGCCCGCTTTCCAGATACACCCCGCCCTTGACCAGGATGCCTTTGCGGGCGGCGGCGGCCAGGCCGCTGACGATGGTCACCGGGGTCGAAATCACCAGCGCGCACGGACAGGCAACCACCAGCAGGACCAGCGCCCGGTAGATCCAGTCGAACCACAGGCCGTTCATGAACAGCGGCGGCAGCACCGCCACCGCCAGGGCGAAGGCGAACACTGCGGGGGTGTAGATTTTCGCGAAGGTATCGACGAAACGCTGGGTCGGCGCCCGTGCACCCTGGGCCTGCTCGACGGCATGGATGATCCGCGCCAGGGTCGAGTTGCCCGCAACGGCGGTCACCCGATAGTCCAGCGAACCGGCCTGGTTAATGGTGCCGGCGAAGACCTTGTCGCCCGGATTCTTCTCGATGGGCAGGCTTTCGCCGGTGATCGGTGCCTGATCGACGCTGGAGCTGCCGTAGACCACTTCGCCGTCGAGGCCGATGCGCTCACCGGGCCGCACACGCACCAACGTGCCCAGTTCGATGCTTTTCACCTCACGCTCGACCCATTCACCGTCGGGCTGGCGTACGGTGGCCTGCTCCGGCGTCATCTGCATCAGGCCGCTGATGGCGTTGCGCGCACGGTCCAGCGACTTGGCTTCGATCAACTCGGCAATGGTGAAAAGGAACATCACCATCGCCGCTTCCGGCCACTGGCCGATCAGCACGGCGCCGGTCACGGCGATGCTCATCAGCGCGTTGATATTCAGGTTGCGGTTCTTCAGGGCGATCCAGCCCTTTTTATAGGTGCTCAGGCCACCGCTGAGAATGGAAACCAGCGCGATAATGGCCACCACCCAGGTCGGGGCCAGACCGGTGAAGTGAATCACTTCGGCGGCCAATGCAGCGACACCGGACAGCGCCAGGGGCCACCAGGGCTTCTTCGCCGCCGGCTGGCTTGGGGTTTCGGCGCTTGCGCCCTCTTCCAGCGGCTCGGCCTGCATGCCCAGGGACTTGATGGCGTCGATGATCGGCGTGGTCGACGACAGGTCATGGGTCACGCCGAGGATCCGGTTGATCAGATTGAACTCAAGCTGCTGCACACCCGCCAGCTTGCCGAGCTTGTTCTGGATCAGCGTCTGCTCGGTGGGGCAATCCATGGCTTCGATGCGGAAACGGCTCAAACGTGCGTCGGCGCTGGTGGTCTCGCTGAGCTTGATCAACGCCGGGGCTTCGGCGCTCGAACAGCAGCTATGCGCATGCCCGGCCGCGCCATGGGAGTGGGAAGCCGTCACCGGCTGGAGGACACGGAAAGACTGGGGAGCCGGCTTATCGGCAGGACCGTGCTCATAAGCATGGCCGTGATCGTGATCGTGATCGTGATCGTGATCGTGGCCAGCATGCGTGTGATCGCTGCCGGGCTTGTGCGAAGGATGGATGGAGTCGCTCATGGGTGCGTCCCTGAAAGTGCTTGTTGCCAAGTGAACACCCTGTAGTCACTATAGGGTCAAGCACCCTTTTGCGAGATCGAGCGATGAAGATTGGCGAACTGGCGAAACTCACCGACTGCCAGGTGGAAACCATCCGTTACTACGAAAAGGAAAACCTGCTGCCGGAGCCGGCGCGCAGCGAAGGCAACTACCGCCTGTACACCCAGGCGCATGTGGAACGCCTGACCTTTATCCGCAACTGCCGCAGCCTGGACATGACGCTGGAGGAGATTCGCAGCTTGCTGGGACTGCGCGACAGTCCGCAGGATCAGTGCGAAAGCGTGAATGCGCTGATTGATGAGCATATCCTTCACGTCAAGGCGCGGATTGATGGGTTGCTTGCGTTGCAGGTGCAATTGCTGGATCTGCGTCAGCGTTGTGGCGGCGGGCCGGATCTGGATCAGTGCGGGATTTTGCAGCGGTTGGAAGTCAGCGGCAGTGTGGTGGCGGCTGAAGAGCACTCACATGTCGGAAGAAGTCACGGGCATTGAGGGCCTCTGTGGCGAGCGGGCTTGCCCGCGCTGGGGTGCGAAGCGCCCCCAAAACCTGTGACTGCGTTCTGCCTGACACAGTGGGGTAGCTGATTTTAGGGGGGCTTCGCCCCCCAGCGCGGGCAAGCCCGCTCGCCACAAATCTCGGCCAGACTTGAGACCGCTTGACTGAGACGGCTCAGACCGCCATCGGCGCCGTCATCGGCGCATGGTGCTGGTAGCCTTCCAGCGAGAAATCCCCCGGCTCCACCCGCTCCAGCCACTCCGGCTGATACACACCCGTCTTGGCAAACTCCGGCACACGCTCGGAAATCACCAACTTCGGCATCGGAAACGGCTCCCGCGTCAGCTGTTCGTTGAGCATATCCAGGTGGTTTTCATATACATGGGCATCGCCGATAAAATAGGTGAACCAGCGCGGCGTATAACCGGTCAGGCGCCCGATCAGGCTGAGCAGCGCGGCGCCTTCGGTCAGGTTGAACGGCGTGCCCAACCCCAGGTCGTTCGAACGAATGTAAAGGGTCAGAGAAATCTCCTTCGTCTCCACATTCGGATGGAACTGATAGAGCAAATGGCACGGCGGCAAGGCCATTTCATCCAGCTGCGCGCAGTTCCAGCCATGGAACAGGATCCGCCGGCTGCCCGGGTCCTTGATGATGGTGTCGACGCACTGGCGCACCTGGTCGATGGCCTTATACAGCACCACATAGGCCTGGCCGCCTTCCTCGCCCTCGGCAATCTGCCGGTAACCCTGGCCCAGGGTCTGCTCGATAGCCGCGACATTACTCTTGGCAATCTGCTTGTACGCCGGCCATTTACGCCATTGCACTCCATAGATCTCGCCCAGATCGTCTTCGCCCTGGCGGAACGGGTTGGCCAGCCACTGCGCGTTTTCATTGGCGTTCTGGTCCCAGACCTTACAGCCCAGCGCGCGAAACTCGGCGGCGTTGTTCACCCCACGGAGAAAACCGCACATCTCGCCGACAGCGGACTTGAAGGCCATCTTGCGGGTGGTGATCGCCGGAAAACCTTCCTTGAGGTCATAACGCAACATCGCCCCGGGGAAACTGATGGTGTTCACGCCGGTACGGTTGGCCTGTTTGGTGCCGTTGTTGATGACGTGGGCGACCAGTTCGAGATATTGCTTCATGAGTTACCTGCATCCTTGAATACGGGGCCCGCGGGCCCCGATCCGAATTTAAAGCGTGGCGCCTTTCGCGGCCGGAGGGGTCGCGGCGCGGTGATAGGCGAACCACAATAAACCCAGGCCGCCGATGATCATCGGCAGACTGAGAATCTGCCCCATGGTCACCCAGCCGAACGCCAGATAGCCGAGCTGCGCATCCGGCACCCGGACGAACTCGACGACAAAACGGAAGATCCCGTAGAACAAGGCGAACATGCCCGAGACCGCCATGGTCGGCCGCGGCTTGCGCGAGAACAACCAGAGGATCACGAACAGGGCCACGCCTTCCAGGGCGAACTGGTACAGCTGCGACGGGTGACGCGGCAACTGGGCCGGGTCGCTGAACGGCGGGAAGATCATCGCCCACGGCAAATCGGTCGGCTTGCCCCACAGTTCGGCGTTGATGAAGTTGCCGATGCGCCCGGCACCCAGGCCGATCGGCACCATCGGCGCGACAAAGTCCATCAGTTGGAAGAACGACTTGCCGTTGCGCCGGCCAAACCACCAGGCCGCCACCATCACCCCGATGAAGCCACCATGGAACGCCATACCGCCCTTCCAGACTTCGAAAATCAGCGTCGGGTTGGCCAGGTAGGCGCTCAGGTCGTAGAACAGCACATAGCCCAGGCGCCCGCCGACGATCACGCCCATGGCCAGCCAGAAGATCAGGTCGGAGAGTTTTTCCTTGGTCCAGGTCGGGTCGAAACGGTTCAGGCGCCGGGAAGCCAGCAGCCACGCACCGCCAATGCCGACCAGGTACATCAGGCCGTACCAGTGGATTTTCAGCGGGCCGATGGCCAGGGCCACCGGGTCAATCTGCGGGTAAGGCAGCATTGCAACTCCTCGATAGAGTAAAAGTTCAGAGCCCGGCGAACAGCAATCGCCCGAGCCGGCGGGTCATCTTGCGACCGTGCCATTAAGCCAATATTGCGCCTGCACGACTGAACCGAACCTGTGGCTCAGATCAGGAACTTCATACCGACCACGAACAACAGGCCGGCAAACAGCCGCTTGAGCAACAGCGGCGACAACTGGTGCGCCATCTGCACACCGAAACGAGCAAAAAACATACTGGTCAGGGCAATGCCGAGCAAGGCCGGCAAATAGATAAAGCCCAGGCTGTGGGCCGGCAACAACGGCTCGTGCCAACCCAGGAGCATGAAACTCAAGGTGCTGGCCAGGGCAATCGGCAAGCCGCAGGCCGAGGACGTCGCCACCGCCTGTGGCATCGGCACGCTGCGCCAGGTCAGAAACGGTACGGTCAGCGAGCCGCCGCCGATGCCGAAAATCGCCGAGGCCCAGCCGATCACCGCCCCCACCAGGCCGAGACCGAACTTGCCCGGCACGTTGCGGCTGGCCTTGGGCTTGAGGTTCAGCGCCATCTGCGCCGCCACCACCAGGGCGAACACGCCGATGATCTTCTGCAGGTGCGGGCCGGCAATGGCCTTGGCGGTCAACGCGCCGAGGCCCGAGCCCAGCAGGATGCCCACGGCCATCCAGACAAATACCGGCCAAAGCACCGCACCGCGCTTGTGATGCCCACGAATGGTGTTGAACGAGGTGAAAATGATCGTCGCCAGGGAGGTGCCCACCGCCAGGTGCGTGAGAATCAGCGGATCGAACCCTTGCAGGGTGAAACTGAACACCAGCACCGGGACGATAATGATCCCGCCGCCCACGCCGAACAGCCCGGCCAGCACACCGGCACAGGCCCCCAAGACCAGATAGAGCAGAAATTCCATGCGCGCCCCCGCGAAACAAGTCCGGCATGGTAACGGAAGGAGGCACACGGCTCTACTGGATGGCGATGGATACCCTGCGTAGAGTGGGCAAAAACATCGAGGACCAGCTGATGTGCCTGATTGTCTTTGCCTGGCGCCCGGGCCATGCCCAGCCGCTGATCGTCGCGGCCAACCGCGACGAATTCTATGCCCGGCCGAGCCTGCCGCTGGCGCAATGGCCCGAAGCGCCGCAGGTTTATGCGGGACGGGATCTCGAGGCCGGTGGTACCTGGCTCGGGATCGGCCCTCGGGGGCGCTTTGCTGCCTTGACCAATATCCGCAATCCGCACCAGCCGGTGGCGCGGCGTTCACGCGGGGAGCTGGTGGCACGCTTTCTCACCGAGGACCTGTTGATTGACCACTACTTAGCCGAAATTCGCGAAAATTCGCTGGAGTACGCCGGTTTCAACCTGCTGCTAGGCACAGCAGACGCGTTGTGGCACTTCAATTCCCATGAGAGTCAGCCACGCCAACTGGCGGAGGGTGTATACGGATTGTCCAATGCCGGGCTCGATACGCCCTGGCCGAAACTGCTCAAGGCCCGCGCAGCATTGTCCTGGACGCTGGCCGATCCCCGGCCGGAGGCTTTGCTGGCAATGCTCGGCGATCCGACGATCCCCCCCTTTGCCGAGTTGCCGGACACCGGGGTCGGCCTGGCGACCGAGAGCCTGTTGTCCAGCGTGTTTATCGCCAGCCCGAGCTATGGCACAAGGGCCAGCACGGTACTGATCAGCCACGCCGACGGCACGCGCCATCTTGTGGAGCGCAGCTTCGGACCTTATGGCGGGCATCTGGGAGAGGTGGAGCTAAAGGTCTAGCGCCTCCCCCCTCAATGTGTGACGGTCGGCACCACCATCCGCGACAAGCCGAGATTCTTCAGCGCCAACTGCAAGGTACTGCGAATCACCTGCGGGTTGTCGATGGTCATCACCTGGGCCAGCAGTTCCCGGGCCTTGCTCAGATTGATCTGGCGCAGCATCCATTTCACTTTCGGCAGGTTGGTGGCGTTCATCGACAAGCTGTCAAAGCCCATTGCCATCAACAGCACCGCCGCCATCGGATCACCGGCCATCTCGCCGCAGATACTCACCGGCTTGCCTTCGGCATGGGCGTCGCGCACCACGTTCTGCAGGGCTTGCAGCACCGCCGGGTGCAGGTAGTCGTAAAGGTCCGCGACCCGCGGGTTGTTACGGTCCACCGCCAGCAGGTACTGGGTCAGGTCGTTGGAACCCACTGAGAGGAAGTCCACCTGCCGCGCCAGCTCACGGGTCTGGTACACCGCCGCCGGAATCTCGATCATCACGCCCACCGGCGGCATCGGCACGTCGGTGCCTTCGTCGCGCACTTCGCCCCAGGCCCGGTGGATCAAGTGCAGCGCCTCTTCCATCTCATGGATGCCCGAAATCATCGGCAGCAGGATCCGCAGGTTGTTCAGACCTTCGCTGGCCTTGAGCATCGCCCGCGCCTGCACCAGGAAGATTTCCGGGTGGTCGAGGGTCACGCGGATGCCGCGCCAGCCAAGGAACGGGTTGTCTTCTTCAATCGGGAAATACGGCAGCGACTTGTCGCCGCCGATGTCCAGGCTGCGCATGGTCACCGGTTGCGGATGGAACGCCGACAACTGCTCGCGATAGATCGCCAGCTGTTCCTTTTCGCTCGGAAAGCGTTGGTTGATCATGAACGGGACTTCGGTGCGGTACAGGCCGACACCCTCGGCCCCGCGCTGCTGCGCCCGGGCCACATCCGCCAGCAGGCCGGTGTTGACCCACAGCGGCATGCGATGACCATCAGGGGTCACGCAGGGCAGTTCGCGCAAGGCGTCCAGGCCCTCGGACAACTGGCGCTCTTCTTCCACCACACCGGCGTATTGCTTGCGCAGGACTTCGCTGGGGTTGGTAAACACCTCGCCACGCGCGCCGTCGACGATCATTTCGATGCCGTCGACCTTCGAATATGGCAGGTCCACCAGGCCCATGACCGTCGGAATGCCCATGGCCCGCGCCAGGATCGCCACGTGGGAGTTACCCGACCCCAGTACCGAGACCAGGCCCTTGAGCTTGCCTTCCGGCACCTCGCCGAGCATGGCCGCGGTCAGCTCTTCGCTGACCATGATGGTGTTGTCCGGGTAGACCATGGCCTGCTGACGTTCGGATTGCAGGTAGGCCAGCAGCCGGCGCCCGAGGTCCTTGACGTCCGACGCGCGTTCGCGCAGGTAGGCGTCGTCCATCAGTTCAAAACGGTTGACGTGATCGGTGACCACCTGGCGCAAGGCGCCCTGGGCCCATTGGCCGGTCTTGATCACGTTGGTGATTTCGCTGCCCAGGGAGGCATCGTCGAGCATCATCAGGTAGACGTCGAACAACGCGCGCTCTTCCGGACGCAGCTGGGTCGCGAGTTTTGCCGAGAGCGTGCGCATGTCGGCGCGCACGCCTTCGATGGCGGTCTTGAACAGGGCCAACTCGGCGTCGATATCGATGATCGCCTTGTCTGGCACCACATCCAGGTCCGCTGGCGGCAGCATGACCACCGCCGTGCCCACCGCGGCGCCCGGCGAACCCGGCACACCGATGAACTTGGCCTCCTGGATACCCTTGCCTTCACGCCCCAGCCCGCGGATCGAACCGGTGGCCTCGGCATGGGCGATAACACCGGCGAGCTGGGCGCTCATGGTCACCAGGAAAGCTTCTTCGCCTTCGTCGAACTGGCGCCGCTCTTTCTGCTGGATCACCAACACGCCGACGACGCGGCGATGGTGGATGATCGGCGCACCGAGGAAGGAGGCGTAGCGCTCCTCGCCGGTTTCGGCAAAGTAGCGATACCGCGGGTGATCGGCGGCGTTTTCCAGGTTCAGTGGTTCTTCGCGCGTACCCACCAGGCCAACCAGGCCTTCATTCGGCGCCATGCTGACCTTGCCGATCGAGCGCTTGTTCAAGCCCTCGGTGGCCATCAGGACAAAGCGGTTGGATTCGGGGTCCAGCAAATAGACCGAGCAGACCTGGCTGCCCATGGCCTCTTTGACGCGCAATACAATAATGCCCAACGCCGCCTTGAGATCCTTGGCGGCGTTAACTTCCTGGACGATCTTGCGCAGCGTATTGAGCATGGCTCGGGGTCGAACTCCGTGTCAGTCGCGCGCCAACAGGCGCGGGGCAAGCTCTTTGAGCGCGCGACGGTAGACCTCGCGCTTGAATGTCACCACCTGGCCCAACGGATACCAATAGCTGACCCAGCGCCAGCCATCGAACTCCGGTTTACCGGTCAAATCCATCCGCACCCGCTGCTCGTTGGAGAGCAAGCGCAGGAGAAACCATTTCTGCTTCTGGCCGATGCACAGCGGTTGGCTGTGGGTACGTACCAAGCGTTGCGGCAAACGATAGCGCAACCAGCCCCGGGTACAGGCGAGAATTTGCACATCTTCACGTTCCAGGCCGACTTCTTCGTTCAATTCACGGTACAAAGCGTCTTCGGGCGTTTCGTCTGGATTGATCCCGCCTTGCGGAAACTGCCATGCATCTTGATTGATGCGGCGCGCCCAGAGGACCTGCCCAGCATCATTCGTCAGAATTATCCCGACATTAGGACGGAAACCATCGGGGTCGATCACGGCAACCACCTCGCAAACGCATGTCATCGCATTGTTCCACAAAGGTTGTGAAAGCGGCAACGAGCCTGCCTAGCTTATGTGCACTCTTGTGAAAAGACCGTATTCTGGAGGCCTTTTTACAGGCTTATCAGCGAGTAACCGCAATGCGTCTGGCTTTATTCGACTTGGACAACACACTTTTGGGCGGCGACAGCGACCACGCCTGGGGCGATTACCTCTGCGAACGGGGCATTCTTGATCCGGTGGCCTATAAAACCCGCAACGATGAGTTCTACCAGGATTACCTGGCGGGCCGCCTGGACAACGCCGAATACCTGAATTTCTGCCTGGAGATTCTCGGTCGCAGCGAGATGGCCCAATTGGACGAGTGGCATCGTGATTATATGCGCGACTGCATCGAGCCCATCGTGCTGCCCAAGGGCCTCGAACTGCTGGCCCAGCACCGCGACGCGGGCGACAAGCTGGTGATCATCACCGCCACCAACCGCTTTGTCACGGGACCGATTGCCGCGCGGCTGGGGGTCGAGACGCTGATCGCCACCGAGTGCGAGATGATCGACGGCCGCTACAGCGGGCGCAGTACCGATATTCCGTGCTTTCGCGAGGGCAAGGTGACGCGTTTGAATCGTTGGCTGGAAGAAACCGGGCATGGCCTGGAGGACAGCTATTTCTACAGCGACTCGATGAATGACCTGCCGCTGCTGGAGCAGGTGACCAATCCGGTGGCGGTGGATCCCGACCCGAATCTGCGGGCGGAAGCCGAGAAGCGTGGGTGGCCGGTGATCAGTCTGCGTGGCTGATGGCCTCTTCGCGGGCAAGCTCCGCTCCCACATTGGATTTGTGACGGGCACAGAAAGTGCGTACGACTCAGGACCCGATGTGGGAGCGGAGCTTGCCCGCGAAGAAGGCGGCTCGGTGCCGGATCAGACGCTACTACAGGCTTGTGCCGTACACCGAAGGCACGTACGACTCAGGCCCAAATGTGGGAGCGGAGCTTGCCCGCGAAGAAGGCGGCTCGGTGCCGGATCAGGCCGGCTTGGCGACCATCAGGTAGAAAATCGCCATGAAAGACAGAAACGCCGGCCAACCCAGGACAAACCACCAGCGCATATAGGTCTCGGCCCGCATCGGCATCGCCGTGCCATCGCGCAAGGCCTGCTCGGCCATCCTGTGTACCCGGATCTGCAGCCAGACCACCGGCAGCCAGCAGATCCCCGCTAATACGAACAGACCCAAGCTCCACATCAGCCAGCTTTGCTGGATCGGCCAGCCCGCCAGGCGCATCAGCCCCAGCCCGCTCAAGGGCTGGAACACCGCCGTGGTGGCGGTAAAGGCCCAATCGGCGAACACCAGGTGCTTGAAGGTCACCGCGATTACCTCGACGCTACCCGTGCGCCAGGCGCGCCAGGCGTAATAGGCGGAACCAGCACCCAGACCGAAGAGAATGGTGGAAGACAGGATATGCAGGGTTTTCAGCAGCAGGTAAGCACTCATCGACGCGGTTCGGTCCAAAGCAGCCATAGGGTCGCCACCATCAACACCAGATTCTTGGCGACGGCGGCATAAGGGTCAAACCAGTAGTGCGGCAGCACCAGGCTGATAAACAGGGTGTAGACCCCCATCAACAGCAATTGCGCGCGGAACGCCCACTTGCGCGAGCGCCGGAACAGCATCCCCAGACCCAGCAGCCCGTCGCACAGCGACCCGGCGTAGACCGCGAACATCGCAGGCGTCCCGCTCACACCGGACTCGGCCATGATCCGCAGGCTCCAGTCATAGCCGGGCCCCAGGCAAACCGCCGCCGTGCCCAGCCAGATCAACAACATCACCGCCAACAGCAACGGTCGCAGCGCCCATTGGGCACTCTGGCCGGCGTTCGGCCAGTCCAGCAGGCGAGCTGACAATGGCGCGACCCGGTAACCACACACCGCGGCCAGCACCTCGGGGTCGGCGACATTGTCGCGTCGCGCCATGCGCAGGCTCTGGCGATTCAAGGCCCGCCAGCCCAGACGCTCGCCCAGCCAGGCACCGGCCCGCGACACGCTCCCCGGCGCCGTCACGTAACGCGCAGGGCCCCACCCCTGGGCCGCACGCAACTGATCGAGCACCTGGGCCAGGGTCAGCACTTGCGGCCCCACCAGCGGCAACACCTGGGAATGCGCCGGCCAATGCCGCAACAAAGCCAGCACCGCAGCGGACAGATCATCGATATGCAGCGGCTGCAGGCGGGCTTGCAGGTCCAGCAGGGGGATCAGCGGCCACGGCGACAGGCGCGCCAGCCAGGCACTGCTGGCCCCTCCAGGGCCTACCAGCAACGAGGGGCGCAGGACCACGGCCGGCACGCCGAGCGCCATCAGGTAATCGTCCGCCGCCGCCTTGCTCGCCAGAAATGGCACATCCGGCTGCTCGCCGGCACCCAGCGCGGAGATCTGCAGCACCCGCACCCCCTGGCGCGCGGCGAGGTCGAACAGCGCTCGAGTGCCCAGGTCCTGGGTCAGACGCAGCGCCTGCTCATCGACACTCAACACCCCCGCGGCGTTGATCAACAGGTCGATATCGTGGGGCAGGATGAAATGCTTGGCATCCACGGCCAACCGATCCAGGTCGAGCACCTGCCATTCGACACCCGGCAACGAGCGAATGTGCTGCCCACGGCTGGTGGCGATCACTTCGTGACCCGTGGCACTCAACGCCGCCAGCAAATGGCGGCCGACAAAACCCGTGCCCCCCACCAGAAGTACCTTCATGGCAGCTCCCCGGCCTGACGGTTTAAACCGGTTTCGCGCCCATCAGGCCCGCAATGGCGACAAAACAGACAGCCGTGAAAATGGCCAGGGCCAGCGTGAACCCCGGATGCCGCGCCGTTATCCCACGGCGCAGGCGATTGAGACGGACCACCAGCCACACCCAGCTCAAGGTACCCAGGGTGTAGAGCACACTCGAACCCAGCAGCCAGGTCTGGCCCAACGGCCAACCGACCAGGTGTACCAACCACCAGCCACTGACCGGCAGCACGGCCAAGCATAGCGCCATCAGGGCCCAGACGAAGAACCAGGGGCGCTGCAAGGTGTGATTCTGGATGGTCACATCGCCAGCACGGCGTCCACGCCAAAGCCTGATCGTCACCGCCAGCGCGCTACCAAGCAAAAGCACCGGTGCCACAGCGTGTAGCAGTTTCAAGGCAGTGAGCGTTTCCATTTCATCGTTTCCTTGGTTTTACGATCAACTTTCGAGCAACGATCAAGCAACAGAGCCGAATACAATCCTTGTAGGCGCTGGCTTGCCGGCGATGGAACCCCAGAGACTTGCATCGCCCTTGCGGGCCTCATCGCTGGCAAGCCAGCTCTTACAGGGTTTTGTAGCGCCCCCGGGAACCGGGCCTGTCCACCAGCTTAGCAGCCATCCGTCGCACTTCAGCCGAGGAACAACCGATACGCCGGGTTATCGCTTTCATCCCAATACGGGTAGCCGATTTCCGCCAGGGCCGCCGGCACCAGATGCCGTTCGTCCTCCGGCACCTGCAGGCCCGCGACCACCCGGCCATCAGCGGCGCCATGGTTGCGGTAATGGAACATCGAGATATTCCAGCGCCCGCCCAGCTTGTTGAGGAAATTGAACAACGCCCCTGGACGCTCCGGGAACTCGAAGCGCAGCACTATCTCGTCGCTGACATGGGCCGCATGGCCACCGACCATATGACGGATATGCAGCTTGGCCAGTTCATTGTCGGTCAGGTCGAGCACCGGGAAGCCCTGGGCGGTCAGGCTATCGATCAGGACACTACGCGGGTCGCTATCTGGATGGGTCTGCACACCGACGAAAATATGCGCTTCGCGGCCGGTGTGATAACGGTAATTGAATTCGGTGATCTGGCGCTTGCCGATGGCCTCGCAGAACGCCTTGAAACTGCCTGGCTGCTCCGGAATGGTCACCGCGATAATGGCTTCGCGCCCTTCGCCCAGCTCGGCACGCTCGGCGACATGACGCAGGCGGTCGAAGTTGACGTTGGCGCCGGAGTCGATGGCCACCAGGGTCTGCCCGGTGATCTTGCGCGACTCGACGTACTTCTTGATCCCCGCCACGCCCAGGGCGCCGGCCGGCTCGGTGATCGAGCGGGTATCGTCGTAGATATCCTTGATCGCGGCGCAGATCTCGTCGGTACTGACGGTGATCACCTCGTCGACGTAGTCCTTGCAGATATCGAAGGTGTGCTGGCCGATCTGCGCCACGGCCACGCCGTCGGCGAACAGCCCCACGGAAGGCAATATCACGCGCTCGCCGGCGGCCATGGCCTGTTGCAGGCAGTTGGAGTCATCCGGCTCGACGCCGATCACCTTGATCTCCGGCCGCAGGTACTTCACATAGGCCGCGATCCCGGAAATCAAGCCGCCGCCACCGACCGGAACGAAGATCGCATCCAATGGCCCCGGATGCTGGCGCAGAATCTCCATTGCCACGGTGCCCTGCCCGGCAATGGTGTGCGGATCATCGTAGGGGTGGATGTAGACGTAGCCTTTTTCCTCGACCAGCCGCAGCGAATGGGCCAGGGCTTCGGCGAAGGAATCGCCATGCAACACCACTTTGCCGCCTCGGGAGCGAACGCCTTCGATCTTGATTTCCGGTGTGGTCTTGGGCATCACGATAGTGGCCTTGACCCCCAGCACCTTGGCCGCCAGGGCCAGGCCCTGGGCATGGTTGCCCGCCGAAGCCGTGACCACGCCACGGGCGCGCTCGACGTCGCTGAGCTGGGTCAGCTTGTTGTAGGCACCGCGAATCTTGAAGGAAAACACCGGCTGCAGGTCTTCGCGCTTGAGCCAGACCTGGTTGCCCAGCCGCTCGGAGAGCTGGCGAGCGGTCTGCAACGGGGTTTCCACGGCAACGTCGTAGACGCGCGAGGTGAGGATCTTCTTGACGTACTGTTCAAGCATCGGAAGGCATCGCTGGCGGGTGTGGACAGGGACCGAGGAGTCTAACCCAGCGCTTGCGGCAACGACCACAGGGTTGCTGAGGTTTATTGCCCGGGCCTGCGGCCAAACGGACAATGACCTTCCCCGCCCCGGCGCTTATAATGCCGGCCTTTCGCACATCCCCTGCCCGCTTTCGGAGCCCGCATGACCCAGGATCAACTCAAACAGGCCGTGGCCCAAGCCGCTGTCGACTTCATCCTTCCCAAGCTCGACGACAAAAGCGTCATCGGCGTGGGCACCGGCTCCACCGCCAACTGCTTTATCGACGCCCTGGCACAACACAAGGGTGCCTTCGACGGCGCGGTCGCCAGCTCCGAAGCCACCGCCGCGCGCCTCAAGGGCCACGGGATTCCGGTCTATGAACTGAACACCGTCAGCGACCTGGAGTTCTACATCGACGGCGCCGACGAAAGCGACGCACACCTGAACCTGATCAAGGGCGGCGGCGCGGCCCTGACCCGCGAGAAGATCGTCGCGGCCGTGGCCAAGACCTTTATCTGCATCGCCGACGGCAGCAAGCTGGTTCCGGTGCTCGGCGCTTTCCCGCTGCCGGTCGAAGTGATCCCGATGGCTCGCAGCCATGTGGCGCGCCAGTTGGTGAAACTGGGGGGCGATCCGGTTTACCGCGAAGGCGTGTTGACCGATAACGGCAACATCATCCTGGATGTGCACAATCTGCGGATCACCAACCCGGTGGAGCTGGAAAGCCAGATCAATGCGATTGTCGGCGTGGTCACCAACGGCCTGTTCGCGGCGCGCCCGGCGGACCTGCTGCTGCTGGGCACCAGCGAAGGCGTGAAGACCCTCAAGGCCTGATGCAGGCCCGGCCGCCTACAGTGGCCGGGCTTGACACCCTACTGTGGGAGCCGGCTTGCCGGCGATGGCGTCGGTGAGAGCAACGCCAGGCTTGCCGGCCTTTCGCTGGCAAGCCAGCCCCCACAGAAGAAGACCGCGTCGTTCCTGCAGAAGAAAGTCGCCGTGATTAACGGACACTGCTGCTGAAGCTGCTGGCGCCCGGCAATTCCAGTACCAGTTCATCCCCGGCATTCAGCGGGCCGACGCCCACCGGCGTACCGGTCAGGATCACATCGCCGGCCTGCAACGAGAAACACGCGGCCATGTACTGGATCATCGGCACGATCGGATTGAGCATGTCGCTGCTGATCCCGTCCTGGCGAACCTGGCCGTTGATGGTCAGGCGGATACCGATCTTGGTCAGGTCCGGAAAACTGCTGCCGACCACGAACGGCGACAGCACGCAGGCACCGTCGAACGACTTGGCGACTTCCCAGGGCAAGCCCTTGCTCTTGAGCTCGGACTGCTTGTCGCGCAGGGTCAGGTCCAACGCCGGAGCAAATCCGGAAATGGCATCCAGCACCTCTTCGACACTCGGCTTGTTGGACAACGGCTTGCCGATCAACACCGCAATCTCGGCCTCGTAATGCACCGAACCACGGTCCGCGGGAATACTGAAACCGCCCTCGATCGGCACCACGCAACTGCCCGGCTTGATAAACAACAGCGGCTCGGTCGGCACCGGATTGTCCAGTTCCTTGGCGTGTTCGGCGTAATTACGGCCGATGCACACCACCTTGCCGAGAGGAAAGTGAATGCGGGTACCGTCGACATACTGGTGCTGATAGCTCATTACCGACTCCTGGTCTTTGTTATCAGTGACTTCAGGCTCAAACCGCGAAGATCTTGCCCGGGTTCATGATCCCGTTCGGATCGAATACCGCCTTGATCGCCTTCATGTATTCAATTTCAACCGGGGAACGGCTGTAGGTCAGGTAGTCACGCTTGGTCATGCCCACGCCGTGTTCGGCGGAGATCGAACCGTTGTACTTCTCGACGGTTTCGAACACCCACTTGTTGACGGTAGCGCACTTGGCAAAGAATTCGTCCTTGCTCAGGTTTTCCGGCTTGAGGATGTTCAGGTGCAGGTTGCCGTCGCCGATGTGACCGAACCAGACAATTTCGAAGTCCGGGTAGTATTCGCCGACGATGGCATCGATTTCCTTGAGGAACGCCGGCACTTTCGACACGGTGACCGAAATGTCGTTTTTGTACGGCGTCCAGTGGGAAATGGTCTCGGAGATGTACTCGCGCAGCTTCCAGAGGTTCTGCAACTGGGTTTCGCTCTGGCTCATGACGCCGTCCAGCACCCAGCCCTGCTCGACACAGTGCTCGAAGGTTTCCAGGGCATGGTTGGCCACTTCTTCAGTGGTCGCCTCGAACTCCAGCAGTGCGTAGAACGGGCAGTCGGTTTCGAACGGTGCTGGCACGTCGCCACGAGCGAGGACCTTGGCCAGGGCCTTGTCGGAGAAGAATTCGAAAGCGGTCAGGTCCAGCTTGCCCTGGAACGCATGCAGCACCGGCATGATCGAGTCGAAATCCGGGGTGCCGAGGACCATGCAGGTCAGGTTCTTCGGCGCGCGATCCAGGCGCATGGTGGCCTCGACCACAAACCCCAGGGTGCCCTCGGCGCCAATGAACAGCTGGCGCAGGTCGTAGCCGGTGGCGTTCTTGATCAGGTCCTTGTTCAGTTCCAGCACATCCCCCTTGCCGGTCACCACCTTCATGCCGGCCACCCAGTTGCGGGTCATGCCGTAGCGAATCACCTTGATCCCGCCGGCATTGGTGCCGATATTGCCGCCAATCTGGCTGGAACCGGCCGAGGCGAAGTCCACCGGGTAGTACAGGCCCTTTTCCTCGGCCACATTCTGCAAGTGCTCGGTGACCACGCCCGGCTGGCAGACGGCGGTACGGTCGGTCAGGTTGATGTCCAGCACCTGGTTCATATAGTCGAAGGACACCACCACTTCACCGTTGGCCGCCACCGCCGCGGCGGACAGCCCGGTACGCCCGCCCGATGGCACCAGCGCGACCTGGTGCTGGTTGGCCCAGCGCACGATGGCCTGGACCTGCTCGGTGGTCTTCGGGAACACGATGGCCGTCGGCGCGGGGGCGAAATGCTTGGTCCAATCCTTCCCGTAAGCATTCAGGGAGTCAGCATCGGTCAGGACCTTACCAGGCTCAACCAGGGTCTTCAGCTCATCAATCAGGGCAGGATGGGTCATCGACAGAACTCTCGAACAATTCATGGTCATCCTGAGGACGCTTCACGTCGCAGAATGAGTGTTTGCGGGTCGCATATGCTAGCATACGCCCCCCGCAGAAGCGTGCTATCAGGCCGATCTGCGGTGCCGGCGATCACGCCGCGCGGTCAGCTCAAGCTGTCCATTTCCCTGCCATTTTTCTCCGGGACACAGGTTTACGCAGATGAGCAAGACTTCTCTCGATAAGAGCAAGATCAAGTTCCTTCTCCTCGAAGGCGTCCACCAATCCGCCGTCGACGTCCTCAAGGCCGCCGGGTATGTCAATATCGAGTACCTCACTGGCTCCTTGCCAGAAGCCCAGTTGAAGGAAAAGATCGCCGATGCACACTTCATCGGCATTCGCTCGCGCACCCAACTGACCGAGGAAATCTTCGAGCACGCGAAGAAGCTCGTCGCGGTCGGTTGTTTCTGCATCGGCACCAACCAGGTCGACCTCAACGCGGCTCGCGAGCGCGGCATCGCCGTGTTCAACGCGCCGTACTCCAACACCCGTTCCGTTGCCGAGCTGGTGCTGGCCGAAGCGATCCTGTTGCTGCGCGGCATTCCCGAGAAGAACGCTTCCTGCCATCGCGGTGGCTGGATCAAGAGCGCGGCCAACTCCTTTGAAATCCGTGGCAAGAAGCTGGGGATTGTCGGTTACGGCTCGATCGGTACGCAATTGTCAGTCCTCGCCGAAGGCCTGGGCATGCAGGTGTTCTTCTACGACACCCTGACCAAGCTGCCGCTGGGCAACGCCACCCAGGTCTCGAGCCTGACCGAACTGCTGGGCATGTCCGATATCGTCACCCTGCACGTTCCGGAAACCGCTGAAACCCAGTGGATGATCGGCGAGAAGGAAATCCGTGCGATCAAGAAAGGCGGGATCCTGATCAACGCCGCACGCGGCACCGTGGTCGAGCTGGACGCCCTGGCGAACGCGATCAAGGACAAGCACCTGATCGGCGCGGCCATTGACGTCTTCCCGGTGGAGCCACGCTCCAACGACGAAGAGTTCGAAAGCCCGCTGCGTGGCCTGGACAACGTGATCCTGACCCCGCACATCGGTGGTTCGACCGCCGAAGCCCAGGCCAACATCGGCCTGGAAGTGGCGGAGAAGCTGGTCAAGTACAGCGACAACGGTACTTCGGTGTCCTCGGTCAACTTCCCTGAAGTAGCCCTGCCGGCTCACCCTGGCAAGCACCGTCTGCTGCACATCCACCAGAACATCCCAGGTGTGATGAGCGAAATCAACAAGGTCTTCGCGGAAAACGGCATTAACATCTCCGGCCAGTTCCTGCAGACCAACGAGAAAGTCGGTTACGTGGTCATCGACGTCGACGCCGAGTACTCGGACCTGGCGCAAGAGAAACTGCAACACATCAACGGCACCATCCGGTCCCGCGTGTTGTTCTAAGCCTCTGGCGCTGGACGAAAAAAGGGAGGCCTGCAAGGGCCTCCCTTTTTTTCTGTCGCGGATTTACTTCACGTTGACGGTGATGACTTTCGAGGCGACGGTCGGATTGAACTGCATGTGCCCCTTGTCGCCCGCCACCAGTTGCAAGGTGTGCTTGCCCGGGGTCAGGGTCAGCTGGGTTTCGGTCTGGGCCTTGCCGTAGTGGATCACGGTGTCGGTCGCCGGGATCGGCAGGGCCGGGTCCGGCAGGGCCTTCTGGTCGACCAGCAGGTGATGGTGACCTGAGCCTGGCGTTTCGTCACCGGCCGGCTTGAGCACCAGGCCCTTCATGCCGAACTTGACCGTGAAGGTCTTGTCGACCGTGGCGCCGTTTTTCGGCGAAACGATAAAGACCTTGGCGTCCTTGGGCGCCGCAATACGCGGAAGATCAGCCGCAACCGCCAACATCGAAGAACCCAGCAAAACAGTAGCCAACGCAACACGAGACACTAAGGTTTTCATTAACTTCTCCAGTTTTCCGTCATTTCAGTACGGTTATGACAACTTTGTGGCGATTTGTGGTCCAAGGACCTCAACAACATAGCAAAACGTGCCTGAACGGCGCGGTACATATTTGTATTCCAACTCGGGAGCGACCATGCGCTTTTTGCCTGGCCTATTACTTTTACTGCCCCTTGCCAGCCCTTTCGTCCAGGCTGAACTGATTGATGACGTCAACGACCGGGGCGAATTGCGCATTGCCCTGGAAGGCGACATGCGCCCCTTCGGCTTTACCGAAGACGGTCGCCTGACCGGCTTCGAAGTCGAACTGGGCGAACAACTGGCCCGGGAACTGGACGTGCAAGCCTCGTTCGTCCCCACTGACGCCGCCGATCTGCTGCAAGGCGTCGAGACAGGCAAATACGACGTCGCCATCAACCATATGGCTATGACTGCGGAACTGCGAAAACGTTACGACTTCAGCGAACCTTATGGCTACACCAGCGCACAATGGCTGGTGCACCAGGAGGCACAGCCCACGCAGATTCCGTTTGCCATGCGCGATAACTCGCTACCGGTCACGCAGGATGCGTCCGAGGCGCCGACAGTGACCCTGGCGATTCCGTTCCAGAAAGGCAATCCGGCGTTCCAGGCCAGCCTCGACAAGGCATTGCAGCGCCTGAGGGGGGACGGACGCCTGGCGGCGCTTTCGCAGAAGTGGTTCGGGATGGATGCAACCCAGCCGCCGAAGCCGTGAGCTGGCAGAGCATTGAATGCGCAAATCAGGTCCTGGGAGCAAAGCGGAACCTGTAGGAGCAGGGCTTGCCGGATCGCCGCGCCGCCGCGAAGAGGGCCTTGAGATCGCTAGAAGCTTCGCGAGCAAGCTCTGCGCCTACAGGGCCGGTCTATCCAGGCACTGCAGGGCGATGAGTGCTTCAGACAGTTCCAACTCACTGAACACCTGCACGCCAGCCTGCTTCAACAGCGCCGCAGTGACCCCTTCGCCGCGCACCTTCACCCCGCTGAAGGTGCCGTCGTAGGTCTGCAGGTTGCCACAGGACGGGCTGTTGGCCTTGAGCACCGCGATCCGGATGTCATGCCGCCGCACCAGCTCCAGCGCCTGCTGCGCGCCGGAGAGAAAGGCCTCGCTGACATCTTCGCCGTCGCTGGTAATCACCCGGGCCAGCCCTTCCAGAACCTGCGCGCCCTGCCCGCCGGGAATTTCCGCCGCCGCCCGAGGTGTCGGCAAGCCGCCAGCCACTTCCGGGCACAATGGCACCACCCGCCCCTCGGCCTGCCACTGTGACAGCTGCGCATAAGGCCCGCTGGCCCCGCCGTCATAACGAACCAGATGCCCCAGCAGGCAGCGACTGACCAGGATCTTCTGCATCACGGGAACGGATCGCTGCCGCGTCGACGAAACCAGCCGGTCAGTGACAGGCGCTCACGCGTTGCCGGCAAGACTTCATGGGGCACCTCACCCGAGAGGAACAGCACCAGGCAACCGCCGGTCGGAACCACGTCATGTTCCACGTCGTCCTTCAGATACATGCGCAGCTGGCCGCCGTGCTCCGGCAACCAGGCATCGTTCAGGTAGATCACCGCCGAGACCGTCCGTCGGTCGTCGTCACGAAAACGGTCCACATGTTTTTTGTAAAAGGCCCCGGGCGGGTACAGCGCGAAATGGCTTTCGAAGTCCTCGAGCCCCAGGAACAACCCACGATTGAGAGCTTCACGCAGGCTCTCCATCAAGCCCATGTATTCATCGCAGGGCCCGGTCTGGCCCGGCTCCAGCCACTGGATATGATCGCCACGAATCGCCTCGCGGACTTCCTGGGCCGGCCCGCGCCCCACCCCGGCCGGGGCCAGCTCGCCCTCGGCGGCGCGCTGGCGGCACTCGGTGGCCAGGGCGACGGTCAGCGCTTGTGGCAGGAAGATGTTCTGCTGCGACCAGCCGCGCTCGGCCAGGTCGTCGACGATACGTAACAGCAGCGGATGATCAGAGGGAATGTGCATGCCGCGCATAGTATCCAGATGCCCGGAAATCCGACAGAGCCCCCCGAACGACTTACAGGAATTCTCGACAAGTACCGCGCTCGCCGGGACAATAGCCGGCTGTAGACAGGAGTCCCTATGCGCCGTTTGCTTTTTTCACTGTTGATGTTCTGCACCTTGCCCGCCTGGGCAGACAACCACGACCAGCTGTATCGGGTCGCCGGTTGGCCGGAACAACGCGCGCATTTCAACGATGCCCTGAGCGCCGCCCAGCAAAAGTACCGCAACAGCCTGCCACCGGCGGTCTATGACGCGCTGGTGAACAACAGCAACCAGCGTTTCGCGCCCCAGGCCATGGACCAGCGGGCGGAGGCCCAGTTGCGCCAGAACCTCGACAACCCGAAGCCGGCCCTGGCGTTCTTCCAGTCGCCGCTGGGGCGCAAGATCGTCTCCGCCGAATTGCTCGCCACCCGCCGCGACCAATTGGCCAAGAACGCCAAGGGCCTGCCGCATATCGAAGCCAGCGCCACCCGCCGCCTGCTGATCAACCACCTGGGCCGGGCACTGCCGGCGCGCGAGGCCGGGGCGGAAGTCAGCCTGGCCATCGCCGGCGTGGCAGCCGACAGCCTGAGCTCGATGATCCCCGGCCTGCTGGGCGCCGGCGCGGCACAAAGTATGTTGAACGGCCAGCGCGAGCGCTTGATGGAACAGATCGGCAACGACCTGGATAACACCTTGCTCTATGTCTATCGCGGCCTGTCCGACCCGGAGCTGGAAGAGTTCAGCAACTTTGCCGAGTCGCCGGAAGGCAAGGCCTACTACCAGGCCGCACTGGCGGCGATTCGCGCCGGGCTGGCGGTGGGTCAGAACCTGTCGGCCACGCCGCCCGGAAACTGAGGGCAATATGGCCATGCCTGCAATGCTCAGAGTCCGAGCGTAATATGAAAGTCCGGGCACCATCCATGCAGTAGGTTCGCCTCCTTCCAGGAGACTACTCATGTACAGGATCAACCTTGCTACCGCCGCGGACATCGAGGGTATAGCCCAACTGCTCCAGGCCAATGCCCCTTCCCAGGGCGGATCGTTGACCGGGGAGTTCCCTCTCGACAAGGTCAGGCAAATGGCCCTTGGCGGCTCACCCGTGGTAGTCGCCTCCCGCGATGACCGGGTGGTTGGCGTGCTGTTCAGCGCCGCCAAGGACATGCACCCCGCCCCACCGTCGATCAAGGCCATGCTGAAAGCATGGCCGGGCACACCCGATGCCTACGTGTACGGCCCTGCCTGTATCGCCAGCACGGAAAGGGGCCAGGGCCTTCTGCCTCGGCTCTACGCGCAACTTCAGCAGCATTGCCCGGGGCGCGAGGCGATTCTCTTCATACGCCGGGACAACAGCGCCTCGTTGCGGGCCCATGAACGCCTGGGCATGCGCGAAGTCGCGGGCTTTACGCTGGAAGGTGACGAGTATGCGGTGCTCAGCGACCGACCGGCTGCACAGGTATCGCAATAGCCCGGGGCCTTTCGAGCAGGTCGACTCGCGATGATGGCAGTGAATGTAACATCGCCATCGCCAGCAAGCCGGCTCCTACAGCGGACCGTGCTCCGGGCGCTTTCGAACGACGCTCAGGCGATTTGTGCCTGCCCCTCAAGGGACCAAGCCGCGACCCACTCCCGCACATCGGCGTAGGGATAGGCCTCCAATGCCGAAAACCCCGGCAGCGCCCTCGCTTTCAACTTCGTGAACAACGGCACGCTGATACCGCACAGGAATCGCGTCAGACACTCCGCGCTCGGTGAATGCCCATTATGCTCCTGGTGCCTGTGGATAAATCCACTGCAAAGCCCCGGGAAGTCGCGCTGATCAAGGGCAGGCAATGCCGGTGGCTCCGGCAGGCACGCCACCTGCCCGTGACACACCGAACAATGCCCGCAACGCTCAGGCGCCTGCTCGTCGCCGAAATAGCGGGCCAGCCGATAACCCAGGCATTGCTCGGTCGCAAACAACGCCAGCATCGCGTGAATCCGGGCAATCTCGCTGACCTCATGCTGGGCAAAATAAGCGTACAGCTCCAGGCTCAGGGCATGGGGATCGAAGTCACTGACCAACAGGCTGTAGACCTCGGTCATCTGCTTGCTTTCCAACTCGATCCAGCGCCGCTCCTGAAAGAAGTCCAAGGCCTTCACTACCCGGCCACGCTCAGCCTGATGCTGTTGATACAAGGCGTCGAAATTCACCGTGGCCCAGGTCCGCGCGAGACTGGAGGTCTGGATAATCGCCGAGACGAAGTCGCGCCGCTCGCCCTCGAACTTCGCCAGCAACACCTCGGGCTCCACCAGGAACTTGAACCGGTATTCGGCAAAATACGCATAGCGCGGCGCAATCAAGCCACGTAACTCCAACTGGACCAGCAAGGTCTTGAGCGGCAACTGGCGGATATTGCTCTGGTCCGCCAAAGGCCCGAGCAAGAACTCCCACTGGCCGTCCGGAATCGCCCCCTTCAACTCGTCCAGCACCCGGCGAATCCCCTCCAGCTCCGGCGTATCGCCATAGACGAAGTTCTCCAGCACATTGAGGCTGTCGCGGTTGGCCAGCACCAGACAATCGGAAGGCAGGCCATCGCGCCCGGCGCGGCCGATTTCCTGGCTGTAATTCTCGATGGACTTGGGCAGGTCGAAATGCACCACATTGCGGATATCGGCCTTGTCGATACCCATACCGAACGCGATGGTGGCGACGATGCAGTTCAACTGCCCGGCCATGAACTGCTTCTGGATTGCCTCCCGCTGCTCATGGGGCAAACCGGCGTGATAGGCCGTGGCCGGGATTTCGTTGCGGCTCAGGTGCTGGGCGATCTGCTCGGCGGTCTTCTGCAAGGTGACGTAGACAATACTCGGCTGCCCGAGGCGCCCGCCCAACCACTCCACCAGCCGACGATGCTTGTCCTGGCCGCCGACCGATTCCACCAGCAGGTTCAGGTTCGGCCGATAGAAACCGGTGGTGACCACATCGTCCGGCGCAATGGCGAACTTGGCCTGCATATCGGCAATCACCTTCGGCGTCGCGGTGGCGGTCAGCAGCAAGGCCTGGGGAATGCGGAACTGGCGCTGATAGTCCGGCAACTTCAGGTAGTCCGGGCGGAAATTGTGACCCCACTCGGAAATACAGTGCGCCTCATCCACCACCAGCAGGGAAATCTGCACCTGCTGGAGAAAATTGCGGAAGCGTTCGTTCTTCAGACGCTCCACGGAAATCATCAGGATCTTCAGCTCGCCGGAACGGGCCCGGGCCATCACCGCATTGGCCTCATCGCGACTCTGCGCCGAGTCGATGCTCGCCGCCGCAATGCCGTGGCGTTGCAAAAACGCAAGCTGGTCCTGCATCAGCGCCAACAGTGGCGACACCACCAGAGTCAGGTGCGGCAGGAGCAGCGCAGGCAGTTGATAACACAAGGACTTGCCGGAGCCGGTGGGAAAGATCGCCGCCGCCGAACGCCCGGCCAATACCGCGCTGATCGCTGCCTCCTGGCCGCCGCGAAACTGTGGATAACCAAAAACCCGCTGGAGGGTGTCGTGCATAAGCTGTCACTCCGTTGACCGCTGTGGATAAACAAACCCTAGGCGGTCGGGCGAGAAAAGGTCCGAGGCAAGCATTACAAACTGCTACGGCGCGCCAGACTAGCGCAAAGCAGGCCGCGGTTGCGCGATGGCGGCCAATACCCGGATACAAATCCACAGATACGCCCCTGTGGAGATGTCGATTACATCAACTTCGCCGGAAACGTTATGCACAGGGGCTTGCCGACTCACACAACGTCCCTGTAACGACCTCCGGAAACGAACAACGCGCCAGACAGGGCGCGTTGCAGGGTTGGATCAGTTTGCGACTCAGCGATTTTTAACCCGCTCGATCGCCGTGTCATACACCGGGTTGGCTTTCTGTTCCTTGGCCAACTCATAGTGGCGCTGGGCGTCGGAGAACTGCCCGGCGTCTTCGTAGATACGCGCAATGTTGTAGTAGGAACTGGCGCGCACGGTGTTGGCCGAGCTGCCAGCGGCCAGGGCCACAGCCTTGCGGTTGGCCCAGATGGCTTCAGCGGTATTGCCGGCCTTCTGATACGCCAGACCGAGGTTGCTGTAGGCCTGACCAAAGCCGTTGTTCAGATCGATGGCCTGACGGAAGAAGGCAATTGCCTGTTCCAGGTTACCGGCCTTGTAAGCCGCCTCGCCTTTCACATTCAGAGCCTTCGCATCGATCTGCGCCGTCGAGCTGACCGCTACTGCGGCGACCGCGACCTTGTCGTCGAGCAACGGCGAGACTTCATTCAGCACATCCTTGGCACCCACGGTCACGCCACTGAAGGTGTTGATGTCCTGGAAATCACCGTTGCCGGTCATGCGGAATACGGTCCACAGGTTGCCGCTGCGATTGGCGGGAACGTAATAGGTACGGACCAGCGACTGCCCCATGTACACAAACACCGTGGCCTGGCTGTTGGACAACTGCCGAGAGCTCGGATTGCCAGCGTTGGTGTAATCATGCACCGCATACACATAGCTTTCGCCGTAGTGCTTCTTCTGCAGGGTGATGGTTTCCGGACCATAGCTGTCGGTGTCATCCACATCCAGCTCGGCGTCGGTGCCCTTCTGTTGTTCGAAGTAGATGTTGTTGCCGGGGAAAATCATGTGCGAGTCAAGGTCTGCCGGGGTCTTGCCCCAGGTCAGCACCACGCGCAGGCCGTCCAGGCTCTGCATCACCGGACTGACGGCGTAGGTCATGTCCTTGCAGGGACACTTGACCACCAGATTGGAATAGCCGGCCTTCTTGATGATCAGCAGGTTGCTGGCATCGTCGGCGAAGTTGGCCTCGAGGACCACTTGGCCCTGGGCGTTGGTCTTGCCGACCACGTTCTGCTCGCCGTTGCGCTGCAACAGCACTTCGGCGTCGGCGATCTTCTGGTCCTTGACCACGGCACTGAGGACTTCGATGGGCAATTGCCCGGCCTGGACCGACCAGGCGACGGCACACAACGACAAGACCGAGGCCACGCGAAGCAAATACATACTTAACTCCCTTTAAGTGAAAAATTCGAGCACCGGATGGCACCCTCGAAATTGCTGGGAAACATACCGATTTTTTGTCTGATGCGTCTGCTTTTTAAAAGGGAAATTTCATTTTTTGCGGAGGCGTCGTTACTCGCCAACGGCCGATGAACGATTTAATCTGCGACTCTCCTCAAAGCCCACGAGAAAGCGCCGATAACCCGCTGACTCACCAAGGAAGGCAGCGGCGACATGCACCAACCCGAGCAAGAAGATGACGATGGCGTCATCCGTTTCAAACGTCTGCACCCCGAACATTTTGACGTGGTGCTGGGATCGCATCCGGCCAAACAGAAAGTGCCGCGCCCCGTACAGCCAAAGTCCTACAGCATGTGGGCGTTGCTGCTGATACTGGTGGGCATGCTCGGCTACATGACGGTCAACCGCAACAGCAGCCACCCGATCCCTATTGCGCCACTACCAGCGGCTGAGCCACTGTCGACTGAAACATCCGAACCGCCCGAAGCGCCTACGGAGCCAGTAGAGCCGGTGCAAGCGCATCCGGAGCCCACCGCCAAACTCGTTCCGGCGCCTGCACCGCAAGTGGTGGTCGTGGTGCAGACTCAGGCTCCTGCGGCAACGGCAGCGCCCGCCACAGTCTCGGCAACCGTGCCGAAGGTCCAGGGTCTGGTGTCGGCCAGCTACCTGGCCGGTTACCAGGCCAACTTGAATGCGCCCGAAGCCAAGCAGACACGCCAGTACGAAATCGCCACGGTCAACATTCGCGAATGGGACGGTCGCAACCGCTATCAGGCGAAATGGCGGATTTTCAACAACGTTATCGACAACGCCAGTGTCTGCGGCAACTTCCTCGCCAACAGCACCGAACACCGCGAATGTCGCAAGTCGGCGGAGGTGTTTTTCAAGGAGCAGTGCGGCGAATGGGGCAAGCGCTGGGACCGCGACCAGGATGAGAAAAGCAAAGGGATGCAGGTGCGCTATTGCACGGCGATGAAGACCTATAGCGCGGAGGGGTAAATCCGACGCTCCTGCCGAGCCGTATCTATCGATGCCAATTCAGCGACCGGGTTTGGTCACCTGTCAGAGTGCGCACTAGCGCCACAGTGGATGTTGCAGGCGCGTTTCGTGTCGGCACGCTTCATGGCGGCTGTGTGCAGGACACCTTCGGGTGTGCCGGTGCGCTCTGCCGGTTGACCAACCTGCGCACAGTCCGCCACCCGTCGCTCGGTCACGATGAGGGCGGATCAATGGAACTCATCAGAGCGCATACCTATGAATACTCAAAATCGCTATATCCCTCTCAGCACCAATTTCACCACAATCCCCGTCATGCTCATCGACACCAACGCCAGCCTCGACGATCTGCAAACCAGCGCCTACCAACGCCTTCAGGCCGCCAGCGACCTGCTGGAAACCATGACGTGCGTGAGCCTCGTCACAACCTGCGACAAAGACTTCACCCACGTCACCAATGCCGCGTACCTGTTGGTGCGTGAAGGCTGCGATCTGTTGCAGTTGGTTCAGCAGATGCATTATGTTGCGGGTCAGTTTTCAATCAGCGCCAACACTCAGTGCTTTGTTACTCAAAACCGCCCAGCCTGAAAGTCGACAAACGCCTGTTGAATCTCTTCCTCTGTATTCATCACGAACGGGCCTCCAAGAGCGATAGGTTCGCGTAATGGACGGCCTGAGAAGAACAGCAACCGGGAATCCGTATTCTCGGCGCTGAGCGTGACCTCTGACTGCCCACTTTTCTCAGAGCGGGTCAGCCATGCCAGTTGGCTGGCCGGGACGAGCCTCCCAGCCTCCCCAATTTTCGGTATGCCTGCCAAGACGTACATGAAAGCGTTGTCTGTGGCTGGGAGCATCTGCCGAAATGACGCTCCGCGCTCAATCCGCACATCCAGCATTATGATTGGAACATGGTTGAGAGTGGACGAGATTACACTCCCGGATTGACCCGAAAAGACCCGAACCTCGACCCCCGGCTCTCGCCTGACGGGCATCGTGCTGCCCGCTAGATCCTGATAACGCGGCTCGGACATCTTCAGTGCCGCTGGCAAATTCACCCATAGTTGCAACGTATGGGCCATCGTTCCCGGAAGCGCATTTTCTTCGTGGTATACCCCTCGGCCCGCTGTCATCCATTGAGCACCGTCCGCGTTGATCATGCCCCTATTCCCGGCGCTGTCGCGATGCTCGACAGCCCCATCAATCACAAAGGTCACTGTCTCCATGCCTCGGTGTGGATGACGAGGAAATGCTCCACGGGGCATCCAGTCTTCGGCCATCACTACGAAGGGATCGGAAAAGGCTGGATCGCCATCTATCAGTCGGCGAGCCCGATGCCCGGCCATACGTCCAGCTGAGGTGCCAGGGTTAGCAACACGAGCTACCTCACGAACAAACATCGGCTCGTCAGTCTTCATGCTCATCGCCTTATTTGAGTGGATGCTCGATCAAGTTGTGGAGCACCAGTGGGCCAGGGATGTGAAGAAGGCGGCCACCTTCATCGATTCGGCCGACAAGGATTGGCGAGAACCCGAGTCGCTCTGCTAAGGCTTTGACGGTGGAGGCAGCTTTTTCGTCGTTGCTAGAGACGAATACGACACGCCGTCCGCCTTCCTGAGAGGGATCTCGGGCCAGTACGCCAGCCGGAAGTTGGTTGAAAGCTTTGACGACCGAAGCGCCTGGCAGCACTTGGGCAACAATGTCAGAAGAGAGCCGTCCCGCAAGTGTTTCCGGTGCTACACCATAGGCGTTGGTCTGATCGATGATGATCTTGCCAGCCCAGTCAGATCGACTACGAGCTAGAGCCTCCACTGCGATGAATGGAAGTGCCAGGAATAGAACGTCGGCAGAGAGCGCCTCTTCCAAAGAGGTGGCTGTGACCACCTCTCCCAACTCTGCTGTGAGGGGAAGAATCGTTTCCGGCCCTCTTGTGTTCGCAATAGATACTGGAATCGCGACACGGGCAAATTGGCGAGCAATGGCGGTTCCGACGTTACCGGAACCAATAATGGCGTATTTCATTTTTTAACTCCTGAAGAAAAATGAAAGTAGATTTGATCAGGCGCCAATCGTGGCGATTTCTTGAAGAGCCCTATTTATCGCCTCATCCTTGTCCTCGGGACTTACAGCCAAGCCTTCCGCGCGCACGACTCGTGTATCGATGACGCCCAGGAATCCCAATAGCCCGATCAAGTAACTCTCTTGATGTTCTAGAGCTGCCGCTGGACTACCAGGCGAATACACACCGCCCCGTGACGAGGCGATGTAAGCCTGCTTTCCTTTCAAGAGGCCTTCTGGGCCAGTGGCGGTGTATTGGAAGGATTTGCCTGCTATCGCGACCCGGTCAATCCAAGCCTTGAGTGTGCTCGGGATAGTCAGGTTGTACATAGGCGTGCCGATTACCACGATCTGCGAATCAAGGAGTTCTTGCAGATAGGCATTTCCCTTGAAAAGGTCGTTTACCAACATGGTGTCTTTGGCCACAGTGCCCTGCCAGGCTGACAGATGATCCATGGAAAGGTGTAGTGCAGGATCTTGGCCGAGATCTCGGTAAATCACCTTGCTGCCCGGGTGGAGCGTAGTGAGTCGCGCGACGATCTTCGAAGACAGGGTACGGCTGACAGATGCGGCGCCTAGGATGCTGGCGTCAAGATGGAGGATTTGCATTTCAGTCACCTAGCTTACGGTTTAATGGGCAGGTGAAAGATGAGCTGTTCTTGAGGATCTGAAAAGACGGTATATTGAGATGCTATGTATCGTTAATTGAGATTGATGGGGGCGAGATGCTCGACGGTGTATCGCTTGATCAGCTAAGAACATTTGTCGCTGCCGTAGATGAAGGCAGTTTTTCTGCGGCCGCGAGGAAACTCAACAGAGTGCAATCGGCAGTGAGCGGCTGGGTGAGCGGCTTGGAAGATCAGATTGGGGTAACGCTTTTTGACCGTTCAGGTCGTTTCCCCAAATTGACACCCCAAGGTGCTCTGCTGCTGACGGATGCGCGTAACATCATTTCGGCCGTCGACACTCTGAAGGCCCGAGCCAAGCTCATGACGTCAGGGTTGGAACCTGAATTATCCGTGGTAGTCGACGTATTCTTTCCGACGTCCGCCGTTACTGCCGTAGTCAAAGAATTCGCCGAGCGCTTCCCGCATACTCGCCTGAAGATTTCCGTCGAAGGCCTTGGTGCGGGCTATCAGCCGATACTCGATGGTCGGTGCAGCCTTGGCATTCTGGCGTCACTGCCAGTTTCATTTCCCACCCTATCAATCGAACGAATTGGCGAATTCTCTTTGGTGGTGGTGGCATCAGTTGATCATCCGCTATCCAGACTGAGGGGGAAAATTTCTCGGCGGGAATTGGCCAAGCACGTTCAACTGGTGCTGACGGATCGATCAGAACTGCTGGCGGGGAAGGACTTTGGAGTGCTGTCGCCTTCGACCTGGCGTCTGGCTGATCTATCGACGAAGTACGCGTTCCTCAAGGATGGTGTTGGATGGGGCAGTATGCCTTGGCACCTGGTCGAACAGGACTTAGCTACTGGCGCTCTGGCTACGCTCGATGTGGAAGGTTCGCCGCAGGAGGGAGTTAAAATAGATATCTGCGCAGTTCACGCGACAGACTCACTGCCGGGGCCAGCTGGACAATGGCTGATTGATCGCCTCAGTTGCTCCCCAATCTATTGACCACGATGCTCGAAATTTCTGGGCCGTGGTCGCGGAGATCTTCGTGTTGACTGAAGACTGCCGATGGAACGGGGGGTAGTGTTGCGGGGGAGTTTGTATCAGGAGAGGCGCCGGTCAGTTTCACAAGGTGTGTTTGGTGTTCGCTTACTAAAAAACCGCCCCGAAGGGCGGTTTTCTTGAGGCGGATAACCAGACTCGATTACAGCTTCGGCCCAGCCGCCTTGATCGCGTCGCTCACGTCGAACTTCTTGAAGTTCTCGATGAACAGACCCGCCAGCGCTTTCGCCGCTGCATCGTAGGCAGCCTTGTCGGCCCAGGTGTTACGTGGGTTCAACAGGCCGGTCTCGACGCCCGGCACGGCCAATGGCACGTCCAGGTTGATGGTGTCCAGGTGCTCGGTTTTCGCGCCAATCAACGCACCGCTCTGGATCGCCGCAATCACGCCACGAGTGGTCGGGATGTTGAAACGCTTGCCAACGCCATAGCCACCGCCGGTCCAGCCGGTGTTGACCAGGTAGACCTTCGAACCGAAACCACGGATGCGCTTGATCAGCAGTTCAGCGTATTCGCCAGCCGGACGCGGGAAGAACGGTGCGCCGAAGCAGGTGGAGAAGGTCGACTTGATGCCGGCACCCGAACCCATTTCGGTCGAGCCCACCAGTGCGGTGTAGCCGGACAGGAAGTGGTAAGCGGCCTGTTCTTCGCTGAGGATCGACACCGGTGGCAGTACGCCGGTCAGGTCGCAAGTCAGGAAGATCACCGCGTTCGGCTCGCCACCGAGGTTTTTCGGTGCGCGCTTTTCGATCAGTTCACGCGGATAGGCCGCACGGCTGTTCTGGGTCAGGCTGTCGTCGGCGTAGTCAGCCTTCTTGGTCACCGGGTCCAACACGACGTTTTCCAGCACGGCGCCGTGCTGGATGGCTTTCCAGATCACCGGCTCGTTCTTCTCGGACAGGTCGATGCACTTGGCATAGCAACCGCCTTCGATGTTGAACACCACGCCCACGCCCCAGCCGTGTTCGTCGTCACCGATCAGGTAACGGCTTTCGTCAGCCGACAGGGTGGTCTTGCCGGTGCCCGACAGACCGAAGAACAGGGTCACATCGCCCTCTTCGCCCATGTTCGCCGCGCAGTGCATCGGCAGCACGTCGACGGCCGGCAGCAGGAAGTTCTGCACCGAGAACAGGGCTTTTTTCATTTCACCAGCGTAACGCATGCCGGCGATCAGGACTTTCTTGGCCGCGAAGTTGAGGATCACGGTGCCGTCGGAGTTGGTGCCGTCACGCTCTGGCACGCACTCGAACTCCGGCACGTTGAGGATCTGCCATTCGTCCTTGCCACCGGCGTTGTACTGGCCGGCTTCCGGGTTGATGAACAGGCAACGGCCGAACAGGTTGTGCCAGGCGGTACCGGTGGTCATCTTGACCGGCAGGTAGTGCGCCGGGTCGGAACCGACATGCACATGGGAAACAAAACGATCGCGCTCGCCGATAAAGGCTTCGACACGGTTCCACAGGGCGTCGAACTTGTCGGCCGGGAACTTGCGGTTGATCGGGCCCCAGGCAATCTCGGCCTGGGTCGACGGCTCTTCGACGATAAAACGGTCGACCGGCGAACGACCGGTACGGTGACCGGTGCGCACCACCAGCGCGCCGGTGTCGGCGAGTTCGCCCTCACCACGAGCCAGGGCTTCTTTTACCAGATCGTCAACACTCAGATCGGTGTACACGGCATTGTTTGCTTGCGTCATGAGATTCCCCGTCGGCCACTGGCCGAGTGCTCCAAACGTTTTGTAGTAGAAAGTCGCGCACTACTACCGCGAAAAAAGTGGGCCGGATTATGCCAGAAAAGCCCAAAAAAAGTAGGGTCCTCCTGTCAGAACGCCCATTTTCTGTCGTTTGACAGGAGATTTACCTGCACTGAAACGTTTTAGTGACGAGTATCTGACGGGGTGTCGACGCCGGCACCGGCGAACAGTTGCAAAACATCGGCGGCGTCGAACAGGTAACGCTGGTTGCAGAACTGGCAATCGACCTCGATCCGCCCCCCATGTTCGACCACCAGTTGCTGGGCATCTTCCAGTCCCAGGCTGACCAGTGCATTGCCCGAACGCTCCCGCGAACAACTGCAATGGAAGCGCAGCGGCTGGAGGTCGAACAGGCGCACGGCCTCTTCGTGGTAGAGGCGGTGCAGGACGGTTTCGTTGTCCAGGCTCAGCAGTTCATCGGCGGTCAGGGTGCTGGCCATGGCGGTCAGGTGCTGCCAACTGGCGTCGCGCTCGTCCTGCTCGCGCAGGCGGTCGGCGGGCAGTTGTTGCAGGAGCATGCCACGGGCACGACGGCCGTCGGCGTGGAGCCAGAAGCGCGTGCCGACCTGCTGGGACATGATGAAGTAGTTGGTGAAACACTCCGACAGGGTTTCGCCGTCCAGGTCGACGATGCCCTGGTAACGCTGGCCCTGGGTCGGATCGACGGTCAGGGCGAGCACGCCGTTGGGCATCAGGTCGGCCAGAGTCGCGTCAGCCGGGATCAGCTCCGCGTCGTAGCGGGCCAGGCCACGGATCTCGCGCTCGCTGGAGCATTCGATCATCAGCAGCGGCACCGGGCCGTCGGAACGCGCCTGGAGAATCAGCAGGCCGTCGAACTTCAGGGTACCGACCAGCAACGACGCGGCGGCCATCAGCTCGCCCAGCAGTTGCGCGATTGGCTCCGGGTAGGGGTGCTTGGCCAGCACTTCGGCGTAGCTGCGCTCCAGCGACACCAGTTCGCCGCGAGTGTCGCTGTCATCGAAGATGAAGCGCTGGGTGTAGTCGGTGTCCGGTAGATCTGACATAGGTATCGATTCTGGAAGTGGGAATAAGGGTGTTCTGCCCAGGGAAGTGAGCATTTTATGAACAAACGGGATTTGTACCAAGCAACATGGGGGCGAATGGCGGGCAGTCAAGGATATGAGGTCCTTTAAACCGTGCCAGGCCAGTGGGGGTGACGGTGAATCCGGCATCGCCATCGCCAGCAAGCCGGCTCCTACAGGACCGCATTCGCCACACCTCGCGTTGCGCCCTAGTCGGCGCCGCTACCCCGGAACTTGAACAGATCACGTCGCTGCTTCTTGCTCGGCTTGCCATCGGTGGTCAAGCCCAGTGCCCCGGCCTTGCGTTGTGCCGCGGCGGCTTCGCGTTTGGCCAGGCTCTGTTCGGTTTCAGCATAGAGCGTTTGCGCTTCGGGAGCGCCCCGGCGGACCAGCGACAACGCCTGCACCACCACGGTCCGCTCGTCGAAACCGTTGCGAATCTGGATCTCGTCGCCCACCCGCGGCTCCTTGCCCGGCTTGCAGCGCTCGCCACGACAATGCACCTTGCCACTTTCAATCGCCGCCTTGGCCAGGGCACGGGTTTTATAGAAGCGCGCCGCCCACAACCACTTGTCCAAGCGAACCTTGTCGTCCTCTTCCGCTTTCTGCGCCACTGTTCGTCCTCAAACTGAAATATTGTCGAACTGTACTACCGTTGCTGTCGAAGCTGAATGGTCCTGGCCAGTCTAGAATGCCAGGTGATCCAGGGGGTAATTTCACGAGCTGAAACAGGTCGCAGAGATAACTATCGCCATTTACCCGATATTCTGCGTGAATACCGCGATTACGGCTGCCGGGCAGCCAGAGCGCCTTTCTCCACCGGTTGAGCATTTTGAAGACATTTGACCATTTGACTGTTGTGGGTCTGCGCGAGTGGGTGGCGCTTCCGGATCTGGGAGTCGCCGGCCTGCGGGCGAAAATCGACACCGGCGCCAGCACCTCGAGCCTGCACGCCACCGAAATCGAGCCCTTCGAGCGCGACGGCGAGAAGTGGGTGCGTTTCACCGCCCATCTGGGCAGCGTGGTGCAACTGCGTCACCGCCGCTGCGAAGCGCCGCTGCTGACGATGAAGACCATCAAGAGCTCCAACGGCCACGCCCAGGTGCGTTACGTGATCGCCACCACCCTGGCCCTGGGCGACCGGGTCTGGCAGGTGCAGTTCACCCTCGCCTGCCGCAAGGCCATGCGTTATCGCCTGTTGCTCGGTTCCAAAGCCCTGATCGATGGCCAACTGGTGGTCAACCCGGGGCACAAATACGTTCAAGACAAGCCGGTTTTCCCGGTCACTACTACCTCTGCCACAGGTGTTGCATGAAGATCGCTGTGCTGTCGCGTAACCCGCGTCTGTATTCCACTCGTCGCCTGGTAGAGGCCGGCGTTGCCCGCGGCCATGAGATGGTGGTGGTCGACACGTTGCGCGCCTATATGAACATCGCCAGCCACAAGCCGCAGATCCACTATCGCGGCAAGCCCCTGGAAGGTTTCGATGCGGTGATCCCGCGGATCGGCGCCTCAGTCACTTTTTATGGCTGCGCGGTGCTGCGCCAGTTCGAAATGATGGGGGTGTTTCCCCTCAACGAATCGGTGGCCATCGCCCGTTCACGCGACAAGCTGCGCTCGCTGCAGTTGCTCTCGCGGCGCGGCATCGGCTTGCCGGTGACCGGCTTTGCCCACTCGCCGGACGATATTCCCGACCTGATCGCCATGGTCAACGGCGCACCGCTGGTGATCAAGGTGCTCGAAGGCACCCAGGGCATCGGCGTAGTGCTGTGCGAAACGGCGACGGCGGCGGAATCGGTGATCGAGGCGTTCATGGGCCTGAAGCAGGACATCATGGTCCAGGAGTACATCAAGGAAGCCGGTGGCGCCGATATCCGCTGCTTCGTGGTGGGTGACAAGGTGATTGCGTCGATGAAGCGCCAGGCCAAGCCTGGGGAGTTCCGCTCCAACCTGCATCGCGGCGGCAGCGCCAGCCTGATCAAGATCACCCCGGAAGAACGCATGACCGCGATTCGCGCGGCCAAGGTCATGGGCCTGAGTGTCGCCGGGGTGGATATCCTGCGCTCCAATCACGGCCCGCTGGTGATGGAGGTGAACTCCTCGCCTGGCCTTGAGGGCATCGAGGTGACCACCGGCAAGGATGTGGCGGGGATCATCATCGAGCATATCGAGAAAAATGGTGGACCGAACATGACCCGGACCAAGGGCAAGGGTTAAGCCCTAGACCGCGTCGCGGGGCAGCATCAGCCCCAGCGGCAACCGAACCCGCGCTTCCAGGCCGCCACCAGTACGGTTGCGCAGTTCGACGTTGCCGCCATGCATCGAGGCGATCCGCCTGACGATCGCCAGTCCCAGGCCCGTGCCCTTGCCGCCCCGGGCCTTGTCGCCGCGGGTGAAGGGATTGAAGATGCCTTCCAGTTCCGCCGGATCGATCCCCGCGCCCCGGTCCATGACACTCAGCACCACATAAGGCGCACTGCTGTCGCCCGAGACATAGGCCGCCACTTCCACACCTTCGCCGGCATGGTGCAGGGCGTTGCCAATCAAGTTGTTCAACAATCGTTTCATCGACACCCGGCGCAACGGGAACGGCTGGATCGGTTGCAGTCGCGTGCGCACCCGCTCTTCGTTCTGGTTGTAGGGCGCCACCACTTCGCGCACCAGTTCGCTCAGGTCGACCTCCTCCACCGACTCGTCACGCCCGTCGCGGATAAAGGCGAGGAACTGGTCGAGGATGGCGTCCATGTCCTCGATATCGCGGACCATTTCGTCGCTGAGGTCGTCGTGGCTGCCCATCAGCTCCAATGACAGGCGCAGCCGCGTCAACGGCGTGCGCAAGTCATGGGACACCCCGGCCAGCATCAACTCCCGTTCTCGCCCCGCCTGTTCGACGTCCTCGGCCATCTGGTTGAAGGCCCGGTACACCTCGGTCATTTCGCTGGGGGTATCACTGATCGGCAGCCGTACGCTGCGCCCCTGACCGAGTTGCCGCGCCGCATCCACCAGGCGCTTCAACGGCTGGTTGAGCTGGCTGACGAAGATCCAGGCCGACGCGGTGGAGAGCAACCCGATGGCCAGGAACCAGCCCAGCACGCTCCAGATTTTCTGCCCGCGCAGCGGATGCGGGTACAGCGGCACTTTCAGCCAGCCGGCGCCCAGGCTCGGCGCCCGCACCCAGAGGGCCGGCGGCGAGTGCATGCGCAACCGCACCTCGGTGTCGGCCCCCAGTTCGGCCTGCATCTGGCGCTGATAGATCTCGCTGTAGGGCCAGTGCTGTTCACCTTCCGGCACCCCGCCACTGACCACCCGGATCAAGCCGGCTGCATCGGCGATCTTGTCGCGATCGTTCTCGTCCGCCGCCCAATAGGCACGCAGGGTCAGGGCCACGCCATGACTGTACTGACGGTCCACCAGCACGTCTTCGTTCATCAGCAGGTAGACCAGGGTCAACGCCTTGGAGAACAGCACGACGATCAGCACCAGCCAGAGGGTACGGGCGAAGAAACTTTGGGGGAACCAGAGAGGGGTTTTCATGGGCAGCCGCTGGACACTTTGCAGAGGCGAGCGGGCGGGCTCGCATATTGCGGATTGCGACTCGCCCGGGGGCTTGCGCGCACCCGGGCGAATCGTTCCTACCGATCAACAGGCGCCCGTCAACAGGCACCGGGCATCGTCACTTGGTCGCGGCGCCGTCCGGCACGAACACGTAACCCACGCCCCAGACCGTCTGGATATAGCGCGGCTTGGACGGGTCGGGTTCGATCATGCGGCGCAGGCGGGAAATCTGCACATCGATGGAACGCTCCAGGGCATCCCATTCACGACCACGGGCCAAGTTCATCAGTTTGTCGCGGGTCAGCGGCTCGCGGGCATGCATGACCAGTGCCTTGAGCACGGCGAATTCACCGGTGGTGAGCATGTGCACCTCTTCGCCGCGCTTGAGTTCGCGGGTGGCGAGGGACAGTTCGTAGTCACCGAAGGTCACGCTTTCGTCTTCGCTGCCCGGTGCGCCCGGCACCGGTGCCGACTGGCGACGCAACACGGCCTTGACCCGGGCCATCAGCTCATCGGGGTTGAAGGGCTTGGCCAGGTAGTCGTCGGCGCCCAGTTCCAGGCCCTTGATCCGGCTCAGTTCGTCGCCCTTGGCGGTGAGCATGATGATCGGCACCTGGTTGTTCGCCGCGCGCAGGCGACGGCACGCGGTCAGGCCGTCTTCGCCGGGCAGCATCAGGTCGAGGACCACCAGGTTGAAGACTTCACGCGACAGCAGACGGTCCATCTGTTCGGTGTTCGCCACTGCGCGGGCGCGATAGCCCTTGCTGGTGAAAAAACGTTCCAGCAGGCTGCTCAGCCCGGGATCGTCATCAACGATGAGAATTTTTTCGCCTTCAGCAGGGTTTGCAGTGCTGCTCATTGGATGCTCCTTTGATCTCGGCACGCATTATGGGCCCAGCGGCCCTTATCCGTATCCGGTGCATTGTTAGCAGATTTTTCCTCAACTACCAGTAAACGCTCTAAAGGCTCAGCGCCGGTGCACAATCCCCGCAAGCCCGGAACGCTGGTTATAATGCGCCGCCTCTTGTCTCAGGCAACGTCTGATCATTGCTGTGTCGTGCCGCTCTTTATTTTCCAAGGCACACAGCAATGTGCTGATTTCATGGGTCTCAAGGCTGCCTTTTGATCCCAAACCAGATTCGTCCCGATGGCTTGAGAGCCTCGACGCATCTGCTTTCACACTTTGTCAGGTGGTTTTATGGACAGCATCAACAGCCGCATCGCCGAAGAACTCGGCGTCCGCCCACAACAGGTCGAAGCGGCCGTCGCTCTACTGGATGAGGGCTCCACCGTGCCCTTCATCGCGCGCTACCGCAAGGAAGTGACCGGCAGCCTGGATGACATCCAGCTGCGTCACCTGGAAGAGCGTCTGCGCTACCTGCGAGAACTCGACGAACGGCGCATCAGCATCCTCGCCAGCATCGAGGAGCAAGGCAAGCTGACCCCGGAGCTGGCCCGCGATATCAAGCTGGCTGACACCAAGACCCGTCTCGAAGACCTTTACCTGCCGTACAAGCAGAAGCGCCGCACCAAGGGCCAGATCGCCCTGGAAGCCGGCCTCGGCGAGTTGGCGGACGGTCTGTTCAACGACCCGTCGCTGAACCCGGAAAGCGAAGCCGCACGCTTCGTCAACGCCGAAAAAGGTGTGGCAGACGTGAAGGCCGCCCTGGAAGGCGCCAAGTACATCCTGATGGAGCGCTTCGCCGAAGACGCCGGCCTGCTCGACAAGCTGCGCAACTACCTCAAGCAGGAAGCCACCCTGAGTGCCCGGGTGATCGCTGGCAAGGAAGAGGAAGGCGCCAAGTTCCGCGATTACTTCGAACACGACGAGCCACTGAAAAGCATGCCGTCGCACCGCGCCCTGGCGATTTTCCGTGGCCGCAACGAGGGTATCCTCAGCTCCGCGCTGAAAGTCGGCGACGAGCAGCCGGGCAGCATGCACCCGTGCGAAGGTATGATCGGCCAACAGTTCGGCATCCAGAACCAGAACCGTCCCGCCGACAAATGGCTGGGTGAAGTGGTGCGCTGGACCTGGAAGGTCAAGCTCTACACCCACCTGGAAACCGACCTGCTGGGCGAACTGCGCGACGGTGCGGAAACCGAGGCGATCAACGTGTTTGCCCACAACCTGCACGACCTGCTGCTGGCCGCTCCGGCCGGCCCGCGCGCCACCCTGGGCCTGGACCCGGGCCTGCGTACCGGCTGCAAGGTCGCGGTGGTGGATGCCACCGGCAAGCTGCTCGACCACGCCACCGTCTACCCGCACGTGCCGCACAACAAGTGGGACCAGACCCTCGCCGTGCTCGCCGCCCTGTGCGCCAAGCACTCGGTGGACCTGATCGCCATCGGCAACGGCACCGCCAGTCGTGAAACCGACAAGCTGGCCGCCGAACTGATCAAGAAATACCCGGCCATGAAAATGACCAAGGTCATGGTTTCCGAAGCCGGCGCCTCGGTGTATTCGGCCTCGGAACTGGCCTCCAAGGAGTTCCCGGACCTGGATGTGTCGATCCGCGGCGCCGTGTCCATTGCCCGTCGCCTGCAGGACCCGCTGGCCGAGCTGGTGAAGATCGACCCGAAATCCATCGGCGTCGGCCAGTACCAGCACGACGTGTCCCAGCTCAAGCTGGCCCGCGGCCTGGATGCGGTGGTGGAGGACTGCGTGAACGCCGTCGGCGTCGATGTGAACACCGCCTCGGTGGCGTTGCTGGCACGGATTTCCGGACTCAACCCGACCCTGGCGCAGAATATCGTCAACCATCGCGATGAAAACGGCGCGTTCAAGACCCGCGCCGCGCTGAAGAAAGTCGCCCGCCTCGGCGAGAAGACCTTCGAGCAGGCCGCCGGTTTTCTGCGGGTGATGAACGGCGACAATCCGCTGGACTCCTCCGCCGTACACCCGGAAGCCTATCCGCTGGTGCAGCGCATCGCCGCCGAAACCGACCGCGACATCCGCTCGCTGATCGGCGACGCCAGCTTCCTCAAGCGCCTGGACCCGAAGAAGTTCACCGATGAAACCTTCGGCCTGCCCACCGTCACCGACATTCTCCAGGAACTGGAGAAGCCCGGCCGCGACCCGCGTCCCGAGTTCAAGACCGCCTCGTTCCAGGACGGCGTCGAAGACCTCAAGGACCTGGAGCCCGGGATGATCCTCGAAGGCGTGGTGACCAACGTCACCAACTTCGGTGCCTTCGTCGATATCGGCGTGCACCAGGACGGCCTGGTGCATATCTCGGCGCTGTCCGAGAAGTTCATCAAGGACCCGCGTGAGGCGGTGAAAGCCGGCGATGTGGTGAAGGTCAAGGTCATGGAAGTCGACATCCCGCGCAAACGCGTCGGCCTGTCGATGCGCATGAGCGACACCCCCGGCGAGAAGGTCGACGGTGCCCGTGGCTCGCGCCCGGGCTCGGCACCACGGCCGTCGCAGAACAGCGCGCCGCGCAAGGAGAGCACCCCGGCCGCGCCGAGCAACAACGCCATGGCCTCGCTGTTCGCCAACGCCAAACAGTTGAAGAAACGCTGATGGACATGCCTGAGGGCCTCACCCAGAGCGCTTTCAGCGAGATGCTCGGCTGCCGCCCGCAACGCCTGGAAAACGGTGTTGCCGAAGTGGCCCTGACGCTGGAGCCGCACCTGCGCAATCGCGGCAACGTGATGCACGGCGGGGCGATCTTCAGCCTGGTGGACATCACCATGGGACTGGCCTGTTCCAGCTCCCATGGCTTTGACCAGCGCAGCGTGACCATCGAGTGCAAGATCAACTACATGCGGGCGGTGGCCGAGGGCGAAGTGCTGTGCGTCGCCACGGTCATCCACCCCGGCCGCCGCACCCTGGTGGTCGAAGCCGAAGTGCGCCAAGGCGACAAACTTGTCGCGAAAGCACAAGGCACGTTCGCTGTTCTCTAGCCGCCCCCGCTCGATTTGGGTTAATTTCGACACTGTGAAAGCGGTGTCGGGGTTTTCCCTGCCAGCGCCTCCGACCCAGGGAAGAAGTGTCGGCGTTTTCTGATATTTACCAGGCGACCACGCCAGTTCTCAACTTCACCCTTGTAGACCGTCTTGCCCACCCCCATATTGGGGCGACCGACGCGTGAAGGAATCCAACTTGAGCGAACTTCTCAACCGCCGCCTGGCTCTGCTCGGCGAGCGCGACCACCTCTCTCTGCTCGAACAGTGCCTGCACGGCATCGAGCGTGAATGCCTGCGCGTCACGGGCGAAGCTCGCCTGGCGCAGACACCGCACCCCGAAGAGCTGGGCTCCGCACTGACCAACGAACAAATCACCACCGACTATTCCGAGTCGCTGCTGGAGTTCATCACTCCGGCCCTGGCCGACCCGGCGGACACCCTCGCCAGCCTGGACAAGATCCATCGCTTCGCCTACAGCAAGCTCGGCAACGAGTACTTGTGGAGCCCGTCGATGCCCTGCCCGCTGCCGGCCGAAGAAGATATTCCGATCGCCTATTACGGCACCTCGAATATCGGCAAGCTCAAGTATGTGTACCGTCAAGGCCTGGCCTTGCGCTACGGCAAGACCATGCAATGCATCGCCGGGATCCACTACAACTTCTCACTGCCGGAAAAACTCTGGCCGGTGCTCAAGCAGGCCGAAGGCTTCGTCGGCACGGACCGCGACTACCAGTCGCTGGCCTATATCGCGCTGATCCGTAATTTCCGCCGCTACAGTTGGCTGCTGATGTACCTGTTCGGGGCCTCGCCGGCCCTGGACGCCGGCTTCCTGCGCGGTCGCTCCCATCAGTTGGAGCAGTTCGACGCCGATACGCTGTACCTGCCCTACGCCACCAGCCTGCGCATGAGCGACCTGGGCTACCAGAGCAGCGCCCAGGCCGGCCTGACACCGTGCTACAACGATCTGAACAGCTACACCGACAGCCTGCGCAAGGCGGTGGCCACGCCTTATGCGCCTTATGTGGAGATTGGCACGCACAAGGATGGCGAGTGGGTGCAACTCAACACCAACATCCTGCAAATCGAAAACGAGTATTACTCCACCATTCGCCCCAAGCGCGTGACCTACACCGGCGAGCGGCCGATCCAGGCGCTGATGGCCCGTGGCGTGCAGTATGTCGAAGCGCGTTGCCTGGACATCAACCCGTTCCTGCCGACCGGCATCGATTTGACCGAGGCGCGCTTTCTTGATGCGTTCCTGCTGTACTGCGCGCTGAGCGACAGCCCGTTGTTCGAAAACAACGAGTGCGGCAATGCCACCGCGAACTTCCTCACCGTGGTCAAGGAAGGTCGGCGTCCGGGCCTGCAACTGCAGCGGCGCGGCCAGGCGGTGGACATGAAGGAATGGGCCGCCGAGTTGCTGGAAAAGATCGCGCCGCTGGCGGCGTTGCTGGACCGCAGCCACGGTAGCGACAGCCACAGCAAGGCTCTGGACGAGCAGTTCGCCAAGATCAAGGACCCGTCCCTGACGCCATCGGCCCAAGTATTGGCGAGCATGACTCTGCACAAGGAAAGCTTTGCGCAGTTCTCGATGCGCCAGAGCCTGGCCCATGCCGAGTTCTTCCGTGGTCAGCCGTTGAGCAAGGAAGAGCAGGCCGGCTTCGAGGAAGCAGCCCGCAAGTCCCTGGTGCAACAGGCTGAGCTGGAACAGAACGAGGTGGGGGATTTCGACGTGTTTGTCGGGTCGTACCAGGCGAGTATTCTGGCGATCAGTAACTGATGCGGAGCTGCCACTGACGCTTTCGCGGGCAAGCTCCGCTCCCACAAGATCGGTGTCGTGCGCAGAAGACGCGTACGACGCAGGCCTTGTGGGAGCGGAGCTTGCCCGCGAAGAGGCCCTCAAGGCTAACAAAAGCCTCTCAGGCAAGATCCGCTCTCAAAGGTTAAAGGGCTTTTTCGAAGATCTTCGAATTACGCTGGTAGTTGTACAGCGAAGCCCGCGCGCTCGGCAGCCGCTCCACGCTGCTCGGCTCAAAGCCACGCTCGCGGAACCAGTGCGCGGTACGGGTCGTCAACACGAACAAGGTTTTCAAACCCTGCGCCCGCGCCCGCGCCTCGATCCGTTCCAACAGTTCATCGCCGCGACCACCATGGCGATACTCCGGGTTCACCGCCAGGCACGCCAACTCTCCCGCCTCTGAATCGGCGATCCGATACAGCGCCGCACAGGCGATGATCATGCCTTCGCGCTCCACCACGCTGAACTGCTCGATCTCACGTTCCAGCACTTCCCGTGAACGCCGCACCAGGATGCCCTGCTCTTCCAACGGGCTGATCAGGTCGAGCAGACCACCGACATCTTCAATCGCCGCCTCGCGCACCAGTTCGAACTGCTCCTGGGCCACCAGCGTACCGCCGCCGTCACGGGTAAACAGCTCGGTCAACAGCGCGCCGTCCTCGGCATAACTGACGATATGGCTGCGCGCCACGCCGCCGCGACAGGCCTGCGCCGCCGCATCCAGCAATTCACCCTGGTAATCGTTACCCAGACGCAACAGATGCGCCGGCACCTGCTGTGGACGCAGCTCGCGGACCAGCTTGCCATTTTCATCGATCAAGCCGTGATCGGCGCCGAACAGCAGGAGTTTCTCCGCTTCCAGGTCGATGGCGGCACGGGTCGCCACATCTTCGCAGGCCAGGTTGAAGATTTCCCCGGTGGGCGAATAGCCCAGCGGTGACAGCAAGACGATGGAGCGCTCGTCCAGCAGACGGTTGATGCCCTTGCGGTCGACCCGGCGGACTTCGCCGGTGTGGTGATAATCAACACCTTCCAGTACGCCGATCGGCCGTGCCGTCACCAAGTTGCCGCTGGCGACCCGCAGCCGCGAGCCCTGCATCGGCGAGGCCGCCAGGTCCATGGACAAACGCGCTTCGATGGCAATCCGCAGTTGGCCCACGGCATCGATCACGCATTCCAGGGTGGCGGCATCGGTAATCCGCATGCCGTGGTGGTAATGCGGGGTCAGGCCACGGGCCGCCAGGCGGCTTTCGATCTGCGGACGCGAGCCGTGCACCAGCACCAGCCGCACACCCAGGCTGTGGAGCAGCACCAGGTCGTGGACGATATTGCCGAAGTTGGGGTGCTCGACACCGTCGCCGGGGAGCATGACCACGAAGGTGCAGTCGCGGTGGGCATTGATATAGGGAGACGCATGGCGAAGCCAATTCACGTAATCGGGCATAAACCTGAACCTGTATAAAAAACAGCCAATAAAAAATAGGTGCAACGTCAAAACGCACAACGGGCTGTTGGTTATCGTCGGAACAGGCTTGGCGACACGCGTGCTCTCCTTGGTATCTCGTAAAAAGTCAGTCAGCCGCGCATTTAACGCAAGGTTGCGGCCGGGCTCAAGCAGTAATGTTGAATCAATTCACGCAGTAGATGCACGGTAGGCTGCAAACGTGACATTTCGAGGTATTCCCCCGGCTGATGTGCACAAGCGATGTCACCGGGGCCCAGGACCAGGGTTTCGCAGCCAAGGCGCTGAAGATAAGGCGCTTCGGTGCCAAATGCCACTGCCTCGGCGCGCTGGCCGGTGATTTTTTCGGCGACTTGTACCAGCTCCGCGTCAGCGGCCTGTTCGAACGGCGGCACTTCGGGAAACAGCGGTGCATAGTCGATCTTGACCTGGTGCCGCTGCGCCAGGGGTTCGAGCTTGGCGCGGATCGCCGCGCGCAGCGTGCTCGGGTCCATGCCCGGCAAGGGCCGCAGGTCGAACTCCAGGGAGCACTGGCCGCAGATCCGGTTGGGATTGTCGCCACCGTGGATGCAGCCAAAGTTCAGGGTCGGCTGCGGTACGCTGAATTGCGGGTTGTTGTATTCGCGCTGCCATTGCCAGCGCAGGCCCTTGAGCTCGCCGATGGCATCGTGCATGGCCTCCAGGGCGCTACGCCCCAGGCTCGGGTCCGAGGAGTGGCCACTGCGGCCGAGAATCTCGATGCGTTCCATCATCACGCCCTTGTGCAGACGGATCGGCTTCAGCCCCGTGGGTTCGCCGATGATCGCGGCACGCCCCAGCGGCCGGCCGGCGGCGGCCAGGGCCCGGGCGCCGGACATGGAGCTTTCTTCGTCGCAGGTGGCGAGGATCAGCAACGGCTGCTTGAACGGCTGATCGAGCAAGGGCAGCACGGCTTCGATCGCCAGGGCAAAAAAGCCCTTCATGTCACAACTGCCCAGGCCGACCCAGCGGCCGTCGACTTCGGTCAGTTTCAGCGGATCGGTCTGCCACAGCGCGCCATCGAACGGCACGGTGTCACTGTGCCCGGCCAGCACCAGGCCGCCGGGGCCGCTGCCGAAGCTGGCGAGCAGGTTGAATTTGCCGGGGCTGACCTGCTGGATATCGCAACTGAAGCCCAGGTCGCCGAGCCAGGTCGCCAGCAGGTCGATCACCGGCCGGTTGGACTGATCCAGGCTCGGTTGGGTACAGCTGACCGACGGCGCGGCAATCAGCGCAGCGAATTGATCTTTCATCGACGGCAACGGCATGACGCTTGCTCCTTACTCACAGGGCGGTCCCTGATGCACGTTCCAGGTTCACACACCCCTGTAGGAGCCGGCTTGCTGGCGATGCGATCTGATAGCCGACATCGTTGTCGCCTGAAAAACCGCTATCGCCGGCAAGCCGGCGCCTACACGGATCGCGTGGATCTTGAAATTGATCGGCATCCGGACGAAGCCCATCATAGAGCCATCCGGCAACTGGAATAAACCGCCGCGACGCGTGCCGCCCGCTTGTCCTGTACACTGCACGGCCTAGGCAGCCCCCTTCTCCCCGGCTGCGCTCCCGATCCTGGATTTTCCGGCCATGCAGAAAGAAACCGAAATCAAACTCCGCGTCAGCCGCGAAACCCTCGCCGCCCTGCGCGAGCACCCGCTGCTGAAAAAACGCAACAAAAGTGGCTGGGAACGTCGCGAGCTGACCAATCAGTATTTCGACACCCCCGAGCGCGACCTGGCCAAGGCCAAGGTCGCCCTGCGCCTGCGCCGTGACGGCGAAGAGGTGATCCAGACCCTCAAGACCCGCGGTCAGAGCGTGGCCGGCCTGTCGGAACGGAACGAGTACGACTGGCACCTGGCCAAGGCCAAGCTCGACGTGAAGAAACTCGACGGCGAATGCTGGCCCGAAGCGCTGGCCGATCTGGACAAGAAAACCCTGAAGCCGATCTTCACCACCGATTTCGTCCGCGAACGCGCCGAAATCGCCTGGGGTCGTGGCAAGGCCAAGGTGGTGATCGAAGCCGCGCTGGACCTGGGTTTTGTCATCGCCGGTAAGCAAAAGGAAGAAATCTGCGAGCTGGAGCTCGAGTTGCGCGAGGGTGAACCGGCGGCACTGCTGGAACTGGCCGCCGAACTAGCCGAGAAGCTGGCGCTGATGCCTTGCGATATCAGCAAGGCCGAGCGTGGTTATCGCCTGTTCGATGCCAACAGCTATTCGCTGAGCCTGCCGGCCCCGCAATTGAGCGCCGAGATGCCGCTGGACGATGCGTTCGCCGCCTTGGGCTGGCATTTGCTCGCCAGCAGCCAACGGCTGGCCGAGCAATACCGTTTCAACGGCCACTGGCGCTTGTTGCAGGACTGGGTGGCGCAGTTGATCGAGTTGCGCGCCCTGCTCGGCAGCCTCGGCCAGGCCGCGCCACGGCAATCCACCAGCGAACTGCGCAGTGCCCTGGATGCGTTGCTGGAAGACTGGCGTCCGCTGGTCAGCGCCGGCCTGGAAGATGAGGACGTGCGTAAAGCGGCACCGGAGCAGTTCCTTGAAGAACTGCAAGATGTGCGCTGGGGCCTGTTCTCGCTGAACACCTCGCGCTGGTTACTGGCCCGTAGCTGGACGGTCGGGCGCACGACGCGCGGCAATCGCCAGGGTGCGGCGCAGTTGCAGAACTGGTTGCCACGGCTGCTGGCCGAGGAAGCCACCTCGTTGCAACTGGGACGCTACCAGCAGCAACCGGAAGACCTGGCCGAACAACTGCCGCGTATCGAGCGCATCCAGGCCTGGCTGCATCTGGCCCGTGGCGTGCTGGAGTTGCCGGAGCTGGATCGCCTGTTCGGTGAAATGAACAAGCTGGCGCAACTGGCCGAGACCGACATCAGCGATGAGGTGCTGGAAGCACGGGTGCAACAGGCGCTGACGGTGTTCCAGAGCCGCGCCTGGAAAACCTTGTTGCGTCTGTAACCTTCCTTTCGAGAGCCCGGCATTGTTCTGTACTGTGGGAGCACCGCGAAGCGGCCCTTGAGGCCG
>NZ_JALLIX010000025.1 GCF_023242365.1 Pseudomonas sp. MWU13-2100
CTGTCCGGGCGCTCGAGCGTGATCCGCGACACGCCGCCCTCCAGGGCCGGACGCAAGGCCTGGCACAGCGGCAGGGCGCTCACCGATTTTTCCCCGGCAGACTGCCCATCAGCTTGCAGATGATCCCCAGCATGATTTCGTCGGCACCGCCGCCAATCGACACCAGGCGCATATCGCGATAGGCCCGGGCCACCGGGTTGTCCCACATAAAACCCATGCCACCCCAGTATTGCAGGCAACTGTCGCTGACCTCGCGCCCCAGGCGCCCGGCCTTGAGCTTGGCCATGGAGGCCTGCCGCGTCACGTCCTGCCCGTTGATGTACTGCTCGGTGGCCTGATAGACCAACGCCCGCAGGCATTCGATCTCGGTCGACAACTCCGCCAGGCGGAAATGGATCACCTGGTTGTCGATCAGCGGCGCGCCGAAGGCCTGGCGCTCCTTGCAGTAGGCCAGGGTGCTGTCGACGCACGACTCCAGCCCCTTGATCAGGTTCGCCGCGCCGAACAGCCGTTCCTCCTGGAACTGCAACATCTGCATCATGAACCCCGCGCCTTCCTGGCCGATGCGGTTGCGCTGGGGCACCCGCACATTGTCGAAAAACACCTGGGCGGTTTCCGAACTGCGCATGCCGAGCTTGTCCAGGTGCGGGCCCAGGCTGATCCCGGGGCTGTCCATCGGCACCATGATCAATGACTTGTTCAGATGCGGCTGGTCGTCCGAGGTGTTGGCCAGCAGGCACATGAAGTCGGCGCAGGGCGAATTGGTGATCCACATCTTGCTGCCGTCGATCACATAGTCAGCGCCGTCCTTGCGTGCGCGGGTCTTGAGCCCGGCGACATCGGAGCCGGCACCGACCTCGGAGACGCCGATACAGCCGACCTGTTCGCCACGGATCGCCGGCCGCAGGAACTGCTCGCGCAGTTCATCGGAACCGAAGCGCGCCAGGGCCGGAGTGCACATATCGGTCTGTACGCCGATGGACATGGGGATCCCGCCGCACCGGATGCAGCCGAACTCTTCGGCGGCGACGATGGAATAGCTGTAGTCCAGGCCCAGGCCGCCGAAGGACTCCGGCTTGGAGATGCCGAGCAGGCCCAGCTCGGCGGCCTTGCGGAAAATCTCGTGGATGGGAAAACGTCCGGCTTTCTCCCACTCGTCGACATGCGGGTTGATTTCGTGTTCGACAAACTGGCGCACGGTGCGCCGCAGGGCTTCATGTTCCTGGGTGAAGATCATTTCCTTGTGCTCCGTGATCGTTGATCAGAACCGCGCCACGCCAAAGCTGTTGGGTTGTAGCTGACGCACCTCGGCTTCCTGGCAGATATCCAGCAAATACCCCAGCAGCGTGCGGCTATCGCGGGGATCGACCAGGCCGTCGTCCCACAGGTTGGCCGTGCCGTAGAGCGCGGTGGACTGGCTGTCGAGCTTCTGTGCGGTCATCTGCTCCAGCCCGTCGAGCATCTTTGCGTCGGGCACCAGGCCGTCCTTGAGCTGCCGCGCCTCGGTGACGATGCGCAGCACCTTGCCGGCCTGGGCGCCGCCCATCACCGCGGTGCGGCTGCCGGGCCAGGCGAAGATAAACCGCGGGTCCAGGCCGCGGCCGCACATGGCGTAGTTGCCGGCGCCATAGGAGCCGCCGACCACCAGGGTCAGTTTCGGTACCCGGGCATTGGCCACCGCCTGGATCATCTTCGCCCCGTGCTTGATCACCCCCTGTTGCTCGGCTTCGGTGCCGACCATGAAGCCGGTGGTGTTATGCAGGAACACCAGCGGCGTGCGGCTCTGGTCGCAGAGCTGGATAAACTGCGCCGCCTTGCTCGCACCCTTGGGCGTGATCGGGCCGTTGTTGCCGATCACGCCGCAGGGCCGACCCTGGATCTGCAGATGGCCGCAGATCGTCTGGGCGTCGAACTCGGTCTTGAATTCGAGGAAGTTCGAGCCGTCGGCCAGGCGGGCGACGATCTCGCGCACGTCATAGGGCTTTTTCGGGTCGTCGGGGATCAGTCCGAGCAACTCGTCGATGGGGTAGAGCGGTTCGCTCCAGGTCTTGGCCGGCGTGATCGGCAGCCGATCGTTCCAGGGCAACTGGGCGATGATTTCCCGGGCGATGCGCACGCCGTCGGCATCGTTTTGCGCCAGGTACTCGGCGGTGCCGGCCACCTGGGCGTGCATCTGCGCGCCGCCGAGCTCCTCATCGGTCGCCACTTCGCCGGTCGCCGCCTTGAGCAACGGCGGACCAGCGAGGAACAAGCGGGCCTTGCCGCGCACCGCTACCACGTAATCCGAGAGTCCCGGTTGATAGGCGCCGCCCGCCGTCGCCGAGCCATGGACCACGGTGATCTGCGGCAGGCCCATCGCCGACATTCGCGCCTGATTGGCAAAGCAGCGTGCACCTTCGACGAAAATCTCCGCCGCGTAATTGAGGTTGGCGCCGCCGCTCTCGGCCAGGGTGATTACCGGCAGTTTGTTTTCCAGGGCGATCTGTTGCAGGCGCAGGGTTTTTTTCAGGCCGCTGGGGGAAATGGTCCCGCCCTTGATCGCGCTGTTGTTGACCACTACCAGCACGCGCACGCCGCAGACATGGCCGATACCGGCGATCAGGCCGCCACCGGCCAGGCTGCCGTCCTTGTCGTCGTGCAGCTTGTAGCCGGCCAGGCTGGCCAGTTCGAGAAACGGCGCGCCGGGGTCGAGCAGCAGGTTCAAGCGTTCCCGGGGCAGCAACTGACCGCGGCCGGTGAATTTCTCCCGCGCGCTTTCGGCCTTGTCCAGCAGGTTCTGTTCCAACTGGCGGATCTGCCCGAGGCCGGCGAGCATGGCCAGGCGGTGACGGGCGAAATCCTCGCCATGGCTGTCGAGCCGGGATTCGATCACGGGCATATGGGGCTCCTTGACGCTTGATCGAACAGGGATGCGCAGGACACGGCAGCCCTCAAGCCAGTCGATCGGCAATATGTTGTGGCACGGGGATCTGGATTTCCAGCAGTTGCTGGGCGAAGGCCTTGCCCTGGGGATCGATGCGCAAGCTGGCGATACCGCCGCCGCCCAGGGCGTTTTCCAGTAGAAAGTTCAGGCTGTGGCTGCCGGGCAGGTACCAGCGTTCGACACGGCCATGGAGCGGGTCGAGGACATGGCCCATCCAGTCCACCACGACTGCCGTGGTCAATGCTTCGGCGATCCACGGCAGGTATTCGGGGTGTCGCGCCATGACCCCGATATTGCTGTGATTGCCCTTGTCGCCGGAGCGCGCCACCGCCAGTTTCACCAGCGCTACATTGGCTTCGGCGCGGCCCTCCGGCCTGGGCGGTTGCAGGTCCTCGGCAACGGCTTGCAGGGCGGTCGCGGCGGGCAGGGCGACGGCATGTACCTGCCCGTCGAGATGCACGCTCAACGCGCAGGCACTTTTATCGATCAGGAAGGAAAACAGCCGGATCAATGGCGAAACCGCCGGCCGTCCGCCGAGGATCCCGGTCAACCCCGGGGCCATGCCGGTGGCGGCCTGGGCGATCTCCCGGGAAAACAGCTGCAGCGCCTGGCGTTCGGGATGACGCACCGCCAGCTTGATCACCACTTCGCGGCTGTCCTGGCGGCGGCCATGGGGGCCGTAGGTGGCTTCGCTGCCGAGCAGTTCGCTGCTGACTTCGCTGTAGGGCGGCCAGCCACGGGCGCGGAGCATTTCCGTGGTCTTGTCGAGGATCGCCTGGCTGACCCGGCGAGCCTTGGCCACCGCGTCGATCCCGGCCATCAGGCAGTTGGCGGTGCAGCGGAAGCCGTCGGGATAGGTGGCGCAGACCTTGTACTGCGCGGTCGGTGCCGAACCCCTGGCGCCGCTGACACTGACGTGATTGGCGGCCTGCTGCACCAGGCGAACCCGGGTGAAATCGCAAATGACATCCGGCAGCAGATAGGCCCTGGGATCGCCGATTTCGTAGAGCAGTTGCTCGCCCACGGTCAGCGGCGTCACCAGGCCGCCGGAACCCTCGGGCTTGCTGACAATGAAGTGGCTGTCGGCGCTGACGTCGACGATGGGAAAACCGATGTGTTCGTAGTCCGGCACCTCGCGCCAGTCGGTGAAGTTACCGCCGCTGCACTGGGCGCCGCATTCGATGATGTGGCCGGCGAGGGCGGCCTGGGCCAGCTTGTCATAGTCCTGCCAGGACCAGCCGAACTCGTGCACCAGGGCCGCACTGACCAGCGCGCTGTCGACCACCCGCCCGGTGATCAGCACATCCGCGCCCAGGCTCAGCCCATGGACGATGCCCGGCGCGCCGAGATAGGCGTTGGTCGACACACAATGTGCGGGCAACGCCGCGCCGTTGAACATCTCCTGGATGCCGTTGGCGGCCAGTTGCTGAACTTGCGGTTGCAGATCGTCGCCCAGCAACACGGCGATCTTCAACGGTATCCCGGCCGCCGTGCAGGCCGCTTGCAGGGCCGCGGCGCAGGCCTGCGGATTGATCCCGCCGGCATTGCTGATCACGCGGATATTCTGCCGGGCGATCTCACCGAGCAAGGGTCGCAGGACCTCGACGAAATCCGTTGCATAACCGGCGGCGGGGGCTTTCATCCGTGCTGCGGCCATGATCGACAGGGTCACTTCCGCCAAATAGTCGAACACCAGGTAGTCCAGGCGTCCGCCTTCGACCAACTGCGCCGCCGCGCTGCTGGTATCGCCCCAGAACGCACTGGCGCAGCCGACACGAATCCTTGCCTTCATCTGAGCCTCCTGCGCAAGTCGTATGGGTGAGACTACCAAGCAAGCGCTTGGTTTGTAAGTCCCGCTGGTCTGTTCAGCCCAAGCGCTTGCTTGGTTGTCCTGGTAGGCTTAAATTGCGCGCAACCTCCCTCCTGCGGTGGGCCGGGGGGGATGCAGTAGAGTCATGAGGAAAATGCCGTGAATGAGCAACAAGCGCTGCGTGTCATGCGCGACCTGGTCAGCGCCGGGCAACTGACCGACCCGGCCAGCGCCCGCGGAAAATTGCTGCAGACCGCGGCCCACCTGTTTCGCAGCCAGGGTTTCGACCGCACCACGGTGCGCGACCTGGCCAGCGCCATCGGCATTCAGTCCGGCAGCCTGTTCCATCACTTCAAAAGCAAGGACGAAATCCTGCGCGCGGTGATGGAGGAGACTATCGTCTACAACACCGCCCTGATGCGTGCGTCGCTGGCCGAAGCCGGCAGCCTGCGCGAGCGGGTGCTGGCGCTGATCCGCTGTGAATTGCAATCGATCATGGGCGGCACCGGTGAAGCCATGGCGGTGCTGGTCTACGAATGGCGCTCGTTGTCCGCGCAAGGGCAGGCCAAGGTCCTGGCCTTGCGCGATCTTTACGAGCAGATCTGGCTCCAGGTGCTGGGTGAAGCCCGCGATGCCGGCTATATCAAGGGCGATGTGTTCATCACCCGACGCTTCCTGACCGGTGCCTTGTCCTGGACCACCACCTGGTTTCGACCCCAGGGCAGCCTGACGTTGGATCAATTGGCCGAAGAGGCTTTGCTGTTGATTCTCAAAGACTCGTGATGTTGCTGTGCAAGTCATTAATTAACAGGTGAAAAGTTGTCTAAGTTGGGAAAAACGCCTAGTTTGATGCAACGATTTTTTTCCTGAGGTGTGTGCCTTTGAACGTCCCGCCTGTGCGCACGGTTTCCCGGATTCTGTTGTTGGCGCTCTCGGCACTGCTGGTCTTGCCGGTATCGGCGGCCCAGTTGGTTCGGATCGGCGCCGCGCATTTCCCGCCCTACACCATCCGACCCGAGCAGGGCGCCGATACCGGCCTGTTGCCGCAGTTGGCCGAGGCCTTGAACAAACTGCAGAGCGACTACCAGTTCATCCTGGTGCCGACCTCGATTCCGCGCCGCTTCGGTGATCTGCAGCAGGGGCGGACCGACATGGCGATCTTCGAGAATCCAGCCTGGGGCTGGCAGGATATTCCGCATACAGCGGTCGACATGGGGCTGGAGGATGCCGAGGTGTTTGTCGCCCAGCGTGAGCCGGATCGCGACGAAAGCTACTTTGCCGACCTCAAGGGCAAGCGCCTGGCCCTGTTCAGCGGTTACCACTACGAGTTCGCCAACTTCAACGCCGAGCCCAAGTTCCTCGCCGACACCTACAACGCCACGCTGACCTACTCCCATGACGCCAATCTGCTGATGGTCCTGCGCGGGCGGGCCGATATCGCCCTGGTGACCCGTTCCTACCTGTTCGATTACCTGCTGCGCAACCCGGATGTGGCCAAGGAACTGCTGATCTCCGAGCGGGTCGACCAGGTCTATCACCACTACGCGATCCTGCGTCCGCAAGCGCCCATCAGTGGCGAGGTGTTCGGCAAGCTGTTGCAGCGCCTGCATGACAGCGGCGAGCTGCTGAAGATATTCCAGCCTTATCGCATCAGCGTGATGCCGGTGGCCGCCGCCGCGCCGGGTCAATGACCTCTCTGTAGGAGCCTGGTCGGCGAAGGCCAATGCACGGCTTGCCGGCCCTATCGCTGGCAAGCCGATTCCTGCAGGTGTTTCAGCGTCAGGCCCCGCGTCTGGTTCCTGTGCGCCGAGTCACTTCGGCCCGAGAATCTTCAGCAGCTTGTCCGGTGACGGCGCGCCTTGCTGCTGTTGCAGGTCGCCATTTTCATCAAGATAGAAAATCGCCGGGGTGGCCGACAGTTCCAGGTCTTCCATCAGCTTCATATTGGCATCGAGCTTGGCCTGGATAGGTGCCGGGATCGTGTCCAGCGGCTTGAGCTTGCTGCCTTTGCCGGCCTTTTCATGATCGTGCAGGGCCAGTTGCGGGTCCTTGGCGGTAAACAGCGCGGCCGCCTTGGCCGCGCTGTCCGCGCGGATGATCCCGACCATGATGTGGCGCAATTGCACCTTGCCGGAATCGACCCACGGCCGCGCCTGTTCCCAGAACATGTTGCAATATGGGCAGTTCGGATCACTGAACAGATAGACGGTGCGCGGTGCATCCTGCTTGCCGTCCTCGATCCAGTTGCTCTTCTCCATCTGTCCCCAGACCTGCTTGGCCATCGGCGCATACACCAGCTTATGCAACGGCGCCTGGCTCAGGTCATTGCCGTCGGCGTCGTACAGGTTGCCGGCGATCACATGCTTGCCATCGGCGGTCAGGTATAGCGCCATGCCCCGGTTCTGGTACTGGGCGGCATAGCCGCGCAGGCCTCCCGGCGCGTCGAAGCTGCCGACGATCTTCGCGCCCTTGGCTTCGATGCTCTTGATCGGTGCGGGGAGTTCTTCGGCCTGCAATACAGGCGCTTGCAGCAGCAAGGCGCCCAGCGCGGTGCTCAGGCTCAGGTTCAGCAGGTGGCGGTTGAAGCGCATAGCGGTTTCCTTGCTGTGGTCGGTATGGCTGACGTGGATTTGGGCGGACCGAAGTTTTCCAGGGCCCGAGCCAGGCTGGCCTCGGACAATTCGCCCAGGTGAGTACCGAGCAGGCGGCCTTCGGCGTTGTACAAAAGGGTGGTGGGCAAGGCCATGGAACCGACGCTCTGGGCCAGCTTGCCGTTGCCGTCGAACAGCACGTTGTTCAGGTTCAGGCCCTGGGTCATCAGGAAGGTACTGACGCTCTGCATGCTTTCGGCCTGGTTGACGAACAGGAAGGTCACGTCCTGGCGTTCATGCTGGGCTTTTTGCAGCACCGGCATTTCCCGCCGGCATGGCGGGCACCAGGTGGCCCAGAGGTTGATCACCAGCGGGCCGCCCTGGTAGCCGCTCAATTGCACCGCCTGGCCCTGGGCATTGCGCAGGGTGATTTCCGGCAGGCGGGTGCCTTGTTCATAGAGGGTCATCGACAGGCTGGCCAGCAGCCAGAACGCCAGGCCGCTGCCCAGGCCGAAGCCCAGTGGCCGGCGCAGGGCCGGCCGCCGCAGGTAGAAGAACGCGGCGCCCAGCAGCAGAGTCAGCAACCCCGGCCAGGCGAGGAAGCCGCCGTCGCGGATATCGAGGGTCTGCAACGGGTCGTCGCGAAAATACGCCCAGTAGGCGATCACGAAACTGATCCGCGCTACCAGCATGGCCAGCATGAACAGGCCGAACAGCACCGACTCCGGGTTTTCCCCGCCTCTTTTCGCCACCCGCCAGCCCACCAGCGTCGCCAGGGCGAGGGCGAGCAGCAACAGCAGGTGGTTGATCGACAGGGCGAAGGTGCCGAGGGTCAGGGTGAGCATCAGCGAGCGTCCCGTGTGCTGTTCCAGTTCTGGAGAAAAGCCTTGGCGTCGACTTCGCCGGTGATCCGACTGGCCCGGCGTTCCTCGCCGTCCGGTGCGAGCCACAGCAGGGTCGGCGGCCCCGGCACTTCATAGCGGGCGAGCAGTTCGCGGCTGGCGGCGTTGTCGTTGGTCACATCCAGGCGCAGCAGCCGTACATCGCCCAGGGCGGTTTGCACCTCGGCTTGGGCGAACACCTGTTTCTCCATGATCTTGCAGGACACGCACCAGTCGGCGTAATAGTCCACCAGCACCCATTGGCCCCGGGCCTTGGCCGTGTCCAGTTCGCGTTGCAGGGCGGCCGGGTCATTGAGGGTGACAAAGGCATCGTGGGGCGTTATCGCGCCGTTGGCCGCCCCGGTATAGACGTGCAACGGTCGCCACAGCTCGGTGCTGCCACCCGCTGCCCCGACCACCATCAGCGAACCCCAGAGGCCGAGCAGGACGCCGATGCAGGTGCTCAGCAAGGCGGTGGGGCCCGGCTGGCGGGTCTGTTGCCAGATGCAACTGCAGGCGATGATCAGCAGCAATGCGCCCCACAGGCCGAGCCACAGGGATTCGCTGACCACCGGGCGGATCATCAGTATCGCGGTCCCGAGGAACAGGAAGCCGAACACCGCCTTGACCCTGTCCATCCAGGATCCCGGCTTGGGCAGGAAACGGTTGCCCACGGTCACCAGCAGCAACAGCGGCAAGCCCATGCCGATGCCCATGGTGAACAGTATCAGGCCACCTTCGACGATTTTGCCGGTCTTGGCGATATAGAGCAGGGCCCCGGCCAGGGGCGCGGTCATGCATGGGCCGACCAGCAGGCCGGAAAGCGCGCCGAGCACCCCGGCACCCACCAGGCTGCCGCCGCGACGGCCGCTACCGGCGTTTTCCAGGCGATCACGCAGGGCCGCCGGCAATTGCAGTTCGAAGAAACCGAACATCGGCAGGGCCAGCAGTACGAACAGCGCGGCGAAGCTGCCCAGCAGCCAGGGTTGTTGCAGCAACGCCTGCAAGTTGCCGCCGAGCAGGGCCGCGAGCATGCCCAGGGCGGCATACACCAGCGCCATGCAGATCACATAGCTGCCGGCCAGGGCAAAGCCACGCCGTGGGCTGGCGCCACTGCCCACCACCAGGCCGGCGAGGATCGGCAGCATCGGCAACATGCACGGGGTGAACGCCAGCAGCAGGCCGATGCTAAAGAAGAGCAGCAAACTCCAGCCCAGGGCACTGTGTTGCAGGCTGGCGGCCAGGGATTGGTCCTGAGCCTGAGCCTGGCCCGGCGCCGTGGACACCGGGGCCTTGCCGCCCAGATCGACGATCTTGCTCTGTGGCGGGTAACACAGGCCGGCGTCGGCGCAGCCTTGCCAGCCGACATTGACCTTGCCGGTGGCGCCGGCCGGGATCAGCAGTTCGAGCTCGCTGCGATGGACCTGCTGGTCGCCGAAGAACTCGTCGCTGTGGTGCTCGCCCTCGGGCAGCGCGGGCCGCTGGGCCGGGTCGAGGCCGTCGAGTTTCAGGCGTTTCTGATAAAGGTAGTAGCCGTCGGCGATCTGCCAATAAAGCCGGGTATCCCCGGAGGGCAGGGTTTCGGCGCTGAAGGCAAACGCCTTGTCGACGGGCAGGAATTCCGGCTTTTTTACCGCGAACGGATCGTTACCGGCCTGGGCCAGGCCTGCGAAAAGGACAAAAACAAAGGTCAACAACCAACGCATAGAAAAGCCTTAGAAACGTGGCAAGTGAGGCCAGCCTGCAAGCAGGCGATTAACCGATCATTAACCCGATATTATCCGGGTTGTGCACGGACTTTGTAGGCACCGGCTTGCCCCCGACTTGCAACTGCGCTCAACGCGGTCGGAGTGGGGGCCGGCAAGCCGGCTCCCACAGGTTGTATGGCGCTTACAAAATTGGCGCATGGCAGCTCGCCGCCGCTCCCGGTGATTAACCATTCCGGGGGCGTTGGCGGCATAATCGCCGCTTAATCCATTTGCGTTCCAATCGACACATTTGCGCAGGTATCCCCATGCATGTACTGGTTTGCGAAGACGACGAGCTGATTGCCAGCGGCATCAAGGCCGGCCTGACCGCCCAGGGCATGACCGTCGAGCATGTCGCCAGCGCCGCGGCCGCGCGGGCCATGTTGCGCGCCGCGGAATTCGACGTGATGGTACTTGACCTTGGCCTGCCGGATGAAGACGGCCTGAAACTGTTGGCGCAATTGCGCCAGAAGGGCCTGGAGATACCGGTGCTGATCCTCACGGCACGCGACTCGGTCACCGACCGGGTCGACGGCCTGCAGGCCGGTGCCGACGACTACCTGCTCAAGCCCTTCGACCTGCGTGAACTCTTCGCCCGCCTGCAAACCCTGTTGCGGCGCGTGGCCGGGCGCAGCGTCAACCTGATCGAGCACGGCGCCCTGAGCTATGACCCGAGCAGTCGCGTGACCCTGCTCGGCGGCCAGCCGGTGGACCTCTCGCGCCGCGAACAGGCGCTGTTGCAGGCGCTGCTGCACAACCGCGGCCGGGTGCTCTCCAGCGAGCAACTGAAAGACAGTGTCTACGGCTTCAGCGACGAACTGGAAAGCAACGCCTTGAACGTGCATATCCACCATCTGCGGCGCAAGCTGGGCAACGGCATTGTCGAGACCGTTCGCGGCCTGGGCTATCGACTGGGCCCGGCGGGTAACGAGGACAGCGCGTCATGATGAGCCTGCGTTTGCGCCTGAGCCTGACCATCGGCGCGGCGTTCATCCTGATCTGGGCCCTGGCCGCGACCTGGATGCTCAGCGACCTGCGGCACCAGATGATGTTCTCCCTCGACCAGCGCCTGGTAGCTTCGGCGCGCATGGTCGCCGGGTTGCTGGAGCAATTGCCGCCGATTTCGAGCAAGGGCGACGGTACCCATTTCAGCGCCGAACAACTTAATATTCCCGGCGGCATGGCCTGCCAGGTCAGTTCCCTGCGCGGCGAGATCCTTGCCCGCAGCCACAACAACCCGGAACAGGCGCTGGAGGACCGGGCCGCCGGTTTCCATGACCAGATGATCGACGGCGCGCCCTGGCGCAGCTTCACCCTGGTGCGCGGCGACGTGCACATCACCACCGCCGACCGCCAGGTGGAGCGCGAGGCGTTGAACCTCTCAGTGCTGCTGGCGGCCTCGGTGCCGGTCGGCGTGGCCCTGCTGGGTTGCCTGTGCCTGCTTTGGCTGGGGATCGGCCAGGGCCTGGCGCCGCTCAATCGCATGCGTGACGCCTTGATGCGCCGTAGCGCCGACTCCCTGGAACCCTTGCAGGTGCAGCCGTTGCCGCGCGAATTGCAGCCGCTGCTGGACACCCAGAACCAGCTGTTCCAGCGCATCGGCAAGACCATCGAGCGCGAGCGCCGCCTGACCGGCGATGCCGCCCACGAACTGCGCAGCCCGCTGACCGCGATCAAGACCCACCTGCAAGTGGCGCGCATGACCGAAGGCGCGGCCCGTGACCAGTCCCTGGCTCACGCCGAGGCCGGTGCCGACCGTCTGCACCGGACCCTCGAGCAGTTGCTGCTGCTGGCGCGGGTCGAAGGCAGCCTGTCGTTCGACGACGGCGTGCAGTGCAATGCCGAACAAGTGGCGCGGCTGGCGATCCAGGATTCGGCCAATGGCAACCGTGACCGCATCGCCTTGCACCTTGCGCCAAACTTCTCCGCGGCCCCGCTGGAAATGCCCTCGACCCTGTCCATCGCCGCCTTGCGCAACCTGTTGGACAACGCCCTGCGCCATACTCCGGGCGATGCCCCGGTGGAGCTGAATGTGGAAACCATCGGTAACCGCGTGCGCTTCCAGGTCCGCGACCACGGCCCGGGCATCGCCCCGGACGATCTGCAGCACCTGACCGAGCGTTTCTGGCGCAACAGCACGAGCAGCGGTTGCGGCCTGGGGCTGGCGATTGTCAACGCCATCGTCCAGCGTTGCGGCTGCGTGCTGCATTTCGACAGCCGTCCCGACGGGCTGCGGGTCGAGCTGACCATGCCGCTGCAGGCGGTCTGAACCTTCTCTGCTGAAAAACTCCTGATGCAAAGCATCGCCCGGGTGTGAATCCTGGCGGCGCAGGTGCGTTTGCGGAACACGAAGCACTGCCCTGTGCGGATGGGGCAGTGGGAAACGAGCTGAGCCGCAGGGGCTGACATCATTGCGTTCGCCTGATTGTCCGGCGGGCCCAGCAGAAGACCGCACTGTCGTTGCTGGAAAAGGAACTGGAACGCAGCAACTACCCGGCCAGCGACGTCGAGGTACGACCCTTCGGTGACGAAGAAGTGGAAATCGAGGCAACCCTGGCAATCACCTCGGTGGACGGCGACGAACTCGATGCGCTGGTAGCGCGGTTGTCGACCTCGAGCATGGTGCAGCAGGCGTTCTGGAGCCCGAGTACCACCGATTGACCAAGCCCTCGCCGGCACCCACGCAGGGGGATCAGTGCAAGCTACCTGGAAATGACGAGTATCTTGGGATTTTCCCTACAGATGCTCCCGAGACCTCCCGCTAAAGTGCGGACCTCGTTCAGCCCTCATCCCCTGAGCGTGACATCCATGGGTCGGAATGACCGCACTTCTACTGTCCAGCCACAGCAGGAATTGAGAGTTTTCCTATACTGTATTTCGCTATTTTCCTGCCTTTTTTTCGATGCAAGCACGTTCACGTCTCAAGCAGTGGCTGGCGTACTTCTTGAGGATTTGTAATGCGCACAGCCCTGATAGTTGACGATCACCCGTTCATTCGCATGGCCATCAAGGTCTTGCTGGAAAAGGAGGGGTTCAGGACGGTCGCCGAGGCCGATAACGGCGTCGATGCGGTGCAGTTTGCCCGGGAGTTGTCGCCGAGCCTGATTGTCATGGACCTCAATATCCCGCGGCTCGATGGCCTGGAAGCGATCAAGCGGCTCACCGACCTGCACCTGCCGAGCAAGCTGGTGGTGCTCACCGAACAGGCGCCTGAGTTCTATTCCGAGCGCTGCATGCGGGCCGGGGCCATGGGGTACATCTCCAAGACGGCCGAATTGATCGAGCTGCGCCTGGCGATCCAGGCGGTCATGCTCAACAAGAGTTTTTTTCCGCGGCTGGAGGGGCGCGCCCAAGGCCAGGGTTCCAGCGTGTCGGAGCCGGTGCTGATCGACAGCCTGAGCAACCGCGAGCTGAGCATCCTGCGCTACCTCGCCCGGGGGATGAAGAACAAGGACATCAGCGAATTGATGCTGCTCAGTGACAAGACGGTCAGCACCTACAAGACCCGTTTGATCGACAAGCTCAATCTGAAGTCGGTGGTGGCGCTGGCGGAGTTCGCCAAGCGCAACCAGTTGATCTGAACCGCCCATTCTGGCCGGAATGCATTTTTGAAGGCACCGCCTAACTTGTGGGAGCGGAGCTTGCCCGCGAAGAGGCCGTCGATATCGCTAAAAGCTTCGCGGCGGTGCGGCGATCCGACAAGCTCCGCTCCCACGGGTTTCCGGCTCCGGGGGCGGCGGGCACCGGCTCAATCCCACTGCGGTGCCAGACCCGCCGGGCTGGTCAGGCGATGGGCGCGTTCGAGGCCGGCGATCTTCAGCATATCTTCATCATTCAAATGCAGGTCCCGGGCCTTGAGATTGCTCGCCAGGTTCTCGCGTCGGGTCGACGACGGGATCACCGCATACCCCGACTGCATGGCCCAGGCCAGGGTCACTTGTGCCGGGGTCGCCTGGTGCTGCTCGGCGATCTGGCGGATGATCGGGTCCTTCAACACTTCACCATAGGCCAGGGTCATATAGGACGTGACCCGGATATCCAGGGCCTGGGCCGCCGCCACAACCTTGCGGTTCTGCAGGTAGGGGTGCAATTCGATCTGGTTGGTGGCGATCTGATCGGCACCGACGGCGGCAACCGCTTGCCGCATCAGGTCGACGGTGAAGTTGGAAATCCCGATCTCACGGGTCAGGCCCGACTGCTTGGCCTCCAGCAACGCGCCCATGAATTCGGCGACCGGCACCTGGTCCTGCGGCGATGGCCAGTGGATCAGGGTCAGGTCCAGGTGGTCGCTACGCAGTTTGCGCAGGCTTTCCTTGAGGCTGGGGATCAAGGCGTCCTTGCCGAGGTTGGCGATCCAGATCTTGCTGGTGATAAACAGCTGGTCACGGGGGATGCCGCTGGCGGCAATGGCCTGGCCGACCTCAGCCTCGTTTTCGTAGATCTGCGCGGTATCGATGACCCGGTAGCCCAGTTCGAGGCCGGTGCTGACCGAATCGATGACAACCTGGCCTTGCAGGCGGAAGGTACCAAGGCCAAAGGTGGGAACGGACATGGGGGGACTCCTGAGGTGACAGTGGGAATGAGCGGGAGTATCCCCAGCCCTATCTTTGAGAAAAAGTAGGGGTGGGGAAAAGGACTCTTTACCAGTGCGCACGAATCTGCGGAGTGTCAGGTCAGGACTCCAAGGCTTCGAGCAATGCCGCGTAGCACCCGGGTGGCGCTTGCTCAGCCTCTTGGTTGGAGAATCATGCAGGTGGTCGACCCGGTGGCATAAAGCCTTCCATCGACGTCATAGATCCGTCCTTCGGCCAGGGCGGTGGAGCGCCCGAGGTGGACGATCTGGCCCTCGGCGCGGATCGGTCCGCTGCTGCCGGTCAGGGCCCGCACATAGCTGATGCGCAGGTCCAGGGTGGTATAGCCCTGGCCCTTTTGCAGGCGGGTGTGAATGGCGCAGCCCATGCACGAGTCGAGCAGGGTTGCGGCGTAACCGCCATGGACGCTGCCCAGCGGGTTGTAGTGGCGGGTGTCCGGGGTGCCCTGGAACACGAAGCGGCCCTCGGCCCATTCGATGGGGATAAAGTCCAGCAAGCTGCCGATCGGCGGCGAGGGCAGTTCGCCGTTGCCGATGCCGTTGAAGAACTCGGCCGGCGTCAGTTGACTGACCTCGGCCAGGGTCAGGCTGCCGGGGCCTCGCAGGCGTTCGCGCATGGCCTGTTCCTCGGCGATCCATTGGGCGAGCGTGACGTCGCGGTTCGGGGTCTGCATGGGCGCCTCCTGATGAATACAAAAAAATTACGCTTGTAATATTTTAATCAATATTATGTCCAAAATATAAATTAATCCAGCACCCTGCGAACGGAGCGCTGATCGTCCCAGCAGTGGAACGATCAAGCCGTTTTTTGCCGTCTAGCGGCAAAAACCGCTTGAATCTAAGCTGTGCCCATGATTATGGAGGTACCCATGAAAAAGATTCTTGGTGTCTACACCAGCCCCAGGGGCCATTGGGTCGGCGACGGCTTCCCGGTGCGCACGCTGTTTTCCTACGACAACCTGGGCCGGCACATCAGCCCGTTCCTGCTGCTGGACCACGCCGGGCCTGCCGAATTCACCCCGACCACCCAGCGTCGTGGCGTCGGCCAGCATCCTCATCGCGGCTTTGAAACCGTGACCATCGTCTATGACGGTGAAGTGGAGCACCGCGACTCCACCGGTGCCGGCGGCGTGATCGGCCCGGGCGACGTGCAATGGATGACCGCCGCGGCGGGGATCATCCACGAGGAGTTTCATTCCGAAGCTTTTGCCCGGCGCGGTGGCCGATTGGAAATGGTCCAGCTGTGGGTCAACCTGCCGGCCCGGGACAAGTCGGCGCCGGCCGGTTACCAGGGCATTCTCGACCGCGATATTCCCAGGATCGCCCTCAAGGACCAGGCCGGCAGCCTGCGCCTGATCGCCGGTGAATTCGACGGCCGGCAGGGGCCGGCGCGGACCTTCACGCCGATGGATGTGTGGGATATCCGCCTGGCCGCGGGGAAAACCCTGGCGCTGGATCTGCATGAAGGGCGCAGTACGCTACTGGTGGTCCTGCGCGGCAGTGTGCGGGTCAATGCCGAGCAGCTGGCACAGCCGGGGCAACTGGTGGTGTTCGAGCGGGCCGGTAGCGATGTGTCGTTGCACGCCGATGACGATGCGCTGGTGCTGTTGCTCAGCGGCGAGCCGATCGACGAGCCGATTGTCGGCCATGGCCCCTTCGTGATGAACAGCGAAGCCGAGATCCACCAGGCCTTTGCCGACTTCCAGGCCGGGCGCTTCGGGCAAATGCACGACTGACCGGGGTATGCGGCCCTCGCTCCTGCGGGCCGCCACACCGCGACCAATATAAAGCTATAACTCCATGAAGCCGTTCTGTGCGATCTTCGCCTCGCCGACGGTTTATTTTCATGGAGTGGCTCGATGCTTGACCTGTTGTCTGAACATCCCCTGTCCTGCGCTTTTCTGCTGATTGTGGTCGATTTGTTGTTGTGGCACCTGATGGGCAGCAAAAGCGACACCTGGAAACTGGCGGTGCGCCTGACGGTGTTCTCGCTGTTCAGCCTGCTGCTGTTCAACGAAGGCATGAACCCATTGCAGACCGCACCTTGGCCGGATGACATCCCCCGGCACCTGGCGGCCACCGGTTTGCAGATCGGCTGGTGGCTGTTCGGCGCGCGGACCCTGACGGTGCTGCTCGGCACGGTGATGATGCAGCGGGTCGGGCATGCCGGTCGGCTGGTGCAGGATGTGCTCGGGGCGATCATCTTCCTGATCGCGATTGTCGCGGCGGCGGCCTATGTGCTCGACCTGCCGGTCAAGGGCGTGCTGGCGACCTCCGGGGCCCTGGCGATCATTGTCGGCCTGGCCTTGCAGAGCACCCTCAGCGACGTGTTTTCCGGGATTGTGCTGAATGCCACCAAGCCCTATCAGGTCGACGATTGGGTGTCCATCGACGGCACCGAGGGCCGGGTCGTCGATATCGACTGGCGCGCCACGCGCCTGCAAACCTCCCAGGGCAGCATGGCGGTGGTGCCCAACTCCCTGGCGGCCAAGGCCAAGATCGTCAACTTCAGCCGGCCCAGTGATATGCATGGTCTGTCTATCAGTGTGCAGGTCAGCCCGCATTCCCGGCCCCAGGTGGTGATCGATGCCCTGGAGCGCGCCATGCTCGGCTGTCGCGCCTTGCTGCCGACCCCGGCGCCCTGCGTGACGCTGAAAAGCTCCAGCGCCGAGGGCGCCGAATACGAAATCAATGGTTTCGTGGTGTCCATGGGTGAGAAGCGCGAAGTGCGCAATCAGCTCTACGACCTGGCGTTCCGCCATTTGCGTGCTTCGGGGGTGAGCCTGTTGTCCAGCGGCGAGAGTGCCACGCCGGTAAATTTATCGCGCCCGCGCAGGTTGTTGGAAAGCTCTTCGATTTTCTCCACCTTGCGTTCGGAGGAGAAGGATACGTTCAGCGAGAACATGCAGGCGCAGACCTTCCGTGCCGGCAGCGAGATCATGGCGCGCGGCGAGGTCAGTGATCATCTGTTCATTATCGAGTCCGGCGTGGTCTCGGTGACCCTGTTGCGCGGCGGTGTGCCGCTGGAGGCCGGCCGGATGGGGCCGGGCGAGGTCATCGGCGAGGCCGGGGTGCTGGCCGACATGGCGGTGGTGGCGGATTTCACCGCCAAGACCGACTGCGTGCTGTACCGCATTGAAAACGAGTACCTCAAGCCGTGCCTGGAAGCCCGGCACGACATCGGCGAGGCCATGAAGAGCCTGCTCGACCGGCGCTTGAACGCGGTGCAGAACTTCACCCGGGAAGTGCCCAAGCCGGCGGAGAAACGCGGGTTCATGCAGTGGTTGCGCAGTCGTACCTAGGGCTTCAGTCCCTGGGGGCCAGCTGTTGCAGAAGCGCCCACAGTCGATCCAGCGACGGCTGGATATCCAGGCTGTCGATGCAGCCGTAGCCCATCAGCAGGCCGTTGCGTGGCGCGGCGGCGGCGTAGAAGGGCGCCAGCGGGTAGAGCCCGATTTCGGCTTGTTTCGCCAGTTCGATCAGCCGCGGGACGTCCAGTGTGCCTTTGGCCAGGATCGCCAGATGGAAACCGGCGTTGGAGTGGATGCGCTCGAACCAGGGCGCCAGGTCGCCGTCCAGGCGCTCGATCAGGCGCTCGCGACGGCTGGCATAGGCGCCGTGGCAGCGGCGGATATGCTTGAGCAAGTAGCCGTCTAGCATGAACTTGGCCAGGGCCCACTGGGTCAGGGTTGCGGTGTGCCAGTCGGTCAGCTGCTTGGCGCAGATCAGCGCCTTGAGCAGGCTGGGCGGGGCCACCAGGTAGCCCAGGCGCAACTCCGGCAGCAGGCTCTTGGAGAAGGTCCCGACATAGGCCACCAGGCCGTGGTGGTCGAGGCTTTGCAGGCAGTCGGCGGGTCGGCCCTCGTAGCGGAATTCGCAGTCGTAGTCGTCCTCGATGATGATTGCCCCCAGTTCCCGTGCTCGTTCCAGCAAGGCCAGGCGGCGTGCCGGGCTCATGGGCATGCCGAGGGGGAACTGGTGCGCCGGGGTGACATAGATCAGCCGCGTTCCGTCGGGAATCAGCTCCACTCGCAGGCCCTGGTCGTCTACTGGAACCCCCACCACCCTGGCGCCCTGGGCGGCAAACAGCAGGCGCGCCGGCGGGTAGCCGGGGTCTTCCACCGCCACCGTGCAACCCGGCTCCACCAGTACCCGGGCGACTAGGTCGAGGGCCTGTTGCGCGCCATTGGTCACCAGCAGGTCGTCGCTGCCGCAGCGCACCCCACGGGAGAAGCCTATATGTCGGGAAATGGCTTCGCGCAGCATCGGCAAGCCTTCCGGTTGGCTGTACAAACCGCGGGACTGCGCGCCCTGGCGCAAGGCGAAAAGCACGCAGCGGCGCCACTCCTCCTCGGGAAACTGATGCTTGCCGGTGGCCCCGCCGAGGTAGTCGTAGCGCAAGGTATGGGGCGGGTGATGCATCGGCAGGGTGGCCTCGCGCCAATGCTCGATCACTGCGGCCCCGGCCAGTTCATCGGCCTGGATCTGCTGCGTGGCGTGGGGCACGTGACGGTTGACGAAGGTGCCGGCCCCGACCCGGCCGACCAGCAGGTTGTCGTAGGTGAGGTGGCTATAGGCGTCGGCGACGGTCTTGCGCGACACCCCCAGTTGTTCGGCGAGCAGCCGGGTCGGCGGCAGGCGCGTGCCTGCGGTCAGGGTGCCCTGGTTGATGGCATCGCGCAGCTGTTCGGTGATCTGTTTGGCCAGATCGCGGGTGCCGTTGAGGCTGATGTGCAATTCCATGTCGCGGCTCGGCAGGAGGGGGGAGGCGGATTCGCGTCGATGGGCGCAGTCTAGCCTGCCGGCGGGGGCTTAGAAACGCCTGGATTGGTATCCCGATCTTTACCGTAATTGGCTATTTGTCCTGCAGTCGGGCGGGCTTACCTTAGCGCCATTCCCCACTTGCCAGGAGCAACACCATGCAACCTCGTATCGATTTCTATACCGCTTCGCCGGATGCTCTCAAAGCCATGCTGGCGCTTGAAAACGCGGTGAACAAACTGCCGTTGGAGAAATCGTTGCTTGAACTGGTCAAGCTGCGTTCCTCCCAGATCAATAGCTGCGCCTTTTGTGTCGATATGCACACCACCGATGCGCGCAAGCTCGGTGAGACCGAACGTCGTCTGCACTGTCTGTCGGTCTGGCGTGAGACACCGTTCTTCACCCCGCGCGAACGCGCCGCGATCGCTTGGACCGAGGCTCTGACCCAGCTCTCGCAGACCCATGCGCCGGATGAAGACTACGCCTTGCTGAGTGCCGAGTTCAGTCCGGCGGAAATGGTCGACCTGACGCTGGCGATCAATACCATCAACAGCTGGAACCGTCTGGCGGTAGGATTCCGCAAGCTGCCGGCGGAATAAAATATCGGCTTGATGGCTGCCCGCTGACCTGTAGGTGCCCGGCTTGCCGACGATGGAGGCCTTGAGGCCGCCAAAATCGTCGCGGCGGTGCGGCGATCCGACAAGCTCCGCTCCCACATTGGGGCTTCGGTTGTAGGCGAACTCTCGGTTTGACACAAAACATTGTGGGAGCAGGATTCATCCGCGGAGCGGCCCTCAAGATCGCCAAAAGCCTTGGGTCTAGAACGAAAGCCCCAGCGCCTCCGCTGCCAATAGCACCGCCGCGATCACTCCGACCAGCGCGAACAGCTGTTGCAGCCGCGGCCCGGCCAGGCGCCCGGCCACTTGGCGCCCGAGCACCAGTCCGAGCACCGCTCCCGCCGCAAAAGGTCCGCCCACCGACCAGTGCATCGCTCCGGACAGTGTGGCCGTGACCACGCTGCCCAGTGATACCAGGGCGATCACCGCCAGGGACGTGGCGACGATGCTCCGGCTGTCCAGGTTGGTGTAGCGTGTCAGTGCCGGAATGATGACGAAGCCGCCACCGACCCCGAGCAACCCCGACAACAATCCCGAGAGCATGCCGGTGACGGTCAGCGCCCGGGCGCAGGGCAAGGTCCAGCGCAGCCGGCCTTGCAGGGGATTGAGCACGCACGGCTGAAAGCCCGGTCGCGGCGCCGGCTGCCCGTGCTGCAACTCCCTGTGTGCCTTGAGAAAGATCCTGCTGCAGGCGTAGACCATCACCAGCGCAAAACCCAGGGCCAGCGGTTCGTTGGGCAGATGATGGGCGAGCCACAGCCCCAGGGGCGTCAGCAATATGCCAACTCCGGCGATACAGGCCGCCGCCCGATAACGGACAACGCCCTGGCGCAAGCCGAGCAAGGCCCCGACAGCCGCCGCCAGGCCCACCGCGAGCAAGCCGATGGGCGCGGCCTCGACCATCGACAAACCCAGTCCGAACACCAGCAACGGCACCGCGAGGATGCCACCGCCGGCCCCGGTCAGGGCGAGGATCGCGCCAATCAGTGTGCCCAGTCCGGCACCCAGGAAAAGATGTTCGTTCATGCTTGGGTCTTGGCCGTCATCAATGTCGGCCGTGCCAGCCATTCACGGCCCTTGAGCATGCCGCGCCAGTACAACGGCGGCAGGATCCGTTCCTTCAACCACCAGGCCAGGCGCGTCGGTTTGCGCCCGTCCAGCAGCCAGGGGGCGAAGGTCGGGGCCAGCTTGCCGCCATAGGTGAATTCGGCAAGGACGATCTTGCCGCGCTCCACCGTCAGCGGGCACGAACCATAGCCGTCGTAGTTGGCCTGCCGGGGCAAGCGGCCGAGGGCCACCAGCACGTTGTTGGCCACCACCGGCGCCTGCTTGCGTGCGGCGGCGGCGGTCTTGGCATTACTGGTATTGGTCACATCGCCCAGGCCGTGGATATTGGCGAATTGGCGGTGTCGCAGGCTGGCCGGATCGACATCGACCCAGCCGGCGGCATCGGCCAAGGGGCTGGAGCGGATGAAGTCCGGGGCCACCTGCGGCGGCACCACATGCAGCATGTCGAACGAGCGGACCAGGGTTTCCCGGGTGCCGTCGGCCAGGGTCCGGGCGAAGGTCGCCTGCTTCGCCGGGCCGTTGACCGCCACCAGGCTGTGGCCGAATTGCAGGTCAATGCTGTATTTGTCGATGTATTCCATCAGCGCTGGCACATAGTCGGCCACGCCGAACAGCACGGCGCCGGCGTTGAAAAAACGTGCGTTGATCCGCGCCAGGCGTCCGCTCTTGAGCCAGTGATCACAGGACAGGTACAGGGCCTTCTGCGGCGCGCCGGCACATTTGATCGGCATCGGCGGCTGGCTGAACAGGGCTTCGCCCTCGTTGAGGGCCTGCACCAGTTTCCAGGTGTAGGGCGCGAGGTCGTAGCGATAGTTGGAGGTCACGCCATTGCGCCCGAGGGTTTCTTCGAGCCCGTCGATGGCCGCCCAGTCGAGTTTCAGACCGGGGCAGACGATCAGCTGTTCGTAGCCGACCCGGCTCTGGTCGGTGAGCACCACTTCGTGACCGTGGGGCCCGAAGGCGCTGACCGCCGCCTTGATCCAGCGCACGCCACGGGGAATCAGCGAGGCGATGGGCCGGGCAGTCGATTCGGGACGGAACACTCCGGCGCCGACCATGGTCCAGCCGGGTTGGTAGTAGTGGGTGTCGGCCGGGTCGATAATCGCGATATCCAGGTCCGGCGCCCGGGCCAGCAGGCTGGCGGCCACGGCGATACCGGCCGCGCCGGCGCCGATGATCAGGATCTGGTGATGGGAAACAGCAGTCGAAGGCATGGGGACGAGTCCTGGTTCAGAGGGCATTGAGCGGGATTTTCAGGTAGCGCACGCCGTTGGCTTCCGGCTCGGGCAACTGGCCGCTGCGCATATTGACCTGCACCGCCGGCAGCATCAGTACCGGCATGTCGAGGGTGGCATCGCGGGCCTCGCGCATGCTGACGAAGGTGTCTTCGTCGATGCCCTCATGGATATGGATATTGTTCGCGCGCTGTTCGGCGACGGTGGTCATGTAGCGCAGTTCGCGACCGCCGGGCAGGTAGTCGTGGCACATGAACAGCCGGGTCTGCGCGGGCAGCGCCAGCAGTTGGCGGATCGAGCGATAGAGGGTGCGCGCATCGGCGCCGGGGAAGTCGCAGCGGGCGGTGCCGTAGTCGGGCATGAACAGGGTGTCGCCGACAAAGGCGACGAGTTCGCCGCCGGACTCGATCAGGTAGCTCATGCACGCCGGGGTATGTCCTGGCGTGTGCAGGGCCCGGGCTTTCAAGGTGCCGATGCTGAACTCGGCATTGTCGCCGAGCAGTACATCGAACTGGCTGCCGTCGCGGTGGAAGTCGCTGCCGGCATGGAAGAGTTCGCCGAACACCTGCTGGACCACGGTGATATGGCTGCCGATGGCGACCTTGGCGCCCAGCTGTTCCTTCAGGTAGGCCGCCGCCGAGAGGTGGTCGGCGTGTACGTGGGTTTCCAGGATCCACTCCACCCGGGCGTCCAGTTCGTGGACCCTGGCGATCAATCGGTCGGCCGAGGTGGTGCGGGTGCGTCCGGATTTGGGGTCGTAGTCGAGCACGCTGTCGATCAACGCGCAGCGGCGGGTGCTGGTGTCCAGCACCAGGTAGCTGATGGTCCAGGTGTCGGGGTCGAAAAAGGCTTCTACGGCTAACTTGTCGCCAAAGGTCATTGTGTACTCCGGATGTCGTCGGCGGGTATGGGGCTCACACGGTCCTGCAGGAGCAGGGCCTGGTCCGGGCGGCGTTCCGATGAAGCTTTTGGCGTTATCGAAGGCCCCTTCGCGAGCAAGCTCTGCTCCTGCAGGTCAGGTGACGCATTTAATATCCCGTACCTGTCTGTCAGAGAATTCAATAAGCATGCCAGGCTGAAAATTTGCTGTTTGATCGTTATTACTGATTTATGTCAACGCATTCGCCGAAGTTTTATGATTCGTAGCAGTCTGCCAGATAAAATGGCGGTTATTTTGGCGGTTCGTGGCAGTCAATGGCAGAAAGCATCGGCATGCATTAAACTCCTGCCTCCACCCGGGAGTTGCCATGACCATCCTTGCCTCTGACCTTGCCCGGCCCGATATGCGGGCCCTGGTGTCGTACCTGGAGCATGACCTCCAGCCGACCATCGTCCTCGACACCGACTACAATATCGTCGCCGCCAACACCGCTTACCAGCGGCAGTTCGGGGTGGAGGGCCGTCCCCATGTCGGCGCGAAATGCTTTCGGGTCTCCCATCAGTTCGCGGTGCCCTGCGACCAGGCCGGTGAGCATTGCCCCATGCGCAAGGCCCACGAAAGCCGCCTGCCCGAGCGGGTCCTGCATATTCACCACACGCCCCGTGGCCCCGAGCACGTCGATGTGGAACTGCGTCCGTTACTCGACGGTCAGGGCGAAGTGGTCGGTTATGTCGAACGCTTGAACACCGTCACCGCAGCCTCGGTCCAGCCGCAGCATCAGGGCCTGGTCGGTCGCTCGGCGCCGTTCAAGGAAGCGTTGAGTGCCTTGCAACGGGCGGCGCCGTCGCCGATTCCGGTGTTGCTGCAAGGCGAGTCCGGCACCGGCAAGGAACTCTTTGCCCGCGCGCTGCACGAGGGCAGTCCACGGGCCGGCGGGCCGCTGGTGGTGGTCGACTGTACCGGCCTGACCGAAACCCTGCTGGAGAGCGAACTCTTCGGTTATGAAAAGGGCGCCTTCACCGGCGCCTTGCAGCGCAAGATCGGCCTGGCCGAGGCGGCCCACGGCGGCACGCTGTTTCTCGACGAGATCGGCGAGGTGCCGCTGGCGATGCAGGTCAAGCTGCTGCGCCTGATCGAGTCCGGCAGCTTTCGCCCGGTGGGCAGCCTGCGCACCGTGCACTCGGACTTCCGCCTGGTATGTGCGACCCACAAGCCGCTCAAGGACATGGTCGCGGCCGGCAGTTTTCGCCAGGACCTGTTCTACCGCATCAGCGCCTTTCCGATTCGCCTGCCGGCCTTGCGCGAGCGCGGCGACGACCTGCCGTTGCTGATCGACAGCCTGTTGCAACGCCTGGCGCCGACCGCGGTGCCGCGTATCGACCCGCCGGCAATGAAGGCCCTGGGGTTGCATGACTGGCCGGGCAATATCCGCGAACTGCGCAATGTGCTGGAGCGGGCACGGCTGTTTACCGACGATGGGGTGATCCGAGTGGCCGACCTGCCCGCCGAACTGCGCCGTGAAACAGTGCAGGTGACACCGCAGCGGCGGCGTGGGCGCAACGAATTGGAGCAGTTGGCCCACGCCCTGGCGATGTTCGACGGCTCGCGCAGCGAGCTGGCGAAAACCCTGGGTATGAGCGAACGCACATTGTACCGGCGCTTGCAGGCGCTGGAGGGGAAGGCCTGACCCATCCAGCCCAGTGCGCAAACTGTCACTCCAGCAGCGGCGCCGTTCAATCATCCGTCAGCAGTGCATTGGCGAACAGGGCCGGGTCGGCGTTGCCCCCCGACAAGACCACTACCGCGCAGCGGCCTTCCAGCGCGATGCGCCCGGCCAGCAGCGCCGCCAGGCCGACCACGCCACCCGGTTCGACCACCAGCTTGAGGTTTTCGAAGGCCCATCTCAGGGCGAAGCGGACCTCGGCATCGGTCACCGTCAGCGCGCCGCGTAGCAGCCGGCGATTGATCTCGAAGGTCAACTCGCCCGGTGTGGCGGTCAGAATCGCATCGCAGATCGAATGGCCGCCCGGCGCGATACTTTGCCGGCTGCCCGCGGCCAGCGAGCGACCGGTATCGTCGAAGCCCTCCGGTTCCACCGCATACAGCGCAATCTCGGGAAACCGACTGTGCAACGCCACGCTGACCCCGGCAATCAGGCCGCCGCCGCCGCAGGGTACCAGGGCCACGTCGGGACGCAGGCCCAGCGCCTCGGCCTGACGGGCGATTTCCAGTCCCAGGGTACCCTGGCCGGCCATTACCCGCGGGTCGTCGTAGGGCTTGATCAGCACTGCGCCGCTTTCGGCGATCAGCGTCGCGGCGATGGCCTCGCGGTCTTCGGTCTCGCGGTCGAACAGTACCACTTGCGCGCCATATTCGCGGGTGCGGCGGATCTTCAAGGCGGGAGCATCCCTGGGCATCAGGATCGTCGCCCGCATGCCTGACAGCTTGGCCGCGCAGGCCACGCCCTGGGCGTGGTTGCCGGAGGAGAAGGCCAGCACGCCCCGGGCGCGTTCTTCGCAACTGAGACTGGCGAGGGCGTTGTAGGCGCCACGGAACTTGAACGAGCCGGTTCTTTGCAGTACTTCCGGCTTGACCAGCACTCGGCCCTGGCAGTGTTCATTCAGGCTGTGGAATTCCAGCAAGGGCGTTTCCACGGCCTGCCCCTGGATACGAAGGGCGGCCTGTTCGATATCGGCCAGTTGAATGGACTGTGAAGTCATGTCGTGCTCCTGGGTGGGCAAAGGTCTAATCTGCGGTTTTCCACGACCCTTGAAAAGCGCTTGTTCATGGTGTTGAACAACGTAAAATCCGTGGATGGACACTCAATTTCTCGAAACCTTCCTGGCGGTGATCGACTGCGGCTCCATCGCCGCGGCGGCGCGCCAGTTGGACCTGGCGCCGACCACCGTGGCCCAGCAGATCAAGGCCCTGGAAAAACAGCTCGACACCGCTTTGCTCAGGCGCAGCGGCCCTACCGTGAAGCCGACCGCGGCGGCCCATCGGATTATCGAGCGGGCGCGGTTGATTGTCCGCGAAGCCCGCGACCTGCGGGCCAGTGCCTGCAGTGGCGTGCTGCCGGTCGGGCCCTTGCGGTTGGGGGCGACCCAATATGCCTTGATGCAATTGCTGCCGCCGGCGCTGCATGAGTGGCGTCGGCGTTACCCCGAGATCGAGATCTATATCGAGCCCGGCAACTCCCAGGAATTGCTGGAGCAGGTGGTGAGCGGCGACCTGGATGCGGCGTTGATCGTGCACCCGTTGTTCGCGCTGCCCAAGAGTTGCGAGTGGCTGGCGCTGGTGGAGGAGCCGTTGGTGCTGATCACCCCGGCGACGCTGCAGGTCGAGGATGTGCTGGCAACCATCGTCGAAGAGCCTTTTATCCGCTTCAGCCGCAAAGTGGTCGGCGGCAAGCTGGTGGAGGCCTATCTGCAGGGGCATGGCCTCAAGCCCAAGTCCCAGTTCGAGCTGGATGGCATCGACATCATCGTCAAGTTTGTCGCCGAGGGGCTGGGGGTGGCGCTGGTGCCGGATCGGCCGGCGGCCAATCACGAGGCGCAAGGCGTGCGCCGCTGGGAAGTCCCGGGGCCGAGGTTGTTTCGCACCCTGGGGATTGTCTGGCTGCGGGCGTCGGTGCGGGCGCCGTTGGTGGTGGCGTTGAACGGGTTGATGGCCGAGCAGGCGCGATAATTCTCGACTGATCATCGAGGGAAGACCGAGAAGCCGCTCGGCTCCTACAAGGTTATGCAGCGTTCGCAACAGTGTCTCAGACCAGCGGCGCGATATTCAACCGGGTCGAACACGCCAGCAGCGAACGCCGCTGCGTTGCGGCATACAGTTGCAATTCATCGATGGTTTCACGGCCCAGCGCCTGGTGGAACTGCTCCCGGTTGGCGTTGCCGGCATAATGTGCTTGCGCGTCGTCCCCCAGGTTCGACTGGAAGATCCCGGCCGCGCTGACCGGCAGGAAGTCCTCATACACCAACGGTTCGAAACTCACCTGGCCGGCGGCGATCAAGGCTTCCAGTTCCCGCAATGGCAATTCGCTGCTGCGCGCGGCGATGCCTTTCTCGGTCGGGAAGTAGCGGAAGTACGCCAAACCCTGCTTGCGCATCTCGCTGTAGTTGTCGGGGAAGGCCTTGAAGGTGTTCTCCATGATCTGCTCATAACGCGCGGCATTGGCCTCGCTGGGAAAGTCGCCGAGCTCCTCGCGGGCGGCATTCAGCAAGCGGTCGTAGAGCGCCCGTCCCTTGGGCGTCAGCGCCGCGCCGCGTTGTTCGATTTCGCCGAAACGGGCCGAGTGGCTGCCGGTTTCGCCGGCGTCCTGGCCGATGAAGGTGATGGCTTCCTCCAGCGCCTTGAAGCTGGTCTGGCGCAACAGGATCGGGCATTCGCGGCGGGGCGGGCCTTCGATCACCGCCTTGGGGGTGATGCCTTTGCCTGGCATGGCCGCCTGCACCGCATCGATGTCAAGGGTGCGTGGGGTCAGGTGATTGATATGCGGTCCCTTGAATGCCACCACGTCGGCGATCAGGCGATGCTGGGCGTTGAGCTTCTTGTATTCGGCCAGCGACACCGTCGCGCTGTTGTGCCAACGGAAGGTTTCCAGGGCCTGCTGGACGAACTCGGCGGCATCGGCGCAGTCGAGGCCACCATTCATTTCGGCCTTTTCGATCAGCTCGAGGGTGCGCGGGGTGAAGATATTGCGCCGGCTGAGGATCCACTCGGCGAATTCCCGCAGTCCGTCTTCCTCGATCAGTTCCAGGCGCAACAGCGAGGTGAAGACGCGGAACGGGCTGACCTGCAAGGCCGTTTCATGCACCGCGCGAAAAGCCGTGGAATGCACCGGCACGCCCGCCGGGGTGAGGTCGTAATAACCCACCGGTTCCATGCCCATCACCGCGAACAGCCGGCACAGGGTCGCCAGTTCCGCCGCCGTGCCGACACGAATGGCGCCGTGGCGCTCCATGTCCAGGCGGCGGATCTCCCCGGTCTGCCTCAGGCTTTCGGCCACCTGGGCGTTGTGGCTCAGCACCTGCTCGTTGATCTGTGCGACCAACTCCATCAGCGCGCCGTACAGCGGCACTTCGGTCTTGTACATCTGCGACATGGCACGGGAAAAATTCGCGCGGATTTCGTCGGGGTGGGCGAAGACAGCGGTGCTCATGGGGGTGGTACTCCGCAAAATCGGGATGGCTGGACTTGGGCTGGATTCTGCGGCTGGTGGGGGGCGGGTTCAAACGAATTAAGGTCCAGGGATCATTCCAAAAAGGACTGACCTGGGCGCACCTCGCGGCTGGCGGGGCGAATCCGGGCAACATTCGCCAGGGTCGGTAAAGTGGTCCTGTTGGACTTCTGGACCTGCGAGTGCAGCAACTGCCTGCATACACGGCCTTGTGTGAATCAATGGACGAAAACCTATGCCAAGGACGGGTTGGTGATGGTCGCGACACCCAGGGGATGATGGGCACCGATAATGTATTAATCTAGGCGCCTTCATTTGCAGGCAGTACCAACCGGATGAATATCAACAGCACCGATCTCAATCTGCTCAAGGTCTTCGAGGCCCTGCATGACGAGGGCAGCGCCAGTCGCGCGGCGTTGCAGCTCGGGCTGACCCAGTCCGCGGTCAGCGCCGCCTTGAATCGCCTGCGCGCGATGTATGGCGATCAACTTTTCGTGCGTACCGGCCGGGGCCTGTCGCCAACCCTGATCGCCAACCAGCTCAAGCCGGTGATCTCCGATGCCTTGAACAAATGTCGCCAGAGTTTTTCCCTGGTCCAGCCGACCCTGGCCAGCTATGAGGGGCGCTCGGTGACCATCGGCCTGTCCGACGACTTTGAAATTGCCCTCGCTCGCCAGTTGATCGAAACCATGGCGCAACGGGCGAAAAACCTGCGGCTGATCTTTCGCCAGACCCACAGTCAGATCGCGGTCGATGCCTTGATGGAGTGCCAGTTCGATCTGACCATTACCGCTGGCGGCATCCCCAATCGGCTGCTGGGTCGGCATCTGCTCGGGGAGGGCGGTTATGCCTGCCTGGTGGATCGCGCCAGCCTGGACGACAGGAGCGTCTTCGATCTGGAGGACTATGTGGCCCGCGAGCACATCCTGATTTCATCCGGGGGCTTTATCGGCATCGTCGACGAGGGTCTGGCGGCCCGGGGGCTGAGCCGCAAGGTTGTCACCGCCACCACGCATTTCGCCGCATTGCCTTTCCTGCTGAAGGGCTCGTCGGCGGTGGCGACCTTGCCCACCCATGCTGCCCGGGCGATCGCGCAGCTATGTGATATTCAAATGCTCCCCTGTCCCATCGACCTGCCGCACTATCCCATCGAGCTGGGCTGGCGCACCCATGCGCAAACGGATGGCGCGGTGCAGCTGGTCAAGCAGGCGATTATCGACAGCTTCGCGCTCTGAAGCGCCGGCGGCGCCGCTCCCACAGTCTTTCTGAGTCAGGCCAGCATGTTGTGCACGATGCCGGACCAATGTGGGAGCGGAGCTTGCCCGCGAAGGCATTTTTGGCTGCGCCGCCTTTTCAGGTCCGCAGAATCCTTCCGCTGACCGCCACCCCCACCAGCATCCCCACGATCACCAGGAAGGCCAGGTTCAACGAACTGGCATGGGCGACAAAACCGATCGCCGCTGGTCCCGCCAGAATCCCCGCATACCCCAGGGTGGTAATTGCCGGCACGGCGATGCTTTCCGCCATGACCCTCTGTTTACCCACGGCGGTGTACAGCACCGGCACGATATTCGAGCAGCCGGCGCCCACCAGCGCATAACCGATCAGCGCCGCCTCCCAGGCCGGCACCAGCGTGGCCAGGCTCAGGCCGGCCGCGGCGGTGAGTCCGCCGAAGACGATCACTCGCTGTGCCCCCAGGCGGCGCACAATAGCATCGCCGGTCAGCCGCCCGAGCGTCATGGTCAGGGCAAAGGCCGCGTAGCCGAGGCCGGCGTAGGCGTCCGCGACCTGGCGTTCGGCGCTGAGAAACACCGCGCTCCAGTCGAGCATCGCACCCTCGGCAAGGAACACCACGAAACACAGCAGGCCGATAAACAGCACCACCCCATGGGGCACGGCAAACGCGGGACCGGTGCTTTCACTGCCGTAGGGCAACAGGTGCGGGGCGGCCTTGAACAGTGCCGCCAGCAGGAACAGGATCACCACGCCCATCGCCCCCAGGGGCGACAGCCCCAGGCCCAGCAGCGCGCTGACCCCGGCGGCGCCGGAGATCCCGCCGAGGCTGAACAACCCGTGAAAACCCGACATCATGGTCTTGCCGCTGGCGCGCTCGACGATCACCGCTTGCAGGTTGGCGGTGGAGTCCACCGCGCCGAGCCCGGCGCCGAACAGAAACAGGCCGGCCACCAGCCAGGGCAGCGAACTGACCGTGGCCAGCAGCGGCAGCGCGAGGCAGATCAGCAAGGTACCGACAGTCAGCACCCGCCGACAACCGAAACGCGAGGCCAGGGCGCCGGCCACCGGCATGGCGATGATCGAACCGACCCCGAGGCACAACAGCAACAGCCCCAGGGTGCCTTCATCGAGCCCGGCGCGGGCCTTGGCATAGGGCACCAACGGCGCCCAGGCGGCCACGCCGAAACCGGCGATAAAGAAGGCGATACGGGTCGACATCTGTTCCAGGCGTCCCGGTTTGACCGGGGCGTGGACGGTGAGGGCAGTCATGAAAAATCCTTGGCGGGCCGGCGGACAGCGCTGTGCAAGGCAACATCCTTGCACATCGTGTCCGGCGCGGCGAGGCCAGGGACCGGTTTTGTAACCGCTCGGTCAGGCTTTGCGCCGGGTATCCAGGCTCAAGCACCCGCCACCGAAGGCGACAACCTGCGGTCGGCCATGGTCATGTCCGCCCCGGCACGCCCCTGTGCAGTCTCAGCGCAACTGTTCGACGATAGCCGCGACGCTGCTGAGCAGGTCCTTGCCCAGTTGCTTCGAGCGCTGGCCGGACCAGCCGGTGCGCGGGTCCGGGGCGTCGTCGTTGTCCTTGAAGGGCATTTCCAGGGTCAGCGACAGGCAGTCGAAGCGCTGGCCGACACTGTTGCAAGCCAGGGTCATATTGGCCTGGCCGGGCAGGCTGCGGGCGTAGCCATGGGTGGTCTGGAAATCCACCGTGAGTGCGCTCAGATGACTGCGAAAGCGGCTTTCCAGCTCGGCGATACGCGGCGTGTAGCCGGGATTGCCTTCGCAGCCGGCGGTGAAGATGTAGGGGATTTCCTCGTCGCCATGGATATCCAGGAACAGATCGACGCCATGCTGGGCCATCTGCTGCTGGACGAACAGGACTTCGGGGCTGATTTCCTGGCTGGCGTTCTGCCAGGCGCGGTTGAGGTCCTGGCCCATGGCGTTGGTGCGCAGATGCCCGTGGAAGGCCCCGTCCGGGTTCATATTGGGCACCAGGTACAGGTCGGCGCGGGCCAGCAGGTCGCGCAGTTCGGTGTCGTCCTGCTGTTGCAGGCGTTCGATCACGCCTTCCATGAACCATTCGGCCATATGTTCGCCCGGATGCTGCTGGGCGATGAGCCAGATCTTGCGCCGGCCTTCGGCGCCACTGCCTTTGCGCAGCAGCTGGATGTCCCGGCCTTCGACACTTTTGCCGATGGCCAGCAGTTCGGTGCCGGCGTGGCTCAGGGCCTGCTCGATCAGCCTGTCATGGCGCTCGCGGCTGTAGGGTTCGAAGTAGGCGAACCAGACTTGCGCCTGTTCGGCCACCAGGCTGATATGCAGGCTTTCACCGTCGAAACGGGTGTCGACACGGAACCAGTTCTGGTGATCGTAGGAGGCGACGGCGCGGTAGCCGGTCCAGGCCTTGTTGTAGGAGGACTGGCTGGCATTGCTCAGTTCGAAGGCATAGGTCTCGCCCGTTCGCAGGCCTTCAACCTTGAAATGGAACCACTGGAAATGCTGGCTGCGGGTATCCGGCTCGATGGCCAGGAGCAGGTGGTGCGGGTTGCTGGTGTCCAGCGCCTGGATATTACCGCTGTCGAAGTTGCTGCTGATTTTGAGAGGAGATAGAACCACGGACGAGTACCCGGAGAGGCTTTTTGTGGCTGCTACTGTACACCCCGATGAGATATTAGCCGAGGCGCGAGGTCATGGGGTGGCTGGAGAGGGGGCCGAAGCTTTTATTGGGGGATGTTCCCTTGCTGTCATCGCCGTCATCACGACGGTTCATCCAGAGGGCGGCGCACCAGTCTTCATTAGCCTGAAGCCAAGCCAGTGAGTAAATCGGGTGCAAAAAAAGACCCGGCAAAAAGCCGGGTCAAAAACCGTGATTAGCCTGATGAGGGGATAACCCAGGAGTCCGACCTGAGGTCTCCGGGATTATCGACTGATCTCGCGATCAGATGCCTGCAATAATAATCATTATCATTTAACGGTCAAGTCTTTTCCCGTTCCCCGCGGGTATTATTTTTCCTATTCCCTCCCGGGGCCGGTGGTTGCCTGGCCGCGGCGTGTTCACGTCGTGCCGGTCTGTATCTGCACGACGCGGTCCACCAAGGCCTTGGCCATGTCGATCATGTACACCACCGAACAACCCAGGTCGCGGTTCGCTCCGTTCGCGGCTTCGTAGGCGGCCGCCGCCGCGCAACGCAGCAGATCGGAGGCCTGGATCATGGCTTCCTCGATATCCAGGTCGTCGCGTACGGCAAAGAGCTTCTGGTAGAGGGGTTCATCGCTGGTATTCGCCGCGCAAGGGGCTTTTGAAACGCCTGGTTTCAAATAATAGTCGAGTGCTCGTTGGGCGGCGGCGCGATCCTTGAGGGACGCGAGCGGGCTTTTCGAGTCGGTTCGAGGGCTATCTGTCGTGATGGAAGTCATGAAGGGCCTGCCTTTCAGAGGAAGTTCAAGTCAGCCTTTGAAGGTTAGTACTATTGGTATTGCGTTGCTCGTCACAAACAATACATTTTGTGTATTGAGTGGCGAAGTACTGTCCGTATTGTTCCGTCCATGGATAAATGGATAGCATTGGTGAAGGCCAAGCTCGAAGAGCTTCGTCTTTCGCAGGAAAAACTTGGCGAACGCCTGGACATCACCCAGGGCGGCGTTGGTCATTGGCTGAACAAAAGGCGCAAGCCTGATCTGGTGATGATGAACAAGGTCCTCCAGGCGCTGGGCCTGGGGCACCTGGAGGTGGTCCTGTTGATTCGTGACCGTACGGTGGCGGCCCAGGCCCCTGAAGAACGTGACGAACAGGTCTACGATATCACCTCGGCGTTTCGCTACCCGGTCAGCGACTGGCAGGCGGTCGCCACGTTGCAGGATTCGGCCCGGGGCGAGTACGTCGGGCGTTATGAAGTGACCGATCATTACGCCCCGGCGGCGTTCTGGTTGCAGGTGGTGGGCGATGCGATGACGGCGCCGTCCGGCACCAGTGTGCCCGAGGGCATGATGGTGCTGGTGGACCCGGATCGGGAGGTCGAGGTCGGCAGCCTGGTGGTTGCCCGTTTGCACGAGGGCGAGGAGGCGATTTTCCGTCAGTGGATGGAGGAGGGCGGGCAACCCTACCTCAAGCCGTTGAACCCGACCTGGCCGAAGATTCCGGTCACCGAGGATTGCTGCGTGATTGGCGTGGTGGTACAGGCGACCGCGAAATTCTGAAGGCCGGCTCCGTTCGTGACGCGTTCACCTGTGGGAGCGGAGCTTGCCCGCGAAGAACCATGACGCGGTGCACCTGATACACCGCAGCGCATTCTTCGCGGGCAAGCTCCGCTCCCACAAAAGCCGTGCTCACACACACGCTTGGTTGCAGTCAGGATTCCAGTTCCACCAACGCGCTGCCTTCGCTGACCATTTCGCCTTCCTGACAATACAGCGCCTTGATCACGCCCGCCTGGGGCGCACGGATGCTGTGTTCCATCTTCATCGCCTCCAGCACCACCAACTGGGCCCCGGCCTCGACGCTTTGCCCGACCGTCACCAGCACCCGCACGATGCTGCCGTTCATCGGCGCGCCCAGGCCACCCTGATGGCCGTGGCCGCTGTCGACGGCGGCAATCGGGTCGAAGCGAGTGATCTTGTGGCACTCGCCCTGCCAGTCCAGGTAGAGCCCGTCGGCACTGCGGATCACCCGATGCCGACGGCGAACGCCGGCCTGTTCCGTCGACAGGTATTCCCCGTGCAGTTCAAACCGGGTGTCCAGCGTCAGGCCGACGGCCCGGTCCTCGCCGTCGCAGCTCAGGTGCACCACGCTTTGCGCTGGCAGTCCGCTGCGAAAACCGTTGCCCTGGGCCCAGGGTGAGGCCGGGTCGTCCGCCCTTACGCCAGGGGCCTGGCCCTGCATGAAGGCCTGGGCGGCCGCCTGCCAGAACTCATCGGTCCGCGCCTCCGGCTGCGGCAGCAGGTCTTCCTGATAGCGCGGAATAAAGCCGGTATCCAGCTCTGCCGCGGCAAACGCCGGATGGGCGACGATCCGCCGGAGGAAGCCGAGGTTGGTTTTCAGCCCGCCAATCACGAACTCGTCGAGCATCGCCAGCAAACGCAGGCGCGCCTGCTCGCGGGTCTCGCCCCAGGCGATCAGCTTGCCGAGCATCGGGTCGTAGAACGGCGAGACGCTGTCGCCCTCGGCCACGCCGCTGTCAACCCGGCGCCCGGCTCCCGGCGCCGACTCGCGATAGAGCTCCAGGCACCCGGTGGCCGGCAGGAAATCATGGCCCGGGTCTTCGGCATACAGACGCACTTCGATGGCATGGCCGTGCAGCGGTACCTGCGCCTGGGTGATCGGCAGCACTTCACCGCAGGCCACGCGAATCTGCCAGGCCACCAGGTCGAGGCCGGTTATGGCTTCGGTGACCGGGTGCTCGACCTGCAGGCGGGTGTTCATCTCCATGAAGAAGAAGTCGCCACGGGCGTCCAGCAGGAACTCCACGGTGCCGGCACCGACATAACCGATGGCCTGGGCCGCGCGCACCGCTGCCTCGCCCATGGCCTGGCGCAGTTCCGCGCTCAGCCCCGGCGCCGGGGCTTCCTCGACGACTTTCTGGTGACGGCGCTGGATCGAGCAGTCGCGCTCGTTGAGGTACAGGCAGTGGCCGTGCTGGTCGGCGAACACCTGGATCTCCACATGGCGCGGCTTGAGCAGGTATTTCTCCACCAGCATCCGCGAATCGCCGAAGGACGATTGCGCTTCACGCTGGGCCGAGGCCAGGGCTTCGGCTAGCTGGCTGACGTCCTCGACCACTTTCATGCCCTTGCCGCCACCGCCGGCGGTGGCCTTGAGCAGTACCGGGTAGCCGATGCGCTCGGCGGCGGCGCGGAAGGTCTCCAGGTCCTGCGCGGTGCCGTGATAACCCGGCACCAGCGGTACTCCGGCGGTTTCCATCAGGGCCTTGGCCGCGGACTTGCTGCCCATGGCATCGATGGCGCTGGCGGGCGGGCCGAGGAAGACCAGGCCGGCGGCCTCGATGGCCCGGGCAAAGCCGGCGTTTTCCGAAAGGAAACCGTAACCGGGGTGGATCGCCTGGGCGCCGCTGGCCTGGGCGGCGGTGATCAGCTTGTCGATCTGCAGGTAGCTCTCGGCGGCCTTGCTGCCCCCCAGGTCGACACGGATATCGGCTTCACGGCTATGCCGGGCGTCACGGTCGACGGTGCTGTGCACGGCGACGGTGGTCAGGCCCAGGGCCTTGGCGGTGCGCATCACCCGGCAGGCGATTTCGCCGCGATTGGCCACCAGGATGGAAGTGATCACGGGCGTGTTCATCAGCGCGGCTCCTTGGCGGTGGACTCGGCTTGCCAGCTCGGCGGGCGTTTTTGCAGGAAGGCCCGCAAGCCTTCCTGGCCTTCGGCACTGACGCGGATGCGGGCAATGGCGTTTTCGCAATAGCGGCGCCGCGCCGGACTGAGCTCACCGCTGCCGATTTCGCGCAGCAGTTCCTTGCTGACGCGCATGGCTTGCGGGCTGTTGAGCAACAGATTGGCAGTCCAGGCTTCGACCTGCTGCTCCAGTTCGCTGGCCGGACAGGTTTCGGACAACAGGCCCAGCTCGCGGGCCCGCAGACCGTTGAAGCGCTCGGCGGTCAGGGCGTAGCGGCGCGCGGCGCGCTCGCCGATGGCCTGGACCACGAACGGGCTGATCACCGCCGGGGCCAGGCCGATGCGCACTTCCGAGAGGCAGAACTGCGCATCGTCGCTACCGATGGCCATGTCACAGGCACCGACCAGACCGAGGGCGCCGCCATAGGCCGCGCCCTGGACCACGGCCAGGGTCGGGATTTTCAACCTGGCCAGGTTGTACATCAGTTCGGCCAGTTCGCGGGCGTCGTCGAGATTGGTGGCGTAGTCGAGTTGGGCCGACTGCTGCATCCAGGCCAGGTCGGCGCCGGCGCTGAAGTGCCGGCCACGGCCGCGCAGCACCAGGAAACGCAGGGCGGCGTTGCCCTGGACTTTGTCCAGGGCGAGGATCAGCTCGCGGATCATCTCGGCGTTGAAGGCGTTGTTCTTTTCTTCGCGGCTCAGCCACAAGGTGGCGAAGCCCCGGGGGTCGATCTGCAGTTCGAGGGTGTTGAAGTCGGTCATGGTGTCGGGTCCTGTGCAGCTTTTGTTGGCGCTGGATTGCCACTGGTGAGGATGTTGTCCTTGCCGCCGCCATCGCCGGCAAGCCGGCTCCTACAAGGGTTGGCGTTTTCTCCGAGCGTCTGGGCAGGCGCGAACCGGCGGCTGACGGTCACATCCGGAACACGCCGAAGCGGCTCGGTTCGATCGCCGCATTGAGCGCGGCCGAGAGTGCCAGGCCAAGGATTTCTCGGGTCTGGGCCGGGTCGATGACGCCGTCGTCCCACAGCCGGGCACTGGAGTAGTACGGGTGCCCCTGGTGTTCGTACTGGTCGAGGATCGGCTGCTTGATCTCGGCTTCCTGTTGCGCCGAGAAGTGCTCGCCATTGCGCTCGTGCTGCTCGCGCTTGACCTGCACCAGGACCCCGGCGGCCTGTTCGGCGCCCATGACGCCGATTCGCGCGTTCGGCCACATCCACAGGAAGCGCGGGTCATAGGCCCGGCCGCACATGCCGTAGTTGCCGGCGCCGAAGCTGCCGCCGATGATCACGGTGAATTTCGGCACCTTGGCACAGGCCACGGCGGTGACCAGCTTGGCGCCGTGCTTGGCGATCCCGCCGGCTTCGTATTTCTGGCCGACCATGAAGCCGGTGATGTTCTGCAGGAACAGCAGCGGGATGCCGCGCTGGCAGGCCAGTTCGATAAAGTGCGCGCCTTTCTGCGCGGCTTCGGCGAAGAGGATGCCGTTGTTCGCCAGGATCGCGATGGGATAACCGTGCAGGTGGGCGAAGCCGCAGACCAGGGTGGTACCGAACAGCGCCTTGAATTCATCGAACACCGAGCCGTCCACCAGCCGGGCAATGACCTCGCGCACGTCGAATGGTTGCTTGGCGTCAGCCGGCACCACGCCATATAGCTCGTCGCCGCTGTACAGCGGCGCGATGGGCGTGCGTTGCTGCAGTTCACCGAGCTTGCGCCAGTTGAGGTTGGCAATGCTGCGCCGGGCCAGGGCCAGGGCGTGCTCGTCGTTCTCGGCGTAATGGTCGGCCACGCCGGAGATCTTGCAGTGTACATCGGCACCGCCAAGGTCCTCGGCACTCACCACTTCACCGGTGGCGGCTTTGACCAGCGGCGGACCGGCGAGGAAGATGGTCGCCTGCTGGCGGACCATGATCGCTTCGTCAGCCATCGCCGGCACATAGGCTCCGCCGGCGGTGCAGGAGCCCATGACCACGGCGATCTGCGGGATGCCCTGGGCGCTCATATTGGCCTGGTTGAAGAAGATCCGCCCGAAGTGCTCGCGGTCCGGGAACACTTCATCCTGGCGCGGCAGGTTGGCGCCGCCGGAGTCCACCAGGTAGATGCACGGCAGACGATTCTGCTGGGCGATGGTCTGCGCCCGCAGGTGTTTTTTAACGGTGAGCGGGTAGTAGGAACCGCCTTTGACCGTGGCATCGTTGGCCACGATCATGCATTCGACGCCTTCGACGCGGCCGATACCGGCAATCACCCCGGCAGCCGGGACGTCTTCGCCGTAGACCTCGTAGGCTGCCAATTGGCTGATCTCCAGGAACGGCGAACCGGGATCGAGCAAGCGGTTGATCCGTTCCCGAGGCAGCAGTTTGCCCCGCGAGGCATGCCGTTCCTGGGCCTTCGGCCCGCCGCCTTGCTGGACCTGAGCCAGCAGGGTACGCAGGGCCACGACCTGTTCGAGCATCGCCGCGCGGTTGCCGGCGAACTCGCTCGAACGCGGATTGAGTTGCGTGTGCAGGATTGCCATGTGCGCGCCCCTCAGCGGGTTTCGTTGAACAGTTCGCGGCCGATCAGCATGCGGCGGATCTCGCTGGTGCCGGCGCCGATTTCATACAGTTTGGCGTCGCGCAGCAGGCGTCCGGCGGGGAACTCGTTGATGTAGCCGTTGCCGCCAAGGATCTGGATCGCGTCGAGGGCCATCTGGGTCGCGCGCTCGGCGCTGTAGAGGATCACCCCGGCGGCGTCCTTGCGGGTGGTCTCGCCGCGTTCGCAGGCCTGGGCCACCGCATACAGGTAGGCGCGGCTGGCATTGAGTTGGGTGTACATGTCGGCGACCTTGCCCTGGATCAGCTGGAATTCGCCGATGCTCTGGCCGAACTGCTTGCGGTCGTGGATATAGGGCACCACCAGGTCCATGCAGGCCTGCATGATCCCGGTCGGGCCGCCGGAGAGCACCACGCGTTCGTAGTCGAGGCCGCTCATCAGCACCTTCACGCCGCCATTGAGGACGCCGAGGATATTTTCTTCCGGCACTTCGACGTCATCGAAGAACAGCTCGCAGGTGTTGGAGCCGCGCATGCCGAGCTTGTCGAACTTGTTGCTGCGGCTGAAGCCTTTCCAGTCGCGCTCGACGATAAAGGCGGTGATGCCGTGGGCGCCCTTTTCCGGCTCGGTCTTGGCATAAATCACATAGGTGTTGGCGTCGGGACCGTTGGTGATCCAGGTCTTGCTGCCATTGAGCACGTAGCGCTCGCCGCGTTTGTCGGCGCGCAGTTTCATCGAGACCACGTCGGAGCCGGCGTTGGGTTCGCTCATGGCCAGGGCGCCGACATGCTCGCCGCTGATCAGCTTGGGCAGGTACTGGGTTTTCTGCTGGTGATTGCCGTTGCGGTTGATCTGGTTGACGCAGAGGTTGGAGTGGGCGCCGTAGGAAAGGGCGACCGAGGCCGAGCCGCGGCTGACTTCTTCCATCACCAGCACATGGGCCAGGTAACCCAGGCCGGCGCCGCCGTACTCTTCCGGGACCGTGATGCCGAGCAGGCCCATGTCGCCGAACTTGCGCCACATGTCGGCGGGGAACAGGTTGTCCACGTCAATCTGCGCGGCCCGCGGCGCCAGCTCCCGGGCGACAAAGGTCTGCACCTGGTCACGGAGCATGTCGAGGGTTTCACCGAGGGCGAAGTTCAGGGTCGGATAGCTCATGAGGCACCTTTTGTTATGGGTTGAGCAAGGCGTTGGTGTGGGGCGTTATTCACCTTTACGTTAACGTAAAGGTGATGGCTCCGACTGTCAATCGGACATTTTTGCCGGACGGTCCCGTCCCGGGTGCGGTCCGTGTGGGAGCCGGCTTGCCGGCGATGGGGCCGGCAAGTCCGGCATCGATCTTGCGGACGTCATCGCCGGCAAGCCGGCTCCTACAGGGGCGGTGTCTGGCCTGAGGGATTCAGCTCGCCAGCCCGTGCTCGCGTAACGCCGCTTCGGTCAGGCGCTCCAACTCGTCGTTGTACTCACGTGCGATGGCTTCATAGAGGGCCTGGTATTCGGCGTCGGTCATGCTCCGGGCAAACACCTCCGACTCGGGCTTGCCCAGGGTCGCGGCCGCCGCTTTCATCGCTGCTTCCAGCCTGGCCTTTTCATCCGCCGACAGCTTGCCGTTGTTGAACCAGCGTTCCTCTGCCGTTTGCAGATCCACCAGTGCATCGCTCTTTTGTTCGCGCAGCGTCTCTTTCTGGCTGAGCTCCTGCAGGTACTGGATCTCCAGGTAGTCCTTCCAGAATGCCTGCTTGACGATCTGCCTGACGGCATCCCCGGGTTGCGATTCCTGTTGCAGGATGGCCAGGTAAGCCTTGTCCAACTGGCTCTGACTGACACGGGCAACGTCCTCGTAAACCATCTTCGAAGCCTGCCAGGGCAGTACCAGTCGCTCGGCCAGACCGACGCGATAGGCCAGGTAGATTTCCGCTTCGTCGGGATCCGCGCCCTCGGCCCTGCGCTTGGCGATCAGTGCCCGGGCGTGCCCGTTGACGCGATCCAGGCGTGCCTTGCCCTTGGCCAGTCGCAGCAGTTTCAATTCGATCCGTTGGGCCTCCGGTTCGGCATAGGCCTCATACAACAACACGTCGAAGCCCATGTCGCTGAAGGCCACGGTCATGCCGTCGACACAGGCGTCCGGTTGCGGCGCGCTGGCCTTGAGGAAGAGCTTCTCGCGCAGTGCGGTATCCTCGACTGCGGCCCGGACCATGCGCCGGACCTTGTCCACGAGGGCCGGGCGGGTGACCTTGTCCTCATAATCGGCGGATTGTTCCAGGTCGCTGATCACCCGGAAAAATGCTTCGGACTGATCGACCGGCTCCTCGGCGGCCAGGCGCGTCCAGGCATCGCGAAAGGCCTGCTGTTCCTCGGGCGCGAGCCTGTACAACCAGGCACTCTCATCCCGTTGCACGGTGCCACGGGAGCCCCAGCGGTCATGCGCCGGTTCGTCGTCGCTGCTCAGGTCGGCTTCCGGGTCCGAGTCGGTCGGCAGGTCCAGGCCCAGGTCGATATCGGTTTCGGCATGGTAGCTCGCGACGTCGTCCAGGGCGCTGGTCCCGATGGGGTTGCCATGGAGGTTGAGGGTACTGGCGATTCGTTGGCCCCGTTGGCTGAGATTCAGCAGCGTGCTCGGCACCGTGGTGAGCTGGTTCGTACCCAGGTCCAGGCGGGCCAGGGCCGGCAGCCGCTCGTAGCCGGTCGGCCAGGTGGCGAGCCCACAGCCGTGCAGGTCGATGCGGGTCAGACCGAGCAGCGTGGAGAAATCCGGTGTGCGCCCCAGTCCCGGATTGTTGGCCAGGTTCAGATCCGTCAGACGGGTCATCGCGGACAGCAGCGCGGCGGTTTCTTCGCTCAGGACGATATTGTTGTTGCTCAGGCTGAGGTGGGTCAGCCGGGTCATCGAACCCAGCGCCGATGGCACCTCGGTCAGGGCTCCGCCACTGAGGTACAGCCGGTTCAACTGCGGGAAATGGCCGAGGAAGCTGTTCAACCCCGTGGTGATATCCGGGTGGGCCAGGCTCAGGTACAGCTCGGTGACATGGCTGAAGTCGGCCGTGAGGACCGGCAGCCGAGCGTCGCGGTCGTAAAGGACAATGTTGAGCCGGTAACCGTCCAGGGTGGCGCGTTGGCCGGGTTCCCGGCGCCAGCATTCCTTGAAGGTTCTGGCGATATGGCTTTTGAGCATCACTGTCTCCGCGGGAGCCGGCGGTGTGCCGATCCAGGCTTCGAGTTCCGTGCACAGGGTGTTGTACTCGCTCTCCAGTTGTTCGAGGCGTTGCACCGCCGCACCTTCGTTCAGCCCGCGCAATTGGAGGAAGGTCTCGACCGCCTGCCAGGAATGCGTGGGGTAAAGGCATTGGGCAAGCTCGGTGAAGGCCGAGGAGCGACTGCCCAGGGGCCGGCCGCCGACGCCGCGACCGCTGAGTGGATAACCGAGCCGGCCGTCGGCCAGGCGCATCGGCGGAACGTAGCCGGGCTTGATCGGCGGCAGGCCGAGGCGTGTTCCCAGCTCCTTGGCGCTGGGCAAGGGTTGCTTGAGCACTGTTCGTTTCAGCTTGCCGGCCTCGTGGGTGCCGGGAAATCCCAGGGCCTTGCGCTCGGCGTCGGGCAGGGCGTGCAGGACGCTGCCGTACAGGTCGTCGGGGCCGTGCAGTTCCTGGCCGAGGGCATCATGGGCTTCGTAGAGATCGCCTTTTTTGACCAGCACCTTGTGAATCGTCGCCTGCTCCGGACCGAGGCTGTCGAGCAAGCGGCCACTGAAGGACAACTCGCGTATCTCCAGGCGCACCTGCTTCGACCAGCCCGGCAGCTTGCCGAGTTGGCCCAGGATGATCCTGTCGGTGTCGGGGTTGCGCGCCGCATCGAGGTAAAGTCCCTCCACGGCCCGCCCCAGGCGCAGGTTACGGCCGTAGTGCCGGGCCTCCTCGGCGAGCCGCAAGGGCACGCGTCGCGCCTCGACCAGCAGCTTGTACTCGGGCGGACTGGCGTGCCGGAGCAATTCCTCGGCGATGCTGCCCGGCAGGCTCGGAAAGTCGCGCCGGATCACGGCGACGGCAGGGTTCTCGGACTGGGTTCGATAGCGATAGTGCGAATCGAACAGTGCTGCCCGGCGGTTGGCGGCCTGTGCCGCGAGTTTGCGCCTGAGCGCCACGGTGCGGGCGTCCAGGCTGATGGGGCCGGCACCGAAGTCTTCGCCCAGCAAGCCGCGAATTTCCGCTTCGTCGAGTTTCTCCAGAACGTTGCGCAGCAGCTGGTTGGCATCGAGTCCTGGCCAGCCGAGGTCGATGCGTTGCAACGCTTGCACCTGGCCGGCGGGGTATTCCTTCAGCGGCACACCGTGTCGATCCAGCAGCCGCAGTACCTTCGAACGCGGCCAGACCGCTTCGCTGGTGAGCAATTGCAGTTCCATGTGCAGTTCGTCCAGCGAAGGGTTGGCCGCGCCACCGCTTTGCAGGCGTTGCACCAGGCGCTTGAGGTCCTGGTCGAGCTTGAAACGGGTCACGCTGTCGTCGAGCAGGGCCGGGGGCCGCTCGCGGTCCACCAGCAGCCGTCGCAGGACATGCTCGTCGACCCCGCTCAATCGCAGAACCTGGTCCGCGGACGCCGGGTCGAGGCTGGCGGCGTCCGGGCTCAACCGGGAAAACAGCTGCGGTTTGCGCCACTGCCAGGGTTGTTCGAACTCATGGAGCCAGGTGCCCTTGCCATTGTGATGGACCAGCGGCGCATAGGCGTCAGGGTTGTTCGGGTGTTGCAGGTGGAAGCGGTTGGCCGTGGCACCGGGGTTGATCTGGTAATGGCGACCGTCCAGGCCCAGGTAGGTCTTGCCCTGATAGTGATAGAGCCCGGCGGCATCGGGCTGCAGTTCCGGCATGGCGGGCAGGGCGTGTTCATAGGGCGTCAGGTCGGCTTTCCAGAGTGCCTGTTCGCCTTGCCGCGGCTGGACCGGCTTGAGTCCTTCAATGAACGACGAACCTTCAAAATCCATGGCCAGCGCGGTTCCCAACCCCAACAGTTCGAGATTCAGCAGCACCCCGAGAAAGCCGAGTACCGCTTGCTCTTTCTCCTCATGGCGCCATTCTTCGATCCCGTTGTAGAGCTGCACGACCAATTGCGCGGCGGCGACCGCGAGCATGGCTTCGCCGAGCCCCGGTACCAGGAACAACAGGTTGACCGTCCAGTTCAGCAATGAGTGCAGGCGCGCCGTGCGGGTTTTCTTATCCTCGTCGTCGGTGGGCACCGCCGTGACCTGGGCATCGTCGAGCATCTTCACCACTTGCAGGGTGCAGAACTCGCGCAAGGCGTTTTCTCCCAGCGGGGTTTTTTCCAGGTTCAGGTTGGCGTTCGGGTCGGACTTGCGCTGTCCACTGGTTGGGTCGACGGGGCTCAGGCGCTCATTGAGGGTGTGGAACAACAGCGGTTGCGTGCGCAGGTGAACATAACGCTTGAAGACACCCTGATGGCTTTTATCCCGCAGGTGTTCCCTGAGTTCATCGTGGAAGGCCGTGAAGGAGGGGTAGCGCTTGACGGCCTGATGCGCATCGCCCGAGCGATAAACCACGCAGGGCGTGGCGCCGGCGACCGGGGTGCTTTGTTCGATCAGCAGGACGCCCTTGAGCACCGCGCCCCAGTCGCCGCTGCCGGGGTTGGGGAAGTCCAGCAAGGTCAGATAGCAGCATTGCACCGGGTGCTTGTTCCAGCGCGCTGCCTGGGTCGGGTCGAGCAGGCTTTGCAGCATCTGGTAGGCCGACAGGTCCAGGGCGCCTTTCATCAGGGCGATCTCCGCCTGCACTGCCAGCTCGTCGCGTTCATGTTGCTCGAAGAGCTGGTTATAGACCGGGCTTGGACGACCTTGATGGACGGGCAGGAGAAAGCTTTCCACGTGTTGCTTGTACTGGCCACCGAGGTCGAGCTGGCGACAGAGGGCGGCGAAGTCAGCCGGCGTGATGGGGGGGTTCAGGACGCCGGTGGTCTTGCGCAGGATCGCCGAACCGCGGTCGAAGCCGAAATGGCCGGTTTCGCTGCTTTCGAAATTTTGCAGGGCGGCTTGCAGCAGGCTCTGCACGATAACGTTTTCCTGGCGTGGTTGGCCGAGGGTGGCCGCCGCAAGGATATGGACGTGCTTGAGCTGGTCCTGGTGAATGTCCAGGCCGGGGCCATAGCGTTCCTCCAGGGCCCGGGAGAGCAGGGGGGCGGCAAAATCCCCGGCGCTTTTGAAACCGTGCAGATGGCGCGCCAGCGCGGCTTTGGAGGTCTGGCTCTGCCTGACGCGGGCGGCAAAGGCCTGGCGTCGGATCAGCGAGGCCTGGGTTAGCCACGACGGCAGCCGCTTCATGATCAGGCGATGGTTTTTGAGGGAGCGTGGTGGTGTGGCGGGGGCGGGTTGCTCGGTGCTCATGACGATGGGCTTTTTCTGTGAATGGAGTGTTCAGCTTATGCCCGCCGTCAGCGGATAAAAGTTTAAAAAACTGAGCTGAATCATAAGGTTGGGATCAGTAATCTGGTTGCCGAAAATAGCCGGATATGGGCGTTGGTCTATCGTCTTGTGCTAGGGCTAGGACGCGTCAGTCAATGAATGGAGATGTTGAAAACGCCGCGTGCGAAGGTTTCGCAGGTCATTGTGTGAAACCCGATGCGTTATTCGAATGGGCCAGTGCATTCGTTGCACCGTGCGGTAGCTGTGCATTCAGAGGGGAGGGGAATCGCACAAACACGAAGGGGAGCCGAAGCTCCCCTTGAATGTGTTGTTGTATGCTCTTTTTTTATTATTGAGGGGCGGTCTGTTGTTGTTTTTGTCAACCGTGACCCTTTCTCGCCGTTTAGGTGACCCCCATCCGGGGTCAAAGAGCAAACGTATTTTTTTGAGCGCTGATCTGCTTTATCAGGTGATCCAACCAGTTCGGGAGCTACCTTGAGGTAGTTTTATTGTTCTCTGTCCGGTTGCAGGTGACCCGAGGGTTCCCTGAAAGCACACCTTCTCCAAAAAAATCTGTTAGCTGCGTCTCTGCCGTGTTGTTTTTGTTATGTCAGAGTCGGTACGTCTTATTTTTATGGGTTTGCCGCTTTTTATTCTTGTTATGCAGGAGATATAGCAGGTGGCGTGCCAACTTTTTAAAATCCTTTAAAATCAATGTCTTGATATTTTTTGCGAACCTTTGGCCAAAGGCGATGTCGTGAATCTGTTTCCGTGTTACTCGTTTGTGTTTCCAAACGGTAACACCCGGACACATTCACACCGCCTGCCGTGCCTTGGCAACCCGTGAGCCAGTAACACGTCCCAGCACGGCACAGATTTCCTGACCGGCCAGGAGCAGCTGGTCAAGGTCGACACCGGTGTGGATGCCCAGGCCATTGAGCATATAGAGCACGTCTTCGGTGGCGACGTTGCCACTGGCGCCCTTGGCGTAGGGGCAGCCGCCGAGGCCGGCGATGGAGCTGTCGAAGACCTGGATGCCCTCGAGCAGGCTGGCGTAGAGATTGGCCATGGCCTGGCCGTAGGTATCGTGGAAATGTCCGGCGAGCTTTTCCCGTGGGACGCTGGCCGAGACCACCTCGAACATCCTCCGGGTGGCGCCCGGGGTGCCGGTGCCGATGGTGTCGCCGAGGGACACTTCGTAGCAGCCCATGGCATACAGCTCGCGGGCCACGGCGGCGACCTGCTCGGCGGCGACCGGGCCTTGATAGGGGCAGCCGAGCACGCAGGACACGTAGCCGCGCACTGTCACGCCGTGTTGGCGGGCGGCGTCCATGATCGGTACGAAGCGTTCGAGGCTTTCGCTGATGGAACAGTTGATATTGCGCTGGGAAAAGGCTTCGGACGCGGCGGCGAACACCGCGACTTCCTTGACCCCGGCTGCCAGCGCATCTTCGAAACCGCGCAGGTTGGGCGCCAGGGCACCATAGGTGACCCCCGGCTTGCGCTGGATCCGGGCAAAGACTTCGGCGGAGCCGGCCATCTGCGGCACCCATTTGGGCGAGACGAAGCTGCCGACCTCTATATAGCCCAGGCCGGCGTCGCTGAGACGGTCGACCAGGCGCACCTTGTCGGCCACGCTGATGGGTTGGGCTTCGTTCTGCAGGCCGTCGCGGGGGCCGACTTCGATCAGGCGTACGTGGGTGGGTAGGGACATGGGGATACCTTGCGCAAAGTGGTCAGTACTGATGCGGTCCCCCTGTAGGAACCGGCTTGCCGGCGATGAGGCCCTTGAGCCTTGCAGTGCCTGGGACACCATCGCCGGCAAGCCGGCTCCTACAGGGGCGGTGTTTACAAGATTATGTGATAGTGCCTAAAGGGCCCGGGTTTCCAGGGTCTGCAGGGCTTGATGGCAGCGCTCCTCGGCGGTGTCGAGTTCCAGTTGCATCTGCTCGATATCCAGCAGTTGCTGTTCCAACTGCGCACGGCGCTCGGTGATTTTCGCCAGCATGCTGTTGAGCTGCTTCTGGTTGCCGCTGGTGGGGTCGTAGAGCTCGATCAGTTCGCGACACTCGGCCAGGGAAAAGCCGATGCGCTTGCCCCGCAGGATCAGTTTCAGGGTCACCTTGTCCCGGGCCGAGTAGATGCGTTCCAGACCCTTGCGTTCAGGAGTCAACAGACCTTGCTCTTCATAGAAGCGAATGGCCCGGGTGGTGATGTCAAGCTCGCGGGCGAGGTCGGAGATGCTGTAGGTCTGGCTGCTCATGGAAGCGCTCGAGAAAGGTCATGGCGCTAAGCTAAAGGCTGCTTGACGTATACGTCAAGCTTGCCGGTAGTACGCGGTTCCTCTTGTGGCGAGCGGGGCTTGTGTGGGAGCGGAGCTTGCCCGCGAAGCTTCTAGCGATCTTGAGACCGCCTTCGCGGGCAAGCTCCGCTCCCACAGGGCATGCGTTCAGATTCAAGTGAACAGTGCTTTCTTCTGGCTCAGGCCTTGTCGAGCTTCTTCTCATGGGCGGTGACCTGCTGGCACAGTTCGATCATCTGTTCGCGCATCCAGCGGTTGGCCGGGTCCTGGTCGGTGCTTTCGTGCCAGTAGAGGTGGGTTTCCACCGGTGGCACGTCGTTGACCGGCAACGGGAAGTAATGCAGGTCATGGCGGCGGGCGAAGCGCTCCGGCACGGTCATGACCATGTCGGTCTGTTGCAACACCTGCGAGGCCATCAGGTAATGCTGCGAGCGCAGGGCGATCTTGCGCTGGATGCCCATCTTGCCCAGGGCCAGGTCGACATAGCCGAGGCCGTTGCGTCGGCTGGAGATATGGATATGGGTCAGTCCCATATAGTCATCCAGGGTCAGCTTGTCCTTGCCCGCCAACGCATGGCCCTTGCGCATGGCACACACATAACGGTCTTCCATCAGCTTGACATGACGCACCTGCGGGTCGGTGTTGAGCGGCGCGTCGACGGCAAAGTCGATACGCCCGGCGGCCAGTTCCTTGGTGGTCTCGCGGCGCTTGGAGAGGAAGCTCTCGATCGCCACCGTCGGCGCCAGGCGGCGCAGGCGCTGGAACAGCGGCGGCAGGATCACTGCCTCGGTCAGGTCGGTCATGCTGATGCGGTAGGTCTTGTTCGCCTGCAACGGGTTGAAGATCCGGCTTTCCTGGACCGAAACGCGCAGCAGCGACAGGGCGTTGCGCACCGGGCCGATGATGTTCTGCGCCATTGGCGTGGGCACCATGCCCTGGGCGGTACGCACGAACAGCGGGTCGTTGAAGGTCTCGCGCAACCGCGCCAGGGCGTTGGACACCGCCGGCTGGGTGATGCCGACGATCTGCCCGGCGCGGGTCAGGTTGGCCTCGGTATAGATGGCGTCGAAGACGATGAAAAGATTGAGGTCGACCTTGCTCAGATTCATTTCGCGGCGCTCTTATTGTTAGGGTTCGATCAGCCGATCATATATCGGTGATGAATGTTAATACACGGCGAGAATAGCTTTGGTAAATTTTCGTAGCTGCACTAGCATCGATTCCATGACCCCGACCACCTACTCAAGAAGGTAGCTGCCCATGGATTTCGCCTATTCACCCAAGGTTCAGGAACTGCGTGAGCGCGTGACCGCGTTCATGGACGCTTATGTGTATCCGGCCGAACCGGTGTTCGAACGCCAGGTCGCCGAAGGCGATCGCTGGCAGCCCACTGCGATCATGGAAGAGCTCAAGGCCCGTGCCAAGGCCGAGGGGTTGTGGAACCTGTTCCTGCCGGAGTCCGAGCTGGGTGCCGGCCTGACCAACCTGGAATACGCGCCCCTGGCGGAGATCATGGGGCGCTCGCTGCTCGGGCCTGAGCCGTTCAACTGCTCGGCGCCGGACACCGGCAATATGGAAGTGCTGGTCCGTTACGCCAATGAAGAGCAGAAGCAGCGCTGGCTGGAACCGCTGCTGCGCGGTGAGATCCGTTCCGCGTTCGCCATGACCGAGCCGGATGTGGCTTCCTCCGACGCCACCAACATGGCCGCCCGGGCCGAGCGCCAGGGCGATGAGTGGGTGATCAACGGCAAGAAATGGTGGACTTCCGGCGCTTGCGACCCACGTTGCAAGATCCTGGTGTTCATGGGCTTGAGCAACCCGGACGCGCCGCGTCACCAGCAGCACTCGATGATCCTGGTGCCGGTGGATACCCCGGGGGTGAAGATCGTTCGTCCGTTGCCGGTGTTCGGTTACGACGATGCGCCCCATGGTCACGCCGAGGTGCTGTTCGAGAACGTGCGGGTGCCTTATGAAAACGTGCTGTTGGGCGAGGGCCGTGGTTTCGAGATTGCCCAGGGTCGCCTTGGCCCGGGCCGGATTCACCACTGCATGCGTTCGATCGGCATGGCCGAGCGCGCGCTGGAGCTGATGTGCAAGCGCGCGGTCAACCGTACCGCGTTCGGTCGGCCGTTGGCGCGTCTGGGTGGGAATATCGACAAGATCGCCGACTCGCGGATGGAGATCGACATGGCGCGTCTGTTGACCCTGAAGGCGGCTTTCATGATGGACACCGCCGGCAACAAGGTGGCGAAAAGCGAGATCGCGCAGATCAAGGTGGTGGCGCCGAACGTGGCCTTGAAGGTAATCGACCGGGCCATCCAGATCCACGGTGGGGCCGGGGTTTCCAACGATTTCCCATTGGCCTACATGTATGCCATGCAGCGCACCCTGCGCCTGGCCGACGGCCCGGATGAAGTGCACCGGGCGGCGATCGGCAAGTACGAGATCGGCAAATATGTGCCGCGCGAGATGATGCGTTCGGAGCGCTAGGCAGAACGGAAACACGGTCTTGTGGCGAGCGGGCAAGCCCGCTCGCCACAAATGTTGCTCAGATCTCAAATGTCGGCCAGACCTGAGAGGGTTGCCAGGCTCCAGGCAATCATCCTTCAGTAAACCCAGACCTCGACCCGACGGTTCTTGATGCGGCCTGCATCCGCGGTGTTGGCCGCCACCGGCATCTGTGCGCCGAGGCCCTGGATATCGCGAAACACTACGCCGCCCTTCACCAGTTCCCGACGTACCGCCATGGCCCGCAGCTTGGACAGCAGGGCGGCGCGGGCCGGGTCGTTCTTGGTGTCGCCAAAGCCCACCAGGGTCACCTGTTTGTTCAGCTTGCCCTGGGCATGCAAGTAGTCCAGGACCCGCAGTACATCCTGGCGGGCCTTGTTGTCCAGACTGGCGCTGCCTTCCTCGAAGCGAAAATTCACTGACAGCCGTTGCGCCTCTTTCGCCAAGGCCTGGTATTCCGGCGACATGGCCGGGCTGGGAGTGACTGAAATGGCCTGTACTGTCTGCGCGACAAAACCGTTGCTGGCGACAATCGCCTGGCCCGCCGGACTTTGCGTGAAACGCACCAGGGAGGTGGCCCAGGGGTTCTGGCGGTTGGGCGGCAGGTAGAAGAACAGCCGCCGCGACAGCGGATAATCCTCGGTGGCTATCAGGCTGGCGAGCGGCAGCATCGCTTGCGAATCGCCGTCGACAATGGCCACGGCCTTGGCCTGGCGTACATAGGGCAGGCCGATAAAGCCGATGCCCTGGTGATCCTGGCTGACCGCATCGGACAGCTGTTCGCTGGATTCGAAGCGCTTGGCACCGGCGGCCAGGGACTTGCCGCGCCGGGCCAGCACCAGCTCCTTGAAGGTGTCCCAGGTCCCGGACTTTTCGTCGCGAGCATAGAGGTGAATGGCGCCGCCGATCCCGCCCAGTTCTTCCCAGGTTTTCACTTCGCCGGAAAAGATTCGCGCCAGGTCGTCGGTGTTCAGACGGGTCAGCGGGTTTTGCGGGTGCAGGATAATTGCCACGCCGTCGATGGCGATCACTTGTTCGGCGTCGGGACTTTTCAGATCGCCGAGGTCGGCAAGGTCCGTCAGTTCCGCGTCCTTGATCGGGCGTGAGGCGGCGGCGAGGTCCGCGGTGCCGGCTTTCAGGGCAGTGAAACCGGTGCTGGAACCATGGGCGGCGACTTCGACCCGCACCCGGCGGCCTTGCTCGGTGGTGGCGAGTACGCGCTGCTCGTTGTCCCTGCCGGTATGGGCCAGGTGTACGCCATGCAGGCCCTGTTCCTCGAGCCAGCCCTTGACCAGCGCCGGCCCGAGGTCGGCGCCGATGGTGTTGGAACCCTGGATGCGCAGGGCCGGACCGTCGTCGGGCGGCGCCGGCAGGGCCGCCAGGGTCAGGGCGGGCAGGCCGCAGAGGATCAACAGTGAGCGCGCGCGCAGCATGGGGCCTGCACCTTTAATGGGCCGAAGTGCTGCAAGAATAAGTCAGTCAGGTTTCAGATGGATGACAGGGTGGGGTGAGCAGTCTGTAGCGGTGCTGGTGTTTGTTCTGGCCTCTTCGCGGGCAAGCTCCGCTCCCACAGGACCGAGTCACACCGCAAACTCTCGGTCAGCCCCGGACATTGTGGGAGCGGAGCTTGCCCGCGAAGAGGCCCTCAAGCCCGAACGCCGGATCAGCTCAGCTCAAGCCAGATCGGTGCATGGTCGGAAGGTTTTTCCATGCCGCGCAATTCATAGTCGACCCCTCCGGCCTTGACCCGTGGCAGCAGACCGTTCGAGGCCAGGATCACGTCGATCCGCAGGCCACGCTTGGGCTCGTCTTCAAAACCACGGCTGCGGTAGTCGAACCAACTGAAGCGGTCATTCACCTCGGGGTGCAGGTGCCGGAAGCTGTCCACCAGCCCCCAGTTTTTCAGGCGGGCCAGCCATTCGCGCTCTTCCGGCAGGAAACTGCATTTGCCGGTTTTCAGCCAGCGTTTGGCATTGTCGGCGCCGATGCCGATATCGCAGTCTTCCGGGGAAATATTGATATCACCCATCACCACCAGCGGCTGGTCATGCTTGAACCGGCTTTCCAGCAGATGTTGCAGGTCCTGGTAGAAGCGTTCCTTGGCCGGAAACTTGGTCGGATGGTCGCGGCTTTCGCCCTGGGGGAAATAGCCGTTCATGATGGTCACCGGCGTGCCGTTTTCATCGGCGAAGCTGCCCCAGATAAAGCGCTTCTGGGCTTCCTCGTCGTCGCCGTCGAAGCCTTTGTGCAGGCTCAGCGGCGCCTGGCGCGAGAGCAGCGCCACGCCGTAATGGCCTTTCTGACCATGGAAATGTACGTGGTAACCCAGGGCTTCGACTTCGGCCTGTGGGAATTGATCATCGGAAACCTTGGTTTCCTGCAGGCCGATAACGTCCGGCTGATGTTTTTCGATCAGCGCCGCCAGCTGATGGGGCCGGGCGCGCAGGCCGTTGATGTTGAACGAGACGATCTTCATGGGCGGCAGTCCTGGCAAAACAGCGATGCTAGCCGACAAGTCTGGTGACGGCCAGCGTGGCGGGAGTTCCGTTGCACTGCTAACGTTGCTCTCAGATCGTCGCGGTAGTGCGCCGCGGCCAGAGAGGTTGACGCCCATGCCGGATATGCCAGAGATCATGGCCCAGGTCCATCTGCTCGACGGTGGTTATTCACGCGAAGCACGTTCCCTGTTGTACCAGGCCTATCGGCATGAACCGACTTTCGCCTATCTGTTCGAGGCCGAACGCCCGGGCTACGAGCAACGGGTCCGAGCCACGGTGCGCGAGCGGGTCAAGCAGCACTTTGTCGAGGATTTGCCGGCGATTGGCTTGCTGGTCAATGACCGCCTGATCGGTATCGCCCTGATCGCCCCGCCCCAACGTCGCCTGGATATCACCGAGAGCTGGGTCTGGCGCATGCGCATGGTGCTGAGCACCGGCTTTCGTTGTACCCGCCGTTATCTGGAATACCAGCAGGCGGTGCTGGCCTGCCTGCCGTCGAATTCGGTGCATCTACTGCCGTTGCTGGGTATCCACCCGCAGTTCCAGGGCCAGCACTATGGCGAGCAACTGCTGATGGCAGTGCACAACTGGTGTGCCGAGGACCCGCATTCCCAAGGCGTGGTGCTCGATACCGGTAACCCGCGCTACCTGGAGTTCTACAAGCGCCAGGGTTACGAGGACATCGGCGAGGTGGCGGTGGGACCGATCCGCGAACACGTTTTTTATCACTCCAACCCTCAGGTGTTACAAACAGCAATGGCTTGACTGTCGAACTTTCCGGTCGGTTTCGCGTTCTATGACGGCCCTAACCCAGCCCGTGATAGCATCCGCGCCTATGATGTTTTCTATAAGATTGACCGGCGGTTTGCTTCTGCTTTGTTGCAGCATGGCGGCCCTGGCGCAAAGCGAACTCGATGTACGGGTCAAGCCGGCGAATGACGAGTTGAAGGCCAATGTGGAAGGCTACATTGGCAGTCTCGGTAATCGTGGTGAGAATGCCCTGCGGCGTTTCAGCCGCGGCGCACAGGAACAGGCACGCAAGGCCGCCCAGGCGCTCGGCTATTATCAGCCGCGGATCGAGACCGAAGTCGAGGCCGGCAAGACACCCAGACTGATCCTCACCATCGACCCCGGCGAACCGGTGCACCTGCGCAACGTCAGCGTGCGCATCGAAGGGCCGGCCGCCAGCCTCAAGGCCTTCCGGGTCCCCAAGGGGGACGCCCTCAAGCCCGGTGCCGTGCTCAACCACGGGCACTATGAGGACGCCAAGCGGTTGATCCTCAACCAGGCCTCGCGCTACGGATTTTTCAGCGGGCGCTTTATCAGCCAGAAGCTGATCGTCGATCCCCAGGCGGGTGTCGCCGATATCGAGCTGATCTATGACAGCGGTCCGCGCTATTCCCTGGGGCCGGTGCATTTTGCCGGCGACACCCCCTTCGACGAAGACCTGCTGCACCGCATGGTGCCGTTCAAGGCCGGTACCCCTTACGATTCAGAACTGATCGCCGAGCTCAACCAGGCCCTGCAATCGAGCGGCTACTTCGAAGGCGTGCGGGTGGACGCCGCGCCGATGGCGGCCAAGGACCAGGTGATCCCGGTCGAGGTCCAGCTCGATACCCGCAAGCCGCGCACCATGGGCCTGGGCCTGGGCTATTCGACCGACGTCGGGCCTCGGGTCAAGGCCAACTGGACCCGTCACTGGGTCAATGCCCAGGGCGACAGCTACGGTATCGAAAGCGAGATTTCCGCGCCCCGGCAAAACATCGGCATCTGGTATGACCGCCCGCTGGACCCGCCGCTCACGGACAAGCTGCGTTGGGCGGCCGGCTACCAGTATGAAGAAATCTCCAACACCGACAGCCTGAGTCAATTGCTCACCGTCGGCCCGGAATGGCACAGCAAGTTGCCCAGCGGCTGGCAGCGGGTGATCTCGCTCAAGTGGCAGCGCGAGGAGTATCGCCTCGGCGAGGATACCGGGACGAGTACCTTGCTGATGCCGGGCATCAATTACTCCTACCTGCGCAGCGACAATCGTATCGATCCGCACAACGGCTATCGCCTGGAGTTCGACGGCAAGGTCGCCAAGGAAGGCCTGGCCTCGGACAATAACCTGTTGTACGGCACGGCCACGCTCAAGGGGTTGACCACGGTCTGGGATAACCATCGCTTCCTTGGCCGGATCCAGTTCGGTGGCAGCGCCACCAACGGCTACCAGAGCGTGCCGCCGTCCCTGCGTTTCTTCGCCGGTGGCGACCAGAGCGTGCGCGGCTACGACTACCAGAGCCTGTCTCCGAAAAACGCCGAGGGCGAGCGGACCGGCGGGCGCTACATGGTCGCTGGAAGTCTTGAGTACCAATATTCCATCGCCGAGAAATGGCGGGTCGCGACCTTCGTCGACCAGGGCAATTCGTTCAATACCCTGGAATTGCCGAGCCTCAAGACCGGCGTCGGCATCGGTGTACGCTGGGTTTCGCCGGTGGGGCCGATCCGCCTCGACCTGGCCCATGCGCTGGACGATCCCGGCGGTATCCGTTTGCACTTTTCCATGGGGCCTGAGTTGTGACGCGTGGTTTGAAAATACTCGGCCTGGCGCTTGTCTCGCTGATTCTGTTGTTGCTGGTGTCCTTGAGTTTGCTGCTGGGCACCCAGGCCGGCAGTCGCTGGGCGTTGGCGCAAGTGCCGGGCTTGAGCGTGGAAAATTTCCACGGCCATTTGGCCGGCCAGTGGACTGCCGATCATCTGCTCTGGCAACAGGGCGCCAATCGGGTTGAATTGCAGCAGCCGCGCTTCAATTGGTCACCGCTGTGCCTGACGCACTTTGTCCTGTGCATCGATCAGTTGGACGTCGAGCGGGTCGACCTGCGCTTCGAGCCGGGTGCGCCTGCCGAGAGCGGGCCGCTGAGCTTGCCGACGCTGAAACTGCCGGTGGCGATCGAGTTGCGCCAGGTGCGTATCGGCAGCCTGTGGCTCGACGGCAGCGAGCAGCTCAAGGAGTTGCAACTGGCCGCGCATTGGACTGCGAAGGGGTTGCAGATCGATACCGTGCACTTGCGGCATGACGACCTCAGCCTGGACCTGTCCGGGCTGCTGCAACCGAGCGGCGACTGGCCGCTGGAGGCCGAGGGCAAGCTGCTGTTACCGGCTCCGGGCGGTGTGCCCTGGGCCCTGGCGCTGGAGGTGCAGGGCGATTTGCTCAAGACCCTCAAGCTCAAGGCCAACAGCAGCGGTTATCTGCAGGGCCGGCTCACGGGCGAACTCGAGGCCCTGGCCGAGCACCTGCCGGCCCGGGTGCGGATCAGCGCCGATGGCTTCAAGGCCAGCGCCGAGCTGCCGGATACCCTGCAACTCAATCAACTGGAGCTCACCGGCAGCGGCAACCTGAAAGACGGCTACCAGCTCCAGGGCAAGGCCGTGCTGCCGGCCGAGCAAGGCCCCGTCGACCTGAACCTGCAAGCTCGGGTCGATGCGCAGGGGGCGCAGATCGCCGCGCTGGACCTGACGGCCGATGCCAGGCAGCGGCTGAAGCTCAGCGCCGAGCTGGACTGGCAGAAGGGCTTCAGCGCCGACGCCAAGGTCGACTGGCTGGACTTCCCCTGGCATCGCCTGTACCCGTTGATCGAGGAGCCGGCGGTCAAGGCGCGGACCCTGGTCGGCGAAGTGCATTACCGCGATGGCAACTACCTGGGCTACGTCCAGGCCGATCTCGACGGCCCGGCGGGCAAGTTCAGCCTGCTGACGCCGTTCAGTGGCGACCTGAAACAGATCGCCCTGCCGCAGCTCGAACTGACCGCGGGGCAGGGCAAGGCCAGCGGGCACCTGAACCTGCAATTCGCCGATGGTATCGCCTGGGACACCGCGCTGGACCTGAGTGCACTCAACCCGGCGTATTGGCTGGCGGAATTGCCCGGGACCCTGGCCGGGCCGCTGCGCAGCAAAGGCGAATTGAAGAACCAGCAGCTTGTCCTCGAGGCCAATATCGACCTCAAGGGCAAATTGCGCGGGCAACCGGCGCAGCTCCAGGCCAAGGCCGGCGGTAAAGGCGAGCAATGGACCCTCAGTGCCCTGGACATTCGCCTCGGCGACAACCGCATCCAGGGCAGCGGCAGCCTGCAGCAACGCCTGGCCGGGCGGCTCGACCTCAATCTGCCGCGCCTGGGCCAGCTCTGGCCGCAGTTGCGCGGGCAAGTCAAGGGCCGGGTCGAACTCGCCGGTACGCTCAAGGCGCCGCAAGGCAAGGTCAGCCTGCACGGCCAGCAACTGGTGTTCGCCGCCAACCGCCTGCACGATCTCAGTCTCGAAGCCGATCTGGACAGTGCCCAACGCGGACGGCTGGACCTCAAGGGCGACGGTATCCAGGCCGGCGACACGGCCCTGGGCAGCCTGATCTTGCACGGGCAGGGCGATCTCAAGCGCCAGCAGGCGCAACTCGCTCTGCAAGGCCCGCTGCTGAAACTGGCCCTCGACCTGGACGGCGGGCTCGACAAAGGCAACTGGCGCGGTCGCCTGGTTTCGGGCGATGTGCAGACCGGCGGCCAGGACTGGAAGCTGCAGAACCCGGCCAAACTCGAATACCTCGCCGATGGCCGGCTGAACTTCGGCAGCCACTGTTGGTTGTCGGGGGAGGCCAGCCTGTGTGGCGAGGACCAGCGGCTGATGCCCGAGCCGCGCTTGCGTTATCACCTCAAACAGTTCCCCCTGGAAAGCCTCGGGCAATGGATGCCCCGCGACTTCGCCTGGCAAGGCCGGCTGAACGCCGACCTGCAACTGGACCTGCCGGCCAGCGGCCCCAAGGGCCAGATCATGATCGATGCCAGTGGCGGTATCCTGCGCATCCGTGAGCGGCGCAAATGGCTGGATTTCCCCTATGAGACCCTCAGGCTGACCAGCAACCTGACCCCGCGTCGGGTCGATACGGTCCTGGATTTTCGTGGTGGCAAACTTGGCGAACTGATGCTCCAGGCGCAGATCGATCCCCTGGCGAAGAACAAGCCCCTGAGCGGCGATTTCCGCCTCAGCGGTCTCGACCTCAGCGTGGCCCGGCCTTTCGTGCGCAAGGTCGAGACCCTGGCCGGGCGCCTGGATGGCAGTGGGCGCTTGTCTGGCGGCCTATTGGCACCCAAGGTCGACGGTAACCTGACCTTGAGCGGCGGCGAGGTTTCCGGCTCGGAGGTCCCCACCACGATCAAGGACTTGCGGGTGCAGGCGCAGATTGCCGGGGAAAGGGTCCAGCTCAACGGCAGTTGGACCGGTGGCGACGCCGGGCACGGCAGCCTGGCTGGGCATATCGACTGGACCGATGCGCTACAGCTGGAATTGGCGATCAAGGGCTCGCAGTTGCCGGTCAGTGTCGAGCCGTATGCGGCGCTGGAAGTCGCGCCGGACCTGACGGTGTCAATGCACGGTGACAAGCTGGCGATTGCCGGCAAGGTGCATGTGCCCAAGGGCGCGATCACCGTGCGCGAGCTGCCGCCGTCGACGGTCAAGGTCTCCGACGACACGTTGATCGTTGGCCAGCCGACCACAGAGGGCAAGGCGGCGCTGGCGATGTCCATGGATATCGAGGTGCTGGTGGGGGAGGACAAGCTCAGCTTCAACGGCTTTGGCCTGAGCGCCGACTTGCAGGGTCAGGTGCATATCGGCGACAACCTCGACACCCGGGGTGAGCTGCGCCTGAATGACGGACGCTACAGCGCCTATGGCCAGCGCCTGACCATTCGCCGGGCGCGATTGCTGTTCGCCGGTCCCATTGACCAGCCTTACCTGGATATCGAGGCGATTCGCCAGACCGGTGACGTGATTGCCGGTATTCGCCTGAGCGGCAGCGCCGAGCAGCCCACCACGCAGATCTTCTCGGAACCGGCCATGAGCCAGGAGCAGGCATTGTCCTACCTGGTGCTGGGACGCCCCTTGAGCACCACCGGCGAAGACAGCAATATGCTGGCCCAGGCGGCGTTGGGCTTGGGTTTGATGGGCAGTGCCGGGTTGACCGGCGACCTGGCGAAGAACCTGGGCATCGAGGATTTTTCCCTCGATACCCAGGGCAGTGGCAGCACCACGTCGGTGGTGGCCAGCGGCAAGATCACCGAGAAGCTGAGCTTGCGCTATGGGGTGGGGGTGTTCGAACCGGCCAATACCATTGCCTTGCGTTATATGTTGAGCAAGAAGGTTTACCTGGAGGCGGCGAGTGGCGTGGCCAGTTCCCTGGATATTTTCTACAAGCGCGATTTTTGAGGGGCCGATTTTTGAGGGACAGCATCCATTTCCTTGAGGGGATGGCGCTTTTTGTGGGAGCGGAGCTTGCCCGCGAAGGGGCCCTGGAGGGCGCTAAAAGCTTCGCGGGCAAGCTCCGCTCCCACAGGGCTGCGTTGTGTTCTCGGGACCAGGGGTCACAGGCGGTTACTCAGCGATTGAGGCCCTGCATCACCGCCTCCGGATAGCGCAGCCCGGCGATGGCACCGGCCGGGAAAATCGCTTCCAATACCTGCAACTCGGCGGAGCTCAGCTTCACCTCCAATGCCGCGACGTTCTCTTCCAGGTACTTGCGCTGCTTGGTCCCGGGGATCGGGATCAGGTAGTCGCCCTGGGCCAGGACCCAGGCCAGCGCCAGTTGCCCGGCGGTCACGCCTTTTTCCGCGGCCAACGCCTGCACTTGCTCCACCAGCCGCAGGTTACGGACGAAGTTCTCGCCTTGGAAGCGTGGGCTGAAACGCCGATAGTCATCGGCGGCGAAATCCTCCGGGCTCTTCAACGCACCGGTCAGGAAACCGCGACCCAACGGACTATAGGGCACAAAGGCAATCCCCAGGCGTTGGCAGGCGGCCAGGCAGCCGTTGTCTTCCTGGTCGCGACTCCACAGCGAGTACTCGCTTTGCAAGGCGCTGATCGGATGCACCCGATGGGCCCGCTCCAGGGTCTCGGCCGAGGCCTCGCTCAGACCCAGGTAACGGACCTTGCCGACCTTGACCAGTTCGGCCATGGCGCCGACGGTTTCCTCAATGGCCACCTCCGGATCGATACGGTGCTGGTAGTACAGGTCCAGGGTCTCGATGCCCAATCGCTTGAGGGTGCCGTCGATGGCCGTGCGAATGTACTCCGGCTTGCCGCTGACCCCTCGGTACGCCGGGTTGGCCGGGTCGCGCAGGATGCCGAACTTGCTGGCCAGGAACACCTGCTCGCGTTTGCCGGCGATGGCCTGGCCGATCAGTTCCTCGTTGCTGTGGGGGCCGTACATGTCGGCGGTGTCGAGCAGGGTCACGCCCAGTTCCAAGGCCCGATGCAAGGTGGCGATGGCTTCGCGGGTGTCGTTGCCGGTGGTGTAGAAATCGGTCATGCCCATGCAGCCGAGGCCGATGGCGGAGACCTGTGGACCGTTCTTGCCGAGTTGACGGGTATGCATGGTGTGGCTCCTATGGGATTTCCAACAGTGTGAACCTCGACAAAAGTGCGATAAACCGGCTAAAAGCACTATCACTATTCATTAATTCACAATAATGGAGGGCCGATGGATCGCTTCAATGCCATGCGGGTCTTTACCCGGATCGTCGAACTGGGCGGTTTCGCCAAGGCCGCCGACAGCCTGCAACTGCCTCGCGCTTCGGTGACAGTGCTGGTCAAGCAACTGGAAGCGCATCTGGGCGTGCAGTTGCTGCACCGCACCACCCGCCAGGTCAGTACCACCCTCGATGGCGCGGCCTATTACCAGCGCTGCGTGCGGTTGCTGGCGGACCTTGAGGAAACCGAGGCGGTGTTTTCCACGGCCCGGCAGAATCCGCGCGGTACCCTGCGGGTCGATATGCCGGCGGGTATCGGACGCTTGATCGTGATCCCGGTATTGCCTGAGTTCACCGAGCGTTATCCGCTGATCGAGCTGGAAATCGGCCTGAACGACCGGCCGGTGGACCTGATCCGCGACGGTATCGATTGCGTGCTGCGCGGTGGCCTGGCCCTCGACGATTCGCTGGTGGCGCGGCCGTTGGTGCTGGTCGAGCAAGTGACCTGTGCCAGCCCGGCCTATATCGAACTCATGGGCATGCCGACTTCACTGGCGGACCTGGCGGGGCATCGGATGGTCGAGTATTTTTCCAGTGTGACTGGCAAGCGCTTCGGGCTGGAGTTCCAGCAGGGCGGGCAATTGCAGGCGATCGACCTGCCCAAGCACCTCTCGGTGAGCAGTGCCGACGGTTACCTGGCAGCCTGTGAGGCTGGCTATGGGCTGGTGCAGATTCCCTATTACCACGTGACCGAACAACTGCGCAGTGGTCAGTTGTGCGAAGTGTTGCGCGATTATCCCGCGCCCGGATTGCCGTTGAACGCAATGTATCCGCCGCACCGACAGATGTCGGCGCGGGTACGGGTGTTTGTCGATTGGCTGGTGGAGATCTGTACCCGACCGGGTACCGGGTTTCGGCGCTGAGGGGGCGGCTGATCACCATCCCCGGCAGCCGTGATCAGCGGCGGTAGTAGTGCTCACCACCATAGTAACGATGGTCACCATCATAGTAACGATGGTCATGATCGTGCCAGCCGCCACCATGGGGAAAGATGATGCAACCGCTCAGGGACAGAATGATCAGCAGGGGAATCAGCAGTGTGATTCGACGAAACATGGATAGATCCTCATGGGTGAAGCCGGGAAGCTAAAACATTTCCGCGGCTGTAATATGAGACCCCGTTTGTGTCGTTTCATTCATCGACCTTTGTAGGTCATTGGTATGTATTCTGATACAAGCTGGATACATTGACCGCTTCAGGCTTTAACTTTCAGGAATACCCAATGACTCAATCGCAGCGTCTGAAATACTCGATTCTGATTTCCCTGGTGGTACTGGGGATCATGTTCGGCCTGTCCTATCTGCAAAACACCGGAGTCATCAGCGAGAAGCTGTTCCAGTACATCGCCATTGGCGTGGCGGTGCTCGTGGTAGTGATCAACGGTGTCATGCGTCGCAAGGTCAAGCCCTGAACTCAGCTGTCGAGGTCCGGGGCCTGGGGCTCGGCGTCCTGTAGTTCCAGGGTCGTGATCGCGTCCGGGTGCAGGCTGTAGCTCTTGTCCGCGTTGAGCAGCACGACGCCCTCGCTGCACAGGCGCTTGAGCACCTCGCGCACGCTGAGAAAGGACAGGGGGATACCCAGCTCCAGCAAGTGACTGTGAACCCCGCGCACACCCAGCCGGCGATTGTCTTCGCCGGCACTCAGCAGTGCATCGATGACTTTGAGTCGGATCAGGCTGGTGCGCAAACCGAAGTGTTTGAGCAACTGACGAATACGGTTGTTACCGCTGCGTTCGGCAGGTTTGGCCAACATGGCGCCCGAGCTGTAGGAAGGATCGCGTTGCAAAGAATTACCGTCCGTTGACCTGTGCTGGTCGTACATGCAAAAACTCCTTTTCAGAACCTGATCAGGAATGTGATGTCGGCGCTCCTCGATAAGGACGAGCGAGACGGATAAATCATGAAGCCTCGAATGTAGAAAATTTGTCGATATCGAGTCACAGACAGGTGATGGCACCTGGATATCGCTCAAGTTTCATGTTCAGACGCCTGGATATCCCTGACTTTTCATGTCCAGGCTCGTCTCTACCAGATGCACCTGAGCATTCCTGGCCTGCTATTGATATCGTTCATATCATTCAGTTCTGAAAGTGACTTTATTCATGATCCAGGCTGCCATGACAATCGGCGGCACACTTTCATGGAGTTCACGTCATGCCCAAGTCCATCGTTGCGGCGTTGCAAATCGGTTCCCTGCCGGGCGGCAAGGGAGACACCCTGGAACAGATCCTCGGCTATGAACATGCGATCATCGAGTCCGGCGCCTGTCTGGTGGTGATGCCCGAAGCCCTGCTGGGCGGCTACCCCAAGGGCGAAACCTTCGGTACCCAGTTGGGTTACCGGTTGCCCGAGGGCCGCGAGGCCTTCGCCCGTTATCACGCCAACGCCATCGATGTGCCGGGTGCCGAGACCGACGCCCTGGCACAGTTGTCCGCCCGCACCGGGGCGAGCCTGGTGCTCGGGGTCATCGAGCGCTCGGGGTCTACCTTGTATTGCACGGTGCTGTTCTTCGAACCCCGGGGCGGACTGGTGGCCAGGCATCGCAAGCTGATGCCCACCGGCACTGAGCGGCTGATCTGGGGCAAGGGCGACGGCTCGACCCTGCCGGTGGTGGAGGGCAAGGCCGGGCGCATCGGTGCGGCGGTCTGCTGGGAAAACTATATGCCGTTGCTGCGCACGGCCATGTATGCCAAGGGCGTGGAGGTCTGGTGTGCGCCGACGGTGGATGAGCGGGAGATGTGGCAGGTGACGATGCGCCATATCGCTTGTGAGGGCCGTTGCTTTGTGATCAGTGCCTGCCAGGTTCAGCCTTCGCCGCAGGAGTTGGGCGTCGAGGTGGCCAATTGGCCGGCGGAGCGTGCGTTGATCAACGGTGGCAGTCTGATTGTCGGACCCATGGGCGAGGTGCTGGCCGGACCCTTTGTCGGCCAGGCTGGCCTGCTGACCGCGCAGATCGACACCGAGCAACTGGTCCGCGCCCGTTATGACTTCGATGTCACCGGCCACTACGCCCGCCCGGATGTGTTCGAGTTGCAGGTCGATGAGCGGGCCAAACCTGGCGTGCGTTTTATCCAGGACTGATCCGCGCAACCACCGCCGTTATATTGACGGTCTACAACTATTACCTACACTTGAATAGCACCTGCTACAGCATTTTTCGCAGTCCGTTGGTTTTCCTACGTTAAGGAGAAGACAAATGGCTCGCTCGAAAAAATGGTGGTGGGGTTTACCGTTGCTTGCTTTGCTGTGGTTGGCTGCTCTTTGGATAACAACGCCTGAAGTCGAACAGGATTTGCAGACCCGCGTGGGGAGTGCAATTGATAGTGCTCCCGTTGCTGTCGCAGGACGTGACGTGACCCTGCCCAATGCAACATCGAAAACCCGTGACATGGCCGATCAAACCTATGGTGTCAGGCAGGTTGTCGGCACCCTGGGCGACCTGCCCGTGGCCCCGGCCGATAGCAATGTCGGCCGCCCTCCCGAAGTTGTCCCGCCCGCGCCGCCCGCTCCGGTCGTACCGCCGACCAGCGTTGTCGATGAGCCCCCGGCCAATCTGCAAAGTTCAGCCGCTGCCATGGATGCCAAGGCCTGCGAACAACAGTTCGCCGCTGCGTTGAGTCAATACAAAGTGCTGTTCGACACGGCCCAGGCCATCTTGTCACCGGCTTCGCAAACGGCCTTGGATGCGCTGGTGGCCACCGCCAGACAATGTCCCGACGAGCAGTTCGAAGTCGATGGCTACACCGACAACACCGGCAAGACGGCGTTCAACCTGGCGCTTTCCACGCGCCGGGCCGAAGCCGTGGTGGCTTATCTGGCGCAACATGGTGTCACCCCGGAACACCTGAAAGCCGCCGGATTTGGCGAGGCTGATCCGGTGGCGTCGAACGATACGCCGCAGGGTCAGGCACAAAATCGGCGGATAGAAATAAAGGTAACTGACGGCAATGCTGTGACTGCCCCGACTGATGCTAAATAACCAGGAGCAACCATCATGAGTTATTTACTTGAACAGTATTGGGGCTGGATGCTGGTGGCCGGGATCCTCGGCTTGCTGGTGGGCTGGCTCGCCAGTCAGACCGCGCGTCATGTCCACTGGGTCGCCGGTTGGTTGCATGCGGCGTTATGGGTTTTTGCCGTCGGTGTGCTGGTCGCCCTGCTCAAGTTGTTACCGGGGCGTGCCGGGTTATGGCTGGAAATTGCCTTGTTGTTGTTTGTGGCTTACCTGGTTGGTTGCTGGCTTAGTGCCTGGATTCGTTCCATGCTGGCGGCCGATGTCGCCACCAGCAGCGCCGGCTCGCGGCCTGGCACCCGGGCGGCGGAAACCGATGCTGCTGGCGCGGGCAACCGTCCGCTGGTCATGGAAAAACCCACGGGGACCCTCGATAACCTGAAGTTGATTTCAGGGGTGGGCCATAAGAATGAAGCGCTGCTGCATGAGCTGGGCATCTACCGATTTTCCCAGATCGCCCAATGGACCGATCCGCAGGTGCACTGGATAGAGCATTACTTCAGCTTTCCCGGGCGGGTCGAGCGCGAGGATTGGCGAGGTCAGGCGCGGATACTGGCGCAAGGCATTGAAACCGAGTTTGCCAAGCGGGTGAGAAGGGGCGAGGTCGATACGTCTGAAGATTGAGGCCCCGATACCCGGCGTCCCGACCAGCCCGCTCGCCACAAGCCCGCGTTCGCGTCAACGTTCGGGTATCTGGCCTTGCTCCGCAATGCCAGGGCGCTGAGTGCATCCAGGCCACTGCGCTCCTGACAATTGCTGACAGGGGGCTCTGCTAAACTGCACGCCCCCATTCGGCCAGAGCTTGCCCACCGTGTCCCGCACTTCGCGTTTACTGACCTTGCTTCAGGTACTGCGCGCCAAGAGCCGTCCGACCACCGCCGCGGCCCTGGCTTGTGAGCTGGAAGTTTCCGAGCGCACGGTCTATCGCGATATCGCCGAGCTCACGGCCCTCGGCGCGCCGATCCAGGGCGAGGCGGGCGTCGGCTACGTCCTGCGCAGCGGTTTGTTCCTGCCACCGCTGATGCTCAATGCCGATGAAACCGAGGCCATCGTCCTCGGCCTGCAATATGTCGATCAACGGGGTGATGAGGTGTTGAGCAAGGCCGCTTCCGATGCCCTGGCCAAGATCGCCGCGGTGCTGGCGCCAGCCGCCCAGGAGGCCCTGCGCAATCCGACCCTGCTGCCGGGGCCGCGGGGTTATGGCTACCCGGACAATGCGGTGCCGTTGAATGTGTTTCGCCAGGCCATCCGTGACCAGGCCAAGTTGCATATCGACTACGCCGACGTGAACCGGGTGCCCAGCCAGCGACTGATCTGGCCTCTGGCCCTGGGCTTTATGAACGAGGCGCGGGTGGTGGTCGCCTGGTGTGAGTTGCGCCAGGCCTTGCGGACCTTTCGCACCGACCGCATCGCCACGGCCCGCGAGCAGGGCGAGCGTTATCCGGGCCGGCGCAGCGACCTGCTAAGGCAATGGCGCAAGCTGTTCGACCAGGACGAACACGAGCGCTTCACTCCTGACAAGAACTGACGGAGCCCTGTACTAGGATGGCTCCACCTTCTACCAGCAAGGAGCTGTGAACAGCATGACCATTCAAACTTCGGTGCTCGCCCCGGCCATCGAGGCCTATATCAGCGCTGCCAATGCCCGCGACAGTTCGGCGGTGGCGAGTTTCTTCGCCGAGGACGCGAATGTCTTCGACGAAGGCCATCATCGGGTCGGCACCCTCGCCATCGCCCAGTGGATGGATGAAACCGCACGTAAATACCAGCCACGGGTCGAAGTCCTGGACGTGGCCCAACGCACCGGCAAAGTGCTGGTCAAACAGTTGGTCTCAGGGACTTTTCCCGGCGGTTCGGTGGAGTTGCGCTACGTGTTCCGGCTCAACGAGCAGGGCAAGATCGCCCGGTTGGATATTTCCCTCTAGGACAAGCTGGCATACTGCACGGCCTCCCGGTTGCGAGCCTGCACGACGCCATGACTGTCGATTCTCCCCTGAGTGCCTACCGCGCTGCCGTCGAGCAGCGCGGCTTTCTCCATGACCAGGCCCAATGGCAGGCGGTGCAGGCCTTGCAGCGCTGCCACGAGGCGTTGCACCAGGGCCAGGTGCCCAAGGGCGTTTATCTCTGGGGGCCGGTCGGGCGCGGCAAGACCTGGTTGATGGATCAGTTCCACCAGACCTTGCGCGTGCCGTCGCGGCGCCAGCATTTCCATCATTTCATGGGCTGGGTCCACCAGCGTTCGTTCCAGCTCAGCGGCATCGCCGACCCGCTGCGGGCCCTGGCCCGTGAGCTGGCCGTGGAGATCCGGGTGCTGTGTTTCGATGAGCTGTTTGTCAACGATATCGGCGATGCGATCATCCTCGGACGGCTGTTCCAGGTGATGTTCGACGAGGGCGTGGTGATCGTCGCCACTTCCAATCAGCCACCACAGAAGCTCTATGCCGATGGTTTCAACCGCGAGCGTTTCCTGCCGGCGATCGCTGCCATCGAGCAGCATATGGACGTGGTCGATGTCGATGGCGGCGAGGATCATCGCCTGCATCCGGGGGCCGGTGTACAGCGTTACTGGGTCGAACCCGAGGGGCCGTCGGCTCCGCTTGCCGAAGCGTTCAAGGCGCTGACCGCCGGGCAACCGCTGTCTGCTGAACCGGTCGCCATGGGCTATCGGACCCTGGCGGTGCTGCGGGCCTCGCCGACGGTGCTCTGGTGCCGCTATGCCGAGCTGTGCGAGCAGCCCCTGGCGGCCATGGACTTCATGGCGCTGTGTGATCGTTACACGGCGATTTTCCTCAGCGAGGTGCCCAACCTCAGTGCCCGCCAGCGTCCCGGGCGGATCGCCCGCGGCACCGAGGACGCGGCGCGGCGTGTCGATGCCGGCGACCGCGAGTTGCCGCAATTGTCGGTCCATGACGATAGCGTTCGGCGCTTCATTGCCCTGGTGGACGAGTGCTACGACCGCAAGGTGCCGCTGTATATCGCCGCCCAGGTGCCGCTGGATGAGCTGTACACCGAAGGTTACCTGGCATTCCCGTTTCGCCGCACCCTCAGCCGTTTGCGCGAGATGCAGTTGCAGCGCTTCACCCCGGTATCAGCCAGCCCTGAATAAGCGTGCCGGCCCACAAGGCCAGCAGGATCAGCAATTGCGCCGGCACCACCTGCCGGGCGAAGGCCGCGCCGCCGCTGGACCAGGCCATCACACACTTGGACAGGGTATTGGTACCGAAGGCCGCCAGAATCGGCCATCGGGCGCTTTCGGCCAGCAGTTGGCCGGATTTGACCAGCGCGGCCACCGACGCCGAGGCCGAGTGGACATCGGCCAGGCCGCCCAGCATCGAGGCGGCAAACAATCCGGAGATGCCAAATCGGGCCTGCAGGGCGCTGGTCACGAAAAACAGGCTTGAGATACCGGTTGCGACCATCAGCGTCAATTTGAGGTTGAAGGCATGCCCGACATTTATCGGTTGGCCGATCTGCGTGTCTGTGGAGTTCACCAGCCGCAGTGTATAGGACAAGGTCACCGCGCTGCCCAGCAGGAAGGGTAACCAGAGCCGGACAAGAGTGGCCGGGCTGATGGCGCTCAACACCAGGCTGAGCAGGATTGTCGTGGCCAGGTTCGAGAGGATCGCCGCGGTGGCGGCCTGTTGCATAAGCTCGGGTTGCTGGCGCGCGCGGCTGCCCATGGCGGCGATAGTCGCGGTGCTCGACACGAAGCCGGAGGCGATTGCGGCCAGGCTCAACCCGTACCGGGCACCCAATACCCGAATGGCGACATGCCCGAGGGCGCTGACCCCCATTATCAGTACCGTCAGCAGACAGATCGAGCGGGGGTTGATGGCCTGATAGGGCCCGATGAACGCATTGGGCACCAGGGGCATGATCACCAGGGCGGCGGTGGCCAGGATCAGCCCATCCTTGACTTCGGTTTCGCTCAACTGGTTCAGTGCGAAGCGGTGCAGGCTCTGTCGGAAGTTCAGCAACAGCGTCAGGATCACCGCCAGGGCCACCGCCAATCCGGCCTTGCTGTTGCACAAGGCGCCCAGCAGCAGGACCAGCAGCAGGGCGACCCCGGTGGTCATGCCGGGGTCCTCGCTGCGCCGCTTGAAGTAGGCCATGCTGGCGAGCATCGCCAGGGCCAGGGTCAGGGCGCTGAGCAGCAAGGGACCGCCGAGCAGCAGGCCGACATAGCCGAGCAGGGAGGTCAGGGCGAAGGTGCGCAGGCCGGCGAAGCGGCGGTCCGCTCCCTCGCCTTTCTTGCGTTCGCGTTCGAAGCCGACCAGCAGGCCCAGGCCCAGGGCCGAGGCCAGGTTGGTGGCATGAATCAAGGTTTCCATACTGCGGACCCCAGTGTGTTCGCTCAGAGTGACGTCTGGCGGGCAGCAGGCATTTGATATTCATCAAGGCGCTGAACGGACAAGGTCATCTTTGGCTGATTTCATCCGAGGAGGTGCCTTGACGTAAATCAAGCTCGTGGGGCCAGCGCGCTTCATCATGAACGCACTGTCTCGATCTCCCTGTGAAGGTGAGATTTGCCCGGTGGTATTTGAATCCATGCCACTGTGGGCCGGGAATCTGCTGCCCAGAGGTGCGCCATGTCCGACTACCACCGTATTCTTTTATTGGCTCCCGCCGAGATGAACCGCAGCCCCGCGTTCGAGCGGGCCACCGAGCTGGCCCTGTCCAGCGGGGCCGCCCTGCATATCCTGGCCTTCGACTATGTGCCGACCCTTGACATGGCCACGCTGTTCGACCAGAAGGCCATGACCCAGGCCCGCGAGGGCTACCTGGACCTGCATCGGCGCTGGCTGCGCCAGGAGACGGATCACCTGCGGGGCCGGGGCCTGGATGTAAGCTGCAATATTTTCTGGCGCCATCATCCGTTGCAAGCGATCCTTGAGTACGTCCGTGACCTGGATATCGACCTGCTGATCAAGGATGTTCATCTGGAGTCGGGGCTCAAGCGCCTGTTCGCCACGCCGCTTGACTGGCAGTTGTTGCGCGATTGCCCGGTTCCAGTGCATCTGGTGGCCAGTCATAGTCAGGCGTTGCCGCGCCATGTCCTGGTGGCGGTGGATTTAGGCAGGGAACAGTCCGAGGAGTGTTTCAACGACAGGCTGGTCCAGGCCGGGCAGGTGTTTGCCCGCCAATGCGCGGCGACGTTCAGCCTGGTGCATGTGCATGACAAGTCCCGTTCCTATGTCCACGAGATGGGCTGGGGTACCTTGCCGATGGCCGAGGGGCTGGAAATGGCCAGCCGTGCCAATGAGCAGCAGGGATTCAAGGTCCTGGCGGAGCGCAACGGGGTCGAGAAGAACCAGCGACATTTCCTCACGGGGGCGGTGATCGAGAGCCTTGGTGCCTTCGTCGAGCACAACGCGGTGGATGTCATGGTGATGGGCACCCGCCACTCCCACGGCCTGGACAGTATCCTCGGCAGCACGGCGGAAAATGTCCTGTATCGCAGTACGTGCAGTCTCCTGACTCTGAGTCCGGAGTACCAGGGCTGAAAAAAATGCCCCTGGCGCGGACCGGGAAATACGCTCCGCGCCAGGGGCTCTCGTTCAGTCTTACAGCCTTACAGCGACAGCCGATGAATCACCTGGGTCGCGTCGTCGGGGTCGCGTTCGCGACTGAAGTGCAGGTCGTCGGCCAGTTGGCGCATGTGCACATTGGACGCACTGTCGATGGAGTACATCTGGGTAAAATTGTTTTTCCGGGCCGCTTCGATCAGATGCTTCATCAGGAGCGTGCCCAGGCCGCGGTGTTGCCAGTCATCGGCGACGGTAATGGCGCACTCGCATTCGTGCTCGGCGCCCGAGGCGGCATAACGGCTGATCCCCACTTCACGCAACTGGCCATTGTCATGGGCCAGGGCCACGTAGGCCACGCGGTTGTGGGTGTCGACATTCATCAGTTGGTTCATCAGGACGGGGCTGGGATCGACGATTTCGCCGAGAAAGCGCTGGTGGCGCGATTCCGGGGACAGGCGCTGGATAAAGGCCTTTTCCCGCTCGCGGTCCTCGACACGCAGGGGCCGGATCAGGACATGGGTACCGTCCTGCAGGGCTTCGATCCAGTGTTCGCCTGTCACCGAGGAAAAGTCGGGCAGGTTCAGGGCGGGGCTATTGAGGTCGGGCATGATCAGAACTCCTCGAACAGGTACGGTCGTGGGCCGGTATCGGTGTTCTGTTTTTACGCCACGGCGGGTGCCCGCGCTTGATTCAAGTCAAGCAGGGGCACAACTTGCCTGGCTACAACGGGGTGCCGTGCTGTCCGCAACCGGCGATCAGTGCCTTCAAGCCCATCGGGTCAAGGATCTTCACTTCCCGTGCGTGGACCTCCAGCAGGTTCAGCTCCCGCAGCCGGGCGATCCCGCGGCTGATGGTTTCCAGGCGCAGGCCCAGGTAGGAGCCGATTTCTTCGCGGCGCATGCGCAGGATGAAGCTGTACGGCGAGTAGCCGCGCAGGGACAAGCGTTGCGAGAGGTTGAGGAAGAACGCCGCCAGGCGCTCGTCCGAGTTCATATTGCCCATCATCAGCAGCAGGCTGTGGTCCCTGACGATTTCCCGGCTCATCAGTTTGTTCAGGTTGTGCTGCAGGGAGGGCAGGTCCCGGGACAAACGCTCCAGCTGCGAAAAATGGATCGGGCAGACTTCACTGTCCTCCAGTGCCACGGCATTGCAGGCGTGGCGGTCTTCGCTGATGGCATCCATGCCGAGCATTTCCCCGGTCATCTGGAAACCGGTGACCTGCTCGCGACCATCCTCCGAGGTCAGGGTGGTCTTGAAAAACCCCAGGCGTACCGCGTACAGGGCGTGCAGCGGATCGCCCTGGCGGTAGAGGGTGTTACCTTTCTTGATCTTGACGCGCTGGACGATCAGGTCGTCCAGACGTTTGACTTCGGAGTCGTTCAAACCCAGTGGCAGGCACAGTTCCAGCACGCTGCAATTGGCACAGGCGGATTTCAGGCCCAAGGGTTTGAGATTGAGCTTGAGTTTTTCGCTATTGTCCACGGGGAGTTCCTCTGTGTCGGCGGTTAGAGGGCATCCAAATCGGGGAGGAACACCGATAAAACAGGCGCCGTCGGCTCAGATTAGCAGGTGTAGCGGGTTGTTTGAGATAAATCAAGCGAGCGGTCTGGAAGTGAGGCGATGGTAAGTCGTGGATTGTCCATCGTTCCCTTCTGGAGCCCCCGTCATGAGCGACTATCAACGCATTCTGCTGATTACCGATACCCACTGCCAGGCGACCCCCGCCCTGCACCGCGCGGCGACCCTGGCGCGAGCCTGCAAGGCGGCTGTGCACCTGGTGCTCTTCGACTTTGTCGAGTCCATCGCGGCCATGACCCTGTTCAACCACGGCGCCGGTACCCTGGCCCGGGAAGGCTATCTGGACAAAAAACGTGAAAAACTCGCCGAACTGGCCCACAGCCTCACCAACCAGGGCCTGGAGGTGAGCTACGACGTGGTCTGGTCGCAACATCCCCATGCGGCGATTCGTGACTACGTCAAGGACATCGCGGTCGACCTGGTGGTCAAGGACCTGCAGATCGAGTCGCAACTCAAATGCGCGCTGCTCGGCCCCACCGACTGGCACCTGGTGCGCCAGTGCAGCAAGCCGGTGATGCTGGTCCGGCACGATGCGCCACCGCGGCCGAAGAATTTCGTCGCGGCGGTGGCCCTGGAGAATGTCGGCGACGGTGAAAGCACCCGCGACGACCAGGTGATTCGCCTGGCCAGCGAACTGGCGATGATCTGCGACGCGGACCTGGAACTGCTGCACGCCTGCGATATTATCGCCGGTTATGAGTTGATGCAGGAATACCCTTGGGATTCGGACGCCGCGGCGGCCCTGCAGAAATTGCGCAGCCAGGCTTTCGATGACCTGGCCAGGGCGCATCAGGTCCCCGGTCGCCGCCGGCATTTCCTGTTGGGGCAGGCGATCCAGCGGGTGGAGGAGTTTGTCCGCGAACGTGAGGTGGACACCCTGGTCATCGGCCGCTCCCAGGCCGATGCCTTTCCCTGGCTGGGCAGCTTTGCCGAGTCGCTGTTGTCACAGCCCCCTTGTTCCGTGCTGACCCTCGGTACCGACTCGCTCTGAGCCTTGCATCCGGCGGCCGCCGCCCGGAGCGAGGCGGCGGTCGGCCTGTTCTGGCGGGCCTTGATCGAGTCGACGTCGATGAAGGTGCCGGCGAGCACGCCGGCAAGCCATCGGCGCTTGATGTAAATCAAGGGCCTGTCTGCCGGGCACCGCAGAATCGGAGATGACCGATTCTCTTTCGGGTGGCCACCTTCAATCCTTGTCTTGTGAAGTCGTTGCCCGCTACCCGGTGCGCTCGACAGGGCGTGCCTTGGAGGTGTTCCTTGTCTTCACGTCCACGTTTACTCCTGGTTGCTCCGGCCGACATGACCCATAGCCCGGCCTTTGACCGGGCCCTGGCGCTGGCCAAGGCCATGAACGCCACGCTGACGGTAGTGGCCTTCGTCTATCTCGATGGGTTGCAACAGCTTGATCTGCTCGACGCCGACCGGCAGGAGGAGATTCGCGAGGTCTATCTGCAGCGCTATCGCCAATGGCTGGAGCAGGAGGCCGAGGTCATGCGCGGCGAGGGGATCGAGGTGACGACCGAGGTCAAGTGGGACCAGTCGTCGCTGAGTGCCTTGTCCGGTTACGTGCGTTCGCAGCATCCGGATCTGCTGATCAAGGATGTCCATCAGGAGTCGGCCCTCAAGCGGATTTTCTTTACCCCGCTGGACTGGCGTCTGCTCTGCGACAGCCGGGCGCCGATCCACCTGGTCACCGCCCAGGGCATGCCCATGCCGCGCAAGGTACTGGCCTGCGTCGATGTGCTGCGCGACGATGTCGCGACGCGGGAACTCAACGACCGGATCATCGACCAGGCCGCGCGCTTCGCCACGCACTGCAAGAGCCCGTTGCATCTGCTCGGGGTGTATGACTGGACGGCCCTGTATGTCGCCGATATCGGTATCGGCAAGGTGCCGGTTTCGGTCAGCCCCAGCTATGACGAGCGCAAGGCCAAGTTCCTGCATCTGGCTGACAAACATGCCCTGCACAAGGACAACCGGCATTTCATTGTCGGCACTCCGGGAAAGGCCATTGTCGAGTTTGTCGGCCAGGATGTCTTTGACGTGCTGGTCATCGGCACCGTGACCCATCGTTCGTTAAACAAGCTGTTGGGCAGCACGACTGAAAGCCTGTTGTATCAACCGCCCTGCAGCCTGCTGGTGATCAAGCCGGTCGAACTGCCGGATTTCGCCCAGTAAATCGAAGAACAGTGAGCGGCTGTCCGGCGCTCCGAACGTCCTGCCCATGGAGGTGTGTCATGAGTCAATACCAGCGCCTGCTGCTGATCACCGATCAGCACCTGCCCCATTCCCCGGCTGCCAAGCGTGCCGCCGCCTTGGCGGCGGCCAGCGGCGCGGCCTTGCATATCACCGCGCTGGTCCAGCCACCGCCGCGCGTGCACCTGATCGAAGCGGGCATGGATGAGCCGGCCCGTGCCGCGTACTTGGATAAATACCGGGTCTGGCTGCAAGGTGCGACCGAAAGCTTGCGCGACAGCGGCCTGCAACTGACCACCGAAGTGCTCTGGACCACCCAGCCGTTGCGCGACATCCTGGTTCACGCCGATGAGATCAAGCCTGACCTGCTGATCAAGGACGTCTACCTGGAGCCGCTGCTCAGACGGGTCTTTACCACTCCCTTGGATTGGCAGCTGTTGCAGGAAAGCCCGGTGCCAGTGCACCTGGTCAACCAGATTGCCTCGGCGTTGCCCCGCAGGGTAGTGGCGGCTGTCGACACCTCCACAGGGGACGAAGGCATCACCGAGTTCAATCGCAAGATCATCCGAGAGGCCGAAGCCCTGGCGCTGCAATGCGACGCCGAGCTGCACTTGCTGTATGCCTACGATTTGTCGCCGGCGTTCATGGCCGACCCCAGCGTGACCGTGGTCTGGATCGATGAGCTGCGGGCCGCCTTGCTCGAGCCGTTCACCCGGCTGGCGGACGACTATGGCGTGCCGGCCGAGCGTCGGCATTTCCTGATGGGCTCGCCAGTGGGGGTGATTACTGACTATGTCCAGGACAATGAGATCGACGTAGTGGTGATGGGGTCGGTCCAGCCCAAGGGCCTGGGCAAGCTGATCGGTGATACTACCGAGCGGACCCTGCTGATTCCCGAATGCAGTGTGCTGACGGTCAAGCCTGACTGAGCGCGGCGCACACTGAAAAGCCCCTTGCCGGTGACCGGCAAGGGGCTTTTTCATGTCACCACTCAAGCAAGAGTCAGAGGCTTAACAAGCCCTGCCAAAGCATCCAGGCGGCCACCGCGGCGGCCAGCCAGATCAGTACCAGCAGGCCCTTGGCGAAGCCGTTGAGCGGTTTGCGCTGTGGGGTCAGCAGGTAGATCAGCGAGCCCGGGGCGTAGAGCAAGGCGCTGAGCAGCAGGTACTTGGGACCGGCCGCGTACAACAGCCAGAAGCAGTAGACGCTGGCCACCAGGGAAATCGCCAGGTCGCGGCCACTCAGGCTGTCGCGCCCGCTCTGGCCACGGTCCAGCCAGCTGACCTTGAGGGCGTAGAGGCCGCTGAACAGATAAGGCAGCAGGATCATCGAGGTGGCCAGGGAAATCAGTGCCAGGTAGGTGGCGTTCGCATACAGCGTGAGGATCAGGAACAGCTGAATGCAACCGTTGGTGACCCACAGTGCATTGGCCGGTACGCCCTGGCCGTTTTCCTTGGACAACACCTTTGGCATCACACTGGCCTTGGCCGGGCTGAACAGGGACTCGGCCGAGAGCAGGGTCCAGGCCAGCAGGGCGCCGCCCACGGAAACCATCAGGCCCAGGCTGATCATCATGCCGCCCCATGGGCCGGCGATGGCTTGCAGCACACCGGCGGTGGAGGGGTTTTTCATGGCCGCCAGTTCGGGCTGGCCGAGGATGCCCAGTGACAGCAGCGAGACCGAGATCAGCAACAACAAGGTAATGGCGAAGCCAATGATGGTGGCCCGTCCGACATTGACCCGTTCCGCCGCCCGGGCGGAATAGACATTGGCGCCTTCGATACCGATAAAGACCCAGACGGTGACCAGCATGGTGCTCTTGACCTGGTCGAGAATCGAGCCCAGGGCCGGTGCTCCCCAGAAGCCGGCAACGAAGGTGTCGGGATGAAAAGCGAGCGCGGCGCAGCCGACAAACACCAGGATCGGCACGATCTTGGCAATGGTGGTGATGGCATTGGCCCGCGCTGCGGTGCGTATGCCGCGCAGGATCATGAAGTGCATCGCCCAGAGCAGCAGCGAGGCGGCAATGATCGCCACCTTGTTGTTACCGTCGCCGAAGGCCGGGAAAAAATAGCTGGCGGCGGCGAACAGGATGACCAGGTAGCCGACGTTGCCGATCCAGGCGCTGATCCAGTAGCCCCAGGCCGAGTTGAAGCCGACGAAGTCACCGCCCAGGGCCTTGGCGTAGGCGAAAACGCCGTTGTCCAGTTCCGGCTTGCGGTTGGACAGCATCTGGTAGACCAGGGCCAGGGACAGCATGCCGACCCCGGTGACCAGCCAACCGATCAGGATCGCGCCGGCACCGGCACCGGCCGCCATGTTCTGGGGCAGGCTGTAGGCGCCGCTGCCGATGATCGAGCCCACTACCAGGGCGATCAACAGGCTCAGGGACAAGCGCGCCGCCTGCGCGACAGTCGCCGGTTTTGTCGAGGGCGTAGTCGCGCCAGGGGATGAACTCTGTTGCAAGGGCGTTGCCATGATGACACCTCCAGGATCGTGACGAAACGGAACGTCCGAGTGCACCGATCAGCAACGGTGCCTCGGTCTGAACGCATGGGGTGAATGTCTGCCCATGCGGGCCCGAAGCTGTTGATCTTTATCAAGGCATGGATGGATAGGTATTCAGGTACCGCGCAGCAGGGACCGGCGCATGAATTTTCTTCCTTTTCCCGTGTCGGGCGTGGTTACAATCAGGCTTCTGACACGCAAGAGCTCCCTTTAATGGTTTCGCCGAGGACTGACATGGACGTTGCAGACATACTGGTATTGCAAGCGAGTTACACCAACCCGGTGCATGCCGAGGCCATCGGACTGGTGCTCAATCACTATGCCGAAGACCCGATGGGCGGTGGCCGGAGCCTGGCGCCGGACGTGTTGCAACAATTGCCCGGCGAACTGGCCAAACGGCCCCATGCCTTCAGCGTGCTGGCCTTTGTCGGTGGTGAGCCGGCCGGGCTGGTGAACTGCTTCGAAGGCTTTTCCACCTTTGCCTGCCGGCCCCTGGTGAACGTGCATGACGTCGCGGTGATGAGCCAGTTTCGCGGCCTGGGGTTGAGCCAGAAGATGCTGCAGAAGGTCGAGGATATCGCTCGTCAGCGCGGTTGCTGCAAGATCACCCTCGAGGTACTGGAAGGCAACGGCGTGGCCCAGGCCTCCTACAGGAAGTTCGGCTTCAGTGGTGCGCAACTCGATCCGGAACACGGCCAGATGCTGTTCTGGAGCAAATACCTGTAGTCCCGTTCCTGGCCCTGGAGCTGGCAATCAAGGCCGAGTCAGATTACCCGAGCGCGATGGCACTGGATTCAACCTTCGCCGCCGCTCACCTGAAAACCTTCGAACCGCGCAAAATCGGCGGCAAGTAGCCGTTGCTGGAGCAGGAAAGGGCCCTCAGGGAGATCCAGGCGTGCAAGGGCGGCAGCGCCCGCCTGGCGTTGCAGATACATTGCAGCGTCATCGACCTGGCGTCGGCGCAGAAGCACTTTTTCCCGATGTCTTGAGGCCTTGCGGTCGTATCCCGATACCGCCAGGGGCAGGAGGTGTTGGTGTTAGCTGATGGCTTTCCCCTTGCCAAGGATTGCGCCCCATGCCCCCTCAACTGACTGCGTTGGAGACTTCACTGCAGCATTACCGAAACACCGTCCAGGCCCTGTTCGCCGCTCGACCGACCCCGTTGTCGGTGGCGCAGTCGTTGGTCCAGGCCGCGCTGGACCAGCACGCTCCGGCGCTCAAGAGCACGGGGCAGGCGGTCAGGGGCACTGATCTCTGGCTGGGCGAGCGGGAGCCAGGATCGACCTATCGCTACACCCGTTTGGCCGAGCTGTTGCTGCGCCGCTTCAACGAGGGGCTGGATCCCGCTTACGCCGATCCGGCTTCGGTGCTGGTGTGCCGGGCCGCCGGGACGTCGCTCAATGTCGCCATCTCTCCCGCGAATCTGCGGCGGCTGGGAACGGCAATCAACGACTGGGGCGATGCCTTGCTCGAGGTATTCAAGGCGCAGCTGGTGGCGTTCTGGAGCGAGGCGGTACCCGACTGGGCCGGCAAGGTCCCGGGTTCCGAGGCCTGGGTGCCGGGCTGGGACCGGCACTCGCCGCGCACGCCTTCGCGCTGCGCGGCGCTGTCCAACCTGCTGTTCGTCTCGATGTACGGTGCGGGGACTTCGCCCAATAGCCTGGCGTTCCAGGCCAGCCAGGTGCTGCCCAAGGCACTGGTCACTGCCGACAAGGCGACATGCGACAGTCTGCTGGGAATGCAGGCCCTGGTTCCCTACCTGCTGTACGCCAAGGGCAAGCAGGCGCCAGTGGGCAGCACGCCGGTGGCGGTGCTGTTCGCGCGGCAACTGTCGCCGCGGACGCATGCCTACCTGTTGCTCAGGCCGGGCCATGATGTGCACCGCTTGCAGGATCTCGATGAGCTCTGGACGCTGTTGCGCGGCGACCTGCCCGATCCGGGAGCCCTGGACCTGATCGCCTCGCAGGTGAATGTCTTCGACAACCTGGCCGGGGCCTTGCTGGAAAACCAGTTGCGCGCCCTGGACCGTTTGCCGCGCGGCGTCGCTGATGAAGCGGCGGGGTCCTGGGCGGCACGGGTCGAGCGCATCGTCGATCCACGACAGTGGTTCGCCGCGCCCATGCCCGCGCCGCTCAGCGCCCTGCAACGGCAGGTGCGCGAAGCGGCGCCACTGTGGTTGCTGAACGCCGCGGACCCGGATCGGCGTGCCTATGCCGCGGGGTTGTCGGCATTGCTGGCGGCACAGGGCAAGTTGTCCTCCCACGACCTGTTCGACGACGTGTTCCCCCTCTCGCGCTTCTGCCGAGCGGCGCTGAGGGCCGAGATGGTCCGGCGGCATCCACAGATGCCGGATATCCAGATGCAGGACATTCGGCTCAGCGTCGAAAAATACCGCCGCAAGCCGCTGTTGCCGGACGTGCTGGGGGAGTACGAAGCGGTCCAGCTGACGCTGCCCGAACTGGCCCTGGAAAACCTTGACGACTTCCGTTTCGGCGCAAGGCAGATGCAGGTCCGGCTCCACGGTGATACGCCGATACCGGACTGGATGAGCGTCGACTATCTGCTGGAGCTGGTCACCTCGGTGGATATCGGCGCGCGTTATCCGGCCTACCTGCGCGAGCGCCTGGTGGACGACAAGCGTTCCGCGCCGTTTCGCCAGCAACGCTTTACCCGGCAACTACGCGCCCAACTGCCCCTGGTGGCCCTGGAGCTCAAGCTCCGCGCCGAGCAGGGCCTCAGCGAGGCGGGGTATCACCTGGTTTGCGCGGTGTTGGCGTTCGATGCCCATGAACGCCAGGTTGACGGTCGGCCGGTGGTCCTCCGGGCCTTGGCGTTGCAGGCCAGCCCGGCGTCGAGCCTGGACAAGGTGAAGGGGATGTTCCTGATCGAGTCGCAGGACCTTGTCCAAGGCCCTCACGTACTTTATCGACCGCTGTTCGACCCGCCCTTGAGCGAGTACGGCAGCCGCCAGGCGCTGCTGGAAGCGATCGGGCAGGCGGGGGCCTTGCAGGACAGCGTGCTGGCCTGGCTCGCCGCCCCGAGGAAAGCGGTCTATGCCAATGGCGGTTTCCAGCATCCCCATCTCGGCGCCGTGTTGCCCGGCGATGAAACCGCGCCGTTGCCGTCGTTACCGGCACCGGCGACCCTCGGCAGCGAGGATATCAACGGGGATTACCTCGATCAGCTCTTTCATGCCTGTATCGACGCCGTCGTCCAGCAGGCCGATACCCAGTTGCTGTCGAACGCGGAAAAACGCTGGGCACGCTTGAAGGACTGCGGCTGGCAGTTGTTCAGTGCCTGGCTGATGTTTGCCAGCGGTCCGTTGACCCAGGCCGGCTGGTTGATTCAGTTGTACCGTGGCGTGCGTCAGGAGCTGCCGGCATTGCAGGGCCGCGACGAAGAGGCTCGGGCCCAGGCCTGGGCCGATCTGTTGAGCAACCTGGCAGCGTTGCTGTTGCATGAGGTGATGGCCGGCGCACGCGAAGTCCTGCCGAAGTCTTCCGAGGTACTGCCGGTGTTGCTGCAATCGCAGCCCTTGGCGGTCGAGACGCTTGCCCCGCTTGAGCGCATCAGCACACCCCAGGCCGCCGATGACATTTGGCCGCCGTTCGACCGTTCCTGGTCGAGTCCGCGCTACAGCCTGTCGGCGGCGTCCATGCAGGCCTTGCGCAAGTTCAGGGTCAGGACGTTCGAGACACCACCGGAGCGACTCGACAGCCTCGGTACGCTGTCGCCGAGCGGGCCGAAAAAAGGCCTGGTGTATCTCGCCGGGCCTGCGGACAAGGGCTGGCACGCGCTGATCGAGGACGCCCTCTATCCGGTGGCGTGGTGTGCGGACGGTCCGCGGATTGTCGATCGCTCCGGCTCCGCGGGGCCCTTCGTGGAACAGGACGAGCAGGGAGGCTGGCGCCTGGATCTGCGTTTGCGCCTGCGCGGTGGCAGCGGTCGTGAAACCGTGCAGGCGCGCCTGCAGCGCAAGCTGCGCGACCGGGCCAGTGCATTGCACGGACAAGTGACGCAGATCTCGGCGCGTGTCGGCAGCCTGTTCAACGAGGCCGAAACGCTGAGCAAGCGTCTTGAGATCATGAGCGTGGGCAAGACCGCGAAGAATTTCAACGACCGCCAGCGCAGTGACAAACGCGCCGAATACCTGGGCAAGCTGGAGGACTTGCAGGTTGTCCTCGAAGAAAAGATCCGACTCATCAAAGAGTTCAATGACAACCGCCAGGTGGTGCCGAAGCCACAGACGCTGATGGCGGCCTTGGCCGACAGCGTGCGCAATTGCCGGACACTGTTGAATGTGTCCCTGGCGGTGGGGCGCGAAGGCAGCCTGAGTGCCAGCCAGATTGGCGAGATGATCACTGCAAACACCGATGAGCGCTATGTCCAGGTCGTCGCCAACCTGAAGCACAATGTCGATCTCACCGACAAACAGATCCTCTGGAGCACCAAGGAATATGCCGCGCTCGATGAGTTGCGCGGGATTGCCGAAGGAGGGGCGGCGCAAGCCGATGCATTGCAACAAGCGGTGGTGCAGGCATTCACGCCGCTGGACTGGCAGGCGGTACAGCTGCCGACCTTGCTGGCCTTGACCCTGGACGAACTGCCGTTGCAGATCACCTTGCAACTGGACGATCAGATCTTCGCCGCCATCAAGCACAGTGCCGAGCAAACCCGCTATGTGACCAATACGATCAATCGCCTGAGTGCCGAGGACCCGCGCCAGGACCGGATCGATGCCTTGCTGACGGCCATCAGTCGCTATGACGAGACCCGCGACCTGCTGAGTTACTTGCAGGGCCTGATGCCGCAACAGCGCCTGCTCGAATACGCCACGCGCCTGTCAGGGTTGCTGGCGCAGTTGCGGGAAGGGGCGCTGAACAGCCTTTTCGAGCTATGGGGGGAGGCCGCACCGGTGGCGAGCGAACCTGCTCCCAAGCCTGGTCCGGCAGCTGGCGGCTCACGGAAGAAGTTTATCCGGACCCGCAACCGCGAGGTTTTTGTCGGCCGGGTGCGCGAGCGTACGCCCGAGCAGGAGGACGAAATCGTCGAGATCACCGATCCCAATGGCGGATTGGTGTCGGCCTTCAAGGAGAACAAGGAGGATGCCCGGGACACGTTCTGGGAGGAAGTGAAGGTCGAGCCGGCGCCGGCCCCGACGAGCCAGCGCAAGGTCGGATTGTCCAGGTTGGTGACCCAGGGGCAGGCCGAGCGCGAGGGCGTCGACGCGTTGATTCGCCAGGTCATGGCATTGACCGGAACCTCCAAGGACCCCCGCGATCTACAAGGTATCCTGGCGCTGAAGGCGCAGAAACTGAATGCCCTGGCGGACGATATCCAACAGGCACTCAGTGATGGCGGCGGGGCATCAGCGCCGGTGAAGACCGCTCGAACGCTCAAGGATACCCTTCGCCACGAAGCCACCCGACTGATCGCCGAGGGGCGCAATGCGCGTATCGCTGCGATCAAGCGCAATGTGCCGCAGCTGGCGCGTCTGCAGTACCTGAAAGAGCAGGACCAGGTGGATATTCACCGGGCCGGCGGGCGACAGGCGGAAGACCAGGGTGGTTTCCAGCAAGAGTATGTGATCAGCCACAAGGATGGTCGTCCATTGTGGTACGCGCACTTCCATTACCCGGCGGCCACCACCGCGGACAGCGGGTTTGTCAGCGCGCACCTGAAGACCCTGGCGCAACGGCGCCTGGGCAGCAAGGCCCAGGCCGCGGCCCGGCAACGGGCGGCGACGAGGATCGAAGCCGGGCAGGGTGCTCGGGCGCAGCTGACGCTGGATATCCACCGTGGTCAGATTCTCGACAGGCGCGTGGCCCAGGCGCTGTTTTTCAGTACTGGCGAAGTGGATACGACGGCTTGAAACCCTGTCGATGGGCGTCTGCAATCATCGTCTCGGCGGATATCGAGACAGACATCCGCCTGCCGCTGGGCTAAGGTGTGACAGAGCTTTTTCATCGATATCGGGAGTACCCTGCATGCAACTGGGAATCATCGGACTGGGCCGCATGGGCGGCAATATCGCGCGGCGCCTGATGCTTGATGGCCATCAGACAGTGGTGTATGACCGCAATCCCGACTTCGTCACCGCCCTGGGCAACGAGGGCGCCAGTGGCGTCGTCGATCTGGCGGCGCTGGTGGCCGGCCTGGATAAACCGCGCGCGGTCTGGGTGATGCTGCCGGCCGGTGCGCCGACCGAGGACACCATTGCCCAGCTGAGCAAACTGCTGGACGCCGGCGATGTGATCATCGACGGCGGCAACACCTTCTACAAGGACGATATCCGTCGCGGCCAGGAGCTGGCGCAAAAGGGCATCGACTATATCGATGTCGGCACGTCCGGCGGAGTCTGGGGCCTGGAGCGCGGTTACTGCATGATGATCGGCGGTGACGCCCAGGTGGTCGAACGCCTCGACCCGCTGTTCGCCAGCCTGGCCCCGGGGATCGGCACGATTGCCCGGACCCGCGACCGGGTCAGCGCCGATGATCGTGCCGAGCGTGGTTATATCCATGCCGGGCCACCGGGCGCCGGGCACTTCGTCAAGATGATCCACAACGGTATCGAGTACGGCATGATGCAAGCCTTCGCCGAAGGCTTCGATATCCTCAAGACCAAGAATTCGCCGAGCCTGCCCGAGGACCAGCGTTTCGACCTGAACCTGGCGGATATCGCCGAAGTCTGGCGGCGCGGCAGCGTGGTCTCGTCCTGGCTGCTGGACCTGACCGCCGACGCCCTGGCCAGCGATCCGAAACTCGACGGCTACAGCGGTGCGGTGGCCGACAGTGGCGAAGGGCGCTGGACCATCGAGGCGGCCATGGAGCAGGCGGTGCCGGTACCGGTGCTGTCCAACTCGCTGTTTGCCCGCTTCCGTTCCCGCCAGCAAAGCACCTATGGCGACAAGTTGCTGTCGGCGATGCGCTTCGGCTTTGGCGGCCATGTGGAGACGCCGAAAAAATGACTGCCTCCCGTACCAAGCGCAAGGTCGAGCCCGCGCCGCCGACCACGCTGTTTCTGTTCGGTGCCCATGGGGATCTGGTCAAGCGCCTGCTGATGCCGGCGCTCTACAACCTGACCCGCGACGGCCTGCTGGGCGATGGCTTGCGCATCGTCGGGGTCGATCACAACGCCATGAGCGATGCCGACTTCGCCAAGATGCTCGAGGACTTCAGTCGCGCCGAAGTCGCGGCCAAGACCGGGGAAAGCGCGGAGGCGGCGCTGGACGCCGGACTCTGGAAGCGCCTGGCCAAACACATCAGTTACGTGCAGGGCGATTTCCTCGACGACGCGACCTATGTCGCCCTGGACGAGAAAATCGTCGCCAGTGGCACGGGTAACGCGATGTTCTACCTGGCCACCGCACCGCGCTTCTTCAGCGAAGTGGCGCGGCGCTTGGGCGCGGCCGGGTTGCTGGAGGAAAGCGACGGGGTGTTTCGTCGGGTGGTGATCGAAAAACCCTTCGGTTCCGACCTGGTCACCGCCGAAGCCTTGAATGCTCGTCTGCTCAAGGTGATGAGCGAGAAGCAGATCTATCGCATCGACCATTACCTGGGCAAGGAAACCGTGCAGAACATCCTGGTCAGCCGTTTCTCCAGCGGTCTGTTCGAGGCGTTCTGGAACAACCATTACATCGACCATGTGCAGATCACTGCTGCCGAGACCGTCGGCGTCGAGACCCGTGGCAGTTTCTACGAACACACCGGCGCCCTGCGGGACATGGTGCCCAATCACCTGTTCCAGTTGTTGGCGATGGTGGCGATGGAGCCGCCGGCGGCGTTCGGTGCCGATGCGGTGCGCGGTGAAAAGGCCAAGGTGGTCGGCGCGATCCGTCCCTGGACGGTCGAGGAGGCCCGGGCCAATTCGGTGCGCGGCCAGTACCAGGCCGGCGAACTGGGTGGCAAGGCCGTGCCCGGTTATCGTGAAGAAAGCAACGTGGCGCCCGACAGCAACACCGAAACCTATGTCGCGCTCAAGGTCATGATCGACAACTGGCGCTGGGTCGGCGTGCCGTTCTATCTGCGCACCGGCAAGCGCATGAACGTGCGCAACACGGAAATCGCCATCTGTTTCAAGCCGGCGCCCTATGCGCAGTTCCGCGACACCGAGGTCGAGCGTCTGCAGCCGACCTACCTGAAGATCCAGATCCAGCCCAACGAAGGCATGTGGTTCGACCTGCTGGCCAAGCGTCCGGGGCCGGCACTGGAAATGACCAATGTCGAGCTGGGCTTTGCCTACAAGGACTTTTTCGAGATGCAGCCGTCCACCGGCTATGAAACCCTGATCTACGATTGCCTGACCGGCGACCAGACGTTGTTCCAGCGCGCCGACAACATTGAGAATGGCTGGCGGGCGGTGCAGCCGTTCCTCGACGCCTGGGGCGAGGACGATCAGGTGCAGGGCTACAAGGCCGGGGAAAATGGCCCCGCCGCCGGCGACGAACTGCTGGCCCGTGATGGCCGTGTCTGGCGTAGCCTCGGATGAAGAGTGTGGCGCAGTATCCGATTCGTTTGCTGCTCAGCGATATGGACGGCACCTTGTTGTGTCCCGATCACCGTCTCAGTCCGCGCACGGTCGAGGCTGTGCGGGCGTTGCGCGCGGCGGGGGTGTTTTTCAGCCTCGCCACCGGGCGTCCGCCGCGGGCCATGCGTCAGCAGATCGAGGCGCTGGGGGTGGATATTCCCACTGCCGCGTTCAACGGCGGCACCTTGGTCAACCCTGATGGCAGTTACCTGGTGACCCACTACATCCCGCGTGAGGCGGCGCTCATCACCCTGGAGCTGTTGTCGCGGCATGAGGCGGTTGAGGTCTGGGTGTTTGCCGACAACCATTGGCTGCTGCGCGACCCCCACGGGACCATGGTCCCTCGGGAACAGCAGGCGCTGGGTTATGCGCCGACGGTGGTGGAAGATTTCACGCCGTACCTCGAGCGCATCGACAAGATTGTCGGCGCCAGTGGCGATGGGCAATTGCTGATCGACCTGGAGGCGGTGTTGCAGCCGCTGGTGGCGGACCAGGCGTTGGCCAGCCGTTCGCAGCGTTCCTACCTGGATATCACCGCGATGCAGGCGAACAAGGGCGAGGCATTGCTGACCCTGGCGAAATACCTCGGCGTGCCGCTGGCGCAGACGGCGGCCATCGGCGACGGCGGCAACGACCCGGCGATGTTCCATCGGGCCGGGCTGGCGATTGCGATGGGCCAGGCGGAGGAGGTGGTCAAGCGCCAGGCCGACGTGGTCACCGGCAGCAACAGCGAGGACGGCGCGGCGCAGGCCATCGAGCAGTTGATCCTGGCCCGGCGATAAATCTGCTGTGGATGGCCGCCCATGGCGGTTCGCGGGCAAGCACCGCTCCCACAGGGTCATTGGTTGTGCCCATGAGTGGGGTCGACTCGGATATTGTGGGAGTTGTGCCCATGAGTGGGGTCGACTCGGACATTGTGGGAGTTGTGCCCATGAGTGGGGGCGACTCGGACATTGTGGGAGTTGTGCCCATGAGTGGGGTCGACTCGGACATTGTGGGAGTTGTGCCCATGAGTGGGGTCGACTCGGACATTGTGGGAGTTGTGCCCATGAGCAGGGTCGACTCGGACATTGTGGGAGTTGTGCCCATGAGTGGGTCGACTCGGACATTGTGGGAGCGGTGCTTGCCCGCGAACCGCCGCAGGCGGCCATCCACCGTGGTCTTGCGGTGCATCGTCCGGCTTTTGGCACATCCGCTTCCTATAGCCCGAGACGGGCCCTTGCTATAGTGGTGAATCTCTTTTCGCCCTGCCAAGGATGCCCGTCATGTCCGAATACCAAGCCTTCCACGTCGAACTGGTAGACAACATCGCCCATGTCCGGATCAACCGCCCGGAAAAGATCAATGCGATGAACGCGGCCTTCTGGAGCGAAATCGTCGAGATCTTCCAATGGATCGAGGACACCGACGCCGTGCGCGTGGTGGTCATCAGCGGCGCCGGCAAACACTTCTCCTCCGGGATCGACCTGATGCTGCTCGCTTCGGTAGCCAACGAACTGGGCAAGGATGTCGGCCGCAACGCCCGCCTGCTGCGGCGCAAGATCCTCGAACTGCAAGCCTCCTTCAATGCGCTCGACAACTGCCGCAAGCCGGTCCTGGCGGCGATCCAGGGCTACTGCCTGGGCGGTGCCATCGACCTGATCGCCGCCTGCGACATGCGCTACTGCGCCGAGGACGTGCAGTTTTCCATCAAGGAGGTGGATATCGGCATGGCCGCCGATGTCGGCACTTTGCAACGTTTGCCTCGTATCATCGGCGACGGCATGCTGCGGGAGCTGGCGTATACCGGTCGGCAGTTCGGCGCCGACGAAGCGACCCGTATTGGCCTGGTCAATCGCGTCTACCCCGATCATGCGGCGTTACTCGACGGGGTCATGGCGATCGCCCGGGAAATTGCCGGCAAGTCGCCGATTGCCGTCACCGGGACCAAGGCGATGATCAGCTACATGCGCGACCATCGGATCGATGACGGGCTGGAATACGTTGCCACCTGGAACGCCGCCATGTTGCAATCTACTGACTTACGCGTCGCCATCGCCGCGCACATGAGCAAGCAGAAAGCCGAATTCCCTGATTGAAGCCTGCCAAGGACTCCCCGATGACTCAACGCTGGACAACCGCTGTACTGGATATCGAGCAGGCCGGTGGCTGGGCCGTGGTGCATAGCCCCGCCGGTTTTCTGCTGGACGACAACGGGGTTCTGTTTCCCCGTGAGTGGATCAAGCGCCAGGACCTATCGCTGTTGGCCGAGCACGGCATCGGGCACCTGGACGGCGAGCCGGTCTACCTGCTCGAGCTGAAGTCCGGCTTCGAGCTACCGGGCGGTCGCTGGCAGGGCCTGCGGGCGTTCATGCTTGAGGGCGATCACACGATCTACCGCATGCTCGGTTATGCCGCGCAGATCGCTACCTGGGCGCGCGAGCACCGTTTCTGCGGCAGCTGTGGCCAGGCCATGACCCAGGTGCATCTGGAGCGGGCGATGTTCTGCCAGTCCTGTGACCTGCGCAGCTACCCGCGGATCTCCCCGAGCATGATCGTGCTGGTGACCCGGGGTGACGAGGTGTTGCTGGCCCGTTCGCCGCGTTTCGTGCCCGGGGTCTACAGCACCCTGGCCGGTTTCGCCGAGCCGGGTGAGTCGGCCGAAGAGTGCCTGATCCGGGAGGTCCGCGAGGAAGTGCAGGTCGAGGTCAGGAATATCCAGTACATAGGCAGCCAGTGCTGGCCGTTCCCGCACTCGATGATGCTCGGTTTCCACGCCGAGTATGCCGGCGGCGAGATCGTCCCGCAGGCTGACGAGATCGAGGATGCGCAATGGTTCAGTATCCACGATATGCCGCCGTTGCCGGCTTCGCGCTCGATCGCCCGCTACCTGATCGACCTGTACCTGGCCAGACGCCTGGGCTACGCGGAACCGCTGCTGCCGGCCTAGGTTTTGTGGGAGCCGGCTTGCCGGCGATGAGGCCCTGGAGCCTGGCGCTGTCCATACGGACGCCATCGCCGGCAAGTCGGCTCCCACAGGTTGTCAGGCCACGCTGAACCAGTGTTGCCAGGCCAGGCGCACGGTCAGGCCGAGGACCACGGTGATAAACACCGGGCGAATGAACTTCGCCCCGCCACTGATGGCGGTGCGCGCGCCGAAGAACGCGCCGACCATCACCGACACCCCCATGCACAGGCCGATTACCCAGTCCACCTGGCCGGAAAACACGAACACCGACAGCGCGGCGGCATTGCTGACGAAGTTCAGGCTGCGCGCCACGCCGCTGGCCTTGACCAGGTCGATGGGGTAGAGCAGCAGGCTGCTGACGGTCCAGAAGGCACCAGTGCCGGGACCGGCCACGCCGTCGTAGAAACCCAAGCCAAGACCCTGGGGCAGCTGCCATTTCTTTTTGATCGGCGCGTTGCTGTCCAGCGGTGCCTTGGGTGTGCCGCCGAACAGCAGATACAGGCCGCAGGCGAAGACGATCACCGGAAGCATCTTGTTCAGCCATTCGGCTGGCATGAAGTGTGCGGTCACGGCACCGATCAGTGCGCCAACGAAGGTGCCAAGGATTGCCAGTTTCCATTGCCCCGGTTGAAACAACTTGCGCCGATAGAAGGTGAAACCGGCAGTGGCCGAGCCGAAGGTCGAACTGAGTTTGTTGGTGCCCAGCACCAGGTGCGGTGGCAGCCCTGCGGTGAGCAGGGCTGGGGTGGTGAGCAGACCGCCGCCGCCGGCGATGGCGTCGATAAATCCGGCGATAAAGGCAACAATGGTAAGAATGGCGAGGGTAGTCAGGTCTACGCTGAGATCGAAAGGCATGGGGTCGGCTTAATATCGGCAAGTGGCGCGGCAGGACCGCGCTCAAAGGTCACCATCTTACTCATTACCGAATGTTGCCGCGACCTTATCGGGCTGTTGGGGTTGTGGTGTCTGGGCTGACGTCTTCGCGGGCAAGCTCCGCTCCCACAGGTTTTTCGTCGTACGCAAAACCGGGAGCGGCTCCCACAGAGATGCACTTCAACAGGTCTATCCTTATAAGTCTGTTGCCATATTCACCGCGGCTCCAGCAGCCGCGCCCCCGTCCCATGGGCACCCAACATATCGCCATAGTTGCGCAGCGGGCAGTTCTCCATCGACAGGCAGCCACAACCGATACAACCATCGAGTTTGTCCCGCAGCCGGGTCAACTGGGCGATGCGTTCGTCCAGTCCGCTTCTCCACTGTTGCGACAACTGTTTCCAGTCCGCCGCCGTCGGCGCTCGGCCTTCGGGCAGTGCCTGCAAGGCCTGGTGGATTTCCGCCAGGGCAATGCCCAGGCGCTGGGCAACCTTGATCAAGGCTACCCGCCTGAGCACCTCGCGCGGATAACGCCGCTGGTTACCGGCGTTGCGATAACTCTGGATCAACCCCTTGGATTCATAGAAGTGCAGGGCGGTCACCGCCACGCCGCTGCGGGCCGCCAGTTGGCCGACCGTGAGGGCCTTGTCCGTGGGCAGGGGCTTTTGCATTGCCATGGCGAGAAATCTCTTGACCTTGAGTTAACTGGAGGTTTTACCCTGCATGGCCTCGGATCACAAGATCCTGTCCGACTTCCTGGGGAGCCTTTTCATGCCGTCGACAGAACAAAATCGCAGTTTTACCCAATTGATCCAGTTCGAGATCGAGCCTGTCCAACTGGAGGCGCTGGTGTCTGCCTTGTCCCGGCAGACCGAGCGGCTGGCCCGGGTCGAGGGTGGTTTTATCAGCGGCACGGTGCAGGCCAGCGACGACGGTCGGCGCGTGCTCAATGCGTTGCAATGGCGCTCCAGGCAGGATGGTGAAGCGGCATTCGCCCGTTTCGAAAGCGGCGAAGAGGATTTCTGGGCACTGATCCGCGCCCACCACGCCAAGGCGGTGAGCTTCGATTCATTCCAGGTGCTGCGCAGTATCGAGCGCAGTCCGGACGACGCCTTGCAGTGTGCCCTGGTGGGCTAGATCGACGCCCCGAACCCGGAATGACCGAGGCGATCGATAGCGACTATCGAGCTGGGTGATTTTTGCCCTGCCGGCGCGCCGGGTAGCCTGTGTCCATTGCCTCACGCCAGGTTCCCGGGAGTCGCGCCATGAAACATTCATCCATGCTCTTACTGCTTCTCGGTTTTTCGCTGCTGGCCGGCTGTGCCAGTCCTTCGTCTCCCGAACTGCGGCCCTACAGTGCTGAAGAGAGCAGGGAGTTGGCGCTGGAAGCCTTGAACCGTCGCGGGCTGTCGTTCGATGAATACCAGCAGAAGAAAGCGCAACTGATGGGGCCGTCACGCAAGGTCCAGGGCTTTGATGATCAGGGTGAGATCAGCGCCGACCGTGGCAGTAACAGACACAGTCCTCAGAGCTGAAAGGTAAAACTGTATCGGTCCAAGTTTTTACCAACTGTGCGTGAGTTCCGCCAAGTCCGTGGGATAGGCTGAGTCCCTGACCGACCTTGTGGCTGGACGCTGTTCATGACTCTTTCGCTGGACCTGCTGCTGGGCTTTGCCCTTTTCGCCCTGGTGACTTCAGTGACCCCCGGCCCCAACAACACGATGTTGCTGGCGTCCGGCGTGAACTTTGGTTTCAACCGCTCCATTCCCCATATCCTGGGTATTTCCTGCGGCTTTTTTGTCTTGGTACTGGCGGTGGGCCTCGGTCTTGGGGCGGTATTCGAGGCTTATCCCGTGCTCTACTCGGTACTGCGTTATATCGGTGGCGCCTATCTGCTGTACCTCGCCTGGAAGATCGCCGGTTCCGGACCGGTCAGCGAGTCGGAGCAGGGGCCGGGTCGCCCGTTCGGGTTCTGGAGCGCCGCGGCATTTCAGTGGGTCAATCCCAAGGCCTGGGTGATGGCGATCGGCGCGATCAGCACCTACACGCCATTGCAGGGCTATTTCAGCAATGTATGGGTGATCGCGGCGGTGTTCGCCCTGATCAACGCGCCCAGCGTCAGTCTCTGGGCGGCCTGCGGCAGTCTGTTGCGCAACGTGCTGCGTGAGCCGCGCTGGCTGCGGCTGTTCAATATCGCTATGGCGCTGCTGTTGGTGATTTCGTTGTATCCGCTGTTGCATGAGAGTGCGCGGCAACTGCTGCGTTGACCCGCCCCTGTGTGTTTCCTGTCCCCCCGTTGAAACGGGCCGTCTGCTCCGGCACGATTGACGCTCGCAACACCTTCCCCGGGCCTGTAAGCTGGATTTCAGGAGCGTTCCTACGCACTTTTACTGAAAGTTATCTTTCTTTAATCGTTTTCCATCGGGTATAGCTGTTCGTCCAACCACAGGGTGGGTGATCAGCAAGAGATCGATCCGCGGGACACGCTTTATGAGTCTTTTTGCCATGAATGAACTTCCTCTGTATTTCGACTATGCCGCCACCACACCGGTGGATGAGCGGGTGATCCGGGTGATGGTCGAGTGCCTCGGCTTTTCCGGTAATTTCGGCAACCCGGCGTCCAGTTCCCATGCCTTCGGCCAGCGCGCCCGGCAGACGGTCGAGCAGGCCCGGCAACAGGTGGCGAGCCTGGTGGGGGCGAGCCCCGAGCAGATCGTCTGGACCTCCGGGGCCACCGAGTCGAACAACCTGGCACTCAAGGGGGTCGCCCAGGCCCGTGGTGTCAGTGGCGGGCATGTGGTCACCAGCCAGATCGAACACAAGGCGGTGCTCGATACCGCCCGACAACTCCAGGAAGCCGGGGTCGCCGTCACCTACCTGGTGCCGAATGCCGAAGGCTTGATCACCACGGCGATGGTCAGTGAGGTCCTGCGCGAGGACACCTTCCTGGTCTCGCTGATGCTGGTCAACAATGAGCTGGGTACCCTGAGTGACATCGCGGCCATCGGCCAGCGGGTGCGTGAGCACGGTGCGCTGTTCCATGTGGACGCGGCCCAGGGCGCGGGCAAGGTGGCGATCGACCTGGCCGCCTTGCCGGTGGACCTGATGTCGTTTTCCGCCCACAAGGTCTACGGGCCCAAGGGTATCGGTGCCTTGTATGTGGGGCCGCGCGCGCAGCAGAAGCTGCACGCGCAGATCCACGGCGGCGGCCATGAAGGCGGTCTGCGCTCCGGCACCCTGGCCACCCACCAGATCGCCGGCATGGGCAGTGCCTTCGCCCTGGCCACCGAGCACCTGGAAGAAGAAATCGCCAGCATCCGTCATCTGCGCCAGCGCTTGCTCGAGCAATTGGCGGATGTCCCGGGCCTGCGCTTGAACGGCAGCCCGACTGAACGCATCCCCCATACCCTGAGTCTGACCTTTGCCGAAGGCGAGTTCGACGGTGCGGCGTTGGCGCGGTCCCTGGCCTACTCGGCGACGTCGGCCTGCAACTCCGCGAGCCAGGCGCCGTCCCATGTGCTGCTGGCACTGGGGCACGATGTGCGCTTGGCCGGCCGGACCATTCGCCTGAGCCTGGGGCGTTTTACCTCTGAGCAGGACATCGACCGTGCCGCGGCGGCGATCAAGGCAAGCCTGAGTGCACCCGCGCCGTTCTGGGCGATTGCCCAGCCGTGAGAGTGCCGGATAACAATTGAATAACTAAGTGGTTAGCAGGAGACACAATGAGCACGCAGACCCCGAGTCAAGGAACCGTACCCGAGCGGCTGGCACGCACCCGCGAACTGATGCGCCGTGAAGGTGTGCAGGCCTTGCTGGTGCCGTCTGCCGATCCGCACCTGTCGGAATACCTGCCCGCCTACTGGCAGGGCCGGCAGTGGCTTTCAGGCTTCCATGGCTCGGTCGGCACCTTGATCGTGACGCCGGATTTCGCCGGCGTCTGGGCAGACAGCCGCTACTGGGAGCAGGCAACCAAGGAACTGGCCGGCAGCGGTATTGAACTGATGAAATTGTTGCCGGGGCAACCGGGCCCGCTGGATTGGCTGGCTGAACAGGCACCGCCAGGGGGCGTGGTCGCGGTGGATGGCGCGGTCATGGCGCTGGCGTCGGCGCGCAGCCTGGGTGACAAGTTACAGGCCCGTGGCGCGCGGCTGCGCACTGATATTGACCTGCTCGAGCAGGTCTGGGAAGGCCGCGAGGCGCTGCCGAACCAGCCGATCTACCCGCATCTGCCGCCGCAAGCGACGGTCAGTCGTGGCGATAAGCTTGCCCAGTTGCGTCGGGAGTTGAAAACCCGTGGCGCCGACTGGCATTTCATCGCCACGCTGGATGATATTGCCTGGTTGTTCAACCTGCGCGGGGCCGATGTGTCGTTCAACCCGGTATTCGTCTCCTTTGCCCTGATCAGCCAGGAACAGGCCACGCTGTTCGTGTCCTTGAGCAAGGTGAGTGCAGAGCTTGCGCAGGTGCTCAAGGTCGATGGCGTGAGCTTGCGTGACTACAGCGAAATCGGTGCGGCGCTGGCCAGCATTCCGCCGTGTGCGGGGTTGCTGGTCGACCCGGCGCGGGTGACGGTCGGTTTGCTGGATCATCTGGCTCGGGAAGTCACGCTGGTCGAGGGACTCAATCCGACGACCCTGGCCAAATCCCGCAAGAGTCTCGATGACGCGGTGCACATCCGTCAGGCCATGGAGCAGGACGGGGCGGCGTTGTGCGAATTTTTTGCCTGGCTGGAAACCGCGCTGGGCCATGAGCGGGTCACCGAGTTGACCATTGACGAGCACCTGAGCGCAGCGCGCGCGCGGCGTCCGGGCTATGTGTCGCTGAGTTTCAATACCATTGCCGCGTTCAACGCCAATGGGGCGATGCCGCACTATCATGCCACCGAGGCGGAGCATGCCTTGATCGAGGGTGACGGCCTGCTGCTGATCGACTCTGGCGGGCAATACCTGGGCGGGACCACGGACATTACTCGGATGGTCCCGGTGGGTATGCCGACGGTCGAGCAGAAGCGCGATTGCACTCGGGTGCTCAAGGGCGTGATCGCCCTGTCTCGGGCGCAGTTTCCCCGGGGCATTCTTTCGCCGCTGCTGGATGCTATCGCCCGGGCACCGATCTGGGCTGAAAGCGTGGATTACGGGCATGGCACCGGCCATGGCGTCGGTTACTTTCTCAACGTGCACGAAGGTCCGCAGGTGATCGCCTACCAGGCTGTACCGGCGCCGCAGACCGCCATGCAGCCGGGGATGATCACCTCCATCGAACCCGGGACCTACCGTCCGGGCCGTTGGGGTGTGCGTATCGAAAATCTGGTGCTGAGCCGTGAGGCGGGCAAGAGCGAGTTCGGCGAGTTTCTCAAGTTTGAAACCCTGACCCTGTGCCCGATCGATACCCGTTGCCTGGAGCCGGCGTTACTGACGCAGGACGAGCGTGACTGGTTCAACGCTTATCACGCTCAGGTGCGCGAGCGTTTGAGCCCGTTGCTCGATGGTGCGGCGCTGGAGTGGTTGAACACCCGTACGGTTGCGATCTGATCGTAGATACCGAAATACTGTGTGGGATGTATCCGCGAAGAGGCCTTTGAGGCTGCCAAAAGCTTCGCGGGCAAGCTCCGCTCCCACAGATTGTGGGAGCATTTACCGGAGCGCCGGACCGCCGCGAAGAGGCCCTTGAGGCCGCTAAAAGCTTCGCGGGCAAACCTCCCTCCCATGGGGTTTCGGTTGTGGCGTATTCAAAGCTCCAGCAGGGCATCGCTCATATAGTCGACAAACGCCTTCACCCTGGCTGACTGCCGGCGATTGGCCGGAAACACCGCATGAATCGGCAGCGACTGGGTCTGATAACCCGGTAAAATCGCCGTGACCCGACCTGCCTTCAGATCCTCGGCGAACAGCCACACCGGCGACAGCGCAATACCGAGCCCGCCCAGGACCATTTCCCGAATTGCCTCCGAATTATTGCTCTGGGCATTGCCCTTGATCCTCACGCTGTAGCGCTGTCCGTCCTTTTCGTAGTGCCAGAGGTTCTGGCTGCTCAGCAGATTGAATTGCAGGCAGTTGTGCCCGGCCAACTGTCCTGGGCTTTGCGGTTCGCCCCGATGCGCCAGGTACGCGGCGCTGGCGACTGTGATCCGTCGGGTATCGCCGATGCGCCGGGCAATCAGGCTGCTGTCGCTCAACTCGCCGATGCGCAGGCTGACATCCAGGCCTTCCTCGACCAGGTCCTGGTTCTGGTCGTTGAGCTGCAGGTCGATGTCCAGCTGCGGATAGCGCGCAAGAAAGTCCGGCAGTCGGCTGGCGATCTGCAAACGACCGAAACTCACCGATGAGCCGATACGCAAACTGCCGGCGACCTGTTCCCGGCCTGACTGAAAGCTGTGTTCGGCGTTGTCCACGGCGGCGAGGATCTGCCGGCACTGAGCGTAGTAGCGTTGGCCTTCATCGGTCAGTGACAACTGGCGTGTACTGCGCGCGATCAGCTTGCCACCCAGTTCGCTCTCCAGGGCCTTGAGGATTTTGCTGATGGTCGGCTGGCTGGTCTGCCGTTCCCGGGCCACGGCGGAAAAACTGCCGCGTTCGACGACCCGGACAAAAATGGCCATTGCATTGAGTTTATCCACGGGACGCCTCACTCATGCCAAAAGGGCATGATCACTATAGCAATAATGTGTCTTATCGGTATGAGTGACGGGGCGCATGATCGGTCTCACTTCCACTGCTCGAGATTGCCGACATGTCCCACTCGCTTGAAATGAACGCTCTGCTGGTCGACGCCGCCAATGCGCCGCTGCGCCTGGTTTCCATCGACCGTCCCGCGCCCGCGGCGGGTCAGGTGCTGGTCCGCATCAAGGCCAGTGGCATCAACCCGTTGGATGCCAAGATCCGCGCAGGTCAGGCCGCCCATGCCCGTCAACCGTTGCCGGCGATCCTGGGCATGGACCTGGCCGGGGTTGTCGAAGCCCTGGGCGAGGATGTCAGCGACTGGGCGGTGGGTGACGAGGTGTACGGGTTGGCCACCGGGATCGGTGGTGCCCAGGGCTCGCTGGCCGAGTTTGCCGTGGTCGATGCCCGACTGCTGGCGCGCAAACCGGCCAACCTGAGCATGCGCGAGGCCGCGGCATTGCCGTTGGTGCTGATTACCGCCTGGGAGGGTCTGGTCGATCGTGCCCGGGTCGGCGCCGGTCAGTCGGTGTTGATCCAGGGAGGAGCAGGGGGTGTCGGGCATGTGGCCGTGCAGGTTGCCAAGGCGTTCGGCGCCAAGGTCTTCGCCACCGGCTCAACCTCGCAACAGGCTGAGATCGAGAGTTTTGGCGCGACCTTTATCGACTATCGGCAGATGGGCGTGGAGGAATATGTCGCGCAGCATACTGCTGGCGAGGGCTTCGATATTGTCTATGACACGGTGGGTGGCGAAACCCTGGACCGGTCGTTCCAGGCGGCGCGGATCTATTACGGGCATGTCGTGAGCTGCCTCGGTTGGGGGCAGCACAGTCTGGCACCGCTGTCCTTTCGCGGAGCCACTTATTCCGGGGTGTTTACCTTGCTGCCATTGCTGACCGGTCGCGGGCGCGAGCATCACGGGCAGATACTGGCGCAGGCCGCCCGGTTGATCGAAGCCGGTCAATTGAAGCCTGTGCTCGATCCCCGGCGGTTTACCCTGGAAACCGCCGAGGAGGCTTATAGCTTGCTGGCCAGTGGCGCGGCGCAAGGTCGACTGGTGGTCGAGATCTAGGCCATTCAGTCGTCGACCCAGAGGGCGCGATAGAGGGTATCGACGAATTCGACAAAACGTTCCGGGTGGCGCAGCTACACGCTGGTGGTCGCGCGCATCAGCATCAGGGTATTGATCGGAAAGTGCGGGTTGTAGCGGAAGGCGACGCCGTAGCGGCGGGCATAGCGCGTCAGATCCTGGATCATATAAAGCCCCTTGACCGGTATCTCGGCCGGAGAGGTATTACCCGTGGCCTTGAACACGCCGCCCAGGAGCATCGGCTGATAAACCAGCTGGCTGTCGGTTTGCTCACAGAGGCCGGGCAACTGGGTGTACGCCAGGTAGGAGGCCGGGCTGCCCAGGTCAAAATAGAAATCGAAGGCTTTTTTCATGGATACAGCTCCTTGTTGTTATTGTCGTGAGGGGGGCTCACCAGCGTTCATTCCAGGGCCGCAGATCGAGCTCGAAGGTCCAGGCGTCGCGGGGCTGGCTGTGCAGGTACCAATAATTCTCGGCGATATGGGCGCGGTCGAGAATGCCGTCTTGATCCTTGAGGGCGTATTTTTCCGGGAAATTGCTGCGGATAAAAAAAGCAGCGCGCTGTCGGCGAAACGGGAAGGTTTTGCGGGCGTCGGCGTGGACGGCCTGATGAAAGCCATCGGCCTCGGTGGTGGGGCGTTCTATGGTCACTTCTCGTCCAAGGACGAACTGTTCAGCTCAATTGTCGAGCGGGAACTCAGTCAGAGTCTGGTGCGGCTGGGGGGGAGGGTGAGCCCGACCGGACGCAACTCAAGCGTTGCCTGAAACGCTACCTGAGCATGGCCCATGTCGAGCAGCCGGAGAGCGGCCGTGCCTTGCCCGCGCTGGGGGCGGAAATCGCGCGGGGGGATCTGGCGGTGCGCCAGCAGGCCGAGGACTGGATTTACCGTTTGCAACAGCGTTGGGCACAGGCGCTGGGCAACGAAAGCCAGGCCTGGTCGATTCTATCCCAGTGCGTGGGTGCGCTCGTGATGGCGCGAATGCTGGTGAGTCCGGACATGCAGTACCAGGTGTTGCGATCGAGCCATGACGAAATCAATCGGCAACTGGCAGGGGCGGTTTAGGGCTCAGCGCGGACGGCTTGTTGCAGATGATGATCATGCTGCGGCTGGTATAGCCGGCCGGGTTGAGACCGAACGGGTAATCACCTGGGTCTTCCACGGCGTCGCCGGATTTGGCAAGCACCCTATAGCCATTATCACTGCAGGAGTTGGCGGCTTTGGCGTAGCACTTTTCCCAGGAAGATGTCAGCCCGGAACAGTTGATATGCAGGCCACGTTTACCGTATTTCATCGGTTTCGAGGTTGCGGTGCAGCCGGCGACGGCAAGTACTGCCAGGACTATCAAGAAGCGGTTCATTACCATCCCTATCTCTGCCCCGGATCAATTCGTCCGGTTTGGCTTTTTCGTGCCGCCTGATTCTTCCTTGAGGCCCCTGTCCAAAATTTCCAAGGCTGGCATTGAGTTAGGTGTAAACATGTCCTATTTGAGCGGCAAATACCAGAGCTGACTCACACTCTGTTTCAATCGACTGCAACGGGCGGTGCGGAGTCCTTGCGCAGAGTCAGCGTGGCACCGACGGAGGCGCAGATAATGCAGGCGATGGCGAGCCACTGGGCTGCGGACAGGTACTCGTGGAGGAACAGCAGTCCGGACAGTGCGCCAAAAGAGGGTTCGATGCTCATCAAGGTGCCGAAGGTACGCGCGGGCATACGCGTCAGTGCGACCATTTCGAGGCTGTAGGGTAGGGCGGTGGACAGGATGGCGACGCCGATGGCGGTCGGGATCAATGCCGGGGTGAGCAGCGCGGCGCCGGCGTGGACGATACCGATCGGGGCGATGAACAGGGCGGCAATCACCACGCCGAGGGCGGCGGTCTGAATGCCGTTGTCGTTGCCGGCTTTCTGGCCATAGAGGATATACAGCGCCCAGCAGACGCCGGCCCCCAATGCATAGCTGGCGCCGGGCAGGTCAAGGCTGGCACTGGTCGCGCCGGTGGGGATGAGCAGCAGGAGTCCGCTGACGGCGAGGGTGATCCAGAGAAAGTCGATGGCCCGGCGCGAGGCGTAGATCGCCACCGCCAGGGGGCCGGTGAATTCCAGGGCGACGGCGATGCCCAGGGGCACGCTTCTCAAGGACATATAAAAGAGGAAGTTCATGCCGCCCAAGGCGATGCCATAGATGATGACGGTGCGCAGGGACTTGGCGGTGAACTTGGCCCGCCAGGGGCGCAGGACCAGGACCATGATGATGCTGGCAAACATCAGGCGCAGGGTGGTGGTGCCTTGGGCGCCGACAATCGGGAACATGCTCTTGGCCAGGGAGGCGCCGGATTGAATCGAGGCCATTGCGATAAGCAGCAGGCCGACGGGAAAGAGTGTCGAGGCCAGGCTGCGGGACGGCTGGGTCATGGGGTGGTGTCATCCGGGGTATATAGAAGGAGGCAGGTGTATATGATGCGGAACAAAGCATCGTTGAGCAATATATTGCTCAAGGTGTTGATGCTCTTCATCTATGGGCGTTGAGTGATGCTTCGCGGGTAAGCTCCGCTCCCACCGTGTGCGGGGCTGGCTGGGAGTTTGCGGTGTGACTCGGCCCTGTAGAGCTGGCTTGCCGACGATGGCGTTCTTGAGGGTGCTAAAAGCTTCGCGGGCAAGCTCCGCTCCCACAGTGTCGGGGGCTGACCGAGGGTTTGCGGTGTGACTCGGCCCTGTAGGCCCCGGCTTGCGGGCGATGGCGTTCTTGAAGCCGCTAAAAGCTTCGCGGGCAAGCTCCGCTCCCACAGTGTCGGGGGCTGACCGAGGATTTGCGGTGTGACACGGTCCCTGTAGGAGCCGGCTTGCCGGCGATGGCGTCCTTGAGGCCGCTAAAAGCTTCGCGGGCAAGCTCCGCTCCCACAGTGTCCGGGGCTAACCGATAGTTCGCGGTGCGACTCGATCCTGTGGGAGCGGAGCTTGTCGGATCGCCGCACCGC